>NZ_OBMU01000001.1:2482346-2553428 GCF_900218065.1 Novosphingobium sp. Chol11 | reverse complement strand
AGTGCTGGAAAACAGCGTCGGCGATGTGGTGATCACCTCAAGCCAGATACTCAAATACCCAAAGTGCACGGCATCGATTAAAACCCAAAGCGCAAGCTTCATTGCTTGGTGACCATAGCGTCTGTGACCCACCCGATCCCATCCCGAACTCGGCCGTGAAACCAGTCTGCGCCGATGGTACTGTGGCTCAAGCCCCGGAAGAGTAGGGCGTCGCCAGGCATTGAAGCTCGCGCTTTGAAACAACAAAACCCATTCACATAGTTCATAAAAGGGCGGCCCATAAAGCCGCCCTTTTACCTTTGGTGGCGCGGGATGGAGCAGCCCGGTAGCTCGTCAGGCTCATAACCTGAAGGTCGCAGGTTCAAATCCTGCTCCCGCAACCAACAGCATAAGCCCGATACGACGCCCACAGGGCCGCGTTGTCGTCTAAGGTATACACCGCCAAATCTCACACGTTTGCGATAACCTCCGCCTCGGGACTACGAGCGCCGTCGGGATAAATCGTCACGCTCTCGGCTGATGCATCAGGGCGGCGGCTTCGCCACTAGGGCCATCATCGCTGCGCCTCCCATTGACCCCAATCCTTTCCGATGACTCCTCCAGGAGGTTGCGGCTTCCGCCCGAATGGCCTCTCCATTGAAGGTGTCGAGCAGCGCTTCGACCTTTCACGAACTTCTGGACCAACATCGGATGCTGCAGGATCTCGGCGATCGGGTTCTCCGAAGCCGATCGAGCCAACCGGACTGGAAAAGCCGCTTTCTCCATCTCCGACTTCGATAGCAGCTTCATCAGCGTCAGGCTGAGGGAAGCCCGCTAAAGAGATTGGGAGACACATCCACCAACTCTCCATCACCAGAAGACGATCCTTCGCAATCTATCCGATTAATGGTCTGCCCCTGATTTATGTGACCTCACGGTTGCACGTCCCGGCAAACAGGAGGGAATGATCTTCCATGAAAAGATGATGCATCACTCAATGCGATTGGCCGTGAAACAGTTACGGACGCAGAAGAGCCTGTTCTGACGCCGACCGCCATTTCCAAGTAATTCCCGCTTAAGGTCCGCATCATGCATCTTCATGCTGCGGCCAATAGGGAGTTCGGGGGTAGACGGAGGCATGCGAGCTAAGGCAAGTGCTCGGTTGCCACATCGGCTGAGCGCACATCTTGGCCATCTGACGGCGCTGTCGCCTCGCTGTAACGATTTAAAAGGAACCCTCTCGCCATGACCATCACCCGCATCGATACAGGTCCGCGCATGAGCGAGGCTGTCGTTCATGGCGACACCATTTACCTGGCTGGCCAGATCGGCGCGCCTGGGGAAAGCGTTGGCTTGCAGACGCAAGCTGCACTTGCCGAGATCGATGCTTTGCTGAAACAGACTGGAAGCGACAAGAACCATTTGTTGATGGCGCAGATTTGGCTCGCGGATATCAATGACTTCGAGGAAATGAATCAGGCATGGGACACATGGATCGCTGGCTTTCCGGCTCCAGCCCGTGCGACCGGAGAGGTAAAGCTGTACCATCCGGACTATAAGGTAGAAATCATCATCACCGCAGCCAAGGCGGGATAGCCGTCCCTTTAGCAGATGACCAACCATGTGGATAAGAATGTAGCGGACCGCAGAATGGCATCGTGCAAATAAAAGGCGCGACATCTGCCGAGGAGCTCGCGGTGCATGCGATTGCCCCCGCATCACATAATATCTGAGGGTGTTCCCGCAGTTCGGGTCGTTGTCGCACGTAGCTAGGCTATCGACAGCCCCGAACGCTATTCATCACTCCGGTGAGTGAGAAATGCGCTGACTAGCAGGGACCTGTTCAAAATCGCTGCGGGACAGGGATAAAGCGCGGGAATCGCTGAGGGTGACGTCGGCGATGGATATGCCGCTCTACAAGTCCTCGAGGTCGATCACCGCATCTGAAGTTACTAGCTTTCATCGCCTCCTGCCGAGGACTTTTCTTACGGCCGGCCTGATTAGGACGTGCAATAGAAACCCCATCAAAGCTGCTACTACGGCCCAGAGAACGGCAAGCCGGAAGCCATTTATGTCCAATGCTTCTTCACCGCACCATCAGATGCTGCCCAAGGCAACTGACTGCCCGATTGCAATCTGAGATTGCCGCCGATCATTCAGATGCGTGGACCCGCCTTGCCTTCACAAACGGAACTCTCCACAAAATGCTGGTTCGAAGCGTAGTGGGGGAATTGTTGTGGCCTTTACCGATGCCCAAGTGCCGGATCAAAGCGGACGCACCTTTCTGGTTACCGGAGCCAATACCGGGATTGGGTTCGAAGCGGCCAAAGCCTTGGCATCGAAAGGGGCGCGCGTTCTACTCGCATGCCGTGATGCGCGACGGGGTTCGGAAGCGCTTGCGCAAATCAAGGCGGCAAAGCCGGACGCCGAACTGGAGCTGATCCTGTTGGATCAGGCTGATCTGGCAAGCGTTCGCGCTGCGGCCGAAAGAGTGGCGGCCGAACCCCGGTTGGATGTTCTCGTCAACAATGCAGGGGTGATGATCCCGCCGCTTTCCCGCACGGCTCAAGGGTTTGAGCTCCAATTCGGCGTCAATCATCTGGGCACTTTTGCATTGACGGCCCTGCTGCTGCCGAAGCTTCGCGAGACTGCGGGCGCGCGTGTGGTGGTTACCTCAAGCATTGCGCATCGCCGCGGCCAGATACTGTGGGATGATTGGAACGCCGATAAAACATACAATGCCACGCAATATTATGGGCAAAGCAAATTGGCCAACCTGCTGTTCGTCCAGGAACTGAACCGGCGGCTGCGCGCTGCGCACGCGCCCGTGAGCGCGATCGGTTGCCATCCGGGCGTGTCCCTGACCGAACTGATGCGGCACCTTCCGCCTTGGACCAAGCCCGTGCTTCCGTTCGTGCGGCCGCTCTTCAACCCCGTGGCAGCGGCAGCCTGGCCAACGCTTCAAGCGGCCACAGATCCCCATGCTGAAGGTGGCGACTATTTCGGCCCGCAAGGGCTATGGGAGATGCGGGGCGTGTCGGGGCCCGCACGGATCGAGCAGCGGGCGGCCAATGCTGAAGACGCGCGACGGCTTTGGGACCTTTCGATCGAACTGACGGGCATAGACCCGGGATTGCCGCCGGGCTGACCAACCTGACGGCGGCGCGGCCTCAGCCGACTGCGATCATCGAGATTTGTCGCCCATAGCTTGCTTCGGCCCGATGGCAGGACCGGCGATAGCTATAGAAGCGGTCGGGCTGGCTATAGGTATCCTCATCCATCATCTCGACCCTTCCAACGCCCGCGATAGCGAGGCGGGCCGCCACATAGGCCGCGATGTCGAACTGGCAATGGCCTTCGCGCCCTGTTGAAAAGAAGCGACTGTTTTCCGCGTCCTGCTCTTCGAAATGGCGGGCGAAGTCGCTGGTAACTTCATAGGAAGCACGGCCGATGCACGGCCCGATCGCAGCACTGATCTGGTCGCGCCGGGCGCCCAGCTTCTCCATCGAAGCGAGCGTATTGTCCGTGACACCCGCGATCGCTCCCTTCCAGCCAGCGTGCGCTGCTCCGACGACACCCGCCTCACGATCGGCAAGCAACACTGGAACGCAGTCTGCGGTCAAAATCCCCAATATCAGCCCGGGACGGTTCGTCACCATCGCATCGGCAGCCGGACGTTCGTCTTCGTCGATCGGGCCAGTCACCGTCACTACGTCCGCCGAATGGACCTGCCGTACCGTGACCAATGCCGCGCCGGGTAGCAGGGCGTCCCTTGCCAGGTCCCGATTATGAAGGACTGCCTGGCGTTCATCCGCCGAACCAAGGCCGACATTCAACCCCGCGTGTACCCCGGTCGACACACCGCCACGCCGTCCCGCAAAGCCGTGCGGCACATCCGACAGGCTGGCAGCGCGCAGCAATTCGATCATCGATGACTCCTTTGGACAAATGTGCCGAGGCCGCGCAACATACTTGCGCGCGCCACATTAGGCGATAGTCTTCACCCAACGACATAAGCGATCGGTCCAAAGGCCGTTCGGGGACAAAATATAGCTGAGGGTTCCACGCATGATTTTCGGGCGCATCAAGCCATTGGACGCCATATTGGCGACAGCGGAAAAAAAGTCCCTGGTCCGGACGTTGGGACCAATACAGCTAACGCTTCTGGGTGTCGGGGCCATCATTGGCACCGGCATTTTCGTTTTGACTGCCGCCGCCGCGCAAAAGGCGGGGCCGGGAATGATGTGGAGCTTCGTCATTGCGGGGGCCGTCTGTGCCTTTGCAGCGCTCTGCTATTCGGAAATCGCCTCCATGGTGCCGGTATCGGGGTCGGCCTATACCTACACCTACGCGGTGGTCGGTGAATTGCTCGCCTGGATGGTGGGCTGGGCCTTGATCCTCGAATACGCCGTCGCCGCGAGCGCGGTGTCGGTCGGTTGGTCCGGCTATTTCATGGGCCTCATGAAAAGCGTGACGGGATTGGAGTTACCGCAGGCACTGTCTGCGGGCCCCGCGTGGAGCATGAACGGGTTCATTCCGCATGCCGATTTTTCGCATGGGGTCATCAATATCCCGGCGATCGTCGTCGCGCTGGCGGTGACGGCCCTGCTGGTGGTCGGCACCACCGAAAGCGCGCGCGTCAATGCGGTTCTGGTCGCGATCAAGGTCGCCGCGCTTACCGCCTTCATCGCACTGACGCTGCCCGCTCTTGACACGGGAAACTTCTCGCCCTTCGCACCTAATGGCTGGTTCGGACCTGAAGGGACGAGCGGGATGGGCATCGTCGGAGCGGCGGCGTCCATCTTCTTTGCCTATGTGGGCTTCGACGCCGTGTCGACGGCTGCGGAAGAAACCAAAAATCCGCAGCGCAACGTTCCGATCGGCCTGATCGGCAGCCTTGCGCTCTGCACCATCTTCTATCTGCTCGTTGCTGCAGGCGCGATCGGCGCCATCGGTGCCCAGCCGGTGCTGGGACTGGATGGATCAGTCGTCGCCCCGGGTTCGGCCGGCTTCGCCCAAGCCTGCGCTACGGCTGCGCATGCGGGCGATCTGGTCTGCTCCAATGAGGCGCTGGCGCATGTGCTGCGGTCCATCAACTGGACGGTAGTCGGCAACGCGCTGGGGCTGGCTGCCAATCTGGCGCTTCCCTCTGTCATCTTGATGATGATGTTCGGCCAGACGCGCATCTTCTTCGTGATGGCTCGCGACGGTTTGTTGCCGGAAAAGCTCGCCAGCATTCATCCGCGCTTCAAGACGCCGCACATCGTCACGATCGTGACTGGCATTTTCGTCGCCATTGGCGCGGCGCTTCTGCCGGTGGGCCAGTTGGCGGACATTTCCAATTCGGGCACGCTGTTCGCCTTCTTCATGGTGTCGATCGCCGTCCTGGTACTGCGGGTGCGCGATCCTCATCGTCACCGTCCCTTCCGGACTCCGGTCGTTTGGTTTATCGCGCCCATGGCGACCGTCGGCTGCCTCTTCCTCTTCTTCAACCTGCCGGTCGATGCCCAGCTGGTGCTGCCGGTGTGGGGCGGGGTCGGGCTGCTGCTCTATTTCCTCTACGGCTATCGCAAGAGCCATGTGGCGCGCGGCCTGGTGGAAACGCACGAGCAGGATGCCGATGTCCCGCCGCAGCCAGTGCCACCATTGCCCGGTGCTCCAACTCCGGGCGGGCGGGAGGCCTGAGGGTATTCAACGAGGCGGCGGTTCGATCCGCCGCCTCTTTTTCAATGAACGGTGTCGAACTCCACTTCGCGAAGCGCATCATGGCGCGGGCGCGTGAAAAGCTTGCCCCGCTCGGCAAAGGCGACGATCAGCAGCGCCGCGACACCGAATATCAGCATGCCTAAGGTCAGCGGCAGCGTCGTTCCGTCAAAGGCGCGGCCAACGACACTGCCCAAGGCGCTGGACAGCGCCGTCGTCAAAAAAGCCTGAAAGGAAGAGGCTGCGCCCGCTCCCTTGGCGAATGGCTCCATCGAAATCGAGCCGAAGTTGGAAGCCGTGAAGGCGACCGCCATCATCGTGGCCGACTGAAAGACCATGAAGCTGATCATATTTTCATGGCCGGACGCGATCACGCCCAGGTGGATAGCGCTCGTCACGATCATGGAAATCACCGCGCCCTGGCTTAACCGCCGCGCGCCAAATCGCGACACGAGCCGGCTGTTCAGCAGACTGCCGACCCCCATGCTTCCAGCCATCACCGCGAAGGCGATGGGGAAAAATGACCTGGCGTCGAAAATGTCGAAGAAAATCTGCTGCACCGACAGGATGAAGCCGATCAGCCCGCTCATCACCACGCCGCTCGCCAGCATATAGCCCGCAGCACTGCGGTTGGTGAGTACGGAGCCAATAGTGCGAAAGATCGTCGACGGGCTCATGCGCAGCCTGTTTTCCGGCGCCAGCGTCTCGGGCATGCGGACGACCATCCAGATCAGGATGAGCGCGGCCTGGATGGCGAGAATCCAGAAAATCCACCGCCAAGGCGCGAACCAGAGAATCGCCTGCCCAAAGCTCGGCGCCACCACGGGTATCAACATGAACACCGCCAGGATCAGCGACATGACCTTCGCCATGGCATCGCCCTTGAACCGGTCCCGGATGATACCAACCGCAATCACGCGGCTTGCGCCTGCAAAGAAGCCGGCTGCAGCGCGGCCGATCAGCAGCAGGGAAAAGCTTTGCGCGACGGCGCATGCGATGGTGGAGAGGACAAACAGCACCAGCGCGCCGCCCATCACCTTCTTGCGCCCAAACCGGTCGGACAGGATGCCGAACAGCAGCGATCCTGCGCCTAACCCCAGGAAATAGATGCTGATGATGAGCTGCCGGTCATTGGCGTTGGCGACCCCAAGGTCGCTGCCGATCTCCGGCAGAGCAGGCAACATGGGGTCGGTCGACAGCGCATTCATTGCCATCAGACAGGCGCTCAGCACCACGAACTCGCGAAATCCGATATCCTTTTGCGATTGTCGAACGGCGACCGGAGAGGAAGGGTTGGTCATCGCGCGGCTATGAAGTCAATGACGCGGCGACGCCAGCGATAGATCGGACAATTAGCCGCATTAACCTTGCTACTCCCCTGTTTCCGGCGGTTGCCGTTTCATCCCGCAAATCTGCGTTAACCATTTTTTATCCCCTGCCGGTGCACCGTGCCGCCTGTCGAAAACCATTATGTCGAAATCCACAGGGGGATTCGGTCATGGCCAATAGTCTGAAGAGCGCTCAGTTTCTGATGGAAAGCCGCCGCCCGGCGCCAGGCTGGCAATCGGCTGAAGAATGTTTCGAGCTTGGTGTCGCCTATAGCTGTGGCACCGGCGGCATGCCTGTCGATCTGATCGAAGCGCATAAATGGTTCAATCTGGCGGCCTCGCGCGGCAGCGAGGAGGGGCAAGCCATGCGTGCCGAAATCGCCGAGGAAATGACCGCACGCGAAATCGCCGAAGCGCAGCGCCAGGCGCGGGCCTGGATCGCCGCCAGCCAACTCCGCGCCGCCTGATCCTTTAACCTTGCTTGCGGAACGGCGCTCGTTCGGCAAGCCAGATGCGGTCGTTCTGCACGCCCGCGCGCTCGGCGGTGAGGAAATCGGCGACCGCCCGGCGGAAAGATGCGTTCGGCAGGAAATGCGCCGAATAGGTGGGTTCAGGCCCATATCCCCGCGCCAGCTTATGGCCCCCTTGCGCGCCGGCTTCCACTCGCGCCAGCCCGCGCGCGATGGCAACGTCTATCGCCTGATAATAGCATAGCTCGAAATGCAGGTTGGGCACGTCCTCGACGCAGCCCCAGTAGCGGCCATATAGCGCGTCTTCGCCAATCAGGTTCAGCGCGCCCGCGATCGGCCTGTCATTGCGCATCGCCAGCATCAGCAGCACCCGATCGGCCATGCTTTCGCCCAGCATCGAAAAAAAGTCGCGCGTCAGATAGGGCCGCCCCCATTTGCGCGATCCGGTATCCTGGTAAAAGTGCCAGAAGGCGTCCCAATGCGCTTCGCCAATGTCGCCGCCGGTCAGATGAACGATCTCCAGCCCTTCGACTGCGCGCGCCCGTTCCTTGCGGATATTCTTCCTCTTCGCACTCGACAGGCTGGCGAGGAAATCGTCGAAATCGCCATAGCCGCGATTGATCCAGTGGAACTGACTATCTTCACGGATCAGCCAGCCTGCCGCTTCGAACAATGGCACCTGCGCCGTTTCGACAAAGGTCGCGTGGGCGGACGAGAGATCATTGCGTTCGACCAGCGTTTCTATGCCCGCGATCAGGGCGGGGGCGAGAGCCGGATCGCGGAGCAGCAAACGAGGGCCCGGTACTGGAGAGAAGGGCGCGGCAAGCTGGATCTTGGGATAATATTGTCCACCCGCCCGTTCCCACGCATCCGCCCAGCCATGATCGAACACATATTCGCCTTGGCTGTGCGTCTTGCCATAGAGCGGCGCGGCCGCAGCAATCCGCCCGTCTGCACCATCGATCAGCATGGGCAGAGGCTGCCAGCCCGTTCCCGTGCCGACACTGCCCGACCGCTCGAGCGCGGCGAGAAAGTCCCAGCTCGTGAAGGGGTTGGCGGTCCCGGCGCAGGCATCCCACTCTTCGCGCGGCAATTCCGCAACGCCGCCAGCCATCCGCACCACGCATTCAGTCACGCGGGACCTCGAAGATAATCTGGTCTGCATGCGCCGCCGCCACGGCATGTTCTGACTTGGTGCGCACCGTCCAGCTCAACACGGGCAACCCGCGCTCGCGCGCCTCGGCAGCAAAACGGGAAGGAAGGTCACGCACGTCACAGGCGATAAAGTCGGGTCTCGCCACCCAAAGTGCAAGGCCGCGCCGTGCCGCGCCCCGCCAGCCCGGCTGGCCCTGTTCCGTCACCACCAGTCCGCGCACGGCCTGCGGCATGTTGCGGGCGAACCAGCGCATGGCGATCGGGTTGAAGGACATGATGGCGGCCTGCACGCCGGGGTGCTTCGCCAGATCGCGCGCCACTGCGGCGCAAAGGGGCGCGACATTGCGGCCCATCACCTTGAGTTCGATCAGCAGCGGAACGGCCTGCCCGCATGCTTGCAGCAATGTGTTCAGCCGGGGAATGCCGCCGCCGTCTTCCAGCCTCAGTTGTTCGAGCTGGGCGGCGGTTCGCCCGGCAACGACCCCCTCGACCCCCGTCACCCGGGATAGCGCCGCATCGTGGAAAACCATCGCGACGCCATCCCGGCTCAGCCGGACGTCACATTCGGCGCCATATCCCTGCGCGATGGCCGCGTTGAATGCGGCCATGCCGTTTTCGCTGGCGCCCGCCCCATGCAGCCCGCGATGGGCGAAGGGGCGGGCTGTCAGGAAGGAAAGATCAGGCCGCAGGCCGGACAAGGACGACCGCGTCGATCTCTACAACCGCGCCGAGCGGCAGTACCGGCACGCCGACGGCGCTGCGGGCATGTTTGCCTGCGTCGCCGAACACCTCGACCATCAATTCGGACGCGCCGTTCGCCACCTTCGGCTGGTCGGTGAAGCCCGGGGCGCTGCTGATGAACGCGCCCAGTTTCACGATCCGCTCGACACGATCCAGGCTGCCGAGCGCGGCCTTCATCTGCGCGATGAGGTTAAGCCCGCAGGCCCGCGCAGCCTTGACGCCATAATCAAGCTCGCGATCGTCGCCGAGGCGGCCTGTCATCAATTGCCCTTCCGAAAGGGAAATCTGGCCGGAAATGTGGAGCAGGCCGTTGGCTTCGACAGCCGCGACATAGGCTGCGACCGGCGCGGCGGCTTCCGGCAGCGTGATACCGAGTTCGGCAAGGCGGGCTTCAACGCTCATTTCTTAGACTCCATCTGGGATTGAAGATTGGAAGGGGCTGGCCCTTCGGCCAGCCGCTCATTGATCCACGTCTCGGCCGCTGCCCAGCCATCGATCCTGGCATGCGCGAAAGGCGCGGCATCGATATCCGCCGCGATTTCCGGTTCGCCGACCATATGCAACCGCCAGACGCCGGGTGCATGTTCCGCAACCGATTGATGATGTTCAGCGAGATCGTCGATGAAAAGGGCCGCCGAGGGCTGCCTCTCGGCGACGATCGCGGCCAGAGGAGCGCCCTTTGGTCCGTGATTCCAGTGGACCGGAAAATTCAGTCCATGGGAGGCCAGCTGCTCTACCCGCTGCTGATGATGCCGCTCGCCGATGTTGGTGAGGACGACGATGTCGGCGACGCGGGCCAGCCTGCCGATCGCTTCGACTGCCCCGGCGATCGGCATCTGGCGATGCATCTCGGTATCGAAGAATCCGACCAGCAGTTGCCAGACAAGCTCACGCTCCAGCGGGATGCCGCTGTCCTTGTGGCGCAGCGCCTCGGCAAAGCCGCGTTCGCGCATGTCGAAATGCACGTCATGATGCTCGTCCAGCCACTCGCGAAACGGGACGACCATGTGCAGCAGCACTTCGTCGCAGTCGGTGATGATCAGCGGGCGGCTCATCGGCCCAGCTCCCGCCGCGCGGCAATCAGCTTCTCGGCCGTCGTATCGATCGCGTCGGCGCAGGCGATCAGGTCCGGCTCATGATCAGCCAGAAAGTCCAGCACCGCTCGCAACACCATCTTGTCGTTGATCCCGGCCCGCAGCGTATCGGCATCGAGCCCTGTGAGCGCGAGCAGCCGATCCGCGCGCTGTTCGTCGCCCAGCGTCCAGGCCAGCGCCATCAGGGCAAGCGTCAAGGCGTCTTCGTCATCGGCCGGGCCAAGTCGCTTGCTATCGGGGCTATCGGGACGCATGATTGATTCTCGGCAAGGGGCGGTTGTATCAGCGCGCTTTTCGAATGCGCATTCATTTAACGCGGGTGACTGGTGGCAAAGCGCGTGCTCGTTGTCGAGGACAACGAACTCAATCTCAAACTTTTTTGCGACCTGCTGCGCGCCCATGGTCATGAAGTGCTGCCGCTGCGTGACGGGCGCGACGTAGTGGTGCAGGCGCTGGAGTTTCGCCCGGACCTCGTCATCACCGATATCCATCTGCCTCATGTCAGTGGCCTCGACCTCATCGTCTCGCTAAAGCGCGATCCACGGCTTGCTGCCGTTCCGGTCATGGCGGTGACCGCCTATGCGGGGAAAGGGGATGAAGATCGGCTGAGGGCTGCAGGAGCGCAGGCTTATGTGTCCAAACCCATCTCCGTCTTGCGCTTCATCGAACAGGTGAACGCCCTGCTGTGACGTGCTGGCGCCATCGTCATCTGATCGTAACGGAGATTTCACGCCCCTGACCCTGAAGTGAAGCGCCGGTTACATGCGCCTCTGCCAAGCCCCGGCTCAAGGACGCGGCATCCCGCCGACAGTCCGATCTGGAACAGGGTAAAATCATGTCTCACCTCACCGACGAGGCGCGTGCGCCATTTCGCGATGCAGAACCCAGGATCGAAGCGGGCGACAATTGCCTGGAGGCGATCGTCGCCGCCAATCCCGGCCGCCGCTCGGTGTTGAAAAACGGCCTGCTCGGCCTTTCCATCCTGCCGATGATGGGCGCTTTGGCTGCCTGCGGGGATGATGACGATGATTCCGCGTCGCCGAGCCCCACGCCCAGCCCTACGCCGACTCCGGCCCCCGCGCCCAGCTACGCCATCGCCTTTGCACCGGTTGCCGCAAATCAGAATGACACCGTCACGGTGCCCAACGGCTACACCGTGGATGTCATGCTGAAGGCTGGTGACTCGGTCGAAGCAGGCACGCCCTATTCGGGCAGCTTCCCAACCCCTGCCGACGCGGAAAAATGGGCGGGCGGCAATCATGACGGAATGGAATATTTCGAACTTTCGGGCGTCGACCCCAATGTCGGCGGGCTGCTCGCCATCAACCATGAGTTGCCTGACTACAACATCCTCTTTTCCGGTAGCTATAATGCAGCGACGGCCAGCGCGGATCAGAAGGCTCTTGCCCTTTCCGGCGTCGGCATCTCCGTTGTCGAAGTCGCCAAGGGTTCGGATGGCAAATGGGCGGTAAATGCGGGTTCGCGCTATAACAAGCGCTACACCGGCAACAGCAGCTACAAGGCGAGCGGCCGGGGGTCAGGCCTGCTGTCGGGCACGATCAAGGGCATGCTGAACAACTGCTCGTCGGGCCGCACCCCGTGGGGCACCTATCTGACCTGCGAGGAATCGACGGACAATTATCTCGACCCGACGCAACCGCAGAATAATTATGGCTGGGTTGTCGAGATCGATCCTTACCAGGAACTGGCCGCGCCGACAAAGCGCACCGGGCTTGGCCGGTTCGATCATGAAAATGTCGCGCACATGACGGACAGCAACCGTCGCGTCGCATTCTACATGGGCGACGACGGCACGCCCGGCTGCATCTACAAATTCGTGTGCGACCGCCCCTACAGCGCGACGAACCGCGCGGCCAACACCGACATGCTTGATCATGGCACCCTTTACGTCGCGCGCTTCAACGCGGACGGCACGGGTGAATGGCGGGCGCTGGAGCAGGGTCAGAACGGCCTGCTGCCCGGCGCGTCGGACCCCGGCAATGTCAGCCAGAGCACGACGCCGCCTGCGCCGGTCATCGTCAACTTCAACAGCCAGTCTGACGTGCTGATCAACACCAAGGCGGCGGCGCGCGTTGCTGGCGGCACCGTGATGGATCGTCCCGAATGGCTGACCGTCGCGCCTGACAACAGTGCGATCTATTGCACGCTGACCAACAATAGCGGCCGTCAGGTCACCGATGCGGCCAACCCGCGCACGCGCAACCTTCACGGCCACATCATCAAGTTCAAGGAAAAAGACAATTCGCCGCTGGCGATGACCTTCACCTGGGAAATCTTCCTGCTGGCGGGCGATCCCAAGCTCTCTTCGGGCGGTCAGCACCTGGTGGGCGACATCAAGGGCGACACCTTCTCCAGCCCCGATGGCATCCGCATCGACCCGCAAGGCCGCCTTTGGGTACAGACCGATCACAGCGTCCCTGGCAATTCCGGCGTCACCGGCACGACCATCGATCAGGCCTTCGGCCATAATGCGATGTTCTATGTCGATCAGACCAGCAAGCAGTCCAAGCGCTTCCTGGTTGGGCCTCTGGGATGCGAGATCACCGGAATCGCCTACACGCCGGACCTCAAGACCTTCTTCGTCAACATCCAGCATCCCACGGGCAATTGGCCGGTGGCGGGTCAGCAGCCGCGCTCCTCGACCATCGTCGTGACGCGCACGGATGGTCAGCCGGTCGGCAACTGATCAGCTTCGCCAAGAGAGGAGGGGGGATACACGCCCCTCCTCTTTTCGGTCCGCGGCGGACCAAAATGCCCGCAGCGAACAAGGAAAGGCCCGCTCCCACAAGGGGACGGGCCTTTTCGTTCAGCCGTCAATCGACCCAAGCGGGCAAACCCGCCGTCAGATCACTTGATCTTGGCTTCCTTGAACTCGACATGCTTGCGCACGACAGGGTCATATTTACGGAAGCTCAGCTTCTCGGTCTTCGTGCGCGGATTCTTCTTCGTGACGTAGAAGAAGCCGGTGTCAGCCGAGCTGACGAGGCGAATCTTGACAGTTGCTGGCTTGGCCATGGCCCTGGTTCCTGGTCGTGAATATCGTGAAAAAGAGAAGCGGCCCCGTGAAGGGCCGCCCCGTTTCAGCAGCCGCCCATGAGGGAGATTCGGGATAATGTCAATACGCGCGTGGCAGCGGGGCAGGCTGCATGCTAGACTTTACGCGGCCTTAACCGGTTCCGGTGCATCTTGTCATCGGAGCAACAGGACAGGGGGAAAGCTTCCCATGCGACACGATCCGATGCTGGCCATTCTCGCCGACATGCTACGCCGCGTCGACGGCCTTGCGGGCCAGCGTGGTCAGGTTAGCCTGCCGAGCTTGCGTGACGAAGTCGACCAGATCCGCCATGTCGCCCGCGCCTACCATATCGACAGCGTAGAAGGCCTTGCCGACACGCTGCAATCGGCTTTGTCGCTGCAGGGTACGGGGCCGGTCATCTTGTCCTATCTCGATCTGATGCGCGACGCGATCGCCACGGAAATGGCTGATGCGCCGCAGTTGCCCATGCCTGTTCCGGCATCCCTGGCGGTGTCTGCACCGACGCTTTCCCTCTGATAGCCGCCGCTGACCGTGGATGCATTGCTGACCGCGCTGCTCGGATGCTTCCTTGCTGAAATAGGTGACAAAAACCAACTGCTGGTGCTGGCCCTGGCGACCCGCTTTCGGCGTGACGGCGCGATCATCGCCGGGATCATGCTGGCCGCATCCGCCAACGCGGCCATAGCCGCCGTTGCGGGTGCCTTCCTCGCGCCGATGCTGAGCGCGGACGCGCGCCTGCTGTTTCTGGCGCTGGCCGTGCTGTTCCTGGGCGTGGGCCTGCTATGGCGGGTGAAAGCGCCGGACCCGCTTGCCGACTGGCCGACAGGACCTTTCCTGACGGCCGCCCTGGGCCTCTTCATTCTCGGCTTTGGTGATGGTTCCCAATTCCTGATCGTGGGACTGGCGACTCGCACCGCAGAGCCGGTCCTGGCAGCGGTCGGCGGAACGCTGGGCGTTATGGCCGCGCTTGTTCCCGTCGTCCTGCTGCGGGAACGGATGTTGCCTGCGGGCCCGATCAGAGCCATCCGCGTGAGCGTCGCCTTACTGATGCTGGTCGTCGCCCTGACACTCGCCGTCCTGGCTTTGCAACTCGCCTGACCGGCTGCCGCTGATCGATTGCTTGGATCAGTCTAAGCGATCATTTCCGCGGGTAATTCCCGTCTTGCCATGGCACCTTATCGGCATCAGATCATTATACCCGCGAAATCATTTCACCGAGCCAGGAGCAAGACATGACAGCCCCCGATCTCAAGACTCCCACCGACCTGCGCAGCAACGCCACCAAGTCCGTGGCCGAAGCGCTCAACGGCGTGCTCGCGGATAGCTACGCGCTCTATTTCAAGACCAAGAACTTCCACTGGCATGTCTCAGGCCCGCATTTTCGCGATTACCACCTGATGTTCGATGAGCAGGCGGCGCAGATCCTGGCCGTAACCGACGCCATTGCCGAACGCGTGCGCAAGACCGGGAATACGACGCTCCGCTCGATCGGCGACATTGCCCGCCGCCAGTCCCTCAAGGACAATGATGCGGAATATGTGAATCCCGCCGACATGCTGAACGAACTGCGGGAAGATAATCTGCGCCTCGTCGAATCACTGCGTGCCGCGAAGGCCGCCGCCACCGAGGCTGGCGACAACGCGACCGAAGGCATTGTCGACGACTGGACCGATCAGGCGGAAGAACGCGCCTGGTTCCTGTTCGAGGCTGGCCGGAACGGCTGATCTATCATCTTGTCCATGGGCGCAGAGCAATGTCTCTGCGCCCACGTGCGCTTCAATCCTCGTTGATCGGCTCGACCGACAGGATTTCCACTGCATCGGCTTTTCCACCGAAATCCAGCTGCTCCCCCGCCTCGGCATCCATCATCGCGCGGGCTAGCGGGGAGGAAAAGCTGATCCGCTTCTCATTGGGGTCGGCTTCGTCGTCCCCCACGATCGAGACGGTCTTTTTCTGGCCGTTGAGCCGATAGGTAACGCACACGCCGAAACTGACCGCGTCGCCATCCGCAACGGGCCTCAAATCCGCTGTGGCCAGCCGCGTGCGCCAGTAGCGCAGTTCGCGCTTATGCTTCTTCGCATCATCCTCGCTCATCGCCGCGGTGTCGATCGCTTCTAGCGCCTCCACCTTCTCGCGCGTCAGCCGCAATCCTCGCTGCGTGACCCAATTGGGACCGGGAGGGATCGGTATCTCGAATGTGGGCTCCAGATGTTCCTCGTCGCTCTCGCGGCGAAAAGCGACACTCATGATAATCTCCTCCGCAAGGCGTGCCCATGCCCTTGCAAGAGGTCGAGAGCGCCGATGGTCATTTCAAGGGATGAACGCAGCCGGGCGGCTGATCGACCTGCTAATCTTCGTCGAACAGCCCAGCCAGCTGCTCCACCATCGTCCCGCCCAGTTGTTCGGCATCCATGATGGTGACGGCGCGCCGGTAATAGCGGGTCACGTCATGCCCGATGCCGATCGCGACCAGCTGTACCGGAGACCGGTTCTCGATCCATTCGATCACCTGCCGCAGATGGCGCTCAAGATAGGTGCCGCTGTTGACCGACAGCGTCGAATCATCGACCGGCGCGCCATCGGAAATCACCATCAATATGCGGCGTTCCTCATTACGCGCGATCAGCCGCTGATGCGCCCAGAGCAGCGCCTCACCGTCGATATTCTCCTTGAGCAGCCCCTCGCGCATCATCAGGCCAAGGTTGCGTCGCGCCCGCCGCCAGGGCTCGTCCGCCTTCTTGTAGATGATGTGGCGCAGGTCGTTGAGCCGCCCCGGCATCGGCGGGCGTCCGGCCGCGAGCCAATCCTCCCGGCTCTGTCCGCCCTTCCAGGCGCGCGTGGTAAAGCCCAATATCTCCGTCTTGACGCCACAGCGCTCCAGCGTGCGCGCCATGATATCGGCGCTGATCGCCGCGATGCTGATCGGCCGTCCACGCATGGAGCCGCTATTGTCGATCAGCAGTGTCACCACCGTGTCGCGAAATTCCGTGTCCCGCTCGACCTTGTAGGAGAGGGACCGGGTAGGATCGATCACGATCCGCGCGAGCCGGGCAGCGTCCAGCAGCCCTTCCTCCTGATCGAAGTCCCATGACCGGGATTGCTGCGCCATCAACCGGCGTTGCAGCCGGTTGGCGAGCTTGGTGACGGCCCCCTGCAAGCTCACCAGCTGCTGGTCGAGGAAGCCGCGCAGGCGATTGAGTTCATCCTCGTCGCACAAATCATCGGCGGTGACGATCTCGTCATGCGCGATCGTATAGGGCTTGTAGTCGAAGCCCGGCGGCAGATCGGACATCGGCCGGTTGGGCCGGACGGGCATCATGCCCTCATCGCCCATGTCGTCGGCGCCCTGGTCGCTGTCGGCGTCGAAATCGTCGCTATATTCGGTTTCACCTTCTTCGGTGTCGCCGCCCTTGTCCTCGGCCCGCGCCTCGGCGTTCATGTCGCTGTCGCCGGACTCCTCTTCGCCCGAATCGCCTTCTTCCTGTTGCTCTTCCTCGTCCTCGCCTTCGTCCTGCGGTTCCTCTTCGTCGGTGGGGGGCGGCGCGTCGCTTTCGACCAGCTGAAGATGCTCCAGCATCGCCTGGGCGAGCTTCTGGAAAGCGCGCTGGTCGTCGATGGCGAGGCCCAGCGCATCAAGGTCGGCGCCTGCCTTCTCCTCGATCCAGGCATCGACCATGGCCATGCCACCGGTCGCATCCTTTGGGATAGCCTGGCCGGTCAGCCGCTCACGCACCTTGAGCGCGAGCGCTGTCGACAGCGGCACTTCATCGGCAGAGCGTGCCCGGCGCAGCGGATCGGACTTCAGCCGCAACTCCAGCGCATGGTTGAGGTTGGCCCGCACGCCTTCCATCGCCCGCGACCCGATAGCCTCCACACGCGCCTGCTCGACCGCGTCATAGACGGCGCGCGCGGTGGCGTCGGCTGGCGCAGCGTTGGCATGCAGCTTCAGATTATGATGCCGCAGCCGCAGCGCATTGGCGTCGGCAAAGCCCCGGGCGAGCGCGACCTGGTCGGGGGGCAGGTTGCGGCCGGGCGTCGGCACCTTGATCGCCTTGCCCGCCATATGCGGGGCGTCCGCGGTAAAGCCGACCTCGACCTCCGCATCGCGCGCGATCGACCGGGCCGCGCCGGACAGCACGTCCTTGAAAGCATCCAGGGGCGAACGCTCCGCCATCAGTCGAGCAGCCTTTCTCGCAGCAGCTGCCGCGCGCCCTCGTCCATCTTCAAAGGACCAGTCAGATAGCCCTCGATGCCGCCATGGCTGCTGTCCAGCTCGGCAAAAAAGCTGTCGAGATACGCTTCATCCACGGTCAATAATGGCTCCAGCGCCTCGGCCCGTGCCGACCATGCCCGCGCGACCAGCGTGCTGCGTTGGGTCAGCAGCCAATCCCAGTCGGCATGTTCATTGGTCAACAAATAGTCATCGACTATCGTTTCCCGCGGCACGCCCAATGCTGCCAATATCAACGCAGCGCCGACACCAGTGCGGTCTTTCCCCGCCGAACAGTTGATGATGATCGGCACGCGTCCGGCCAGGATCTGAGCGAACATCGCGCGATAGGATGCGGCATGGTCCAGCGGGATGGCGCGATACAGCGCAATCATCGCGTGACGCATGTCCTGCGCGGTCGCGTCCTTGCGCTTCAGCATCTCGCCCAGGACGCCGCTGCTTTCGCTATAGTCGCGGCAGAAATAATCGACTTCCGCTCCATGCCAGAGCGTCGGCTCCGCGCTCCGTTCATTGCCTCGCCGGAAATCACAGATCGCCTGGATGCCGAGCGAACGCAGATGCGCCGCGTCCGCTTCGCTCAGCAGTGCCATGGTGCCCGACCGGAACAACATGCCTCGCCGGACGACGCGCCCCTCGGCAGTCGCATAGCCGCCGAAATCGCGCAGGTTGAACGCGCGCTCCAGCGGCAGGCGGCGGCCGGGGCCAACCGGAGCGATGGTCTCCGTCACGGCCGCTCAGCCTCGCCGACAGGCGGCACGGCGACGGTTTCGATCCGTGTCTCCACATCGCTCATCAGCTTGTGAACGGGGCAGCGCGCGGCGACGCCGATCAGTGTATCATGCTGCTCCTGCGTCAAAGGCCCGCCAAGCGCGATCCGCGTCGTAAGCCGGTAGATGCCGTCCCGTTCCTCGCTGGCGTCCCGGACGACGCCGACATGGATGTCCTCGACCGGAATGCCCTTCCGCTGCGCATACCAAAGCATCGTCATGGCCTTGCATGCGCCCAACGCCGAATCATACAGATCATGCGGATCGGGCCCCGCATCATGCCCATCGGGCGGCGTCATATCGACGATCAGCTCATGGCCCCGGATGTTGACCCGGTGCGCGCTGCCATCCGGCGCGATACGCTCGACGACGATCATCGCGTCACGCCGCCCGGTGGGCGACGCTTTCCGGCAGATCCTTGCCGAACACGCGCTGATAATATTCCGCCACCAGCGGCCGCTCCGCCTCATCACATTTGTTGAGGAAGGACAGGCGGAAGGCGAAGCCGACATTCTTGAAGATGAGCGCGTTCTGCGCCCAGCTGATGACGGTGCGGGGGCTCATCACGGTCGAAATGTCGCCGTTGATGAAGCCTTGGCGGGTAAGCTCCGCCACCTTGATCATATTCTCGACTTCCTTGCGGCCGCCCTCATGATCATATTCGCCCGACTTGGCGAGCACGATCTGCGCCTCGGTCGCAGCGGGTAGATAGTTCAGCGTCACGACCAGGTTCCACCGGTCCATCTGTCCCTGGTTGATCTGCTGTGTGCCATGGTAAAGGCCGGTCGTGTCGCCCAGGCCCACCGTGTTGGCGGTCGCGAACAGGCGGAAATGCGGGTTGGGCCGAATGACGCGATTCTGGTCCAGCAACGTCATCTTGCCGTCGGTTTCCAGTACACGCTGGATCACGAACATCACATCGGGACGCCCGGCATCATATTCGTCGAACACCAACGCTACCGGGCGCTGCAACGCCCATGGCAGCAAGCCTTCGCGGAATTCCGTCACCTGTTGCCCGTCGCGCAGCACGATGGCGTCGCGGCCGACAAGGTCGATGCGGCTGATATGCGCGTCGAGGTTGATGCGGATGCAGGGCCAGCGGAGGCGCGCGGCGATCTGCTCGATATGGCTGGACTTGCCCGTGCCATGATAGCCCTGAACCATGACGCGCCTGTTATAGGCAAAGCCCGCCAGGATCGCGAGCGTCGTATCCGGATCGAACACATAGGCGGGATCAAGATCAGGCACCCGCTCGTCCGCTTCGGAAAAGGCCGGGATCTTCATGTCGACGTCGACACCGAACGTCTCGCGTGCATCGACCTCACGGTCGGGCGCGGCCAGCAGCGTCTCTGATCGTGTATCGGGCTGGACGTTCGGAATGTCGGTCATCGGTCTTCTTTCTGTTCGGTCTCCTCCGCCCTAACGTAAGGCGAAGGCCGGTGTCGAGTAGCCAATCGGCGCGGCGCGGACTGCCCGCTCAGACAAAGGCAGGCGCCTTGCGCAGCAGGCCATAGGCCTCGATCACGCCCTGCAGGGCGCTTTCGTGGCTGCGGTCGCCGCCATTGTGATCGGGATGATAGCGCCGCAGCAGCTCCGTATAACGCTGCCGCAACGCCTTGCGATCCGCATCAACGGGCAATCCCATCACGGACAGCGCCTTGCGATCGTCGTTGGACAGGAATTTGCCGTCCTGCCGCATCTGGTTGTCGGCCCGCGCCTTTGCCACCCGCTCCCTGAACTTGGCGCCGATCGCGTCGAGCGGGTCCTGGAAGTCCGACCATTTGGGCGGCGGGCTGGCGGCGTTCGATGAAAAGGCGCGCGTTTCCCGTTCCCACCCTGCATAGGGGCGTTGTGCGGCGGCGATCTCATCGGGGCTCATGCCGGTGAAGAAATTATAGCCCTGGTTGAACTCCCGCACATGGTCGAGGCACAGCCAGCGCCAGCGCGGACCTTCCTGGTTCGGCCGCCCGCCTTCCAATGGCGGCGCGCGAAACTCGCCCGGTTCGGCGCATCCTTCGACCGCGCAAGGGCGATCGCTCTCCACGCGGCCATGGAAGCGGTTGAAACGACGGGTCGAGAAGGGATCGGTAGACAAATTTGCCCTGATGCATGGTGGAACAAAGGGCCTATATAGGTGCGATGAGCACCCAACTGAAAGGCCCGGTGGCCACAGAGATTGAGCAGCGGCTACGCGCCGCCCTGTCACCAGAGCAACTCGCCGTGATCGACGACAGCGAAATGCATCGCGGCCACGCCGGACATGATGGATCGGGCGAAAGCCACTTTACGGTGGAGATCGTCTCGGCTGAATTTGCGGGCAAGAATCGTGTCGCGCGGCAGCGGCTGGTCAGCACGGCGCTGGCCGACCTGCTCCGCGACAAGGTGCACGCGCTGGCGATCAAGGCGCGTGCGCCCGGCGAAGCCTGATCAGGGGACACTATATGAAGCCAGACGACCTCATCATTCAGACGATCACGCCGACCACGCACGACCTGGGTGATTTCCGCGTCCACCGCTCCTTGCCTGCGCCGGGCCGGACGATGGTAGGCCCCTTCATCTTCTTCGATCAGGCTGGGCCAGCGAGGATCGGCGCGGGGCAGGGCATCGACGTGCGCCCCCATCCGCACATCAACCTTGCGACCGTTACCTACATGTTCGAGGGCGCCTTTCTCCATCGGGACTCGCTGGGCACCGAACAGCTGATAGAGCCGGGCGCGATCAACCTGATGACCGCAGGCAGTGGCATCGTCCATTCCGAACGCTCGCCCGACAGCGACCGTGCGCGGGAGTCCAAGCTCTCGGCCATCCAGACCTGGCTGGCGCTTCCCGACGGCGTCGAGGAAATGGCGCCTGCCTTTGAACATGTCAGCGAGGGCGGGCTACCGGTCATCGATTGCGGTCGGGCCAATGCGCGGGTCATCATGGGAAGTCTTTGGGGTGCTAGCTCGCCCGTCACCACCTATGCCGACACCATCTATGCCGATATCCAGCTGATGCCGGGCGGCAGCGTCCCGATCGATGCCGACGCTGATGAGCGTGCCCTTTATGTCGCTGGTGGAGACGCAGCGATCGATGGGGTGCCGCTATTGCCGCAGACACTTTACGTGCTGCGCCCCGGCACCCGCGCCACGTTGATGAGCGTCGATGGCGGCCGGGTGATGTATTGCGGCGGTGAGGCCTTCCAGACGGCGCGCCATGTATGGTGGAACTTCGTTTCATCCTCCAAGGACCGCCTTTTCCAGGCGCGCGAGGATTGGGAAGCGATGCGCTTCCCGTTGATCCCGGGAGATGATCAGGAGTTCATTCCGATCCCGCAGGGGCGGCCAAAGACGGTGAGCTATCCGTAGGAAAGCAACGAAACCCATCCTCCGTTCGGACTCAGCCTTTCGAAGCCTCTTCCCTATTTTAAGAGAAGCCCTTCGACAGGCTCAGGCGAACGGGCCGGCGGTTCGGTTCTGTCCTGCCAAATAAGGCCTACGCAGCGGCGCGTTACTGCACGAAAGTCAGCGACAAATTCTCGGCATTCTTGGGAATATCGATCCGGCTCTCGTTGATCGACGCTTCTTCACCCGGTTTCAGGCTGGTGCGGTCAGCCTTCGTCGTCCAGCTGAACACCAGCCGGTTCTGCTGGTCGCGCAACTGCACCAGCACCGGTGGCACCGGCAGGGTCTCCTTCCCACTGTTTACGATCCGCGCGCCGAACGCGAAATATTCTTCGCCGGTCGGCAGCTTCCGGCGTTCGGCAGGCTTGGAAAGATAAAAGAGCAGGTCAGGATCGCCTTCCTCGGACACCAGGCCCAGATTGACGGCCCAGCTCGGCGTTCCGAAATACCAGAGCGCGCCGCCGACACCGCCGATCATTAGGCAGAACAGCACCGCTGCATAGGTCCAAAGCTTCAGCCTGTTGCGGCGTGGCTTCACCGGGGCGGCGGAGGGTTCCTCAGCATCCTCCCGCACGCGGCCATAGATGTCGTCGACCCGATTGTCGCTCTGCGCTGCCGCCATGACCGGAGCAGCCGCCGTGAAGGGCTTGGGCGCGGGTGCCGGGGCTGCCTCTTCCACAGGCTGTGGATCAGCCTCCGTCTCGACAGGCGCAGGAGCGGTGGGTGCCGGGGCTGACACGGGTGGAGGGGGAGGCGGGGCGGGAGGTGCTTCGGCAGCAACCGGCGCGTGCGCCTCCACCATGGCCTCTTCCCTGGGCGCCAAGACTGGCCCTTCCTGGAACCAGCTATGTTTGCAGGAGGCGCAGCGAACCTGGCGGCCATTGGGGCCGACGGCGCTGTCCGGCACAATATAGCGCGTGGCGCAATTGGGACACACCAGGATCATGACGCTTCATAGGCATGGCTTTGACTCGAGGGCAAGCGGCATTGAAGGGCAGGGCCGAAGATGGCGCGACTCGGCGGTTTGCAACGCCTTGGGCTTTACGCCAGCCCGCCCCCTGTGCCATGGCTGCATGGCAGGGGAAGCAGGGAGCGCGCGGGCGCATCAACCAAGGCATGTCGGCGATCGTACAGTTCGAAAATGTCGGCCTGCGCTATGGTCTGGATAGCGAGACGCTGTCCGACGTCAGCTTCTCCCTCCATGGCGGTGGCTTCTATTTCCTCACCGGTGCTTCGGGCGCGGGCAAGACGTCCCTTCTGAAGCTGCTCTACCTCGCCCAGCGGCCGAGCCGGGGCGTCATTCGCCTGTTCGGTGAGGATGTGGTGACGCTGCCCCGCAAGCGCCTGCCCGGCTTCCGTCGGCGCATCGGCGTGGTCTTTCAGGATTTCCGGCTGGTGTCTCACCTGTCCGCCTATGACAATATCGCCTTGCCCCTGCGCGTCGCAGGCATGGCGGAGAGCGAGATCGACGCATCCGTTTCCGAAATGCTCAACTGGGTCGGCCTTGGCGATCGCGGGCAGGCGCGTCCGGCCACCTTGTCGGGCGGAGAGCAACAGCGCGTCGCCATTGCCCGCGCCGTCATCGCCCGCCCCGAAATTCTCGTCGCCGACGAACCCACCGGGAACGTCGACGCCGACATGGCCCGCCGCCTGCTGACCCTGTTCGAGGCGCTCAATCGGCTTGGGACAACGATCGTGGTTGCCACCCACGACCTGCCGCTCATAGGTCAGGTTCAGGGCGCACAGATGATGCGGCTGGACAAGGGGCGCCTGTCGGACCCAACCGGAGCGCTGCGTTATCCGCCCCGGCCGCAAGGCGTGGCAGTATCATGACGGGCGCGGACCGCCGCGCTGCTGCCGCCGCGCGTCATCGGCTGCTGCCCGAAGGCCGCGTTGCCGGGCCCATGCCCTGGGTCATCGCGATCATGATGTTCCTGACCGTGCTTGCGGCAGCATCCGGCCTTGGCCTTGCCGCGGCCGTTCAATCCGTGGGTGCGGACCTTGCGGGTCGCGCCACGATCCAGATCGTGGAGGCCAATGCCGACCGGCGCGAGGAGCTGAGCGGCGCTGCTGCGCGTCTCCTCCGCAAATCGCCCGACGTTCGCGCGGTCCGTCCGGTGGACCCCGCCACGCTTGCCGATCAGATCAGGCCATGGCTCGGCCAGGATGCCGCCGACGGCGACCTCCCCATCCCTGCGTTGATCGACGTCGAGCTCACGCCCGGAGCGACGGCGGCCAAGGTTCAGCGTCTGAACCGCGTCCTTGCCGCCCTTTCGCCTCGCATCCGCGTGGAGCCGCATGCGGCATTTCTCCGGCCGCTCGGCAGCCTCCTCACCGCTCTTGGCAGCCTGGCGGCCGGGATCGTGCTGCTGATGGCGCTCGCCACCGCCGCCATTGTCGTCCTTGCGGCCCGCGCGGCGCATGACAGCCATCGCGGCACCATCGACGTGCTGCACCTGATGGGCGCCACCGATGTTCAGATCGCCCGGCTCTTCCAGCGGCGCATCGGCCTTGATGCTCTTTTCGGCGGCTTGCTCGGGTTCGTTACCGCCTTGCTCGTCATCATCCTGCTGGGCACGCGCCTCGCCGCCACCGGTTCTGACCTGCTCGCGGCGATCAGCCTCCCCTGGACCAGCTGGCTGATCCTTGCCCTGCTGCCCATCGGCGGTGTCCTTCTTTCGACGCTTGCCGCGCGCTGGACTGTGCTGCGATCGCTGGGGCGGCTGCTATGATCGTCCGCCTGTTCGCTGTCTCGCTTCTTGCCTGGATGCTTGGCTTCGCCTGGTTCGCAATCTTCCTGCCGCAGCCGCTCGACGGTCGTCCGACCGATGCCATCGTCGTGCTGACCGGCGGTGCTGGCAGGATCGATCGGGGCCTCGCCCTGCTGGAGGAGGGCGCTGCGAAGCGCATGCTGATATCCGGCGTCGACCGTTCCGTGCGACCTGCCGAACTGGCGGCGCAATATGACCGGCCCGAGCGGCTGTTTTCCTGCTGCATCACCCTTGGCCGCGAAGCCATCGACACACGCTCCAACGCGATCGAGACGGCTCATTGGCTCGAGCGGCGGCATTTTCGCACCGTCCGCTTGATCACGACTGACTGGCACATGCGCCGCGCAGCACTGGAACTGCGCCAGGCGGTGCCGAACAAGCTGACAATCATCTATGACGCCGTGCCCAGCCGGCCCAGCCTAACCATGTTGATGCGGGAATATAATAAATATCTGCTCCGCCGTGCCGCCGCGCTCGTCGGCATCTAGAAGGACGGCGCCATGATCACTGCCCTCCGTTCGCTCGCCTTCATGCTGGTCTTTTACAGTGGATCGCTGCTGCTGGTCCTTTCCGCGCTGCTGGTGGCGTGGCCATGGCCTGCCGGGGTTCAGGTGATCGCGACGGCATGGAGCCGCTTTCACCGCTTTTGCACAAGATGGCTGCTGGGGCAGAAGATACGCATCGTCGGCGACCTGCCCGAAGGCCGCTATCTCTACATCGTCAAGCATGAGTCGATGTTTGAGACAATCGATCTGCTGTGCGTCTTCGATCGGCCAGTGATCGCCGCTAAACGCGAGTTGCTAGATATTCCGTTATGGGGACGGATCGCGCGGCTCTACGGCCTGATCCCGGTCGAGCGCAGCGCGGGGGCCAGCGCCTTGCGGACTTTGCGCGCCGCCGCGCGTGCGGCAACTGACCAGGGGCGCGCAGTCTGCCTTTTCCCGGAGGGAACGCGGGTGCCCCATGGGGAAAGCCCGCCGCTGCGTGCTGGCTTCGCCGGGCTCTATTCCCTGCTCGCCTTGCCGGTCGTGCCCATCGCAGTGGACAGCGGCCGCCTGTCACCGCGCGGCAAATTCATGAAGCGCCCTGGCATCATCACCTACAAGGTCGGGGATGTCGTGCCCACAGGCCTTGATCGCCGGGAGGCCGAAGCCCGCGTCCATGCCGCGATCAACGCGCTTAATCCGCTGTCGAGCGCCGCCTAATGCGATCGCCCGAAGTCCGGCTTTGGATCATCCTGTCCCTGTTCGATGATGGACCGGCGGATCGCCCGCGTCTTCGTGAACAGGTTGAACAGCGTGTCACCGTCGTTCCAGCGGATCGCCCGCTGCAGCGCTGACAAGTCTTCCGAAAAGCGTTGCAGCATCTCCAGCACCGCGTCCTTGTTCGCCAGGAACACGTCCCGCCACATGGTCGGGTCCGACGCCGCGATACGGGTGAAGTCGCGAAAGCCACCGGCCGAATATTTGATCACCTCGGACTGGGTGACATCCTCCAGGTCGCTGGCCGTGCCGACGATCGTATAGGCGATAAGGTGCGGCAGGTGGCTGGTCACCGCGAGCACCAGGTCATGATGCTGCGGGTCCATCATTTCCACGTCCGCACCGATCCGGTGCCACAGTTCAGAGACGCGCTCGACCGCCACGGGATCGGCATCGGCGGGCGGAGTGATGATGCACCAGCGCCCCCGGAACAGGCTGGCAAACCCCGCTTCCGGCCCGCTATTTTCGGTGCCCGCGACAGGATGCGCCGGGATGATCATGCGCCCCGGAAGAGCGCCGCTCAGCTGCGCCAGCACATCGGCCTTGCATGATCCCACGTCACTGATGATCGCGTCGGCAGGCAGATCGTCCGCAATTTCCGCAGCCGCCGCGCCCATCGCCCTCACCGGAACGCACAGGACGACCAGATCCGCATCCGTCACGCTCGCGCCCGCCGTGTCGGTGACATCGTCGCACAGGTCGATGGCGCGCGCGATCTCCCGCACGCGCGCGTCGGCATCATGGCCGGTTACGCGCACCGTCGGCATATATTCGCGGATCGCCCGCGCCAGGCTCGATCCGATGAGGCCAAGGCCGATGATGGTGACGCGCGCGAAGGGCAGCATGTCAGGCCGTTTCCGCCATGGCGCGCAGCTTGGCCGCGACCGCGCGGACTTGTTCCTCCGTGCCGATGGTGATGCGAAGGCCGTTGGGAAGCCCTTGCCCGGGCAGCCACCGGGTCGCGAAGCCTTCGTCCCAAAGACCCTTCATCGCAGCTTCGGCGGTCAGCTTGCCGTTGAAGAGGATCAGCAGGAAGTTCGCCTTGCTCGGCACGGCCCGCAGGCCATGGTTCGACAAGCCCGCGATCTCATCGGCCAGCCACAGACGCCACTGCCGATTATGCGCCCGGCTCGCCTCGACCCACGCCTGATCCGTCACCGCCGCGATGGCCGCCGATTGTCCAGCCGTGGTCACGTTGAACGGGGCGCGGATGCGATGCAGCGCATCAATGATCTCGGCGCTGGCATAGCCCCAGCCGATACGTTCAGCCGCCAACCCGTAAATTTTCGAAAAGGTGCGCGTGACAAGCACGTTGCTGGCGTTCCTGGCCAGCTCCAACCCGCCATCATCCTCGTTCGCGTCCAGATATTCGGCATAGGCCTGATCCAGCACAAACAGAATATCGGGCCGCAAAGATGCATGCAGCCGGGCGATCTCCTCGCGCGGCGTCATCGTGCCCGTGGGATTGTTGGGGTTGGCCAGGAAAACGACTTTGGTCTTCTCCGTCACGCAGGCCAGCAATGCGTCCACGTCGGTCGCATAATCCTTGTCAGGCGCGATGACTGGCGTCGCGCCGACCCGGCGCGCCGCGATGTCGTAGACCGAAAAGCCGTATTTGACGTACAATATCTCGTCGCCCGGCCCAGCATAGGCGCTGGCGGCAATGTGCAGCAGCTCGTCCGATCCCGTGCCGTAGATCACCCGCGCGGGATCAAGCCCATGTACCGCCGCGATCGCCTCGCGCATCTTCGCTGCGCCGGGATCGGGATATGTGGCAAGGTCCGCTGTCGCGGCGATGAGGGCGGCGCGCGCCGCCTCGCCGGTGCCCAGCGGGTTTTCGTTCGCGCTCAGCTTGATCAGCGGACGCCCGTCATCGGCCGCTGCCTTGCCGGGCACATAGGGCGAGATGCCCAGAATCCATTCCTTGGGTGCGGGTTTGGTCATGCGCGCGCTTTAGCGTCATCCGCACCAAAGGCAAAGCGCTGCTATATGACCGGCGTAACCAGCGCTTTACCCGCTGCCCACGCGTCCAGATTGGCGAGCACGAGGTCAGCCATCGCCTTGCGCGTGTTTACGGTAGCGCTTCCCTGGTGCGGTTGCAGCACGACATTGTCCATGGCGAACAGGGCTTCGGGGACCTGCGGCTCGTTCACGAACACGTCCAGCCCCGCGCCGCCGATCCGCCCTTCGGTCAACGCCGCCACCAGCGCATCCTCATCGACGACGCTTCCACGGCTGATATTGATGAGCATGCCTTGCGGGCCGAGCGCATCCAGCATCGCGGCGTCGACCAGCCCGCGCGCTTCCGGTCCACCAGACGTCGCGACGATGATCACCTCGCTTTCCCGCGCGAAGGCTATCCGGTCCTGCACATAACGGTAGCGCGTGCCTGCGGCGGGCATGCGATTATGATAAATAATCTCGCTCGCCACCGGCTCCAGCCGCCGCGCGATCGCCCGGCCGATCCGCCCCAGTCCCAATACGCCGATCCGGCGCCCGGTGACGCTCCCGCTCAGCGCCACTTGTTGCCCAAGCGCCCATTTGCCGGATCGCACCATCCGATCATTGGCGGCGATGTTGCGCACGGCCGCGTAGAGCAGCCCTACCGCCAGATCGGCCACATCGTCGGTCAGCACGTCAGGAGTGTTGCTGACCTTGATGCCCTTCTTTCGCGCATGCGCGATATCGACCTTGTCATAGCCGACGGAAAAAAGGCTGATCAGTTCCAGCCGTGGCAGCGCATCCATGATCGCTGCAGGCGCTCCAACTGAACCGAAGGACACCAGCGCCCGAGCCCCTCGCACGGCCCCGTCCAGCGCGATCGAATCGGCATCCGCCGCCACCTCATGCACCTGGAAGCGGGCCTTCAGCTGCTCCTCCAGATAAGGGGATAGCGGTCCATAGACGACGATAGGAATGCGGGTCTGACTCATGCAGCGGTCCTAGCCGATCCCCACCCGATTGACAGCACCCCTCCACGGTCCTAGCCCGCTTGCACCATGGCCAGCGCCTCCTCCACCGACGACAGCCGTTTCGGCCTCCGCCGCCAGGTCCGCCTCGCCGGCCCCCTCCGGCTGGACAGCGGCGCGGTCCTCGCGCCCGTTGATATCGCCTATGAAACCTACGGCGCGATGAATGCTGACGGCTCCAACGTCATCCTCATCTGCCATGCGCTGACCGGC
The DNA here is from genome assembly GCF_900218065.1 of Novosphingobium sp. Chol11. Taxonomy (GTDB): domain Bacteria; phylum Pseudomonadota; class Alphaproteobacteria; order Sphingomonadales; family Sphingomonadaceae; genus Sphingobium; species Sphingobium agri. The sequence goes on along the minus strand of NZ_OBMU01000001.1, from coordinate 2,524,304 downwards.
GACCAATATGTCGCGTCCGATCATCCAGTCACCGGCAAGCCCGGATGGTGGTGGCGCATGGTGGGGGAGGGGAAGCCCGTCGATCCCGCACGGCATTTCATCGTCTGCGCCAATGTGATCGGCAGCTGCATGGGCTCCAGTGGCCCGGCCAGCATCGACCCTGCCAGCAACACCCCATACGCCATGCGCTTTCCCGTGCTCACCATCGCCGACATGGTGCGCGCGCAGGCGCTGTTGCTCGATCATCTCGGGGTAGGCCGCCTTGCTGCCGTCATTGGTGGCTCAATGGGCGGCATGCAGGCGCTTAGCTGGCCGACCATCTTCCCCAACCGCGTCGAAAGCTGCATTGTCATCGCCTCGACCGCGCGCCACAGCGCCCAGAATATCGCTTTCCACGAAGTCGGCCGCCAGGCGATCATGGCCGATCCCAACTGGCGCGGGGGCGACTATTATGCCGATGGCCAGGTGCCCAGCGCAGGTCTTGCCGTCGCGCGCATGGCGGCGCACATCACCTATCTTTCCGAAGCAGGCCTCACCGAGAAATTCGGCCGCCGCCTGCAGGGGAGGGACGCCAAGACCTTCGGCTTCGACGCCGACTTCCAGGTGGAAAGCTACCTGCGCCACCAGGGCTTGAGTTTCGTCGAACGGTTCGACGCCAACTCCTATCTCTATATCACCCGGGCGATGGACTATTATGACATTGCGGAGGATCATGGCGGCAGCCTCGCCACCGCCTTCGCGCCCTCCAAAGCGCGCTTCTGTCTGGTCAGCTTCGATACCGACTGGCTCTATCCCACGGCGGAATCCCGCGTCATCGTCCACGCCCTCAACGCCAGCGGCGCGCAGGCGAGCTTCGTCGAACTGTCGAGCCCCTTCGGACATGACGCCTTCCTGCTCGAATGTCCCGAACTGAACCGCGTGGTCGACGGCTTCCTGAAGGGCGGCCGCGCATGAGCGAAGAGGGATTGCGTCCCGACCTTGCCCTCATCGCCCGCACCGTCACGCCGGGCGCGCGGGTGCTGGACGTCGGCTGCGGCGACGGCGCGCTGATGGCCGCGCTCCGCGACGCCAAGCAGGTCGATGCGCGCGGGCTGGAGATCGACGGCGATAATGTCGCCGCCGCTGTCGGCCGCGGCCTGTCGGTGGTGCAGGGCGACGCCGATACCGACCTTGCCTATTATCCTGACGCCAGCTTCGATTACGCGATTCTAAGCCAGACGCTCCAGACCACCCGTCGTCCGGACCTGGTGGTGGAGGAACTGCTGCGCATCGGCCGCCAGGCGTTCGTGTCCTTCCCCAACTTCGCCCATTGGCGCGGAAGGCTCTCGCTGATGTGGGGCGGCCGCATGCCGGTGACGCGCCTGCTGCCCGACACCTGGTACGACACGCTCAACATTCATCATGTCACGGTCGATGACTTCCGTGCGCTGGTGAAGGAACGCGGCTGGAAGATCGATGGCCAGTGGTTCCTGAAGGGCGACAAGGAAACCACGCATGCGAACGCGAACCTGTTCGCCGAGCACGCTGTCTTCCTGCTGCGGCGCGGCTAAAGCAGAACCGCAGCATCCCCTTCCCGCCACGGCTCGATCCGCAGCATCGCGCGCGCAAACAAGGGGGATCCCGTCAGCAGGTCCAGCCAGTTTCTCACCAGCGGAATGGGCTGCGCAATAAACCATTGCGGTTCCACGGCGGCGAACTGCCGCACAAAGGGAAAGATGGCGATATCCGCCAGCCTCCGCTGCTCGCCGGTAAGGTAATTGCTCCGCTCCAGCCGCGCCTCAAGCCCAGCCAATATTTCCATGGCCGCGCACCGATGTTCCAGCGGATCGGACCTGTAGCGGCTCACATATTTGTATCGGTCGAGATGATGCTTGAACGCCCCGTCATTGCGCGCGATCAGGGCTGCATCATCCCCGTCAAGCCAGCCTTCGGGATCATGCCGCGATAGCGCCCAGCGCATGATGTCCAGACTCTCGTCGATCACGCGGCCATTCGGCAGGACCAGCACCGGCACCGTGCCTTTGGGCGACGCGGCGACCAGTTCCGCCGGTTTGTCACGCAACGCCACCTCGCGCAGCACCACCTTCTGCCCGCTGGCGATCAGCGCCATCCGCGCCCGCATGGCATAGGGGCATCGCCGGAAGCTGTAGAGGATGGCGGTCATTCGGCGTCCGCCAATGCCTCAACGCTCCTTGGTCGCGCTGAACTTCACCTTGGGATGCCGCTCCTGCTGGTATCCGATGTCCCACGCGCTCTTGGCCATGAACACCAGATTGCCGTCCCGGTCCTTCGCCATATTGGCCCCGTTGAACGACACCAGATCCTTGATCGCCGCATCGTCACCGGAAATCCAGCGCGCCGTGTCGAAAGGCGAAGCCTCCAGCCCGGCCGCCACCTTATACTCCGCCTCCAGCCGCGAAATCAGCACGTCCAGCTGCAACTGCCCGACCACCCCGACGATCCAGTTCGATCCAATCTCCGGGTAGAAAACCTGGATCACGCCTTCTTCGGACAGGTCGTCAAGCGCCTTGCGCAACTGCTTCGTCTTGGTCGGGTCCTTGAGCGCCACGCGCCGCAGGATTTCCGGCGCGAAGTTCGGCAGGCCGGTAAAGCGCACGCCCGCCTTTTCCGACAGCGTATCACCCACTCGCAATGTCCCGTGATTGGGAATGCCGATGATGTCGCCGGGAAACGCCTCGTCCGCAATCTCGCGGTCCTGCGCGAAAAAGAGGATCGGCGAATGCACCGCGATCGGCTTGCCCGACCCGCTCGGCGTCAGCTTCATCCCCCGCCGGAACTTGCCCGAACATAACCGCATGAACGCGATCCGGTCGCGGTGCTGCGGGTCCATATTGGCCTGCACCTTGAAGATGAAGCCGGTCACTTCGCTATCTTCCGGCTCCACCGGCGCGGGCTCGGCCGGCTGGGCGCGCGGCGGTGGCGCATGGGCGGCAAGCGCATCGATCAGCTCGGTCACGCCGAACAGCTTGAGCGCCGACCCGAAATAGACCGGCGTCAAATCGCCATGCCGATAGGCGGCCAGATCGAAATCGGCGTAGCCGCCCACGGCCAGCTCCGCTTCCTCGCGCAGCTTCTCCAGCCCCCGCGCGGATACATGCTCGGCCAGCGCATCGTCATCGATGCCTTCGACAAACACTTCCTTGCCCTCGAACTCCTTGGAAGGGCCGCTAGGCTGACGAAGCCGGTTCTTGGCGAAATCGTAAATCCCCTCGAACTCGCCGCCCATGCCGACCGGCCAGCTCATCGGGCACACGTCGAGCGCCAGCGCGTCGGCTACCTCGTCCAGCAGCGCGAACGTATCACGTCCCTCGCGGTCCACCTTGTTGACGAAGGTGATGATCGGCACGTTGCGCAGACGGCAGACCTCGAACAGCTTGCGCGTCTGTGGCTCGATGCCCTTGGCGGCGTCGATCACCATGACGGCGGAATCGACGGCGGTCAGCGTGCGATAGGTGTCTTCGGAAAAGTCTTCGTGCCCCGGCGTGTCGAGCAGGTTGAACGTGATCCCATCACGCTCGAACGTCATAACCGAGGACGTCACGGAAATGCCGCGTTGCTGCTCGATCTTCATCCAGTCCGACCGCGCCCGCCGGTTCGCCCCGCGCGCCTTGACCTCACCGGCCAGGTGAATCGCGCCACCTTCCAGCAGCAGCTTTTCGGTCAGCGTCGTCTTACCGGCGTCAGGGTGGGAAATGATCGCGAAGGTGCGGCGGGATGGAATGGTCATGATCCTGTCAGGGGCTCTATCAAAAACAACCGTTCGCCCTGAGCTTGTCGAAGGGCGTGACTCGTCCAGACTGCCCGAACGGAATCATTGACGCGGCCGTTACACGTCCACCAGCGTCACGTCCATGCGGAACCGCCGCTCATCCCCGGGCAGCAACCGCATGATCCCCTGCTTCTCCCAAACGTCGCCCTCGAACCCGACCAGGTCCGCCATGCCCGCCCAAGGCTCCACGCAGAGATAATGCGCGCCGGGCTTCTGCCACAGCCCCAGCCAAGGCGTATCGGGAAAGTCGATCTTCAACCGGGTTTGCCCCGGCACGCCCCAGAGGAGGCTATGGCTCTCCATCTCATCCCAGATCAGCGCATCGCCCTCGAACATCGCATGGCTGGGCGTCAGCACATTGTCCTCGACCGGCGACGGTACGCTCTCCCGCGCGATCAGTCCGGGCTCATCCCCCACCTTCCGGATCGGGGCGGGCTCCGCCTTCTCGAACTCCACGACATGCGCGTCTGCCGCCCCGCCATAAGGCAGCGGCCAGGCGAAGGCTGGATGATAGCCAAAGGAAAAGGGCATGTCCGCCTCGCCCCGGTTCATGACGGTGGCCGTCATCATCAAGGTGGCGCCTGCAACCGCGAACTGCATGTCCAGCCGGAAATCGAACGGATAAACCGCCCGCGTCACTGCATTCGCTTCCAGCCGGAAAGTCACGGATTCGGACAGATGCTCCACCTGCGCAAAGGCCATTCGCCGGGCAAATCCATGCTGCGGCATTGGATAGTCCTGCCCGCCAAGCCGATAGCTGTCGCCTCGTGACCGCCCGACGAAGGGAAAGAGCAAAGGCGCATGCCCCGTCCACCAACGCGGATCGGCATCGGTCATCAGTTCCCGGCCCTGCGCGTCGGTGAGCGACCAAAGCTCCGCGCCAAGCGGATTGATGCTGGCGGTGAGGCCGTCCGAAGCGATCGTAATCAACTCGTCCATCGCACACCCCCTGTATGATGTTCACTGGGTCAATCGAGATCGTCACCCCGGACTTGATCCGAGGTCCCGCTTCCTCGTTCGCATGGCTGAAGAAAAGCGGGGTCCCGGCTCAAGCCCGGGACGACGGCAAGGAAACTACCGCAGGTTCAGCCCCTCCCTACCCCCGTTCGTTTCGTCGAGATCGAACCAAACCGCCTGGATTACCCCCGCAGCGTCCCGCCCAACTTCTCCGCAGCCTTCACCACCGCAGCACTGATGGCGTCCAGCTCGTCTTGCGAGAAGCTCTTCTCCCCCGGCTGCAACGTCACCTCAATGGCCAGGCTCTTGCGCCCCTCATCGACGCCCGGGCCGACAAACACATCGAACAACCGTGCATCGACGATCGCCTTCTTGTCCGCGCCTTTGACCGCACGCACCAGAGCGTCCGCCTCGACCGCCTCATCGACGACAAAGGCGAAGTCGCGCTTTACCGCCTGCAATGCGGGCGGCGCATAAGGCGCGCGCATGAAGCCGCTCTTCCGCTTGGCCGGGATCGCATCCAGGAAGATCTCGCCCGCGACCACAGTGCCGGTCAGGCCAAATTGCTTAGCCAGCGAAGGATGCAGCACCCCGAACTCGGCGAGCACCACTTTCGGCCCCAGCCGCAGCGTCCCTGACTGCCCCGGATGGTAAGCGCCCGACGCCTCGCCAAAGCTCTGCAGGTTCGCCACCGGCGCGCCAGCGGCCGCCAGCAGCGCCAATACTTCCGCCTTGGCATCGAAGGCCGAGAAAGCCTGCGCCTTGCCCGTCTGCCAGCCGCGCGGCGTCTTCTCGCCCGCCAGCACGAAGCCGATGGTCGCCCGCTCCTTTTCGGCGAAATAGCGCCGTCCCACCTCGAACAGCCGCACCGAAGCCGCGCCGCGGTCCATGTTGCGCCGCGTCGCCGACAGCAGGCCGGGCAGCAGCGAAGGCCGCATCACCTTCAGATCTTCGGAAATCGGATTGGCGAGCGTCCAGTCGCCGCCGCCGACTGATGCGGCTTCCTTCTCCGAGATGAAGGACCAGTTAATCGCCTCGGCCAGGTCGCGCGCCGCCGCGGTGCGCCGTACCCGCCGTTCGACCAGTTGCTCCGCCGTCGCCGTCGGCCGCGCCACGCCCGGTGCGCGGGGCAGGGGGGTGGAGGGCACCTGATCCAGCCCGACGATCCGCACCACTTCCTCGACCAGATCGGGCCAGCCATCGACGTCCCGCCGCCAGCTCGGCACGGAAACGCTCCAATGGGCGGGCGTGGTCACCGGCATTCCGTCTTCATATTCGAACGTGGCGTCATGCCCCTCCACGCCAAAGCCCAGGCTTTCGAGGATGCGCTTCTGCTCGTCGTCCCTCACATAGACGCCTGCCAGCGCCAAGCATTGCGACGGCTCGTAGCGGACGATCTTGTTGGCGACCGGCGGCTCACCGGCGCGCGTCGCCTGGCTCGGCGTGCCACCGCACAGCTTCACCACCAGGTCGGTCGCGATCGACAGGCCATCATCCAGGAAGGCCGGATCGACCCCGCGCTCGAACCGTCCGCGTGCGTCGCTGGTCAGGCCCAGCTTCTGCCCGGTGACCGCAATCCGCTCCGGCGTGAAATAGGCGCATTCGATCAGTACGTCGGTCGTGGCGTCGGTCGCACCCGAATGCTCGCCGCCCATGATGCCGCCAATGTCGTGCACCGCTTCATCGTCGGCGATGACGGTCATCGTCTCGTCAACCGTGTAGGTCTTGCCGTTGAGCGCCAGCACCTCTTCGCCCGACTTGCCTTTGCGCGCCGTCAGCGGACCCTTCAGCGTCGCCATGTCATAGACATGCAGCGGACGGCCAAGGTCGATCATCAGATAATTGGTGATATCGACCAGCGTGCTGATCGGCTTCTGCCCAATGGCTTTCAGCCGTCGCGCCATCCATTCGGGCGACTGGCCGTTGGTGACGCCCTGCACCGTGCGCGCGAAGAAGGCCGGGCAGCCATCTTCATCCTCGACCCGGACGTCCGGTCCCGGACGCACGCCCTCCACCGTCGGCACGATGATCGGGTTGAGCGTGCCCAAGCCCGCTGCCGCCAGATCGCGCGCAATCCCCCGCACGCCCATGCAGTCCTGGCGATTAGGTGTTATACTCACATCAATCACCGGGTCATCGAGCCCCGCCCACCGGGCATAGACCTCTCCCACCGGAGAATCCGCGTTTAATTCGATGATTCCTTCATGGTCTTCGCCCAGTTCCAGCTCCCGGAACGAACACATCATACCGTTGGACTCGACCCCGCGAATGGCGGTCTTCTTCAAAACCATGCCATTCACCGGCACCACCGCGCCCTCGGTTCCGAACACGCCAACAAGGCCCGCGCGCGCATTGGGCGCGCCGCACACGACCTGCAAGGGGCCATCGCCCGCATCCACGGTCAGCACCTGCAACTTGTCCGCCTGCGGATGCGGCTCCGCCGTCAGCACCCTGGCGATGCGAAAGGGCGCGAGCTTGTCCGCCGGGTTCTCCACGCCTTCGACCTCCAGGCCGATGTTGGTCAGCCCTTTCAGGATCGTCGGAAGGTCGGCATCGGTGGCGAGATGCGTCTTGAGCCAGCTCAGCGTGAACTTCATGCGCCCACTCCTCCGCTCAGCGTCGGCACGTCCAGCGCCGAAAAGCCATAATGTTTCAGCCAGCGCAGATCGCCGTCGAAGAAAGCGCGCAAGTCGTTCATCCCATATTTCAGCATGGCAAGTCGGTCGACGCCCGTACCGAACGCAAAGCCCTGCCACTCGTCCGGATCCAGCCCGCAAGCCTCGATCACGCGGCGGTTTACCATGCCGCTGCCCAGCACTTCCAGCCAGCCGCCGCCGGGCGCATCGCCGTCGCCGCCGATCACCCGCTGGCCGTTGGTCAGCGTGTAGCCCACATCCACTTCGACCGAAGGCTCGGTGAAGGGGAAGTAGCTCGGCCGCAGCCGCAGAACGATGTCGTCCCGCTCGAAAAAGGCCTTGAGGAAGGTCTCCAGCGTCCACTTGAGGTGCCCAAGGGTGATGCCCTTGTCGATCACCAGCCCCTCGATCTGATGGAACATGGGCGTGTGCGTCGCGTCGCTGTCGGATCGATAGACCCGGCCCGGCGCGATGATGCGGATCGGCGGCTCGCCACTCATCATCGTGCGGATCTGCACCGGCGACGTATGGGTGCGCAGCAGCATCTTCTTGCCCTCGGCGTCGGGGAAATAGAAGGTGTCGTGCATCGCCCGCGCCGGATGCGTCTCGGGAATGTTGAGCGCGGTGAAATTATGCCAGTCGTCCTCGATCTCCGGCCCTGTCGCCACCGAGAAGCCCAGGTCCGCGAAAATCTCCGCCAGTTCGTCCATCACCTGGCTCACCGGATGCACCGATCCCTGCGGGCCGATGCCGGCGGGCAAGGTCATGTCTATCTTCTCGGCCGCAAGCTTCGCGTCGAGCGCCGCCTGCTCCAGCGCCGCCTTCCTGTCGGCAAGCGCCGCCGTCACGCTTTCGCGCAGATCCTGGATCGGCGGGCCTTTCTCCAGCCGCTCCTCGGGGCTCATCGGCCCCAATGTCTTGAGCAGTCCCGTCACCACCCCATTCTTGCCCATGGCGCCGACGCGCAGCGCTTCCAGCGCATCGAGCGTATCGGCGGCATTGATGTCGGCGATCAGGCCGGCTTTCAGATTGGAAATCTCACTCATGATTTTCAGCAGTCCCGCGAAGGCGAAAGTTGTGCGGGCCTTAGCCGGGCGCGAGCGCCAAGAAAAGGGTCAGGCCCGCGCGCCCAGCAGCGCCCCGCCAAATCCAATGAAGAGCAGGCCCGTTCCTCGATTGAACAGCCGCTGCCGGTTGGCCGGCTCCAGCCAGCGCTTCAGCTTCATGCCGCCGAGCGCATAGACGCTGTACCAGAAGCTTTCGATCACCACGAAACTTGCCACCAGTATCGCCAGCTGCACCGCGAAGGGGCGGGTGGTGTCGATGAACTGCGGAAACAGCGCGGCGGCAAAGATGATGAGCTTGGGGTTGGACAGGCCCGTCAGCAGCGCCGTGCCATAGAGCTTGCTGGCGCGCTGAGCCTGCCCCGCGTCAGCATCGCCGCCGCCCGTTGCCGGAGCGCGCCATGCCTTGATCCCCAACCAGATCAGATAGGCCACGCCCGCATAGCGCAGCACATCGAACAGGCGCGGCGACGCCTTCAGCAGCGCGCCCAGACCCAGCGCGGAGGCGATGAGGCACAGCAGCACCGCGCTCATCAGCCCCGCCATGGTGGCCACCGCCTTGCGTGGACCATGGGCGATGCTCTGCGTCATCACATGCAGCATGTTCGGCCCCGGCGTGGCCGAGATCAGGAAAACCGCCGTGACATAGAGCCACCAGACATGCAGCGACATGGGATCAGCCTCCTTTGCTCACCCTCGTTTGGGCTGAGCCTTTCAAAGCCGCGCGCCCTTCTACAGGCTCAGGGCGAACGGAGATTGGACTGAAAAACAAAAAGGGCGCCGGAAGCTTCTGCCCCGGCGCCCCTTGGACGATCTTTCGATCGTTCTATGCTCAGGCCGCGGGCAGCGCAGCCTTCGCCTGGGCGATGATGGCGCTGAACGCCTCGCCTTCGTGCATCGCGATGTCGGCCAGAACCTTGCGGTCCAGATCGACGCCGGCCAGCTTCAGGCCGTGCATGAACTGCGAATAGGTCAGCCCTTCAGCGCGGACGCCAGCGTTGATGCGCTGGATCCACAAGCCACGGAAGGTCCGCTTCTTGACCTTGCGGTCGCGATAAGCGTACTGGCCGGCCTTTTCGACAGCCTGGCGGGCGATGCGGATCGTATTCTTGCGACGGCCATAATAGCCCTTCGCCTGATCCAGAATCCTCTTATGCTTCGCCTTGGTGGTCGTACCACGTTTTACGCGTGCCATGTGCCTCTACTCCTTACTTCAGGCCGTAGGGCGCCCAGAGGCGCACGTGAGCCACGTCGGCGTCGGACATGACCGACGTGCCGCGGTTCTGGCGGATATATTTTGCGTTGTGGCTGATCAGGCGGTGACGCTTGCCAGCGACGCCGTGCTTGACCTTGCCGGAAGCGGTGAACTTGAAGCGCTTCTTCACACCGCTCTTGGTCTTGAGCTTGGGCATTTTCGTCTCCTTCTTCAGCGCGACGATTACGGACAGCCACGGCAGCCCTAGTTAGCCGGGCGGTCCTTCCAAATATCGCGAAGGGGCGCGCATAGTCGGAAGCACCTTCAAAGGCAAGGTGATTCGGACCCAAAGACGGGGACGGGCGTTCTTGCGCCATGGCCGATGCCGATCCCTTGCGGCCGGACACTCCGGCAAAAGAGGCTCCTGCGCCCGGCGGCGCGGCAGGAGGCATCGGCCATTATTGGTCCTCCGCACGCCAGAAATGGCGCAAGGTTCCGCTGCCCCTTCGCATCATCGCCTACATCATCGGCCTGATATTTCTGCTGTGGCTGATCCTGTTCATCACCAAGGGCCGGTTCCTCAAACATCCGTTCGAACGCTTCCTCACCAGCCGCCTGGAACGTCCGGTCAACGTTGCTGGCGACTTCCAACTCTATTTCGCGCCCATCACCATCAAGTTCCGCGCCGAGGGGATGTCGATCGCCAACACGCCTTGGGCGAGCCGCCCGCATTTCTTCTATTCCGATCTTATCGATACGCGGATCGCACCGCTCAGCCTTATCTTCGGCGACAAATATCGCGTCCGTTGGCTTGAGCTTCGCAACGCCGCCGCTGACCTTGAATGGTCGCGGGATGGCAAGAGCAATACATGGACCTTCGGTGATCCGAACAAGAAGGGAGAGCCGCTCGATCTGCCGCTTATCCGCCGAGCGCTGCTCGCGGGGACGACCTTGCGGTATCGCGACCCCCGGATGCAGCTGTCGACCGACATACGCTTCGAAACCGTCAAGGCGCAGGACACGCGCTTTGCAAGCGACATTCGCTTCTCCGGCGACGGCACGATGCGAAGCCGCCCCTTCACCTTGCGTGGTGGGCTGCTTTCGCCCAACCAGACGATAACGGGCGGCAAGAACAGCCTCGCGCTCTACGCGCAGTCGGGGACGACGATATTGGAGATCAGCGGCACCTTGCCCGGTGCGACCGAGATCGAAGGGGCGGACCTGCGGCTGGTGACGCGCGGTCCCAATCTTGCGCTGCTGTTCGATTTCCTCGGCGTCGCCATTCCTGAAACCCGCACCTATCGCTTCACCTCCGCGCTTACGAAGCAGGATGGAGAATGGCGCTTCACTCATCTTAAGGGCCGGTTCGGAGACAGCGACCTTTCCGGCCGCATGACCGTTTCGCTGCCCAACGATCGCCTGCGCCTGAATGCGGACCTGGCTACCCGCACGCTCGACATAGTCGATGTAGGACCCTTCATCGGCTACAATCCCCAGAAGCTGGAAGCGCAGGGCGCAAGTGGCGCGATCGAGAATGTCGGCGGCAGACCCCGCATCCTCCCGGATGCGCCGCTCCGGGTAGAGGCGCTGCGCAATTTCGACGCCAATGTCCGCTATGACGTGCGTCAGGTCCGGGCGCCCAACGTGCCGATCTCCAATATCGGCCTTACGCTCGCGCTGGAGCGCAGCCTGCTGACGCTGTCGCCGCTCACCTTCGACATGTCCGCCGGGCATGTCAGTTCGGACATAGAGATAAATGCGCGGGGCAAGCCGGTCCGCACCCGCTATGATGTCCGCCTCTCGCCCACGCCCATGGGCAAGCTGCTTGGCCGCTGGGGTGTCGAGGAATCGGGCACCACCGGCATTATCAAGGCACGGGCGCAGATAACCGGCCTTGGCGATACGGTGCATGATTCGCTCAGCACCGCGAATGGCAGGATTGCTGTCATCCTGCCTGCCGGCACCATGTGGGCGCGCAATGTGCAGCTTGCCGAACTCGATGTGGGCACCTTCATCACGAAGATGTTTGAAAAGAAGCTGAAGGAGCCTGTCCAGATCAACTGCGGGCTCATCGCCTTCACTGTCCGCAACGGCATCGCTGCGGCTGATCCGATCATCATCGATACCAAGAAGAATGTCATGCTGGGACGGGGCGGCTTCTCCTTCCGTAACGAGAGCCTTGATCTTGTTTTCCGCGCCGATGGCAAGAAGTTCAGCCTGTTTTCGGGCCAGTCGCCGGTCGGCATCAACGGCTATTTCGCAAAGCCCGGCATCGACGTCATCAGTCCTGAACTGGTGGCGCGCGGCGGCGCGGCGGCAGCGCTCGGAATCGCGGCGAGCCCGCTCGCTGCCGTGTTGGCCTTTGTCGATGTAGGTGACGCCAGGAGCGCGGCTTGCGGCCCCGTCCTGGCGGGCGCGACGGCCGCTGCCCAGCGCACGAAGGACGGCAAGCCACGAGATGATGTCGGCCGGGGCACCACGTCAAAGGAAGAGTCCGGCAAGGCCAGTGCCAGGCAGGAAAAGAAGCAGAAGAAGAAGTTTCTCGGGATATTCTAGGGCAATGCGGCGAATGCGACCTACAGTGCGGGCTGCGTCATGATCTCCGGCACGTGCCGCTGGGATATCCGGACTGGCGACATCACCCGTTGTGCGACGGATGCGATCGTCAACGCCGCCAACAGCTCTCTACTTGGTGGAGGCGGGGTGGATGGCGCGATCCATCGGGCGGCAGGCCCCGAACTGCTTGCCGAATGCCGCATGCTCGGCGGCTGTCCGGTAGGGGAGGCACGGATCACCCGCGGCTACAATCTGCCCGCTGCGCATGTCATCCATACTGTCGGCCCGGTGTGGCGGGGCGGGGGTGCAAGCGAAGGGGAGTTGCTCGCGAACTGCTACAAATCGTCGCTCGGACTGGCGCGCGAAAACAGCCTCCGCAGCATCGCTTTCCCCGCCATTTCCACAGGCATTTATGGCTATCCGAAAGATGAGGCGTCCAAGGTCGCGGCCCGGACGGTGCGGGAAGAACTGACTGCCTTTCCCTTGGCCCTCGACCTCATCCTCTTCATCTGCTTCGATGATGAAAGCAGGCGCATCTATGCTGAAGCGGTAGCCGGGCTCACGGCCTGAGCGTCAATGATCGTGATGCCCCTCCGCCAGCGCTTCCAGCACATCATCCAGCCTCGCCGCATCACCCAAGGCGATCACGCGCCCGTCGCTTTCAGCCGTGATGGGGTCGCCCGCCCAATCGCACATGCGCCCGCCCGCGCCCTCCACGACAGGCACCAGCGCGGCGATGTCGTGCAGCTTCAACCCGGCCTCCACGACGATATCGACATGCCCCGACGCGATCAGGCCGTAATTATAACAGTCCCCACCCCACACCGTATCGCGGCACTGCCCTGCCAGCCGCGAGAAATGCTCGCCGGTGCAGCCGGGGAAATATTGCGGACCGGTGCTGGCAAGGATGGCTTCTTCCAATGAGCGGCAGCGGCGGCTGGTGACGGCCGCGCCGTTGAAGGTCGTCGGCTGGCCCATCATGCCTGCCCAACGTTCCTTCGCGATCGGCTGGTCGATGATGCCGATGGTTGGCCAGCCTGCCTGGGTCAGCGCGATCAGCGTGCCGAATATCGGCCGTCCCGCGATAAAGCTGCGCGTGCCGTCGATCGGGTCGAGGATCCAGACGCGCTCGGCATCTTCGCGGGTTGCGCCATATTCCTCGCCGATAATGCCATCCTGCGGGCGCTCCTTTTCCAATATGGCCCGGATCGCCGCTTCGGCCGCCCGGTCGGCCTCTGTCACCGGCGACTTGTCCGACTTGAACTCCGTGTCGTATCGCGCGCGGAAGAAAGGCCGGATCGCCGCTGCGGCAGCGTCGGCCAGGCGGTGGGCAAGGGTCAGGTCGTCGCGGGTTGTCATCGCTCCCGCCTAGCCGGAAAGCGCCCGTTGCGCTAGGCTTAGCCAGCCCGCTTGACGATCGATGAAGGAGGGAAAAGATGCCCGGTTCCCCAGTGATCCCCGGCCTGCGCTATGCCGATGCCCCGGCGGCCATAAGCTTCCTGCAAGACGCCTTCGGCTTTGAACTGCACGCCTGTCATGAGGATGAGACCGATCCGCACATCATCCATCATGCGCAGCTAGTCCTGGGCGATGGCATGGTGATGCTCGGCAGCGCACGCGATGGTGAGGCGGAGTCGCTCTACAGCTGGACCACGCCGCGCGATCTGGGCGGCGTCACGACCTGCATCTATGTCGTGGTCGCGGACGCCGATGTGCACTGTCTTCATGCCCGCAATCAGGGCGCGGTGGTGGTGAACGAGCCGCATGACAATCAGGGCTATCCCGGTCGCGGCTATGAAGCGCTCGATCCGGAAGGCAATCTGTGGAGCTTCGGCACCTATGATCCTTGGAGGTCCGCCGTTTAAGCTTCGGCAACCCGCGCCGTTTATGCGTTCGTATCGGAAGGGAATGGCTGTGGCGCTGATCGGCTGGATGTTGAGTTTCGCTGCCTTGCTGGGCGCGCTAGCCTTACGGCAGGACGCGCCCATTGGGGGATCGGCCGCCCTGTCCAACATGCTCCTGCTGCTGGCGCTGCTTGCCTGCCCGATGCTTTGGCAGGGCGCGCCACTGGGCATTTCCCGCGCGCAGAGGGTCGTCGGCGGCCTGATCCTGCTATTCTGCCTGCCCATATTGTTGCTGCCGGGCGCTTCATAGAAGTCGCGCGGCGCAACTTCGCCGGTCAGTCGAACAGACTGGAGACCGAGCTTTCATCCGCGATCCGCTTGATCGCTTCGCCCAACAGCGGCGCGATCGGCAGGTGGCGAATGCTCTTGGCATTGCACACAGCGTCCGTGCCCTGGATCGAATCGGTGATCACCAGCTCCTTGAGCTCGGAAGCCTCGACGCGGGCAACCGCGCCGCCCGACAGCACGCCATGGCTGACATAGGCAACCACATCTTCCGCGCCCGCAGCCTTCAGCGCTCCGGCTGCGTTGCAAAGCGTCCCGGCCGAATCGACGATATCGTCGATCAGGACGCAGAAGCGGCCCTTCACGTCGCCGATGATGTTCATCACTTCCGATTCGCCCGCGCGCTCACGCCGCTTGTCGACGATGGCGAGCGGCGCGTTGTCCAGCCGCTTGGCAAGCGCACGGGCACGCACCACGCCGCCCACATCCGGCGACACGACCATCAGGTTCCGGTCGCCAAAACGCGCCTGGATGTCAGCCGACATGACCGGCGCGCCGAACAGATTGTCGGTCGGAATGTCGAAAAAGCCTTGGATCTGCCCCGCATGCAGATCGACCGAAAGCACGCGGTTCGCGCCAGCCGTGGTGATGAGGTTCGCCACCAGCTTGGCCGAGATCGGGGTGCGGGGCCCGGGCTTCCGGTCCTGCCGGGCATAGCCGAAATAAGGGACGACCGCCGTGATTCGCTTGGCCGACGCGCGCTTCAGCGCATCGATCATGATCAGCAATTCCATCAGATTGTCGTTGGTCGGATAGGCCGTCGACTGGATGACGAACACATCTTCGCCCCGGACATTCTCGTGAATTTCCACGAAAACTTCCTCATCGGCGAAGCGGCGGACGCTCGCATCGGTCAGGGGGATCTCGATATAATCCGCAATGGCGGCCGCAAGCGGCTTGTTGGAATTGCCGGTCATGAGTTTCATGGCCAAACCCCTGTGACGATTGGATGACGATGCGCGAAACGCGGCCCCTTTAGCGGCGCTTGCCCTCAGTGGAAAGGCGCTTTTGCGCAGGCGGGCAAAATGGACTAGGGCGCGGCCATGACCGACAAACTCGTGATCGCCCTTGCCCAGATGACACAGAGCGTGGGCGACCTGAAGGCCAATGCGGACGCGATGCTCGAATGGCGGGCCCGCGCGGCCGGAGCCGACCTCATCGTCTTTCCCGAACTTCAGCTGATCGGCTACCCGCCCGAAGACCTGGTGCTGAAGCCCGCGCTGGTCGACCGCGCGAACCATGAGCTGGATCGCCTGGCGCAAGCGACGGCGGACGGCGGCCCGGCGATGCTGGTCGGCACGGTGGTCGTGTCGCAAGGCGTGTTGTTCAACGTCGTCGCCCTGCTGGAAGACGGCGCGGTCACCGCCATCCGGCAAAAGCGCGAGCTGCCCAATTATGGCACCTTCGATGAAAAGCGCCTCTTCGCGCCCGGCCCGCTGCCCGCGCCCATCGATTTCCGCGGCGTGAAGATCGGCGTGCCGATCTGCGAGGATATCTGGTTTCCCTTCGTCACAGCCCATCTGCGCGCGGAAGGAGCGGAAGTCCTCATCAGCCCCAATGGCAGCCCGTTCGAAGTCGACAAGGACGATCGCCGCATCAACGCCGTCGCTGGCACGCGCGTGCGGGAAACCGGCCTGCCGCTCGTCTATCTCAACCGCGTGGGCGGCCAGGATGAACTGGTGTTCGACGGCGCGTCCTTCGTCATGGGCGCCGACCGCAGCATCGCTCACCAACTGCCCGATTGGGAAGAAGCCCTCGTCCTCACCCATTGGGAAAAGTGGGAAGGCCAGTGGGTCTGCATCCCCGGCGATCGGCATGAACTCGATAGCCGCCCGGCCGACATCTATAATGCGATGGTGCTCGGCCTGCGCGACTATGTGAACCGCAACGGCTTTCCTGGCGTCGTCCTGGGCCTGTCAGGCGGCATCGATTCGGCGTTGTCGGCAGCGGTGGCGGTGGACGCCCTGGGACCCGATCGCGTCTGGAGCGTCATGCTGCCGTCGCGCTTCACCAGCCAGGACAGCCTGGACGATGCCGTCGAATGCGCCCGCCTGCTCGGCATCCGCTACGACAGCATCGGAATCGAACCTGCCGTGGCAGCGTTCGACACGATGCTCGCCGATGTCTTCGCGGAGCGGCAGCGCGACCTGACGGAAGAAAATCTCCAGTCCCGCATCCGTGGCGTCACGCTCATGGGCCTGTCGAACAAGTTCGGCCACATGCTGCTGACCACAGGCAACAAGAGCGAGATGTCGGTCGGCTACGCCACCATCTATGGCGACATGGCGGGCGGCTATTCGGTGTTGAAGGACGCCTACAAAACCACCGTCTTCGACCTCAGCCGCTGGCGGAACGAGAATGTCTCCTCGCTCGGCCTCGGGCCCTCTGGTCCGGTCATGCCGGAGCGCGTGATCACCAAGCCGCCAAGCGCGGAACTGCGCGAGGACCAGAAGGATGAGGACAGCCTACCGCCCTATGAAGTGCTGGACCCGATCCTCTATGGCCTGGTCGAAGAGGAACTGTCCGTCGAACAGCTTGTCGCGCGCGGCTTCGACAAGGATGTCGTCGCCCGGATCGAGCGCCTCCTCTATGTCGCGGAATATAAGCGCCGCCAGTCGCCTCCGGGCGTAAAGCTGGGCATTCGCAATTTCGGGCGTGATCGCCGCTATCCGATCACCAACGCTTTCCGGACGCTTTAAGCTCATGACCGTCATCACCCGCTTCGCTCCCTCGCCTACCGGCAACCTTCATGTCGGCAATATCCGCGCCGCGCTGCACAACTGGCTTTGGGCGCGCAAAAGCGGCGGCAAGTTCCTTCTGCGCCTCGACGATACCGATCTTGAACGGTCACGCGCCAAATATGCCGACGCGATCAAGGCGGACCTGTCCTGGCTCGGCGTCCATTGGGACGCGGAAGAAAAGCAATCGGATCGCTTCGCCCTCTACGAAAGCCGCTTCGAGCAGTTGAAGGCGTCGGGCCATGTCTATCCGGCCTATGAAACGAGCCAGGAACTGGAACTGCGGCGCAAGGTGCTGCTCGGCCGGGGCCTTCCCCCGGTCTATGACCGCGCCGCCCTGTCGCTGACCGGCGACCAGATCGCCGCCCATGAAGCCGAAGGCCGCAAGCCCCATTGGCGTTTCAGGCTCGATCATGATCAGCCGATCCTCTGGACCGACCTCATCCGTGGCGAGCAGCGCTTCGACCCCAAGCTGCTGTCCGACCCCGTGATCCGCCGCGCCGATGGCAGTTGGCTCTACATGCTCCCGTCCGTGATCGACGATGTCGACATGGGCATAACCCATGTGCTGCGTGGCGAAGACCATGTGTCCAACACGGCGGCGCAAATCCAGATGTTCGCCGCTCTGGGCGCGCAGCTGCCATCCTTCGCGCATGAGGCTCTGCTGACCGGCAGCGAAGGCAAGCTTTCCAAGCGGCTGGGCTCACTCGGCGTTGCGCATTTCCGTGAAATCGGACTGGAACCAATGGCTGTCCTTTCCCTGCTCGCCCGCCTTGGCACCTCCATGCCGATCGAGCCCTTCGCCGATGTCGATCCGTTGGTCGAAAGCTTCGACTTTGCGCATTTCGGCCGCGCGCCCGCGCGTTTCGATGAAGCGGAACTGGCAACGCTCAACCAGAAGATCGTCCACCTTCTACCCTACGAAGCCGTGTCCGCCCGCCTGCCTGCCGGGATGGATGAAGCTGGATGGAAC
The DNA here is from genome assembly GCF_900218065.1 of Novosphingobium sp. Chol11. Classification (GTDB taxonomy): domain Bacteria; phylum Pseudomonadota; class Alphaproteobacteria; order Sphingomonadales; family Sphingomonadaceae; genus Sphingobium; species Sphingobium agri. The sequence goes on along the minus strand of NZ_OBMU01000001.1, from coordinate 2,506,206 downwards.
GCCATCCGGCCCAATCTGGAGAATATGTCGCAGGCCGCCGATTGGTGGCGTATCGTGACCGGCCCTGTCGAAGCGCCTGCGCCTGATGAGGATGATCGCGCCTTCCTCGCCACCGCGCGCGAAATCCTGCTCGGCCTGGACTTCGGGCCTGACATCTGGCCCGCGCTCACTGGCGCGCTCAAGGAACGGACCGGTCGAAAGGGCAAGATGCTGTTCCTGCCGCTCCGCCGTGCGCTCACAGGCCTCGATCATGGCCCCGACATGGCGCAGCTCCTGCCGCTGATCGCTAAGGAGGAAGCGCTTCGGCGCTTAGGCTGACCCTGGAAAGTTGTGCTTAGATCGGCACCACCTCTCACACCGTTCGCCCTGAGCCCGTCGAAGGGCTCTAATTTTCTCAAGGAGGAGAGGGCTTCGACAAGCTCAATCTGAACGGATCAAGTGGTTCAGATTGAACATGTTTCCAAAACACAGCTGACCAGATCAGTTGCCCAACGCTTTCAGCGCCTCGCCCACGGCCAGTATGCCTTCCGGCGCAACGGCAAAGCCCATATGCGTGCAGTCCACCTCGATGGCTCTGTCGCGCTCATGGGCACGGCCCTTCGCGCATTCCGGCAGGATGACGCCATCCCGCCGCGACCATAGCGCGATGGTCGGAACCGGTGGCTTCACATCCCGGCTGCAGGCAAAGGGCGGGCAATCGACCGGATGGCCTGCCACCATCTGATAGAGCCGCCATGCATGATTGGCGCGTGGATCGCCGGAAAAGGGCGATCCGAGGGTAATCACCCCGGCAACCTTCTCCTGTGCACATTTCGCATATTCCCGCGCAAACAGGCCGCCGAGGCTCCAGCCCACCAGGGTTACGGGCGCGCCGCTCCGGCTGCGGATGGCGTCCACCCTCCGGCCGATCTGCTCCAGCGTGTCAGGGCGCGGGCCAAGATTGCGCCCCATGCCCCAGCCATGGGCATGGAATCCTGCCGCCTCCAATATGGTGCGCATCGGCTCCATCCTCTGTTCGGACGCGAGCAGGCCGGGAATCAACAGGACATGCCGCCCGTCACCCTTTATCGCGCGCGACAAGGCGGCCCTTCGCGCCCGCGTGCGGGCGAGATCGACAGGCATGGATGCGTTGGCGATCAGATGCTGCCAGGACGGCCGACCAACCTGCCGCGCGGGCTGCGCCTCGCGCCCCTTCCACAAACCACTGATCGATCGAACATAAGGCGGCACGAGAAAATAGTCTCCATGGCCCGGAGGGCGAAAGATGACATTCTCATGACAAATGCCCAGCGCGTCCAATGGTTTCGTGCAGCCGGGGCAACGGCTCGCCGATTATGACAGTGGGTTCAGGGGGCGAGGGGAGAGGTTTGCGCGACTGGCCCGCCGTCGACGCCGCGCAACTGCCGGGGTTCCAGGATCGCCGCCGTCTCGATCAGGTCCAGCGCGCGCCGGGCTTCTATATAGCGGCGGGCGAACTGCATCCACCGGTCGGCGGCGGCTCTACCCGGCATGGCTTCGACTTCCGTCAACGCCGCACCCACCCGCCCCGCGTCGATATAGCGCAGTGCACGCTCCATCGCGGCCTCGGGGCGGGGAGAGGGCGTGGATGACCGCCTGATGGTCAACAAAGCGCGCGCTTCATGCTCGACCGAATCCCACCAGCTGCTCTGCGGCCCCGGGGTCGTCAGCTGATCCGACACGGTGGCAAGGCCGGCCCGCAGGTCGGCGAGCGTCACCGGCTCGCGCGCAGCATTGATGATGGTCGCCACCGCGCGGGGCTGGGCTTGGCCGAAGCGCAGCCTCAACTGTCCTTCGACATAGCCGAGCGGCGTCCCGCTATCGAGCGCGCGCCGCGCGGCAAAAGCGACCAGCAGCCCCTCGGCGCGGGCTGCGTTGCCTGAGGCTGCCTGAGCCTCGACCGTGATGCGGTTGAGCCGCTCTTCCAATTGTACGACCCGCCCGTCCAGCATTTGCCCGGCGTCGGCCGACAGCGGACGCAGCGCGACGCCGGATCTTGGATAAGGATCAGCGGCTAGGGCAGGGCGGGAGGGCGATCCAGCCCAGCGCCCCTGGAAATAGAACATCGCCACTATCGCAATCGCCACGCCGATCACGAAAGCGAGGACCACGGCAAGGAAAGTCGTCCAGGAACCCCGCGTGCGTGCAGGAACCGGCGGGATCGCTGTCGCGCTCGCTGCGCCGCCTTCTTCGCTCATCGAGGACCTCTCTTCCATCTTGGCGGGATCATTCGCACAATCGCGCCGCGAGGGCCAGCATCCTCTCATCATCGGGCAATTCAGGCGCCTGGCCGCTCGACCAGCCCGGCCCGCAAGCGGTAAGCGCGGCTGGACTGATGGCGATCACATGCAGGCTGCCGCGCCGCTCCGGCCCGATCAGTTCCGCGAGCCTACTCCCGGCGCGAGGCGAATGAACCAGCAGTATGGCGCCGGGCTCCAAATGGGGATCGATCTCTGCGTCCGGCCGCCCTCCGATCGTGTAAACCGCCACCCGATCGATCGTCAGCGGCCCGGAATCGATCCGGGCAAGGGTCGTTCCACCAAGGTGCAGGACGTGGGCGTGCCCGTCAGCCGCGATGCGCGCGGCAATCGCGCTGCCATCCCGGTCGCCCTCCGTAACATGCTCGAATCCCTGTTCTTCCATGGCGCGGGCCGTGGCGTGCCCGACCGCATAGGCGGGCAGCCGTCTGTATCGGGAAAGCAGCGGCCCGCCGAGCCGCGCTGCCTGCGCGCTGGTCATGAGCAGCGCGTCGAACCGCTCGGCTGGCGGTGCGTCCCAGTCGATCGGCCGCGCTTCGAACAGGGGGCACAGGCGGGGCATAAGGCCGAGCTTCATCGCCCGCGCAGCCGTCTCCCTCGCCCCTGGCTCCGGCCGCAGGATGATGACGGGCTTCACGCTTCGAACAGCGCGCGCAGTTCTGCGCTTGCTCGCTCCAGCAGCGATCGTCCCAGCGCTTCGGCGGCGGCGCTGTCCCCTCGGCTGATGATCCTCACATCCTCGACCCGCTCGCGGCCATCGGGACTCAATATCTCCGCTGCAAGACGAATGCCGCCATCCTCCAAACGGCCCAGGGCTGCGATTGGCGAATGGCATGTGCCGCCAAGACCCTTGAGAACCGCGCGCTCCGCCGTCACGCAATCGAACGTATCGACGTCGTTGATCTCGGCGAGCAAGGCCAGCATCTCCGCATTGCCGCTCAGCGTCTCGATCCCCACTGCCCCCTGCGATGGCGCTGGCAACATGACGTCAAGCGGAATGCATGTTCCCACGTCCGGCTGCCCCAGCCGGTCGAGCCCGGCCGCTGCAAGCAGGGTCGCGTGCACCTCTCCGGCAGCAAGCTTCGCCAGCCGCGTCGCGACATTGCCCCTGAACAGCACGACCCGCGCATCCGGGCGAAGCCGCTTCACCTGCGCCGCCCGCCGTGGCGAACTCGACCCCACCACCGGATTGTCCGGCAACGCCTCGAAACTTTCCGCCCCGACCAGCCGATCCCGCACATCCGCCCGCGGCAGCATCGCCGCGATCGTGATTTCCGCAGGCCGTATAGTCTCCACATCCTTCATGGAATGAACGGCGAAATCGATTTGCCCTTCGATCAGCGCGCGGTCCAGTTCCTTGGTCCACAGCGCCTTGCCGCCGATTTCGGCCAGTGCCCTGTCCTGAATCCGGTCGCCGCTCGTCTGGACGACGACAGTCGCGATCACGTCCGCATCCCACCCATGCCGCGCGCACAGCGCCTCCGCCGTCATGCGCGCCTGCGCCAGCGCCAATGGCGAACCTCGCGTACCAAGGCGCAGCGGACGATCAGGCGTGTAGGAGTGCGATGTCATATGCCGCTTGCTCTAATATCCGTGGGCATTAGATGGAAGCGGCAATGACGATCATCCTTGGCCTGGAATCAAGCTGCGACGAAACTGCGGCAGCGCTGGTGACGGCTGAGGGCAAAATCCTCGCGCACCGGCTGGCGACGCAGGAAGAGGCGCATCGCCCCTATGGCGGCGTGGTGCCGGAAATCGCCGCCCGCGCGCATGTCGAGGCGCTTGCTCCCTTGATCCAAGCCGCGCTCGCCGACGCCGGACTGACGCTGGAGCAGGTGGACGTGATCGCCGCCACGGCGGGACCGGGTTTGATCGGCGGCGTGATGGTCGGATTGGTGACGGGCAAGGCGCTCGCCCATGCCGTGAACAAGCCGCTGGTCGCCGTCAATCATCTGGAGGGCCACGCCCTGTCGCCCCGCCTCGCTGATCCGGCGCTGCAATTCCCATATCTGCTGCTGCTGGTATCTGGCGGGCATTGCCAACTGCTCCATGTTCGCGGACCAGGAGAATATTCCAGGCTGGCGACGACGATCGATGACGCCAGCGGAGAGGCCTTCGACAAGACTGCGAAACTGCTTGGCCTCGGCTATCCGGGTGGACCGGCGGTCGAACGCGCGGCATCCAGCGGCAACCCGCAAGCCGTACCTCTTCCGCGCCCCCTGGTCGGAACGGCCGAGCCGCATTTCTCCTTCGCTGGCCTGAAGAGCGCCGTAATGCGCGCGGCTCAATCGGGCCAATATGCAACCGAGGATATCGCCGCGAGCTTTCAGCAGGCGGTAATAGATTGCCTAGTCGATCGGACGGAAAAGCAGCTCGCTACGCTTGAAGGGATAACCGCCCTCGTCGTCGCGGGAGGGGTCGCTGCCAACCAGTCGATCCGCGCAGCGCTCCAAGCGCTCGCCGCGCGGCATGATCTTCCCTTTGTCGCGCCGCCGCTCTGGCTTTGCACGGACAATGCGGCGATGATCGCCTGGGCGGGGGCGGAGCGCCATGCGGCCGGGCTGGTCGATGATCTTACCGTTCCAGCTCGGCCGCGCTGGCCGCTGGATCCGGATGCGGAGAAAGCGCGCGGGGCAGGAGTGAAGGCATGAAGGTGGGCGTTATCGGAGCGGGCGCTTGGGGCACGGCGCTGGCGCAGACCCTTGCTTCCCAGGGGGAGCATGTTCGCTTGTGGGCGCTTGAGCCGGACGTGGTCAGCGCGGTCAATGAAGACCATCTCAATCCGCTTTATCTGCCGAACATTCCTCTGAGTCCCGCCGTGGATGCCACAGGTGATATGGCGGATATGGCGGATCGCGACCTGCTGCTCATCGTCTGCCCAGCTCAGCATCTGCGCACCATCGTAACCGGACTGCCTGCCGGTCTCCCGCTCGTCCTCTGCTCAAAGGGTATTGAAGCGGGCAGCGGTCTGCTGATGTCTGAAGTCGCCAGGCAGGCCCAGCCTCGCTCGCCGATTGGTGTCTTGTCCGGCCCGACCTTCGCGCATGAAGTCGCGCGGGGACTGCCTACCGCCATCACTCTTGCATGCGAAGATGCAGAACTGGCCGATCGCATAGCGGCGCGTGTCGCGCGCCCCGCCTTCCGCCCCTATGTGTCGGACGACGTCGTAGGCGCGGAAATCGGCGGAGCTGTGAAGAACGTGCTCGCCATCGCGTGCGGCGTTGCAGAGGGCGCTGGCCTTGGGCTCAATGCCCGCGCTTCACTCATCAGCCGTGGGTTTGCCGAAATGACCCGGTTCGGCCTTGCTCGGGGGGCGCGGGTTGAAACTCTTTCGGGCTTGTCGGGCCTGGGTGACCTGGTCCTCACCTGCTCGTCGACCAATTCGCGCAATTTCTCCCTCGGGAAGGGGCTGGGCGAAGGGAAGCCGGCAGGGGAGCTTCTTGCCAATCGCCGCACAGTCGCCGAAGGCGCTTTCACCGCGCCGGTGCTGCGCGAAGCGGCCCGTGCGGCATCCGTCGAAATGCCGGTGGTGGAAGCTGTCTGTGCCCTGCTCGAAGATGCGGCGCCCTTGGGTGAAGTCATCGACGCGCTGCTCGCCCGTCCGTTGCGGCCGGAATAAATCCGTCGCTCTCCGATCATTTATTGTTTACCATCCGGCACCAGAAAATATGACGCGACAGGGGGACTCTCTTTCTTTGCCGGCTGAGCAAAATCCCTCCGCGCAACAGGATGATATCGCGGCGCTTGCCAAAGGCGGCCGGACAAATGTGTTCGGCTTTCTCCTGCGGCTGGCTGCGCGCCTGCCCTTTCTGTTCATCGCAGGCCGCTGGTACGGTGCGGATGCCCTTGGCCGCTTCGCCTATGCCGTGCTGGTCGTCGAATTCGTCGCCCAGCTTGCAACGCTTGGGCTGAAGCGTGGCCTGGCTGGCGCATTGGCGCAGACCGAGCGCCCGCATAGCCATGTGGTGACCGACGCGATGCTCGTGACGCTGATCGCCGCCGCGATCGGCAGCGGCATATTGGTCGCATTCCCCCAAGCCATGTTCCCCAATAGCGGCATCAATGGCCTGGACCGTCTGCTGGCACTCATCGTCATCGCGGTCGCCGGATCGGATGTCGCGCTGGCCGCTTGTGCCTATCGGTTCGATATAGGGGCGACGGTTCGGGCCAGGTCCATCATAGAACCCTGGGCGATCAGCATCGGTGCCTTCGCTTTCGCCTTCTACTCGACGCGCGACGGCCTGATCCTGTCATACGTCGTCTCCATGGTCGCCGCGCTGGTTGCGTCCATCATCCCCATGACCCGCCACTATGGCATTCCCTTCGGCTGGCGTCCGGACTTCGGCAGGTTGTGGAGGCTGGCGCGGCGCAACCTGCCGCTCGCTGCTGCCGATGGCGTGGAGTGGGGGTCGCGCCGCCTTGACCTCGCCATCCTGGGCCTGTTCGTCAGCCCCGCCATCGTCGGCGTCTATTATGTCGCGCAGCAGGTCGCATCCTTGCCGCAAAAGCTGAAGACCAGCTTCGATCCCATCCTGGGCCCCGTCATCACGCGCAATCTTGCCGAAGGCAATCTGACCGCCATTGCGCGGCAGGTGAGCCAGGTAGGCTTCTGGATCATCGCTGCGCAGGCGGGCATTGCCCTGGCGCTTGGTATTCCGGGCGAGGCCGTGATGGGCCTGGTCGGCCCGCATTTCGTCGGCGGCACCGGGGCGCTCGCCTTCCTCCTGCTCGCCGAAGTCGTCGCGGCGACCGCGGTGGTCAGCGAGTCCGCGCTCGTCTACATCGCTCGCCATCGCAATCTGATGATTTCGTTGGTCATGATCGGATTGCAGGCTGCGCTCAGTTTCGGCCTGATAGCCTTGGCGCGGCGCTTTGAACTCCCGGTCATGGCGATAGCAGCTGCACCCGCCTTGGCGCTGACCATCGCGCTCGGGGTAGGGGCGCTCGTAAAAGCGCGCTTGCTATCGCACCTTTTGAAGGCGCGGGTGAATGCATGGCGCTGGCCGCTGCTCAGCGCGTGCGGCGTCGCCTGCATCGTCGGCGCCGCTTTCGTCGCCCTGCCACCGGCGCTTGAATGGGTGGAGCTTGTCTTTGGCGTGGCGACGATTCTGGTCGTCTACAGCCTGGTCATATGGCGGTGGGGCTTCGGTCCCGACGACCGCGCCCTGTTCCGGCGGCAGAAAGCCGTTCAAGCCTAGCCAAGGCTGTGCCGCCATTGTCTCTGCAATCAGGAACGAGCCGCACGCGCTCAGTGTCGGTCCGGCCTTCTTACCTTGGAAGTGCCGCCCGGATCAGTTTCAGGTCCTGCTCCGGCCGCGCGCCCCAATGGGAAATGACCTCGGCCGCGGCAGCAGCGCCCAATTCCAGGCAATGATGCACGTCCAACCCCTCGACATGCCCGGCCAGGAAGCCCGCAGCGAACAGGTCGCCCGCGCCCGTCGTATCGATGATCTGTGCAACGGGCGCTGCCGGAACTTCATAACGGACACCGTCCACGACAGCGACTGCGCCATTTTCGCTCCGTGTTGAAACCAGCACTGGAACCCGGCCAGAAAAAGCGGCGACCGCCTTGTCGAAATCGTCAATCTGCGCCAGCGACTGGATTTCGCTTTCGTTGGAAAACAGGATGTCGACCAAGCCCTGATCGATAAGCTGCACGAAATCATCCCGATGCCGTTCGATGACGAAGCCGTCCGACAGCGTGAAGGCGACTTTGCGTCCGGCGTCCTTGGCGGCATCGATGGCCGCACGCATCGCAGCCCGCGGCTGCTCGGGGTCCCACAGATAGCCTTCCAGATAGAGGATCGATGCGGATCGGATCAGATCAAGGTCAAGGGCCGATTCCGGCAGGAACTGTGACGCGCCGAGGAAAGTGTTCATCGTCCGCTGCGCGTCTGGCGTGACCAGGATCAGGCAGCGAGCCGTGGGCACGTCCCCCTTCACCGCTGGCGTATCGTAACGAATGCCGAGCGCTCGCACATCATGGGTGAAAACCGCGCCCAGTTGGTCGTCGCAGACCTGCCCGATAAAGGCGCAGCGCTTGCCAAGGGCTGCAAGCCCGGCAAGCGTGTTCGCGGCCGATCCCCCGCTGATTTCCTTAGCCGCCCCCATGTTGGCGTAAAGCGTTTCGGCAGTCGCCGCATCGATCAACTGCATGCCGCCCTTCGCCAGCGCATGTTCGGCCAGGAATGCGTCGTCGCTAGGAGCAAGCACGTCGACGATGGCATTGCCGATCGCGACAACATCTAGCGAGGGAGCAGCAGCAGCGGTCACGCGAAATCCTTATCAGAAGGCTGTGAAATCGCGCCGTGTCTATCCGGCCCGGCTGCCGCGCGCAATGTTGCAGATTGACCGGACAGGCGCGGCGGGGAATAGCGTCATCATGGTGATCGCCGCTGCCTTTCGCGCCTTCCCCGCGATCTTTCATCCAGCGGCCTTGCGCCTCCTTGCAAAGACGCTGGCCTTGACGCTGATCATTTTCGCCGTGGCCGCTCTGGCGCTTTGGGCGCTGATACATGGCGCGCGGCAATATCTCGGATGGGGCGGGGGCGGCTTTGCCGAAGCTGCGGCAACCGCATTGGTCGTCTTTGCCCTTGCCTGGTTGCTCTTCCGGACGATCGCCATGGCGATAATGAACCTGTTCGCCGATGATATCGTCATTGCGGTGGAGCAGGACAGCTATCCCGCCGCCGCAGCTTCGGCTCGTCCCTTGGGCTTTGCGCGCAGCGTCCGGTTGGCTCTTCGCTCGGCCGGGCGGTCGGCGGGCTGGAACCTGCTCGCGCTCCCTCTTTATCTGGTCCTTCTGATAACCGGTATCGGGACGATCCTGCTTTTCCTCATACTCAATGCCTATCTCCTCGGCCGCGACCTCAGCGAGATGGTGGAGCAGCGGCATGCCGGGCTTGTCACCATGTCTGGCGGCAGCCGATGGCTTCTAGGCCTCGTTTCGGCGCTTCTGTTCCTCATCCCCTTCATCAACCTGCTTGCACCGGTTTGGAGCGCGGCTATGGCGGTACACATGCTGCACGGTGTCCGGAGCAAGTCTTCATGAAAGCCCCTCATCCTGTCTTCTGCGCCTTGCTGGCCCTGTCTCTGTCGGCCTGTGGTGGCTCGATCGTGCCGCCTTCACCAGCTGGACGGTCGCCTTCGGGTCCGCCCGCCAGCGCCTTCATGAAATCAGGTCCGCTCATGGGCATGGACGCGCGCCACCTCGTCCAGCAATTCGGCACGCCCCGTCTGGACATCAGGGAAAGCAGCATGCGCAAGCTTCAGTTCGCGAATGGCCGCTGCGTGCTTGACGCCTATCTCTACACCCCTGCTCGCGGCAAGGAGCCGGTCGTCACCCATGTCGATGCACGGACGCCCGCTGGCGCCGATATGGATGCTGGCGCCTGCGCTTCAGCTCTCCACCGTTAGGTCACAGCGCCGATAGCCGCTCCACGGCCCAGGCGGCCGCTTCTGCCACGACGGGATCGTCGTCGGTCAGCAAAGGACGCAAAGGTGTCAGCAGCTTCGGATCACCGCTGTTTCCTGCTGCTATCGCGGCGTTGCGCACCATCCGGTTGCGTCCGATCCGCTTGATGGGCGATCCCGAGAAGACCTCTCTGAACCCCGCATCGTCCAACGCCAGCAGGTCGCCAAGTTCAGGCGCGGCCAGTTCGGCCCGGCCGATGAACGCCCGATTGGCGGCGGCCGCGTCGGCGAACTTGTTCCACGGACACACTGCCAGACAATCGTCGCAGCCATAGATGCGATTGCCGATCTTGTCGCGAAACTCCCGTGGGATTGGCCCTTTATGCTCGATGGTGAGGTAAGAGATGCAGCGGCGCGCGTCGACGACATAGGGCGCAGGAAACGCATCGGTAGGGCAGGCCGACTGGCAAGCGGTACAACTGCCGCAATGGTCCGTTTCCGGCAGGTCGGGCTCCAAGGCAATCTCGCTGTAGATCGCGCCCAGGAAGAGCCAGCTGCCATGGTCGCGGCTGACAAGATTGCTGTGCTTCCCTTGCCAACCCAGCCCCGCCGCCGCCGCGATCGGCTTTTCCATCACCGGCGCGGTATCGACGAAGACCTTGAGCGCGCTTGCCTGCTCTTCGACCAGCCAGCGGGCAAGGCTCTTCAGCCCCTTCTTCACCACATCATGATAGTCGCGCCCCTGCGCATAGACCGAAATCCGTCCACGGTCGCCCTCATCGGCCAGCGCCAGCGGATCGCGCGCGGGGGCATAGCTCATCCCAAGCATGATGACGCTGCGCACGTCGGGCCACAGCGCTTGCGGCGAGCCTCGCTGCTCGGCGCGCTCCTCCATCCACAGCATCTCGCCATGGCACCCATCGTCCAGCCATTGCCGCAGCCGCCGTCCCGCCTCAGGTGCAGCGTCCGCGCGCGCGATGGCGCATGCGGCAAAGCCCAGCCGCCGCGCCTGCGCCTTCAGGCGCTGTTCCAAGGATTCGGTTTGCGTTGGCATGCTGTGCGACTATCAGGAGGGGATGATCCGTAACAATCCGGCTCCTTCTTCGGCCTATGCCGTCGAAGGCCATGCTCTTGTCAAGACTTTCGGCAAATTCCGGGCAGTCGATGGCATCGACATCGCCGTTCCAGCCGGGTCGATCTATGGCATCCTGGGGCCGAACGGGGCGGGCAAGACGACCTTGCTGCGCACCCTGCTCGGCATCATCGATCCTGATGAAGGCCATCGTAGATTGCTGGGCGACGACGTTCCGCTGCGCCAGGCGCGCGCTATCGGCTATTTGCCTGAGGAGCGCGGCCTTTACCCGTCCATGAAGGCCGCGGAGGCGATCGCCTTCATGGGTGCCCTGCGCGGGCTGCCGATCAAGGTCGGGCGGGAACGCGCCCGGGCGATGCTCACCGAACATGGCATGGGCGCCTCTGTCGACAAGCCGATCCGCCAATTGTCGAAAGGCATGGCCCAAACCGTTCAGCTTTTCGGGACGATCGTTCATGAGCCGAAGCTGATCGTTCTGGACGAGCCATTTTCCGGCCTGGACGCGATCAACCAGGGCAAGCTGGAAACGCTGATCCGTGATCAGGCACGGCGCGGCGTCACCATCCTCTTCTCCACCCATGTCATCGCGCACGCCGAACGTCTTTGCGAACGCATCGCGATCGTGGCTGGTGGGCAGATCCGGTTCGAGGGATCGGTGAGCGAGGCGCGGGACAAGCTCCGGCCGCAAGTGCGACTGAGGACGCGCGCGAGCGATGGCAGTTGGCGCCGCGCACTCCCGGCCGAGACATTGGCGGCCGATGGCGCCTGGCATTTCGATCTGCCGGACGAGGGGATCGAACCGCTGCTGCGCGCCCTGCTCGACGGACAGGCAGGCATTGAGAGCCTTTCGATCGAACGGCCGGGCCTGCATGACGCGTTCGTTTCCATTGCGGGCGCAGCCGCGGCCCGGCAGATGCAGGGTGCGGAAGAGGAACTGGCCGGATGAGCCAGATCCTGCGCGCCGCCCTGGTGATTGCCCGCCGCGATTTTTCCGCCGTGATCTTTTCCAAGACCTTCATCCTTTTCCTGCTCGGTCCCCTGTTCCCGGTGGTGATCGGCATGGCGTTCGGGGGGCTGGGTGAAAAGATCACGACCGAAAGCCTGCGTCCGACCGTCGGCCTGGCCATGGCGGCCGATGACGCCGCGCGGATGGAACATGCGCACGACATGCTGGCCGCGCGCGTTGGGGCGGCCAACCTCCCCCGCCTGCAACGCGCTCCCCCAAGTGACCCTCGCTCTTTGCTCACGCGGCCGGACACGCGCTTCATCGCCATTGTTTCAGGCACGATCGACAAACCCGTGCTGACAGGAAAGGCCGGCGACCTGGCCATGCTGGAGGGTGATATAAACCTGCTTGCCAGCGCCGCCGTGGCCGGCGAGCAATTGCCTCATGTGCGGGTCGCAAAGCAGCTGGTGACGGCGAGCGCTGGCGCGGAAGCGCAGTCCCGCCTGCTGACCGGCCGTGCTGCCCAAGTGCTCATTTTCCTGCTGACCATGTTGCTGGCCGGCATGGTCCTGTCGAATCTTGTCGAGGAAAAGACCAACAAGGTGATCGAGATCCTGGCCGCCGCCGTTCCGATCGACTCTGTGTTCCTCGGCAAGCTCATCGCGATGCTCGGGATGAGCTTCGTCGGCATCGCTTTCTGGGGAGCAGGCGTCGTGTTCGGCGTCAGGATCTTCGCAGGCCCGGATATCGCGCCGCCCACTCCCGCAGTCGGATGGCCTATTTTTCTGTTGCTTGGCGGTATCTACTTCACCATGGCCTATGCGCTTCTTGGCTCCCTATTCCTCGGGATTGGCGCGCAGGCCGCCACAGTGCGCGAAGTGCAGACTCTCAACATGCCGGTCACCATGGCGCAGATGGGCGTGTTCTTCTTCGCCACCTATGCCGTCGATCATATGGGATCAGCGCCTGAAATCGCCGCGATCCTCTTTCCCTTTTCCTCACCCTTCGCGATGATCGCGCGGGCGGCGCAGGATGCAGCCCTTTGGCCCCATATCGTTGCGATCATCTGGCAGGCGATCTGGGTGGCTGCTATCATTCGGCTAGGCGTAGGGCTGTTCCGGCGGCATGTCCTCAAATCTGGGCAGGGTAGCAGCAGGAAATTGTTCAGGCGCCGCTCAGCCCCGGCAAGTTAGGACAGAATGATGGATCGCCGTCACCTTCTCAAGAGTAGCTTGGGCGGAGCCGCCGCACTTACCGTCTGGGCCCTTGGAGGAGGCGAGGCTGCCGCTTATCCCTTCTCGCTGACGGACGCGCAGTGGCGCAAACGCTTGAGCCCCCTAGCGTACAACGTGCTGCGCAAACATGCGACCGAGCATCCCTTCACCAGCCCGCTCAACAAGGAACATCGTCCTGGCATCTTCAAATGCGCAGGCTGCGGACAGGGCTTGTTCGACGCTAAGACGAAGTTTGACAGCGGCACCGGCTGGCCAAGCTTCTGGGCGCCGCTGCCACGCGCCGTGGGCACGTCGCGGGATTTCTCGCTGGTATATCCCCGTATCGAAGTCCATTGCGCGCGGTGCGGCGGCCATCTCGGCCATGTGTTCGATGACGGGCCGCGACCTACCGGCAAGCGCTATTGCATGAACGGCGTTGCCCTCAGCTTTTCGGCGGCATGATCCTGTAGACCCGCAGGGCTGCGGTGCTTTGAACCTTCACCGGCTTCAGCCATGCGGGAGTAGCGCCCTTGTCCAGCACAGACGCCAGACTGCCGGGATGTTCGTCGGCATAATGCCTGAATTCATTGAGGCCTGCGCATGTCACCAGATAGTCCGGTCCCTTGCCACTATTCAACGCGCTCAGAATGTCCCTGGCTCTTGATGGCGGCGCGGTGAAGGCTTCGACGACTGCGGTGATCCCGGCCGCATTGCGGTGATGGGCCGTGCCGATGACATTATGATGGGTCCTGATCAGAATGTCGGGGCCCATATCCAGCGGGGCAAACAGCGTTGATCGGGGCAGTCGCCGCAACGGTGCCAAGGCGTCGGCGCTGCGGCATTCTCCGGCGGGCGTAGCCGCTTTTTCTGCCTTGTCGTCCGCGCTCGCCGTCACCGCGATCCAGATCGCGCACAAGGCCGCTGGCGTGAGCAGGGCGACGGCGGAAGAGGCAAACACCCTCGGCAGGGTTGCGGATTGCTGTTGCGCGCGGCGGAAGAGCCGCAACATGAGCCAGGCAAGGCCCGGCAAGGCCAGAACATGAGCCACGGACATAGCCCGCATCACCAGCATGGCGATCAGCGTCGATCCGGTCAGAAGCAGCACCACAGCCAGCCATCGGTCGCGGGTCTTTGCCGATTGGCTGGCACGCACGGCCAGAAGCGAACCAGTCAGCCCTGCCAGCTGCGGCAGCAGGATAAGGCCCATCATCGAGCGGCCCTGTTCCCAAATCGGACGGCCTTCCATGACGTGCAGATACCAAAGCTTATAGGCGATCGGCCCAAGTGCCTGGAACGGATCGCCCGTCAGGCAGGGGCGGCCGGTAATGACGAACAGCGCAGCCGCTGCCAGGGCACCCGACCCGGCGGCAAGGAAGCGCCCCAGTGCCGAGGCAGGAGCGAGGTGAAAGGCAAGGGGTGTGACAACCGCAAAGGCAAGCAGTGGCCACACATAGGCCGCTGACAGCGCGTCGCACTGCGCCTGCACCAGGGGAGGCAGGCCGCGCAGGATGGCCAGCAAGAACAGCGCGGCGCCGCCCAAAGTCAGGGCATAGGCCACAAAGCGGGCAACTTCATTGCGATCGCGCCACTGGCGCAACGCCAATATGGCCGCGAACAAGGCGGCATAGGGCAACCCCTCGCTCGAAATCTGCAGCCAGACCGCCATTGCCCCGCCAGCGACCACCCCGCCGCGTCGGGCGTGCGGGTCCATCGCGCCTGCGAGCGCGATCGCCGCCATGAGGATCTGCCATCCATGATGATCGATCCGCAGTGGCCCGAACTGAACGAGGATTGTCGGCGTGATGAGCACCAGGACGGGCGCCAGCATGGCCGCTGGCTTCCCGGCGACATGCGCAGACGCGCAATGGACGGCCCACACCAAAGCCCCCAGCAAGATCAACGGAACCGCCGAACAGGCCACTATCTCGGCCAGGTTGCTGCCCACCATCGGCCGCAGGATCAGGATCATGGCCGCGATTGGCGCATCCACGATCCGCGACCAATGCATCGGGCCGCCGAAAGGCGGGTTCACGCGGTGCTGACTGACGTCCAGGAAGGGCTGGCCGGAAAGCCAGTCCCGCACCTGCTGAAGGCGCATCGCGTCATCCGGATCACGAAACCCCAAGGCGCCAAGCTCGTTTCGGGAGAGCCACAGCAGGACAGCGGCACAGCATAGCCAGGCCAGGATGAGCCAGCGGGCGCGCGGAACGCCGTGCATCCCCAGGTCGCGGGTGAACCCTGTACGGGCCTTAGCGAGCGGCGAAGACGCCATATTTCCGGATCGCATATACCCCCAGGAAACTTACCGGGATGGCAAAGAGCTTCGCCATCGCCGGAGCCATGCCTGCCGCTCCCAATGCGCTGATAAGGCCCGAGGTCACGCCGATGCCAACCGCTGCGCTGACGACAAAGCCCAGCCGTTGCTTGGTTGTAGGACCAACAGCCGACGGGAAGACAAAGCGAACGCTGATCAGCCAGTGCAGCAGCAGCCCGCCGGTATAGCCAATCGCGCCCGCCAGGGTCGGCGGAACATCAATCCGCAGCAGCGCCAGGAACAACAGCATGTCGGCGCAGAGCGCGCACAGGCTCGCCAGCACATAGCGGACGAGCGTGAAACGAACGGCAACAGCGCTGGTCAGATAGCTTAGGTTCGTCAATGCCATGACTGCCGGTTCAAGCGGCCCTCAAGCGACCGGGGACCCGCCGCAGGCTGGTCAGCGCTGCCTTCTGCCCGACCGTCTCTTCGCCTTCCGCGCCAGCCTCATGATATTCGGCATCCTCATTGACGGCCCAGGTGTCGAACTGGCGTTCACCCGCTTCGATGTTCCGCACGGTCAGCATGGCGGTCATCATCGCATGATCCTGATTATTATAACGATGCATGCCGTTGCGGCCGACCAGATGCAGCGTCGGGTAGAGTTGCTCCAGCTCGGTCCGCATCTTCAGCACATTGGCGGCATAGTCGTCGTCATAGACCGGATAGGCCTTCTCCTGGCGAACGACCGCTCCGCCGACCACGTCGGCGGGGTCGCAGAGCCCCAGGATCGCCATTTCGCGCTTGGCCAGTTCGATCAAGGCGTCGTCGCTCGATGACCAGAGGCCGTCGCCCTCGAAGCAGAAATATTCCAGGCCCACGCAAGCGAGCGACGGATCGGGCACCATCTCCGGAGACCAGCTGCGGAAATTCTGGATGCGGCCGACCTGGACCTTTGAATCATGAATGTAGATCCAATTGTCGGGAAACAGGTCTTCCGACTTGATCATCAGGGCGACGGTCAGGAAGTCGCGATATTTCAGCTCCATCGCATTGCCGAGCGTTGCGGGCAGGGGGTGGATGCGGCCTGCAAGCTCACGCATCGGCGCGGAACTGATCACATGACGGGCCTTCAGCAGCACATCGCCGCCCGGGCCCTGGGCAACCATCTGCCATTGGCCGGAGCCCTGGTCATGTGACAGTTGCTTCAGACCATGCGCCATCAGCACCCGGTTCCCGCGAGCGACCACGAAATCCCGTGCCGCTTCCCACATCATACCGGGCCCAAGGCGCGGATAGCGAAAGCTTTCAAGCAAGGTCTTGGCCGCCATGCCGTCATTGGGCCGTTTGTTGAGCCCCATCGACCGCTTAAGCCCGTCTTTCACTGCGCCCCAGAGCGACAGGCCCTTGATCCGCTGCGCCGCCCAATCGGCCGACATCTCGTTGCAGGGCATGCCCCAGACCTTTTCGGTATAGGTCTTGAAGAAAATCGAGAACAGCTTGTGCCCGAAGGCATTCACCGTCCAATCCTGGAAGGAGCGGACGTTGCGGTTCGGCAGCAGCCTGGCCTTTGCGAAACTCGCCATGCATAGCGTCGATCGCCACAGGCCAAGGTTCCACAATGCTTCGAAAGCGCGCAGCGGATAGCTGTAGAATTTGCCCTCATAATAGATGCGGCTCATCCGGGGACGCTGGATGAAATCATTGGGCAGGATCTCGTTCCAGAGATCGACAACCTCTTTAGACTTCGAAAAAAAGCGGTGGCCGCCGATATCGAAGCGGAAACCGTTCAGTTCGACAGTGCGGCTGATCCCGCCGACATAGCGGGGGTCCTTCTCGATGACGGTGACTGTGTAGCCCTTCTTCGTCAGCAGATAGGCCGCAGTCAGGCCTGCCGGACCCGCGCCGATGATGGCGACATCCACATTCTGGTCGATTTCCGACATGCAATGCCCCCCGATAGGCTAACTTCTATCATCGGGAGTGGCGGAAATCATCTAAGGAATGGTTAACGGGCGGGTAAGCATGACAGGGCCGCATGTACGGCCCTGTCGCTATTCGTGACGGATCAGCCCTGATGCTGTCCCTGTACCGAACCGTCCAGACTGCCCCGCGCGCTTTCCAGGGCGCTGCTGTAGCAGTCGCGGAATTCACGCGTAGGCTGCTGGATCGAGCCGCTGAACCAGCCGCAGGCCTGCTTGGCTGCGCGATCGATGCGGGAATTTGCCAAGCGGGCGCCGTGCGCGCTCGCCAGATTCAGGTCGGCCACGGAAACCATGATGCTGCGCGTCTCTGTGCCTGCGCGGGCATCCACGACCAGCGTGCTTGAGGCGAGTGCCGAAACAGGTAAGGCGAGGGTCATCGTGGCAGCCAACGCCGCCAGCGTCTTCATGGTCATCCTATGTCTCCTGCGAACAATGGTTGCCCGCAGCCTGCATGGGCCTGGGGTCGGCTCGAAAATAGGATGTGCGCAAGGCATTGGGAAGAGGCCACTTGGCTGAAAGTGGCAGAAATCAGCTATTTTTGCGGATGCGAAAGGAATGTGCCCCCTCTCGCATCGGCATGACAGGATCAGTGGCGGAAGTGCCGCATGCCGGTGAATAGCATGGCCAGCCCCGCCTCATCCGCCGCCGCGATGACTTCCTCGTCACGGATGGATCCGCCCGGCTGGATCACGGCTGTAGCGCCAGCCTCGACCGCGGCGAGGAGGCCGTCGGCGAAGGGGAAAAAGGCGTCGGACGCGACTGCCGACCCAATGGTGCGGGCTTCGCTCCACCCTGCCTTTTCAGCGGCATCCTTGGCCTTCCACGCCGCGATGCGAGCGGACTCGAGGCGGTTCATCTGCCCCGCGCCGATGCCTGCGGTGCTGTTGCCCTTGGCATAGACGATGGCGTTGGATTTCACATGCTTTGCGACGGTCCAGGCGAACAGGCAGTCATTCAATTCCTGATCAGTGGGCGCGCGCTTGGTAACGACCTTCAACTGGTCGCGCGTGATGCGGCCATTGTCGCGGCTCTGCACGAGCAGCCCGCCAGCGATGCTCTTCATCATCAGCCCGGTGCGGGCGGGATCGGGCAGTTCGCCGGTCAGCAGTAGGCGAAGGTTCTTCTTCTTCGCAAAGATCGCCTTCGCATCGTCATCGGCATCGGGTGCCGCGACCACTTCGGTGAAGATGCCGCTGATCGCCTCGGCCGTAGGCCCGTCGAGCGGACGGTTGACAGCGATGATGCCGCCAAAGGCCGATACGCTGTCGCAGACAAGCGCCGCTTCATAGGCTTCGATCAGCGTGTTGCCGGTCGCCACGCCACAGGGATTGGCGTGCTTCACGATCACCACAGTCGGCGGGCCATCACGGAACTCGCTGACCAGTTCGAGCGCGGCGTCCGCATCATTATAATTATTGTAGCTCAACTCCTTGCCCTGGATCTGCTTGGCCTGAGCAATGCCGTTGGCTGACGGGCCAACAGGCAGATAGAGCGCGGCGGACTGGTGCGGATTCTCGCCATAGCGCAGACTCGACCCGAGCTTGCTCGACACGGCCAGCGTCTCGGGAAAATCGACGCCCTGATCGGCAAAGGCGAACCAGCTTGCGATCATCGAGTCATAGGCGGCCGTGGCGGCATAGGCCTTTGCCGCCAGCATACGGCGGAAATCATAGCTGGTCGCGCCGCCCTTTTCCTCCATCTCCGCGATCAGGCGAGCATAGTCGGCCGGATCGGTGACGATGGCGACGCTTTCATGATTCTTCGCGGCGGAGCGAACCATGGAGGGGCCGCCGATATC
This sequence comes from Novosphingobium sp. Chol11, assembly GCF_900218065.1. Classification (GTDB taxonomy): domain Bacteria; phylum Pseudomonadota; class Alphaproteobacteria; order Sphingomonadales; family Sphingomonadaceae; genus Sphingobium; species Sphingobium agri. The sequence goes on along the minus strand of NZ_OBMU01000001.1, from coordinate 2,487,227 downwards.
GATATTCTCGATAATCTCTTCGCGCTCTGCCCCCTTGGCGACCGTGGCGGCGAAGGGGTAAAGGTTCACGACGACGAGGTCGATCGCGCCGATCTCATGCTCCTGCATCGAGACGACATGGTCGGGATTGTTGCGCACGGCGAGCAGGCCGCCATGAACCTTCGGGTGCAGCGTCTTGACGCGCCCATCCATCATTTCGGGAAAGCCGGTGAGGTCCGAAATATCCTTCACGTCCAACCCGGCATCACGCAGAGCCTTGGCCGTGCCGCCGGTGGACACCAGTTCGACGCCATGTTTGCCCAGCGCCTGGCCCAGTTCGACCAGGCCGGACTTGTCCGACACGGAAAGGAGGGCGCGTTTGATGGTGACGTCTGACATGATGCTTCCTGCTGTTCGGGTGCCGCTCAGGCTTGCCGCAGCCCTCTAGTCCTGCCGGGCCCATGCGGCAAGGACAGGATTGGATGTTAAGAGCCTTAGCTCATCCGCTTGAAGAGCCAGCCGATCGTCGACCCGCCGGGCAGCGCTTCGGCAGTGATGACCAGCTGGCGGGTTTGGTGCGGGCGGCCCTCTCCATCGACCCACAGGCTCTCCTCGATCGCGAGCTTCCCCGCATTGGCGCGGAACTGCCAGATCGGCCCCATTTCGATCCGCAACAGAGCGCCCATACCGTCGGCCGTGGCCGTAGGTTCCACCAGCGGCGCAAGATGGAAGCGCAACTGCGCGGGCAGCTTCACCGGCCTGCGGCGGCGGGCGGCGGGGGTCAGCAAATCCTCGCCCCGGATTTCCCGGCCATCGATGCTGACGAGCAGCAGGCGGCGATGGACATAGCCCATGCGGCGGACATAGCCATCATGGCTGATCTCTATGCGACTGCCGCTTTCCTGCTCCTGCCGGTGCAGCTCGACTTCGGTGACACCACGGCCGAGCGTGCCGTCCGGCATCAGCGCGGTGGAATTGGTGTCGTTCAGTACCAGCGTGCTGTGCGCCGCCGTGGTGCGCAGCCCTTGCGCCAGCCCATCGGGCATCCACGCGCCCTCCAGCGCCGCGCCGCCGCAATTGACGATCAGCCGCTGCGGCCCATCGCTGATCTCGATCGCGGTGGTGGAGGCGCATCCCGCCGCTGCCAAACGCGCCACGGGCGGCGGCGCGGCGTCGATCTGAACGATGGTAGGGCCCGCGACCAGCCGCTGATACCCCCAGTCATTCGCCTGCCGCAGCGGCCGCGCGCGCACCCGACTCGCCCGGATCACCGCTTCGACCGTGGAGGGATCGATAGCGCCCGCACCCTGCCAGCTGCCCAGCCCCCCATCGCCATGTGCGAGGCCAAGCAGGGCGGGCACCATCCGCCCCAGCGCTTCGGTCAGGAAAGGCGGCACCTGTTCCCGGCGCACGTCATAGACGGCGCGCACCATGGAAAGCAGCATGATGGCGCCCTGCTGATCCAGCGGCGATCGCGACACGATGCCGCCATCGCCATGCACCGCATTGTCGATTGCGCGCTTGAGGCCTGCTTCCCCGAAAATCTTCCGTGCCGCGCCACCGGGCAGCAGCATGGAGGCGGCGACGATGCCGCCCCAGGCGACCAGGCGAGGCAGGCCGAGCGGTGCCTTGTCAGCGCCGCGATCCAGATGCCGCGCCGTCCGCGCGATGCAGTTCAGCACCAGCGATCGATAGACCAGGTCGCTGGATGACAGGATGAGCGGCGCATGGGCCGACCAGAACAGCAGTCGCCAACCCGCATTGTCCGCGCGCCAGGCCGGTTCGCTCGGCGTTTCGGCATGCGCCTCCAGCCATTTGCGCAGCACGGCTTCCGCGACGGGCGCACCCTGTTCCCGCGTGGCGGCGGACGACAGGTCGCGCAGCCAGGCGAAGCTGTGCAGATAATCGGCAAAGGCTGGCACGACGCTCAGCCGGTCGAAATCCAGCGTGTTGAGCGGTTGCTTCAGTCCACGGAACAGGAAATAACCGGCGCGGATGGCCTGCCCCGCCTTCGCATCGCCCGGAATTTCATCATCGGGCACCGCGAGCAGCTTGAGCGGATATTTTCCCTTCAGCCGCCGACCGTGGATCGGCGTCTTCCAGCTCATCAGGTAAAAGCGGTTGGCGATCCGCTGGGCCAGCGACAGGCCCTTGTCATCCGCCACGCGGATGAGCCGCTTGCCCTGTTCGATCCCGTTTTCGGCTGGTTCTGATTCCGCCGTATCCGCAAGCGAAGGGCTGGGGATGCGCCGCCTGTCGCTCACCCGCCCTTGAGCTTCCGGATATTGTCGGCATAGGCGGAAGGCCCGCCACGGAATGTGGCCGTGCCCGCGACCAGCACATCCGCGCCCGCCTCGATCGCGCGCGGCGCCGTGGTGAAGTCGATGCCGCCGTCGACCTGCAGGCGGATGTCGCGCCCACTCTTGTCGATCATCTTGCGGATCGCCTCGATCTTGCGCAGTTGATTCTCGATGAAGCTCTGCCCGCCGAAGCCGGGATTGACGCTCATCACCAGGATCAGATCGACATCATCGATCAGATAGTCGAGCATCTTGGCCGGGGTGCCGGGATTGAGCACCACGCCAGCCTGTACGCCCAATGACTTGATGTGCTGGATGGAGCGGTGGATATGCGGCCCAGCTTCCGGATGGACGGTCAGGATGTCGGCACCTGCCTGCGCGAAGGCATCCAGATACTGATCCACCGGAGAGATCATCAGATGCACGTCGAACGGCTTCTTGCTGTGGGGGCGCAGCGCCTTCACCACGGCCGGGCCGATGGTGATGTTGGGCACGAAATGGCCGTCCATCACATCGATATGAATCCAGTCGCAACCCGCTTCGTCGATCGCGCGGACCTCCTCGCCCAGGCGGGCGAAGTCGGCGGACAGGATGGAGGGCGAGATAAGGATCGGGCTGGTCATCAACAGTCGGCTCTAGCCGCGCCACCGATCAAGGGCAACGCTGCAGTTCGACCTTATCCACAGGCTTTTGCGGCGGGTATGGCCAAGGATTTCAGGGCAGGATGAAAATGGTGGGGTCAAGGCCGCAGGAACCCGCCGAGCCGCGCGGGAGAAACTGTTTGACGCCATGCAGGCCGATCACGCGCGTGCCTTCCAGGATCGGCGCGGCGATAAGGCGCATCGTGCATTCGCTGCCATCCAGCGGGCGAATATCCACGTCCAGGGTGAAGCCGCGCCGATGACGGATGGCGTAGGCGCGCAGCTGCTCCATGGCCTCGCGCGAATCTGGCTGGTAAAGCGAAGTGGCAAGCGGGCGCGGAACGGCGACGCCCCTTTCTATGCCGAACAGGTCGTAGACGCCGCTGGTCCACGACAGGCTGTTGTCGCTGAGATCGCAATGCCACAGCCCGATCCCGCGCTCTGCCAGCGCCTGATCGTCGCGTGCGGTGCGATCGTCCAGGGATACTGACGCAAGATGCTGGCGCAGATCGTAGAGCGGCCAACTATGGTGCAGGGGGAGGGGCTCGGTCGGGCGCAAGCGTGGCCTTTCTGACGTTCCCCGATCTTAGTTCATTGTGCCGCGCGAGCAAGGCGGGCAACGAAAAAGCCATCCGTGCAACCCTTGTCGGCCAATGTGTCGGGCAAAGTGCGCAGCCAACCCTCCGGATCGGGACAAATGCCCTGCGGCAATTCGCCTTGTTGTGCTGGCTGAAGGCTGAAGCCGGGGTTTTGACGCAGAAATGCCTCCAGCTGCTCCTCGCCCTCCGCCTTTTCGAGCGAGCAGGTGGCGTAGATCAGGGTCCCGCCAGGCTTCAGCCATTGGGCAGCGCGGCTCAGCAGTTCGGCTTGCAGCTCTGCCAACTCGGCGATCTGGCGCGGACCGATGCGGTGCAGCACGTCGGGATGGCGGCGATAAATGCCGGTGGCGGTGCACGGAGCGTCGAGCAGGATGGCGTCGGCTTGGCGTTCAGGCTCCCATTGGCGCAGGTCCGCCTGCACTATCGTAGCGGCCAGCGCCGTGCGTGCCAGATTCTCGCTCAGCCGTTCCAGGCGCTTCTTCGATTGATCCAGCGCAGTCACTTGCCACCCCGCGGCGGCCAACTGCATCGTCTTGCCACCGGGCGCGGCGCAAAGGTCCAGCACGGTGCGGCCTCCGCCTGTTCCGAGCAGGCGGGCGGGGCAGGACGCCGCTAGATCCTGAACCCACCATACGCCTTCTGCAAAGCCGGGCAACTCCGTAACCGATGCATGATCGGGCAGGCGGACATGACCAGGAGCGAAGCTTTCGCCGCCCAGCTTTTCGGCCCAGTCGGCCGTCTCTGCCGGGTGGCGCAGGCTGACGTCCACGGGCGGACGCACGCCATAGGCGCTTGCCGCAGCGGCGGGCATGTCGCCTCCCCACTGCGCTTCCCACCGCGCGGCGACCTCTTCAGGCAGGGTAGGCGGGTCCGGCAGAGCGGGCGCGGCGCGAGTCACTGTGCCGAACACGCCATGCACCAGCTTGCGCGGCCCGCCATCCACCAGCGGCAGGGCAGTCGCGATGGCGGCGTGCGGCGCCGTGCCAAGCGCGAGAACCTGGATAAGGGCGATCCGCAGCACCATGCGCGCTTTCGCATCATTCGGCAGCGGCTGACGAGTCGCGCCGTCGATCAGCGCGTCTAGGTCGGGCAGATGGCGCAGCGCTTCTGCGGCGATGGCATGGACAAGCGCGCGATCGGCTGCGGGGAGCCCCTGCGCCGCGCCATGCAGCGCCAGCTCCAGCGGGTCGCCCCGGCGCAGGACGGCGTCGAGCAGCCGCAAAGCGGCGCGGCGTGCAGGAAGGCCGGGAATATCTGCGGGGCGGGAAGGGCGAGCCATGGCGAGCGCCTTACGCTAATTGCCATGGGAAAGTCATGGCCCTTCAATGCTCGCCCCCGCCACATTCGTCATCCCAGCGAAAG
>NZ_OBMU01000001.1:2434596-2479567 GCF_900218065.1 Novosphingobium sp. Chol11 | reverse complement strand
CGCGCCGCCGCGCCCGCCGCCCGATGAGCGGCCGCCGCTGCCGCCGCCAAAGCCGCCGCTGCTGCTGCCACCGCCGAAATCATCATAGTCGCCGCCAAAGCCGCCGGAGCTGGCGCCCCAGTCACTGCCGCCGCCCTGCGAGCGCCCGCCGCCTTGGCCACCGCCCGGCGCGCCGTCCAGCATGGTCAGCACCGCGCCCGGACCCTGAAGCACGACTTCGGTGGTGTAGCGGTCATTGCCCGACTGGTCCTGCCACTTGCGCGTGCGCAGTTGACCCTCGACATAGACCTTCGAACCCTTGCGCAGGAAGCGCTCGGCGACGCCCGCCAGTCCTTCGGAAAAGATCGAGACGCTATGCCATTCGGTGCGCTCCTTGCGCTCGCCCGACATGCGGTCCTTCCAGCTTTCGGACGTGGCGATGCGAAGGTTGCACACCTTGCCGCCATTCTGGAAGCTCTTCACCTCCGGGTCAGCGCCCAGATTGCCGACCAGAATGACCTTGTTGACCGAACCCGCCATATTTCCTCCGATACTTTGGAGGTTCTTATAGCCCCGCTGCCGTCGCGGTCCAGTAGGTCAGGCCCGCAGCGGCATAGGCAAGCGCGAAAAGATAGCCGATCATGAAGAGCGGCCATCTCCAGCCATTGGTTTCGCGCTTCGTAACGGCGATGGTCGAAATGCACTGCGGCGCGAAGACGAACCAGGCGAGGAACGCAAGCGCAGTGGGCAGCGGCCAATTGTCCTTCAGCCGGTCGCCCAGGCTGCGTTCCAGCTTTGCCTCATCCTCATCGGCATCGAGCGAATAGACCGTGGCGAGCGCGGATACCGCCACTTCGCGCGCCGCCATCGCCGGGATCAGCGCCAGGGAAATGTCGCGGTTGAAGCCGATCGGCTCCAGCACGACGTTGAGCCCGTTGGCGATCCGCCCGGCGACCGAATAATTCACCTGGCTGACGGCGCTGTCTTCCGGCGCCTTGGGAAAGCTCAGCAGCAACCAGAGGATCACTGTGGACGCGAAGATGATCGTGCCCGCGCGTTTGAGGAAGATGATCGCGCGCTGCCACAGCCCCAGCACGATGTCCTGGGGGCGCGGCCATTGATATTTCGGCATTTCCATCAGGAATCCGCCGCTTGCGCCCTTGGTTACCGTGAGGCGCAGCACCAGCGCCACCAGCATCGCACCGATAATTCCGGCAATATACAGGCAGAAGAGGACGAGGCCCTGAAGGCCGATGCCCAGGCCTACATTCCGCGCCGGAATGAAAGCGCCGATAATGACCGCATAGACCGGCAGCCGGGCCGAGCAGGTCATGAGCGGCGCGATCAATATGGTCGTCAGCCGATCCTTGGGATCGGAAATGGTGCGCGTCGCCATGATCCCGGGCACGGCGCAGGCGAAGGATGAAAGCAGTGGGATGAAAGCGCGGCCCGACAGGCCGACGCGCGCCATCAGGCCATCCATCAGGAATGCGGCGCGAACCATATAGCCGGTCGCTTCCAGCATCAGGATGAAGAAGAAGAGGATCAGGATCTGCGGCAGGAAGACGACGACCGACCCGACGCCGTTGATGACGCCATCCACCAGGAAGGACCGTAGCAGCCCGTCCGGCAGCGCGTCGCTTGCTGCCGAGCTGGCCGCTTCCGCCAGCCCTTCGATCATGGCGATGGGCGCTTCCGACCAGGCATAGACCGCCTGGAACATGATGAAGAGCAGCGCCAGCAGCAGCAGCAGCCCGGCGACGGGATGCAGAGCGACCCGATCGACCGCAGCCGTCAACCGGCGGGAAGGTGTTTCGCGCACCACCGCCGCGCGGGCGATCCTGCGGGCCTCGCTCCGCAACGCGTCGAAGCCAAGCGGCGCGGCGGAGGGCCGCGCCTTGACGCTGCCATCGAACAGCGCGTCCAGTTCAGTCCGCAGATGGTCGAGGCCACGCTTGCGCACCGCGACGGTCGAGATCACCGGCACGCCCAGTTCGCGCGAGAGGATATTCGCATCCAACTCCAGCCCATCGCGGGTGGCGAGGTCGACCATATTGAGCGCTACCACGGTCGGCAGGCCAAGCGCGATCAGTTCAAGGGCGAAGCGCAGGTGATTGTCGAGATTGGAGGCATCCACGACCACAACCAGCGCATCCGGCAGGCGTTCGCCATGCTGTTTGCCAAGCACGACGTCGCGGGTCACCTGCTCATCGGGGCTGGTGGGGTTGAGGCTGTAGGTGCCGGGCAGGTCGACCAGTTCGAGCGGGCGGCCATCGGACAGCGACAGCCTGCCTGCCTTGCGCTCTACGGTCACGCCCGGATAATTGCCCAGTTTCTGCCGCGCGCCCGTCAAGGCGTTGAACAGGGCGCTCTTGCCGGCATTGGGGTTGCCGACCAGCGCAACCAGCGGCAGGCTGCTCATGCGGCGTCCGCCGGGCCCGTGCGGACTATGATCGCGGCGGCGTGATTGCGCCGCATGGCAATGGTCATGCGTCCGACCTTGCAGGCGATCGGACCTCGGCCAAGCAGGCCGCCATGGTGCAGCGCTTCGACGCTCGCGCCTTCGCACAGGCCGAATTCGCGCAGGCGCTGGCCGTCCGACGCGGTCAGCGCGTCCCAGTCGATCAGGTCCACATAGGCGGGCTGGCGCAACGGCAGTTCGGTCAGGCGCAAGGAAGAAGAGCTCGCTGAAGTCACCTGCGAGTGACTATCAATATAGATAGGAAAAGGCCAGCCGGAATCGCGGCCTCCTCGTTGGGGTCAGATGGCGGGATAACGGAGCCTGCCGATGAAGCGGGCAAGGCTCAGCCTTTCCCCGCCGCCGATGCCCTTCCACTTGGCCTTCGCCCGTTCGAAGCGCATCACGCCTTCGATGCGGCGATCGAGGAAGGCGCGGCTGTCCGCCCAATCGTCGCTCTCGTCATCGACGAACACCAGCAGCGTCGCGGCATAGACGCCCGCCAGCGTCAGGCGCTTGCTATAATGATTGAGGTCAGTGGCGTGATCGCCAGCGGCGCGCCACATGACATCGGCCGCCCGCCAGCCCAGCCGCGCCGCCCGAACGCTGTTCTGCGGCAGCGCCATGATGGCGAGCGCGCGGCGCAACGCCTCCCTGTCGCGGGCGAGCAGTGTCAGCCGCGCCGTTATCAACGAGACGATACGCTGGCGGATCGACATGGTGACCAGCTTTTCCGGCGGGAGCGCTTCCAGCATGCCTGCGTCGATGCTCGCGAACCAGGCGTCGATCATGTCCATCGCTCCGCCGGGAAAGGCGAGCTGCGCGATCTCGGCATCCACGCGTCCTTCCGAAGCGGCCATGGTGACGGCTTCCGCCCGCCAGCCGTCGAAGGCGGCATGGCGCGGGATGATCGGCGCGAGATACGCCCGCACTTCGTCCAGGGTCGGGTCTTCGGATAACGTCTTCATGGCTCCTATGGTAAGGTGCCGCATGCCAGCGCACAAGTTCCCTCCACGGCATGAACATAATGTTGCAACATATCACTAGATATGATGTAACATTATGTTGCAGCGGCGGCTCAAGCCGCGCAAGTTGAGGATGGAGGATGCAATGGCAGTATCGGCAATGCATGCGGCAAATGGCCACCAGCGTGGCTACAGCGGTGGCGGGGGATCGCCCGCCGCGATCGGGGCGACCATCGCGGTCCATGCGCTGGTGGTCGGCGCTTTCATCCTGATGCCCAAGGAGGTGATCGCGCCTTATGTGCCGCAGATCCTGATCGGCAATCAGATCCCCCTCGATCCTCCGCCGCCGCCCGAAGCCCAGCCGCAGCCCGCCGAGACCAAGCTTCGCGCCCAACCGACCATAGACCCGATCCCCTCCAATCCCGATGATCTGGTGAAGCTGCCCAATAGCGGTGAGGGGCCGTTAGTGCCCACAGGCGGAACAACCGCTGGCACCGGTGCGGGCGGCAGTGTCATCGATCCGCCCATCGAGCCGGTACGTGAACCCGTTGTCACAGAAGTCGGCATCGACCCGCGCGCCATGGCGGCCTTCCAGCCCGATTATCCCGGTTCGATGATCCGGCAAAGCGTGGAAGGCTCGGTCACTGTCCGCGTCAGCATTGGCGCGGACGGCAGGGTGACGGGCATCGAGCGGCTGTCGGCGACGGATGAGGCCTTCTGGATCGCCACCCAGCGGCATGCGATGCGCAAGTGGCGCTTTCGCCCCGCGACTCGCGATGGCGTGCCGGTGCCAGGAACAAAGGTTCTCACCGTCCATTTCAAGCTGACCGACAGGTGAGCCTGACGGCGCCGGATGCAAGGCGCGGCTTTGCATCCGGCGCCGCCCTATCCTATATAGCGGCGATGGCGATCTTCCCCCGTCCGGTCTCTCCCAAAAGCGCGCTTGGCGACCTGTGGAGCTATTTCCGCGAGAATCGGCCGCATAAATGGCCGCTGCTCGGGCTGTCGATGGCGATCACCTGGGTCATCATCTGGGTGTTCATGGTCGACGCCAACACCAACACCATGCCGACCCGCAACAAGATCATCTATGTGCAGAGCTGGGACGCGAGCCGGTCGGACGCCGCCATCATCCTGCAGCAGAAGATCGACCTCGCGAAAAGCGAAGCGGCGCTGCAAAAACGGCAGAAGCAGATGCAAGGATGGGCCGACGCATTCGGCATCGACTGGCGCACCGAGGAAGCCCGCAACAGCGCCAGGCGCAAGGAAGCTTTGAAGCAGATCAACGCGCAGCTCGATTCGCGGCTGGCCAAGGCGGAAGCGGCGGAAAAGGCCGCGCCCAAGACCAGCCAGAATTGAGTTTCCCGATGGCCGACCCCGCCGACGACCGCCGTTTCATGGCAGCGGCCATTGCCCTGTCGGAACGTGGCCGGGGCCTGTCCACCCCCAATCCCAATGTCGGCTGCCTGATCGTTCGCGATGGAGCCGTCGTCGGCCGTGGCTGGACCCAGAAGGGCGGTCGCCCCCATGCCGAAGCGCAGGCGCTGGAAGAGGCGCAGGATCAGGCGCGCGGTGCCACGGCCTATGTGACGCTGGAACCCTGTTTTCACCTGTCCGCCCGTGGGCCGCGCTGTGCCGACCTGATGGCACGAGCAGGCGTGGCCCGCGTGGCGATCGCGCTTCGCGACCCCGACCCGCGTACCGACGGGCAAGGCGCAGGGCATCTGCGCGCGCGCGGCATTCAGGTAGAAATGGGCGTGATGGCGAAGGAGGCTGCTGCGGCCATGCGTGGTTTCGTCCTGCGCCAGACGCTGGGCCGCCCCGCCGTCACCTTGAAGCTTGGCCTGTCGCTCGACGGCTGCATCGCGCTCACGGACGGGGCCAGCCGCTGGATCACAGGAGGGGCCGCGCGCGCGCATGCGCATCTGGAGCGGGCGCGCCATGACGCCATCCTTGTCGGCGGCGGCACGCTGCGCGCCGACGCCCCGCGCCTCGATGTGCGCCTGCCGGGGCTGGAGGATCGCTCTCCCCGCCGCCTGCTGCTGACGCGCGGCGATGCGCCCGAAGGTTGGGAAGCCGTCGCGCAGCCCGAAGAGATCGCCGCGCTCAATCATGTCGATCATCTGATGGTGGAGGGTGGCGCTTCAACCGCAGCGGCGTTCCTGTGGGCCGACTTGGTCGACCGTCTGCTCCTTTACCGCGCACCGATTATCATCGGCGGGGGCCTTGCTGGCATCGGCGACATCGGCCTGTCGGACCTCGCCCAGGCGCATCATCGCTGGGCCCTGACCGACGCACGGCAACTGGGCGATGACCGGCTGGAGGTTTACGAAAGGCGGCGCGGCGCTTAGGAGCGTCACCGAACCAGCAGGATCACGCACCCATGTTCACCGGCATCATCACCGACATCGGCACCATCCGCTCCGCCGAGCAGCGGGGAGACCTTCGCCTTGTCATCGGCAGCGCTTATGACATGGACAGCGTTGCCATCGGCGCCTCGATCGCCTGCTCCGGCGCTTGCCTGACCGTGGTCGAGAAGGGGCCTGACTGGTTCGCCGTCGATCTGTCCGCCGAAACGGTGGATCGCACCGCGCCCGGTCTCTGGCGGCAGGGCGGAAAGCTGAATCTGGAACGCGCGCTCAAGGTGGGTGACGAGCTCGGCGGCCATATCGTGACTGGCCATGTCGATGGCGTCGGCACATTGGTATCGGCCGCCCCTGAAGGGGATTCGACCCGGCTGGTGATCGCCGCGCCTCCCGCACTCGCTTCCGCTCTCGCGGCCAAGGGATCGATCACCGTCGATGGCATTTCGCTGACCGTCAACAGCGTCGAAGATCAGCCGGACGGTTCCGTCCACTTCGGCCTCAACATCATTCCGCACACCGCCGCTGCGACGACGTTGGACGCTCTGGTCGAAGGGCGATCGTTCAATCTGGAGATCGACGTGCTCGCCCGCTACCTCGATCGGATGCAGAGCCTGCGCCAAGCAATGTGATTGCAGCTTGATAAAATCACATCTTGATGTGATAACCAGACTCCAAGACCCTGTTGGTCAAGGAGTCGCTCATGTCTTCCGCTCTTATCGATACCGTCCGCACCCTGGTGAATGAAGGGGGCATGTCCCGTTCGGGGCTGGCACGCGCTGCGGGCCTTCATGCCAATTCTCTCCGCAGACTGGGCGAAACCGACTGGAACCCCACCGCCGAAACGCTTGGCAAGCTGGAAACCTATCTGGCCCGGCGTGAAGGCGGCACCGCCCTCGCCTCGCCGGAAGAGATCATCAACGAAGCCCGCAACGGCCGCATGTTCATCCTGGTCGATGATGAAGACCGGGAAAATGAAGGCGATCTGGTGATCCCAGCGCAAATGGCGACGCCGGACGCAATCAACTTCATGGCGACCCATGGCCGTGGCCTCATCTGCCTGGCCTTGACCAAGGATCGGGTCGATCATCTCGGCATCGACCTCATGAGCCGCAACAACGGCACGCGGCATGAAACCGCCTTCACGGTGTCGATCGAAGCGCGGGAAGGCGTCACCACCGGGATCAGCGCTGCCGACCGCGCGCGCACCATCTCGGTCGCGATCGACGGTTCGAAGGGCCGTGAGGATATCGTGACGCCCGGCCATGTCTTCCCTCTCGTCGCCAAGGATGGCGGCGTTCTGGTACGCACCGGCCATACCGAGGCTGCTGTCGACGTGGCGCGTCTCGCCGGACTCAACCCGTCGGGCGTGATCTGCGAAGTGATGAAGGACGACGGCACCATGGCGCGCCTCGATGATCTCATCCCCTTCGCCCAGAAGCACAAGATGAAGATCGGCACGATCCGCGATCTCATCGCCTATCGCCGCCGTCATGACCATATGGTCGAGCGGCGGGCCGAAACCGTCTTCAACAGCAAGTGGGGCGGCGACTGGAAGGCGATCAGCTTCTACAACAAGGCGACCCAGACGGACCAACTCGTGCTGCAGAAGGGGCATGTTTCGCCTGATGAGCCCACGCTGGTCCGGGTGCATCAATTATCCCTGCTCGACGATGTTTATGGAGCGAGCGGTCCCCGCTGTGGCATCTTGGGCAAATCGATGGAGATCATCTCCCAGGAAGGGGCGGGCATCATTGTGGTCCTGACCAGCAATTCGCCGTCGGACTTTGTTACCCGTATCCTGCGCCATCATGCGGGCCAGCCGGGCAGCGGCATGGATGAACTGCGCGATTATGGCGTGGGCGCGCAAATCCTTGCGGAGCTTGGCGTCCACGACATGGTGCTGCTCACCAATAGCAGCCACAGCCTCATCGCGCTTGACGGCTATGACCTTGCCGTGGTTGGGCACCGGCCCATCGAGCTATAGGAAGGATAACGGCCGTGGCGAAATTCCTGATCGTTGAAGCCCGCTTCTACGACCATCTCAATGATCTGCTGATCGAAGGCGCGGTGGCCGCGTTGGAGGCGGAAGGGCATAAATATGACGTAGTGACGGTGCCGGGCGCGCTGGAAATCCCCGGCGCGGTCGCGCTGGCGGCGGAGTCCGGCCGTTATGACGGCTTCGTGGCGATCGGCGTGGTGATCCGCGGCGAAACCTATCATTTCGAAGTGGTGTCGAACGAAAGCGCGCGGGGCCTCATGGCGCTCAGCATGGATGGCATCGCCATTGGCAACGGCATCCTGACTGTCGAGAACGAGGCGCAGGCGCTCACCCGCGCCAAGCCGGATGAAAAGGACAAGGGCGGCGAAGCTGCAAAGGCCGCCATTGCCATGCTGGCGTTGCGCGAGAAATTCGGCGCCTGATCCCTGCGCCGCTGCTCACAAGAAAAAGGGCCGCCCTTGATCGGAGCGGCCCTTTTTCCATCAAGGGTTCAGCCTGCCTTGGCGAGAACCGGATAATCGACATAGCCCTCGCGGCCCTGCGTGTAGAGCGTGTCGGTGCTCAAGGGATTGAGCGGAGCGCCTAGCGACAGGCGATCCGGCAGGTCCGGATTGGCGATGAACGGGCGTCCGAAGCTGATCGCTTGGGCAAGGCCGCTGTCCAGATCCTCCTGCGCCCGGGCCGCGTCATAATCGCTGTTCAGGACGAGCGGCCCGTTGAAATGACGGCGGATCAGGGGGGACTGGCGCGGAACGTCGCTCGCTCCCCGTGTGCCCTCCGGACGCAGTTCGCGCATCTCTAGGAAGGCGATCCCGATTGGGTCCAGCGCCTTGGCGATGGCGATGGCAAGGCTGGCGGGATCGCTATCGTCCGTGCCTTGCGACGCGCCGTTGATGGAAATGCGCACCGCCGTCCTGTCAGCACCGATAGCATCCGCGACGGCCTGGGTGATTTCGCGCAGCAGCCGGACGCGCTTCTCCGGGCTGCCGCCATACTCGTCCTGCCGCTGGTTGACGCCGTCGCGCAGGAATTCGTCTATCAGATAGCCGTTCGCGGCGTGGATCTGGGCGCCATCGAACCCGGCTTCACGCGCGTTGCGCGCAGCGGTGACATAGCTAGCGATCAGGCCTGGGATTTCGTCCGCTTCCAGCGCGCGCGGCTGCTCATAGGGCTTGTTGCCGTCATAGCTATGGGCGTGGCCGGGCGCGGTGATCGGGCTGGACGATACGGGCGGCTGCCCGCTGACGCTGGAATGGACCAGGCGGCCCATGTGCCAGAGCTGCGCAAAGATGCGGCCGCCCGCATCATGCACGGCCTGGGTGATCGGCTTCCAGGCCTCCACCTGCTCGGCCGACCAGATGCCCGCCGCGAATGGCCAACCTAGGCCTTGCTGAGACACGCCGATGCCTTCGCTGATGATCAGGCCCGCCGTGGCGCGCTGGCGATAATAATCGGCCATGATCGGCGTTGGCACATGGTCGCGGGTCGCGCGGGCGCGGGTCAGCGGCGCCATCAATATCCGATTGCGTGCCTTGACGGCGCCTAGTTGAACGGGATCGAAGAGGCTGATCATGAAAATCCCCTTATCAAAGTTGCTATTTGCAACTGAAATGCTCGTTGACGCCAGTTAGGGAGCCAAATTCAGGCTTTCAAGGCCGCGCGCCGCAAAATTTCAAAACAGCGTGTCGACCGTGTGAATGGCCAGGCCGACGAGTCCACCGACCAACGTCCCATTGATGCGGATATATTGCAGGTCGCGCCCGACGGCGCTCTCCAGTCGGCTCGTCACCGTGCCCGCATCCCAGCCGCGCACCGTCTCGCTGACCAGCGTCACGATGGAATCGCCATAGGCGGCGGTCGCGCCGACCGCAGCCCGGCGCACAAAGCGGTTGATCAGCAGGCGCAGGCGCGAATCCTCCTGCAATGTCGTTCCCAGTTGCTGCAATGCTTCGCCGAGCCGCCCGGCCATCGCCTTGCCGGGGTCACGCACCGCGCGCAACAATCCGGAACGGGCTTGCTCCCACAGGCCGTCTATCCAACGCTGCATCGCCGGATTGTCCACGATCTCGTCTCGGATGCGCGCTACGCGCTCCTGCATCGCCGGGTCGAATTGCAGGTCGCTTGCCAGCTTTGCCATGCTTTCTTCGGCCTTGAGGCGCAGGCTATGTTGCGGGTCAGCGGCCATTTCCGCCAGCAGCCGCCGCAGCCCGTCGATGATCGCGTTGGACAGGTTTTCGTCCAATCCTGTCCATCGCAATATCTTGCCCGCCCGGTCGTGCACCATCTGGCGGATAAGATGGTCATTGGCCTCCAATGTGCGATCGGCCCAATGGATGATGCCGTCCATCACCGGCGCATGGCGGCCGTCGCGCATCGCCGCCTCGATCGCCTGCCCGATCAGCGGCGCGACGTTCATGCCGCGCAGCCGTTGGGCGATGGCGCCCTTGACCATGCCGCCAAGCCGCTCCTGATCAAGCGCCTCCAGCATGTCCGCCACCAGCCGCGATGCGCCTTCGCGCAAGCGGCCGTCCCCGCCTGCGGGGCTGGCGAGGAAGCGCCCGGCGGCCGCTGCGACATCCAGCCGCTGCATCCGGCGCGCGACCACGGCGGGAGTCAGGAAATTGTCTCTCAGGAACAGCGCAAGCGTGTCGCCAATCCGGTCCTTGTTGCGCGGAATGATCGCCGTATGCGGGATCGGCAGTCCCAGCGGATGCCGGAACAGCGCCGTCACTGCGAACCAGTCCGCCAGACCGCCCACCATGGCGGCCTCCGCAAAAGCCTGAACGAAGCCGATCGCGGGGTGCAGGTGGACCGTGGATCGCGCGGCGAGGAACAGCAGCGCCATCACGATCAGCATGCCCGTCGCCACCAGCCGCATGTCGCGCGGGGTCCGGGCAGGGGCATGCGCGGCGGGCAGGGACACGGGAAGCTGCTTCATCGTCCGTCCAACGGTTACGCCGCCGTTTCGTTCAGCCGCACGCGTCTTTCACGCTGATCAGCCAATTGGCTTCACTCCGCCGGTTGTGCAGTTCCTTCATGCTTTGCGTCGTCTCCCGCCTTATAAGTAAGCAGGCGTCGGCCAAGGCGCGGTCCCGCCCATCCTTCCAGTTGCAGCGCCAAACTGAATGTCGCAGGCACGATGACGAGCGTGAGGAGCGTGGACAGAAGCAGCCCGCCGATCACCGTAATACCCATCGGCGCGCGCCACGCGCTGTCCCCGCCAAGCGAAACCGCGGTCGGCACCATGCCCGCCACCATTGCGACCGTGGTCATGACGATCGGCTGCGCGCGCTTGTGCCCGGCATCGATGATCGCGTCGAAACGAGGAACGCCCTTCTGGATTTCCTCGAGTGCGAAGTCGATCACCAGGATCGAGTTTTTCGCGACGATGCCCAACAGCATCAAGACGCCGATCATGACCGGCATCGAAATCGGATTGCCGGTAAGATGCAATGCCAAGGCTCCGCCGAGCGGGGCCAGCAGCAGCGAGCCGAGATTGACGAAGGGCGGCATCAACCGCTTGTACAGCAGCGTCAGCACCGCGAGCACCAGCAGGATGCCGGAAATCACCGCGACGGCGAAGTTTTTCAGCATTTCCGCCTGCCATTTCGACTCCCCGGTATTGATCTTCTGAATGCCGGTGATGCGGCCTTCGTTGATCTCCTTCATCGTGGGCAGGGCGTTGATCTTCTTCATCGCCTGACTGCTGACGATGCCTGGGGCAAAGTCGGCATCGACGACGATCCGGCGTATCTGATTATATCGGCGGATTTGCGTCGGCCCAGCGCCGAATTCGACGTCGGCAACGACTTTCAGCGGAACCGAACCGCCGTTGACCGTCGGCACGGGCATGTTCTCGATGGTCGTGATATCGCTTCGGCTATTCTCTTCCACCGCGACGCGGATCGGGATCTGCCGGTCCGACAACGAGAATTTCGCGGTATTCTGATCGATGTCGCCGATCGTCGCCACCCGGATCGTCTGGCTGAGCGCGGCCGTCGTGACGCCAAGGCTGGCGGCCAGGTCGAAGCGCGGCTTGATGATGATCTCGGGCCTGTTCATGTCGCCCTGGACGCGAGGCGCCCTGATTTCCTTCACGCTCAGCATCTCGCCGACCAGCTTGTTTGCAGTTTGGTCAAGCAGTTCGGCATTGTCGCTGCCCAGCATGATGGTAACGTCGCGGCCCATGCCGCCACCTGCCTGCGACTGGAAGTTCACGCGGGCATCTGCGATTTGCTGGAATTTGGGTGCCATGCTGCGTTCCCATTCCACGGAGGACGCAGGCCGGTCCTTCTTGAGCGTCAGATAGATGTTTGCGCTGGTCGGTTGGATGTCCGCGAAAGCCGCGTCGACAAATTGCTTGTCCGCCGTCAGCATGTCGGCCACGCGGCGCGCAACCTGAGTAGTCTGCGCAAGCGTGCTGCCCGGGACGGTTTCGATCTTCACCTGACTGTAATCGGTGTTCATCGACGGCTGGAACGCCATAGGCAGGGTGCCGAAGGCAAGCAGCGTCGCCAGGAACGCGAGCCCCCCTATACCCACCGTCCAGATCCGGTGATCGCGCAGCCATGCGGCAAAGCGCGGCCTTGCGCCCCGCGTGCGATGCGCATTGGCCCGGCTTTCATCCAGCGACCAGTGGAGCACCCGCATATAGACGTCCATCAGCCAGCCTTCGCCATGGCTTTCCTGCCCATGCGCCTTCAGGAAATAGGCGGCGATCATCGGCGTGATCAGGCGAGCGACGGCCAGGCTGAGCAGCACCGCCACTACCACGGTCATGCCGAACTGGATGAAGAACTGACCTGAAATGCCCGGCATCAATCCGACCGGCAGGAACACGGCAACAATCGCCATGGTCGTAGCCAGCACGGCCAGCCCAATTTCGTCAGCCGCGTCGATCGAAGCCTGGTAGGCCGTCTTTCCCATGCGCATATGGCGGACGATATTCTCGATTTCCACGATGGCATCGTCGACCAGCACGCCCGCAACCAGACTCAAGGCCAGGAGCGAGGTGACGTTGAGCGTGAAGCCCATCATATCCATGAACCAGAAGGTCGGAATGGCCGACAGCGGAATGGCCAGCGCGGCGATGATCGTCGCGCGCCAGTCGCGGAGGAACAGGAACACCACGACGACGGCAAGCACCGCGCCTTCGATCATCGACTGCATCGCCGCGTGGTACTGGCTCTTGGTGTAATCGACGCTGTTGAACAGCTCCCTGTAACGGACCTTCGGATTTTCCTTCTTCAGCTGCTCCATCACCTTCATCGCATCGTCGAATACGGTGACGTCGGATGATCCCTTCGCCTTTTCCAGGCTGAAGCTCGTCACCTGCATGCCGTTCATCAGCGAAAGCGATCGCTGTTCGGCAAACATGTCGCGAACATCGGCTAGATCGGACAGCTTTACGGTGCGGCCCCCTGGGATGGCTATCTGGGTCTGGCCAAGCGCATAGGCATCCTGTGCGTTGCCGAGCACGCGGATCGCCTGTTCGGCTCCGGCGATTTCGGTGCGTCCGCCCGCAGCGTTCAGGTTGACCTGCTGCAACTGTTGATTGACCTGCGCGGCGGTGACCCCATGGGACTGCAACTTTGCCGGGTCGAGAATGACGCGTATCTCGCGGGTGACGCCGCCACCGCGCCGGACTGCTGCCATGCCCGGCACCGCGAGCAGCCGCTTGGCGACGGTATTGTCGACATACCATGACAATTGTTCGAGGGTCATGTCGGTGGCTTCGGCGCTGAAATAGGCGATCGGGCGATCGGCATCCAGGCGCGTCACCTGCGGTTCCAATATGCCTTCGGGCAGGTCGCTGCGGATTTGGTCGACCGCATTCTTGACGTCATTGACGCCCCGGTCGATCGGAGTTCCGATCTGGAACTGGACGATCGTCGTCGACTGACCTTCAGAGACTGTCGAGGTGATCTCGTCCACGCCGCTGATGCCACGCACCGCCGCTTCGACGCGCTGGGTTACCTGGGTTTCCAGTTCAGGCGGTGCGGCGCCCGGCTGTAAAACCATCACTTGAGCAACGGGAAAGGTGACATCCGGCTGCTGGTTGACGTCCATGCGGCCGAAGCTGACCATGCCGGCCAGCAGCAGGGCAACGAACAGCACGAGCGGGGACACCGGGTTGCGGATGGCCCAGGCAGAGATATTGCGAAAACTCATGACGGCTTCCTCGCCTGCGCGGGCTTACCCGGCCTTTTGAACTTGTGGCCGCACCTTCTGCCCCGGCCGCAGGAATGCGCCTGCGGATGCGACAATGCGTTCGCCGCCATTGAGGCCGCGCGTCACCGGAACACCCTTGGGAGAGACCTGCCCGACCTCGACGCCGCGCCGTTCAGCCTCATTCCTTCCGTTGACGACGTAGACGAAGTGCCCCTTGGCATCCGTCTGAATGGCGGATTCCGGCAGCAGCGGTGCCGTGGCGGTGCCGCTCACGATCCTGGCGGCAGCAAAGCCGCCTGGCCTGATTTCCTTGTTGTAGGGAATGGCGATGCGGGCAATGCCCTGCCGCGTCTGCGGATCGACGACCGGCGATACCTGCCAGACGCGGCCTGAAAATTCGGTCTGACTGCCGACAGGCGTGACCGTTGCGCTGTTGCCCGGCCGCAGCGTCGCAAGATCGCCTTCGCTCAGCTGGGTCAGAAGCTCCATCTCGCCACCCTTGGCCATGCGGAACAGCACGCCGCTGCCCGAACCCACAATCTGTCCCGGCTCCACCTCTCGCGTCAGGACGAGGCCCGCGGCAGGCGCGCGAATATCGAGCCGCCCGGTGCGGGCGCGTTGTTCGGCAAGCTGCGCTACGGCGACATTGACCCGAGCGTTGGCGGCGTCGCGCGTGGCGGTACGCTGATCGATGTCGGCCCGGCTGATGAAACCGCGCTTCACAAGAGCCTGGGCCCGGTCGAGCTGCGCCTGCGCCAGCTTCGCATCGGCCCGATTGACCTCCAGCTGTGCGGCGAGCGAACGAATCTGCTCGGTCTGGACCGATCGTTCGATCACTGCCAGCACCTGTCCGGCGCGCACCCAGTCGCCCGGTTGCACCAGCACGCGCGTGACCTGTCCGCCTTCGCCCACCACGCCGACCGGCATGTCGACCCGAGCGGCAAGCGATCCGGTGCCGCTAACGGTGCGGGGGACGATGGACTGCCCGGGAACCAGCACGGTGACGACCGGCGCCTCTTCCACCGTGGCGGCCGCATCCTCGCCCTTGCCATGCATGCTGATCCAGGCGGCGGCAGCAATCAGGATGATGGCGATCACAGCGCCAATCGTCAGCGCCCGCCGCTTGGAAGAGCGCGGTTCTTCGCCAAAGATGCGCGCCGGAGCGTCGCCGGCAACCTGAGTTTCGTAGTTCATCCTGGTTCCATCAACGGACGGCGGGCCGGCAGGTGCTGTGTTATATAAATACAGCACCCTGCTCAACCCTAAATACACTGTGCGCACCAACGGGGCAACGGCGGCCCTGGCCCGCGCGCTTGCCAAATCGGCGTACCTGTGGCGCTATGGGGGATGTGGCCGGAGGAGGCTAGGATGGAATTACTGGGGTGGATCATCGTGGGCCTGCTCGCTGGAGCGATCGCCCGTCTGGTGATGCCTGGCCGCGATCCAAGTGGATGCGTCGTGACTATATTGCTGGGGATAGCGGGTGCGCTGTTCGCCGCTTATGTCGGGCGTCTGCTCGGCATCTATGAACCCGGGCAGCAGGCGAGCTTCCTTGCTGCGGTTCTCGGGTCCATCGCGGTTCTGGCAATTTACCGGTGGTTCGCGCGGCGCGGTTGACCGCATGACGAAAAGGGCTGCGCCGAAACGCAGCCCTTCATACCCGCCAGCGATGCTTTGGGTGGTTTTTAACGCACCGATCCGCGACGGACCAGGTTAACGATGGCAAGCAGCACGATGGCGCCTACCAGGGAAACGAGGAAGCTATAGAGCGTCAGGCCATCATTGATCGAACCGCCGCTAAAGATCAGGCCGCCGATGAACGCGCCGACGATGCCGACGACGATGTTCAGCAAAATGCCCTGTTGCGCATCGGTGCGCATGACCATGCTGGCAAGCCAGCCAATGATACCACCGACAACAAGCCACAAAATGATACCCATTTCACACTCTCCTTGGACCAGCGCCCCCAGCGGGTTGGCTGATCTATTCAACGGCGAACTCGGCTTCGCGTTCCCTGAGAAATGTTTCTGGGTTGACAATGGCTGGTGAATCGAATGGCCCACCAACAGAAAGAGCCGCCGAATCTGCATTCGGCGGCTCTTGCCCGAAGCGCGTCCAGCATGTGCCGGACTGGCGGATCGTCAGTATTTCTGCTGCCGTTCGTAGAGCGACTTGTAATATTGAATCCGCGTCACGCGCAGGCCGTGCATGCCTGAACGGTCCACGGCGCGCTGCCATCCTGCAAATTCCTCCAGCGTCAGCGAGTAACGCGCGCAGGCTTCATCGACCGTAAGCAGGCCTCCATTGACGGCTGCGACGACCTCAGCCTTGCGGCGGACGACCCAGCGCGTCGTGTTGGCAGGCGGCAGGCTCTCCAGAGTCAAGGGTTCCCCGAGCGGCCCGACGACCTGAGCAGGTCGGATTTTTTGATTTTCTATCATTCTCACCCTCAAAAAGCGGCACTGGCATTGCCGAATTCAGCAGCGGCAACCGGTATGCGCGTCAGCCCTGAAGATCAGCTAAAGCGCCACGGTAAACGCCCCCTTCATCATCCTTGTCCCACTCTTAAATGCTGTGCGATCAACGGGTTGAAGCTTCCCGTCGGGCGCGCGGCTTCGATCATGCCGCTTGGACGTGGCGCGAACACTTCGGCCAAATCCTGGATCCAGTCTCCTGGTTCATCCTGCCCCCGCAGGACCCCGGCAACCGCCTGAGCGGTCGGGCTGGCCGCCTGCTCCGCCGCGGAAGCGGCGCGCAGCAGCGGCCAGACCGGCGCGTGCGGCCGGCTGACAGGTCTGGCATTGGCGGGTTTAAGCCCGCCTGCCCGAAGGAAACCGAAATCCATGGGAAGGATAAGTAGGGGAGAAAGGATAAAGTCCGGTAAACTCGCGCAACCGAAACGATGCTTTGGAGGCGAAAGGGCCGAATCCGGCTGGAATGCATCGCAGCGGGCGATTATATGGCCGCCTATGCAGCCCGAATTTCAGTTGCCCGAACCGCTCGCGAAGCGGCGAATCGTCGTTGCCATGTCAGGCGGCGTGGATTCCAGTGTCGTTGCCGCTCTTGCTGCACGCACGGGCGCGGAAACTATTGGCGTGACGCTCCAGCTTTATGATCATGGCGCGGCGGTCGGCCGCACCGGCAGTTGCTGCGCCGGGCAGGACATACGCGACGCGCGCGCTGTCGCCGATCGGATCGGTATTGCCCATTATGTCTTTGATTATGAGAGCCGCTTTCGCGATTCGGTGATCGCGGACTTCGCCGATGAATATATGTCGGGACGGACGCCTATCCCCTGCGTCAAATGCAATATGGGGGTGAAGTTCACCGACCTGTTTCAGATCGCGCGAGACTTGGGCGCGGACTGTCTGGCGACCGGCCATTATGTTCGCCGTGTCGAAGGCGCGCAGGGTGCTGAACTGCACCGGGCTGCGGACCCGGCGCGCGACCAGAGCTATTTCCTTTTCGCCACGACGCAGGCCCAGCTCGATTATCTGCGCTTTCCGCTGGGTGGCCTACCCAAGCCGCAGGTCCGCGAAATAGCGGCGGAACTCGGCCTCTCCGTGGCGCTGAAGCCCGACAGCCAGGACATCTGCTTCGTGCCCGATGGCGATTATGCAGGGGTGGTGCGCAAGCTGCGCCCCGATGCCGACGAGGGCGGCGACATCGTCCATGTCGATGGGCGCGTCCTCGGCACGCATAAGGGGCTGATCCACTACACCGTTGGCCAGCGCAAGGGGCTGGAGATTGGTGGACAGGCCGAGCCGCTTTATGTCGTCCGCCTCGATGCTGACGGGCGGCGGGTAATCGTCGGACCCAAGGCCGCGCTGGCGGTGTCTGCGGCGCGGCTGAGCGACATCAACTGGCTTGGCGGCACCTTCACTGGCCCCCTGACGGCCAAGGTGCGCTCCATGGCCAAGCCCGTAGCGGCCCGGCTGGAGGGTGATCGCCTGGCTTTCGACGCGCCCGAATATGGCGTCGCGCCGGGGCAGGCGGCGGTGCTCTATGCGGGCGACCGGGTGCTGGGGGGCGGCTGGATCGAGGCCACCGAAGCGGCGCTGGCGCACGCTGCATGAATATTGTCCTTTATGGCGCGCGCCGCTAAGGCCCGCCGGTCATGACTCGTCCGCTCACCCTTGCCATCCCCAAAGGCCGCATCCTCGATGAGGCGCTGCCGATGCTCGCGCGCGTCGGCATAGAGCCGGAGGCGGAGTTTCATGACAAGAAGAGCCGGGCGCTGCGCTTCGCTACCAATCGCCCTGACATTTCGATCATCCGCGTGCGCGCCTTCGACGTGGCGACCTTCGTCGCCCATGGGGCGGCGCAGATCGGGATAGTAGGGTCCGACGTGGTGGATGAGTTCGACTATTCCGAGCTTTATGCGCCGGTCGACCTCGACATCGGTCATTGCCGCCTCTCAGTCGCCGAACCGGTCGATCTTGCTGGGGAGGATGAGGCCGCGATGAGCCATGTGCGGGTCGCCACCAAATATCCCTATCTGACCCGCCGCTACTATGAGGCGCGCGGAATTCAGGCGGAGTGCGTGAAGCTGAACGGAGCGATGGAACTCGCGCCCTCGCTCGGCCTGTCGCGGCGGATCGTCGATCTCGTGTCGTCGGGCGCGACACTCAAGGCGAACGGGTTGGTCGAAACCCATGTCATCATGCAGGTCTCGGCGCGGCTGGTCGTCAATCGCGCCGCCTACAAGATGCGTTCGGCCGAACTGGCGCCGTTGGTGGAAGGCTTCCGCAAGGCCGTAGGAGGCAGGGATGCCGCTTAGGCTCGACAGCCGTGACGCCGACTTCGCCGCCGCCTTCACGGCGCTGGTCGATGCCCGGCGCGAGGCGGATGAAGATGTGTCCCGCGATGTCGCGGCGATTCTGAAGCGCGTCCGTGCGGAGGGCGATGCAGCGCTCGCCGATTATACCAGCCGGTTCGACCGGCACGATCTGGAAGCAAGCGGCTGGGCGGTCACCCCCGCCGAGTGCCGCGCGGCGCTGGACGGCATCTCGTCCGAATTACGCGAAGCCCTCGAACTCGCGGCGGCACGTATCACCGCCTATCATGAAAAGCAGAAGCCGCAGGACAGCGATGGCACCGACAGCGCTGGCGTGCGGCTGGGCGCACGCTGGCGGCCGGTCGATGCGGCCGGGCTTTATGTACCGGGCGGCCGGGCGGCGTATCCCAGCTCGCTGCTGATGAACGTCATTCCCGCCAAGGTGGCTGGCGTGTCGCGCATCGCCATGGTGACGCCGACGCCCAATGGCGTGATCAACCCGCTCGTCCTCGCCGCTGCCAGCATCGTCGGTATCGAGGAAATCTGGCGCGTCGGCGGCGCTCAGGCGGTGGCGGCGCTTGCCTATGGCACGGATCGGATCAAGCCTGTGGATGTCGTCACCGGGCCCGGCAATGCCTGGGTCGCTGAAGCCAAGCGGCAATTATATGGCGTCGTCGGCATCGACATGGTCGCTGGCCCATCCGAGATCGTTGTCGTCGCCGATGGGAAAAATGATCCGGACTGGATCGCCGCCGATCTGCTGAGCCAGTCGGAGCATGATCCGACCAGCCAGTCGATTCTGTTCACGGACGATGCGGTTTTCGCCGACGCGGTTGCAGCGGCGGTGGAAAGGCGCTTGCCGCTCTTGTCGACGCAGGCGGTCGCCACGACTAGTTGGGCTGCAAATGGCGCGATCATCCTTGTGCGCGATCTTGAAGAGGCCATGCCGCTCGTCAACCGCCTGGCGGCTGAGCATCTGCAACTGGCTGTGGATGATCCCGAAATCCTGTTTGCGCAGGTTCGTCATGCCGGATCGGTGTTTCTGGGCCGCCTGACCCCTGAAGCGGTGGGCGATTATGTCGCGGGACCGAACCACGTCCTGCCCACCGGGCGGCGCGCGCGTTTCTCCTCGGGGCTGTCGGTGCTCGACTTCATGAAACGCACCAGCTTCCTCAGCCTTGATCAGGCCGCGATCGATGCGATCGGCCCGGCGGCGGTTGCGCTGGCGGAGGCGGAAGGGCTGCCAGCGCACGCCGCCTCGGTGGCGGTGCGGCTGAGCTGATCATTTTCGTTCGGTTCGAGCCTGTCGAGAACCGGATGCGCAGGGTTCTCGACAGGCTCCAATTGATCGGAATAGAAGACCTTTATGAACGAACGCTCCAAATCCCGCTCCGCCGCCCGCCTTGCCGCGGTGCAGGCGCTGTACCAGCTGGAAATGGAAAGCACGCCGCTTAGCGTCCTGCTGCATGAATTCCATCAGCACCGGCTCGGCGCGACGATCGAGGATGTGACCTATGCCGAAGCGGAGGAAATCTTCTTCGACGATATCGTGACTGGCGTTGACAAGCGGCGCGGCGAAATTGACGGACTGATCACCGCCCGCCTTTCGAAGGGCTGGAGCCTCGAGCGTCTGGACAGGCCCATGCGGCAGATCCTGCGTGCGGGCGCCTATGAGCTCATCGCGCGCCGCGATGTGCCGACCGGAACCGTGATCAGCGAATATGTCGACGTGGCTCACGCCTTTTACGACAAGCGCGAGGCGGGTTTCGTGAACGGCCTGCTGGATGGCGTCGCAAAGGATGTGCGGAAGTAACGAACCACTTCTGTTAGGGCCAAGGGCGAACGGAGGTCATTTTCATGTCCCCTGAATTCCGCTTCCTGACCCTCCTCCGCCTGCTGGCCAATGATCCCGCCGCGCGCGGACTGCAGGACGATGCGGCCGTTCTGGACGTGGGCGGCTCGCGGCTGATCCTCACCAGCGACACGATGGTGGAGGGGGTGCATCATCTTGCCAGCGATCCTCCCGCCGACATCGGCTGGAAGCTGGCGGCGGTCAATCTGTCCGACCTCGCTGCCAAAGGCGCACGGCCGGTCGGCTGTTTGCTAAACTATGCGCTGTCAGGCGATGACGCCTGGGACGCCGCCTTTCTCGAAGGATTGGGGGAGGCACTCGGCCGTCATGCCATGCCACTTCTGGGTGGAGACACGGTAAAGATGCCGCAGGGTAGCGCGCGCAGCTACAGCCTGACTGCGGTTGGGGAGGCAAGCGGGCCTGTCCCTGCCAGGAGCGGCGCGCAGGCGGGTGATCGCCTTTATCTCACCGGGCCAGTGGGCGACGCAGGAGCGGGTCTGGACTTGCTCCGATCGAACCCGGCCGCGTCAGGGCCGCTGGTCGAGGCCTATCGGCGTCCCAGGCCCCGTCTTGCGGAAGGCGCGCTACTCGCGGGCCAGGTGCATGCGATGATGGACGTGTCGGACGGGCTCCTGATTGACGCTATGCGCATGGCGCAGGCCAGCGGGCTCGCCGTCACCATCGACCATGTGCCGCTGTCCCCCGCGCTGGAACTGGTGAGCGGCGGCGGCACGGCCGCTCAGATCGCCGCCGCGCGCGCAGGCGATGATTATGAACTGCTGTTCGCCATGCCGTCCTCCGCCAAGCCGCCGGTGAGGGCCATTCCTGTGGGCAGCTTCTCTCCCGGGTCAGGCCTCACGCTGATGATCGACGGGACGTCAGTGCCGCTGCCGGACCGGCTCGGCTGGGAACATGGTTGAAAGCCGAGCGCGCAACAGCTTGATTCAGGTGCGTTTCGTAACGGCTTGACGCCGCTCATCCTGCCTGTAGCTTCGCGCCATCCTTTTCTCAGCCCGGTTGGACGCCATCATGTCCGTGACCTTGACGCTGATTGATGCGGTGCCTGATGCCGGAAGTGCGAATTCCGGCCGCCCGCCTTCATGCCTTTCGTCCGCCCGTTTTTCCCTGCGGAGCGGCCGATGACAGGAAAACAAGGGGGAGAGGAACATCCATGCAGATTGTCTATATCGCCATAGGGTGCGGCCTGCTGGCCGTGCTCTACGGCTTGTTCACCAGTCGTCAGGTGCTGGCAGCGTCTGCCGGCAATGAAACCATGCAATCCATAGCGGGCGCGATTCAGGAGGGGGCGAAGGCCTATCTCAGCCGCCAATATATGACGATCGGCATGGTCGGAGTCGTGGTGGCGGCCCTGGTCTTCTTCTTCCTGGGCGGGACCTCCGCCATCGGATTTCTGATCGGCGCGATCCTGTCAGGGGCGGCAGGCTTCATCGGCATGAACATTTCCGTACGCGCCAATGTCCGTACCGCCGAAGCGGCACGCACGACATTGCAGAGCGGGCTTACGGTGGCTTTCCGCGCGGGCGCCATCACCGGCATGCTGGTGGCAGGGCTGGCGCTGCTCGCGATCAGCGTCTTCTTCTGGTATCTGACGGGGCCAGCGGGCCATGCTCCCGATGACCGGCTGGTGATCGACTCTCTGGTAGCGCTTGCATTCGGCGCCAGCCTCATCTCGATCTTCGCACGGCTGGGCGGCGGCATCTTCACCAAGGCGGCAGACGTCGGCGCTGACCTTGTAGGCAAGGTGGAAGCGGGCATTCCGGAAGATGACCCACGCAACCCCGCCGTGATTGCGGACAATGTCGGCGACAATGTCGGTGACTGCGCGGGCATGGCGGCCGATTTGTTCGAAACCTATGTCGTGACGGTCGGCGCGACCATGGTCCTCACCGCCCTGCTGGTGAGCGGTGTCGACAACGCCTTTCTGCAACGGCTGATGTCCCTGCCGCTGATCGTTGGCGGCGTGTGCATCATCACCTCGATCATCGGCACCTATATGGTGCGTCTCGGTTCCAGCCAGTCCATCATGGGCGCGCTTTACAAGGGGTTCTGGACCACCGCGATCCTCTCGATCCCTGCGCTCTATTTTGCAACCAGCTTCACGCTGGGGGACTTGAATGCACGCTTCGGCACTGACCTGGATGGCGCAGGCGGCTATACCGGCATGGCCTTGTTCTGGGCGATGATGGTCGGGCTTGCTGTCACTGGCCTCATCGTCTGGATTACCGAATATTATACCGGCACCAATTATCGCCCGGTGCGCAGCATCGCCCGTGCGTCCGAAACCGGCCACGGCACCAACGTGATCCAGGGCCTGGCCGTCAGCCTGGAAGCGACCGCGCTTCCGACGCTTGTGATCGTCGCGGGGATCATCGTCGCGCATCAGCTGGCGGGGCTGATCGGCATCGCCTTTGCAGCGACCGCGATGCTGGCGCTCGCGGGCATGGTCGTGGCGCTGGACGCCTATGGCCCTGTGACGGACAATGCGGGCGGCATCGCGGAGATGTCGCATCTCGACGACAGCGTGCGGGTCAAGACCGACGCGCTTGATGCCGTGGGCAACACCACCAAGGCAGTGACGAAGGGCTATGCCATCGGCTCGGCTGGGCTCGCAGCGCTTGTGCTGTTCGGCGCCTACACGGAGGACCTCAAATTCTACAACTCGGCCCTCGGCCTGACTGAGCCGGTCGATTTCAGCCTGTCCAATCCTTACGTCATTGTCGGTCTGCTGCTGGGCGCATTGCTGCCCTATCTGTTCGGCGCGATGGGCATGACGGCTGTCGGCCGCGCCGCGGGCGACGTTGTGAAGGACGTTCGCGATCAGTTCGCCATCAACAGCGGCATCATGGAAGGCACCTCGCGCCCTGATTATGCCCGCACGGTCGATCTCGTCACCCGCGCGGCGATCAAGGAGATGATCATACCCAGCCTGCTGCCGGTGCTGGCGCCGATCATCGTCTATTTCGCCATTTCCGCCGTAGCCGGGACGCCGAACGGCTTTGCGGCGCTTGGCGCTTTGCTGCTTGGCGTCATCGTGTCGGGCCTGTTCGTCGCGCTCTCGATGACCTCAGGCGGGGGCGCCTGGGACAATGCCAAAAAATATATCGAGGACGGCAACCATGGTGGCAAGGGATCGGACGCGCACAAGGCGGCGGTGACCGGCGATACGGTGGGTGACCCTTATAAGGACACCGCCGGACCCGCCGTCAATCCGATGATAAAGATCACGAACATCGTTGCCTTGCTGCTGCTCGCCGCTCTCGCACACGGTGTCTGACGGCAAAAATTTTCGAGGACGAAGATGGCCCTGTCCGGCGACGGACGGGGCCATTTTAGTGCGATCTGGATCGGCCATGGCGCATGATAACTTCAGAAACAATTGTCACAAAAACTACATAAAATGGAAATGACATGGTCACATAAAGCTCATAGTCGGCCCCCGCGCCACAAGGCGATGGGAGATCATGATGCGACCGACTTTGAAGCTGTTGACGGCCTCGCTGGCCTTGGCTGTGCCATCTCTGGCACATGCGACTGAGGATGATCAGCTTTGGACGGGCGTCAGCGCCACGGTGAAGCTGAGCGACAAATGGCGCTTCTCTCAGGAAGTCATCACCCGGTTCAGCGAAGACCGCGACGGCCTTTACGAGGTCGAGATGAATTCGCTCCTCGGCTACAAGGTGACGAAGAATGTGACGGTCTGGGCGGGCTACACCCACGATCCCAACTACAATGCCGGCGAATTCGCCGTGATGGAGCATCGCGGCCGCCAGCAGGTGACGTTCGACAATATCGTGAAGATCGGTCCTGGCCAGTTGAGCGCGCGCCTTCGCCTGGAAGAGCGCTGGCGCGAAGGTGTCGATGGCACCGCGTGGCGCTTCCGCCCCTATGTCAAATATGTGCTGCCTTTCAAGGAAGGCGGCAAGACCGCCCTGGTGCTGAGCCATGAAAGCTTCATCGACCTCAACACCACCAATTTCCAGCGGGTCGAGGGGGAGGAGCGGATGCGCAACCTGATCGCTATCACCACCCCAATCGCGAAGAATGTGAATGCGGAAATCGGCTATCTGCATCAGCATGGCTTCCGGCCCAATGCGGAAGATGCCAATGACAATGTGGCGTCCTTCGCGCTGAGCTTCTCCTTCTGATTATTCGAACTTAGGCGGGGGAGGAGGGTGCCTCCCTTGCTCGACGGATGAACGCGAGGCCCTCCAGCTTGCCCCTGTGCCTGTCGCGGGCCTATAGGGCCCGCCATGACAAGCGAACCCTTCCGCTCGCAACTGGCGGCTCTTGAAAGTCGCGGCCGCCTGCGCCGCCTGGTGCCGCGCGCCGGGCGCGATTTCGCCTCCAACGACTATTTGGGCTTGGCGTCCGATCCGATGATCGGCCAGGCGGTGGCGGATGCTGTGGCGCGGGGCGTGCCCGTGGGATCGGGTGGCTCCCGCCTGCTGCGCGGCAACGCGCCCGAGCATGAGGGGCTGGAGGCGAAGGCTGCGGCCTTCTTCCGCACGCAGGCAGCCTTGTTCCTCGCCAATGGCTTCGCAGCCAATAGCGCGCTGTTTTCAACATTGCCACAGCGTGGCGACCTGATCGTTGCGGATGAACTGATCCATGCCAGCGTTCATGACGGCATTCGCCTGTCCAAGGCCGCCACTGTCTTTGCCCGGCATAATGATGTGCAGAGTTTTGCCGACCTGATCACCGCCTGGCGGGGGGAAGGCGGCAAGGGCCGCATCTGGATCGCGGTCGAAACGCTTTATTCGATGGACGGCGATACGGCTCCGCTCGCTGATCTTGCCAAACTGGCGGCGCAGCATGATGCGATGCTGATCCTCGACGAAGCGCATGGCACGGGCGTGTCCGGCCCGAGCGGCCGGGGCTTGTCCGCCGGGTTCGACGGGCTGCACAATGTCGTGACGCTCCATACCTGCGGCAAAGCCATGGGCGTGGAAGGCGCACTGATTTGCGGGCCGCAGATCATCATTGACTATTTGATCAACCGCGCACGAGCCTTCATTTTCTCCACCGCGCCCTCGCCTCTGATGGCGGTGGCGGCTTCGGCCGCACTCGATCGGATCGAGCAGGCGGACGACCTGCGCGCGCGGCTGAAGACGCTGTGCGTCGATGCCGCCGAAGTGATCTGCGCACCCTTGGGCCTGCCTGCGCCGCGTAGCCAGATCGTGCCGATCCTGCTCGGCGAGGACCGGCGCGCCATGGCCGCCGCCGCCGCGCTTCAGGAGGCAGGCTTCGACGTGCGCGGCATTCGGCCACCTACCGTCCCGCCGGGCACCAGCCGCCTGCGCATTTCCCTGACATTGAATGTCGGCCGAGCCGATGTGGCGGCGCTTGGGGAAGAATTGCAGAGGGTCTTGGGATGACGCGCTTCCTGGTCACCGGAACGGACACGGATATCGGCAAGACGGTCTTCGCCGCAGGCTTGGCGGGCGCACTTGGCGCATATTATTGGAAGCCGGTTCAGGCCGGCGTCGATCCAGAAGGCGACAAGGAAACGGTCGCCCGGCTTGGCGGCATTCCCAAGACCCATATCCTTCCCGAGGCCTACCGCCTCAGGACGCCTGCTTCGCCTCATCTGGCGGCGCGTATCGACGGGGTGGAGGTGTGTCTCGACAAGCTCACCCTGCCACAAGTGGACGGGCCGCTGGTTGTGGAAGGTGCAGGCGGCGTGCTAGTGCCGGTCAGCGAAACGCTGCTGATGGCCGATCTCTTTGCATATTGGCAGCTGCCGGTGATTCTTTGCGCGCGCACCGCGCTTGGCACCATCAATCACAGCCTGCTCAGCATCGAGGCGCTGCGCAGCCGGGGCGTGCCGCTGGCAGGCATTGCTTTCATCGGCGATCCACATGAGGAGAATGAGCGGATCATCCCGCAGCTTGCCAAGGTGCCCAGCCTCGGCCGTCTCCCCCGCCTGGACCCGCTGGATGCTATCAGCCTGAAGGCTGCTTTTGCCGAGAATATCCGCCTGCCCTGAACCGGGCGGCAGCCGCTTTTGCGTGATTTTCGATAATTGACATGGACTTGTCACGCTGCGCCGGGTCAATTGCCATGATCGGATCAAGCAAGGGATGCTTCGATGAAAAATCTTCTGATGAGCGCCGCTGTTGGCGCTCTGCTGCTCGCCGCCAACGCCGCGCAGGCGGATCAGGCGCCACCGGCCAAGCCGACCTATGGCAGCTACGGCTTCGACAGCAAGGGCATGGACCCGACCGTCAAGCCGGGCGATGATTTCTACCTTCACGCCAATGGCGGCTGGGCCAAGGCCACGCCGATCCCCGCAGACAAATCCAATTATGGCGCGTTCAACGTGCTTGATGACCTGTCGCGAGAGCGCACCCGGGGCATATTGGAGGAGGCGAGGAAAGACCCCGCCAGCAGCATCGGCATCGCCTATGCCAGTTATCTCGACGCGCCCACCGTGGAAGCGAAGGGGCTGACGCCTATCAAGCCCTGGCTCGCGAAGATCGAGGCGGTAAAAGACAAAGCGGGTTACGCCCGCTTGGCGGCGGAGGCTGCCCGGGCCGGCATAGCAGGGCCCTTCACCTTCTATGTGGGGCAGGATGACAAGGCACCTGACACTTATATCCTGAACCTGCGCCAGTCGGGTCTGGGTCTACCCAACCGTGACTTTTATCTCCAGCCCGACCAGAAGATGGCGGCCATCCGGACCGCCTATGCCGCGCATCTGGAACAGATGCTGACGCTGGCGGGCGCGAGCAACGCAAAGGCCCGCGCTGCCGCCCTGATGTCGTTCGAAACGGAAGTCGCCAAGCTGCACTGGACCCAGGTCGACAGCAGGGACGCGGACAAGACCTATAACCGGATGACCCTTGCCGAATTGCAGGAGGCCGCGCCCGGTTTCGACTTCGCCGCCTATTTCGCCGCCAACGGACTGAAACCAGAGGCGCTGATCGTCGCGCAGCCCACGGCGATCACCGGCGAAGCAGCACTGATCGCGCGAACCCCGGTCGAAGTGCTCAAGGACGCCCTTCTGCTGCGTAGCCTCCATAGCTATGCCACTTATCTGCCCGATCGCATTGCCGACGCGGACTTCGCTTTCTACGGCACCACCTTGTCGGGCACGCCTCAGCGCGAAGAACGGTGGAAGCGCGCGGTCGGCTTCGTCAAGGATGCGATGGGCGAGGAAGTCGGCAAAATCTATGTCGCCCGCTATTTTCCGCCGGAAACCAAGGCGGCGATGGATCAACTCGTCAAAAATGTGATCGCCGCCATGGGCCGCCGCATCGACGGCCTCAGCTGGATGAGCGATGGCGCGAAGGCTAGGGCGCACAAGAAGCTGGCGGCCTTCACGCCAAAGATCGGCTACCCCGACAAATGGCGGGATTATGGTGGGCTCGACATGGCGGCGGGCGATCTGTTCGGCAATGCGCTGCGGTCGAACCAATATGAATTCGATTATCAGATGGGCAAGCTAGGGAAGCCTATTTACCGTTGGGAATGGCAGATGACGCCAATGGAGATCAACGCTTATGCGGACTTCTCCATGGTTGAGATCGTCTTCCCGGCCGCGATCCTCCAGCCGCCCTTCTTCGATCCTCATGCCGATCCGGCAGTGAATTATGGCGGCATCGGCGCGGTGATCGGCCATGAACTCAGCCATCATTTCGACGACCAAGGCGCCAAATATGATGAAAGCGGCAAGCTCAACCAGTGGTGGAGCGATGCCGATGTCGCGGCCTTCAAACAGCTGACGGGCAAGCTGGTGAAGCAATATGACGCCTATGAACCCTTTCCCGGAGCGCATGTGAAGGGCGATTTCACGCTGGGTGAGAATATCGGTGATCTCGCAGGCGTCGCTGTGGCGCTCGACGCCTATCATGCCTCGCTCGGCGGCAAGCCTGCGCCGGTGATCGATGGCACCACCGGGGATCAACGCTTCTTCCTGGGTTGGGCACAGGTATGGCGGCGCAATTATCGCGAACCGAACTTGCGCCAGCGGCTCGTCACCGACCCGCATTCGCCCTCGCAATATCGGGCGGACACGGTGCGGAACTTCGATCAATGGTACGCCGCCTTCAAGCCTGCGCCCGGCAGCAAGCTCTATCTTGCTCCACAGGAGCGCGTGAGAATCTGGTAAAAATGAGGACGGCTAACGTTCCGGCTACGGCGAGCCGTGACGATGCGGGGGATGAGTTGAACGGCCCCAGGCCGTCACCCCTCAAATCTCACGTTTCGCCGGAACACTCTTTAAACCTTGTGCGCTCTTCCACAGCTTTAAGCCATCAAATTGCAAGGAGAAGCATGTTGACGGGTTTTCGTTCATCACTGGTTTTGAAGACGGCTATGGCATCGGTGGCTCTGTTGGCAGCGGCACCCGTTCTGGCTCAGGGCGCGGCCGCTCCGGCGACGCCCGCGACCCCAGCCACTCCGGCAGCACCTTCGGCTGCAGCAGGCAAATATAGCGATGCCGACATCAAGCTGTTTGCTGCAGCAGCGGTCGAAGTGACCAAGATTCAGTCCGACACCAGCATTGCCGACGCGGAAAAGCAGCCCAAGATGCTCGCCGCGCTGCAGGCATCGGGCATTGCGCCTGAAAAGTTCAATGAAATCGGCCAGGCCGCAGCTGCCGACCCGGCATTGCAGCAGCGTATCCAGGCGGCCGCTCCAGCAGCACCGGCTGCTCCGGCCAGCCCCGCTACGCCAGCTTCGCCCGCTACTCCGGCTAATCCAGCCAAGTAATCGGTAACGGCATGTTTCGGGGGAGGGAGCTTGGCCTGACGCTTTGGCTATTCTAAGCGTCTCGCCATGACCTCCCCTATATGGCACCCCTTCACCCAGCACGGCCTCAACGAAACCATCCCGCATGTCGTGCGTGCCGACGGCGCGTCATTACATCTGGTAGATGGAGGCACGTTGATCGACGCCATTTCCAGTTGGTGGGTGACGACGCACGGCCACTGTCATCCCCGCATCGCTCAGGCGATTGCGCAGCAGGCCGGGCAGCTCGACCAGCTCATCTTTGCCAGTTACACGCATGAACCCGCTGAAGAGGTAGCACGCGGCCTGATCGAACTGGCGCCGCGCGCGGAAGGGCGCGATCCGCTCGCCCATGTCTTCTTTTCCGACAGCGGGTCGACCTCCGTTGAGGTCGCGTTGAAGATGGCGCTCGGCTACTGGCACAATCGCGCGCTGGACGGACTGTCCGCGCCCCGGCATCGCATCCTCGTCCTCGAACATGGCTATCATGGCGACACGATCGGCACGATGTCGGTCGGCGAGCGCGGCGTGTATAATGCGGCATGGACGCCTTTGCTGTTCGATGTCGGCACCATAGCGTTTCCGGCACCAGGGGCCGAGCAGCAGACGCTCGACGCGCTGGAGGCCGCCTGCAAGGAGCATCCGGCGGCGTTCATCGTCGAACCGCTGGTGTTGGGCGCGGGCGGGATGCTGATCTACTCGCCGGAGATATTGCGGCAGATGGCGGAAATCTGCGCACGGCACGATGTCCTTTTCATCGCTGACGAAGTGATGACCGGATGGGGCCGCACTGGAACAATCTTTGCTTGCGAACAGGCGGGCGTCGTGCCCGACATCATGGCCGTCGCAAAGGGAATCACTGGTGGCTCCGTTCCGCTCGCGGCGACGCTCGCCACGGCGCGCATTTTTGACGCGCACAAGTCGCAGGATCGGGCGCGGCTCTTCTACCATTCGTCCAGCTATACGGCCAACGCCATCTCCTGCGCCGCCGCGGCCGCCAACCTCGCCATCTGGCGGGAGGAGGATGTGCTCGGCCGCATTGCTGCGCTCGAAAAGAATATGTCGCAGCGACTCGGAAGGCTGGCGCTTCATCCTGCCTTCACGAACGCCCGGCAGCTTGGCACGATCGTCGCGATCGACCTGATCGCGCAGGATGCAGGCTATCTGTCCGACCTTGCCCCACGCCTGCGCACCTTCTTCCTTGATCGGGGCATTTTGCTGCGTCCATTGGGCAACAGCATCTATCTGATGCCGCCCTATTGCACTGATGTGGATCAGCTGGATCACATCTTTGCGGCCCTCTCCGCAGCGGGTGATGCGTTCGGCGCGTCAGCCTGACTTCCATTTTCCGCATTTTGTCGTTATGGCGGCGCGATTTTCGGTTTCCCCAGGATATTATGGCAAAAGAAGAACTGCTTGAAATGCGCGGACAGGTTGTGGAGCTTCTCCCCAACGCCATGTTTCGCGTCCGGCTTGAAAATGATCACGAGATCCTTGGCCACACGGCTGGCAAGATGCGGAAAAACCGCATCCGTGTGCTGGTGGGCGACGAAGTGCTGGTCGAACTGACCCCCTACGACCTGACCAAGGGTCGGATCACTTACCGCTTCAAATAAGCCGCTTTTTCGATGCGGCTCATCCTTGCTTCGGCTTCGCCTAGACGGTGTGAACTTCTGGGTCAGATCGGCGTGCGTCCTGATATGGTGGACCCCGCCGACGTCGATGAAACCCCGTTGAAAGGCGAACTTCCCGGCCCGTACGCTACGCGCGTGGCGGCTGAAAAGGCGGCGCTTGTCGCTGCCCGCCATCCCGGCGCGCTCGTGCTTTCGGGCGATACGGTGGTCGCAGCGGGCCGCCGCATTTTGCCCAAGGCAGAGGCGGAGGATGAGGCGCGCGCCTGTCTTTCGTTCCTCTCGGGCCGCCGCCACCGCGTGCTGAGCGCCATCACGCTCATCGATGGCGAGGGGAGGGCAAGGCATCGCCTCTCGGCCAACATCGTGACGTTCAAGCGTCTGGAGCAGGCCGAAATCGACGCCTACATCGCCAGCGAAGAATGGCATGGCAAGGCAGGGGGCTATGCGATCCAGGGTCGTGCCGCCGGGCTGATCCGCGCGATACATGGCAGCCATAGCGCGATCATGGGTCTGCCCCTTTACGAAACCCGCGCGCTGCTGAAAGCTGCGGGCTATCCATTGGACTAGAGGGATGGCGAGGGAAATGGCACATGTCCCGGCTCAGCAATCCCGACCAGCAGGAATATAGTGATGGCCGAATGGCTCTATGAAGAAGGGATTGGCGAGGCCCGCGCCGCGCTGATCGAAAAGGGCCGTCTGGTCGAAGCGGAGATCGAGCGTGAGGGCGATGGCGCCCGCGCCGGCGCGGTGATGCAGGGCAAGCTCGTCCGGACGATCATTCCCAAGAAGCGCGGCATCGCCCGCCTGATCTCGGGCGAGGAAGTGCTGGTCGAGCCCATCCCGCCAAAAACTGCGGAGGGAGCGACCGTCCTCCTCGAAATTCTGCGCGAAGCCATTCCCGAGGAAGGCCGCTCCAAGCTCGCCAAGGCGCGCATCGCGCAGCCGGGCTCCAAGGTGCATCCCGCCCCCAGCCTGCTGCAGCGTCTGCGGGCAACCGGCATTCCGGTCATCCCGTGCCCCGCGCATGAGGAGGATCGCTTGGAAGCCCATGGCTGGAGCGAGCTCATGGAAGAGGCGATGTCCGGCGAGATCGGCACCGAGGAAGCGGCGCTCCGCATCTTCCCTACGCCTGCCATGATCCTGATCGACGTGGACGGATCGCTGCCGCCCGCCAAGCTCGGTCCAAAAGGTGCGAAGCTCGCCGCACAGGCGATCCGCCGCATGGGCCTGACCGGATCGATCGGCATCGATTTGCCCACCATGAACAACAAGGATGAGCGCGCTGTCGCCTCAGCGCAGATCGACAAATATCTGCCCCTTCCTTTCGAACGCACTGCGGTGAACGGCTTCGGGTTCGTCCAGATCATCCGACGCCGGGAGCGGATGAACCTCATGGAGTTGCTGCGGGCTGATCCGATCGAAACCGCCTCCCTCGCATTGCTCCGCCGTGCCGAGCGAGAGGGCAATGGCGGACCGGTGACGATCACCGCCGCGCCCGCCATCATCGACCGCCTTTACAAAGCCACCGACTGGCTGGAGCAACTCGCTCGCCGCCGTGGCGGGGCCGTCAGCTTGAAGGCGGACCCCGCGCTTGCCATATCGGCCGGCCATGTCGCCTAAATCATCCTCCTGCCCGATCTGCGGCCAAGCTTCACATCCGGACACGCGGCCTTTCTGCGGAAAGCCATGTCGCGATCGTGACCTTTTGCAATGGCTGGGCGAAGGCTATCGGGTCCCCGGAACCCCCGCCGCCGACGAGATGAAAAAAAGCGACGATGATGGGGTGGACAACCCCCTGGATTGATGCCTATAGGCACGCCTCTCAACGTCGCCGGTGGTTCTCCCCGGCGCCCGTGCCCGGGTAGCTCAGTTGGTAGAGCATGCGACTGAAAATCGCAGTGTCGGCGGTTCGACTCCGTCCCCGGGCACCATTATTCCCTAGTAAAAACAGTAACTTACCTGAAGTCTCGCTCTTTGATTGGGTTGGAGCTAAGCTAGCACAGTGCTAGCACGCAGTTTCCCACGCCTTCAGAGATATCAAGACGTTAACCTTCTGCGGCTTATGTCGGGAGGGGCTGATCTAGCACATTTCAAGCACAGCCAGCGCAGTCCGCAAACCGGCCTGCGCTATTATTTTGGGGCATGTTACGCATGGAAATGGGCCGGGTAGCCGGGAAAGAGCCTTACGCAATATTTCAACGGCCAGGCAGCGCAGTCTGGTGGGTGCGGTTCAGCATCCGGGGTGAAGGTCAGATCAGGAAATCGCTGGGCACGTCAGACGAGGCCGATGCACGGCGTCAGGCCGCAAAGCTCTGGCACGAGGCACAGTACCGGAAAGAGAATGGTCTGCGGGCTGTACAGCGGTCCTTTCGGGTGGTGGCCGAGGAATTCTGCGATCACATGGACCGGCTCTCAGAGCGCGGTGAGGTCCGGCATGATCGCGGCGATCGGATCAGGCCGTTGGTCGAACGTTATTTCGTGCCGTTCTTCGATAAGAAGCCAATCGATGCGATCACCGACGCTGATGCCTACCGCTATCTCGAATGGCGCAAATCATACTGGACGACCGGCCCAGGTAAGGATCAGACGCATATCGAATATATCCGGGCTGGAAAGCGCATCAGGCGACCCGCCACCGATATGCGCCGTGTCCCCAGCCTGAGCAGTCAACGCGGGGAAGCAGTCGTGCTACGGCAACTTTTCCGGCAAGCCGCGAAATGGGGCTATATCAATCAGAGCCAGATACCCGATGTCGATACGCCGCGCGTGCCGCCATCACCGAGGCCCAGTTATTCGATCAGCGAGATGACCAAGCTGCAAAGGCTTGCCCAAAAGCGAATGCAGGACAAGCAGGTTAATGAAGAGGTCCGACGCGACCGGACGATACTCCATGCTTACATCACCATCGCTTGTTGCACCGGGATGCGGCCGACCGAATTGCGGAACCTGAACTGGGGCGACTTGCTGGGCTATCGCGACGGTTTGACCAAGCGTCTGGGTGATCGCGACATTCGGATCAGGGCGCGCGGTAAAGGCAAATCCCGCGAGTTCATTCCACTGGAATATGGACTGACCGAGTTCGACCGGCTCTGGCGCATGTGGAAATCTCATCACGACGATAATGAGCCGACCGACGGCGATCCGATTTTTGCTGCGCCGGATGGTCGGCGGCTGACCTCGATCAACAAAAGCCTCAACGCATTACTGGAAGCTGCCGGATTGAAGGAGGATCATCGCGGCAAGAAGCGTGATGCCTACAGCTTCCGGCATTTCTATATTTCTCAGCAGCTACGCGCCGGAGTGGATGTGTTCGTGCTGGCGCGCAACACGGGCACCAGCCCTGACATGATCGACAAGTTCTACGGACAGGTCAGCGTCGAACAATTCAAGGACGCGCTGCGCCCCGACTGGATCGCATAGCTCACATTTGCCCTGCAAGGGGCCACGCGCTGGGGAAAGCCGTCATGGGCTCGCAGGTATGCCTCCAGAATGGCGGGAGTTTGTGGCCCCTTGCACGGGCAAAGAAGTTTAGCGCCTAAACTTCAATCTGAACATATTGCCATCACCACCGGCAGGCGCGTCATGCCGATGATGCCTTGCACCGGTGTCCAATTAACGGTGCTTGCGTGGACAGGCGGATGCAGGGTCTGTAAAGCTGGGACCATCTATGAGCCTGATAAAATCGAAAAAACGTGTCGCCGATCACGGGGAGGTTTTTACTCCCCCATGGCTCGTCGAAAAGATGCTTGATCTGGTGAAGGGCGAGACGGAACGGATCGACGCGCGCTTTCTGGAGCCTGCTTGCGGAAGCGGCAATTTCCTCGTGCCGATCTTGCAACGCAAGCTAGCTGCCGTGGAGCTGAAATTTGGCAAGTCCGATTTCGAAAAGCGGCACTATGCCCTGCTGGCCGTAATGTGCGCCTACGGGATCGAACTGCTGCCTGACAACATTGCCGAGTGCCGCGCGAACATGCTCGAGGTCTTTGCCGGCTATCTCGGTCTGGGCGAAACGGATGAGCTATATCTCGCTGCCTTCTATGTGCTGTCGCTTAATCTCGTGCATGGCGATGCGATGACGATGCGCGACACCGAAGGCGCACCGATCAGCGTAGTGGAATGGGGCTATCTCGGTAGGGGCAAGTTTCAGCGCCGGGACTTCAGGCTCGATGTGCTGACCGGCATGGCGAGTTTCAGTGCGGAAGGCTCGCTGTTCGCGGGGCTCGGCAAGCACGAAATTTTCACACCCACTTGCGTCTATCCACCGATCACGGTTAGCGATTTGGCGAGATTTGCTAGCGGCGAAATGGGGGGAGCCGTATGAACAAACAGGCGGGGTTTACGCTGCGGGGACGCAATCCCGATGTTCTGACTTGCATCGCCAACCTCTCGAACGATGAGGTGTTCACACCGCCGGAGTTTGCTAACCGAGTATTGGACACGCTGGCGGAGGCTTGGGCCTCCCGAAATGGCGGCGCGAATATTTGGGCCGACCGCACTGTTACGTTCCTTGATCCTTGCACCAAATCGGGGGTGTTTCTTCGGGAAATCACCTCGCGGCTGATCGCCGGGTTGGCGACAGAAATTCCCGACCTGCAAACGCGGGTCGACCATATCCTGACCCGGCAGGTGTTCGGCATCAGTATAACGACGTTGACCAGCCTGCTGGCTCGTCGAAGCCTCTATTGCTCGAAGCACGCCAACGGCGAACATTCGGTGGCGAAGAGTTTTGCCAGTGATGGCGGCAACATCTGGTTCGAGCGCACCGAACATAACTGGGTCGGTGGCAGCAAATGGATCGAAGTTACGGACGAGGCAGGCAACACGCTCAAGAAACGTGGCGATGCCTCAGATGGCAAGTGCGAGTTCTGCGGCGTACCGCAAAACACCTTTGATCGAGACGAACAGCTGGAAAACCACGCCTACGCCTTCATCCACACCAATGACATTCGAACTCGCATCCGCGAGTTGTTCGGAGATGACATGCAGTTCGATGTGATTATCGGAAACCCACCTTACCAGTTGAATACGGACGGGCATGGGGTGCAGGCACGCCCTATCTACCAGCAATTTGTTCAGCAGGCCAAAGAGCTTTCTCCCAGATTTCTTAGCATGATCATACCTGCGCGATGGTTTTCGGGAGGCATGGGGTTAGATGAGTTTCGGGAAGCAATGCTCAACAATGACCAATTGGTTTCAATTGAGGATTACCTAACGGCATCAGATGTGTTCCCCGGCGTTGGGCTCAAAGGTGGCGTTTGCTACTTTTTATGGGATCGTGACTATCATGGTCCCTGTCGTGTAACTACACACTACAAGGATCATCCTCCTTCAACTGCGACACGCCCTTTGCTCGAAAAGGGTGCAGATGTCTTCATCCGCTTCAACGCTGGATTATCGATCCTAAAGAAGGTCGTCGCCGCTGAAACGGGCAGCGATAAATCTCTGGAACTTCCCAACGAAAAGCGGTTCATGAATCTCGTTAGTTCGATTGGTGCATATGGCCTCGGCAGCACATTCAGAGGGAAAGAAGCGCGATCAAGCGACGATCTGAAGGTCTACAGAAATGGCGGCGTCGGGTATGTCGCGAGGGCAGAGATCACAAAAGAGCAAGATACTTTTGATAAGTGGAAGATATTCATCGGCCGCGCTGCTCCCGGCACCGGCAATAAAGATACCTATCCGCATCGCATTCTAAGTACCCCATTTATAGGCGAACCAGGAAGCATATCTTCTTGGACCTATATGTATATCGGCCCTTTCGACACAAAATTAGAGGCCGAGAGTGCTCTATCATATCTCACATGCCGCCTAACTCGTCTCCTTGTTCTATTGCATAAGCCTTCTCAGGACACGACGCGAAGGGTCTACACTTTCGTGCCAACGCAAGACTGGACAAAAATTTGGACCGATGAAGATCTCTACAAGAAGTACGGTATAACTGAGGAGGAAATCGCATTCATTGAGACGTTTGTGCGGCCCATGGATCTTGGCGCGGCAGCTACCGATGAATAAGCCCACTGTTGACGAAATCCTGACCCCCAAACCGAAAGCGCGTCCGCGCATCTACGCCTATGCCATCGCCGCCGATACGCATGACGGCCTTCTAAAAGTCGGGCAGACCACACGCGACGTGAAGCAGCGAGTGGCTGAACAGCTCAAAACCGCCGCCATAACCAACTACACCATCGAGCTGGACGAAAGCGCTGAACGGGATGATGGGGGCATTATCACGGATCATGCCGTGCGCTATGCCTTGAAGCGCAAAGGCTTCGCCAACCCGCAGCTCGAATGGATGCAATGCACGGTCGCGGACGTGAAAACCGTCCTGTCCGAGCTGCGCACTGGCCAACAATTAACGGGCACGCACCACGAGGATTTCCCGCCACGAGAAGAGCAAGCGCGGGCCGTTGAACAGACCTACACCTATTATCAATCCCGCTGGAAGGAGAATGCCGCCGCCGTTCCACGTTTCCTCTGGAACGCGAAAATGCGTTTCGGCAAGACGTTCACCACCTACCAGCTTGCGAAGAAGCTGGGCGCGAAGCGAGTTCTCGTCCTGACCTTCAAGCCTGCCGTCGAGGATGCATGGCAGACTGACCTTGAATCCCATGTCGATTTCGACGCCTGGCAATATCTTTCCCGCAACTCTGGGCGCGACCCTAGCCAGATCGATGGCAATAAGCCCGTGGTCTATTTCGGCTCATTCCAAGACTTGTTGGGGCGCGACAAGGCGGGCAACATCAAGGCCCGGAACGAATGGCTCCACACAATCAACTGGGACCTGGTCGTGTTCGATGAATACCATTTCGGCGCTTGGCGCGAGACGGCAAAGGAGCTGTTCGAGGGCGAGGAAGCGGCCGTCGCCAAAAAGGAAACCAGTCTCGAATATGCCACTGACCTTGAGGAGGTGAACGAGGATTTGGGGGTCCTTTCAGAAAGCGAGGCCGAGTTCCTGCCCATCACCACGCGGGCCTATCTCTATCTCTCCGGCACCCCCTTCAAGGCGCTGGCCACCGGCGAGTTCATCGAGGAACAGATTTTCAACTGGACCTATACCGACGAACAACGCGCCAAGGTCGAATTTGCTGAGCAAAATCCAGATGCGCGCAATCCCTATGGCGCGCTGCCGCAAATGCGGCTGCTAACCTATCAGATGCCGCCGGAAATTACTCACATTGCCAGCGGCGGGGAGTTCGACGAGTTTGATCTTAACGAATTTTTCGCCGCTAGCGGGACCGGCGTGCTGGCGCAATTCAAGCACAAGGATGAGGTGCAGAAATGGCTGAATGTCATTCGTAATGCACCCGATGCGCCGCGATCGCTCGATAGCCTTAAGTCTGGCGTCGTGCCGCCTTGGCCCTATTCGGACACAAGATTGCTACCCCATTTGCAGCACAGTTTCTGGTTTCTGCCCAACGTCGCCGCCTGTCATGCGATGAGAAATTTGTTGGAAGAGAAACATAACGTCTTCTGGCATGATTACAGGCTGATCGTGGCGGCGGGGGCCACGGCAGGCATCGGACTGGACGCGTTGCCGCCCGTCCGACAGGCTGTCGGCAGTGGTTTCGGCACCAAGACCATCACACTGTCGTGCGGTAAGCTGACAACCGGCGTGACGGTGGCGCAATGGTCGTCGATCCTGATGCTACGCAACCTAAATTCGCCGGAAACCTATTTTCAGGCAGCATTCCGGGTGCAATCGCCTTGGTCGATCAAGAATCCCCATGGCGACGATCCCAACGAAGAAGAAGTCTTCAAACCCATCTGCTTTGTGTTCGATTTCGCGCCGACCCGTGCGCTTCGACAGTTGTCATCATATGGCGTTGGCCTTTCGCCGGGCGAAGCCAACCCAGAAAATGCGGTGCGGGAGCTTGTCTCCTTCCTGCCAGTGCTGGCCTATGACGGCGCCAACATGACGCAGATTGACGCAGGCGGCATTCTTGACATTGCAATGGCCGGAACTTCGGCAACGCTGCTGGCACGAAAATGGGAATCCGCGATGCTCGTCAACGTGGATAATGACACGTTGCGCCGCGTTCTCAACAATCCCGAGGCGATGGCAGCCGTGGAACGCATAGAAGGCTGGCGCGCGCTTGGTGTTAACATCATCGAAACCATCATCAACAAGAGCGAAAAGGTCAAAGACCTCAAGAACAAGGCGAAAGGCAGCGAGCTTACTTCGCAGGAAAAGAAAGAGCTAACCGATGAAGAAAAGGAGTACAAATCGAAGCGCAAGCTCGTACAGGAAAAGCTGATTAAGTTTGCCACACGCATTCCAGCGTTCATGTACCTGACGGATTTTCGCGAAAATACGCTACAGGATGTCATCACCAAGCTGGAACCGGAATTGTTCCTTGCGGTCACTGGCCTGACAGTAGCCGACTTTCATCTTCTGGTGCGCCTAAAGGTTTTTAACACCGAACGAATGAATGAAGCCGTTTTCGCGTTCCGCCGCTATGAGGATGCCTCCCTCCGCTATACTGGAATAGAGAGCCATGAAGGGCTGACACACTATGGGCTTTACGACACCGTAGTCGCCAAGGAGCAGCCGGGGTTGTAGCGACTATTTGAGATTGCCACGTTCTGTTCTTCTCTCTTCACCATTCGTCATCCTCGTTGTATCAGTCAGTTACGGCAAACAGAGGGTTATGAATGACGAAGCGGTGGTTGGGGCTTAGC
Source organism: Novosphingobium sp. Chol11 (assembly GCF_900218065.1). GTDB lineage: Bacteria > Pseudomonadota > Alphaproteobacteria > Sphingomonadales > Sphingomonadaceae > Sphingobium > Sphingobium agri. The sequence goes on along the minus strand of NZ_OBMU01000001.1, from coordinate 2,439,936 downwards.
GCCTCCAAAGAAGGCGTGACTTACGTGGACGTTGAAGTCCCTCATGACGATGGCCCGATCGTGGTTCTCGCCGACGATACATGGAAGGTGCAGAAGGGCGACAGAGCTGCCGCCTACAACGTCTTGCACCAGCAATGTGCTGACTACATCCGCGAGAACGGTATCGAGGCCGTTTACGTAAAGGCGAGTGCCGTCGCTGGCAAGGGCGCGGCAAAGCTAGGCATGCTGGAAAGTGCGGAGGTCCGGGGGGTGGTGATCGCTGCTGCGGCGTCCGCTTCGTCGGTCTCGCAATTGAAGAAGGGCGTGGTTAGCCGCACCTATGGCGAGCGGAAGGTTGATGAGTATGTGGCTGACGATTCATTCTGGGATGAGCACACGACCGGTGGCAAGCTTCGCAAGGGAAGCCGTGAAGTCACAATGCTCCTGATCGCCGCGAGGAACGACTGATGGCGGACTACGTTTCCGGTCTTACAGTCGGCGCGAAGATTGGCAATGGACACTTCGGCGAGGTGTTCCATGGCGTGGACCCGGCGCATGGCAACGTCGCAGTCAAGGTCCTGAACCGCAAAGCCCACCACGATGACGCCCGGTGGCAACTATACAAGGGCGGATCGTTGAATGAGGCTCAAAACCTATCGAAAGCCACACACCGCAACGTCGTCCAAGTCCACCATGTGGTCGAGGGTGACAGCGGGGATAGTGTCATTATCTGTATGGAATATTGTGCGGGGGGCTCGCTCCAGAAGAAATTCGACACCGGCCCCATGACGCTGCGGGCAGTAAAGAAGGCGGCGACCGAGGTGCTACAGGGCCTCGGTGTGCTCCATTCGAGAGGGATGCTCCATCGCGATATTAAGCCAGCGAACATCCTCCTCGACGGACAGGGTGTGGCTAAGCTCGCCGACTTCGGTTTGGTCACGGACGACCTGTTACTCGGTTACGGCTCGCAAGCGGGCTACTGCGACCATATCGCCTACGAGTGTTGGCATAATGGGCCAACTAGCGCAAAAAGTGATATATGGGCTCTTGGTATGACGCTCTTCCGGCTTCTGCACGGCAAGATTTGGTACGAAGAAGCACCCAACCCGCAATCGCTCATTGAACACGGCGGCTTCGTTGATACTCTCAAGTGGCTTCCACACATCCCGAAGCCGTGGCGCACATTCATCCGTCGAACACTCAATGACAACACGACGGGGCGTTTCCAGAACACCAATCAAACCCTCTCGGGCCTAGCGGCTCTGCCGGTTGATCCGCTGTGGACCGTCGAAGTCGCATCAGACTTGGTCAAATGGCAGCAGACCAAGGGGCAACGGCGGATACAGGTCGAGTGGGAACGCATCTCGACGCGCAAGCAACAATGGCGCGCGTGGAGCGATCCGATCGGCGGCGGGCGTTCTCGGTCGTTGGACGGTTCCAGCGGAGTCATTGGGCAGGCGCAAGCCTTAGCCGGGCTACGGACCTTTTTCGGCGCCTAGCTTGAGCGCCATCGTCTCGGGAGGAGGAAGCCTCCCTTGAAGTCGGTTGGGCCGAGGCGTTTGAGGCCCAACGCAGTTGCGGCCTGCTCGTGACGTGCCTTAGCGCACCGCTTACAATAGGCAGTATTGGCGTTCACGCCGGGGGCCGGACGCCAATAGTTGCCGCAACACCTGCATTTCGGAAGGCTCGCCGCGAGATTGGGTGTTCTTCGTTTCATCGTCTACCTCCCCATATTCTGGGGACAACCTGTGAACAAACCATGAATCATTTCTGCAGGGACGTCAACAGCCACTGGGTCTTTGGCGGATGTTCTGTGCCGAACATGGCAGCATGTATCTTTGTTCGTCTTTCGGCGACGGCGGGATCATTCTCGACTCCATGCAGTGGCAATGGCCAAAATGCAGCCGCTAGTTGATTGCATCTCCTGCAATTTTAATATCGCGCTGACGGAATGAAAATGAAATAGGAGTGGGCCAGGGTCGCTGGCTTCTTACCACTATATGGGCTTCAGCCAGATTGAGGTGGAGCAGCAAGCGCAGCGTCCGATAATGCTGTTCCGTGATGTCGCTGACATTGTACCGCCGCATCAATATTCCTCCGATAGCATGATGGCCATTACGCGCTTGGTCCTGACGGGATCAGCCGGATCGCTGTCGGCATCGCCTAGATCGCGTTTATAGTAGGTAATCTCCCAGATGATCCGGAGCTCGTTGACCGTCAGCGTGCCAAAATCATGTTCGCCATGGGGATCATTGTCCGGCGTAAAGGCATCAAAATGCCGGACGGTATGAACGATGGCGTCCTTCACCGGAACAGGTTGTGCCGCAACACCAGCGGAGAGGAATACCCACCCGTTTTCGCCGGTAAAACGGAAATGGTCGTTGAGGCGGGCTGTGGTCGCCCGCCTCTCAGTATCGTTGTTCACGCGCCCGCTTTCTTGGCCTTAGGCTTGAAATTTGCCTTGCGTTCGGCAATGGCGCTCGTCAGTTGCGGATCGAGTTCGCCCGCGTTGATCGCTTCGATGATCGACGCGATGATGCTAGGCATTTCCGTCAGGCTTTCGACCGCAACCGCGTTCATGCCCTTGGCAAACTCCAGCGGCTTGCTGCCATAGCGAAGCTGAAAAAACAGCTTGCCGCTGGCGTCGGTGAACCAACCCTTGCGGACGGCACGGGGTGCATCGACCCGGATTTTCTCGCCCTCAGCATTTTTGCGCGTGACCTTCTTTGTCGCGGTGAAGGTCGTTCCGGCAATCTCAGCTTCCGCCAACGCCTTCTGCTCTTCCAAATATCGCAGCAGCTTCGCACGAAAACCATGCTCGGATGCGCCGACGTTGACCGGGCTGGCAGCGGTAAGCTTCAGGGACTTGAGGATCGACATGGGCATCTCCTTGTTTGTTTCGGACAAGGCAAGCCGTAACGTCGTTGTTCGTGAGAGCGACCGAAGATTGGCCTTAACGACTAGAAAATAAATGAAAATAATTCATGCGCCGCGATCAAGGATCAGGCTGCTGTGTAGCCATAAATACGAGTAGGATCGTATTTTGAGGATTATGGTCATGATAGTGGACGACATTTATGCATTTTTCCGGGCAGCAGGTATCACCCAGTCCCACGCCCATTTTTCGGTCGAGCACATGGGCTACAGTCGGCGTTATTATGATTATCTGCGCTGTTCTCGCGCCCAGCCCAATGTTCGGGCTGTCTTTCGCCTGGCACTGACGCTGTTGGACATGGCAATGGACAGCAATCTGACGCCTGATGAAAACCGCCGCGCATCTAACTTGGGCAAGCACGCCTTTGCCGATGTCATTCGTCGCTGCGGCCGGATCGACTGCTAAGCCCAGCTACCGGTCCGAGCGGCTGTTCATTGTCCTCAAATCGGCCATTCTCGGCGAAAATGTATAGAAAGCGAACGGTTGGCTTGTCCCCATAATTCAGTAATAGGAAGCCTAACGCCCGATAGGAATACGAGGAAGTTATGCCGAGCGCTGCCCACGTTGTACCAGTCAGTGAACCGCCGGAACTCGATCCTCGCTCCTCGGAATTTGACCATGCTGAACAGATGGTTGCTTGGTTCTACGAGAACTTTGAAGATCCAGCAAATCAGTTGCCGTATGAAAGCGGTTCGGGCGGCTACCAATGGATTTGGGGCGGTCCTTATGATGCTATCGAAGAGCTGACCTCAGCGTTCCCCGACGCCTCGGAGAAAGCAATCAAAGCCGCCGTCGAGCGCCTTGAAGCCAGTGGGGTCGTGGAATGGTCAGTAAACGACAGCCGCATCATCGGAGGGCTTGAGACTACCGCCGAATATGATGGCTCCGAAACCCGGAAGATTCCACAACATGAAGACCGGCATCGCGAAACAATCGTGGAAACAACGCTCTTTCCCCAGCGGAACTTCGGTTGGAGCGTGCATGTTACCTTCATTCCTGTGGGCACTAATAACAGCCTTTCCGAAGTTGCCGCCTCGGGCTTCGCAATCGGCGACTATGGCCGGGACGACTATCATTTCGACTCTCTTCGCCACCTAGTGAAGGTTCTCGTCGGCCGTCAGCTTGAAGGCGTCATGGTTGGCGATCGGCCGGATGTTGAGGAAGCGTATGAATGGCTGAACTCGCTCCGCAGCGATGCGGACGTATTCGTTGACGATGGCGTGATTGTTCACAATAGCCCCCCTGAATGGCTGCAACTGCGAGAACTCTTTAAGCACGGCACCGCAAGTGGAGTTGCGTTCATTTCCCAATCGCCGGGGAACTGGACCGGCATGTTGCTCATGTATGGGGGTTCGCTTCTGTTTTTGCGCCTCGTGAAAAATATCAACTTCGTACAGGATGCCTTTTTTGAGCGGTGGGCAAAGCGGATCAAGAAGGGTGAGTTCAATCCGTTCGAATAGCCGTTGGTCGGCTCAGGGCAAAAATGCGGCACGAGCCGCGATGAGCGGCGGGTCAAGTTGGCGGGATATAGGTCAGCCGAGCAAGCGATAAACTGTCGCCGGGCTGCACTTCAGTTCACGCGCGATTGCACGGGGTTTCATGCCATCATCGCGCAGCTTCCGAGCCTCCGCCGGGTCGAACCGCTGTTTGCCGCCACGATATACACCGCGTACCTTGGCCTTCTCGATCCCTTCGCGTTGGCGCTCCTGCCGGATGTCGAGTTCGAATTCGGCTACAGCGGCCAATATGCCCAACATCAGCTTCCCGTGGCTGGTCGTCGTGTCGAGGCCGCCCTGTTGAAGGCACCGGAATCCAACGCCCTTCACTGTCAGGGCGGCTACGATATTATGCAAATCCTGAGCCGACCGGGCAAATCGGTCGAGCCGGGTCACAAGAAACGTATCGCCCTCGCGGCAAAAATCGAGCGCAGCTTTCAACTGAGGTCGGTTCGATGCCGATTTACCGCTGATTTGTTCCTGAAACATTTTCTCGACACCATGGGCTGCAAGCTGCTCGATCTGAACGTCGAGTGATTGGTGGGTTGTGGACACGCGGGCATAGCCGACAAGCATTGCTCCTCCTTAGGGCGGTTTAAAACCCTGCTGCGATTGTGTCTTTTGGAGGGAAGAGCAAGCCTGCCAAGACGCCTTTCCGCCTTCGGAAAAATGTCTCGGCAGGCTGTAGTCGATTTAGACGGCATACCGCCCGTTATGTCGCCCGGCTCACAGGATGCGATACTGTGCGCCGTTTCGGTCAGATTTCTTCTCCACATTCAGGTCGGGAGCTGCCACGGGGATGTTTGTCAGCACTCGCCCGAACGCCCCCAGGCTTGTCTGGTCTCGGGGATAGGCTTCCGCTTCCCACACGCGGTAAGCGGAATGAAGGGTCGATGCGCTGGTCCAGCTTCGATAATTCTGTCCATAATT
>NZ_OBMU01000001.1:2380784-2433735 GCF_900218065.1 Novosphingobium sp. Chol11 | reverse complement strand
ACACAGTTCCCTCGGCACGCCCGCTATCAACCATGCCTTGCAGGCTAAAAGTATCAACAAAGAATGTAAGCCCGATGAAATAATAATTCGCAAGCTTGAGCGCGAAATTACGCTTCATAGAAATGGAAAGTCCTTAAGAAAGCGAATAAGGTTCTACACTGGAACGTTTGCCGAAGGTCGAAAATTGATCAAAGGTACACTATGGGATCACCCAACACGACTGCTGTCAGTTGCGATGCCAGACGCTATACGAAGTTTGCCTTTAAAGCCGATCAATATCGTCGCCAACGATGAACTTCCATGGGCGCTCTTCGAGCGGCATGATCCCACATGTCCGGCCATCATTGTCGAATATGATGTGGGTGCTGCCAAGTTCAATTATCAATATTGTTATCCCTAACGTCACGCTGCTTGCCCGCCCATGCGGATGCTTGATGGGATGAATGCGCCCCGAACATATGGCAGAATTGGTCGTCTGCCGATGGACGGCTTACCAAGCTCAAAGCGGACCAGCAGGATATAGGCGGCGCAGGCGGCTTTGCAGGCGGGAATCGACGATAGCGGGTGGGCGGCGGACTGTCGGCTTTCAGGTGGAGGATCGGTGATAGCTGACGCCGCGGTGAGCATTATTTGATACTGCAGGGCAGAGGCGAACGCCGACGCGCTAGACCGACATAATCGTGTCGATCACAACGCTACGCCATTCGCGTTTGAGGAACAGGTGCAACTCAGCAGAGCGCAACTTTTGTCTCTTGGCCACCACAACGCGAACGCGAAAGTGATCCTGCCCAGATAGTGTGTTGAGTGGTGGCAATTCAAGCCTACAAGGATACCCTTCGGCAAGTCTGTTCCCGGAACAGGACAATCCTGACGCAATGACTTTCCCGGAGCGAGCGGACACAAGCGTTGCGGCATATGGTCGCCCCTGTGGCACACCGGCGCAACTTTCAACGAAAACACGTATATCCAGGGGGTAAGCTACCCGAGAAGCCCCTGCCTCTTCGCGCCAGCCGCCGTTGCTGGTGGTGTAAATGGCGCACCCCGTTTCGTTTGCTGAAACGACGCTATCTATTTTTTCCGATCGATAGGGCCAGAGCAGGAAAGCTAGCAGCAGAATGCCTATTGAGGCGCTGGCTACCATGCATCCTCGTTTTGAAGACATTGTTACCCCCGCGCTTCTTGTGCCCGCGCTGACTGCAGCAGGATGATGTAGAGCATAGCGTCGGCGTCAACGTCAGCAACCAGGTGCAGCGGATGCACTTCTGAATGGCAGTTTGTGGTCGCTCGCCGCTGGGCTGCTTTCTAATTCTGAACCTGACCAGCAGGTTGGCGCGGCTAAGGCTGCTTTGCAGGCCGGTAGCAACGATGCAGGGTGATTAGGCGACGGTCCGGTTTCGGATCACCTCTTGCCCATTGGCCTATGCCAACCGTAATAATTCAGCATGAATAGAAAGCATGTTCATGCAGGCACGACTCTATCACTCGCCGGATTTGCAACATCCCTGATGTTGGCAACCCTAGGCCATGCCACAATTTCCGAGAGCGAGGCAGCTACCAATACCCTACTTGGCGTTACGGCGGTCAGCATTCTTGGCTGCGCCTACTTTCTGCCTCGATCCGTAAGGCTGTGGATACGAAAGCCTTCATCACGTCGGTGATGTCCGCGTCCGAGCAGAGCGATCAACCTCACCCAAGGCTGAAATTGGTCGGGTGTTCACCGTCGCCTTACGAAAGCGTAAAGTGCCATGACGAGCACCGATGAGTAATCTCATCATTTCCGTACGCCGTACACCGCTTCCAAAATGACGGAGATGACGTACGCGAACGCTATCATCCTCATCGACGATATAAACGTTTCGTTCTCCACGTACCCCGCGAGGTTGAGGGCAACGATCAGAAATTGAAATGGAAGGAGTGGTAACATCACTGTCCGTACCGTTTCGCCAAACAAAAGTCGGAACATAACGCGGCCGTGCTCCCCTCCGTGAAGTCTGATTTTGGCAGGATGCTACAGCATCGTAAATGCCCGCCATGGTCGTTTTAGCCGCCTAGCGCTTATAGAGGGTGCGGCACGTTACTGGGTGCTGCGCTGAAATGCACCGATCACGCCATCTTTGCGGTCGACCAGGAACACTATTTGAACATCGGTTATCCCGAGTGGTTCGAAGGCGACATAATAGCGCGCCGCAGACAGTTTTCTGGCATCGGTCAATGCCAGGCTGTGCTGAGGCCCTCCATAGGGGTTTGCCGCCCAGCACCTTTGTATGTCACCCAGGACATGTTCAGGCACATGCTCAAGTTCGGATCGGGAGAGGCGTTCAGTTCTGATTGGAAGTAATTCATAGCCATTCGCCAAATAATTGCAGCGGCGGCCTTCAGCTTGGTCATTGAGTATCCAGCCTGCTGCACCACCGATGCTCGCAGCCATTACGCAAACGATCGCTGTCCGCCCCTTCATGATGAGATCAATATGCGACGCCCGCACTGTCCGCTAGTGGACAACGATTGAAGGGGGACGAATGGCAAAAAATGGTCGCCTGCCGCCGAGCAGCTTTGCAATCCCGAAGCGGACCAGCAGGTTATTGGCGCGTGGCGAGGCCCCACTGTAGCCAGCGACGATGGCGGGTGGTAAGCGGAACGGCAGCTTTCAGGCGGCAACCCGGATAAGCGGACAAAGAAAATTGAATGCTCGTCCGTCGAGACCCCAAAAATTTGCCTTAGAGCGGCGCCGACACTTGCCGAGCAGGCGGTTTAGAACTCCGGCATTTTTTTGTGAGAGGTTTACCCGCGGTTTACAAGGCTCGGCGTGTCAAAGCTCATTACCCGCAGTCACGGTAATCTTGCGCTGTCGCCGCTCGCGCCACACCACATAGCACCCGGCGCCTGCGATTAGGACTCCCCCCACAGCGCCGTTGATCGTCGGTGCGACCTCGAATAGAACTACGCCCCACAAGGTCGCCCAGACGAGTTGCAGGTAATCAAACGGCGCTAGCACTGACACCGGCGCAAAGCGCACCGCCGCTGTCATCATGATTTGCGCCACTCCTCCGAAAATTCCGCCTATCATCAGCGCGAGCCATACGTCACCGCTGTGCGAGTTGTAGACAAACGGCATGGGGATCAGAGTGACCACAACGCTTGCCACATTGAACCAGAAAACCGTAGCCGTCGCACTCTCGGTTTCGCCGATTTGTCGAAGTGTGATCACCACTAGGGCCGTACCGAGCGCCGCAATGAGGGCAATGATGACGCCCATCAGTGGCAGCGTCGAGCCAACGGGATTTACCGCTACCAGCACGCCGACGAAACCCAACACGATTGCCGTCCACCGGTGCCAAAAGACCTTCTCACGGAGGATGAGCGCCGACAGCATGGTCGCAAAGAGTGGTGCCGAGAAGCTGATGACCGTTGCTTCCGCTAGCGGCAGTTTGGATAGCGCGAGAAAGGTGCAGAACATGACACAAAGGCCAAGGGCGCTGCGCGTCAGGTGAGCACTTGGACGGCGGGTGCGCACCGCTGCCAAACCCCCACTAACCGCCACCCACGCGATGATCGTGGGCAGCGCGAACAAGTTGCGGAAGAACAGCACCTCTACCGGACCAGCCCCATGAACAGTCGCGTATTTCAGAGCGGCCATCATCGCGGCAAAGGTGCTTACCGCACCTACGCGCAAGCCGATGCCGCGTGCGCGGTTCTCCACCGGACGGCTCAACTCCGCGGTGGGGAACGATGGTGGCGCCTCCGTACCGGCGACTTGCCTACTCACCCCCGGCAACCGTCAGGCACAGGTCCGCGCATTTCGCTCCACTTATTGACCAAGAGTAAGGGTGGTTAGGCCGACAGAACGACCTTCGCTGTTCCGTTATTAGCTTCATGCAACCATCGAACACAGGTTGTGGCGCACAAATTTGAAATCCGGCGCTCTCACGCCTTTGCCGTTTCGTCTTCAACGAAGTTAGGCCAGGTCGAGGTTATGTAGTTGAGGAACGGTTCAGCGACACCCTCACTGCGAAGATGCTCGGGCGACACGGGGAGCGAAGGCGATTCGAAGTCGGCATCGCAGCGCACGCATTCGGGGAAATCGTGCCGCAGGATCGCGGCACGTCCAATCGAGACGAAATCGCAGCCAGCTGCAATGACGCTCGCTGCGGTTCGGCCGTTCATGACCTTGCCCGCCGCGCCCAGACGTGTATTGCCCCGCGGCAGCTCGGTGAAGCAGCTCAGCAAGGTCCGTCCTTTGTAGCGTTCGTCTTCTGGCTCTTTGGTGACATCCCACAATGAAAGGTCAAGATAGTCGATCTTGTCATTGCGCATCACCTCGCCCGCAACTGCGACAACTTCCTGAAGGTCTTGTGCATAGCGCTCCGGCGAAAGCCGCAAGCCCACCTGGAAATCCGCGCGGCAGGCGGCTCGAATACCGTCAACTATCTCGAATAGAAGGCGAGCGCGATTTTCGGAGTTACCGCCGTAGCGATCGGTGCGCTGGTTGACTTCAGGGGAAAGGAATTCGGCGAGCACATAGCCATGCGCGCCATGCACTTCTACACCGTCAAAACCTGCCTTCTCGGCGCGCACGGCCGCCGCGATGAAGTCGTCGCGAAGCCTCTCGACCTCATCCAGAGTTAGACCGCGCGCACCGGTTTCGGGATTGTCAGAGGGGCAGACCGGCGTGCCCACCAGCTCTTGGGGTGCGCGGTAGCCGGCATGGTGAAGTTGCACCGAGGATAGGGCCCCCCCTTCCTTGATGCCGGCTGCCAATCGGGTGAGCCCTTCGAGGTGTTCATCACCGAAGATGCCAAGTTGTCCTGGAAAGCCCTGGCCGACTGGCTGCACATGAGAGGCACAGGTCATCACTAGACCGAACCCGCCCGTTGCACGCATGATCAACCAGCCATATTCCTCGTCTGAAAGTCGGCCGTCCGGGTAGCTCTGCTGGTTAGTCAGCGGAGCAAGCATGAGGCGGTTCTTCATGGTAGGGCCGCGCGAGAAGGCGAGCGGAGAGAACAGGTCGGTCATGTGATCCCTTGATCGATAGGCAGCCAGCTGGCCTTCTATTTAAGCATACGAGGGTGTCAATCGGTCAGGCGCGGTGCCCCGCATTGGCACAGTCGCCCCAGTTCCAAAAACCAATTGTCGAAACTGCTGGTTAGAAGTGAAGAAACGGGAAAGATCACGCTGAACGAACGACCGCATTTGGGAAGTTAAATCGATCCTTTCAGCGTCAACTAGTGGTCGTTTACGGATCGGCTGCTTCCTTGCCCCCTTCGCGTTTCTATCGTGTGAGGACAGCTAATCCGATAAGGCCCGTGTGAATCAATTTCTGTGCCCAATATAGCCTCTGAGTTAAGACTTCGCCTTTCTGACGCAGGCAAAAAAATACCCCACCAAAATGGCAGGGCATTCCGTTGAGATTGCAACGGCTGACGGGCAGCCTGTCGATCGCATCAGAATAAAAGAAGGTATCCCGTACCGTTTCCTATCGTCAGCCCGATAGGAACAATGAGGTAGGGGCTGATCGCCTCACTGGACAATGGCATGAAGCGTAGGCGTGGACCTTCGCATTCATCCAATGACTTCAAGCCCGTTCCTGGCGGAATGGTCGAATGTCAGACATGTCGCACCTTGCCCCTATCGCTGCTTCATCATGATCTTAAGAGGCCCGTTTTTCCACCCGCTGTATGGCGGCGCGGCTAACCTGATATTCCTTGGCCAATGCTCCAAGGGAAATGCCTTCCTTCCGCTTTCCAAGAATGGTGCGCTGCTGATCATCAGTAAGGGATTGCGGACGGCCCAAGGTCTTTCCCTCTGCCTTCGCCCGCTTCAAGCCTGATTGGGTTCGTTCGATCAGTAGATCACGCTCGAACTCAGCAACGGCAGAGATAACAGCCATCGTCATCTTTCCGGCTGCGCTGGTGAGGTCCACACCACCAAGGGCAAGGCAATGGACCTTCACACCTTCTGCTTCCAGCCGTTCGACTGTGCCCCTTACGTCCATAGCGTTACGGCCTAGCCGATCCAGCTTTGTCACGATGAGAATGTCACCGGCTTCCAGCCGATCCACCAACTTAGCAAAGCCCTTGCGCTCCAAAGCGGCAACCGAACCAGAAACAGTCTCAACAATGATGCGCTTGGGATCGACCGCAAAGCCAGCCGCTTCAATCTCTCTAACTTGATTGTCGGTAGTCTGGTCCCCCGTTGAAACGCGGCAATATGCAAAGGCTCGGCTCATTTTGTAATCCTTGTATCGAATCTGTGTAACGAAACTATCAAGGTAACGAATATATGTGGAGTCTAATTTTCGATACATGTTGGTAGCGTGTATCGGAAACGGACGTTTGCGATTAGGCCGATGATTTCGCTGTCATACTTTGACGACCACTGTCCTGTTGAATACGATGGCGCAAAGGGAGGCGTGAATGCACAATGTTATTGGGGCCGAAGTTGGGGTTCATCTCCCGCTCGACATCTCGGTGGAAAGCGAGTGGAAGGACTTCCTCGGGTCAGTAGGTGGGGCCATAAGCGACCTTTTCTTGAAATCCACCGGAGATGGGGTTTCGACCGGCATAAGTGGGTTAGTTAAATTCGCCACCTCTTTCAAAATCAAGCCATCAGCTGGTTACTTGGCCTGGGTTTTTGCAATTAGCGCAACTGCGTGGTCTCTCGATCAGTCTAAAGCCTTTCCCTCTGACAAGACGGATGAGCTTGTGAAGCACTTTAGACACGCCATCGATACTGCTAGAGCCAAGTGTGGCATAGACGGAATATTCGTACCAATTAATTTTTTTGATCGGCCTACAAAGCTGCAAATTTATAATGAAATTCTTGAACATCTCTTCGATAATGATGCATATTCGACGGAAAATAAAGCTAATTTGCGATACAAAATCGATGCAGCTTTCAATAGGGCGGTCTTCGAGATTTTTTCCGCCCGACCGGATTACTACGAGCCGCTGTTCTCTTCCCTCAAAATTCCTGGAGCTTTGGCGGCCGATATATCTACGTCGTGGCAGTCGTATAGAGCGAAATTGATCTATGACTTTGAAGTGAGACCGCTATTTGGTCAGGAAATAGAAAGAATATCGCTGAGCCAATTATATGTACCATTGCGAGGTATTTTCAGTAAAGATGATGATGACATAGACTCTGAAGGATATAACATAATTTCATCTCATGAAATGGTTCGCATAGATAGTGAACTTGACACATGGGTGGAGAGTGAAAGCCTCAGCGATTGGCTGCGTTTGGTTGGCGGGGGCCCGGGCAGCGGTAAATCTACAACATTGAAGGCGTTAGCCAGCCGAGCCGCGAAGAAGGATGGGGTCCGTCCGCTCTTCATTCCCTTGCAACACATCGGGACGGACCAAGACCTGAGAGAGGCTATCAATCGTCATTTCACAGAAACCACTGACAGTCCCTTCAATCAGCCTCCGCTCGCACGCGCCTCTGTCGAGGATGGCGCTCCGCTTTTGCTAATCTTCGATGGTCTAGATGAATTAGTGGCTCCTGGGGAAGCTGCCAAAGATGTAGTTGGCACCTTTGCAAACCGCCTTAACAGTCTTGTTTCCACCCTAACAGGCGGCAACAACCGCAAAATTCGTGTCATCGTAAGCGGGCGGATGCCCGCGTTTCAAGCAGCAAGCAGGTACTTGCCGACGCCGCGCAATGGTGCCCTTGAAGCATATGGGTTCCTGCCAGTGCGCGTGCACGATGCAGGCGAAGAAAGCGACGGCAGCGATAACCCTCTTTGGTCAGAAGATCAGAGAAAACAATGGTGGACTCAATACGCTGCGCTCAAAGGCGAGACGCCCGATATCCCTGAAGCTTTTTCTAATAAACGGCTCGAGGGTATCACTCACGAGCCTTTACTTTGCTATCTTTTGGCGCTCGCCGGATACGCAAACCAACACTGGGAATTGGCCGCTGACAATCGAAACCGGATTTATTCGGCTCTTGTCGAGTCGATATACGAACGCGGCTGGGGTGATGGAGTACATAAAAGGCTTGGCGCAGGCAAAACACTGTCCAAGCCCGACTTCCTGAAACTCATGGAGACGATCGCGCTTGCGGCGTGGCTTGGAGGAGACGCTCGCGTTGCCAGCGAAGAAAAATTCGATGAAGCGCTTGAGATTACGGAAGCAGAAGACGCTTGGAAAAAGTTCACTGCTGATAATGGACAGGATGTCACGAACTTGGCCATGAATTTCTACCTTAAATCATCTGAGAGATCGCAGCGTGGATTTGAGTTTACTCATAAAAGTTTTGGAGAATACCTGGCGGCTAAAGCTCTATTATCTGTGGCTGAAGATGTTATCGCTCAGAATTTGCGCCGCATTGATAATGCGATGCGCGATTGGATGCGGGCGACCCGGACGGGCGAACCATCAATTGAGATGCTGCACTTCCTTCGGGATGAAATTCGACTGAAGCTTGCCGGAGGCAAGAAGCAGGAAGAAATCGCAAATGCAATTAAGCTAAAGGAAGGTTTTCAGAACCTCATCAAAAAGGCGTCCGATGAGGGCTTCCCGATTTCCGGTGGCGGGACATGGCGGTCGATGGAAGTCGAACAGGCAAACGCTGAGTGCGCTCTCTGGATGGTAGCCAACTCATGCGCTACGGCGCTCGATGAGGCCGAGTGTTCTGGTAAAGCAATTATAGAGATCGAATGGAACGATGAAGATGAGCTTTGCAGCGTAATCAAACGAGTAAAAGATAAAACAGGGTCCACAGTGATATTTAGCTGTCTTTCGCTTCTTGATGCGTCCGGCCAACATTTTGAAGAGATAAGGGCTCATAATATCGATTTTAGATCGTCAAACTTGGAAGACGCTACCTTTGTAGCATGTGATTTGAGCGGGAGATTCAATTATGCGATAATGGACGGCTGCCGATTTTATTTGTGTAGCATTAACTCGGCTAATTTCTTTGGCACTTCTATGAAAGGCATGAAATTTCATGCCTCCTCGGTGAGAGGAGCTAACTTCGATACGCCGGTCGAAAGAAATCTACTTTTTTCACCCCTTACGTTTCTCTCGGCTAGAGGAGTTTCTGAGGAATTCTTGAAGGATGGAGCATCGATTATGGCTCCAAGTAAAGGCGACTTTGCGCAGGTATGCGAGGATTTGAAGCGCCGCATGATGTTATTTCAAGCTGTGCCTCATGTGATCCATACCGGACTAGTTGGCGACGTGTAGAAGTTGACTCCTGAGATTAGGGAAATTGATTGCGTACAAGAAACGTGTGTAATTCCGGTGTAATCGTGCAGGGAAATAGCCGGAATAAGCCGGAGTCCTACGGCCCCTCTAATATGGAACCCTGCCCGTAAGTACCTGAAAAATACAGACAAAGGGAATTGTTCGGCATCCGCCGGAAAACCCATGCTTTAGACTGAAAATCGCAGTGTCGGCGGTTCGACTCCGTCCCCGGGCACCATTTGTTCCTAATGCCCTGAAACGCCAGCAAACCGTCTAAAAGGCGGTCTTGAGTTTCTTTATGGCAAGGAGCGTTAGATTGCGGCGCTTCAAAATGCAAATCTCGCTCTGTTGAAGCCGCTATCGGCGCTGCGCCAGTGCCTTGAATGTGTCCGCCATTACCAGCTTGGGGAGATGCAACCGACCAAGAACAAGGAAGTGGAAGACCGCGGCGATATCAACAAGTCGGGACGCTCTATAATCATTTTACAGATAAGCTTGGCTTGTTCAGCGCCTGCATAGAAGCGGAAGCAGTCAATTTTCCCAAGCCTGCCTAGGCCGGACGCCAGCCAATTACGAGATGCGACTTGTGATACCGTTTAAGAATATGTTGGTTACGAGCTTTGCGTGCCCAGCCATTTCTTCATCCGTCATCAACTCTCCCCCGAACAGCAATCGCCTCTGCCACTCGCCAAGAGCCATGACGACGAATTGCTTGGCCAAAGGGTGGCTCTCTGCCGGATCGACGCCTTCCGCCTCCAGGAGTCGAGCGACAGGGCTGACCTGATGCCGTTCAAACTGCAGGCGAGCGATCTTGCGCAGTTCGTCGAATTCGCTGCTCTCCCGGTAAATCAGCCGTGCCATTTGAGTGCTTTGCGTCGAAAATAGCTGCCGCTGCATTTCGGTGGCGTAGGTGATGAGCTGCGTGTGGAGGTCGCCCTTCAGATCGGGGAGTTCCGGCCGGATCTGCGCACCAGAATGTTCGAGGCAGGCTTCGAACAGGGCGAGCTTGTCAGGGAAGTGATTGTAGAGCGTGCGGCTCGACACCTGAGCCTTTTCGGCAATGTCGCGCAGCGACGCAGCATGAAATCCAGTCCGTGCAAATTCATTGAGCGCAACCAGGATCAGGTTGTTGCGCTTCTGTTCGGCCACCTCTGGCGTTGGGCGGCCTGCCCGCCTCTTGATGCTCTGTCCGTCCATATCCAGCCTCGTTGCGCAGCAAAGGCGCAAATAGCAAGCCTGCCACCATTGACGATTTACACATGGAAGTGTAATTCAATTTAAATTGAGTTCTGCGAACGAGGACATTCAGGAGAGACAGGATGCACGCCCCGGCCACTAATAATGATTCTCGGATACATGCCGCGATCGACGCGCTTGACCCCACCATGGCGCTGATGGCGCTGATCCAGATCACCGGCGACCGTACGTTGCTGCATCATTATTGGGATGCGATCGACGGACGACAGGAAGAGCTGATCGAGACGTTCGTGGATATCCACGCGCATGAAGAGCGGCCGACCATTGATCCGGCGATCGCCGCCGAAATTCGCGATCGCCTGCGCCTCGCGGTGAAGTCGGGCAAGCCGCCGGTCATGCCGCAGCTGGACCGGCCGATGTTCAAGCGGATGAGCCGTCTGCTGCTGGGTCAGGACCTGCCGGAAATGTCCGTGGATGTTGCTTTCCAGCATGCCGGCTTCACCACCGACACGCGCGTGCGCAAGGCGGCGGACGTGCCGCCTGCCGATTTCAAGGTGATCGTGGTCGGCGCGGGAATGATGGGTATCAACGCCGCGATCAAGCTGCAGCAGGCAGGTTTCGACTTCACGGTGCTGGAAGCGATGGACACGGTGGGCGGCAACTGGTTGACCAACACCTATCCGGGCGCTGCGGTCGATACGCCGAGCCGCATCTATTCCTTTTCCTTCGAACCCAATGCGTCCTGGACCCAATTCTATCCGCGTGGCCCCGAATTCCTGTCTTACCTCGACCGCGTCACCGACAAATATAATCTGCGTGATCGTATCCAGTTCGGAACCTGGGTCGAAGGCGCGGAGTGGGATGAGGCGCGCAAGATCTGGATCGTGAAGGCGGTACGGAACGGCAAGCCCGAAACTTATGAGTGCAACGTCCTCATCATGGCGGTGGGGCCGAACAACAATCCCAACTATCCCAAGGTCAAGAATCTAGACTCGTTCAAGGGTCCCGTGATCCATTCGGCCGCCTGGAATCATAGCATCGACCTTACCGGCAAGAAGGTCGTGCTGGTCGGCACCGGCTGTTCCGGCGTGCAGGTGGCGACCGCGATCGCCGACAAGGTCGGCGAGTTGATCATCGTCCAGCGCCAGCCCGAACACATCATCCCTAATCCGCAGGCGCATGCGCCGGTGGCGGAACTGGAGCGTTGGGCCATGGAGCATGTGCCCTTCGTGGCGCAGTGGAAGCGGTTGCAGAGCCTGCACAGCCAGATGCGCGACATGCATGGCATGATCATGAAGGACGAGGACTATGCCGCGAAGACCGGCGGCTTCGGTCCGATCAACGATGGCATGCGGATGATGTGCGAAGGCTATCTGAAGAGCCATTTCCCCGACGATCCGGAAATGGTGGAACTGCTGACGCCCAACTGCCCGGTCTTCGCCAAGCGTCCGATCCTGGATTGCGGATTTTACGATACGCTGAAGAAGCCCAATGTGTCGATCGTGCGCGGCGAATTGGCGGAGGCCGATGCGAACGCGGTCATCCTGGCGGATGGTACGCGGATCGAATGCGACGTGCTGCTGCTCTCGACCGGCTACAACCTGCATTTCGGGCGGCAGTTCGACATTCGCGGCGCTGGCGGGAAGACGTTGAAGGACGCGTTCGATCCGCATCCCTTCTCCTATGAAGGCATGTTGATCACCGGTTTCCCCAATTTCGTCTTCATGGGCGCTCCCTACAGCTATCTGGTCGCCAACCATGCGGTCGTCAGTGAACAGCAGGTCCATTACATCGTCGAACTGCTGCAATGGATGGTGGACGATCATCTGTCGTCCTTTGACGTTTCTCAGCAGGCAACGGACGCCTTCATAGACGATGTCGATACAAACTTGGCGAAGACCGCCTGGGTGCAATGTGGCAGCGCCCATGGCTATTATCGGGACACGGGCGGTGACGGGCAAAAGAAGGTCATCCTCGCGATCCCACGCCATAACTCGCGCATCTGGCACGATCTGCGTAGCCCACGTGAAGAGGATTTCAACGTGACGCGCAAGGACGGCGACGCTCCGGCCACACAGCGTGAAATGGAAATGCTGACGATTTGATCCGCTTAGGGTGGCTTTGGTGCCTACAGGCTGGCCACCCTCATTCCTATGCGATGACAGTTGCAAGAAATTGGAGACACAGATTATGCTTCGCGATCTCGCCGAAAACTTCCGTCCGGTCGCTCCGCCCCAGCTGATCGACGACGCCTATAGCAACGATCAGCACGCAAGACTTTTGCAGGTCGTGCGGGATAATGGTCCCTGGCCGCTGATCATGGCCGAAAACTTCAAAACGCCAGAAGAGGTGATCGCGACGACATCCGGCACCATTCCCGAAGGTGTCAAGCTGACCTGGGACATGATCGGCCTCAATCCGGTATTTCGCGGCTATCTGGCCAAGGGCGGCACCTGTTTCTACCCGGAGATCGAGGATTGCTACTATAATTCCCGCTTCCTTGAGCTGGTCCGCAACTATTGGGACTGCCAGTATGCGGAGCCGGAAACTTTCCTCTTCAATATTCAGGGTCCGACCCCAATCGGCGGCCCTCCGCATCTGGACGGCACGGTTTTCCGTGGCCTGACGATGGAGAATACCCCGCTGTGGCTGCTGCTGACCATGGCGAAGTCCTGCCTGTTCGATCGCTGGCGTTCGAAGAAAGGCCAGGTCATCGCCTGGTATTATAATGGCAAGATTGGCGGCGGCTTCAACTGCTGGCCCAATGGCCCGAGCGGCGAGCCGTTCCAGATCAACGCGCCGATGTGGGGCCGCGCGGTGGTCGTGGAGAACGAAATGATGTTCCATCACGGTCAGGCTACGGGCCCCGTCGCACTGCGCAAGCCGCAGGGCATGGACATCAGCTCGACCTTTGGCGCCGACCCGCAGGACCCGACCGGCTGGCAGATCGAAACCTTTGGAGAGGTCAACCAGAAGGTGCCTGAGCAGGAAATGCGCTTCCTGGTCCATTGGGGCGCACGCCTGTTCAAGGACATGGATGATTTCCGGCTGACCTATGATCATCGTGACGACATCACGCATGAACTGGCAATCAACATGCTGATCGACGACATGAAGAAGCGTGGCGTCCAGTTCGAGGTCCCGACCGATCCGATGAACGACAACAGCTTCGTAGGCCTGCTCGCCCGCGTCTATGACATTGGCGGCCCCACCAACATCCCAGCTGAAGCCATGGACGAAGCCGCCTGAGGGCGGCTTCCCCGGTTCGACCGGCTCAACAAGGAAGCGATCGCGGACGGCTTCAGGGGTTTTGTCAGGTCGTGATTGTCGAACTTCTCGCTACCAAAGGTGGGCGCCTCGGCGGTGGCAATTGATCTGTCTTATCGGCTACTTTGCTTAAATGCACGGTTTACTGTAATATGGTGAGCATCACATGGTGGCTGCGGACGAAGCTTGGAGAGAAGTGTGCCGACTGTTCACGAGATTGCAGTGTCGCTTGGCGCGCGATGCCCGATTGTGGCTAATGACGGCGCAGTAGTCACAGCACATGCAGCGCATGATAGCGCCCAGCTTCATCATCTGCCTCTTGGCACGATGGTTGTCTGCGCGGAGAAGTCGAAAGACGATAGCGGAAGGGAGCGGGTCCGCATCGCCAGCCCCAATGGTTGGGTGGATGCCGAGGCGCTTGGTGCCGCCGTGCCTTTCTCGAAGACAGCCTTAAGTTATGATGACTTTCTTGAACGGCATCTGTACATCACGCCGGGTGACCATTATGGCTTGGAATTCCCCATCGATCTAGCGGGACTGCGCAAGGCTGGCCCCGCCTTCCTGACTGCCGCGTTCCACGTTGCCGAAGTCTTGTCGCGGGACAATCAGGTCACCGCTATCGTCGCTCTCGACAAGTTGGATATTCGTGGCGCCTCGGAAAACGGCCTCCTGACCGTGTCCTATGCGCGCGACGAGCCGGGCTTGCAGACCGAACTATTCGTGAAATTTCCCCCAAGTGACGTGCATCATAAATATGGGTTGCTTCGGCTGTCCAATGGCGAAATCGAATTAGGACGCCTTTCCCGGGAACGGCAGCTCCCCGTTACTGTTACCCGTTATTATTTCGGCGACTACAGCTCCTACACCGGCAACTATATTCTGATAACCGAGCGGGTTCCCTTCGGGATCGATCCTGTGGAGCCTGCATATCGCAAGGGGTATGACCATGAGGTGCCCAGCGTGGAGGAACATTATGAAGTTCTGACGCGCAACCTCGCCCGTCTGGTCGCCGCACATAAACGAGGCGGCCTGGGATATGATATCGAGGCCATCTTTCCCTTCGGCAAGGCTGCGCCGGATTTCCAGCGCATCGAGAATCCCGAACCGCGGCTTGATCGACTGATCGACTTTATCGGACGCGTTGCCCCCCAGATCTTTTCACCGGCGGTGACAAAGCCGGAATTACTTAAGAAGTGGCGCGAAGACGTGCTGTTTGGACTGGAGCATAAGGACAAGTTGCTCGCCTATATGCTGTCCAATCCCGACTATACCGGTCTGTGTCACATCAACCTGAACATCGATAACGCTTGGTTTTGGCGCGATGAGAACGGCCTGCTTCAAGCAGGAATACTCGATTGGGGCGGGGCAGGGCAGGCGAGCATCGCTCAAGCGCTGAGCGGCATGCTCATGATGCCAGAGCCTGACAAGCATCTCGGCTTGGTCAAGCGCGTGATCGAAATCTTCATAGAGGAATGCGCCGCCCAAGGGTGCCCGCCGATCGACAAAGAAGAACTGTATTTCCAATATAAGGCATCGATTTTTTCGACGGCTATTTTCATGTTCGTCACCATCCTTTCGGATGCACTGGACTATTTTCCCGAGGAATATTTGGCATCACTTGAATGCCGAACTGATCCTCGCCTGCTGGAAAGCGGCTTTTATAGTGCGGTGATCTGGATCGAGAACATGCTGCAGGAATGGCTCGAAGAGGTTACCCCAGGGGATGTGTGCCGTCAGATCGTCGCTCGTACGCGATGCAGCAGTAGCTAAATTAAAACTGACGAAGAAGATCTTGGTGCTGGCGCGCCGCGCGAGGTGAACAATCGATCGCGCGGCGTACCTTCCGGAACAGACACAGTCTGCAACCGACATCCGCTGACATATGTTGGAACAGACGCCCCCAGCCGTTCGGCCCGCGGCATACAGGCCCGGAATTTTCTTGCCTTGTTCATTCACGACCGCTCCGTTGCCTTCGCCAACCTTCAGCGCGCCTCCGCCTTGGCCTAGCGGAAACTGATCGCGATCTGAATACCATGGCTAAGCCGTAGACATGAGTTTAATCCAATAGTCTGCTGCGATTGAGGTTTGTCTATGATCACGCTCCATCATTTGGCTTATTCCCGTTCAACCCGCATTCTCTGGGCTCTCGAAGAGCTAGGCATCCCCTACGAAATAATCATGTACCAGAGGGATGATAGCTTTCGTGCACCGCCGGAGCTGGCCGCGGTGCATCCGCTTGGCAAAGCACCGGTCTTGGTGGACGATGGTCTGACGATTGCTGAATCCGGAGCGATACTGGCTCATCTCAACGACCGCCATGGAGGAGGGCGCCTGGCGCCGGTGCCGGGCACCGACGCGCGCGCGTTGCACGACGAGTGGCTGCATTATGTCGAAGGATCCGCGGCCTTCCCGATCATGCTCACGCTGATTGGCGGGATGGTGGGAGGGCTGCAGGAGGGCCTATCGAGGTTTGTCATTCCTGAACGTGCCAAGACACTGGCCTACATCGCGGAACGGATAGGTGATGGTCCCTGGCTGCTGGGCGCGGAGTTCACCATCGCCGACATCCATCTTGCATATCTCATCGAACTGGCGGACTCAGCCGGTCTGCTTGCCGAATATCCGCAGCTGCGCGATTATGTGGCCCGGTTCAAGGCGAGGCCTGCCTATCAGAAGGCGGTCGCTCTGGGTGGCCCGGTGGTTCCTCCAGGTGCGTAGCCGCCGGAGATGGCCTGACGAGCATAGGGATCAGGGTGATCTGCCAGCCGCGAGATGAGAGATGTGATAATAAGGAGGGGAGCATCATGAACGAGCCCGCACTGACGGCCGTGAAGTTGCAGACGTCAAACCTTTCAGCGTGCGAGTCTTTCTTCGGCACCGTCTTCGGCTTTGAGGTGATACATCGTTATGGTGGCAAGCCGGGTGATGCGTTCGAGGAAATTGTCATGACCTTGGGCGGTCGGAAAGGACAGATGCTGAAATTCATTCAGCTTTGCGACCGGTCAAATGTTGCTACGGGAGCGACCATCCAGATCGCGGGGATCAATGTTGATGAGGCCGTCGTGGCAGCAACAGCAGCGCATGCGACGGTCATTATGGAGGCGAAAGACTATGTCGATGCCGGAGTCCGCATGGCGGTGATAAGCACGGATCAGGGCGTCGCTGTAGAACTTGTTCAAACTCTGTGAACCAGTGCGATGGATGTGGGCCGCTCGCGTTCGATAAATTGTTGGTCAGCGCCTAGGTTCACCGCTTGAGCCGGACCACCGTCTGATCCAGGATGGAGAGAAAGCGAGACCGATCCGCCTTCGCGAACGGCGCTGGTCCACCAAGACCATCACCCATCGCTCCCGCGCGTAAATCCGCCATGATGGCCCGCGTCGCAACGGCATTGCCGATAGAAGCGCTGGTGAATGGCCTTCCTGTTGGCGCGATCACCGCTCCGCATCCGGCCTTCAGACATCGGTCGGCCAGCAATATGTCTGCGGTTATCACAACAGAGCCTGCATCCACATGCTCCACGATCCAATCGTCCGCTGCATCAAATCCGTCACTCACCACCACGCGCGAGATGAGCGGATGTGCCGGTATGCGAATGGGACTGTTGCTGACGACGATGACAGGCACGTCGTATCGCCACGCGACTTTGTAGGTCTCATCCTTTACCGGACAAGCATCAGCATCAATGAGGATCTGGGGCATCCAGCGGATGTAGAGGCGATCGCCTGAAAAAGGGAGAGCCTTCGACAATGTCTGAAACGTTGCCGATGAAGGCACCTGTGCAGACGGCTGGTTGCGCCGCGCGCCCATGCCTGCAATAGCCGCCCGCCCGCTTCATCCCTACTATCGCATGGACAGCAATCATGACTTCGCTCGCTCGGTCGGCCGGTATCGATTTCGGCACCACCAACTCGGTTGTTGCACTGGGCGGCGTGGATGGCGAGGCGACCGTGGTCGGCTATCCGGCGCCTGGCAACAGCGGCTCCATCTTCCGCTCCGCCCTGTGCTTCTGGGAGGATGATGCTGCGGCCGGTGGCGTCGCAAAGGAAGCCGGGCCGTGGGCCATCGCCGAATTCCTGGAATTTCCCAAAGGCAGCCGCTTCCTGCAATCCTTCAAATCCGTCGCGGCGAGCAAGGCGTTCGAACATGCCACTATCTTTGAAAAGCGGCTGCGTTTCGAGGAACTGGGTCATGTGTTTCTTGATCGCTTGCGGGCGCATGCCGCCGACGCATTGAAGGATCTGCCGTCGCGCGTCGTCGTGGGCCGCCCGGTGCGCTATGCGGGCCAGCGCCCGGACAGCGCGCTTGCCCGCCAGCGATACGACCTCATGTTCGCCGCCCTCGAACGGGAAGTCCATTATGTCTATGAGCCGCTGGGTGCCGCCTTCAGTTTCGCCGCCCGGTTGGACGAGCCCGCCACACTGTTGGTCGCTGATTTTGGCGGCGGCACCAGCGATTTTTCCGTCGTGCGGATCGAAGCGCCGGGGGCCGCGCGACGCTGCACGCCGCTTGGTTCCGCAGGTATCGGCATAGCGGGTGATCGCTTCGATTATCGCATCATGGATAAGCTGATCCTGCCGATGCTAGGCAAGGGCGGCACCTATACGTCCATGGGCAAGGTGCTGGAGATACCGGCGGGTCATTTCGCCGATTTCGGCGACTGGGCCCGGCTGGCGCTGATGCACAACCGGCGCACCCTGGCCGAGCTGGAGAAGCTGAAGCGGGCGGCGGGCGATCCTGCGGCAATTGGCCGGATGATCGCCGTGGTGGAAAATGAGCTTGGCTATCCGCTCTATGACGCGGTCGGCCGGTTGAAGCGGGCGCTTTCGACCGACGAGCACGCGCATTTCCATTTCGACAGCGCCGGGGTGCAAGTCGAGGCGGATGTCAGTCGCGCCGATTTCGAAAGCTGGATCGCCCCCGACCTCGCACGCATCGCGACGACGGTGGACGTGGCGCTGGATCGGGCTGGGATCAGGGCGAACGCGATAGATCATGTCTTTCTGACCGGCGGCTCTTCGTTGATCCCTGCCGTGCGTCGCTTGTTCGAGGCGCGCTTCCCCACCAGCCATATTGCGAGCGGTGATGAGTTGACCTCCATCGCCCATGGCCTGGCGCTTATCGGCCAGCAGGACAGTATCGCCGAATGGACGGCGAGTAACGATGAAGCAGAACAGGTCTGATTGGGAAAACGGACCTGAGAGGCCGAACGTCATCAAGGATCGTGGTCAGTGCCTAAGCTGCTCAGAGCCCAGGTGGACATGGCGAACCTTCAGCACGTCCTGCCGACTCAGAATGCCGATGATCTGAGAGGCGGAAGGATCGACGATGATGATGCGGCCGACCAGATCGGCGGCCCGTCTCCCGACATCGTCGCGGCGCTGGACGCGATCGAAGAGGCAATTGTGGAGACGCTCGCGACGACCCCAGCCTGTCGCTTGTGGCGAGTACGCCAGCTAGCGGACGTCGCCCAATGGGTGCGGAGACGGCGGAGGGCAAATCATCAATCCTGAAGTCTGCACCCCAATTCGGCCTCAGAAAGCCGAAAACGAAAAGTCCGCCCAAGGCGGTCCGTCGTAAACGCCTTAATTTGTCGAGAAAACTGGAGCGGGCGAAGGGATTCGAACCCTCGACCCCAACCTTGGCAAGGTTGTGCTCTACCCCTGAGCTACGCCCGCTCTGGCGGCCGGAGGAAGTCCCTCTCGGCGGGTGAGGCGGGCAACTAGCAGCGGTTGGTGAGGTCGGCAAGGGAGAATTTGCCCTTGGCTGAAATTTATCCCGCCAGCGACCGCACGCGGCCCTGCCGCCGGAATGCGGCTTGGCTGGGGCAAGCTCTCGCCCTATCTCTGCTGCTGCACCTTTTCTGGTCCGCAGCGGGATCGTCCATGATCCTGCTTCGTATTGGGCATGGCAGGAGGAACAACCTTATGGCGCCAGATCATGTGACTCGCCGTGCGGTTTTGCAGGGCGGGGGAGCGGCCATGGCGTTGCCGGGCGTAGCGGGCGCTGAAACGGGGGCGATGCTGTCCCCGGAATCGAACAGGGGAAGAGACATGTCCACCGTCGAGTTCACCGTGAACGGCGATCGCGTTCAGCTTCAGCTGGATCCGCGCACCACATTGCTGGACGCCCTGCGCGAGCATCTGCAACTCACAGGTACGAAGAAGGGGTGCGATCACGGCCAATGCGGCGCTTGCACGGTCCTTGTCGAGGGCCAGCGGATCAACAGCTGCCTGACGCTGGCCGTCATGCATGAAGGGGACTCCGTTACCACGATAGAAGGGCTGGGAACGCCGAAAAACCTGCATCCGATGCAGCGCGCCTTCGTCACGCATGATGGCTATCAATGCGGTTATTGCACGCCCGGCCAGATCTGTTCGGCTGTCGCTGTCCTGGGGGAGATCGAGGCAGGCATTCCCAGCCATGCGACGGAGGATCTGGAGCATGTCGTCCTGTCCGATGCGGAATTGCGCGAAAGGATGAGCGGGAATATCTGCCGCTGCGCCGCCTATCCCAATATCATCGCGGCGATCCGCGAAGTCGCAGCGGGGGACGAGGCATGAAGCCCTTCACCTACAGCCGCGCCGCCAGCGTCGAGGATGCCGTGGCTGCCGCTTCTTCCGGCGGGCGCTTCATCGCGGGCGGGACCAATTTGCTGGACCTTATGAAGCTCCAGATCGAAACGCCTTCGCACCTTATCGATGTCAACCATCTGGAGCTGGACCGGATCGAGCGCACACCCGAAGGCGGCTTGCGGATCGGCGCCATGGTCCGCAACACCGCGCTGGCCGCGCACCCGGATGTCCGGCGCGACTATGCGGTGCTCAGCCGGGCGCTGCTTGCCGGAGCATCGGGCCAGCTGCGCAACAAGGCGACGACCGCGGGAAATCTGCTTCAGCGCACCCGTTGCCCCTATTTCTATGACACGCGCATGCCCTGCAACAAGAGGAAGCCCGGCAGCGGGTGCGGAGCGCTGAAGGGGGGCAGTCGAAGCCTGGCGATCGTCGGCACCAGTGACGCCTGTATCGCGCAGCATCCATCCGACATGGCCGTGGCGATGCGGGTGCTGGATGCGGCCGTGGATACGGTGGCGGCGGACGGTACGCGTCGCTCCATACCCATTGCCGACTTCCATCTGCTGCCGGGTGATACCCCGCACATTGAAAACCAGCTGAAGCCGGGCGAGCTCATCACGTCGGTGACGCTGCCCAACCCCCTTGGCGGCACCCATGTCTATCGCAAGGTCCGGGATCGCAGCTCCTATGCGTTCGCGCTCGTCTCGGTTGCGGCAGTGTTCGACGGCCAGGGCGGCTCCCGCTTCGCCTTCGGCGGCATCGCGCCCAAGCCATGGCGGGTTGCGGCGGCTGATGCAGCTGCCGCGGCAGGGGCGGGAGCAGTCGCGCAGGCGGCGCTGGCCGATGCCCGGCCGACGGCGCAAAACGCCTTCAAGCAACAGCTTGTTGCCAGCACCCTTACATCTCTCTTCCGGCAAAAGGAGGCGCGGCCATGAAGTTCGACACGCCTGCGACCACCAACCCGATCGATCGCGGCCGGGTTGTCGGCGTGGCACACGACCGGATCGACGGGCCTGCCAAGGTCACCGGAACTGCGCCCTACGCCTATGAGCGCCATGACGCCGCGCCTCAGGCCGCCTATGGCTGGATCGTCGGATCGGCGATCGCCAAGGGTAAGATCGACGCCATGGACCTGCGAGCGGCGCAATCCGCGCCGGGCGTGCTTGCCATCGTCACGCACCAGACTGCGGGACCTCTGGGCAAGGGCGCCAGGAACACCGCCCATCTGCTGGGCGGCCCGATCATCGAACATTATGACCAGGCGGTCGCGCTGGTGATCGCGGACAGTTTCGAAAATGCGCGGGACGCGGCGCGCCTTTTGCGGATCGATTACAGCCCGGAGAAGGGCCGCTACGACCTTGCCGCCGAACGCGGCCATGCCACCGTTCCAAAGGAAGGCTTTGGCGGCCCTGCCGACACAGCCGCCGGAAACTTCGAAGCCGGTTTCGCAAAGGCCGCGGTGAAGGTGGACCAAAGCTACACGACGCCAGACCAGAGCCATGCGATGATGGAGCCGCATGCCACAACGGCGGCCTGGGATGGCGACAGCCTGACCTTGTGGACATCCAATCAGATGGTGGCCTGGGCAGTCGAGGACATGGCGGCCACGCTAAAGATCCCCAAGGACAAGATCCGCATCGTCACCCCCTATATCGGCGGCGGCTTTGGTGGAAAGCTGTTCCTGCGGGCAGATGCCCTGCTTGCCGCGCTCGGCGCGCGCGCGGCGGGACGACCCGTCAAGGTGGCGCTTGCCCGCCCGCAAATCCCGAACAACACGACCCATCGCGCCGCGACCATCCAGCGCATCCGCATCGGCGCGGATCGCGACGGCATCATCGGCGCTATCGGCCATGAAGTCTGGTCGGGTGATCTGCCCGGCGGCGGGCCGGAGGTGGCGGCACAGCAGACGCGGCTGCTCTATCGCGGGACCGATCGGCTCACCGCCCATCGTCTGGCAGAACTCGACTTGCCGGAAGCCAATGCCATGCGCGCGCCGGGGGAAGCGGTGGGCCTGCTGGCGCTGGAAATCGCGATGGATGAACTGGCGGAGGCGACTGGCGTCGATCCGGTCGAACTGCGCATCCGCAACGATGTGCAATATGATCCCGAAGCCGGGCCGCAGCGTCCCTTTTCCAGCCGCAAGTTCGTCGAATGCCTGCGTCAGGGTGCAGAGCGCTTCGGCTGGGAACGGCGCGTGCCGCAGCCCGGCCAGGTCAGGGACGGCCGCTGGCTGGTCGGCATGGGCATGGCCGCGGCCTTCCGCAACAATCTCGTTGCGAAGTCGGGCGCGCGGGTCGGCATCGACGGGCGTGGCCATGTCGTGGTCGAAACCGACATGACCGATATCGGCACGGGCAGCTACACCATCCTGGCGCAGACCGCCGCGGAAATGCTGGGGGTGCCGATTGAGGCAGTCACGGTGCGCCTGGGCGACAGCCTCTTCCCCAAATCGGCGGGATCGGGCGGGCAGTTCGGCGCGAACAGCGCGACGGCGGGCCTTTATGCCGCGTGCGTCGCCCTGCGTGAGAAGCTTGCCGCCAAAGCAGGCTTCCCCGCGAACCAAACCGTGTTCGAAGACGGGCTTGTGCGGCTCGGCAATCAATCGCAACCGATCGGCGCGCTGGCAGGCGAAGAGGGCATGTGGGCGGAGGATCGGATCGAATTCGGCAAGTTGACGCAGGATTATGCGCAAGCGACCTTCGGCGCTCATTTTTGCGAGGTCGGGGT
Organism: Novosphingobium sp. Chol11; assembly: GCF_900218065.1. Taxonomy (GTDB): domain Bacteria; phylum Pseudomonadota; class Alphaproteobacteria; order Sphingomonadales; family Sphingomonadaceae; genus Sphingobium; species Sphingobium agri. The sequence goes on along the minus strand of NZ_OBMU01000001.1, from coordinate 2,410,778 downwards.
GGATGTCGATACGGCCGAAGTCCGGGTGCGGCGCATGGGCGGCGCCTTCGCTGCGGGACGCATCCTCAACCCGAAATCCGCGCGCAGCCAGGTCATCGGGGCGATGACCATGGGCGTCGGCGCGGCGCTGATGGAGGAACTGCATGTCGACAAGCGCTTCGGCTTCTTCGTCAATCACGACATGGCGGAATATCTCGTCCCCGTGCATGCCGACATTCCCGAACAGGATGTGCTCTTCCTTGACGAACTGGATGACAAAAGTTCGCCGATGAAGGCCAAGGGCGTAGGGGAACTCGGCATTTGCGGCGCAGGCGCGGCGGTTGCGAACGCGATCTACAACGCCACCGGGATCCGCCTGCGCGACTATCCGCTCACGATCGACAAGCTTCTGGCGCAACGCGAAGGATCGGCCCTGGCCTGAGTTCGCAAATTGTCCCCTCATTGTCAGGGTGAGGGGGCATGGCTATGGGCGTGGTCATGAAAGCTGGCTCTCTCTGGCTGTTGCCCGCCCTGCTGCCATCCGCCGCACTGGCTCAGCAGGACGACGGCGGCAGCGCCCAGGCGCGCATCGTCATCACCGGCACCGGTTTACCCTTGCCGCCGGGCACTCCCGCCTATGGGTCGGTACAGATCGAACGGGATCGTCTCCTCGATAGTGCCTCCGGGCGTATCGAGACCGTCCTGACCGATGTGGCAGGGTTCCAGCAGTTCCGGCGATCGGACAGCCGTTCGGCGAACCCGTCCGCGCAAGGGGCGAGCTTGCGGGCTTTGGGCGGCAACGCGTCCAGCCGTACGCTGGTGCTCCTGGATGGGGTGCCGAAGGCTGACCCCTTTTTCGGCTATATCCCCTTCAGCGCGCTGGTTCCGGAGCGGCTTTCCGCCGCGCGGGTCACCCGTGGCGGGGGCGTCGGCGCATTCGGCGCGGGTGCGGTGGCCGGGACCATCGAACTGGCGAGCGCCACGCGTGATCAGTTGCCCATGCTTTCCGCCACGGCGCTTTACGGCAGCCGGGACGTGACCGAATTATCCGCCAGCCTCACCCCGGACCTTGGCGGAGGCTTCCTGTCCCTCTCTGGCCGCTGGGACAGGGGCGACGGCTTTCAAACGACGCCTCGGGACCAGCGCGTGTCAGCGACGGTTCCTGCTGCCTATGATGGCTGGTCGGCCAATCTGCGGGCTGTTGTTCCGATTTCCGCGAGCGAAGAGCTGCAATTCCGCACGACCCTGTTCCATGATGAGCGAACGCTGCGCTTTCGCGGCGCTGACAGCCTGAGCGGAGGGCAGGATGCCAGCATCCGCTATGTGTCGCGCGGCCGGTGGCAGGTCGATGCCCTCGCCTATGTTCAGGCCCGCAACTTTTCGAACATCGTTATCTCGTCCAACCCGCCCTTCCGCAAGACGCTCGATCAGCGCAGCACCCCCTCGACCGGCATCGGCGGCAAGATCGAACTGCGGCCGCCGGTGGGGCAGGATCATCTGTTGCGTGTTGGCGTCGATAGCCGCTTTGCCATGGGCGACATGTTCGAGGATGCCTATAGCGCCGCGACCGGATTGGTGACCGCACGCCGCCACGCCGGGGGACGGCAGCAGACGATCGGCATGTTCGCCCAAGACGATTGGACCCTCGGCAGTCTTGTTCTGACCGGCGGTGTGCGGGCGGACCGCTGGACGATCAGCGATGGCTTTTTCCGCGTGGCGGGCTCTCCTGCAAACAGTGCCGATTTCAAAAACCGTTCCGGCTGGGAGACTTCAGCACGCGCAGGCGCTTTGCTCCATGTCGACAAGGATGTCGCCTTGCGCGCGGCGGCTTATACCGGCTTCCGCCTGCCGACCCTGAACGAGCTGTACCGGCCTTTCGTCATTTTCCCCGTCACGACGCAAGCGAACCCCGCGCTGGAACCCGAAAAGCTGAAAGGGGTGGAGGCCGGTGCCGATCTCAATCCCTTGAAAGGGCTCTCGCTCTCGGCCACCGCCTTCTACAACAGGCTGGACAACGCCATCGCCAATGTCACCATTGGCACCAACCTCCGCAGGCGCGACAATGTGGACGCCATCGTCGCAAAAGGGGTCGAACTGACCGCCAGCGGCCGTTTGGGCGCGATGTCCCTGTCCGCATCCTATGCTTACAGCCACAGCACGGTTCGCGCGCCGGGCAATCTGTTCGACGGCTTGTCCCCGGCGCAAACTCCGCGCCATGCCGCCAGCGCCACCGTGGCCTGGCAGCTGCGGCAGGGGCCACGCCTGTCCGCAACCCTGCATTATGTCTCGGCCCAATATGAAGATGATCTGCATGCCGATCGCTTGGCGTGCGCGCTCACCGTCGATGCTGTCGCGCGCCTGCCGATCGGGCGGGGCCTGGAGTTGATCGCGCGGGGTGAGAACCTCTTCGACCAGGAGGTGCTGACCCGCCGTGTCACCGGCAGCACGGGCGTCTCGGAGGATCTCGGCACGCCCCGAACCTTGTGGATCGGCCTCACCGTTTCGCGCTGAATCTCGCGCTTCTTGCTCCATTTTAAAGAGAGGGGGGCTGCGCTTTGCTAGAGCGGCCGGATTGATCCGTTCCGAGGTTCCGTGCGCGCAGTTCCAGACGACTCTTCTCCGCTAGTTTTCTCGCAGGCCCGACTGGCTGAATTCCGCTCGCCAAGCCCGGCAGAGCTCGAAATCTTTTCCAGCCTGGCTGGCCCGGTTCAGCAGATCGCGCGCAATCGGACGATCCGGCGCGAAGGAGACGCTCCACAGTCGGTCTATCTGCTGCTGGACGGCTGGGCGCTCAGCAGCATGACGCTGGCCGATGGCGGCAGGCAGATATTGAAGGTGCATTTGCCCGGCGATATCCTGGGCACGCCCAGCATGGCGCTAGACAAGGCCGCGGAAACCTTGACTGCGCTCACGCCCGTCAAGCTGCGCTCAGTCAGCTTGTCGGCATTCGGCAGCCTTTTCACGCGCGCGCCACATATGGCGGCTCTCATGTTCCTCAGCGTGCAGCAGGAGCGCGTGATGCTGATGGACCGGCTCTGCTCGATCGGCCGGACCTCTGCCGAATGCCGTCTTGCCGATTTTCTGGTTCACCTGCACAGCCGTTTGAACGTGATACAGCCGGGCATCGGCCCACGTTTCGAACATCCTTTGACGCAGGAGCAGATCGGCGACGTCATCGGCCTGACCGCCGTTCACGTGAACCGCGTTTTCCGGACGCTTGAGGACAAGAAACTGATCCTGCGGGACGGCCACATGATCGAACTGCTCGATATGCCGGCCTTGCGTAAGCTCAGCGGCGTGCCGTCCCGTACGCTGGCGCAGGATTTAAGCTGGTTGCCAAAGCCGCTCCCCTGAGGGGGCGGAGCTTTGCTGGAAGGGAGATAAGCCGGACAGCAGCCGCGCTTATCCCCTCAGAACCATGTTCCGTCCTTGAGCCTTGGCCCGGTACAGTGCCGCATCGGCTGAATTGAGCGCGTTGCTCCACTCTGCGCCTTCATCGACGAGCGCAACCCCGGCCGAGAAGGTGATCGCCCCCATCGGCTCGTCGGTCTCGCGCAGCTTGAAGGCGCGTTGCCCGAGCGCGCGGCGGGCGTCATCCAACAGTTCGACCGTGTCGTCGAGCGCATGTCCCTGTACGACCACCAGAAATTCCTCGCCACCCCAGCGGCCCACCAGTTGCCCGCCGCAGCTTTCCACCAGGGAAGTGGCGACCATCTTGAGCACCCGGTCACCGACCGCATGGCCATATCGATCGTTCACACGCTTGAAATGGTCAACGTCGCAAATCGCCACGGCATGGGGCAGCTTTCCCTTCTGCAGCCGGTCCATCGCTGCTTCCAGCGCCCGTCGGTTGGGCAGGCCGGTCAAGGCATCGAGGTTGGCGTCATGGCGTGCGGTGTCCAGTTCCTGCCGAAGAACCTCAACCTCCCTCGCGGCGGCTGCAAGGTCCTGCTCGGCCCGCAATGAACGCTCGATCATGTCGGAGATTATCAGTCCGATCCCGGCCGCATCCTTGTCGGCCAGCTTCTCATAGCCTGTGCTGAGGTCGCGGTTGAAATCCCCGGTCCGCTCGGCGGCGCTGCTTGCCACCTCTGCCAGGCGAAGCAGTTGATGGCGCGTCTGGTTCCTCAATGCGTCGGTCGCATGCGCGCCCCCAGCGCCGCCCAGGCTGCCGACACAGCGCATGAAGATATCGTCCGCCTGCTGCTGGCTCATCCGAATGCCGCCGTCAGTCGCGTCATTGACGGCTTTGGACAGCGCTTCATTGGAGCCGCTTTTCAGCACATAGCCCATCGCATAATTTTGCGGTGTGGGCGCAAGACTTTGACACTGAAGAAAAGTCAAAACCTCATGCGCAACGGACTGTTGCTCACGCACCTTCATCCCCCGAATCCCCCGATTCCAAGGTAAATCAAATAATATAGATTAGTTGCCGCAACAACGATCAATAAAGGGAAAATATAGCTCGGCTGATCTACTTTAGCCTGCTGGGAAATGGTGCTGCCGGCGAGGATTGAACTCGCGACCTCAGCCTTACCAAGGATGCGCTCTACCACTGAGCTACGGCAGCACTTTCACCATCGCGCAATGCCTTTCGGCTTGCGGAGCCGGGCCTATGGCCGCGCGCGTCCCGCTTGTCAAGGCGGGTTGCGGTGGATGTGGCAATTTGCTTATGGCCTGGAGATGAGCAGTGGACAAGATGATCGCAAGGCAAGGCTGGCCCAGGCGCTGCGGGACAATCTGCGCCGCCGCAAGGCGCAGGCGAGAGAAGAGGCGGGCAGCCGTGAAGCGCCGCCCTCTTCAGGCGAGGTGGGTCGGCGCGACGACTGAAGCGGCGATCACAAAGGCGCGCAGGCCTGCTCCAACCATAAGAGCGCGTCACCATCCAGTTGCGGGCCGACAATCCCGACGACATTGGCGTGATAGGCGTCTACCCACGCCCGCTCTTCTGCCGTCAATATGTCGACAGCGATGGCATTGCGGTCGATCGGCGCGAAGGTGAGAGTCTCGAAACCCAGCATCTCCCGCTCGGCTCCGGGTACATCGCGCCGTTCGACCAGCACCAGATTTTCGATGCGGATGCCATATTCGCCGGTCCTGTAATAGCCGGGCTCGTTCGAAAGGATCATGCCCGGTTGCAGCGGCTCGTCATTGCCGCCCGCCGTCGCAATGCGCTGCGGCCCTTCATGCACCGACAGGAAGCTGCCGACGCCATGGCCTGTGCCATGCGCATAATCCAATCCCTCGGCCCACAGGAACTGGCGCGCGAGCACATCAAGCTGGCTACCCCGCGTGCCTATGGGAAACTGCGCCCGGGCAAGCGCGATATGGCCCTTCAGCACCAGAGTGAAGCGGCGTTTCATCTCCTCGCTGGGCTTGCCGATCGCGATGGTCCGGGTCACATCAGTCGTGCCGTCGCGATATTGGCCGCCTGAATCGACCAGGTAAAAGGAACCCTGTTCGATCGTCCGGTTGGTCTTTTCCTCGACCCGGTAATGCACCACCGCGCCATTGGGCCCCGCCCCGCTGATCGTGTCGAAGGACAGGTCCTCCAGCAGCCCTGTCTCCTTGCGGAACGCTTCCAGCCGAGCGGCGGCGGAAAGCTCATCGACACCGCCCTTGGGCGTTTCGACCGCGATCCAGTGGAGAAAGCGTGACAAGGCAGCCCCGTCACGCGCCTGCGCTGCCTTGTGCCCGGCTATTTCGACCGGGTTCTTGATCGCCTTGGGCAGCACGGCCGGATCGCGAACCGGCAAAATCGTCGCGCCGCCCGCGTCCAGAGCCTCGAAGATCGCCGCCACCGCGCGTTCGGGATCGGCTGCCACCGTCTTGCCGGCCATATCCCGCAGCGCTCCGGCGAAGTCCGCGCGCGAACGCACCCGCACCGCATTGCCCAGATGCTGCACGACCGCTTCATCGATCTTCTCGGGCGCGACAAAGAGATCCGCCGTCGCATCATCATGCACGATCGCATAGGCCAGCGCGACCGGCGTGCGCGAGACGTCCTTGCCCCGAATGTTGAAGGTCCAGGCGATGGAATCAAGCGCCGACAGCACGACGCCATCCGCCTTCTTCTCCGTCAGCCAGTCGCCCATCGCCTGCCGCTTTTCCGCAGCGCTCTGGCCGGCATAGCGGTCCTCATGCACCACCAGCCGCGCGTCGCTGGGCGCGGGGCGGTCGGGCCACACGGCGTCCACCGGATTGGTTTCCACCGCCACCAGCTCCGCCCCGCGTTCCGCCAGCGCCTCGCTTGCCGCCTTCACCCATGCGCGGGTGTGCAGCCAGGGATCATAGCCGATCCGCCCGCCCTGCGGCGCGTGAACGCCAAGCCAGGCCGCGACGGAGGTCTGCGGCACGCTTTCGAACTGCCAATAGGCGGCATCCACCTGCTCGCGCACTTGCAGCGTATATCGCCCATCGACGAAGATCGCAGCTTCCTCCGGCAGCACCACCGCGCTTCCCGCCGATCCCTGAAAGCCGGTCAGCCAGGCAAGGCGCTGCGCATATTCGCCGACATATTCGCTCATATGCTCATCGGTCAGCGGTACGACAAAGCCGTCCAGCCGCTCGCGCACCAGTTGTTCACGCAGGGCTTTCAGACGGTCTTCATAAGCGGACATCGCATTTCCTTGATCGAGAACCCTTGCGCAGGGCATGCCGCCGCCAACATAAGCAGGCAAAGCCGCTTATGCCAGCGTGCCTCCGGCACAAGAATCAGGACCCTGAATGACCGTAAACAGCATGCCTCCTTCGGCCGCCCGCCGCCCGCACAGCTTCACGCGCCATGGGATCACGGTGGAAGACCCCTGGGCGTGGCTGCGCGATCCGGGTTATCCGGACGTGAAGGACAAGGATGTCCTCGCCTACCTTGAGGCAGAAAATGCCTTCTTCGAAAGCGCCATGCAGCCCCGCAAGCCGCTGACCGACGCGCTATTTGCGGAGATGAAGGGCCGCATCAAGGAAGATGACAGCTCCGTGCCGCAAAAGGACGGCGATTATGTCTATTGGCGGGCGTTCGAAACCGGTGCGCAATATCGCAAATGGTATCGCCGTCCCGTGGCGGGCGGCGAAGATCAATTGATCCTTGATGAGCCTGCGCTGGCGGAGGGGCATGAATATTTTCGCCTCGGCGCACTGTCGGTCAGCCCGGACGGCCGCTATCTCGCCTATGCGATCGACAATAATGGATCCGAACGGTTCGAGGCGCGGATCAAGGACCTGTTTACCGGAGAAATCCTGCCCGAAGTCATCCCCGACACGCTGTCCTCGCTCGTCTGGACCAGCGACAGCAAGGGGCTGCTCTACGGCATCGCCAACGATCAATGGCGCACCGACAATGCGCGGCTGCACTGGCTGGGTCAGCCGATCGAAAGCGATGTCGAGCTTTTCCATGAGGATGACGACGGCTTCCGCGTGTCCGTCGGCCTCACCTCATCGGAAAAATGGATCGTCATCGCGACGGGCGACCATGTCACCACCGAAAGCTGGCTGCTTCCTGCTGACAATCCCCTGGCCGAGCCGCTGCTCGTCTCGCCACGCAAGCCGGGGCGCGAATATGATGTCGATGAGCATGGAGGCACGCTCTACATCCGCACCAACGACACGCACCCCAATTTCCGGCTGGTGAAGGCGTCGCTGGAGGCTCCGGGCGAATGGTCGGAGGTGATCCCTGCCGATCCGCATTTCTACCTTACCGACTTCACCCTGTTCAAAAGCTTCTACGTCACCGAAGGACGGCAGGACGGCCTCGACCAGATCGAACTGCGCGATTACGCGACCCACGCGGCCAAGCGGCTTCCGTTCCCGGAGGCCAGCTATTCGGCCAGCCTTGACGACAATCCCGAATATGACGTGACGAAGCTGCGCATCGGCTATGAATCCATGGTCACGCCCGACACCATCTACGACTATCATCTCGCCACGGGCGAGCTTGAGGTTCTGAAGGTCCAGGAAATTCCTTCAGGATACGACGCGACCCGCTACGCGACCGAGCGGCTGACCATCCCGGCGCGGGACGGCACGCCGATCCCGGTGTCGATCGTCTATCCCAAGGACCTGCCCCGCGACGGCAGCGCGCCGCTCCACCTCTACGGCTATGGCGCCTATGGTATCGCCATGGAGCCTGGCTTTTCAACGAGCCGCCTGTCGCTGCTCGACCGGGGTTTCGCCTTTGCCCTTGCCCATATCCGGGGCGGCGATGACCTTGGCCAGCAATGGTATCTCGACGGCAAGCTCGACAAGCGCACCAATACCTTCAACGACTTTGTCGATGTGGCAAAGGGACTGATCGAGCGCGGCTATACGTCAAAGGGCCGGATCAGCATTTCCGGCGGCTCGGCTGGCGGTGAACTGATGGGGGCGGTGATCAATTCCGATCCTGAACTCTGGGGCGCGGTCGTCGCGCATGTCCCCTTCGTCGATGTACTCAACACCATGCTGGACGAAAGCCTGCCGCTGACGCCCGGCGAATGGCCGGAATGGGGCAACCCGATCGAGGACAAGGCGGCGTTCGAAACCATCCTTGCCTATGACCCGTACAACAATGTGAAGCCGCAATCCTATCCGCCGCTGCTTGTCACCGCCGGTCTCAACGACCCGCGCGTTACCTATTGGGAACCGGCGAAATGGGTGGCAAAGCTGCGCGCAACCAAGACCGACCAGAATATCCTGCTGCTCAAGACCAATATGGGCGCGGGCCATGGCGGAAAATCGGGCCGCTTCGAAAGCCTGCAGGAAACCGCAGAGGAATTCGCCTTCATCCTCTGGCAGCTGGGCGTGTCCCAATAAGCCAGTCTCCCTTCCCTTTTACGGGAGGGGCTGGGGGAGGGTGCGAGCGCAGTGAGCCATCAACGGAGCATCGGTAAAATGTCCTCCACCTACACCACCCAGATCACGGCAGGCCCCGAGCATATCGACATGCTCGGCCATGTGAACAACGCGGTCTGGGTGCGGTGGATGGAGCAGGTCGCGACCGAACATTGGACCCGCGACGCCGCGCCGGAGCATCTCGACGCCTATGTGTGGGTCGTGACCCGGCACGAGATCGACTATCGCGGCAATGTGCGGGAGGGAGAGACCGTAACCGCCCGCACCTGGATTCCGGAAGGGCCAAGGGGTGCACGGTTCGACCGCCACATGGAGTTCATCGGCCCTGACGGCAAGGTCAAGGTCAGCGCGAGATCGACCTGGGCTATCATCGACCGGACAAGCGGCCGCATCCTGCGCGTCCCCGCCGAAGTCGCCGCGCGCTTTCTGCCGGACTGACGGCTGCTCACCCCTCTCCAGCAACGGCGCATCTGGAACCCGGTTCGTTTCGGTACGTTACCCGGCTCTCAACATTGACAGGAGAGAATATGCGTAAATTCGGCTATTCCCTGCGCGCTCTTGCCGCGGCTTCGGCGCTTTTCCTCGCGAGCGGCCCCGCGCTCGCTGGCGACGAGGAACAGGCGCTCAAGGCGATCGCACAGGCCCAGGGCAAGATCGACGCTGCCTCCAAATTGCAGGCTGGCCAGTTCGACCCGGCGGTACTCGCCCGCGCCCAGGCGTCGCTCCGCCTCGCCCAGGAACGGCTGAAGAGCGGCAAGGAACAGGACGCCATCAAGGCCGCCGTGGAGGCGCAAGGCTTCGCTGACACAGCCATCGGCCAGAGCCAGGCAAGCGTGAAGACGGATGCTCAGGTCCAGGCTTCGACCGCAGCGGCCGCGCAGCAGGATGCCGCCGCCGCGAACGCGCGTGCCGATGCCGCCGAGCGCGCTGCCGCATCCGCTGCTGCCGACGCGCAAGCCGCTCGCGCCGCTGCCGCGACGGTTCCCGCCGCCACCACAGTCACGACCGAAACCGTGAAGACTGCGCCCGCAGCCACGGTGCGCAAGGCAGCGCCGGTGAAGCGCAAGGTTGTACGCAAGACGACCGCTGCACCGGCAACAGTCGTTGAAAAGACGACGACCACCGTCACCAACCGCTGATCATTTCAGGGAAGCGGCCTCCGGTCTCGCGCCGGGGCCGCTTCCCTCACCGTCAGGAAAAGATGCCGACCGCGCCCGCCGCCCACAGCAGTGCGACCGCCAAGACAAGCGCGCCCGCTGCCGCGATCCGCTGCCAGCGCCCAGTAATCCGTCGCACGCCCCGCTCATAGACGAGCGCAGCGCCGCCCAGAAGCGCACCTGCCGCAAGGAAGTCCCACCCGGTCCAGCGCACCTCGTCGGTGAATTGCATCGCCACCAGTGGCACAGCCAACATAATGGCGATCACCACCCAAGGCGCGATCCGCCAGTTGTTCCGGATCGTCTGCGTCATCCCCAAGCTCCTTACCGGACCGACAATGCAGGCTGCGACCCTGCAAAATCATCTTCGATCACAGGCTCGACGGGCATGTCCTCCCGCTCCGCGGCCTGCCGTGCCCACATGGTAGCATAGAGACCATTGGACCGCACCAGATCCGCATGGCGGCCGCGCTCCACGATCCTACCTTGGTCCAGCACGATGATCTCGTCCGCGTCCACCACCGTCGAAAGCCGATGCGCGACCACCAGCGTGGTGCGCTTGCGCGAAATGCTGCGCAACACATCCTGGATTTCCGTTTCCGTCCTGCTGTCGAGCGCGCTCGTCGCTTCGTCCAGCACCAGCACCGGCGGGTCTTTCAACAAGGTGCGGGCGATCGCCACCCGCTGCTTCTCGCCGCCCGAAAGCTTGAGGCCTCTCTCGCCAACCCGTGTGTCATAGCCCTGTGGCATCCGCATGATGAAGTCATGTATCGACGCCGCCTTGGCCGCCGCCTCAATCTCCTGCTGGCTCGCGCCTGCCCGGCCATAGCCGATATTATAGCCGACCGTGTCGTTGAACAGCACCATGTCCTGCGGCACGATGCCGATCGCCGCGCGCAGCGACGATTGCGTCACCTCGGCAATATCCTGCCCGTCGATCAGGATACGGCCGGTTTGAATGTCATAGAAGCGGAACAGCGTCCGCGCGATCGTGGATTTGCCCGCGCCCGAAGGCCCCACGATCGCCAGCGTTTTGCCCGCCGGCACGGCGAAACTGACATCGTGCAGGATTTCGCGGTCTGGATCATAGCCAAAGCGGACATGGTCGAACCGAACTTCGCCAGCCCTGACCTTGAGCGCTGGAGCCCCCGGTCCATCGGCAATCTCCGCCTCCGTATCGATCAGCTTGTACATCGCCTCCATGTCGATCAGGCCCTGCCGGATCGTGCGATAGACCATGCCGAGCAGGTCCAGCGGCCTGAATAGTTGGCTAAGCAATGTATTGACGAGAACCACGTCGCCGGTGGTGAAGCTGCCCTTGCTCCACCCCCACACCGTGTAGCCCATCGCACCTGCCATCATCAGGTTGGTGATGAGCGACTGCCCGATGTTGAGCCACGCCAGGCTGTTCTCGGACTTCACCGCCGCCTCGGCATAGCGGCGCATCGCCGTGCCGTAACGCGCAGCCTCACGCTCTTCGGCGCCAAAATATTTGACGGTCTCGAAATTGAGCAGGCTGTCGACGGCATGGGCGACAGCATTGGTGTCCATGTCCACCATGTCGCGGCGAAGCTGGTTGCGCCATTCCGTGATCATGCGGGTGAACCAGATGTAAAGCCCTACCATCACCAATGTCGCGGCGACCAGCCCCGGCCCGAACTTAACGAAGAATATGACGCAGACCGCCGCCAGTTCCAGTACCGTCGGCGCGATGTTGAACAGGAGGAAATAGAGCATCGTGTCGATGCTCTTGGTGCCCCGCTCGACGATCTTGGTGACTGCGCCCGTGCGGCGATCAAGGTGAAAGCGCAACGACAGGCGGTGCAGATGGACGAACACATCATCGGACAGCCGACGTCCGGCCTCCTGCCCCACCCGTTCGAACACCGCATTGCGCAAATTGTCGAACAGCACGCTGCCGAACCGCGCGCCTGCATAGGCTACAACCAGCGCGATGGCGAGCGCCACGCCCGGCTCCAGCCCCGGCGCCATGCGATCGATCGCGGCCTTGTAGGCAAAGGGCATCACCAGGCTGATGACCTTGGCCAGCACCACCAGCAGCATGGCAATGGCCACCCGCCGCCGCAGCGCAGGCGCATCAGCGGGCCAGAGATAGGGAAGAAACCGCCGCAGCGTCGCCCAGACAGGCGGAAGAGGCGTGTTGTCAGGTGTCGATGGCGGCATAGGCGCTATGTAGGCCATCCGGTCCTCCCCTGAAAGGGGAGGGGGACCGCGGAGCGGTGGAGGGGTATTGGCGCAACTCTGGCGCCGCTACCCCTCCGTCAGCCCCATGGGCTGCCACCTCCCCTTCTAGGGGAGGATTTTTTAGTCCCGCAGCAACTCGTTGATCCCGGTCTTCGAGCGCGTCTGCGCATCCACCCGCTTCACGATCACCGCGCAATAGAGGCTCGGCCCCGGCGTGCCGTCAGGCAGCGGCTTGCCCGGCAGCGATCCCGGCACGACCACCGAATAGGGCGGCACTTCGCCCATGAAGACTTCGCCCGTGGTGCGATCCACGATCTTGGTCGACTGGCCGATGAACACGCCCATCGACAGCACCGATCCCTTGCCGATGCGCACGCCTTCCACGACTTCCGACCGTGCGCCGATGAAGCAGTCATCCTCGATGATCACCGGATCGGCCTGCAACGGCTCCAACACGCCGCCGATGCCGACGCCGCCCGACAGGTGGACATTCTTGCCGATCTGCGCGCAGCTGCCGACCGTCACCCAAGTGTCGACCATGGTGCCTTCATCGACGAAAGCGCCGATATTGACGAAGCTCGGCATCAGGATGACGTTCCTGGCAATGTGCGAACCCGCCCGCGCGAAGCTGCCCGGCACCGCACGGAAACCAGCGGCGCGGAAAGCCGCCTCGTCCCAGCCTGCGAACTTGCTCGGCACCTTGTCCCACCAATGGCCAGCGCCCGGGCCATTGTCGATCATGGCATTGTCGTTGAGGCGGAACGACAGCAACACCGCCTTCTTCGCCCACTGATTGACCTGCCAGCCCCCCGATCCTTCAGCGCCGGTAGGCTCGGCCACGCGCAGTTCGCCCTTATCCAGCATCGCCAGCGCCTTGTCGACCGCCTGGCGGACCTCGCTCTGCGTCGTCAGGCTCACATTGGCCCGGTCTTCCCAGGCGGCGTCGATGGTGGCGATCAGGTCTTGGCTCATGGTCTTTCCCCAATGATGTCGGCCAGAAATGGCGTCAGATGGTCAGTCTCGAAATCGATAAAGTCCGGATGATGCTCGTGATCGCCCGCTTCAGAGCCATTGTTCACCCAGATAGTGCTCATGCCGATCGCCTTGGCGGGCTTCAGGTTGCGTGCCATATCCTCGAAAAAGGCGGCGCGCGCCGGATCGACGCCATGCACGCGGCACAGCTCCGCATAGCCCGATGGATCGGGCTTGGGCACATATTGGCAGGCATGGATGTCGTGGATCAGCTCGAACGCGCCGGAAAGCCCCAGCTTTTCCAGCACCCGCCCGGCATAGGCCGCGTCGCCATTGGTGAAGATCAGCCGCCTCCCCGGCAGCGCGGTGATATGGGCGTTGAGCGCCTCATCCACTTCCAGCCGATCCATGGAAATGTCGTGCACATAGTCCAGAAATGCGCGCGGCTCGATGCCATGATGGTGCATCAGCCCCGACAACGTCGTGCCGTGCTCCATGAAGTAGCGCTTCTGCGTCGCCTTCGCCACGTCGGCATCGCACCCGAGCAGCCCCTGGATGAACTCGCCCATCTTCACGTCGATCAGCGCGAACAGGTCCGCCTTCGCCGGGTACAGCGTATTGTCCAGATCGAAGATCCAGCAATCGACATGATCAAGCGCCGCAAGCATGGCCGCGCCCTAGTCTTCACAGCCCCACGAAGCAAGCGCCTAACCCTTCTCCCCTCGGGGGAGAAGGATACGCAGCCTTGGCCCAAATGGGCCTAGGCGAAGTTGGATGAGGGGAAGGGGCCAGACGCGTGCCTCGCCCCTCTCCAGCTCCGACTAGGCGGCACAGCCGCCAAATCTCCACATCCTCTCCCCTGAAGGAGAGAGGATAGGCATCAACAACCCGGCGCTTCGCTATCCTGGTAAAAAGTCTGCACCGCTTTCCAAGCCTCTTCCGCCGTCTCCACCCAAGTCAGCAGGTTCAAGTCCGAAGGCGAAATCACGCCCTCATCGGCCAGCGCCTCGAAATCCACGACCCGCGTCCAGAACTCCTTCCCGAACAGCAGCACCGGAATGGGCTTCATCTTCCCGGTCTGGATCAGGGTCAACAGTTCGAACATCTCGTCGAACGTGCCGAATCCGCCCGGAAACACCGCCAGCGCCCGCGCGCGCAGCAGAAAGTGCATCTTCCTCAGCGCGAAATAATGAAACTGGAAAGAAAGCTCCGGCGTCACGAACCGATTGGGCGCCTGCTCATGCGGCAGCACGATGTTCATGCCGATCGTCTGCGCGCCGACATCGTCCGCGCCGCGATTGGCCGCTTCCATGATCGAAGGGCCACCGCCCGAACACACCACGAAGTGACGGCACCCCGCTTCGTTCACCGGATATTGCGCCGCTATCCGCGCCAGCTTGCGCGCTTCCTCATAATAGCGCGCCTTCTTCCCCAAATTCTCGGCGATCCGCCGTTGATCCGGCGTCGTGGCAGCGTCGATCCGCGCCTGCACTTGGCTTGGCTCCGGGATACGCGCCGACCCGTAGAAGACGAACGTCGATTCAATCTTCGCCTCGTCCATCAATAATTGCGGCTTCAGTAGCTCCAGCTGGAACCGCACCGGCCGCAAATCCTCCCGCAGCAGGAATTCGGTGTCCTGGAACGCCAGGCGATAGGCGGCGCTGCTGGTCTGGGGGGTGCCCACCGCCTTCTGGGCATCGACGGCTTCCTGACGGGCGGGGCGGAATTTACGTTCTTCGATTTCTTTTCTTGTCATTCAACCCAACTTAGGAAGGTCAGCGGCAAAAGCCACCCCGTCCCCCCATATCGAAATGAAAATGATCGCGATGGGCGACATTATAATCGGGGCTCAGCACTGTACGGAACCGCTTGCAGGCGCTTGCCCGCACCACTTCCAGAAACTGCCGCGTCTGCCGGTCGCCATTCCAGCCCTGCTCGATGGTGATCCGCCGCCCGTCCGACAGGACAAAGGCCGACACATCAACGGCATTGCTGTGCGCATGTTCGGACAGTTTGCCGCTCCCCGCGATCGGGCGGCAGTTATAGGTGCCGAACGTCTCGATCTTCTCGATCTCCGCGCCCAGGATCAGCCGCGCGGCAGGCTGCACCCCATAGCGGGCCCAGGCCGCGAAGTTTGCGGCGAGGCCGCATGTCATCGCGCCTAGATTGGTGGCAGGCACGCCGATGTCGAGCAGTTTGACGCTGCCCATCGCTGAACATCCGCCGCCAAAATTCTGGTCGGGCAGGGGCTGGAACAGCACGGATTGCGATTGCAGCTTCACCAGGCACTGGCGCAACTCCATTGGAGGCGGCGCGGCCGGACGGGCGCTCTTCACTGGTTTCGACGGACGCTCCACCCGCCCGCGCGGCACGATGTCGCCGCCGCAGGATGCCAATGCCACGCAAAGCGCCAGCAAGGCCGCCTGACCCGCGCGACGCCTCACCGCTTCTCTGGCCGCTGTCCCCCAAACCCGCTCGTTCATGCTCATCCATTTACCACGATCTGCGGCTTTGTGGGTTAACGAGTGCATCGGTTCATCGCATCCAGCCCTTCGTCTTGACTCATTGGCCGCTTGACTCTTCGCCCGCGATCTTTAGGGCGGCCAGCGGGCCACGCGGTCCCAACGCCGCGCGAGCTCTCTGCAAGGAGAAGCGTACATGACTGATTTGAATGCCGCCGACGCCACCATTGCGCCCGCGGCCAAGCCCGCTACCAAGCCGGCTCGCCCCTATTTCTCCTCCGGTCCCTGCGCCAAGCCTCCGGGCTGGAGCGCCGAAAAGCTGAGCGCTGAATCCCTCGGCCGCTCGCACCGTGCCAAGATCGGCAAGACCCGCCTTGCTTACTGCATCGACCTGATGCGCGAGCTGCTGAACCTGCCCGAGACGCACCGCATCGGCATCGTGCCCGGTTCGGACACCGGCGCCTTCGAAATGGCGATGTGGACCATGCTGGGCGCCCGTCCGGTGACGACGCTCGCCTGGGAAAGCTTCGGTGAGGGCTGGGTGACGGACGCCGCCAAGCAGCTGAAGCTCGACCCGACGGTTATCCGCGCCGACTATGGTCAGCTGCCCGACCTGAACGGTGTGAACTTCGCTCACGACGTCCTGTTCACCTGGAACGGCACCACGTCGGGCGTGCGCGTGCCCAACGCCGACTGGATCCCCGCCGACCGCGAAGGTCTGACCTTTGCCGACGCCACCAGCGGCGTGTTCGCCTACGAGATCGACTGGAGCAAGATCGACGTCGCCACCTTCTCCTGGCAGAAGGTGCTAGGCGGCGAGGGCGGCCATGGCGTGCTGATCCTCGGTCCCCGCGCGGTCGAGCGCCTTGAAACCCACACCCCCGCCTGGCCGCTGCCGAAGGTCTTCCGCCTGATGGCGAAGGGCAAGCTCGCCGAAGGCATCTTCAAGGGCGAGACGATCAACACGCCCTCCATGCTGGCGGTCGAAGACGCGATCTTCGCGCTGGAATGGGGCAAGTCGCTGGGCGGCCTTCAGGGCCTGATCGCGCGCAGCAACGCCAATGCGGCGGCGCTCAACAAGATCGTCGAGGAACGCGATTGGCTCGGCCATCTCGCCGCCGATCCCGCCACCCGCTCGACCACCAGCGTCTGCCTGACGGTCGAGGGCGCTGACGAAGCCTTCATCAAGAGCATGGCTGGCCTGCTGGAGAAGGAAGGCGCCGCTTACGACGTCGCGGGTTATCGCGACGCCCCGGCCGGCCTGCGCATCTGGTGCGGCGCTACCGTCGAAACCGCCGATATCGAGGCGCTCGGTCCCTGGCTCGACTGGGCCTACGCGACCGCCAAGGCTGGCTGATTTAGCTTAACCGCGTCACCCCGGCCTTGAGCCGGGGTCCCGCTTCTTCTTCATGTCCGCCCGCAGATAAGCGGGACCCCGGATCAAGTCCGGGGTGACGAGGAAACATAGGAATTCTACATGCCCAAGGTACTTATTTCCGACAAGATGGACCCCCGCGCCGCCGCGATCTTCCGTGAGCGTGGCGTCGAGGTCGACGAAATCACCGGCAAGACACCCGACGAACTGAAGGCGATCATCGGCCAATATGACGGCCTCGCCATCCGCAGCTCGACCAAGGTCACGAAGGACATTCTCGACCACGCGACCAACCTCAAGGTGATCGGCCGCGCGGGCATCGGCGTCGACAATGTCGACATCCCGGCCGCCTCGGCCAAGGGCGTGATCGTCATGAACACTCCGTTCGGCAACTCCATCACCACCGCCGAACATGCCATCGCGCTGATGTTCGCGCTCGCTCGCCAGCTGCCCGAAGCCAACGCCCAGACCCAGCAGGGCCTGTGGCCGAAAAATGGCTTCATGGGCGTCGAAGTCACCGGCAAGACGCTGGGCCTGATCGGCGCGGGCAATATCGGTTCGATCGTCGCCAGCCGCGCGCTGGGTCTCAAGATGAAGGTCGTCGCCTTCGATCCCTTCCTCACCCCCGAACGCGCCGTGGAAATGGGCGTGGAGAAGGCCGATCTCGACACGCTGCTGGCGAAGGCGGACTTCATCACGCTGCACACGCCGCTGACCGATCAGACCCGCAACATCCTGAGCAAGGAAAATCTCGCCAAGACCAAGAAGGGCGTGCGAATCATCAACTGCGCGCGTGGCGGTCTGGTCGATGAAGCCGCACTCAAGGAAGCCATGGATTCGGGCCATGTCGCTGGCGCCGCGCTCGACGTGTTCGTTCAGGAACCGGCCAAGGAATCGCCGCTGTTCGGCACGCCCAACTTCATCTGCACCCCGCACCTCGGCGCATCGACCGACGAAGCGCAGGTAAACGTAGCGCTTCAGGTGGCTGAGCAGCTCAGCGACTATCTGCTCGACGGCGGCATCACCAACGCGCTGAACGTGCCGAGCCTGTCCGCTGAAGAAGCGCCCAAGCTCAAGCCCTATATGGCTCTGGCCGAAGAACTGGGCAGCCTCGTCGGCCAGCTGGAAGGCGACCGCATCCAGGGCGTTTCGGTCGAGGTCGAAGGCCATGCCGCCGAACTCAACCAGAAGCCGATCACGGCGGCCGTCCTTGCTGGCCTGATGCGCGTCTATTCGGACACGGTGAACATGGTCAACGCGCCCTTCCTTGCGAAGGAACGTGGCCTCGACGTGCGCGAAGTGCGCCACGACCGCGAAGGCGACTACCAGACCCTCGTCCGCGTCACGGTGAAGACCGAGGGCGGCGATAAGTCGGTCGCAGGCACCCTGTTCGGCCATGGCAGTCCGCGCCTTGTCGAGCTGTTCGGCATCAAGGTCGAAGCCGACCTCGAAGGCCATATGCTCTACATCGTCAACCAGGACGCGCCCGGCTTCATCGGCCGTCTCGGCTCGACCCTGGGCGAGGCCGGCGTCAACATCGGCACCTTCCATCTCGGCCGTCGCAGCCAGGGTGGCGAAGCCGTGCTGCTGCTGTCGGTCGACGGCGCGGTCAGCGAAGAAGTGCTGAACGACATCTGCAAGCTTGCAGGCGTGAAGACGGTGAAGCTGCTCAAGTTCGCCTGATCTGCTCTCCAGCCTCCGTTCGGTTCGAGCTTGTCCAGAACCGAACGGAGGCTGGATAATCTGGCCGATCTTGCTAAAGGCCAGCGCATGACCACGATCCCTCCCGGCCTCCTCCCCGAAGGACTGTCCGACCGCCTGCCGCCGCAGGCCGAAGCCTCCGCGCGCCTCGCGCGCCGCGTGCTCGATACGGTCGCATCGCACGGCTATGAGCGCGTCATGCCTCCTCTCGCCGAATTTGAAGAAACGCTGGTCAGCCGCTTGAAATCCATGCGCGCGCAGGACCTCGTCCGTGCGATCGATCCGGTCTCGCAGCGCAGCCTGGCGCTTCGCCCCGACATGACCGCACAGGTCGGCCGCATCGCCGCCACGCGCCTCGCCAGCGCGCTCCGGCCGCTCCGCCTTTCCTACGGCGGTCCCGTGATCCGCCTCAAGGCGAACCAGCTCCGCCCGGAACGCGAAAAGCTGCAGGTCGGCGCCGAACTCATCGGCAGCGACAGCGTCGCCGCAGCGGTCGAGATCGTGAACGTCGCGATCGAAGCACTCCAGGCGGCAGGCGTAACCGGCATCACCATCGATTTCACTTTGCCGGACCTGATCGATAGCCTCGCCGCCGGGCCGCTCCCGCTCGCGCGCGACGAGATAGAAGCGGTCCGCGCTGAACTCGACGCCAAGGATGCTGGCGCGCTCGCTGCGATCAGCCCCGCCGCCGCCGCCTATCTCCCGTTGATGGAAGCGACCGGCCCTTTCCACCCTGCCATGGAAAAGCTCGAAGCGCTCAATGCCAAGCTGGGCGGCGCGATCGACAGCCGCATTGCGGGGCTGCGCGCCATCGCCAAGCCGATCGGTTGGGACATTACGCTGACGCTGGACCCAACCGAGCGCCACGGTTTCGAATATCAGAACTGGTTCGGCTTCTCCATTTTCGCGGAAGGTTTCATTGGAGAGATCGGCCGGGGCGGCAGCTACGCCATCACCCGTGCGGACGGATCGGAAGAACCGGCCATGGGCTTCTCGCTCTACCCCGATCCCCTGATCGATGCCGGTTTCGGCGCGGGTAGTCCGAAGCGCCTATTTCTTCCCCTCCACCACGACCAAAGTCGCGCCGCGCAACTTCGTGCAGATGGCTGGCAGACCGTTGCCGCCCTCACGGCGCAAGAAAATGGCGAAGCGCTGCGCTGCAGCCATTGGCTGGATGGCGACGAGCCGCGCACCTACTGACTTGACCCAAGGATGGCGCACGGCTAACGCGCGCCCCGCATAGGGCGTGAAGCGCCCATCCTATCCCACCGGCATGCCGAGTCCCGTCGAAGGGCATGGCCGGTCCGCGCGGCGGGCGGAGGACTGTATCTGTGGCAAATGTGACCGTGATCGGCGCTCAATGGGGCGACGAAGGCAAGGGCAAGATCGTCGACTGGCTGTCGGAGCGCGCAGACGTCGTTGCCCGCTTCCAGGGCGGCCATAATGCCGGCCACACGCTGGTCGTGGGCGAGAAGGTCTATAAGCTCTCGCTGCTCCCCTCGGGCATCGTGCGCGGCACGTTGTCGGTCATCGGCAATGGCGTAGTCCTCGATCCCTGGCACTTCCGCGATGAAGTCGCGAAGCTGAAGGGGCAGGGCGTCGAGATCACCCCCGAAAACCTGCAGATCGCCGAAACCTGCCCGCTGATCCTCCCCTTCCACCGCGACCTCGACGGCCTGCGCGAAGACGCATCGGGCGCGGGCAAGATCGGCACCACCCGCCGCGGCATCGGCCCGGCTTATGAGGACAAGGTCGGCCGTCGCGCCATCCGCGTCTGCGACCTCGCTCATCTCGACGACCTTGGTCCTCAGCTTGACCGCCTGACCGCCCACCATGACGCCCTGCGCGCCGGCTTCAACGAAGCTCCGATCGATCGCGACGCGCTGATGGCGGATCTGCGCGACATCGCCCAGTTCATCCTGCCCTTCGTAAAGCCCGTCTGGCTGACGCTCAACAAGGCAAAGGCAGCGGGCCAGCGCATCCTGTTCGAAGGCGCGCAGGGGACGCTCCTCGACATCGACCACGGCACCTACCCCTTCGTCACCTCGTCCAACACGGTCGCGGGCACGGCGGCGAGCGGCACCGGCCTTGGCCCCAACGGTGCGGGCTTCGTGCTCGGCATCGTCAAGGCCTACACCACCCGCGTCGGCTCCGGTCCCTTCCCAACCGAGCAGGAAAATGACGTCGGCCAGCGCCTTGGCGAACGCGGCCATGAATTCGGCACCGTGACGGGGCGCAAGCGCCGCTGCGGCTGGTTTGACGCCGTGCTGGTGCGCCAGTCGGTTGCCGTCTCGGGCGTCACCGGCATTGCGCTCACCAAGCTCGACGTCCTCGATGGCTTCGACACGCTCAAGATCTGCGTCGGCTACAAGATCGGCGACCAGACCTTCGACTATCTCCCCGCCCATGCGCAGGACCAGGCGAAGGCGGAGCCGATCTACGAGGATATCGAAGGTTGGCAGGACACAACGGCGGGCGCGCGCAGCTGGGCCGACCTCCCGGCTCAGGCGATCAAATATATCCGCCGCATCGAAGAGCTGATTGGTTGCCCTGTCACGCTCGTCTCCACCAGTCCCGAGCGTGAGGACACCATCCTCGTGCGTGATCCTTTCGCGGACTAAGTAGCATGGCAGGCGATCGCTTTGAACGGCACAAGCAGCCCTGGACCGCCGACGAGCTGCAAAAGCTCCATACGCTGGCGAAGAAGGGCATGGCGCTGAAGGCGATCGCCAAGGCCCTGACGCGCAGCGAGGAGTCGGTAAAGGCTCGCGCCAAGCAGGACGGCCTCTCCATCGCCAAGCTGCGTTAAGGCCGCCAACGGAACAAGACGCACCTGCTCCTTCTCCCGCTGTCGGGAGAAGGATACGCAGCCTTGCAGCGTGCTGGCTAGGCGAAGTTGGATGAGGGTGGCCCGCTAGCCCTCACCCTCCCACCGCTGCCGAAGGCCATCTGCAAACCCTGGACGCAGCCTCCACCGTCTGCGACAATGGCCGCATGTCTCTCAACATCCTCGTCCTCTACGGCTCCTACCGCCGCGGCCGCATGGGCATCCGCCTTGCCGACTATCTCATCAACGGATTCCAGCAACTCGGCCACGAAGCGGAACTGATCGACGCCATGCACGCCGGTCTCCCCATGCTCGACCAGCGCTACAGCGACTATCCGCCCGGCGAAGCGCCCACTGCCATGGCGGCGCTCGCCGACCGCCTCACTGCCGCCGACGCATTCGTCTTCGTCGCGGGCGAATATAATCGCGGCGTCCAACCGGGCCTCAAGAACCTCGTCGATCATTATCTCAAGGAGTTCGACAAGCGCCCGGCAGGCATCGCCAGCTATTCGGCTGGCCGCTATGCCGGGGTGAACAGCCACGCTGCATGGACGGTGACGCTCTCCGCCATGGGCATGGCGGTCATTCCCGAACGCCTGAGCGTCGGCCAGATCGGCCAGACGCTTGACGAGCAGGGCCAGCCGCAAGGTGATGGTGGCGCGGCGCTCGCGCGCGGATTCAACGGCTTTGCCGACAGTCTCATTTGGTGGGCGGAGGCGGCGAAGACGGCTCGCTGACCGCTTCTGCCGGTTCGCCTGCCGAGATGACGGCTGCGGCGACCAGATCGCCGGTGACGTTCAGCGTAGTGCGGCACATATCGAGCAAGCGATCGACGCCCAACACCAATGCGATCCCCTCTGGCGGCACGCCCACCATGCCCAGGATCAACGCGATCACGGGCAGTGATCCGGCTGGCACACCCGCCGTTCCTACCCCGCCCAATATGCACACCAGCATGACCATCAACTGCTGGGCCAAATCCAGTTCGATGCCGAAGAACTGGGCGAGGAACAAGACGGTGATCCCCTCGAACATGGCCGTGCCGTTTTGGTTCGCCGTCGCACCGATCGTCAGAACGAACCGCGCGATCCGGCGGGGCAGGCCCAGTTGTTCCTCGGCCACGCGAATCGCGGTGGGCAGCGTCGCGTTGGACGATGCTGTGGCGAAGGCCATCACCATCGCCTCCTGCGCCCCTGCGAAAAAGGCGGTCGGCGATCGTCGTGCGAAAATGGCGAGCAGCAGCGAATAGACCACGACCATTTGAAACAGCAGTGCCAGCACGACAACACCGACATAGGCGGACAACCGCTCCAGCAATTCCCATCCGAACTGCGCTGCCAGGTTGAACATGAAGCATGTGATGGCGATAGGCGCCAGCCGAATGACCAATCCCATCAGCCGCATGGTGACTTCGAACAACCCCTCCATCGCCGATAGCAGCAGGCGGCTCTGTTCCGTTCGGACCAGCACCAGGCCTATGCCGAAGAAAAGGGCAAAGACCATCACCGCCAATATGTCGTTGTTCGCCATCGCCTTGACGATGTTGTCTGGCACCATCGCGATCAGGGCGTCGATCCCGTGAGGTGCTTCGCCGCCCCGGGCCAGGATGGCGCGGGCGCCCGCGCCGGCATCGTCCAGCATCGCTCGCGCCTGAACAGGATCGACCCCGTCGCCAGGGCGCAGGATGTTGACGGCGGCCAGGCTGATGAGGACGGCGATGCTCGATACCAGCAGCGTGTAGAGCAGGGTCTTGATCCCCACCCGGCGCAGCGTGCGCATCTCGCCCATCTCGGCGATGCCTACGATCAGAGCGGACACGAGCAGCGGGATCACCAGCATGAACAGCAGTCGCAGGAACAGTTGGCCAATCGGCCCGGTGACATAGGTGGTGACTTGATCGACCCAGGCCGCTTCAGGCGCGCTGGCATGGACGATCAGCCCCAGGATCAGTCCGATCAGGAATCCGGCCAGCATCTGCCACTGAAGTGACAGGGCTCGTCTGCCCGCTATCGTCATCTCATGCTTGCCAGGACGCGCATGCACTAAGAACCGTTGACGCAGCGTAATGTTGCAGGCTGCGCAGCCCTGCGGCGATGTGCTGCGCGATAAGTCGTCCTGTTGCCATAGGTCGGGGATGAGGCTCCCCGTGGCTCAATCCGTCAGTTGCGCGGCCTTCCAAGGCTCATCGCCGATGGTCCTCTTCTACCATGTCCGGCGCCAGCTCCAGCCCGGCACGACCGTGCGCCGGTGTATGGGCTGGCGCCTTGGGATGCGGAACATAGTCCGGCTCCTCGACTTCCAGCATGCCTTCCCATTTGGTGATGACCGACGTTGCGATGGCGTTGCCCAGCACGTTGGTCGCGGTGCGGCCCATGTCCATGAAGTGGTCGACCGCCAGGATGAACGCGATTCCCTCGACCGGAAGGTCGAACTGCCCCAGCGTTGCCGCGACCACGACAAGGGAGGCGCGCGGTACGGCGGCGATGCCCTTGCTCGTCACCATCAGCACCAGCAGGATGGTGATCTGCGTCGCGATCGGCAGATCGATGCCATAGGCCTGTGCTATGAAGATCGTGGCGAAGGTCGAATACATCATCGACCCGTCCAGGTTGAAGGAATAGCCGAGCGGCAGGACGAAGCTGTAGATCCGACGCGGAACCCCGAAGCGGTCCAGCTGCTCCAGCATCTTGGGATAGGCCGCTTCGGACGATGCGGTCGAGAAGGCGAGGAGCAGTGGCTCGCGCACATATTTGAGCAGCTTGATCATCCGCCGCCCGAGGAAGATCGCGCCCGCGCAGCACAGCAGCAGCCATAGTGCCAGCAACGACAAATAGAATTCGCCGACCAGTTCGCCGAAGGTCTTGAGAACGCCCAGCCCCTCGGTCGTGATCGCGGAAGCCAGCGCGCCGAACACGGCGAGGGGCGCCACCCGCATCACATAGCTGGTCACCTGCAGCATCAATTCGACCATCGCCTCGATGACGGTGATGATCGGCTTGCCCTTCTCTCCGATCGCCGTCAGCGCGACACCGATGAACAGGGAAAAGACGACGATCTGCAGGATCGAATTTTCCGCCATCGCCCCCACCATGGAGGTGGGGAACACGTGCAGCACGAAATCCCTGAAATTGAGCGCTTCGGTGTTGACGCCCGACTCGGCGCCGGATCGAACCAAGTTCAATCCTTCGCCCGGCGCGAAGAAATTGACGAAGATAAGGCCGAGCGTCAGCGAGATCAGGCTCGCGATGATGAACCAGGCAAGAGCACGCCCGCCGATCCGCCCCAGCGCCGCGCTGTCCCCCATATGGGCGATGCCCGCGACCAGCGTGGAAAACACCAGCGGCGCAATAATCATCTTGATCAGGTGCAGGAATATGTCGGCCAACAGGTGGAAATAGCCCGCGACGTCCTTCGCCAATGCCTTGTCGCCGCCGACCCACAGATTGGCGGCGAAGCCTGTCGCCACGCCCAGGATCATGCCGGCAAGGATGAAGGCCGTCAGTCTATTCCGCATGCAGTCCCTCTTTGCCGTGCTGGCCGCACATCTAGCAAGCGCCCGCCCGGACGCCTAACCTTTTGAACGAACGGAGCCCCGCTTTCCTCGCCCAAGGCAAGGCCCTGATCTTCTCGGGGAGGGGGGATGTTCGTTTCAAGGATATAGCAGCCCCTCGCTCCATCCCTCTCCATCGCGGACGAACAAACGCCGCTCATGCAGGCGATGTTCGCGGTCTTGCCAGAACTCGATGCGCTGCGGCACGACGCGAAATCCCGACCAGTGTGGCGGGCGAGGGACCGGCCCGCCCTCGAACCGGGCGACGGCATCGGCATAGCGGCTCATGAAGACATCGCGCGAGGGCAGGGGCCTTGATTGATCCGACGCCCATGCCCCCAGTTGGCTGTCGCGGCTGCGCGTCGCGAAATAGGCGTCGGCGGCGGCTTCTTCCACCGTTTCCGTCGGCCCCTCGATCCGGATCTGCCGCCGCAGGCTTTTCCAATGGAACAGCAGGGCCGCATGCGGATTGGCAAGCAACTCCTCGGCCTTGCGTCCTTCGAAATTGGTGTAGAAGACAAAGCCGTCCGGCCCGTGCCCTTTCAGCAGCACCATCCGCACCGAAGGCCGCCCGCGCGCGTCGGCGGTCGCCACCGCCATCGCGTTGCTGTCGTTGATCTCGGCCTCGCGGGCCTCGCCATACCATTGGTCGAACAGGGTGAAGGGATCGGTCATGCCGCTGGTCTAGGGCTCGATTTGGCCGATGTCGATGGTCGCGCCGCTTGAACGATCGTGACAGTTTCGCCACATATGCTGCAAATCAGCTTTCACGAACAAGGATAGACAATCGGCAATGGCGGATCCCTACTCCACACTTGGCGTCGCGCGCGGCGCGAGCGAGGCAGAGATCAAGTCGGCCTATCGCAAGCTCGCGAAGGAGCTTCACCCGGACCGGAACCAGGATAACCCAAAAGCGGCGGAGAAATTCTCGGCCGTCACCAGCGCCTACGATCTTTTGTCGGACAAGGACAAGCGCGCCCGTTTCGACCGGGGCGAAATAGACGGCGACGGCAATCCGACCGCGCCGTTCGGCTTTGGCGGCAATGGTGGCGGCTTTCGCGGCCGCCCCGGCGCGGGCGGCGGCTTCGAGTTCAGCGAAGGCGGCGACTTTGGCGATATCTTCGAAGGACTGTTCGGTGGTGGCGGCGCGCGCCAGCGCGGCGGCGGCTTTGGCGGTTTCGGCCGGGGCGCGCCGCCGCAGAAGGGCGCGAACGTCTCTTACCGGCTCGCCGTCGCCTTCGTCGACGCCGCCACGCTTGCCCCGCAGCGCATCACGCTTCAGGACGGAAAGACCATTGACCTGAAGCTCCCCGCGGGCGTCGAAAGCGGCACGCAGATGCGCCTGTCGGGCAAGGGCCAGGCAGGCCCGGCCGGGGCGGGGGACGCGATCGTCACGATCGAAATCAAACCGCATCCCTTCTTCACCCGCGATGGCGACAATGTCCTTCTCGATCTTCCCATCTCGCTCGACGAAGCGGTGAAGGGTGGCAAGGTGAAGGTGCCGACCGTCGACGGCCCCGTGATGCTTGGCATCCCGGCTGGTACGACCTCGGGCAAGACACTGCGTCTGCGCGGCAAGGGCTTCACGCACAAGGGCGGCGAGCGGGGTGATCAGCTCGTCCGTCTGCTCATCGACTTGCCCGGCGACGATGCGGCGCTCAAGTCCTTCGTCGAAGGCTGGCAGGACAGCCGGGCCGTTCGCGCCCATCTCGGCGTCTAGGACGTTAGGGGAGGGATGCCGCAGCCTTCACCCTATTCGCCTGAATCGCGTCGTAAAAAGCTTGCCCATGACGCCCGTGCCCGCTTCGACCGGGGCATGGCCAAGGTTCGGCCCGGCAGCCATGCCTTCGAAATCATGAAGCGCGTGGCCGTCGGCACCTACAGCGACGGCTTCATCCATGCGGGCAACCTTGCCTATCTCTCGCTGATGACGCTGTTCCCCTTCTTCATCGTGGCGGCGGCGGTTGCCAGCATCTTCGGCCGGTCGCAGGACGGGCTCGCGGCAGTGGGCGCATTCCTCGAAACGGTGCCGCCTGGCGTGGCGAGCGTCGTCAAGCAACCGATCATCGACGTGCTCAACGCCCGCACCGGACCGCTGCTCTGGCTCGGCGGCCTCGTGGGCCTCTGGACGGTCGGCAGCCTCATTGAAACGATCCGCGACATCCTGCGCCGCGCCTATGGCACGAAAAGCACGCGCCCCTTCTGGCATTACCGCCTGACCGCCATCGGCATCACCCTGGTCAGCGTCTTCGCCGTGATGTTCGCCTTCTCGCTTCAGATCATCATCACAGGCATAGACCAGTTCCTGCACCAGATCCTGCCCTTTGCCGACCAGGCGATCCAGATCGTCAGCCTCACCCGCGTGCTGCCGATGCTGATCCTGTGCTTTGCCCTCTACTATCTTTATTTCTCCCTGACGCCGAGCGCCTACAAGGACAAACGCTTCCCCAAATGGCCCGGCGCGGTTGCCACGGCATTATGGTGGTATGGCGTCACCATGCTGCTGCCGCCCACGCTTTCGCTGCTTGGCGGCTATGATCGCACCTATGGCAGCTTGGCCGGTGTGATGATCACGCTGATTTTTTTCTTCCTCGTCGGCCTTGGCGTGGTAATTGGCGCGGAACTCAATGCGGCGCTTGCTGAATTTCCCGAAGAGGAACTGGAGCAGGCCGCCGCAGACAGCAAAGGGAACGGGACATCAGAATGACGGGCTTGATGGCGGGGAAGCGGGGTCTCATCATGGGCCTCGCCAATGACAAGTCGCTTGCATGGGGCATTTCAAAGGCACTGCGCGCACAGGGGGCGGAGCTTGCCTTTTCCTATCAGGGCGAAGCGCTGGCAAAGCGCGTGCGGCCGCTTGCGCAGGAACTGGGATCGGACTTCCTGCTCGATTGCGACGTGTCGGACATGGCAAAGCTCGACACGGCTTTCGACGAGGTGAAGGCGCGCTGGGGCAAGCTCGACTTCGTCGTGCACGCGATCGGCTTTTCCGACAAGAATGAGCTGCGCGGCAAATATGTCGACACCAGCCTCGAAAATTTCCTGATGACGATGAACATCTCGGCCTACAGCTTCGTCGCCGTCGCGAAACGCGCGCGCGAATTGATGGCGGAGGGCGGCAGCCTGCTCACCCTTTCCTATTATGGCGCGGAAAAGGTCATCCCTCACTATAACGTCATGGGCGTTGCCAAGGCGGCGCTGGAAACCAGCGTCAAATATCTGGCGATGGATTTGGGCCCCGAAAATATCCGCGTCAACGCGATCTCGGCCGGGCCCATCAAGACATTGGCCGCCAGCGGCATCGGCGACTTCCGCTACATCATGAAGTGGAACGAACTGAACAGCCCGCTCCGCCGCAACGTGACGATCGAAGATGTCGGCGGCGCTGCGCTTTATCTGCTGTCCGACCTCGCGTCGGGCGTGACGGGCGAAGTTCACCATGTCGACGCGGGCTACAACGTCATTGGCATGAAGGCCGAAGACGCCCCCGACATCGCACTCGACAAGGGCTGATCCGCGGACCAAAAGGCAGGGCATGAGCTTCAACACATTCGGCCGCGTCTTCCGCTTTTCCACCTGGGGTGAAAGCCACGGCCCAGCCATCGGCGCGGTCGTGGACGGCTGTCCTCCCGGGCTGCCATTGAGCGAAGCCGACATCCAGCCGTTCCTCGACAAGCGCAAGCCCGGCACTTCCAAATTCACGACCCAGCGCCGTGAGCCTGACGAAGTGCGCATCCTGTCGGGCGTGTTCGAAGGCCGCACCACGGGCACGCCGATCAGCCTGATGATCGAAAATACCGACCAGCGGTCAAAGGATTATTCGGATGTCGCCAAGGCGTATCGCCCCGGCCATGCCGACTATGCCTATGACGCCAAATATGGATTTCGCGACTATCGCGGCGGCGGCCGTTCGTCGGCGCGCGAGACCGCGTCCCGCGTCGCGGCTGGCGCTGTCGCCCGCCTGGTGCTGCCGGAAGTCGACATCTTCGCCTATGTCAGCGAAATCGGCGGCGACGCGATCGACTACGCCCGGTTCGACGCTGCGGAGATCGGCAACAATCCCTTCTTCTGCCCTGACCGGGAAGCTGCACAGCGTTGGGAGCAACTGGTGGACGACGCGCGCAAGGACGGCTCATCCTTGGGGGCCGTGGTGGAATGCGTGGCCTCCGGCGTACCTGCGGGCTGGGGCGCGCCGCTTTATGCCAAGCTCGACAGCGAACTGGCCGCCGCCATGATGAGCATCAACGCGGTCAAGGGCGTCGAAATCGGCGATGGCTTCGCGGCAGCCCGGCTGCGCGGTGAGGAAAATGCCGATCCCATGCGGCCCGGCGAAGATGGTCCTGCCTTCCTCGCCAATCACGCGGGCGGGATCGCGGGAGGCATCTCGACCGGCCAGCCCGTCAAGCTGCGCGTCGCCTTCAAGCCGACCAGCTCGATTCTCATCCCAGTGGAAACCGTCACTCGGGAGGGTGAGGCATCGGACATCATCACCAAGGGCCGTCACGATCCCTGCGTCGGCATTCGCGGCGTGCCGGTAGTGGAAGCCATGATGGCGCTGGTGCTGGCCGACCAGAAACTGCTCCACCGCGCGCAATGTGGCAGCGTCTAACCGGCTGAACCGAGCGCATTTCCCGTTGAAAGCCATCTAAAGGCGAGACGACTCAGTAAATCTGCTTTAACATTGCACCATCGATCGCCCGCGGGAGGGCGAGCGGCAGTGCGTAAGCCTGGGGAGCGTCACCATGCAGAGCATGGCCTGACGGTCAAAACGTCCCCTCAAGCCGCGAACACGGGCCAGCCATGCATGTGGCTGGCCCATTTCGTTTGTACCTCAAGTCAGTAAAGCTGGCTCCATCGCCCAATGCGGCGGCCACGCCAGCGATTTGACATGCCTGACGGGCAATCGTCTCCACCCCTGCTCATCGTCATGCCAGCGAAGG
>NZ_OBMU01000001.1:2327482-2380759 GCF_900218065.1 Novosphingobium sp. Chol11 | reverse complement strand
CATCTCGGGCCTCTACACCGAACGCCACGTCGCTCCCCACCCAATATTCGAACCCAGACCAATATGTCTCCGCTGGCCCTGTCTTCCCGCCCCGCATCCCGCCATCATGGCGTCACCAGCCAGGACAATCTTCATGACCAGCCTTCCTTTCACCCAGGTCGACGCCTTCGCCGACGCGCCTTTCACTGGCAATCCGGCCGCTGTGATGCCGCTCGGCCGCTGGCTCGACGATGCGACGCTTCAGGCGATCGCGGCGGAAAACAACCTGTCGGAAACCGCCTTCACCGTTCCCTTGCCTGATGATCCGGACGCCGATTATGCGCTGCGCTGGTTCACGCCCACGGTCGAGGTAAAGCTGTGTGGCCACGCTACCCTCGCGAGCGGCCATGTGCTGATGGGCGGCCGCACCGCGCTTCGCTTCCGCACCCGGCATGCAGGCGTCCTCACGGTGGCAAGGGATCGCGACGGCTATGCCCTCTCGCTGCCCGCCTGGCACATGGAGCCGCGAGCGCTGCCTGACCTTGCCGCCGGGCTAGGCGGCGCCCCCATCGAGTCCCACTGGCGCGGCGGCGGCTATAGCCTCTTCCTTTTCCCCGATGCTGCGGCGATCCGCGCGCTCCAGCCCAACTATGCGGCTCTGAAAGCGCTGGGCGACATCATGCTCATCGCGACGGCTCCAGGCGAAGGCAGCGACATCATCAGCCGCGTCTTCGTGCCGGGCGGCGGCGTGGACGAGGACCCCGTGACGGGTTCAGCGCACTGCCTGCTCACTCCCTTCTGGGCCGAGCGGCTCGACAAGACGAAGCTCAGCGCCGTTCAAGCCTCACCACGCGGCGGCAGTATGAGTTGCCAACTGAAAGACGACCGCGTCACCCTGACCGGAGCCTGCCGCACGGTAATAGAGGGGCAATTTTTGCTGTAGAGCCGCGCTGACCTCAGGCTTCGTCGTCGAGCATCGCTATGATGGGAAAGATATGCCGCACCTTGCTGCGGTGAATGGAGGCGGTCACCCGATCCTTATATTGCGTCAGGCCGATCAGGTTGCGGTCCCGGGCGCTCAGCTTGCCGATCGTCCATAAGGACCGTTCGTCGTCGTCGCGCAGTTGCACGATCACATCTGTATCGATGGACGCAGGCTTGATCCTGTCCAATATCACGCGCTCACCAGCCCGGAAGCGTGGCTCCATGGCCTCGCTGGGGATGTAGATGGCGAAATAGCGGTTGGCGTCGCCACGGCCGAACGGAGCAGGCATGTAGGCAGCCGGTTGCGTAAAGTCGCCTTCCCAGATTTCCAGATCATTTGCGACCGATATGCTGTCGTCGTCGGGGAACAGGAGCGAAGCGGCATAGACGGGTATCGATCGATCACCAGGCATCGCAAAGGGCAGCGGCCGTTCTTTCACCATATGGCTGTGGCTCGGGATCGAAGCCACGCTGCCCCGCGCCTCGCACATGGCAAACGGCTCGGGAAAGGCTTCCCTGAGTTTGGCAATGCTTCGGGCGGAGAGGGAATAGCCGACCGATGGCGTGGGGTAGATCCGAGTGAGCGTCGATGGTGACAAGCCTGATCGCCGCGCGACTTCGGTCGCGGAAAGGCCGGTTTCCTCGATCAGGCAACTGATCAGCCCGCGCGCTTTCTGCTGATCCCATTCATAGTCAAAAGGCATGTTGTTCCGCGCCTGCTCTGGGCACACCGGTGTGACCACTTCGATAGAAACGGCAGCCGCGCAAACGCCCGGCCTCCTATCAATGGTTTTTAGAGGGCTTCACATTTCCGCTGCAAACCTGCCAATTGCATATTGAACATCTATACAATTTGCGCACATGAATATCTAGAAAATTCATCCAAATCCCTCCGATGCGGAGACAAAAGCTCATAAATTCGGAGTCATTTGCGCTTCTGTTTGCGCTACCGCAAAAAGCCGTTGCGAAGAAAAGGGATTGCGCATAGGACGTTTGCGCAAGTTGCGCACACGCACGCGAAGTGCGTCTGGCGTTGTGCAGGGGGTGAAGGGGATTTTTCACCGCGCATTTAGATGCGGAAAGGCCGGGCTGGTGTCGCCCCGGGCCTTCTCCCCTGCGCCGCTTGGCTTCGCGGCTTTGCACGATGACTAGGGGAAAGACGAATGAGAACTAACTCGAAACTGCATCGGATGCTGCTACTGTCAGCCTCGATGCCGGCGATGGCGCTCCTCGCCAACGCCAGCGGAGCCTCTGCCGCTCCTGCCGCTGTGAATGTGCCAACCGGCGCAGGTACGGCGGCTGCAGTGAACGCCGACATCGATGCAGCGATCCCGACGCCTGCCAATCCCGATCTGAACGTCACGATCGCCGCTGGGGCTGACATCACTGGCGGCGCCGTCGGCTATGATTTCGTCGCGGGCGGCTATGCGGCTGGCGAAGGCGACGGTGCGGTTTCGCTGACCAATGACGGCCGGGTGACAGGTATTGCCTTTGGCGGCGTCGGAAGCACGGCTGCCGCGAACAGCTTCACCGCCACCAATAATGGCGAAGTAGCAGGCAGCATCAGCGCGAACGGCTTCGGCGGCACGGCTTCGATCACCAACAATGCTGTCGTGGACGGCAACGTCGTCGGTTCGGCCTATGGCGATGTGGCGCTGGTGAATGGCCCGGCGGGCGAAGTGAGCGGCAGCCTCATTGGCTCGGCCCTGGGCACCGCGAACGTCGCGGTCACCAACAACGGTTCTGTCGTTGGCGACCTGGTCGGCGCGGCAACGACCGGTTCTGTCACTTTGGCCAACAGCGGCTTGGTCGGCGGCGACGCCTTGACTGCGACCACGGATGGCGCGATCTCGATCACCAACGCGGCCGCTGGACGTATCAGCGGCGACGTCGATGCTGCTTCGGGCACAGGCGCGGTCACCGTCGGGAACAATGGCCAGGTCCTGGGTCAGACCACCGCTTCGAGCGGCAGCACGGTCTCGACCAGCACTGGACCCACGGTGACGGTCTCGGGAACGACCACGACCACGCAGTCCAGCAGCTCGAGCGAGATCATCGGCGGCGATGTCACTGGCACCTATGCAGGCATCAACGGCTCGTTGAACTTCGGCACCGGCAATGACGGCAGCGTCAGCCAGTTCTCCGCCGCCAACAGCACGGCCACCGTCAGCGGCAGCGTCTATGGCGACGTGTCGTCCACCGCGCAGGGCATATCGCAGGCCACTGCAAGCACGGACGTTGCTACCGACTCGCGCGATGGCGCGGGCACCGGCACGGTGGTCGCCACCAGCGTCGACACCACTGATTTCGCCTCCACCGGCGGCACCAGCACCGTAAACGTCAGCGGCACGGTTGCTCCTGGCGATTCCGGCCGCAATGGCGATGTGACGTCCTTTGGCAACGCTGGCAGCGTGGTGAACGTCAATGGCGGCCAGATCTCCGGCAATGTCAGCTCGACCAGCCAGGGTTTCGCCATCAATGTGACGACCAACTCGGAAAGCACCGATACCTACGACGCTGGCGTCCTGCAGGGGACCAGTTCGTCCGCGAGCACGCAGTTCACCCAGAGCCAGACCGGCGGCGCAGCTTCCGTGGCGCTTCAGGGTGCGGCCAATGTGGGCGGCAGCGTGAATGTCTCGGGTGGCGCTGCGGCATCTGCCGACATCGGCGCCGACGCGTCCGTTGGCGGCAACGTCTTCGTGAGCACCGCGCAGATAGGGCCCTTCGTCTCGACGCCCGCTGACGTGGCATTCACCACCTCCACAACGCGCACGGTGGACGCCGCTGGGGATGGTACAGCTACTGTCACCACCACCTCGACGGAAGCAGCACCTGCCGTTGCTGGCAACGCAACGCTCAACAATGCCGGACGCATCGATCTCGGTGCCACCGTCGTTTCGGCGTTCGGCAACGCAAGCGCCAACATCACCGGCTCGGTTGGTGGATCGGTATCTGCCTCGTCCCGCACCGACCTCTCCAATAGCGAGAGCGTTGACAATTACACCGTCGCTGGCGGCATCGACACGCTGACCACCAGCAGCGACAGCAGCAGCTTGACCTCGGCAGGCGGCCAGGCTTCGGTTGTCGTGGACGCGCCGTCGCAGCAGGGCGTGCCCAGCGTAGCGGGCAACGTCTCGGCTTTTGGCGTGGGCGGTGCCTCGATCGCGATCGGCGAAGGCAGTGTCATCGGCGACGCCGACAACGGCTCTGGCGGCACCCTGTCTGCCCGCAGCGTCGGCTTCGACAGCAGCCAGGAAGTCGTCACCACCTATGCGGCGGACGGCTTCACTCCCGTCAGCATCGTGAGGACGCTCACTGATCAGCCAGTCGGCGCGGCGGCCTCGGTCACGAACGACGGAACCGTCCTTGGCGATGTCGATGTTGAAGGCCTCACCTCTGCCTCGTTCGTCAACAATGGCTCAGCCGGTACACTCGGCGCAGGCAATGTCTTCAGCGTTTCCGCGCTGGATCAGGGCGGCACGGCGACGATCACCGACACCAACCCGACCAATGCTGGCACACGCACCATCGCGGCAAGCATCACGGCGGCTCCGGTCGGCGGCAACGCCAGCTTCACCAACAACGGTATCGCGTTCGGTGACGTAGAACTGGAAGGCGTCACCGGTGCTGTCACGAACAACGGCATCCTGACGGGCACCACGACGCTCGGCGGGTCGGTGTTCAGCGGCACGGCCACTGTCGATGCGACCGTCAATACGACGGCCGTCACCGTCACCGCCGCTCCGTCTGCTCAAACCTACACGGTTGACCAGAACGGCATCTCCCGCGGCTTCACCGTGACGGGTGCTGTATCGACACAGAGCGAAGTTGCCTCTGATCTTGCCTCGCTGGTTTCGGGCGCGGGCGTTCCGCTTGACTCGTCACAGGTCGATCCGGCTGCATTCAACCTGACTGTCGGTGGCGAAGCCGCCGTCAAAACGGCTGACATCAACGCCACGATCAACCTCAACAATGGCTCGATCACGCTCGGCGACATCGACGCCCAGCGCGATGACAGCGGTGCGTTCCTGACCAACACCACGGTCAACCTGAACGGCGCTGGCTTCCTGGGGGCCAGCGAACTCAAGCTCGCGGGTTCGACCGCAGCGGCCGACTTCACGCCGGTCGCGACCCTGCCGGAAGATGCTGAAGGCCTGTTCGGTCCGACGGCGGTTCGCGTGCTTGGCGTCAATACCGTCAACAAGACCGGTGCTGGCACCTTCGTCGTGACGGGTGCCGAATATGTCCCGGCTGAAGGCTCCACGCCTGCTGCCTGGACGATGGACGTCGGCAACCTCAACGTGCAGGCTGGCGAGCTTCAGCTGGGCACGGCTTCGGACGATGCGGTCTTCGGGATCAAGGGCAACATCAACAATGATGCGACCCTGGTCATCGGCCGTCGCGAGCCCACCGTCATCCGCACGGTCGGCAACAGCATCGTCAGCTCGGGTCCGGAAGCGATCAAGGGCATCGAAGTCTATCAGCAGGGCAACTACACCCAGAGTGCCACCGGCACGACGGTCGTGGGCGTCAATCCTTCGCTGATCCGCAACGGCCTCACCATTGCCAATGGCGGCACGGCTCCGGAAGTTCTGGGCCCGATCACTGGCGGCGTGGGCATTCCCTACTTCACCACTCCGGAAAATGCCGGTGTCTTCTCGACCCCGTCATTCGTCACGGTGGACGGGAACCTGAACCTCGCTGGCAAGGTCGCGGTGACCGTGTCGAAGGACAGCCTCTATTCCACGGGCGACGGCTACACGCTGTTCACCTACACGGGTACGGGTGATGTCACGGCAACGGCTACCTCGTCGCTGAACTCGCAGTTCGTGACCTTCGGCCTGACGCATGACACGGCTGCCAAGACCGTGTCGATCGAAGCGACCCGCAACAGCTATGCTGTTGGCGCGACCAACCGCAACGCGGCTGCTGCGGCTGTGGGTCTGGACAGCGCGCTTGCTGACGTCATCGCCCGCGTTAAAACGGACGCTGCCGGCGGCAACGGCTTTGCCACCGCGACCGAGATCGCCAATGCGCAGGACATCGCGAACATCGCGGCTGGCCTCGACTGGCGCCTCAACAGCGCACAGGCGGCGCAGGTCTTCAACGAGCTTTCCTCGGCGGAAATCTACGGTTCGCTTGCTGCGGTGGATCAGAACGCCGTCTTCAACACCACGGTCAGCCGTCTGGCGGCGCGTCGCGGTTATGGAGAGGCTCTGGGCACCCAAATCTGGTTCAACCCCTCGGCCAACTTCGCCAAGACGGGCGGCACCCGCTCGGGCGCGTCGAAGATCAAGACCAACAGCTATGGTGGCGCCTTCGGTATCGACGTCGCTTATCAGGAAGACGGCGCCTTCGGCATCGGCTTCGGCTATGGTCAGCATGACGTTTCGGCCAAGGGTTCGCCGGAAGAAGCGCAGGTCCGCACCTACACCATCGGTGCCTATGCGACCCAGGGCTTTGGTCCCTTCTACGGCAGCTTCCAGTTCGCCTACGGCTTCTCGAAGTTCGAAGTCGAACGCGACCTGACCCTGCTTGCCCGCACCATCGAAGGCGACTTCAAGGGCTCGCAATGGGATGCCAGCCTGGAACTGGGCTATGACTTCGCGGCTGGCAACGGTCTGGTCGTGACGCCCTATGGTAAGCTGGCTCTGCGCCGCTGGTCGATGAACGGCTTCACCGAAGAAGGTGGCGCAGGCATCGGTCTGCGTGTGGATGATGCGTCGAAGACGGTCTTCTCGCCGGTCATCGGTGTGAAGGCGGGTGCCCTGCTGGGCGACGTCGAAGGCGTCGCATACCGCCCCTATGCCAAGGTGCAGTACAGCTTCCAGGGCAACATCGGCAGCGACCGCACCGTCCAATATGTGGGCGGCGGCAACGCCTTCAACCTGAAGGGCGTCGACCCCGATGGTCATGGCTTGATCGAACTGGGTATCGACGCTTCTGTGAACAAGCGCGTCAACCTGTTCCTGTCCGGTGGCTACGGCTTCGGCGGGCACAACAGCCTGGCTCAGATCCGCGGCGGTATCAGCTTCGGTTTCTGATCCAACTCTCCTCATGCACTGGGCGCGTCGATTTCGGCGCGCCCTTTTTTTGGGCTCACCTGTTGAGTGCGGGACAGACCTCCAGCGTTGGAAGATGGGCACGGATATGAAATGGGAACAATATGTCGCCGACATGCTGATCGATCGGCTCAGGCAGCATCATGTAGAGCTTTTGGCGGGCGAACAGGACAGCATATGCTTCTTCGTCGATCCAACGCCGCCATCCACGCGCCGCACCGTAGTCAGTGACTATGACAAGGGCGTGATCGATGGCGCGATCCGCGAACTTCAACATCTGATCCACGCATCGCCGCTGCTCAAGCGCGCCATCTTCGATCGCCTGTCAGCCTTAGATGGCACTGCCGAACTGCGCCGCCATCGGCTTCCGGGATGAACCCGGATGCCTAGAGGCCTATGTCATGTGGAAACCGGAATATTGCGCCCGGGCCGATGGGGCTGTGCGTTGGAAACGGATGGCGGTGGCATCTGGCAGCTGGACGCGCCTCGATCTGCCCGGCGCTATCTGGGAATGCGAGTGAAGGTCGAAGGAAGGCGGTCGGGCTTCGACCTGCTGGACGTGCATCGCATATCGCCGATCGACCCGCCTCTAAAGCAACCGCTTCGCCGATGGTGGCAACTGCTCGGCCGCTTTGGCCTGGTTCGACCTTTGACCACTCGCGCATCGACCTAAATTAGCCGACTTTCGGCCACCCCGTTCGGGCTAAGCTTGTCGAGGCCCCTCACTTGCCTTTCAGGCCGCAGTGCCGCTCCGGCCGTCAGAATATAGCGGCACCCGTACACGTCTAAACCTTACGCCGAAAACAGCCGCATCAATCTCGCCAGCGCCTGCTTGAGCGCTGCGCGTTGTTCCTTGTCCGGTGACGCCCCAATCCGCACCACCGTCAATGACTGCCCCGGCGACACCAATATATATTGCCCGCCGTGCCCCACACAGCCGAACAGGCTGCGCGGCGCGTCTCCCGGCATCAGTGCGCTCTCGTCGCTCTCCCGGTTCAGCCAGAGATGCGCGCCATAGGCGGGATTGCGGGGAGAGGGGGTCCGCATGAAATCGACCCACTTCTCAGGCACGATCTGATGTCCATTGGGGCCACGCCCATGGTTGCGCAGCAGTTCGCCAAATCGCGCATAATCGCGCGCGGTCATGTGCAGGAAGCTGCCGCCGATCATCGTGCCCGCCGCGTCATATTCCACCGTCAGGCTCCTGATCCCTGCCGGGATCTTAAGCCGCCCGTCGATAAAGGTCTGCATCGCCTGCCGCCGCGCATCGGGATCGGGATTGCTCGTCAGCATCCGCGCCATCAGGTCGCCGAGGATCAGCGTGTTGCCGGTCGAATAGGAAAAGCGCGACCCCGGCGCATGGGCGAGCGGCTTGGCCTCGGCAAAGCTGCTCATGTCCTGCGCGCCATCGGTGAACAGCATGCGCACCGTGTCGGCCTGCGCCAGCGGCTCGTCGTCCTCGACATGGTCCAGCCCTGACGTCATGGCGAGCAGTTGCCGCAGCGTGATCCGCCCGCGCGGATCGCCCGGCTGGCCCCACGCCGCGACCGGCACAGGCGAATCGAGCGCCAGCCGCCCATCCGCGACCATCAACCCGACCAGCACCGCCGTTACGCTCTTGCCCATCGACCAGCCGAGCAGTTTCGTCTCCGGCCCGAACCCGACCGCATAGCGTTCCGCGATAATCTCGCCCCGGTGCATGACGATCAGTGCCCGCGTCTCGCCGACATCCTCCTCGCCCTCGAACAGCGGATCGATCGCCGCGCGCAGATCCGCTTCGCTCACCCCCGAAGGCGCCGTCACCTGATAGCCGGGCGCCGGGTCCGCCGCGCGCACCGCCAGTCCGCCAGCAAGCGCCAGCAGCGACAAAATGGCGACGCCGATGCCAACAGGCTTTACGCTTTTCCGCTCGAGCTTCATAAGCAGCGCCCTTAGCACGGCTCATCGGAAAGGGGAGCATGTCCGCACGCCCGAAATGGATTTATGCGCTCGCCGCCATTGCAGTGCTGCTCGTCCTGCTGCTGGCGTGGAACTGGAGCGGCATGCGCGCCCGCGCCGCCGTGGGCGCGGGTTATGGCGCACGGATCACCTGCTCCTGCCGTTATGTGGAGGGGCGCGGCATGGACAGCTGCAGACATGACAAGGAACCAGGCATGGCCCTCGTCACCCTCTCCGACGACCCCGAATCGCGCAGCGTCGAAGCCAGCGTCCCGCTTCTCGCCTCCCGCACCGCACGCTACCGCAAGGGCTGGGGCTGCCTGCTCGACCCGCTGGACTGATCGCGCCGAGGCGCAGAGCGCGCAGAGGCAAAAAGCCCGCGCGCAGCGCATCTCAAAATCTCCGCGCCTCTGCGCCTCCGCGTGAACCCATTATTTGCCTCTCCAGCCACAACCGCTACAGCCCTCGGATGCGCCCCGACATCCCCACTCTCCTCCACGACATCTTCGGCTTCCCGGCCTTCCGGGGCGTGCAGGAACAGGTCGTCGGCCGCATCATGGCGGGCCAGCCCACGCTCGCCATCATGCCGACCGGCGCGGGCAAGTCGCTCTGCTATCAACTGCCCGCCGTCGCGCTCGATGGCTGCTGCGTCGTCATCTCCCCGCTCATCGCGCTGATGCATGACCAGCTCCGCGCGGCCCAGGCGGTCGGCATTCGCGCCGCCAGCCTCACCAGCGTCGATGCCGACTGGCGCGAGACGCAGGACCGCCTGCGCAATGGTGACCTCGACCTCCTCTACGTCGCGCCCGAACGCGCCAGCGGAGAGGGCTTCCGCAATCTCCTGCGCGCCACGAAAGTCGCCCTCTTCGCCATAGACGAAGCGCATTGTGTCTCTGAATGGGGCCATGACTTCCGTCCCGACTACCGCCTGCTGCGCCCGCTGCTCGACGAATTCCCGCAAGTCCCCCGCCTGGCGCTCACCGCGACGGCCGACCATCACACCCGCGACGACATCCTCGTCCAGCTCGGCATCCCGCGCGAAGGCCTGATCATCGCGGGCTTCGACCGGCCCAATATCCGCTATGCCGTGCATCCCCGCGACGGCTTGCCCCGTCAGCTGTCCGCGCTCATCGCCGCCAGCGAAGGCCCCGGCATCGTCTATGCCCCCACCCGCGCGGCGACGGAAAAGCTGGCCGAGACACTGACCCGCACCGGTCGCCCGACCCGCGCTTATCATGCCGGGCTCGACCCCGCCGTCCGCGCCGCCAGTCAGGCCGCCTTCATCGCCAGCGAAGACATGGTCATGGTCGCGACCATCGCGTTCGGCATGGGCATCGACAAGCCCGACGTCCGCTTCGTCGCCCACGCCGCGCTGCCAAAATCGATCGAGGGCTATTATCAGGAGTCCGGCCGCGCAGGCCGCGACGGCGAGCCCGCGCAAGCGCACCTCTTCTGGGGCGCCGACGACTTCGCCCGCGCCCGCCAGCGCGTCGCCGAACTCGATCCCGCCCGCCAGCAGGGCGAGCGTACCCGCATCACCGCACTTGGCGGCCTTGTCGAAACAGGCACCTGCCGCCGCGCCATCCTGCTCCGCCACTTTGGCGAGCATCCGCCTGCCACATGCGGCAACTGCGACAACTGCCTCAATCCCCCCGCCAGCATCGACGCGACGGAGACGGCCCGCAAATTCCTCTCCGCCGTCTATCGCACCGGCCAGAGCTTCGGCGTCGGCCATATCGAACAGGTGCTGACCGGTGCCGTAACCGACCGCATCCGCGAACGCGGCCATGACAAAATCTCGGTCTACGGCATCGTGTCGGGAGAAGAAACGCCGCTCCTCCGCCCGGTTTCCCGCGCGCTTCTGGTAAAAGATGCTTTGCAAACTAATGAACATGGCGGCCTCGAACTCGGCCCGAGCGCTCGCCCCATCCTGCGTGGAGAAGAGGCGGTCAGCCTCGTCCTCCCGCCCCGCCGGGAGCGCCGCCGCAACGCACGCAACGGAAAGGCGGAAAACCCCGTAGGCGATCCGCTGTTCGATGCCCTGCGCGCCTGCCGCCGCGAACTCGCGCAGGAACAGGGGGTGCCTCCCTATGTGATCTTCCACGATTCCACCCTGCGCGAAATGGCCGAACAGCGCCCGTCGAGCCTCGCCGAACTCGGCCACATCAGCGGCATCGGCCAGCGCAAGCTCGACGCATATGGCGACGCCTTCCTCGCCGCCATCCGCCCGCACCTCTAATCCTCTCCTTCAGCGGAGAGGCCAGGGAGCCTTGTTGCTTCAGCAGCTAGGCCTATTTGGAAGCAGAGCTTGGTTCACGCGGAGCCGCGGAGCCGCGGAGAGAAGACTGCCCAGAGACGCGTCTGCCGTTCGCGCGCGGAGCGCAGTAAAACCAGCCCGTCTCCCGCAAATCCACCAAGACACGAATACCCTCACCTCAATCCACCTCCGCGTCTCCGCGCCTCCGCGTGAACCATAATTCATCCCCCCAGCGGCCCGTGCGCCTCCGCCTGCCAAAACCCCTTGAAACCCTCCCCCCACAAGCGCATGGCTCGCGGCAGAAGGAGTCCCCGTCCCATGTTCCGTCAGATCACCCCCAGCCTCTACGTCTCCCCCCAGATCAGCGTGGATCAGGTAGAAGAAGCCAGGGCATTGGGTGTGACCGTCATCATCAACAACCGCCCCGATGACGAGGAAGCGGGCCAGACCAACGGCGCGGAAATCGAAGCAGCGGCAAAAGCGGCTGGCCTCGCCTACGCTGCCGTTCCCGTAGCCCATGGCGGTTTCGCCCCATGGCAGCTCGATGCGATGGCGGCGGCGTTCAACGAAGCAGGCGAGGGGAAGGTGCTCGCCTATTGCCGCTCCGGCACCCGCAGCACGCTCCTTTGGGCTCTGACGCGCGCCCGCGCCGGTGATCACCCCACGGTCTTGAGCGAAAAGGCGGAAGCGGCGGGCTATGATCTCGCTCCCATTCGCCAGATCATGGATGCGCTCGCCGCAGGTTGATCTTGTCCGGCCCTGCTGATCCATTCGACGCCATCGTCCTCGGCGCTGGCGGAGCGGGCCTCATGTGCGCGGCAGCGGCCGGGCAGCGCGGCAAGCGCGTCCTCGTCCTCGACCATGCCGACCAGCCGGGAAAGAAGATCCTGATCTCGGGCGGTGGGCGCTGTAACTTCACCAATATCCACACCGCGCCGGACCGCTATCTCTCCGCCAATCCCCATTTCGCCAAGTCCGCGCTTGGCCGCTACACGCCGTCCGATTTCCTTGCGCTGGTCGAACGCCATGCCATCGCTTGGCATGAAAAGACGCTTGGCCAGCTTTTCTGTGATCATTCCGCGCGGCAGATCGTCGCCATGCTGCTCGGCGAATGCGAGGCGGGCGGCGTCACCATCCGCCTCGGCCATGCGCTCGGCCCCATCACCCACGCCGATGGCCGGTTCAGCGTCACTCATGGAGCCAGGACCGCAGAGGCGCCCGCGCTGGTCATCGCCACCGGCGGCCCCTCCATCCCCAAATTGGGCGCGACCGGTTTCGCCTATGACCTTGCCCGCCAGTTTGGCCTCAAGGTGGTGGAGCCGCGCCCCGCACTGGTTCCGCTCACCCTTGGCGGCGAGGACATGCTGTTCCGCGAACTATCCGGCGTCTCGACCCCGGTGATCGCCCGCCACGGCAAGACCGCCTTTCGCGAAGCCGCGCTCCTCACCCATCGCGGTCTGTCCGGCCCGGCGATCCTGCAAATATCCTCCTATTGGCGTCATGGCGGCGAAGTCGCATTGGACTTCCTGCCCGACATGCCTGCCAACTGGCTGGCGCAAGCCAAGCGCGGCAAGCCCCGCGCCTCGCTGGTCAGCCTGCTGCGCGCCTCTCTGCCAGCACGCCTCGCCGACGCCCTTGCCGAACGCCTCGCGCTTCCCGGCGATCTTGGCAATATCGCCGACCGCAAGCTGGAAGAGGCGCAGCGCCGCCTCGCGTCCTGGTCCTTCACGCCCAATGGCACCGAAGGCTTCGCCAAGGCGGAGGTCACGGTTGGCGGCATCTCCACCGCCGAACTCTCCTCCCGCACGATGGAGGCACGCCGCGTCCCCGGCCTCTACGCGATCGGCGAAGCGGTCGATGTCACCGGCTGGCTGGGCGGCTATAATTTCCAATGGGCCTGGGCCAGCGGCTGGGCGGCGGGGCAGGCGATCGGCGAAGGCTGACCGCCCGCAACTTCCAGCTCAATAATTCCACTGCACCTGCGTGCGGATCAAATCGCCGGTTGCACGGCCCGTGCGCCGCTCGTCCGCTTCGGCCCGCTTCATCCGCGCATAGGCCAGCGTGATCTCCAGCGCCTTCCACGGCTGCCATTCCAGCCCCAGTTCGAACTCATCCGTTTCCAGACGCGGCGCGTTGGTCGATGCCTTCCAACCCCCGCGATAATGTTGCCACCGACCATAGGGCATCAGCACGCCGATTGAATCGGTAGGCAGGCGATACATCATCTGGACATAGCCGCCGTTCAGCTTCTTCGTCTCGATCGACCGGCTCACCCGATCGAACTCAGGCCCCTTGCCCCAATTCCATTCCGCCTGAATGCCGAAGGGCTGCGGATAGAGCATCGCATGGATGCCGACCCGATCATCGTCATAAGCCTGCGAGCTGATCACAGTCGTCGATCCGCTGCGCACCTCCGGCTGCACATCGTTCATCATCGCCGATCCGCCGATTTCGAATACCTGATCCTCGAACATGCCGCCCAGACCATCCAGCTCGAACGGCCATGTTGCGAAAGCGACCTTCATCAGGCCTCGATTCTGCTCGGTCCTGTTGATCCCCTGACCGTTGAACACACCGAAGCCAAATGCGCCATAATTGCCGAACAGCTTCTGTCCGTCATGCCCCAGCCGGTCCCAGATCTTCTGGACCGACGCCGGCGTGTAGTAGCCGACGATGCCCAGGTCGCGTTCGCCCGGCACGGCGCTGTTGATCGCATCGCTGCGATCCAGCGTCAGGCGATTGGACGAAGACTGCATATTCTCCCAGCCATAGGGCACCTTCGACTGGCCCAGGCGCAGGCGGAATGTCTTGGCCTTGTCCAGGAAGATGTCGGCATAGGCGTCGCGCAGTTGCACAAAGCCTTCCCGCCGTTCACTACCCGCCTGGTTGTTGACCGCGGCAGCGAAATCGGACTGAAGGTAGAGCGAGACCCGATCGGAAACATCGCCCTGGACGACCAGGCGCGCCCGGCGCAGCGAGAAGCTGCTCTTGTCGGAAATGGAGCTGTCATGCACCGACCGCAGGCGCGATTGGCCTGCCGGAGCCGTGTCATCCCCCGACAGGAAGGCGTTGTAACGCATCTGCGTGTAACCGCGCAGCGACAGCCGCTCATACCAGGGCTTCGACTTCTTCTCGGGAGCCGCAGTCTGCGTCACCACCGGCTGTCCGGGCGCAGCGGCGACAGCCACCGGTGCCGGCGCTGGAGCGCTCGCTGAGGGGGCAGGGGACGCGGCATTGCTCGCACTCGCGCTCCCGCGCCCGCCATTGTTTGCCAGTGCGCTGGTCAGCGCCTGTATCTGCGCCTTCAGCTCGTTGATCTGGCGCTGCAACTCCTCATTGCTCTGCGCCTGCGCCACCTCCGGCATCAACGCCAGCATGCTCACTGCCAGAGCCATGCGCTTCCTGT
Organism: Novosphingobium sp. Chol11; assembly: GCF_900218065.1. Lineage (GTDB taxonomy): Bacteria > Pseudomonadota > Alphaproteobacteria > Sphingomonadales > Sphingomonadaceae > Sphingobium > Sphingobium agri. The sequence continues at coordinate 2,366,133 of NZ_OBMU01000001.1, read as the reverse complement.
TTGAACCTGTCACCACGAATCCCCTGTCTCAATCGAGGTGCGGCCTATGAAATTTCGATGACAAACAAGTGACAGCTATATTTCGATTGGGTGACACAATGTATCACCCGCCCCAATCAACGTCATCCCAGCGAACGCCCGGATCTCAGATCCCGTCAACCGCACTCCACCGTGACGTGCTCCATCCGGGGCAGGCTGCGCACCCGCGCGCGAACCGCCGCCGCATCACTGCCGGGCGCCAGGCTGATGATCGCCGCATGGGCATGCGGCCCGATCCGCCAGACATGCAGGTCACGAATGGTGCCGCCCTCCGCCTCCACCAGCGTCTTGATCCGCTTCATCAGCGCGGGCTCCGCGCTGTCCAGCAGGATGGCGGCAGTGTCCTTCATCAGTCCCCAGGCCCAGCGGGCGATCACCACCGCGCCCAGGATGCCGACCGCCGGATCGAGCCACCACCAGCCCATATAACGCCCGGCAAGCAGTGCCGCGATCGCCAGCACCGATGTCAATGCGTCGGTCAGCACATGCACATAGGCCGCGCGCAGATTATTATCTTCATGGCCATGCTTATGGGCATGTCCGTCCTGATGATCATGGCGGTGCCCATCATGGCCGTGACCATGATCATGGCTATGGTCATGACCCAGCAGCAGCGCGCTGATCAGGTTGATGGCCAGGCCGACCACCGCAACCAGCGTCGCTTCCCCGAACTTCACCGGCACCGGCTCGAAGAAGCGCAGGACGGATTCGACCAGGATGAACAGCGCGGTCACGCCCAGCAGAAGGGCGGACGCAAAGCCCGACAGGTCGCCCACCTTGCCCGTGCCGAAGGTGAAGCGGGGATTGCGGGCATGGCGCTTGGCATAACTATAGGCCGCCGCCGCCACCGCCAGCGCGCCGGCATGGGTCGCCATGTGGAACCCATCGGCCAGCAGGGCCATCGACCCGGTGATCCAGCCGAAAGCGATCTCGACCACCATGGTCGCCGCAGTCAGCCATACGACCCACAATGTCCGCCGCGCATTCTTGTCATGCCCTGCGCTGAGGTAAATATGGTCGAAATAATGGCTTTCCTCCTCGTCTCCATTGACGGGAGAAGGGGGGAGGGCGCTCGCTGGCGCATGGTCTCCGTGGTGATGGTTCCTGTGATGATGGTGGCCATGGTCGTGCATCGTCATTTCCCATATCGCCGGATTAGTGCCAGCATCTCCTCCGACGCAGCCTGCCGCTCCGCGTCGGTCAGGCCGGGGCGGGCGACATGATCACGCATATGCTGCTCGATCAACTCCTCCATCAGGCTCCCCACCGCGCCGCGCACCGATGCAACCAGCTGCAATGTCTCGGAACAGTCCGCGTCGCCGCCCAACTGCCGCTCGATCGCGCTCACCTGTCCTGCAATGCGCCGCACCCGCGCCAGCAGCTTGTCCCTGTTCTCGATGATATGCATAGGATACCCCCCTATACTATCATGTCTTTTTCGTCAAACGCCGCCAATTCACCATTTGCTTCATGAATTCGCCCTTCCTAACAGAACAGCATGGCCAAAAGCTTCGACTGCGACCTCGCGATTCTGGGCGGCGGCCTTTCCGGCACTCTCACCGCTCTAGCCTTCACCCGCCTGCGCCCCGACGTGAATGTCCTCCTAATCGAAAGCGGCCAAACGCTCGGCGGAAACCATCTCTGGTCCTTCTTCGACAGCGATGTTCGGCCCGCCGATCGCTGGCTGATCGACCCGCTCGTCACCCATCGCTGGCCCCAGGGACACCAGGTCCGCTTCCCCGCCTATCAGCGGCACCTCGACACCGCCTATAACAGCATCTCCTCCGCCCAATTGCACGCCCATGCTCGCCCGTTGCTCGGGGAGCGCGCCCTCCTCAACGCCGATGCGGTCAGCGTCACATCCACCTGCGTCACCTTGAGCGACGGCAGCCAGATCAAAGCCCGCGCCGTCCTAGACACGCGCGGCGGCGGCGATCTGTCGGCGCTTGATTGCGGCTGGCAGAAGTTCGTCGGCCAGGTCCTCCGCCTGGCTCAACCGCACGGCCTGGAACGCCCCGTCATCATGGACGCGACCGTTCCCCAGATCGACGGCTATCGCTTCGTCTATCTGCTTCCCTTCGACCAACAGACGATATTCGTCGAAGATACCTATTACAGCAACGACGCCTCACTCGACGTCCCAGCGCTCGCCAGCCGGATTGCCAGCTATGCCCAGGATCAGAACTGGCAGGTCGAAGAAATCGTCCATCAGGAAAGTGGCATCCTGCCAGTGGTGCATGGCGGCGACTTCGATCGCTTCTGGCCAGCGCAGGATGCCGTCGCTCGCGCCGGCGTCCGCGCCGCGATGTTCCACCCGATGACCGGCTATTCACTTCCCGACGCGATCTCCACCGCGCTCTGGCTCAGCGGTCAGCCGCTTGAAACGCTTGGCCCCGCGACCCGCAAACGCGCCAAGGCGCACTGGCAGGCAGGGGGTTATTACCGGCTGCTCGGCAAGATGCTTTTCCGCGCCGCCCAGCCGCATCAGCGCTGGCGCATCTTCGAACGCTTCTACCGGCTCAACCCGCATCTGATCGGCCGCTTCTATGCCGGGCAGTCCAGTTGGGCCGATCGCATCCGCATCTTGTGTGGACGCCCGCCCGTGCCCATAAGGAGCGCCATGCGCGCCTTGTTGACCCCCTCCGCCTGATGAACCGCAAAGCGATAGTCATAGGAGCGGGCTTTGGCGGCCTGGCTCTCGCGATCCGCCTTCAGTCTGCGGGTGTCGACACGACGCTGGTCGAAGCGCGGGACCGCCCCGGCGGCCGTGCCTATATGTGGGAGCGGGACGGCTTCGTCTTCGATGCCGGTCCCACGGTCGTTACTGATCCTGACTGCCTTGCCGAGCTATGGCGCTTGTCCGGCCATGACATGGCCGAGGATGTCACCCTAGTGCCCGTCACGCCCTTCTACCGGCTGAACTGGCGCGACGGCACGAACTTCGACTATTCGAACGACGAAAATTCCCTCCGCGCCCAGATCGCCAAGCTGAACCCGCAGGACGTCGCAGGCTACCAGCGCTTCCTCGACTATTCCGACGGCGTTTATGAGGAGGGCTATCGCAAGCTCGGCTCCGTCGCGTTCCTCGATTTCGCGTCGATGATCCGCGCCGCTCCGGCGCTGGCCAAGCATCAGGCATGGCGGTCGGTCTATTCGATCGTCTCTTCCTATGTGAAGGATGAGCGGCTGCGCCAGGCCTTGTCCTTCCACACGCTGCTGGTCGGCGGCAACCCGATGCAGACCAGCGCGATCTATGCGCTCATCCACAAGCTGGAAAAGGATGGCGGCGTCTGGTTCGCCAAGGGCGGCACCAACCGCCTCGTGCAGGGCATGGCGACGCATTTCGAACGGCTTGGCGGCACGCTGCGGTTGGGTGACCCGGTTGTGCGGATCGAGACCCATGGCGACCGCGCCGTCGGCGTGTCTACTGCTTCAGGCTGGCGCGGAGAGGCCGATGCGGTCGCCACCAACGGCGACCTCATGCACAGCTATCGCGATCTTCTCGGCCACCATCCCCGCGGCCAGAAGCAGGCCGACAAGCTTGGCCGAAAGCGCTGGTCGCCCAGCCTCTTCGTCCTGCATTTCGGGATCAAGGGCAGCTGGCCCGGCATCCCGCACCACATGATCCTGTTCGGTCCGCGCTATGATGGGCTTCTGACCGACATCTATGATCATGGCGTGTTGCCGAAGGATTTCTCGCTCTACCTCCATCATCCGACCGTCACCGATCCGTCGATGGCGCCCGATGGTCATTCGACCTTCTACGCCCTTGCGCCCGTGCCCCACATGGGCAAGCTGCCGATCGACTGGAAGCAATTCGGCCCCGTCTATGCCGAGCGCATCCTGGACGAGATCGAGCATCGCCTCATCCCCGACATCCGCTCTCGCATCGTCACGCAATTCCATTACGCGCCGCCTGATTTCCAGACCGATCTGTCCGCTCATCTCGGCAGCGCCTTCAGCCTTGAGCCGCTGTTGACCCAGAGCGCCTGGTTCCGCGCTCATAACCGCGACGACGTGATCCCCAACCTCTACCTCACCGGCGCGGGCACCCATCCGGGCGCAGGCATCCCCGGCGTCGTCGGGAGCGCAAAGGCGACCGCCGCGCTGATGCTGCAAGACCTGCTGTGAAGCGCCTCGCCGTTTATTGCGGCTCGGCTCTGCCTGCGGACCCGGTTTATGTGGAGGCGGCTCGCCAGGTCGGCCGTACCCTTGCCGGGCGAGGCATCGGCGTCGTTTATGGTGGCGGAAGGCTCGGCCTGATGGGTGCGGTGGCCGACGCTGCCCTCGAAGCAGGCGGGGAGGTGATCGGCGTCATCCCGGAAGCCCTCGTCAGGGCCGAAGTCGCGCATCAGGGCTGCACCGAGCTCCATGTCGTCCAGACCATGCATCAGCGCAAGGCACTCTTCACTGACCTGTCGGATGGCTTCGTCACGCTGCCTGGCGGCGTCGGCACGATGGATGAGCTATGGGAGGCGATCAGCTGGGCGCAGCTTGGCTACCATGCCAAGCCTGTCGGTCTGCTCAACGTTGCGGGCTTTTATGACCAGCTTATCGCCTTCAACCAGCATATGATCGCCACCGGGTTCATCCGGCCACAACATGCCGGCATCCTCTCCCATGCCGACACGATCAATGGACTGCTCGAAAAAATGACAGCCTATGAGGCGCACGAGCCGATTTTCGCCATGAAGGCGGATAAGCTGTAATAGCCGCCACCCTTGCGGCAATCACCGTCGCGAGGCATGTCGGCGGCGTGACCCATCTAGATCGTCCCGCCCTCGTTGCCCATGCGCGCGACAGCATCGCCCGTGGCTCCAAATCCTTTGCCATGGCGTCCAGGCTGTTCGACCGGCAAACCCGGGAGCGGGCCTGGCTCCTCTACGCCTGGTGCCGCAAATGCGACGACATCGCCGATGGGCAGGATCATGGGGGTGTGATGACGGGCGTGGCCGATGGGCAGGTCCGTTTGGCCGCCATGCGAGCGCAGACCGATGCAGCCTTACGCGGCGAAGCTACCGGAGACCCTGCCTTCGACGGCTTTGGCCTCGTCATGCGCGAATGCGCCATTCCTGCGCGCTACGCCCATGACCTGCTAGAAGGCTTTGCCCTGGATGCGGAGGATTGGCGGCCCGTCACCGAAGCCGATATGCTGCGCTACTGTTATCATGTCGCTGGCGCAGTGGGTTGCATGATGGCTGTGCTCATGGGCGTGAGCCCTGAGGATGAAGCCACGCTGGACCGGGCCTGCGACCTTGGTCTGGCATTCCAGCTGGCCAATATCGCCCGCGACATCGCCGAGGATCAGCAGGCCGACCGCTGCTACCTGCCCCAGCAATGGCTAGCGGAAATGGCGATCCCGCCGGGAAGCCAGATGGAGCCAGCCTTCCGCCCGCAACTCACCCTTTTGGCGGGCCGCCTCACGAACCTTGCCGCTGACTATGAAGCAAGCGCGCGCCATGGCACCGGATCCTTGCCGCCGCGCGCCGCCTGGGCGGTTCTGGCTGCGGCAGGCATTTATGGCGACATAGCGCGGGAAGTCGCAAGGCGTGGAGAACGCGCCTGGGACGACCGGGTGATAACGCCCAAGAGCGAGAAGCTGGGATGGGTGTGCCGGGGGGGATTTCAGATGTTCGGCCGCTCGTCCCGCTGGCCCGCATCCGCGCCTCGCCCACCGCATCTCTGGACCCGGCCTAGAGGCTGATCCACAAAAAAAGGGCCGGCACTTTCGTACCGGACCCAAGGTGTGTTCGCAGGAGGAACATCGTGTGGCGGGCGGGCCATTCTTTGCGGCCCGCTCTTCCGAATAGGATCAGGGGTTGTAGGCGCGCTCGCCATGCTCCCCCAGGTCGAGGCCTTCCAGTTCGACGTCGCGGCTGACCCGCAGGCCGGTGACCGCTTTGGCGACGAAGATGGCGATCGCGGTGCCGATCGATGCCCAGACGATGGTCGTGACGGTGGCCAACAGCTGCGTGACGAGCTGGCTGCTCATCGAGAAGTCAGCGCCGCCCGGACCGCCCAGCGACGGCGAGTAGACGATGCCGGTGCCGATCGCGCCGATCATGCCGCCGATGCCGTGGATGCCGAAGGCGTCCAGCGAGTCGTCATAGCCAAGCTTGGGCTTGATGACCGTAACCATGTAGAAGCAGATGATCGAAGCGACCGCACCCAGCACGATGGCACCGAACGGGCCAGAATTCCCCGCGGCAGGCGTCACGGCAACCAGACCGGCGATGATGCCCGAGCAGAAGCCGAGGGCCGAACCCTTGTGACCGTTGATGCGCTCGGCGATCATCCAGAACAGGCCGCCAGCAGCCGTTGCAACGAAGGTGTTGATCATCGCGAGAGCCGCAGAGCCATTGGCTTCCAGAGCCGAGCCTGCGTTGAAGCCGAACCAGCCAACCCACAGCAGGCCGGTGCCGACGCCGGTCAGCGTCAGGGAGTGAGGCGGCATCGGTTCCTTGGGGAAGCCCATGCGCTTGCCGAGGATGAGGCAGGCGACCAGCGCCGATACACCCGCGTTGATGTGCACGACAGTGCCGCCAGCGAAGTCCAGTGCGCCCATTTCGAAGAACAGGCCGCCCGTAGCCCAAACCATATGGGCGATCGGGAAATAGACGATCGTCAGCCAGACCGCTGCGAACACCATGACCGCCGAAAATTTGATGCGCTCGACAACCGAACCCAGCACCAGCGCGACGGTGATCGCGGCGAATGTCATCTGGAAGCTGACGAACACATATTCGGGGATGACGACGCCGTCGGTGAAGGTGGCAGCCGTCGAATCCGGCGTGATGCCCTTCAGGAAGGCCTTGGACAGGTCGGAAATGAAGCCGTTGCTGGGACCAGCGAAGGCGAGGCTGTAGCCGTACATCACCCAGATCAGCATCGCGAGGCACGCGACCGCGCCGATCTGCGTCATGACCGACAGCATATTCTTGGTACGAACCAGGCCGCCATAGAAGAGGGCCAGGCCGGGGAGGATCATGGCCAGCACCAACACGGTGGAGGTCATCATCCAGGCAGTATCGCCCTTGTCAGGCGTCGGCGCAGCGGCCGCCGCCGTTTGTGCCCAGGCGGGCAGCGCGGCGAAGAGGGAGAGGCCAGCCGCTCCCATCGCGCCGCAGAATTTCTTGGCAAAGGTCATTATTCCCCCCTTCTTACAGCGCGGTTTCGCCGGTCTCGCCGGTGCGAATGCGCACGGCCTGACCAACATCGAGGACAAAGATCTTGCCGTCGCCGATCGCGCCGGAATTCGCGGCTGTCTGAACCGCCTCGACTACGCGCGGTGCAAGATCGTCGTCGCAAACGACCTCGATCTTGATCTTCGGAACCATGTTCGTGGAATATTCGGCGCCCCGATAGATTTCGGTTTGCCCCTTCTGGCGGCCGAAGCCCTTCACCTCGGACACCGTCATACCGGCGATGCCCAGCGAGGAGAGTGCCTCGCGGACATCGTCAAGCTTGAACGGCTTGATGATAGCCATGACAAGTTTCATGTCGCCCCCTGTTAATGGTGTGCGACGACATGTCAGCAAGAGCCGTGCCAAATCGGAAAACCAGCCGTGATCTGGGCTTTTTCCACAGGCGCGATCGTTCAGTCGCTAAAAAAATGGGCAGGTGAGGGGCGCTGCCTAAAAATTGAGCATCCCCTGTTACCAGTCGGCTGCGGCGCGGATCGCATCTTCCTCTTCGGGCAAGGTGGCCCGGCCAAGCACGGCATTTCGATGAGGAAATCGGCCAAAACGAGCGATGACTGCATGATGTTGACGCGCAAACTCCATCGACCGTTCGTCGCCCGCCGCCTCAAACAGGCTAAGCGATAGCGCCTGATCCTCAAGCTCTTCGCTATGCTGGAACGGCATGTAGAAAAATCTGCGTCCGGCCCCGCCAATCTGGATGTCATAGCCATGGGCAATCGCGCCGCGCGCAACAGCCCGGGCAAGCTCATCGGTCTGGTATGCCTTGGCCGTGCCCCTGAACATATTTCGCGGCAACTGATCGAACAGGAGCACGGCTGCCAGCGCATCGTCGGCTCGCTCCAGGAACGTTTCAGAGGCTAAGGTCCGCTTCTCCTCCCACAAGGAGCGAAAGCGGCTGGTGCATTGCCGGTCCAGCTCCGGATCATGCTTCCACCATCCCTCCTCCCCAACCTGATTGAACCAGAAGTCGAGCAGAGCAGCCGCCCAGTCGGCGGTCACCGCGTCATGGCTGTCGGTGAGCATGTTCATACAGGAAGAAAAGATCATGCAGGCTGCCGGTTCCGCAGCCCGTGGCGCATTGAGATCAGGTCGCCGTGCCGCCGACCGTCAAGCCTTCCATCAGCAGGGTAGGCTGCCCGACGCCGGCAGGGACGCTCTGGCCCCCTTTGCCGCACATGCCGATACCTTCGTCCAGCGCCCAATCATTGCCGACACCGATCACCTTGGTCAGCGCCGAAGGTCCATCGCCGATCAACGTCGCGCCCTTGATCGGATCACCCAGTTTCCCGTTCTCGACCTTATAGGCTTCGGTGCAGGAAAAGACGAACTTGCCGGACACGATGTCCACCTGTCCGCCGCCAAAGCTCTTGGCGAAGATGCCCGACTTCACACGGGACAGCAGTTCCGCGGGATCGTCCTCACCACCCTTGATGAACGTGTTCGTCATGCGCGGCATAGGGGCATGGGCGTAGCTTTCGCGTCGGCCGTTGCCCGTGGGTTCAACGCCCATCAGTCGGGCATTGAGCCGGTCCTGCATATAGCCCTTGAGAATGCCGTCTTCGATCAGAACATTCTCGCGCGTCGGCGTGCCCTCGTCATCGATCGACAGCGACCCCCGGCGATTGAGGATCGATCCATCATCCACCACCGTGACGCCCGGCGCCGCGACGCGTTCGCCAACCCGGCCGGAAAAGGCGCTGGTGCCCTTGCGGTTGAAATCGCCTTCAAGGCCGTGGCCGATCGCCTCATGCACCAGCACGCCCGGCCAGCCAGGCCCCAGCAGCACCGTCATCTCGCCTGCAGGCGCAGCCACCGACCGCATATTGACCCGCGCCTGCGCGAGCGCTTCGTCAATCGCCCGGTTCCAGATGGCCGGGTCCATGACCTGATCATAGAGATAGCGCCCGCCTATGCCGAAACTACCCGTTTCACGGCGGCCATTTTCTTCGAGGATCAGCGAGACGTTGAGGCGCACGAGCGGGCGGATATCGGATGCGGTGAATCCGTCGGCCCGCACGATCTCGACCACCGACCAGCTGCCCGCAAGGCTGACGGAAACCTGCGCAACGCGCGGATCACGCGCGCGCGCCGCCGCGTCAATGGCCGCGCACAGCGTAACCTTTTCGGCGAAAGGCACGATCTCGAGAGGATTGGCGTCCGTATAGAGATGCCGGTTCGTCCGCTGCGGCGGCGGGGCAGGCTGACCCTTGGCCGGATCCAGCAAGGTCAGCGTCTCGGCAGCCCGACGGATGGCCGCCTCGCTGATGTCGTTGGCATGGGCAAAGCCGGTCATCTCGCCCGACACGCCCCGCAGGCCAAAGCCCGCATCGGTCGAATAGTCGGCGGTCTTCAGCCGCCCATCGTCGAACCCGAAGCTCTCGCTCGCCCGATATTGGAGATAAAGCTCGCCATCATCGCAATTGGCGAGTGCCTGCGCGGTCAGCTGCCGCGCGCCATCGGGATCAAGCAAGCCCGGCCGGTAAAGAAGGTCGCGCGCATCGGTGAACTGGGAAGCGATGTCCGTCATGCCGCCCGATATAGGTGCGCAGCTTCCCAAGCCCAATCAAATTCGCGATGGCGAAACCCGTTTCAGATGCTGGCGCCGGATGGGATGTCAGGCAGCCCCGCGACTTCGGGCGTGTCAGCCGGACCGCCGATCAAGACGAAGCGCCGGTCGCAATAGCCGCAATCGACATAGCCATGTTCGTCAATCTCCAGGAACACGCGGGGGTGGCCCAGAGCAGCGGGGATGTCGCCCGAACCGTCGCACGCGACGCGGGGCTTGGTGACTCGAAGAATTTCAGGCGGCTGTATCATGACGCGTTCGATTAGCAGCGGCTCCATCGCACCGCAATATCCGGCACGGCTTTCTGGCAGCGATGGGAAAATGGTGGGCGATGACGGGCTCGAACCGCCGACATTCTCGGTGTAAACGAGACGCTCTACCAACTGAGCTAATCGCCCGATGCCGCATCATGGCGATGCAGCCGGAGCGCGCTATCTAGGCCAATCCGCGCGCCGGTCAAGCCTTGATGATAGCGGCCCCTTTACCCGCACAGGAAACGGCGGCTCGCGGTGAACCATCTTGTCAGCGCTTCGGCGGTATCGTCGGTCAGCGCGATGAACACGCGGCGGCCGTCATGCGGGTCTGCCTGCCGGTGGACAATGCCCTTGTCGGTCAGCGTGCGGATCCAGCGGAGCGCCGTCGTCGGCGGCACGGCCGAAGCGATGCAGAGGCTAGAGACCGACACGCGCTCCTGCTCCAGACGCGCTGCCAACAGGTCGAGCAGCATGTCCCATGCAGGATCTGCGAAAAGGTCGGCAGGCAGGAAATCCTCCCGCAGCCGCCGCGCGCGCAGCATGTCCCGCACCTGCGCCGCGCCGGGCGTCGCTTCCTTGGCGGGCGCTTGCTGCTCGCCCATCGGTTCGACAGCGGGCATGCCGATATAGTCGCTGGTACGATCCGATATTCGGGGGCCCAGGGCAAAGGAAGGCATGGCATGGCGCGGGCGCGCCGTCAGCGCCTCCAACGTCCGGGCGAGGCGGCTGACTTCTTCGCTCAGTTGCTGCAGGCGAACGCCTTCGCTTTCCTGGTTCACCTCATGAAGTGTCCGCTGCGGCGTAGTGCCGCCCGCCGTCAGCAGCGCGGCGGCAAGATCGGCATGATCGGGTGTACAGAGCAGCTGCGTCCGCTCACTTCGCATGCAGGCGAAGGCTAAGTCCACGGTGTCAAGACCTGCGACCAGAATGACGGCCATGTCATTCTGCACCGCCAGCGTCTCCACTTGCACCAGCAGCCGCTCGAGCATGACAGATGGATGGGTGCAGAAGAGCAGGATGACATCGCAGCCCACCTGCATGTCGAGCCGCCGCATGGCCTGGTCCAGCGTTACTATGTCTAACAACCTGAACTGTGCCGCCTGCGCGATCCCGGCGACATCGTCGAGGAAGATATCGTCGGCGAGAATGAGCAGGCCCGCACGCGTGTCTCGCACCCCATATATATCTTCACCAGCGGCAACAAAGTCAGTCCGGGATCGATCCATTTCCACCTGTTAACTCCTGTCCCTGCTTTGTTCCTAACCTACCGCAATATTTCGGCCGTGCCGCTTCTCTCTCCTCCAAATCGGAGCATGCAAGCTTGTTCCTGATGTTGATGGTGGGTTTTGCCGTTGAATTTCACAGAGTTGAGTACGGCTACCGCCAAAATGGTCCGGCTTTTCCCCGAAATGGCGGATGACAGGCCTAAGGAAACCGCATCCGGAACGGATGATCTTTCCGCTTTTTTGATTTCAGACTGCCGTCCGCCGGGCAAAGTCGATGTAGAGTTCGCGCAAGCGGGTCGCGATCGGCCCAGGGCTGCCATTGCCGATAATGCGCCCGTCTATACGCACGACGGATTGGCAGAGCGTGGATGCGCTGGTGATGAAAGCTTCGCGTGCTCCCACCGCTTCGGCAACTGTAAAGGGGCGATGAACGACCGTCAGTCCACTTTCCTCCGCCAGCGCGGTGATGGCAGAGCCGGTGCACCCCGCCAGCACGGCTTGCGAATATGCGCGCGTGATAATGCCTTCATCCGTCACCAGGAAAGCCGTGGACGACGCGCCTTCGGTGACGAAGCCATCTTCCACCATCCAGGCTTCTTGCGCGCTCGCTTCGGCCGCAATCTGTTTCGCCATGGCTTGGGCCAGAAGGCCCACGCTCTTGATGTCGCGCCTTGCCCAGCGGAGGTCGGGCGTCGTGACCACTGCGATCCCGCTCTGTACAGCCGGAGAGTCGAGGAAGCGCTTCGCCTGCGTGAACATCACCAGAGTGGGCTCCAGACCGGGCGAGGGAAGGAAGTCCCGGCCGGAGTCCGCACCCCGCGTCAATTGCAGATAGATCAGCCCTTCCTGAAGTCCGTTGCGGGCAGCCAGTTCTTTCTGCGCGGCTTCGATCTGTCCGGTTGAAAGGGGCAGCGAAAGACCGATGGCCGCTGCCGAGCGCTCAAGCCTTGCCAGATGCGACGCGCTGTCGATCAGCCGTCCGTCGATGACGGCCGTCACTTCATAGACTGCCTCGGCGAAAAGAAATCCGCGATCGAGTACCGAAATCCGTGTTTCGGCAAGGGGCAGAAACTGACCATTATGATAGGCGATCAACATGAAGCGGCAAAATCCCTCGGCCAACATCGGTGGGTGGCGATGTTGCCGGGGCAGGGGCGTTGGTCAAGCGATGATCATCGGGCGAGGGCCTTCACTCTCTCGCCGATGTCACGCAAATCCTCGACAAAGCGGGCCCTTTCTTGCGCTTTGCGCGCTTCATCCGGCACCCGCAGCAGGAAACTGGGATGCACTGTTACCCAGGCTTCAATGCCATTCTCAAGCGGGATGGGCGCGCCCCGGGTTCGGCTGATCGTCACCGTCTTTCCCAAGATGGCCCGTGCCGCCGTCGCGCCCATTGCGAGCAGCACGCGCGGACGGATCAGGTCCAACTCCTGATCCAGCCACCAGCGGCAGGCGTTGATCTCCGGCGTGTCCGGCGTCTGGTGGATGCGCCGTTTGCCGCGCCTCTCATATTTGAAATGCTTGACGGCATTGGTGACGTAGATGCTTGCCCGGTCGATCCTTGCCTCTTCCAGCGCATGGTCAAGCAACTGTCCCGCCGGGCCGACGAAGGGCCGTCCCGCAAGATCTTCCTGATCGCCCGGCTGTTCCCCGACGATGACGAGGGCAGCGTCGAGCGGCCCTTCGCCGAACACCGTCTGGGTGGCATCGCGATATAGATGACAGCGCGTGCAGCCTGCCGCTTCCTCCCGCAGGGCCGCCCAGGCGGCTGTCACGTTGCTGGGGCGGGCGGGTGCTTTGGGCGGCGTGGCGATCATGGCCGCCTCCCTCGCCTGCGCTCCGGCGACCAGGCCGGGGATGAGTGCCGCCTCGGGCAGATTGCGCCAATATTTTTTGGGCATCTCCGACAGCATGGCGCGCTGCTTGAGCCTGGCTGGATTGAATATTGAGGCATAATAGCTTTTCCACATGTCCTCGACCGGGTCGCCCGCAGGGGCATCCGTCTTCGATGCGCCTGGCCCTTCATTCAGTCTTTCGCCATCCCAGAAAATGCTGATCTCGGGCGTCAGGATGGACCAGCGCATGGATGCAAAGCGGCGCACGAAAAAGCCCGCATTCGCGCGGACGATATGATGGTCGGGTTCAAACCAGGCAACAAAGCGCGCGCCGTCATCATCCTGCACCTCCCGGAAGCGGACGAAGGCCCGCATCTTGTGAATGTCGCGGCGAACCGCTTTGGCCAGCACCTCAACCCTGCGGACCAGAGGATCGGCCTGGTCATCCATGCGCGTGCGCTGCTCGCGGACATCCAGCAGCAGTGCATAGAGCAGGGCAAAGCGCTCCGGATCGCGGTGCAATATGGCGCTTTCCGCCAACTCCAGAAAAGCGCGCGGAACGGAAAATGCGCCGCCGACTTGATCGGCAGGCGGCGGCTTGTCGAACGCCAGCAGCGATCCTGCATCTCCTTCGACCCGCCAATCTATGTCCTGAGGCGGCACGCCAGCCAGAGCGAAACGACGGGCAGCATCGCGCCACCCGTCGAAATCGTCCGGCCCGCTCAGCAGCGCCTGAAACATGGCGAAATCAGTCGGACGATTCCGCCCGCTCCAGCTCGGCGGGCTTGCGCCGCGCAAAGGTGGCGGCAAGCTTCACTTCTTCCTCGTCCGTCAGTTCAGCCGCTGCGTCGGGGAACATCTCCTCTTCTTCTTCCTCGATATGATGCAGATAGCGCTTCTTGAGCTTGGCAAAAGTTTCACGCCATTCCGGACTGTTGAAGGTCTGCTCCTCCAATTCTTCCAGATAATCGTCGATTTCCTTATGTTCCGCGACGCTGTGCTGCGCATCTTCGCGCAGGTCGGGGCGGGCGAGCATCGTTGCGTAAAGCGTCTCTTCTTCGGCAGCCGCATGCGCGGTCACCTCGACGCGAAACTGCTCGAACAGTTTTTCCAGCCGGTCATGATCATCCTGCGCGTCAGCCATCTTCTCGAACAGCTGACGATGGGCATCATGATCCTGCTTCAATTTGTCGAAAATCGTGGCCTTGGCCATGGGCGTGCTCCTCTTGGTCTAGAGGGCACAACGACAGGCAGGACGCTTTGGGTCCGCGGGTCAGCCGAACAGGAAGCGGAAGATAATGGCGACAGGAAGCCATAACAGGCTGCAGGCAATGCTGCTCAGCCACACCTGCGCCACATCCCGGCGAAAGCGCAGGCCCAGACCCGACATCGACAGACCGCTTTGATCCAGCATCTCCCAGCGGCGCTCCATGCCACGGGCGATCACGGCATATCCGCCGATTGCGGCGATAAGAGCGAGGTGCAGTACCAGCGAACCGCCCATCCGGGCGACGATAGCGATCTGAATGAGGCAGAAAACAACGAGAGCAGCGGCCAGATGGCTGCTCATGCGCTTGGCATAGCGCCCGCCATGAGGCCGTACTGAATCACCATTGAATGCCGTTGCCACCAGCGCTGTCCCCTCGACCTTTATTGTTCTCAAGAAATCACGAAGCGCGGCACTTATCAACCGGGAAAACGGCTGTTCAGCCGAAAAGCTCCAACTGTGCCGCGGGAGGAGTGAGCTGCCGCCGCAGATCGACCTTGTCGATCAGGTGCACCGGCCTCCAATCACTCGCGATCAGAAAGGGCCGCAATTTCACGATCGAGCTGGTCAGCCGCGCAACGTCGTCCAGCCGGAGACGGCGCACCCTGCGGCTGGCCAAGATGCGATCGACCGCCTTGACGCCAAGTCCCGGCACCCGAAGCAGCAATTCGCGGGGGGCGCAGTTCACGTCCACGGGGAACATGCCCCGATGCGCCAAGGCCCAGGCGAGCTTGGGATCGATGTCGAGCGGCAGATGTCCTGTCTGTGGATCGGTCGCCTGCTCCAGATCCTGCACTGAAAAACCATAGAAGCGCATCATCCAATCCGACTGATACAGCCGATGCTCGCGCAGCAGGGGCGGGCGTTTGAGCGGCAGCACGCTACTGGCGGAAGGGATCGGCGAGAACGCGCTATAATAGACGCGGCGCAACGCGTGCCGGTCATAAAGCGAGCGCGCACGCCGGATGATGGCCCGGTCATCCGCTTCGTCGGCTCCTACGATCATCTGCGTCGACTGCCCCGCAGGCGCGAAGCGCGGTGCATGGCGATACCGTTTTTTCGCATCGACCGTATCTTCGATCGCCGTGCGCAGCCCCTTCATCGCTCCCTCGATGCGCTCGCCATTCTTTTCGGGCGCCAGTCGCCGCAAGCCTTGCTCTGTCGGCAATTCGACATTGATCGAGAGCCGGTCGGCATAGAGCCCCGCCTGATGAGTCAGTTCCGGGTCGGCATCGGGAATGGTCTTGAGGTGAATATAGCCGCGAAAATCATGCTCCTCCCGCAAGGCGCGGGCAACGCCGACCAACTGCTCCATCGTATAATCGGACGACCGGATGATCCCGGAGGACAGGAAAAGCCCTTCGATATAATTACGCCGGTAAAAGCTGAGAGTCAGGTCGACCACCTCTCGCACGGTGAAGCGCGCCCGGCGAACATCGCTCGACCGGCGGTTGATGCAATAATGGCAGTCGAAGATGCAGCTATTCGTCAGCAGGATTTTCAGCAGCGATATGCATCGTCCGTCAGGCGCATAAGCATGGCATATACCCATTCCTTCGGTCGACCCGATGCCACCTTTGCGCCCGGACATGCTATCGCGCTTCTTCGTCCCCGACGATGCACATGACGCATCATATTTTGCCGCGTCGGCGAGGATTTCCAGTTTCTGCCGGATCGAAAGAACAGCCATGTGTTCACATTATGTTCTTTGTTTGCGTATGTCCTTGATCTAGATTGATCTGGCGCACCTGTTTCTTCAGGTCTTCCAACTCGGATCGATTCTATCGATCAACCGAACCATCGCTCGAAAGTCGGGTACGCCCGGGCCTACTGGCAATTGCACCCCGCCGATATCGCGCTGATGGACCGCAATCACCTCTTCCGGAATATCGACCGGCGTCCCTGCCGCGCCCGTGGCGACCTGGATCTCGCAAGCGCGCTGGAGCATCCAGTGCAGGAGGAAAGCCTTGGGCAGGGTATCGGCCATGACCAGCGAGCCATGGTTGCGCAGCATCATCAGCCGCCGTTCGCCCAGATTGGCGATCAGCCGCTCGCCCTCTTCCGGCCGCAGCGTGATGCCTTCGAAATCATGATAGGCGATTCGGCCCGCGAACGCTGCCGCATAGAAATTGGTCGGCCGCAGCCCTTCTCTGGTGGCGCTGACCGCCATCGCGGCAGTGGTATGCGTATGGATGACGCAATGCGCGTCGGGCAGGTGCCGGTGAAAGACGCTATGCTGCGTGAACCCGGCCCGATTGACCGGATAGGCGCTGCCGTCCAATATGTGGCCGTCGATATCGATCTTGACGAGGTTGGACGCGGTCACTTCCGAATAGAGCAGCCCGAATGGATTGATCAGGAATGCGCCATCCTCATCAGGCACGCGCAAGGTGATGTGGTTGTAGATCAACTCCGACCAGCCCATATGGTCGAATATGCGGTAGCAGGCAGCGAGCTGCTGGCGTGCCTCCCATTCGGCCGCTGACATCCCGGCAACAGGAACGGCGGTAGCCATGGCGATCCTCCTTTATCTTCTGCCCTGACTATCCACCCCACTGGCGCTCCTGTCGAGTGAAACGGCTTCGGGGTTGAATTTGGCCGAATCTGCTGGTAGGGCGCGCCCCACACGGCGCAGGCTGCCCTGCGACGACTCATCGCTATTAGTTTCGGTAGGCCCGTCGGGAAGGGTTTGTTTCCCGGCGAACCGCCCGTTTTCGACTGGAGTTTGACTGGCTTATGCAAATCATCGTTCGCGACAACAATGTCGACCAGGCCCTGCGCGCGCTCAAGAAGAAGCTGCAGCGTGAGGGTGTGTATCGCGAGATGAAGCTGCGCCGTCACTACGAAAAGCCCTCGGAAAAGCGCGCCCGCGAAAAGGCGGCTGCGGTTCGCCGTGCGCGCAAGCTGGAGCGGAAGCGCGCCGAGCGCGACGGCGTCCGTTAAGGCGTTCGTTTCATGGGGCGGCGCTTTGCCGCTCCATCCTGCTGATCATCCGCACCTGCGAGGCTTAGGTCCATGTCCACGACCGCTGTTCCCCTTCGTCCCATCGCCAAGGGGTCGCTGACGCGTCTCTGGATCGGCGTTGCCGCAGTGGCGATCGCCGCCGCTGGCCTCGCCTGGGCCGGACAGCGCGGCGTGGAGCCGTCACCTGCCAGCTATCTTGCCAGCAATGCGGGTGAAGACGGCGTGATCACGACGGACTCGGGTCTCCAGTACAAGGTTCTGGAAGAGGGCACCGGTCCCAGCCCGACCGCTGCGGACGTGGCGCTGGTCGGCTACAAGGGCACGCTCCTCGACGGCACTGTCTTCGATGAAAATGCCCAGACCGCGATGCCCGTAGATGGCGTCGTGCCGGGCTTTTCCGAAGGCCTGCAGAAGATGAAGAAGGGCGGCAAGTATCGCCTGTGGATTCCGCCGCAGCTCGGCTATGGCGAGCAGGCGGCCGGTCCGATCCCGGCGAATTCCGTGCTGGTCTTCGATGTGCAGCTGCATGATTTCAAGTCGAAGGCCGACATCATGCGCATGCAGCAGATGATGCAGCAGGGCGCGGTGCCGCCGCCGCTGCCGGGCAACTGATCGATTGGAATGGAAGTCAAAAAGGGCCCGCTAGTCGGGCCCTTTTTTCATTCAGCGACGACGATCGCCTTGGCGTTATCGCTGTCATTGATCGCTTTGGACCGCTCCTCCAGGTAAACCTTGATCATCGCGATGATCGGGTCGGCCAGGAACAGGCCCAAAATGCCAAACAAGGCGCCGAATATGATCTGCGCGGCAAGAACCAGTGCGGGCGCCAGATCGGTGGCGCGCTTGGCCACCATCGGGACGATCAGATAGCCGTCCACGATCTGCACCACCAGATAAACGCCGAATGCATAGAGGCCCGCATCCACGCCCGCCGAAAAGCCGACGAGCACGATCAATACGCCTGAAATGATCGACCCAATATTCGGTAGAAAGGCAAAGAGCCCCGTCAGAATGCCGAGAAGCCCCGCCATCGGCACGCCCCCGGCAAGCAGAAGCAGCCATGTTCCCACGCCCTCGACAGCCATGCCGATCAGCCGCCCGAACATCAGGCGGCGCAACGTCCAGCCCATCTTGTCCGCGACATTGTAGAAGCTGACTCTGCTGTTCATGGGGAGCATCCAGGCGACGCCTCGTTCGTACAATCGCGGATCAACGGCGATGAAGATGGCCAGCACCAGCATCATGACCCCGCTCGTCACTGCACCCATCATCGTGCTGACGGCGGCGGTCACCCGGCCGATCGAACTGAATGCCTGCGTCGCCAGGCTCTTGAAGTCATCAGGCGTGGTGGTGACACCCAATTGCTGCATCCAGCCGCCGATGCGCGTCACCTGTGCTTCCACGATCGTGCGCATGGCTTGCGCCTGTGCCGCCAGGCTCGCTCCGGTCAGGTAGAAGGTATAGCCCATGAACAGCAGTGCGGAGAGGAGCACGATCGCCAGCCGCCAGCCGCGGCCAATCGGCAATACCCGGCCGAGCAGGCGCGTGCCTCCGTCCATCATCGTCGTCAGCACCAGCGCGCCCAGTATCAGCATGATCGGTTGTGCCAGCAAGACAACGAGTGCGACCGCCACGGCCATGGCGATCCACACGCCAGCCCGCTTTATCTCATGCTGGACAAGCGGGCTACGCAACTCGCTTGGGCCTGGCTCCTCGATGTGGACGTTTTTCCCGCTCAATCACCAGCCCCTTTGCGAATACATTATTTCGGGGGTGCAACGCTCTCCGGGCGCAAGCTGTTCCCTGCGCGGCCGCTGCGGAAACCGTGGACCCAGGTCATGGGATTCCAGCTGGAATCACCGTCCAGCGAGAAGGTGATGAACTCCGCGCGTCCGCCGATCGCTTCCCAGGGCACAGGACCGCCGAGCCCATTTTCTTCGAGCGGGGCGCGGCTGTCGGCGCTGTTGTCCCGGTTGTCGCCCATCAGGAACACATGATTTCGTGGCACGCGCACCGGACCATACCAATCCAGTGCGCTGGGTCCCATGTCGATCGTCAGATAGCTTTTGCCGTTGGGCAACGTCTCTTGCCGCACGGGCAACTGGCAATAGTCCCGCCCGTCCGCACCTGTCGTGCGCGCTCCGGGAAACTGGGTGGGGGAACAAGGGGCATTGCCATCGATCGGGATCAGGATCGGCTTGATCGCCTTCTGCGGCACCGCGACGCCGTTCAATATCACTTGTCCGCCCCGCACCTCGATAATGTCGCCCGGCAGGCCGATCACGCGCTTGATGTAATCCTCGCGCCGATTGTGCGGCGACACGATGACGATGTCGCCACGGTCGGGCAATCGGCCGAAAATCCGGCCCTTCAGGAAGGGCAGGGGGTGGAAGCTCGGGGAAACATAGGACCAGCCGTATGGGAATTTGCTGACCACCAGCCTGTCGCCCTTCAGCAGTACAGGCATCATCGATTCGCTGGGAATGTAGAAAGGCTTGGCGACGAAGCTGTGAAAGGCCAGCACCGCCAGGATCAAAAGCCCGATGCTCTTCACCTCATGCCACCAATCGACGGAACTCCTGTCCGTCCGTACCGGCGATGCCGCCGCTGATTCTTCTGTGGCAAGCGGGTCGTTATCGCTCATGGGGGCTGCCGTTGTGGTGGGCGGTTCGGATAGTGGCGGGATAGCCGTCACTGGGGTAGGGCCTCGATGATGACGAATGCCTGCGCCCATGGATGATCATCGGTTAGCGTCAGGTGAATGACTGGCTTGTGGCCATCGGGCATCATCGCCTGCAATCGTAGAAGCGCGCCCCCGGTAAGCTCCAGCGTGGGCGCGCCGCCTGCGCGATTGACGACGCCGATATCCTTCATGAACACGCCACGGTTGAAACCAGTGCCAACGGCTTTGGAGAAGGCCTCTTTCGCAGCGAACCGTTTTGCCAGCGTCCCCGCCTTGGTGAAGGGCCGCCGGTCCGCCTTGGCCCGTTCAACCTCGGTGAAGACCCGCTGTTCGAACCGCGCTCCGAACCGATCCAGCGAATTCTGGATACGCTCTATATTGCAGAGGTCAGAGCCAAGGCCGATGATCAACGCACCAAGTCCATCTGCCGCCGCATTTCTCGGATGCTGCTCTCCAGCCCGCTGAATATCGCCTCGCCGATGAGGAAGTGGCCGATGTTGAGTTCGGCGACTTGCGGAATCGCCGCTACGGGGCCGACATTGTCGAAAGTCAGCCCGTGGCCGGCATGGGGTTCGATCCCGTTCTTGGCCGCCAATGCCGCAGCGTCCGATAGGCGCCGCAACTCGTCGGCGCGCTCTGATCCCGACAGATGGGCATAGCGACCCGTGTGAAACTCAACGACTGGCGCGCCAAGGCGCATCGCCGCTTCGATCTGGGCCGGATCAGGTTCGATGAAAAGGCTGACGCGTATCCCGGCGTCGCCCAGCGCGCCGACGATCGGCCTCAGCATCTCGATCTGGCCCGCCGCGTCCAGACCGCCTTCGGTCGTCCGCTCCTCTCGTTTTTCCGGCACGATACATGCGGCATGCGGGCGATGCTTGAGCGCAATGCCCAGCATCTCCTGCGTCGCCGCCATCTCCAGGTTGAGCGGCACGGTAAGCGCCGCCATCAACGTGGCGATGTCTTCGTCCCTTATGTGCCGCCGGTCCTCTCGAAGATGGGCCGTTATGCCGTCTGCACCCGCCTTCACGGCCAGCAGCGCAGCCTTGACCGGGTCTGGATGCTCTCCCCCCCGCGCGTTCCGGATGGTGGCAACATGGTCGATGTTGACACCCAGGCGCAGGTGGGCGGGGGCTTGCTGCATGATGCCTATTGTTTCCGGCTTCCGGGCTTGATTGCGGGAATGGCCGCCAGTTCGGGCGGCACATCCTCGGCTTCATAGACCGGGAAGTTGATGCTGACGAGCGGGTAGAATGGAACGCCCAGGTCCACTTCACCTGCGGATCGATCGACCAGCGCGACTTCCGCGACCACGATACCGCCTTCGGCTTCCACGGCTTCAATCGCCTGGCGCGACGACAGGCCGGTGGTCACGACGTCCTCTACCATCAGCACCTTCTGGCCCGGCGTGATGCTGAAGCCCCGCCGCAGTTCAAACGTGCCTTCCGGCCTTTCGAGAAAGACGGCATCCTTATCAAGCGCGCGGCCTACTTCATGGCCGATGATAAGGCCGCCCATCGCCGGGGAAACGACAAGGTCGATCTCCTGCCGCATTTCACGCGGCAGCTGCTGCACGACGGCCCGGGCGAGGCGGCCTGCGCGCTCGGCGTTCATCAATACGCGCGCGCATTGCAGGTAATTGGCGCTGCGGCGGCCCGAAGACAGGATGAAATGCCCTTCCAGCAAGGCTCCTGCCGCCCTGAATTCTGCCAGTACTTCCTCGTCGGTCATCCGGTTTATCGATCCATCAGCACTCGCCCCGGCCGCTTCGGGCCGTCCGGCACATATTTTCTAACATGGGTAACCATGATCGCGCCCCTGTGCGCGAGGTGCGAGATAGGCGGACGGCCGGGGCGTTGCAACAGCGAAGAAAATCTGCTCCTGCCCGCTTGAGGCAGGAAAAAAGCATGCCTATAAGCCGCGGCAGACCGACCGGGCGGAGGGGGACGTGTATGCGCGCGCCTTCGTTGCAGCGGCGCCAAGGGGTTACGGGGTAAGAAGACGCTTATGAAAATGGTGAAATCGCTCGTTCTCGCCGGGTTGCTGGCCTTTGCGCCTGCATCGGCGTTGAACAGTCAGGCGCTGGCGCAGGATAATTCTGCCGTCGCTGCCGCTGCGGACAATGCTGCCGCCCCGGCCGAATCGGCTGGCAACGCTGCGGCCCCCGCTGCCGAAACTGCGAAGGTAGCCGCGCCTGCCCGGATGAAGCCGACCGAAGGCATCGGCATGCCGCGTCCGGGTGAAATCACCTTGCAGGAACAGTTCAGCCCGACTGGCCACACCGCCCGTTGGTTGCATGACGTGCTGCTCCTGCCGCTCATCACGATCATCTCGGTCTTCGTTCTGCTCCTGATGCTCTATGTCATGGTGCGATTCCGCCGCAGCGCCAATCCGGTGCCGTCCAAGACGTCGCATAACGCCTTGATCGAGGTGCTCTGGACCGTGGTCCCCGTCATCATCCTCCTGGTGATCGCGGTGCCCTCGATCGGCTTACTGGCCGATCAGTACAAGCCTGCTCCCAAGGATGCGGTTACGGTGAAGGTAACTGGCTACCAGTGGTACTGGGGCTATGAATATCCCGACAACGGCATCCCCGAATTCGTCTCGAACATGCTGCCCAAGGAAAAGGCCGAGGCGAATGGCGAGCCCTATCTGCTGGCGTCCGATACCCGCTTGGTTCTTCCCGCCGGCCGCCCGATCAAGCTGATCATCACCGGCGCCGACGTGATCCATGCCTTCGCCGTGCCTTCGCTCTGGGTGAAGATGGACGCTGTGCCGGGCCGCCTCAATGAGAAGACCTTCACCATTGAGAAGCCGGGTGTCTATTACGGCCAATGTTCCGAACTGTGCGGCGCGCGTCACGCCTTCATGCCGATCGCGATCGAGGCGCTGCCTCCCGCCCAGTTCGACCAGTGGGTCCTCTCGCAGGGTGGCAAGCTGCAAGGTGCTGCCCCGGCGGCTTCCGCCGCTGCTGCTCCGGCAGCACCTGCCGCCGCCCCCGCCGAAAAGCTTTGATGTAAGGGCATAACGCCATGACCACGATTACTGCAGATCATCACGGCGATCATGCTCATGATCATCATGACGCCGATCACAAGCCAGCCTTTTTCCAGCGCTGGTTCATGTCGACGAACCACAAGGACATCGGCACCCTCTACCTGATCTTCGCGATCCTCGCCGGCGTGATCGGCGGCGCGATTTCAGGCCTGATGCGCGCGGAACTGGCTCAGCCGGGCATCCAGTATCTTCATACTTGGGCCCAGATGACCGACGGGCCTTCGGCCACGCTCGACCAAGCCTATCACCTCTGGAACGTGCTGATCACCGCGCACGGTCTAATCATGGTTTTCTTCATGGTTATGCCCGCGATCATCGGCGGCTTCGGCAACTGGTTCGTGCCGATCATGATTGGCGCGCCGGACATGGCCTTCCCGCGCATGAACAACATCAGCTTCTGGCTGCTGATCCCGGCCTTTGCGCTGCTGCTTGGTTCGACCTTCGTTCCCGGCGGTACGGGCAACGGTGCGGGCACGGGCTGGACGGTCTATGCTCCGCTTTCCACCAGCGGCTCCGCAGGCCCGGCTGTGGACATGGCCATCCTGTCGCTCCACATCGCGGGCGCCAGCTCCATCCTGGGCGCGGTCAACTTCATCACCACCATCCTCAACATGCGCGCGCCGGGCATGACCCTGCACAAGATGCCGCTGTTCGTATGGTCGGTGCTGGTCACGGCTTTCCTTTTGCTGCTCGCGCTGCCGGTTCTGGCTGCTGCGATCACCATGCTGCTGACCGATCGCAACTTCGGCACGACTTTCTATGATGCTGCCGGCGGTGGCGATCCGGAACTGTACCAGCATCTGTTCTGGTTCTTCGGCCACCCCGAAGTGTACATCATGATCTTGCCGGGCTTCGGCATCATCAGTCAGATCGTTTCGACCTTCAGCCGCAAGCCGGTGTTCGGTTATCTGGGCATGGCATATGCCATGGTCGCGATCGGCGTCGTCGGGTTCGTCGTGTGGGCGCACCACATGTTCACCACCGGCATGTCGGTGAACGTGAAGATGTACTTCACGGCCGCAACGATGGTGATCGCGGTGCCTACGGGCATCAAGATCTTCTCCTGGATCGCGACGATCTGGGGCGGTTCGATCAGCTACAAGACTCCGATGGTCTGGGCTCTGGGCTTCATCTTCCTGTTCACCGTGGGCGGCGTCACGGGCGTGGTCCTCGCGAATGGTGGTGTCGATGACGTGCTGCATGACACCTACTACGTTGTGGCTCATTTCCACTATGTGCTGTCGCTGGGTGCCGTCTTCGGTCTCTTCGCTGGCTTCTACTACTGGTTCCCGAAGATGTCGGGCCGCATGTACAGCGAATTCCTGGGACACCTGCACTTCTGGGTGTTCTTCGTCGGCGTGAACCTGCTGTTCTTCCCGATGCACTTCCTTGGCCTGTCGGGCATGCCCCGCCGCTATCCTGACTATCCGGAGGCATTTGCCTACTGGAACAGCGTGGCGAGCCATGGATATGAGATCATGGCGGTGGGCGTGCTGATATTCTTCGTGAACGTCTTCTGGTCGCTTGCATTCGGTAAGAAAGCGGAAGGCAATCCATGGGGTGAAGGTGCAACGACGCTGGAATGGACGTTGCCCAGCCCGCCGCCGTTCCACCAGTTCGAAACGCTGCCGGTCATCGACTGACGGCTGGTCAGAAGGAAAGCATCCAGTAGGATGCCGGGTAGCGATAAAGATCGCAGGCCCAAAGTTAGCAGTCCCGGCGCCCCTGATGGCGCCGGGCTGCCGCATGAGGAGCATATGGCAAGTTCGCCGTTCATGACCGGGAGCGCCGCTTCCACGATGCCTGCACATTGGCGGGATTTCGTCGCGTTGACCAAGCCGCGCGTAATGACCTTGGTGGTCTTCACTGGCCTGTGCGGACTCCTTGCTGCGCCAGGCCATATTCACCCCGTGCTGGCCTTCACGGCTATTCTTTGCATTGCGCTCGGAGCGGGAGCGGCTGCCAGCCTCAACCAATGGTATGAGGCGGACATTGACGCCAAGATGAAGAGGACTGCGAACAGGCCGTTACCTGCCGGACGGATGGATCGCCAATCGGCGCTTCACTTCGGCGTCGGCCTCTCATTCTTTTCGGTTCTGCTGATGGGTGTGGCGACCAACTGGCTCGCGGCTTCCATTCTGGCCGTGTCGATCCTCTACTATGTTTTTATCTATACCATTTGGCTGAAGCCTCGAACCGCCCAGAACATCGTGATCGGCGGCGCTGCTGGCGCCTTTCCTCCGGTGATCGGTTCGGCGGCGGTAACGGGTGATGTGGGCGCGTTGCCGGTCGCGCTCTTCATGCTCACCTTCTTCTGGACTCCGCCGCACTTCTGGGCTCTCGCGCTGTTTGTGAAGACCGATTACTCTGCTGCCAATATTCCGATGCTGCCGGTGGTATCCGGCGAGGTCGCAACGCGTCGGCAAATCTGGTTCTACACAGCTATCATGGCGGCTGCGGCTATGGCGCCAGTTCTGCTGCGCCTTACTGGTTTGATCTACGGGCTCACGGCGCTGCTGGGGACGGGTTTGTTCGTGATATTTGCGTTTGACGTGTTTCGGCGTCGTGAAACAGACCCCAGCCGGATGGGACCTGAACGGCGGCTGTTCAAATATTCGATCCTTTACCTGTTTGCGCTGTTCGGCGCGGTCGTCGTTGACCGTTGGGTGTTCGCATGACGCCTGAAGAGGAAAAGCAGGTCCGCAGCCGACAGAAGTCGCGTGCCCTTGTGACGGGGCTACTGCTGGCCGCGCTTGTGATTCTCTTTTACGCGATCACGATTGTGAAAATCGGCGGAGGGCATTGATGGCCAGTCTGCCGCCCTCGCCATTCGATCGCGACCGGCGTAACCGGCGTACACTGGTCGTGATGGCCGGGGTGGGATTGGCTATGCTGGGACTTGGGTTCGCTTCGGTTCCACTGTACCGGATATTCTGCCAGCAGACCGGCTTCGGAGGGACGACCCAGCGAGCAGCCGCTGATGTCAAGTTGCAGCCGGTTGCTGGTCACACATTTTCAATCCGCTTCGACTCCAATGTTCAACCCGGCATGCCCTGGAAATTCTATCCTGAGCATCGCACCGATACCGTCACCGTGGGCGCGCGCGACATGGCGATCTTCATCGCGAAGAACATGTCGGACAAGCCCGTCACCGGCACGGCCAGCTTCAACGTGACGCCCACGCAGGCTGGCGCTTATTTCACGAAAATCCAGTGCTTTTGCTTTACCCAGCAAACTTTGCAGCCGGGTGAGCAGGTGCGCATGCCGGTTATTTATTATGTCGATCCGAAAATCCTGAATGATCCCGACAATAGAGACACGCAGGAAATTACGCTGAGCTACACCTTCTATCCTGTTGAGCAGGACAAGAAGCCGAGCTAAGGCAATCCACGATAACGCGAACGCGAACAGGGAAGAGTACGTCATGGCAGGCGCCAAGCAGCACGATTATCATATTCTACCGCCCAGCATCTGGCCGCTATTCGGTTCCATGTCGGCGCTGGTCATGGCGATGGGCGCGATCATGTGGATGCACCCCGACGCCATGCCTGCTGGTGGCGGATGGGTATTCCTGATCGGCGTCGCGGGCGTGCTGTTCACCATGTACAGTTGGTGGGCCAATGTTATCGCGGAAGCGCATGCGGGTGACCATACGCCGGTCGTGCAGCTGCACCTGCGCTATGGCATGATCCTGTTCATCGCTTCGGAAGTCATGTTTTTCGTCGGCTGGTTCTGGGCCTTCTTCGACTTCTCGCTGTTCCCGAGCCAGCTCGCGCCGATCGAAGGGATGTTCCCGTCCAAGGGCATCGAGGTGATGAACGCGTTCGAGCTGCCCTTGCTCAATACGCTGATCCTGCTCTGCTCGGGCACGACCGTGACCTGGGCGCACCACGCGCTGATCCACGGCGACCGTGAAGGCCTCAAGAAGGGGCTGTGGTTGACCGTCATTCTTGGCCTGCTGTTCTCCTCGATCCAGGCCTATGAATATGCGCATGCCCCGTTCCCGTTCGGCGGCAGCCCCTATAGCTCGGCCTTCTACATGGCGACCGGCTTCCACGGCTTCCACGTTCTGGTCGGCACGATCTTCCTGATCGTCAATCTCGTGCGCGCCTATAAGGGCCACTTCACCCCGCGCCAGCATTTCGGCTTCGAGGCTGCGGCCTGGTACTGGCACTTCGTCGACGTGGTGTGGCTGTTCCTGTTCGTCGCCATCTATGTATGGGGCGGCTGGGGCGCTCCGATGCACGGCGGCTAAGGACTGCACCTTATTCATCAAGCGAACGGCCGGTATCACCCGGCCGTTTTCTTTTGGGCGGAAGATAATTATGCCTACCCTTATGCTTCCATCCGGCTCCGCTCCGCCCGCTCCATCTTGCCTGCCTCGGCTTTGGGACCAGATGTCTTCTGTGTGCGGAGTTGCTGTACGAAAAGCTGGCCCGTTGGTGTTGGTCGAACAAACCATGCCGCAGGCGAGCTGCTGGCGGGTAGCCGGTCGAACACCTTCGTCTCTCGCTTCGCTCTTCCTATGGGGGTTTTGGGAGTGTCCAACACTATGACCTCGCGCCGCATTCCCCTTTTCGCCAGCATCATCGTTGCGGGCGCCGTGTTGGTCATGATCGGTCTCGGCATCTGGCAGTTGCAGCGCCGCGGCGAGAAAGAAGCGATGCTGGCCCTTGCCTCGGCCAATCCAACCAAGCCGACCGTCAGCTTCCCGCAAATGGCGCCTGTTCCCGTCGAACTGCTCTTTCGGCGGTCATCCCTACACTGCCTGAATGTCGTCGGCTGGCAGACCGAAGCGGGCCGGGCGGCCGATGGATCGGTCGGCTATCGCTATATCGCGCAATGTTCGACAGGAGCAGAGGGCCCAGGAGCGCTCGTCGCCCTGGGCGTCGCCAAGCAGCCGGACCTGAAGCCCGATTGGAGCGGCGGGCAAGTTAAAGGCTGGATATCGGAGGAGCCGGACCACCGCACATTGCTGTCACGTTTCACCGCCAACGCCTTGCCGCTGCGCCCGATGCTGATTGCCGGGAGCGCGCCGCAAGGCCTGAAGCCGATCGCTCCGCCAAGTGTCAAGGATGTTCCGAATAATCATCTGGCCTACGCGATCCAATGGTTCTTCTTCGCCGCCGTCGCGGTGATTATCTACGTGCTTGCCCTCCGCAGACCGCCCACTCCGCCGCCCGATCCTTCGTAAATGCTTGCTCCCGGGCCCCGGGCTCGTTACCGCGCTTCCCCATCATGCAATATGTGAGCACCAGGGGAAGCGCGCCTGCGCTGGGTTTCGAGGATGTGACGCTGGCTGGGCTGGCGTCCGATGGCGGCCTCTATGTTCCGGAAAGTTGGCCGCGCTTTTCGGAAGCGGACATAAGGGCGCTCGCCGGGCTCTCCTATGTCGAGACGGCCGTCCGCGTCATGGCGCCCTATGTCGCGGGCTCGCTCAGCGAAGACGAGCTGCGCGAGCTGTGCACCGCCGCTTATGGCCGCTTCAGCCATAAGGCGGTTACGCCGTTGGTGCAGTTGGATCATCAGCATTGGCTGCTGGAGCTGTTCCACGGCCCGACCCTGGCTTTCAAGGATGTCGCGCTGCAACTGCTGGGGCAGTTGTTCGAGCGGTTCCTGTCCCGCCGCGACGATCATCTGACGATTGTCGGCGCAACCTCCGGCGACACCGGCTCTGCCGCGATCGACGCCGTTGCCGGGCGTGAGAAGATCGACATCTTCATGCTGCATCCGGAAGGCCGCGTATCTGACGTGCAGCGCCGCCAGATGACCACAGTGCGCGCGCCGAACGTTCATAACATCGCGATCGAAGGCAGCTTCGACGATGCGCAGGCGCTCGTGAAGGCGATGTTCAACGACCCGGCCTTCTCGACGAAATTCAACCTGTCGGCGGTGAACAGCATCAACTGGGCGCGGTTGATGGCCCAGGTGGTCTATTATTTCTACGCCGCCGTAAGGCTGGGCGCGCCGGAGCGGCAGGTCGCCTTTTCCGTGCCCACCGGCAATTTCGGCGATGTGTTCGCGGGCTATGTCGCGGCGCAGATGGGTCTTCCGGTTGCCAAGCTGATGGTCGCCACCAATGTGAACGACATTCTGCACCGCGCGCTGGCCGACGGTGACTATAGCCAGGGCCAGGTCGTTCAGACGTCCACGCCCAGCATGGATATCCAGATCAGTTCGAATTTCGAACGCCTGCTGTTTGATGCCGGTGGGCGTGGCGGCCCGGCCCTGGCCGAACAGATGAAGGGGTTCGAAACGAGCCGGGCGATGCGCCTTACCAATGCGCAGAGAGCCGGAGCGGCGAAGCTGTTCTCTTCGGCACGCGTTGATGGCGACGCGATGAACATGGCCATTCGTTGGGCTTTTGATGGAGCAGGTCAGGTCATCGACCCCCATACCGCCGTCGGCCTAGCCGCCGCGCGCGGCATGGAGGTCGAGGCAGGCGTGCCGATCGTCACGCTGGCGACGGCGCATCCCGCCAAATTCCGGGAGGCCGTGGAGCGTGCCACCGGGCTTCGCCCGCCTCTGCCTACGCGCATGGGTGACCTGTTCGCCCGTGAGGAGGCCTATGCCAAGCTGCCCGCGACTTTCGAGGCGATCACCGCCTATGTCGCGGAGCGCGCTACGCCGCGAGCATGAAGCTCGACACGCTCATAGGCGAGCCCTGGGCCGACTATGGCCTGATCGATTCGGGCCACGGCCGCAAGCTTGAGCGCTATGGCCGCTATCGCTTCATCCGGCCCGAGCCGCAGGCGATGTGGGCCCCCGCAAGCGCCGACTGGCAAGCCGATGGCGAATTCGTGCCGGGATCGGACGAAGAAGGGGGCGGCCGTTGGTTCTATGATCGGCCGGTGCCTGCCGAAGGTTGGCCGCTCAGCTGGAACGACGTGACGTTCCAGGCGAGTTGCACGCCCTTCCGGCACCTTGGCTTCTTTCCCGACATGGCGCCGGTGTGGAACTGGATGCGCGAGCAGACAGCCGGGCTGGATCAGCCGCAGATCATGAACCTGTTCGGCTATACCGGCGTCGGCACCTTGGCGATGTCGGCCAGCGGCGCGCAGATGGTGCATGTCGATGCATCCAAGAAATCGGTCGCCCAGGCGCGGTCCAACGCCGTCGCATCGGGGATGGAAGACCGCCCGGTTCGCTGGATCGTCGACGATGCCGCCAAGTTCGTGGCCCGCGAGGTCCGGCGGGGGCGGCGCTATGACGGCATATTGCTCGACCCCCCCAAATATGGCCGTGGGCCGGATGGCGAAGTCTGGAGGCTGGAAGAGGATCTGCCCCGGTTGATCGCGGATTGCCGCCGCCTGCTGGACGCCGACAGCCGGTTCCTGTTCCTGACCGTCTATGCCGTGCGCATGTCGGCTTTGGCGATCGGGGAATTGCTGAAGCAGGCCTTTGCCGACCTTCCGGGTAAGGTGGAAGCGGGCGAATTGGCGGTGCGCGAAGAGGCGAGAGGGTTGGAGCTGCCCACGGCTATTTGGGCGCGCTGGCGGCGTTGAGATTTAGCCGGCCAAATAGGCATTGTGTTTCGCTAATGCCGTTTTCCTCGGCGAGACTGGACTTGCGGAGGAAGAAAAGGGCTTCGACAAGCTCAGCCCGAACGGGTTGGGTGATTCAGATTGAAGGCTCTCAACTCCAAGCGAAGGGTAGTATGGGCAGCTTCAGCCAAGCCCGACCAGCGGCACGATATCGACAGGGCGGCCATTGCGGCGCAGTTCGACGGTGATGCTCGGGCGGCGACTGGCAGCGTTGCCCAGTGGATCACCCTGCCGCACGCTGTCGCCCACTGCGGCGGAGAGGCGCTGCAAGCCAGTGATCAGCGTCGTCCAGCCGCCGCCATGATCAAGGATTATGATCTGGCCGTAGCCCCGATAAGGTCCTGCAAAGACCACGCGTCCCGCCGTTGGGGCGACGGCAAGCGCGCCGGATTGCGTCGCGATGGTAAGACCGCGCGACCGCACGCCGCTTTCCGACAATTCTCCCATGCCCGTGACGAGTTGACCCATGACCGGCAAACGATAGGGCGGCGGCCCTCCGGGATCGCGCTGCCGGGCGGGCGAAGATGCCATGGCGAGCTCGGGCCGTGCTGGCCGCAGCAGCGGGCCGGGGAGCGCCGCCAGTTCCTCGCGCAGGTCGCCCGCAGCCTGGAGCCGGTCCATCAGGTCGACGATGTCTCGCGCGCGCTCGCCCAGCGCCAAAGCACGATCGCTCTCCAGATTGGCGTTGGAGCGATAGTCCTTCTCCGCTAGCCGCTTTTGGGCTTCGAGCGTCCGCAAGGCGGCTTGGCCCGTGCGCAGGTCTGACTGGCTCTGCGCCAGTGATGCGGTCGCTTGTTCGGCGGTGGCGCGCAGGGCACGGCTGCGCTCCAGCTCGGCGCGCAAGCCAGCGGTTCGCTCCTGGATGACAGGCAGGATCTGGCCGAGAACGGCGCGCATGTGGACAGCGTCACTCAGCGACCCAGGCTGAACAAGCGCAAGGGCGATCGGCCGCCGCGCCATCATCTGCAGGGCCGCCGTCAGGCGGACGACCGGGTCCTGCCGGGCGGCGAGGCGCGTCGCCTGGGCGCGTTGCATCCGGGCGATGATGGCGATGCGCGCCTGCGCTGCCTGAATATCGGCCTCAGCCTGCTGAATGCGCGCGGCCATGGCAGCGGCGCGGCGGCGTGCCTGTTCGGCCTCGTCGCGTGCGGCAGTTGCCTGTTGCTCAAGGCGCCGGGAACGGTCTCGGGCTTGTTCGGATTGGATGCGTGCGGCTTTCAGCGCCGCCTGTTCCTGGCGCAGGCTGGTCTCGCCCGTGCCGCTCAGGATGATGCCCGCTCCGGGCGTGGCAGCCAGGCGCGCGGCGGCAAAGACCGCTGCGCTACCGATGATCGCTGCCAAGGCCGCTGACCTTTTCACCCCTTGCCCCCTGCCGGATCGGTTGGCGACCGGCTACATATGATTAGGCGAAAAGGGCCTTCCCTGTCGAGCAGTGGCGGCATCAGCCTTCGCGATGATAGGGGTGGCCCGAAAGGATGGAACAGGCGCGCCACAATTGTTCGGCCAGCATGGCGCGGGCCATCATGTGGGGCCAGGTCATGGCGCCAAAGGCGATCAGCAGGTCGGCGCTTGCCCGGGCCTCATCATCAAAGCCATCTGCCGCGCCGATCAGGAATCGGCATTCGCGGGCCCCCTGATCACGCCAGCCCTCCAGCCGTTTGGCGAAGTCCATGGAAGTGAGCTGGCGGCCCTTTTCATCGAGCAGCACGGTGATTGTACCCGCCGGGGCAAGGGGCAGCTTGCCGCCGCGGTCAGGCAGTTCGGTGATCCTGTGCGGCATGGTCAGCCGCTTCACATAGCGTTCGACCAATTCCGCTTCGGCCGAACGCCCGATCTTTCCGCGCGCGATGATGTGGAGGAGCATGGATCAGGCTCCTAACGGGTCAGCGCGCGCTTGTCGAAGGTCTGCATGCATCGGCGAAACGAAGCCGATGCGGCGCGCCTTCAGGCCGTGCCAGCCACCGGCGCGTCGACAAAGCCCCACATCCGTTCCAGATTGTAGAAGCTGCGCACTTCCGGCCGGAACAGGTGGACGATCACGTCGCCCGCATCGATCAGCACCCAGTCGGCGACCGGCAGCCCCTCGACCCGCGCCGAGCGGCCAGTGGCCTGCTTGATGCGCTCGGCCAGCTTCTGCGCCATCGACGCGACCTGGCGGGATGAACGCCCGCTGGCGATCACCATATGGTCGGCAATGCTGCTCTTGCCTTCAAGAGGGATGGAGATGGTTTCCTGCGCCTGGTCATCGTCGAGCGATTTGAGGACAAGGTCGTGCAGGGCGGCAACGCTGTCGGCATCATGGGCCGGGTCGTTGGCAGGATTAGGTCTGGTCAAAAATGCTCCATTCTAGACAATCAACCGGCGCGTGAGCGGATCGCGCACGCGTGCATGTTCATATTCGCGATGCCAGAGGGGTTTCGCCTGCCGCAGCAGGGTCGCCGATCTTGGATCAGGGCGAAAGCGCAGAAGCACAAGCGCCGGCGGTCTCCAATCCGTCCAGTCTGCACTCTGGCGCGCGGGCCGGACGAAACGCCGCAGCCAGGCCATGGCCCCAGAGCCACGGGCAACGCTATCATAGCCGGGACGGGCGATGACGGCAATGGGCATCTGTCGCGCGATACCGCGCCAGTCCCTCCACTGGCCGAACTGGGCAAGATTATCCGCGCCCATCAACCAGATGAACTGGTTGCGGGGGAAGCGCTGCCTGACCACTTTAATCGAATCGATGGTATAGCGGGTGCCAAGCGCTTGCTCGATCGCGGTGGGGCGGATGGGCGCTCTCCGCGCGACAGCGCGGGCATGGGCGAGCCGCGCGGCGAGAGACGCCATGCCCGCGCGCGGCTTCAGGGGATTGCCCGGTGAGACCAGCCACCAGACCTCATCCAGCCGCAATGCCTTCGCCGCGAACATCGAAATCGCGCGATGGCCGCCATGCGCCGGATTGAAGGAGCCGCCCAGAAGGCCGATGCGCGCCATTCAGCTGGCCACGCGAATTACAGGCAAGGCGGAAAAGCGCAGACTACTCACTCTGCTTGCACGAGCGCCCGCGCTTTCCGAACGCCCTTTCGGCCCTCTCGCGCCAACTGCCGTTTCAGCTCTTCCGGGCGGGGGGCAATCAGGAAACCGAAGCTGACGCAGCCCTCGCGGGTTTCGACCGCATGGTGCAGCCGGTGCGCCTGAACGATCCGCTTCATATAGGGAGAGCGGGAGACATGGCGATGGGCGATCCGCTGATGGACGAGGATATCGTGAAAGCCGAGATAGATAAGCCCATAGGCGGCGATCCCCGCGCCGCATGCGGTGGCCCAATCGCCCCAGCCCCATTGAACGCCGCCCAGCAGCAGCAGGATCGAAGGCAGCGCAAAGATCACGAAATAAAGGTCGTTCGCTTCCCACATCCCGGTGCGGGGACGATGATGGCTGGCATGGAGGAACCAGCCCGGACCGTGCATCACCCAGCGATGCATGACATAGGCAAAGCCTTCCATCGCAGCGACAGTGGCGAAGAAGATCAGGAACAGCAGGAGCGCGGACATGGCGCCCTATATAGGCGCGCGGATAAAACTGCGCGAGCCTGTAAAACTGCAAAGATGGAAAAGGCCACGGCCGCCGGGACCGTGGCCTTCCCACTGATGATCGGAAATCAGAATGAGGCGGTGATCGAACCCACCACGCCAGCCTTGCTGACGTTGCGGCCGCTGGGGCTGTAGAGCGACTTGTCGGTGTCCACATAGCTGACGCCGAAGGTCAGGTGGCTCCAGGTGTAGGTCGCGCCGATGCTCCAGTCGGTATATTCGTCGCCGATGGTCAGGTAGCTTGGGCCAAAGCTGTGGCCGAGATGCGCCGAAACGCCCAGTGGCGTATTGGGGACGCTGGCTGCGAGGTCACCCGCGACATAAAGATTGTCTTCGCGGGTCAGGCCGCCATCGACGGAAAGTGCGCGGGATTTTGGCGCATAAGCTGCGCTGAGCTTCGCTGTCGCCGGGCCGAAGGTGCCCTTGATCGAAGCGTAGGGCTCAACGAAGTCGGTGTTGGCGCCGCCCGAGCCGGGATAGTAGTAATAGAGTACGCCGACATCGACCGTCGCGGCCCCGAAGGTCCTGGAATAGCCTGCGATCAGGTCGAGTTCCTGGTCGCTGCCAGCGGCAACATAGTCATCGATCGAAGAACCCCAGGTCGAGACATAAAAGCCCGATTCATGGGTAACGGTGATGCCGCCTTGCAGGGCAAAGCGCTTGTCCGTCTGCGAAATGCCACGGAAGCGATAGTCGCTGACCACGGCGGCATTGCCGGTGACGGTGAGTTCGGACGTGGGCTCGTCCTGGGCAAGCGCCGGAACGGACAGAGCAGCGAGAGCGACGGCCGAGAGGCCGAGAATGGACTTACGCATGGGATTCCCCTTGATGGTGTTCTGCGATGGTCCCGCCTGCGTCAGGATCCCGGAGTCTCTATTCCCGCGATGGGCCGGATCGGATGACCTGAACAGGTGAGGGCATGCCGCCGCATACCGCGCTGCACAAGGGATTATTGCTGTTTCTTATCTTTTAATTCTGAAATGTTGCTACTCTGCAACAAAGATCGATGCGGGTCATGCAGGACGCGCTGGGGGTAGGGGATGGTGATGCCGTACTCGCGGAACAACTGCCACACGCGGTTCAACACGTCTGATTTTACGTTGCCAACGCCGCTTTCCGGGTCGCTGATCCAGACGAGAATGTCATGTTCGACACGGTTCTCGCCAAAGTTGGTCAGCCATACATTAGGCTTGGGATTGCGCAGGACGCGGGGGCTTTCCTGTGCGGCGCGGAGCATGAGGTCCTGGGCGAGCTTAAGGTCGCTGTCATAACCCACGCCCACCGGAATGCGCACACGGACGTTGCGGTCGGAATAGGACCAGTTCTCCACCTCCTGCGTCATCAGATTTTCGTTCGGGATCAGATGCTCCTTGCCGTCGCGGGTGAGGACGGAGACGGCGCGGACGCCGATCTTGTTGACCCAGCCGAAACTGTCGCCAACCACGATGACGTCGCCCGGCTTGATCGAGCGGTCCATGAGCAGGATGATCCCCGCGAACAGATTGCCGAAGGTCTTCTGCAAGCCGAAACCCACGGCGAGGCCGAGCGCGCCCGAAAATACCGCAAAGGCGGTAAGGTCGATGCCGAGAAGGTCGATGCCGATGAAGAAGGCGGCGACTACGGCGCCGATGGCGGCGAGCTTTTGCGCGAGAAGTTTTTGCGTGGCATCCAGCCCCTTTGCGCGCCCGATGCTCTGCGCGAACAGTCTGTTGGCGAGCCGTACCAATGCAAAGAGGAGGACACAAATCGCTGCGGTGCTGAACAGGCCGAGCAGCGTTACACGCCGCTTGCCGAGGTCGATGCCGTCAAGCATGTCCGCCACCGGAGCAAAGCCGCCGCTGCTGCCCGAAAGAACCGTGACGAACAACAGCAGGGCAAGCGGCACGACCGCCCAGCGGGGAATGGCAAGGCCGCGCAGAATATGCGTGGCTAGCAGGGCGACGGAAAGGGCGAGCGCGGCCCCCAGGATAAGATGGGCAAGGGCACTGATTGGCCAGAGCGCGGCGGCGAGGGCGAACAAACTGCTCGAGAGCGCGTGGCGGAGGATGGGCCGAAGATGGCCCGCGAGCGCATCGCCCAATGGCCGGACGCGGCGGCGCAGGCGTGGGGCCGCTATGTGCGCAATGCCGTCCGCGATCAGGAACAGGATGGCGGTGAGCGTCAGCGCGACCACAGGATGGACGATCGCCGGATTGCCCGGCAGCAAGGCAAGCAGGCCGGGAAAGCCTTGGGTCATCCCCTTGCCTTGCGGAAGCGGGCGAGACCGGCATCGAGATCGGCGATGAGGTCGGCGGGGTCTTCAAGGCCGATCTGGAGCCGGACGAGCGGGCCTTCGGCCTGCCATGTGGTGGCGGTGCGATAGCGTGCTGGATCGACCGGCAGGGCAAGGCTTTCGAAACCGCCCCAGCTATAGCCGATGCCGAAATGCGCGAGGCCGTCAATCAGGGCTGCGCGAGCAGCTTCGTCCCCGCCGTTGAGGACGAAGCTGAACAGGCCGCTGGAACCTGAAAAGTTGCGCGCCCACTTCTCATGACCGGGGCAGCTCGGCAGCGCAGGGTGGAGGACGCGGGCGACTTCGGGTTGGTCGGAGAGCCAGCGGGCTATCTGGAGCGCACTTTCCTGATGCTGGTTCAGCCGGACGCCCAAGGTACGGAGGCCGCGGCTGGCGAGCCAGGCGTCGTCGGGGCTGACCATCTGGCCGAGCAGATAGGCGGTCTGGCGGAGCTTCGGGAAATGATCGGG
Source organism: Novosphingobium sp. Chol11 (assembly GCF_900218065.1). GTDB lineage: Bacteria > Pseudomonadota > Alphaproteobacteria > Sphingomonadales > Sphingomonadaceae > Sphingobium > Sphingobium agri. The sequence goes on along the minus strand of NZ_OBMU01000001.1, from coordinate 2,329,179 downwards.
CGTGGCAGTGACGGAGCCGAGCATGACGTCGCTGTGGCCCACGATATATTTGGTGCAGGCGAGGATGGTGATGTCGACGCCATGGGAAAGGGCGGGGAAGAAGAAGGGCGTCGCCCAGGTATTGTCGAGGAGGGTGACGATGCCTTTTGCCTTCGCAAGGGCGGTGATGGCGGGGATGTCCTGAACCTCGAAAGTCAGGCTGCCGGGGCTTTCCAGGAAAATGGCGCGGGTGTTTTCGTTGATGAAATGGTCAATTGAAACGGAATCGGCGAGTGGATCATAGTAGATCGTTTCGATACCGTAACTTTTCAGCATCTGTTCGCAGAAGTTGCGGGTGGGATCATAGGCGCTATCGACCATCAGCAGCTGGTCGCCCGGTTTCAGGACCGAAAGCAGAGCGCAGGCGATGGCGGCGACGCCGGAGGGGAAGAGCATCGTTCCTTCCGCGCCGGGCTCCATTTCCGTCAGCGCATCGGCGAGGCTCCAGGCGGTGGGCGTCCCCTTGCGGCCATAGAAGAGCCGCTCATGCGTGCTGCTGCGCGCGGCGCTGCGCAGATGGGCGACATCGTCATAAAGGATGGTCGAGGCGCGCCAGACCGGCGGATTGACGATCGCGCCGGGCTGACCGGGCATGCCGGTCCATTCCGCCTTGCGCCCGGCCTGCGCCAGCTGGGTGAGCGGCTTGCGGTCCTTGCTCATGCGGCTGGACCCGTCGCCTTGGGCGTGGAAGGGTCAAGCCCCCATTCCGACCAGCTGCCGTCATAAAGGGTGACGTCCGTCTTGCCGAGCAGCTCCAGCCCTGCGAGCAGGATGGCGGCCGTCACGCCGCTGCCGCAGGTCGTGATGATCGGGCGCGAAAAGTCGGTTCCCGCGTCGAGAAACAATTGCCGCAGTTGCGCCCCCGTCTTCATGCTGTTGTCGGCGTTGAATAGCGAAGCGGAAGGGATGTTGCGTGAGCCCGGAATATGGCCCGAGGCCATGCCGGGGCGGGGTTCCCTTTCCTCGCCGGTGAAGCGGGCCGCGCCGCGCGCATCGATGACCTGCGCGGCATGACTGTCGAGATTGGCCAGCAGATCCTCCTTGGTGCGGACCTGCCTTTCCCCGCGGCGGGCGGTGGCGTCGCCGCGCGGGACGACAGGCCAGCCGCTTTCGGTAGGGCGGCCTTCGGCGATCCACTTGGGCAGGCCGCCGTCCAGGATCGCGGCCTCGCGCCCGACGCCATAGAGGCGCATCATCCACCACGCGCGGGCGGCGCTGTGCGTCGGGCTGTTGTCGTAGAGGATGACACGGCTGTCCGCATCGATGCCGAGCGCGCGGCAGCGTTCGGTCATGAAGGCGTCGCTGGGTAGCATGCCGGGGCGCGGATCATCGGCATCGGCGAGGCTCGGCAGATCGAGATAGGCCGCGCCGGGGATGTGGGCGGCCTCGAATTCGGCGCGCGGGTCGCGAGGGGTGCCGGGCAGGAACAGGCTGGCGTCGAGTATCCTGAGGTCGTCCTTGCCCAGTTCCGCAGCGAGCCAATCGGTGGAGATGAGAATGTCCAATGCGGCCTCTTTCAGTGGTGCGTGACTGCCTTTTTAGGAGGGGGATCGGGGTGTGGGAAGGGTGTTGGGGCTTTTAGCATCGGCTGTTGTTCGGGCGTCATTCCAGCGGCAGCTGGGATCTCGGGAGGGGTGGAGTGATGGGGCCTGAGGTCA
>NZ_OBMU01000001.1:2150159-2327457 GCF_900218065.1 Novosphingobium sp. Chol11 | reverse complement strand
CTTTCGCTGGGATGACGGCTATTCCTTTTTCCGTCATGCCAGCGAACGCTGGCATCTCCTGAGGCCGGGAGTGAGCTCGCTTAATGCGCCGCAGCTGGACTTACATCATGACCAACAAGCCGCACGGCGTGCTGTATGTCGGCGTGACTAGCGACCTCGCCACCCGCATGGATCAACATCGGCGTGGCGAAGGTTCGGCCTTCTGCCGGAAATATAATTTGCGGCGACTGGTGCTTGCGGAGGAGCATGGGGAGATCGACTTCGCCATTGCTCGGGAGAAAGCGCTGAAGGCGTGGAAGCGGGACTGGAAGATTGCGTTGATCGAGGCGAGCAATCCGGAATGGCGGGATTTGTTTGATGTCATCCTGTAGAGGCCTGAGATCCCAGCTTTCGCTGGGATGACGGCATTTTTCTGAAGCCGACGTCGAATGGCGCCTTACTGCTCCCCTATTAAACAACCGAACAACAAAGTTCGATCAACCGCTTGACCCGCGCGCGGAAAGGTTCGATCCCGCAACTATCATGGCAATGGCCGCCCGGGCCATGCCGTTCTCAACGTGTCGGAGTTGCGAACCTGATGTCCTTTTCGAAGCTATCTTCCCTGTTGCTGGCGGCTGCGCCGCTCGCCCTTGTTCAGCCCGCTTTGGCGCAGATGCCTGCGGGACCGGCGCCGGGTATCACGACGCAGTTGCCGCGTGGCGCTGCGCCCAGCCATTATGCGATCGAGGTGGTGCCCGATGCGGCGAACCTGAAGTTCACGGGCAAGGTGACGATCGACCTCAATGTCGCGCAGGCGATGCCGGTGCTGGTGCTGAATGCCGCTGACCTTTCCATCGGCAGCGTCGCGCTGACCCCGGCGAAGGGTAAGGCGATGACCGGTTCGGCCAAAGTCGATGCCAGTGCGCAGACGGTGACGCTGGATTTCGGCAAGCCGGTGCAGCCGGGCGCGTACAAGCTCGACATCGCCTATGGCGGCGTCATCAACACGCAGGCGAACGGGATGTTCGCGCTGGACTACAAGGATAATGCCGGAGCGCAGAAGCGGGCGCTGTTCACTCAGTTCGAGGCGCCCGATGCGCGGCGGTTCGTGCCGAGCTTTGACGAGCCGAGCTACAAGGCGACGTTCGATCTGTCCGCGATCGTGCCGACGGGGCAGCTGGCGGTCAGCAACATGCCGGTCAAGGCGTCGCAGGATCTGGGCGGCGGCAGGACGCGGGTGACGTTCGGCACTTCGCCGAAAATGTCGTCCTATCTGCTGTTCTTCGGGCTGGGCGAACTGGAACGCGCCACGAAGATGGCGGGCGCGACGGAAGTGGGCGTCATCACCGGCAAGGGGAATACCGGCAAGGCGCAGTTGGCGCTGGATGCGTCGGCGGCGATCCTGCCCTGGTATAACGACTATTTCGGCGTGCCATTCCCGCTGCCCAAGCTCGACAATGTTGCCGGGCCGGGACAGAGCCAGTTCTTTTCCGCCATGGAGAATTGGGGCGCGATCTTCACGTTCGAGCGCGCGCTGCTGGTCGATCCCAAGTTCACGTCAGAGGGCACGCGGCGGACCATCTATTCGATCGTCGCGCATGAGATGGCGCATCAATGGTTCGGCGATCTCGTCACCATGGCCTGGTGGGACGATCTGTGGCTGAACGAGGGTTTTGCGAGCTGGATGGCGACCAAGGTCACCGACAAGCTGCAACCGGAATGGGAAATGCTGCTGACCCGCGTCGGCGGGCGCGAGCGGGCGATGGCGCTGGATGCGCTGGCGACGACCCATCCGGTGGTGCAGAAGATCCATACGGTGGAAGAGGTCAATCAGGCCTTTGACGACATCACCTATGAAAAGGGTGAGGCCGTCATCACCATGCTGGAAGGCTTTGCCGGTGAGGATGTGTGGCGCGCGGGCATCCGCGGCTACATGAAGGCGCACGCCTATGGGAATACGGTGACGGACGACCTGTGGAAGGCGGTCGAGGGCGCGGGGGCCAAGGGGCTGGTCGGCATCGCGCATGACTTTACCAGCCAGCCGGGCATTCCGCTGGTGAAGGTGGAGAGCGCGCAGTGCCGGGACGGATCGACCGTGCTGGCGCTCAGCCAGGGCGAGTTCAGCCGCGACCGGAAGGACAAGGCGCCTCTCCGCTGGAACGTGCCGGTGATGGCGCAGGCGATTGGCGGCGCGCCGCAGCGTCTGATCCTGAACGGCACGGCTTCGGTGACGCTGCCGGGGTGCGGGGCCTATGTGATCAATGCCGGGCAGACGGGCTATTATCGCTCGCTCTATCCGGAGGCGAATGTGAAGGCGCTGGCGGCGGGCTTTACCCGGCTGTCGTCGATGGACCAGATCGGGCTGTTGGCCGACAATTTCCAGCTGGGACTGGGCGGATATCAGCCGATCGGGCTGGCGCTGGACATGGTGGACGCGGTGCCCGCCAATGCGAGCCCGGCGGTGCTGGCCGAGGTGCCGGATTATCTGAGCAGCGCCTACACGATGCTGGATGGCGATCGGGTGGGCCAGGCGCGGATTGCCGCCTATGCCTCGCGCAAGCTGGGGCCGGTGCTGAAGAGCGTCGGCTTTGATGCAAAGCCCGGCGAAGGGGCGCAGGTGCCGGTGCTGCGGTCGGCGCTTGTTTCGACTTTGGGTAGCATGGGTGACAAGGCGGTGCTGGCCGAAGCGCGGCGGCGCTTTGCCGAGCCGGCGCTGATGGAAGGGCCGCTGCGCAATGTGTGGCTGCGCATCATCGCGCAAAATGCTGATGCTGCGACCTGGGACAAGCTGCGGGCGATGGCCAATGGCGCGACGAGCGCGCTCGATCGGAGCACGCTGTTTGCCTTGCTGGGCGCGGCGAAGGATGAGGGGCTGGGGCGCAAGGCGCTCGACCTCGCCATGACCGATGAGCCGGGGAAGACGACCAGTGCGGCGATCATTTCGGCGGTGGGTGCGGAGCATCCGATGCTGGCGGTCGATTATGTGTTGGCGCACAGGCAGCAATATGAGGCGCTGATCGACGTGTCGGCGCGGTCACAGGCGATTGCGCGGCTGGGCGGCGGGTCGGCTGACCCGGCAATGGCGGCGAAGCTGGACGCCTATGCGACCCAATATCTGACGCCGGAATCGCGTAAGGTGGTGGACCGGTCGATCTCCGCCATCAGGACGCGGATCGAGACGCGGGCGCGGTTGAAGCCTGCGTTGCTTGCCTGGTTTGTGAGGAAGTGAGTGGGGAGAGCTTAGCTGCTCGCTGACGCTCGCGCCCACCCCTAACCCCTCCCGCTTGCGGGAGGGGGACTTCGTGGCTCTATCGGGTGAGGTTTAGCGCCTTGGCGATGTCGTCCCAGGCGACGAGCTTGAAGTTCTGCGCGGCGGCGGCGTTGTGGCCGTCCTGCGCGACGAAGATGCCGCCGGGATAGGCCGGGCCGAAATCGCCGAGCATCAGGTCGATGCCGTCGGTTTCCTCGGCCCCGCCAATGGCGCCGTCGATGATGCGGAAGCGGCCGACATAGCTGTCGTCGGTCAGACGGTAGACGGCATAGGCATTGTCGCCCTGGCTCGACACGATGACATAGCCGTCCCGATCGCCGATCGGCGCGATGGCGACGCCTTCTGCATCCATGACGATGTTCTTGCCGTCGGCGGCGGCGATCTTGACGGGGGCGGTGGAGCCGTTGGCACGGGCGTCGAAGCGCCAGAGGCCGACATCTTCTTCGGCCACGTAGAGGATGCCGGTGCGGTCGTCGACGGCGCAGCCTTCCGACTGGGTGCCAAGCTTCATCGTTCGCACGGTCCGGCCCGTGACACTTGCGCCGGAGGCATCGAGGGCGACCTGATGGATCGTCCCGTCCTTCAGCACGATGAAGGCATCAACAGCGTCCCCTGAGCGGTAGAGGCAGACGCCATATGCCTCGCCCTTGCCGCCATCGACCTTGCCCAGCGCGGTCAGCTTTGCCGTCGCGGGGTCAAGGCTGAAGAGCGCGAGCTTGGCGTTCGCCACGTCATTGCGGTCACTTGCGACGACGAGGATGCCAGGCTTGCCCCCGATCGTCACGCCATCGCGCAGGTCGACATTGTTGACCCGTCCCGCGTCAAGGAAGCTGCGGGTCTTGCCGTCAAGGCCATAGACATAAAGTCCCGCCTTCTTGTCGGTGCCGACGATGAGGCTTTGCGCCGGGTCTGCGTCGTTGCGCCAGATCGCGGGATCGTCGGCGGCGTCCGCATTGGCTGTGCCCACGGGGGTGGTTTCCCCCCGCGCCGTCACGGAGACGGCGGGGGAGGCATTGGCGATGCGCACGGCGATGGGCGCTTCGGTCTCCGCACTCGCACAGGCGGCGAGCGCGAGGAGGGGGAGGGTGGAAAGGATGGTCTTTTTCATGGATCAGAAGCTCGCCGAGATGCCGAATTTCGCTGTCCAGTTATATTCCTCGAACTGGAGCAGGCGCTTGCCTCCTGCGAAATTCTGATAGGCGAAATAAGGTTCGTTGGTGACGTTGATCCACTCGGCAAAGACGCGGATGCCGGGAACGATGCGATATTTGGCGCTGAGGTCGATCTGGAAATGATCGTCGACATAGCGGTCGGTTTCCGCCGCGTCGGTGATTTCATCCAGATATTTGTCACGGTAGGTGCCCGCCGCGCGCAGCGAGATCGGGCCCTTTTCATAGCCGATGACGACGTTCAGCGTGTTCTTCGACGAGTTCAGCAACGGGATCGATCGCGGATCGCTGATGTCGCCATCATTGAGGACGGTGCCCTTGGCATCGGTGTAGGTGTAGTTGACGTTCAGCAGCAGGCCGTCGAGCGGGGCGGGCAGGAAGCTGAAGACCTGGGCGTAGGACAGTTCGAACCCCTTGATTTTGCCCTTGTCGCCGTTGATCGGGATCGTCAGTTCTTCATAGTCGATGCCGTTGAAGGTGCCGGGCGTGGTGAGCCGTTGCGACACGACGAAATTCTTCACTGACTTCCAGAAGACGCCGCCCGTCAGCGCGGCATTGGTGCCGAAATACCATTCCGCCGACGCGTCGATATTCCAGGCGCGGTAGGGTTTGAGGTTCGGATTGCCGGTGGTCGCTTCGTCATCTTCGTTGATGTCGAAGCGGGGCGCGAGGTCGGACAGCTTGGGCCGCACCAGGCTCTTGTAGCCGCCAAGGCGCAGGACGAGGTTGCGGATCGGTTCGTACCGCACCGCCAGGCTGGGCAGCCAGTCGGTATAGTTGCGAACGAAACGGTTGGGCGTAACAGTGACGGTATCGCCGTCCGATTGGGTGGTGAAGGCGTTGATGTCGTTGCGCGTCTGCTCCAAGCGGACGCCGCCAATGACGCGCAGCTTGTCGCTGTCCCAGCGGCCGAGCAGGTAGGTGGCGAGGATATCTTCCTTCACCCCATAGTCGGACGATGCAGAGGCCAGCGCCGTATCGACTTCGTTGAGGACGAAATTGTCGCGGTTGGCGTTGAAGAAATTCGTCGGGCCGGTGTGGCTGGGCAGCGGCAGGATGTCCTGAATGCGGTAGGTCTGCCCGCCCAGCACATCGGCCAGCGTGTAATCGCCGTCATAATCGTCATAGACGTCCGACTGGAGATTATAGCTCTTCTTGCGCCAGCGCGCCTTCATCCCGGTCTGAACGGTGAAGGTGCCATTGTCAGAGGTGAAGGCACGGGAGATGTCGCCGCGCAACGCATATTCGCGATCGCGCGCGTCCGATAGGGTCGTGCGCTCCAGCTCGTTGAAGCCGTAGCTTTCCGGGTCGAAGAAGGCATCGCTATTGCCCGTGACCGTAAAGCGCGGCTTTTGGGGATTAGAATAGTCGAAGCCGACATTGACGCCATCGTCATTGAAACGGGCGCGGAAGCGGGTGGGATCGATCGAACCATTTTCCCGCTCGCTCGCTTCCGACCAGCTGCCCGAATAGGTGATCTTCCACGGGCCGGTGTTGGTCTCGCCGCCAAGGGTGAGCGACTTGATCTTCTGCCGTTCGAAGCGGTCCTTCATGCGGCGGCGGACTTCGATGCGGCCGTCCTCGTCCGAAAATTCCGCGCTGGTCGCGGTCGAGGAACGGGGTGCTTCGTCCATGATCAGGATCACGTCGCCACGATATTCCTGATCGTCGAACTGGCTGTAGAGGCCGCGCGCATAGAGCTTCGTCGTGTCGGTCGCGAGCCAGTCGAGGCTGAGCGATCCGCCGATGCGCTTCCGCTGCACGTCATAGTCGCGATACTGGATTTCGGCGGCATAGGCATTGCCTTCGTCCGTCACATCCCAATCAGTGGCTTCGATATTGTCGCTTTCGAACTTGCGCTTGTAGTAGCTGAAGCCGCCCGCGATGCCGAAGCGATCGGACAGGCGCGTCGAAAAATCGAAGCTGCCCTTGGGCGTCAGCGCGTCGGCGAAGTCGTTATAGCTGCCTTCCAGCTTGACCGAATAGAGATCCTTCTTGCGATCGAAGGCGCTGGTGGTGTTGATTTCTATCGATGCGCCGATCGTGTCGGCATCCATGTCCGGCGTCAGCGACTTCTTGATTTCAATGGATTCGATGAGTTCGGACGGGATGACGTCCAGCGCGACTTGGCGCGTGTCGCTTTCCGGGGCGGGAAGGCGGGTGCCGTTGATGGAGGCGGCGTTGAGCGCGGGATCAAGGCCACGCACCGACACGAAGCGGCCTTCGCCCTGATCGTTCAGGATGTTGACGCCGGGCAAGCGGCGGATCGATTCGGCAACATTCTGGTCCGGGAACTGGCCGATGGCGTCGCGGGTAAGGACGCTTTCCACGCCATCGGCGGCGCGCTGGCGGGACAGGGCCGACGCCTGGTTGGCGACCTGGCCGACGACGATGATCGAGCTGTCGATGTCCGAACCGATGCGGATGTCGGCATCGGCATCGCCGGTCGAGGGCACGGTGACGGTGGTGCGCACTGGGTCCGCACCGACATAGCGTGCCTCGATCGTGTAGGTGCCGGGTGCGACGTCGGGGAAGCGGTAGCTGCCGTCGCGACCGGCTTCGGCGACGCGGCCCAGCTCAACGATCCGCAACTGCGTGGATTGGAGGGCGCGGGTGCCGGTGCCGTCGAGTACGGTGCCGCTGATGGTGCCTGCCAGAGCGGCGGCAGGCGCCGTCAGGGCAAGAGCGATGGCTGCGCGGCTGGCGCCACGGAAAAAGCGGTTCATGGTGGAAATCTCCCTGTTGCCAAGGGAGATCGGCCCCACCGTCCCCCTTCTGGTCGAGGAGGTCAGTGAGATATTTTCCTTACACTGGCATGCCGGTTCGGTGACAGTTTGATGATGTTAGTGTGGCAATATGTTACATCGATGCCTGCCGCCGCAGCCGGGCGTAGAGGCCGCCGAGGACGGCCGCGAAGAGGATGAGCGCGAGCGGCACGGCGAGTGGGTTTTCCGCCACGAGCGCAAGCGGCGCGTCGCTGTTGGTGGCCGCGACGATTCCGGCGAAGGCGACGCCGAACAGGCTTTCACCGACGATGAAGCCCGTCGCCATGAGAACGCCCATGCGCTCGGCAAAATCGGGGCTCCGCTGGCGGCGCGCCCAGCGATTGTAGAGGTGGCCGATGACGGCGCCCACGGGAATGAGCAGGGTAAGCGCCATCGGCAGGTAGATGCCCATGCCGACCGCGAGCGGCGGCAGGCGCAGCTTGCCAGCCTTGCCCAGCACTTCGTCGATGCCGACGACCACCGCGCCGATCAGCGCGCCGGTGCCGATCAGGCCCCAGTCGAGATCGCCGCCCAGCACCCCCTTCGCCAGTGCGGAGATCAGCGCGGCTTGAGGCGCGGGGAGTGCGGTCGCCTTCGCCCCCGGCGCGCCTGCAAAGCCGAAGGCGCTGTTGAGGAGGTCGAGCACCGGGGGAATGACGAGCGCACCGAAGATGACGCCCAGCACCAGCGCCACCTGCTGCTTCCAGGGGGTCGCGCCGACCAGCTGGCCGGTTTTCAGGTCCTGAAGATTGTCGTTCGAAATGGTGGCGATGCCGAAGACGATCGCGGTGACGAACAGGGCGTAGGCGATGAGGGCTTGGCTCTGTTTCGGATCGCCGCCCGAGCCGTAGATGGCGGCGAGGATCAGTGAAGCGCCGAGGACGGCGAGGATGCCGACGCCGGAGATCGGGCTGTTCGACGCGCCGATCAAGCCCGCCATATAGCCGCAGACCGATGCGATGACGACGCCCGCGACCAGGATATAGGCGAGGGTCAGGATGAGGATCGGCACGGGATTGAGCGCGATCGGCCCGCCCTGCGCGAAATACCAGAGCAGAACGGCTATCGGAGCGAGCGAGGCGAGGATGGTGCCGCCGACAATGCCGATGGGCAGGTCCCGCTCGGTCAGTTCAAGCAGGCTGCCGTCGCCAGCTTTGCGCTTGCGGGCTGCCGCCATGGCGGATCGGATGCCGCTGATTATCGGGCCCAATATCTTGAGCAGGGTCCAGATCGCGGCAATGCCGATCGTGCCGGCGCCGATGAAGCGCGCCTTCATGCGGAAAGTGGTGCCGACCACTTCGGCAATGTCGGCTCCGGCGGGCAGCGGCGCGGTGAGCCAGGGGACGAGGCCGACCCAGCTGATCAGCAGTCCGACGAACATCGCGACGCCGACCGACAGGCCGACCAGATGGCCGACGCCGATAAGCGCCATGGAGAAGCTGGTAGAGAGTGACGTCGCGCCTGCGCCGAATTTGAAGAAGGTGGCGGCCTCTTCGGCAATCAGCTTCGTCTTGGCGGTGATGGAGAAGGCCGCGGCGGCGAGCGCGCTCATGATTATGGCGGAAAGGCCGCGCTTATTTTCTTCAAGGCCCTCGCGCGAGCCTGCCCCCACTTTAAGCACTTCGGCGGCGGCGACGCCTTCGGGATAGGGGAGGTCGGAGCCGGTGACGAGCGCGCGGCGCAGCGGCACGGAATACATGACGCCCAATATGCCGCCCAAGGCGATGGTGAAGGCGGACAGCCAATAGGGGAAGCCCTGCCACCAGCCGATGATGACGAGGCCCGGCAGCACGAAGATGATCGCGGACAGCGTGCCCGCCGCCGACGCGATCGTCTGGACGATGTTGTTTTCAAGGATCGTGCCGGTCGCGAACAGGCGCAGCACCGCCATGGAAATGACGGCGGCGGGGATGGAGGTCGCGAAGGTAAGGCCGATCTTCAGCCCCAGATAGACGTTCGCCGCGGTGAAAAGGAGCGTGATGAGCGCGCCCAGGATGACGCCGCGAAGGGTGAGCTCCGCCATGGGAGTAGGCGTGGGTGTGGCCTTGGCCGAATCAGTGGTCACCAGCATCATCCCCCTCTGGGTGTCTTTTACCGGTGTACGGTAATAATGTTGCTTAGCCGTGGATCAATTGGAAAGTGACAGCGGGCGCGGTGAAGGTGCTGCCGCCATCTCCATCCGGTCCAGCCAGCCATCGACCAGCCTGTTCCACCGGCTGTAGCCTCGCCCGTTCATGTGCAGGCCATCGGGTCCGAACAGCGATGCGTCCGGCAGGCCGTCATGGGCAAGCAGGCTGCTGCCGACATCCAGATAGTCGAAGCCGCCGACCCGGCTGCGCGCCGCGACGGTCATGTTGACTGCGGCCATCTTCGGCCAGAGCGTCCACCGGATCGGCGAGGGTTTGAGCGAGAGATAGGCGATGCGCGCCTTGGGGTAATCGGCGCGCAGCTTCTTGAGCAGCGCGAGTATGTTGCGGGCGACGATGTCAGGCGTGGCTCCGGCCGCAAGGTCGTTCTCGCCGATATAGACGAGGACGGAGCGGGGTTCTGCCTTGGGGAAGAGCCGAGGATAGTGGCGCAGCACATCGGGCGTCGTCGCCCCGCCGAAGCCGCGATTGACGGTGCTTCTGTCGGGAAAGCTTGCCTGCGTATTCCAGAGCCTGATGCTGGAACTGCCGAGGAAGAGGACCGCGCCCGGCGCGCCGTTGTTCGCCTCATTCGCCTTCGCGAAAGCGGCGACTTCATTGGCGAAGGGGAAGGTGGGATCGGCGTTGACCCGGAGTTCGTCAGGGGCGCTCTCGGCCGGTGCCTGCGCAGCCGCGATGCCGGTCAGGCCGGGCAGCAGGGCAATGGCGGCGGCAATCCGCCACCATGCTCCTGTAAGAGGCCGGGCCTTAGTGGCGATGGAGCGGGCGCAGCTGATATTTGCCGTTGGCATAGGTCCCGAACATCCCCGCGATCGCCGGATGATCCACCGGCTCCCCGCTGTCGTCCGCGAGCAGGTTCTGCTGGCTCACATAGGCGACATAGCTGGTTTCGCCATTTTCAGCGAGCAGGTGGTAGAAGGGCTGGTGCTTGTCGGGCCGGGACTGTTCCGGGATCGCCTGATACCATTCCTCGCTGTTGGCGAAGACGGGATCGATGTCGAACACGACGCCACGGAAACCGAAGTGGCGATGCTTCACGACATCGCCGATGCTGAAATGCGCATGGACAACGGGGGGCGCGCTGACATCAGCCCCAAAAATTGCAGTGGTGTCGGTCATGAACAGCAATTTAGGACGCCCGTGCGGTCTTACAAGAAAAATACGGACCTCTCCGCTTGGCAAGCCGGTCATCATTCGCTAATGGCCGCCGCTCGACCGGGTCGGCGCAGGCCGCACCTTCTGCGGAGAGGTGGCAGAGTGGTCGAATGCACCGCACTCGAAATGCGGCGTGCCGGCAACGGTACCGAGGGTTCGAATCCCTCCCTCTCCGCCACTCCAACTCACCAATCGGTGGCTGAACCGTTGATCCGTCCCGCCTTACTGCGCGCGCTTGCCCTGCTGCTCTTGCTGGCCCCGGCGGCTGCATGGGGCCTGCCAGGCAATCGTCCGACGCCCGGCTACACGCGCGTGGCGATCGAGACATCGGTGGGCACGATCGTGGTCGCCGTCGATACCAAGCGCGCGCCGCGCACTTCGGCCAATTTCCTGGCCTATGTCGATGATGGCCGGTTCGATGGCGTCGCCTTCTATCGCGCGGCGCGGCGCAAGAGTGATGCGAAGCTGGGATTGATCCAGGGCGGAATCGATACGGATGCGCGCAGATCGCTGCCGCCCATCCCGCATGAGCCCACCAGCAAGACCGGCATCCGCCATCTGGACGCGACCCTGTCGATGGCGCGGCCGAACCGGCCGGATTCGGCGATGGGCAACTTCTTCATCACGGCCGGAGCCACCCCTAATATGGACGCGCGCGGGACGTATATCGGCTATGCCGCGTTCGGGCATGTGGTCGCGGGCATGGATGTCGTGCGCCGCATCCTTGCCATGCCGACCTGCTGCGGGTCCGGGCCAATGCGCGGGCAGATGATCGTGAAGCCTGTAAGGATCATTCGCGCCAAGCGGCTGGATGGAACGGCGCGGCCGACGCGCGGTGTGAAGCCGTGGCTGATCGGATTGCGGCGCAAGGGCGCATCCTGACATTTCCTCTGTTCCTCATGCGCTTCAGCCGTCAGGATGGGCGTGGAAGGAGACGGCCATGGCGGCGGGACGGATCAGGGTAGGCATAGGCGGATGGACGTTCGAGCCATGGCGCGGCACCTTTTATCCCGAGGGCCTGCGCCAGAAGGACGAACTGGCCTATGTCGGCCAGCATCTGACCGCGACCGAGATCAACGCCACCTATTATGGTACGCAAAAACCCGCGACCTTCGCGAACTGGGCGAAGGTGGTGCCCGATGGGTTCCAATTCGCGGTGAAGGCTTCCCGCTTCTGCACCAACCGCCGCGTGCTGGCGGAAGCCGGGGAATCCATCGCCAAGTTCGTGGGGCAGGGCATCGCCGAACTGGGCGACAGGCTCGGCCCGATCCTCTGGCAGTTCATGCCGACCAAGACGTTCGACGCTGAAGATTTTGGCGGGTTCCTGAAACTGCTGCCCGACAGCATAGGCGGCGTGCCGCTGCGCCACGCCCTGGAGGTGCGGCACGAAAGCTTCGATGATCCCGCTTTTCTGCAACTGGCCCATGATGCGGGGGCGGCGGTCGTGCTTGCCGACCATGATGAATATCCCGCGATCAAGGGCCGTGATGTGGGGTTTTCCTACCTTCGCCTGATGCGATCGCGAGAAGAGGAGGCCACCGGCTATCCGCCTTCGGATATCGAGGGCTGGAAAAAAAGTGCGAAAGGCATGGCGGATAAGGGAGACGTCTTCGTCTTCTTCATCAGCGGGGCCAAAGTTCGTGCGCCCGCCGCCGCTCAGGCGATGCTTGTTGCATTGAAGTAACAGCGACCGTTGCGTTTGCTGCAACTGCGAACGCGCCCTTTGCGATTGAGGCGGAGGGCGTCTTCCATCATATGCGCGCTTGTCCAAACAGGGCGCAAAACAAAAATTGCAGGAAACGAAACATGCGGCACACTTTGCAGGGCGTTGCGCTGATGGTTGCGGTCGGTGCGCAGATGCTGACCTTCTACTCGGTACTTTACGCTTGAGCGATTGATCGCTCTTATTCATTCCTCGTCTTGGGGAATTTCAAAAAGGCCGCCCGGCTATTGCCAGGGCGGCTTTTTTATTGCTAGCGGTTCTTGGCAATGAGCCAGGCTCTGCTCTTTGTGTACGGATCTCTCCGTCCCGGATTTGACGGAGAAATGGCCCGATGGCTTGCATCCGTGGCGCGTTTCGAGTGCGCTGCCCTTGCGAGCGGCGTGCTCTACCGAGTGGATTATTATCCCGGTTTTGTCCCCGGACCTGACGGAATTGTCACAGGTGAGCTGTTTCAGTTGCCGAATGCGGAGGCCATGCTTTCGGTGCTTGATGAGCATGAGGAGTGCACGGCGCATTTTCCTCAGCCCCATGAATTCCGGCGTGAACGGATAAAGGTGCGCAGCGCCGCCGGGCTGACCGATGCATGGACCTATGTCTTTGCCCGCGATGTGACGGGGCTGGAGCGGATCGCGAGCGGTGACTTCCTTGCCTGACCCGCTTGCGCCCGGCCGCTGAGCCGATAGTCTGCGGCGCGGGGGAAGCGGAGAGGACGCGACATGAGCCATGACGATGAACCACAGCGGGTGACGGATCGCCTGCCCGAAGACCGCAGCTGGATCGACAGCACGGGGCTGGACCGGCGCAAGCTGCTGATGACCGGAGCCTTTGCCGCCGGTTTCGCCGCCGCCTGCCGCCCGGTGTCGAGCAGCGCCGTTCAGACATCGGGCGAAGGATTGACCCAGGAAACAGTGTCCATCCCGGCGAGTGACGGCTTTTCCATGCCAGCCTATGTGGCGCGGCCGGAAAAGGCGAAGAACGCTCCGGTCATCGTCGTCGTGCACGAGATTTTCGGTGTCCATGAATGGATTCGCGACATGTGCCGCCGCTTCGCGGGCCAAGGCTATTATGCGATCGCGCCCGATCTGTTCGCGCGCCATGGCGATGCCACCAAGATCGCCGATATCAAGCAGCTGATCGGCAGCATCGTGTCGAAGGCGCCCGATGCGCAGGTGATGTCCGATATCGACGCGGCCTATGCCTGGGCGGGCAAGCATGGCGGCGACGCGACGCGGCGCGGCATTACGGGCTTTTGCTGGGGCGGTCGTGTCGTGTGGCTCTACGCCGCACATAGCGCGCAGCTGGACGCGGGTGTCGCCTTCTATGGCAGGCTGGTGAGCGACAAGACGGCATTGCAGCCGCTGAGCGTGGTCGAGCAGGCGGCGGCGTTGAGAGCCCCGGTGCTGGGACAATATGGCGCGTTGGACAAGGGCATTCCCGTCACCGATGTCGACGCGATGCGAACCGCGTTAAAGGCGTCGGGCAAGTCGCCGCCGGACGAGATTACCGTCTATCCGCAGGCGGATCATGGCTTCATGGCCGATTACCGGCCGAGCTATAATGAGGCGGCGGCGAAGGAAGCCTGGGCCGCTACGCTGGAATGGTTCGGGCGTTATGTGAAGGGCAGGAAATAAAGCGCCATCGCTGACCAGTCTTTCCGTTCGGTTTGAGCTTGTCGAGCCTCTTCTTTTTCTCTTGAAGGGCAGAAAGGCGCTCAAGACAGGCTTCGACGAAGCTCAGGCCGAACGGCGATGGCTGCTGCGGACGCCTTATTTCGCCTTCATCGATTGCACCGCGGCCAGCGTGCTTTTCACATGGCCGCTATAGTTCATCTCGCTATGGACGAAGACGACCCGGCCGTTGGGCGCGATGACATAGGAGGTGCGGTCGGTCATCCCGGGCCGCATCTTGAGCGCTACGTCATAGCCGGAGATGATGTCGGGACCGGCCGAGGCGATTGCGAACTTGCCGGCGCACTCCTTGGTCGAAAAGGCGACAAGATCGTCCACCGGATCGGCCGACATGCCGATCACGGTGGCGCCCGCCTTCTTGAAATCATCGATATGCGTCGCGAACTCGCGCGCTTCCGCCGAGCAGCCGGGGGTAAAAGCCTTGGGGAAGAAATAGAGGACGACTGGCCCGCGTTTCAGCTGGTGGGACAAGGTGAGGGTGAAGGTCTTTCCCGCAAGCGCGCCGCGCGTGGTGAAATCGGGCGCCTTGGCACCGGCGGACAGCGCCGCCATGGCACCGGTCGATCCAAGCACGCTGGCGGCAAGGCCCATGGCGATCATCATGCGCTTCATCATCACCTTCACTCCATCCTTTGGCGGCTGCGCCAAAGGTGATGGCCCCTCTCCGGGCGGCTGGCAAGCCTGTAGCGGAACCCATCTGCGCCCAACCGGTTCATTACGGATGCGCCTGCTTTTCGCCATGCCTTTGCTGCTGCTTTCCGCCTGTGACGACAAGGGCGGGGACACGCCCCGCATGTCGACCAACATCGTCGACGAGCAGGCAAGCTATGATGTCAGCAACGAAACGCCCGCAGAGGATGAAGCGCTGACCGCGAGCAATGAGGCGGAGGCTTCGCCGCCCGTCAACGCCGCGTCGCCGGACAGAGCGGGAAAGTCGGCTTCTTCGACGCCTGCAGGTGGAATCCCTGCCGCCCTGCAGGGCAATTGGACGGGCCTCAACGATCGCTGCGGCGACCGGTCGGCCGAGCTGGAATTGAAGGTCACGCCCGACAGCCTGATCTTTCACGAAAGCGTCGGCACGGTGAAGGGGGTCGTCACCGGCACCGGCGGCAAGCTGCGGGTCGACGCCGCTTTTACCGGCGAGGGCGACAGTTGGACCAAGAGGCTGGAACTGCGTCCGTCAGCCAGTGGCCGCGAACTGACCATCATCAATGACGGGGCGGCGGTGACCCGCAAGCGCTGCTGATACTCCGCCTTTGTCGCGTCGTTGCTTTTTGCGCAAAACCGGTTCCCTCTTTCACGCGCGATGCTCTAGAGCGGGGCGATGATCGGCCGCCTGACCTTGAGCGATTTCCGCAACCATGCGGATGCGCTGATCCTTCCTGATCATGCCTTCATCGTGCTGACGGGGGAGAATGGCGCGGGCAAGACCAACATATTGGAGGCGGTGTCGATGCTGGCGCCTGGACGCGGCCTGCGCGGCGCGGCGCTGCGCGACATGGCGCGGCAGGGCGGGACAGGCAGCTTCGGCATCGCGGCGGAGGTGGACGGCGTGGTGCTGGGCACCGGCACCTCCCCGCAAGCGCCGGACCGGCGGCAAGTGCGGGTCGGCGGCGTTGCCTCTTCGGCGAACGCCCTTGCCGATCATCTGGCGATCGTCTGGCTGACGCCCGCGATGGACCGGCTGTTCATGGACAGCCCCGGCGGGCGGCGGCGCTTTCTCGACCGGCTGACGCTCGCGCTGCATCCCGAGCATGCCGTCCGTAGCGCGCGCTACGAGGCGGCGATGCGGGCGCGCAACCGGCTGCTGTCCGACCTGCCGCGTGCCGATCCATCCTGGCTGGCGGCGCTGGAAACGCAGATGGAGGAACATGGCGAGCAGCTTTCGGTGGCCCGCGCCGACCTGGTCGCGCGGCTTGGCGGTGAACTGGAGGGGCAGGCTGACGAGCCCTTCGCCCGTCCATTGCTGGCGATCGAGGGTGAGGACGGGGGCGGCGCGCCGCTTGCCCAGCGGCTCGCGCGCGAGCGGCGGCGGGATGCGGCGGCTGGGCGCACCCTGTCCGGGCCGCACCGGCAGGATCTCGCGGTAAACCACGCGGCCAAGAGGCAGGCGGCGGCGCTCTGTTCGACGGGGGAGCAGAAGGCGCTGTTGCTGTCCATCCTGCTTGCGCATGCCGCTCTGGTCGCGGGACATCGGGGGCAACCGCCCGTGCTGCTGCTTGATGAGGTGGCGGCTCATCTCGACCCGTCGCGGCGGGCCGCGTTGTTCGACAGGTTAACGGAAACCGGCGGTCAGGTCTGGATGACGGGGACGGAAGATAGCCTTTTCAATGACTTGAGTTCCGCGACACGGTTAACCGTAACTTCGGGCCGTGTTTTTCGTTCCGCAGAATAACGCGCCCCCACAACAACTCACCGCTCGACGCTTCTCAATTCATCCTTGCTCTGCCCTAAGGGCGGCACGGGGTTGATAACGCACAACAAGTCGGGGGTCGTTCCACACATGATCGGTGCTTTTCGCGCATTTATCGCGACTGCCATGCTTGCGCTCGGCGCCTTGATCGTGACCCCTGCCGCTGCCGGCGTTCTCCAGTGCGCGCCCTATGCGCGGCAAGTTTCCGGCATCGAAATCTACGGCAACGCTAACACATGGTGGGGACAGGCCGAGGGCCGCTATGACCGTGGCCATGAGCCGCGCGAAGGCGCCGTGCTGGCCTTCTCCGCCAGCCGCTCCATGCCCGTGGGCCATGTCGCCATGGTGAGCAAGGTGGTCAGCGATCGCGAAGTGCTGCTGACCCACGCCAACTGGTCCTATCGCGGTGGTATCGAGCGCAACGTGCGCGCGATCGACGTGTCGCCCAACAATGACTGGACCGATGTGCGCGTATGGTACGGCCCGATCGGCGGCTTGGGCCTCCGCTCGAACGCCGCCAAGGGCTTCATCTATCCCGGTCATGCCCGTGAAGCTGCGCCGGTCCAGATCGCCATGGCCGACCGCGTGAGCCCGGCCGCAGCCGCCGCTGGCACTGCTTTCTAAGGCATTAACTATTTTCTAAGCGCCGCTGGCTAGTTTGACCGGCGGTGGGGCGATTCTCAATATTTTGAGGTCGCAAAAATGTTTCGATATCTTCGCGGAGCAGCATTGGTGCTGGCTTCGCTGGCCGCGACCCCGCTATGGGGCGCGACGGCTTTGCAGTGCGTACCCTATGCGCGGATCGTGTCCGGCGTGAATATCCGGGGCGACGCGCTGACCTGGTGGGATCAGGCGGAGAGCCGCTATGCGCGCGGCCATGTGCCTCGGCGCGGCGCCGTCATGGCCTTCCGCCCCTATGGCCCGATGGTGCTTGGTCATGTCGCAGTGGTGAGCAAGGTGCTGGACGACCGGCGCGTGCTGATCCGGCACGCCAACTGGTCGGTGCCCGGCGCGATCGAGGAAGATGTACTGGCGCTCGACGTGTCCGAAGCGGGCGATTGGAGCCAGGTCCGTGTCTGGCACAGTCCGACCGGGCAGATGGGTGCGCGGACCAACCCGACTTTCGGCTTCATCTATCCCGACAAGGCGCAGCTGCGCGCATTCGAGGCCGATCCGGCGCTCGGCACCAGCGTGCGCTTCGCCAAGGTGGACGCTGATATGGGGAAGCTGTCGAAGGCAGCGGTCAAGGTGGATGGGGAAGAGGCGCCGGCGCGTCTTGCGAGCCTGGGCCGGTCCTTGCGCAAGGCGGCGCGTGAGCCGAAGCTGGAGGTCGACATGCGGGCGGTGCAGTTTGCGGACGCCATGCCGTCGGGGCGATCGCTGCGGGACATCATCGCCGATGTGAAGCGGGATGCGCGGCTGCGCTAAAGACAAATGCCATTCGGGCCGAGCCATTCGACAGGCTCGGCCCGAATAATTTATTCACTCGGGCTGCGACGGCTCTTCGCCGCCTTCGGCTGCACGCTCGAACCAGGCTTCCACCGGGCCTGACAGCTTGATGGTCAGCGGCTGGCCGTGGCGATCCTTGGTCTTGCCGGCGGCGACACGGATCCACCCTTCGGAAATGCAATATTCCTCGACATCGTTGCGGACGCGGTCCTTGAAGCGGATGCCGATCCCCCGTTGCAGCACGTCCATGTCGAAATGGGGGCTGCGCGGATTGGTCGAGAGGCGGTCGGGAGGCGTGTCGCTCATGGCTGTTTCAGATCCTTCGTTTCGCGCCGCCTAGCCTTTCGGCTGCGCCGCCGTCAACCGGGGCGCATCGTCCACATCGCAGAAGATGCGGCGGATCACGCCCTGCTCCAGCCAGGAGGCGAAGCGAACTTCCGCATCGGCAAGCCCGGCGAAGGGATAGGCCACGGGTTGATCGTTGACGGCGCGGCTGGCCTGAACCAGCCGGATCATCGCATCCGGCGCAGTGGTCAGGATGCGCCCCCGCCGGTCGGTCGCCGCGCTGTTGACTGCGACCACATGGCCATCTTCGGCAAATACGGGGCCGCCGCTGATGCCGGACAAAGTGTCGTCGCTTTCGGGCAGGCGAGCGACTTCCGCCCAGGCGAGAACTGGCTGGGTTTCCTCCGTCCGCCCACGCCGGGCGCTTGCAGCGCCGATCAGTTCGGAGACGACGAGCGCGGCGCGTCCTGCGGGAAAGCCCATATGGAAGCCGACTGAGCCGGGCGCGGGAACCCGGCCCGACAAAGGCAAGGCATGATCGCTGGGCAGGCCGTCACGCACTAGGGCGGCGTCCGCCTCCCGGCTTTCCACCACGCGGGACACGGCGCGCGCGACGCCGCCTTCCTCCAGCCCGATGCGGGCGCAGTCGTGGGTGACATGTTCCGCCGTCAGCCAGGCGCCGTCGCGGTCCACGGCGAAGGCTGTGCCCATGCTGTCCGATGGCGCGCCCGGGCGGTCTTCGATCACGAAAGCCTCATCGCTCCATTGCGGCATTGGGCGGCGGGGGGAGCGCGGGTCGAAGGTTTCGACCTGCAAGGGCGTGGGCTGCGTCACCTCGCCGATCCAGGCGAGCGCCAATATGCCGCCAAGCATCAGCGGCAGGCATCCTATGCTCCGCCGCGCCATATTCAGCCCGCCACGGCCGCGGCCGTCAGGCAGGCGATCGCAACCTTCATCATCGCCAGGAAGGTAGCGGCGGATCGCTCATTCGCCTCGATCCGGGCGGAAAGGGAGCCGAGCAGGAAATCGACGAAGCGGAAGGCGATCAGTTGCAGCACAAGCGTGACGCTGCCCCAGATGATGATGTCCCAGACGTTGACCGATCCGGCGAGGCACAGCGCCAGCGGAACGGCAAGGCCTATCGCCGCGCCGCCGAGCGAGATCGCCGCAGCCTCATTCCCGGCGCGAATCAGGGCGAATTCATCGTGCGGCGTGATCCACATATAAAGCGCCAGTGCCGCGAGCCACGCCAGCGTCGCGCAGGCAAGGTGCAGCAGGAAGATGGGGAGCCCGGACAGCAGGCTCTGAATGACGGGCATGGGATCGCTCATGCCGCCAAGGATGCCGCAACCTGATCCCCGCTTCAATCAGGGATCGGGTTGCGGAAGTGTTTCTGTCCCTAAGCCAGACAGTTATGCGTCAGCGGCAGATGCGCACCCGCACGTCGCGATCGCGATAATAGTCATAGCGCCATTCGGTCCAGCAGCGTTGGCGGTAGCGATAATGATGCCGCCTGCCGTCCCGCCAGTAGCGCCGGTCGCCATCGCGCCAGCGGCGATTATCCCAGCGCCGGTCCCAGTCACGGTCGCCCCGCCACTCGCGGTCGCCATAGCCATAATAGCCGCCGCGATATTGCGCCTGGGCTGGCATCGCCGTCGCGCCGAGGGCCGTGACCGCCAGCCCGAGCGCGGCCGCGCCCTTCACGAAGATATTCATATCCTCTCTCCTCAACATGCATCCCCGGACGCAGAGCGTTGGACGGGGCCTATGGGAGAGAGGATGCACAAGCTTCACTGAACCGTCCGGGAACGGCACTGTCAGCCATCATTAAGGGAGGCTATTTGCCGCGCAGTTCGTCTTCTGCTGCGGTCATGTAATCGCGTGTGATCGGCAGCGCGCGGCGATCACGCGCATATTGGACCTGGTAATTCACCATGCCGCCATGTTCGAACACGGTCGCCGCGCCCGCGAGATAAAAGGTCCACAGGCGGAAGAAACGCTCGTCATAGAGAGCGATGATGTCAGCCCGCCGTGCCATCGCCCGGGCATACCATTGGCGGATTGTGAGGCCGTAATGGAGCCGCAGCACTTCGACGTCCGTGACCATCAGCCGCGTGCCCTCGCTGCCCTGAATCATTTCGGACAACGCCGGGATATAGCCGCCGGGAAAGATATATTTCTGGGTGAAGGCGTCGGTGATGCCCGGCCCGTCCACGCGCCCGATCGTGTGCACCAGCATCACGCCGTCGGGCTTCAGCAACTGCCGGCACTTGTCGAAGAAGGTGCGGTAATGGGCGGTGCCGACATGTTCGAACATGCCGACCGACACGATGCGATCGAACGGACCCTCTACATCGCGATAGTCGATCAGTTCGAAGCGGACATGATCGGCGACGCCTGCCTCCTCGGCCCGTTGCCGCGCGACCTTCAGCTGTTCTTCCGAGAGGGTGATGCCGGTAACGTCCACGCCGCAGGTGCGGTGCAGATAAAGCGCCATGCCGCCCCAGCCGCAGCCTATGTCCAGCACCTTCATGCCTGGCTTCAGGTGCAGCTTCGCGGCGATATGCGCCTTCTTGTCTTCCTGCGCCTGCTCCAGGCTGATGCCGGCCTCATTGTCCGCATCCGGGAAATAGGCGCAGCTATATTGGCGGTCACGATCGAGGAACAACGCATATAGCGCGCCTGACAGGTCATAATGATGGGCGACATTGGCCTTTGACCGCGCGCGGTGGTTGGCGCGCCAGAGCGTTTGGCGGATCGACTTGATGCCGCGTTTCAGCCGCCCCTTGGCGCTGATCGACTTGCCGCTTTCCCAGCTGTTGTTGGCGCGGATGAGCGAGACCAGCTCCATGATGCCGCCGCCCTCGATCGCGACGCGGCCGTCGATATAGGCTTCCGCCATGCCGAGGCGCGGGTCCTTGATGATGTCGAAGGGGACACGTGCGTCCCGGAACTTGAGGGCCAGCGAAGGGAAAGCCGGATCGGGGGCGCCTGCGGTCACTTTCGTGCCGTCATGATAGATGATGGTCAGCTGTCCCCGTGTGACCAGCCGCTTGATGACGCGATCGAACAGTTTCATGGGGCGGCAACCTGTCAGGTCATTACGTCGCCGTCAAATGCCTGCATACCAATCATAATTGGCGCGGTCCTCCCAATAGCCGCCCTTGCCGCCGCCGATCCCGGACAACGTGTCGACCGCCTCTATCTCCATCAGATATTTGGCATGTTTGTAGCCCAATTGCCGCTCGACACGAAGGCGCAAGGGCGCGCCGTTGGCGACGCGCAGCGGCTGATCATTGAGCGCGAAGGCCAGGATGGTCTGGGGGTGAAAGGCGTCGACCATGTCGATGCTTTCATAATATGGCCGCCCGTCGCCCATGAAGTCCGCGCATTTGAAGACGAGATAGCGCGCCTTGTCGCTCATCCGCGCGGCATCGAGGACGAGGCTGAGCGGCACGCCCCGCCATTTGCCGATGGCGCTCCATCCCTCAACGCAATCGTGGCGGGTGATCTGTTCGCGGTGGGGCAGGCTGTGCAATTGGGCAAGGGAGAGGGAGAGGGGGCGGCCGACCAGACCCGAAAGCTTGAGCCGCCAGTCGGCAAAGCCCGACCGCCACAGCGCGCGGTATTCCGGCGTGTTCGGATTGGCAGTGCCGTTGGGCCGGAAGAAGGGCGAGATCTGGTCGGGCCTGAACTCCCGCGCCAGTGCGCCGCGCGCCATCAGGCTGCGCTGCGCCCATTTGTGAAAATTCTCCGCCGAGAACAGCAGCTCTCGCGCTTGCTCATTGCGGGCCAAGCCGTCGCATCCTGACAGAGTCGCAGCCGCGCCGAACAATAATGTGCGGCGGTTCAGGATCAGGGTCACGGCCGCGCCTCTGGCAAGCGGTAGCGGCCGGTGATGATCGAGCGCAACTCGTTCGCAGGACCGGCAAGCAGCACCATGCTGAGGTGCACCAGAAAGAAAGCCGCCAGCAGGAAGGCGGCGATGAAATGGATCGAGCGCGCCGACTGCCTGCCGCCGAACAGGTCGACCAGCCACGGCCAGGCGGCATTCATGCCCGGCGACATGGTGAGGCCGGTGAAAATCAGCAGCGGCAGGGCGATGAAGATGACCAGGACATAGCTCGCCTTTTGCAGGACATTGTAGCGCAGCGCGGCTTGGCCGGTGGGAAAGCGCAGCCGGGCGTGATCGGCGATGTCCTGCCACACATGGCGCGGCGCCAGCTCACCCCTGCGAAAGGCGAGGTCGCGGCCGATATGACGGCTGAACCACGCCCAGAGCATATAGGCGAGCAGGGCGAAGGCGAAGAGAGGAGCCGCCGCCAAGTGCCAGTGGCGGGACATCGCGAGATCATAATGGGCAGGCAGGGTGATCCACCCGCCAAAGCGCTCCAGCGTCAGCCACGGCTTGTCGAAATTGGCGCCATAATGGCCCCAATAGAGGCGTGGATGGGCGTTGAAGATGCCAAGGCCACTGGTGAAGAGAATGTAGAGCAGTCCGGCATTCAGCCAGTGCCACAGCCGAACCTGCCAGCGGTGGCGCAACACCAGCGGCGCCGTGATGCTGGGGGAGGCGGGGCTGCTGTCCATGAGATGCTGTTACCCTTTTGCATCAGTCGCGTCAAAAGTCGGCCTCTGGTCAGAACGTATCCGAAATGATTGGCCGGTTCATCTTCTGGCCATATTCGCCGTGGATAGGGACGATCATCGTCCGGGGCTGGCAGGCACGGACGGCATGCGTGTCGAATGTGGAAGATGAAGACGAATGACTGTTGCGAAATAGCATCATTAATCAACAATCTTCATATCGATATTGCAACATTGATCAAAGATCACCATATGCGCTTCAGCTCACGACGCAAGATCGGGGCAAGCAGGGATGGCGTAAAAGGGGTCACTTCATAGCGGCGCTTGGGGCTGAAATGCTTCGATACCATGCCTGTTATTATCAAGAGTGTGGCTCATTTCCCGAGCAACGCACTTCTTATTGCATGAGGACTTTATGAAGACTGTGATTTTCGCAGCCGCTGCTGCTGCCGCTTTCTCGGCTCCCGCGTTCGCGCAGGACGCTGCTCCCTTCACCGGCCCCCGCGCTGGCGTGACTGTTGGCTATGACAGCGTCGAAGACTTCAAGGACGGCGTGAGCTATGGCGTGAGCGCTGGCTACGACGTAGCCCTGACCCCCTCCATCACCTTCGGTCCGGAAGTGACCCTGGGCGACAGCACGGCTGACGCCGATGTCGTTGGCGCGGAAGTCAGCCGTGATCTGGCCGCTTCGGTTCGTCTGGGCTACATCCTGAACCCGCAGGTTCTGCTGTTCGGCAAGGTTGGCTACGCCAACACCCGTTTCGAAGGTTCGAACACCAACAACGGCGCTTCGCTCGAAGGCGTTCGCTTCGGTGGCGGTCTGGAATATGCCTTCAACGGCAACGCCTACATCTCGGCTGAATATCAGCGCACCGAATATGAAAACGAAGGCAGCCGTGACGCTGGCGTCGTCAGCATCGGTTTCCGTTTCTAATCCTTTTCGGATCTGAAACACAGAAGGGCGGTCCCACTGGGGCCGCCCTTTTTGTTTGCGTGCATGATTCAGTTTCGCGCGCCTCGCAACGTCACGAGAGCGAACCGGCCAGCGCAAGCACGACGCCACTGACAACCAACAGCAGCCCCAGAACCTCGCTGCGCGTCATCCGCTCGCCAAGGTAGAAATGGCCGAAGCCGAGCGTGAACGCGATTTCCACCTGACCAACGATGCGGACGAGCGCGACGGGCGCTGTGGCAAAGCCGGTAAACCAGCAGGCTGACCCCATGGCAGAGAGCAGGCCGACCTGGCCGGAAATGCGCCAGCTTCCCCAGAGCTTGCGCATCTCGTCCGGTTCGCGCAGCAGCAGATAGCCGCCCTGCATCGAAGTCTGGAGCGCCACCGTCACCACCAGAACGATGAGCGCGGCGAGGATCGGGTCGCCGCCGCCCACTTCCTGCGTGGCGCGGCGGATGCCAATGGCAGTCAGTGCGAAGAAGAAGCCCGAAGCGATGCCGGTGAGCGCCGCAGGTTGGCCGAGCGCCCTCAGGAAATCGGCTGGCCCCATGCGTTTGCCGCCCGCGGACAGCAGCATCACGCCAGCGACGCCGCAGCCTATCCCCGCCCAGGCAAGGGGATGAAGCCGCTCCCCCATCAGCAGGAAGGAGAGGATCGCGCCCTGCACCGCCTCCGTCTTGGAATAAGCGGTGCCGACGACGAAGTTGCGGTGGGCAAAGGCCATGATGAGCAGGTTGGTCGCGATGATCTGCGCGAGGCCGCCCGCAGCGCAGAAGAGCAGGAATTTGGGCTCGGGCGAGGGCAGGGCCGTCGAGAAGGCCCAATGATATCCACCAAGCAGCAGCAGGGCGAAGGGCAAGCCGTAAAGGTAGCGGACCAGCCCGGCAGCGTTGACCGACAGGCTCTTGCTGACGCGCCGCTGCACTGCCGTGCGCCAGGCCTGGGTGGCGCCTGCGAGCAAGGTGGCGGGGAGCCAGATGGGCGAAGATATCATGCTGGTCCTATAGCGGCTTGCCCGGCGCTGTCATGAGGAGGATCGGCGGAAAACAGCCATTCTTGCCCCGAAGTTCACAGTGTATGCGCGCGCGTGCCCCAGCGCGCGTGTGCGGATGCGAGGCACGTCGCGTAGAGCGACGGGATACGCATCCCTGCCGAAATAGGACAGGCGATTATTGATCGGTGCAGCGGAAATAGGATGGATTTTGCGCATGCGGTAGTGGCCGGGCCACAGATGCCCTTGTACCGCGCCGCGCCGTTCAGCCCTGCGGATTGGCGCTGGCCGTGGCCTGCGGTTCGCCCGCATCCTTGGTAGAAGGCGGCATCAACTCCCGCATCACGCCCCAATAGCTGCGCGTGATATGGGCGTTGGCGGCGAAATTGGGGTCGGTCATCAAATGCGCATGCAGCTGGCGCAGATTTTGCCAGGGCACGGATGGAAACAGATGATGTTCCAGATGGTAGCTGACATTGAGCGGCGCGATCAGGAACCGGTCGAGAAGCGTCGGGATGATCGTCCGCGTGCCGTTGAGTTCTCGTTCGTTCGCAACGCCATTATGCTCCGCGATCGCCCTGATCCGGTTGAAGACATTGGCCCAGATGAATTGCGGGATCAACAGAAGGCCCAATATCTGCCAGCGCCAGGGCGAAATCAGGATCAGGCCATAGAAAAGCACGGCCCAGACGACGTAGCGGATGCGCAAGGCGAGCGGGAAGTCGTAGCCGAAGCGCCCCGGATTATGGAAATTGGCGAAGGGCGCCCAGATGCGGCTGTCGCGGGCCATGCGATAGAAATTGAGGCCGGTCACGCTGCGCACCAGCAGCCACAGCATGGCGAGAGGCCGTTTCGGGAAATGCTGATCGGGATCACGCTGCTGCACCCGATAGTCGCGGTCGCGCATCGTGTTCGTGTAGCGATGATGATGCATGTGGTTGGCGCGGTACAGGTGAATGCTGAAGCCAAGCGGATAGGCGACGAAAATGTCCCCTATAAAATCATTGATGCGGCGGTTGCTGAACAGCATCGAGTGGCAGGCATCATGCATCATCACCGCCAGGCATTGGATGCGCGATCCAATGATGAAGCCCGCCACTATATAGACGGGTATGCTGTCGAGACGGATCGCGACGGCGCCGGCGGCGATCGCGACAGCCCATTGCAGGCACAGCAGCACCGCGTTGCGGCGGTCGTCGATGACGGACAGCTTGCGCACGGTCGCCAGCATGTCGCGCCGGGCATAGCGATAGCCGGGCGGATAGAGGTTGGCGTTATCTTCCACGGGAATGCGTCTCCGAGCGCGGCGTCAGCTTGGCGCGGCGACGTTATGAGGGGAGCAGCGCTGCGTCAACGGCGGGGGCTTGGGAGAAGGCATGGCGGCAGGACGCTGAGGCCCTTCGACAGGCTCAGGGCGAACGGGGGTAAGGTGCTTCGCGCTGTCCAATGTGGGTGGAAGCGGCGGGAGGAAGAACAGCGCCGGGTCTGGCGCGGTCGCTGTTCTTCCTTATCGCGGGACTGGGATCAGGCCTGTTCCAGCAAGCCTTCCTTACGGATCTTTTCCTGCCAGACGAGCGGCGCGAGGCGATGGACATTCTGGCCTTCGCTATCGACGGCCACCGTCACAGGCATGTCCTGCACCTCGAATTCGTAGATCGCTTCCATGCCGAGATCTTCGAAGCCGACGACCTTCGCGCCCTTGATCGCGCGGGCGACGAGATAAGCCGCGCCGCCAACCGCCATCAGATAGGCGCTCTTGTGCCTGGCGATGCTGTCCGTTGCGGCTGGGCCGCGCTCGGCCTTGCCGACGCAGGCGGCGAGGCCCTGTTCCAGCATCATGTCCATGAACTTGTCCATGCGGGTCGCGGTCGTGGGACCGGCGGGACCGACCACCTCGTCGCGCACCGGATCGACCGGGCCGACATAATAGATGACGCGGCCCTTGAAATCGACCGGCAGCTGCTCGCCCTTGGCCAGCATGTCCTGGATACGCTTATGCGCGGCGTCGCGGCCGGTGAGCATCTTGCCGTTCAGCAGCAGGCGGTCGCCATGCTTCCAGCTCTGCACGACTTCCGGCGTCAGCGCATCGAGGTCGACGCGGATCGCTTCCTTGCTCGGCTTCCAATCGACCTGCGGCCATTCGGAAAGCTTGGGTGCTTCCAGATAGGCAGGGCCGGAGCCGTCGAGCGTGAAGTGCGCGTGGCGGGTCGCTGCGCAGTTGGGGATCATCGCGACCGGCTTGCCCGCCGCATGGCAGGGATAGTCGTAGATCTTGACGTCGAGGATGGTCGAAAGCCCGCCCAGGCCCTGCGCGCCGATGCCGAGTGCATTGACCTTGTCGAAAATCTCGATGCGCAGGCGTTCGATGTCGTTTTGCGGCCCGCGCGCCTTGAGCTCGCCCATGTCGATGGGCTCCATCAGCGATTCCTTGGCAAGCGCCACAGCCTTTTCCGCCGTGCCGCCGATGCCGATGCCGAGCATGCCCGGCGGGCACCAGCCAGCGCCCATCTGCGGGATCATCTCCAGCACCCAATCGACGATCGAATCGCTCGGGTTCATCATCTTGAACTTGGTCTTGTTCTCGCTGCCGCCACCCTTGGCCGCGACATCTACCGTCACCTTGTTGCCCGGCACCATTTCGACGTTCAGCACGCAGGGCGTGTTGTCCTTCGTATTCTGGCGCGAGAAGGCCGGGTCGCGCAGGATCGAGGCGCGCAGGCGATTTTCGGGGTTAAGGTAGGCGCGGCGCACGCCTTCATCGACCACGTCCTGCATCGAGCGGCTGTTGTCGTCCAGGCGGCAATCCATGCCCCATTTGATGAAGACGTTGACGATGCCGGTATCCTGGCAGATCGGGCGATGCCCTTCGGCGCACATGCGGCTGTTGGTCAGGATCTGGGCAATGGCGTCCTTCGCCGCAGGGTTGGCTTCGGCCTCATAGGCTTTGCCGAGCGCGCGGATGTAATCCATCGGGTGATAGTAACTGATGAACTGGAGCGCGTCGGCGACGCTCTCGATCAGATCGGCGGTCTTGATGACGGTCATCTACCCTGGTCCTCTGGCCATTATAGCGATTTGCGCCCGGCTATAGGGTTTTGGCGGACGCTGTCCAGAGGAAGGGTAGGCCGAATTGGGCGCCTAGCTGGCGATCAGCGGTGGGGTCTGCTGGTGCTGGATGACGCGCCACTCTTCATGCGCCAGCCGCCGATATGTCGATGTGCAATGGGCTTCATAATCCTCACCCTCGCCCCGATGCGCCTTGGCCATGTAGGCGATCACGATCAGCCCCTCCTGCGGGCGCATCACCTGCCGTTCGGTCAGTTCGACGCTGTCCCAGCGCGGCGTCTGCGCCATCGCCTGCGCGGCGTCGCGGCCCTTGTAGATGAAGGGCGGCGCGGGCACGACCATCAGGCCTTCATCATCGATGCACTGCTCATAATCGCTGGCGTCGCCAGTCCAGAGCCGTTCCTCAAACTGCCACACACGCTGGTCGTCCATCTATCGCGCCTTTCTGCCGGGTCGGGTCAAAGAAGCGCCCGGCGAGCGCGAAGGCTCCCCGGCTTGGTCGCAGCGATGGGGCGGCCCGCCTATCGCTCCCGTTCGGCCGCGTCCTGCGCATAAGGAAACATGTGCCACCAGGGCTCTTTCTCCTCCAGCACCCGGGCAAAGCTCGACCGCGCCTCCAAACGATCGAGATAAGCAGCCAGCACCGGGAAACCGCCGCGCATCGGCTCGACCTTGTCGGCATAGAAAAGGGCAGGGGCAGCGGCGCAGTCGGCCAGTGTGAAGGCGTCACCCGCAGCCCAATATCGCGCGCCGATCCGCTCTTCCAGCAGCGCATAGGCCTTGCCCAGCAGAATGCGCGCCTCGCCAACGCCATGCGGGTCGCGCGCTTCCTCCGGCCGCAATCGGTCGGCAACGATCCTTTGCATCGGGGTCATCACATAATTGTCGAACAGCCGGTCCATCATCCGCACCTCCAATGCTTCCTCGGCATCGGCTGGGATCGGACGGAAGGAGCCGGAGCAGTGCTGCCCCAGATATTCGATGATGATGCTCGCTTCCGCCACCGTCTGGTCACGGGCCTCGTCGCGCAGCACCGGGAACTTGCCGAGCGGCCATAGCGCAAGCCATGCTTCGACGACGCCCGGCTCCTCCATCATCCGGCGATCGAACGGAATGCCCTGCTCGTAAAGGGCGATCAGCACCTTCCAGCAATAGGAGGAAAGGGGGTGATAGTAGAGAATCATCGGCTGTGCCTCTGCGCTGCATCGTCCTTGGGGAATGGCTGCTTTTATCACGCTTTTTCGGCGTTGGCCCATTCACGGTTAATCCACATCAGCTTGTGGATAAGTTGTGGATGAACCACCATCCTTAGCGAAACGGGACAAGGGCGCTGACCTGATCCCGGCAAATTCGATGATCGGGCAAAATTATTTTCGTTCTCAAATTGTTTCCCTTGCCTTTTGCGAGATGGCCGGAAGTCCGCGCGTCGCTGCGATGCAGGATCGGTCCATTGTCATATGTTTGCCATGTGAACCGCCGCGCGCAGTCCTCCAATCGTCATTTACCCTCTTGCAAGCATAGGAAGCTGTGGCACTATCCCTTGTATCGGGTTAACGGGGGTTACCCAACAGATTGTGATTGCTCCGGCTGGACCATTTTCCAGGCGAGAGGCGTTTTGCCTCATGCGGTCCATAGTTGGTTGGCCCCCTGCTGGCAGGGCAAGCTCTCGACAAGAAGCTTGACCGAATCGAACGAAACAGGAACATTCGGGGGCTCGAATGGATTTTCGTGACAGCGAACAAACAGGTGCAAGCGACGTGGCGACGGTAATCGACGAAGTTATGGAAACGGTGGCGGAAAAGAAGAAGGCTGCGCCGGCCAAGGTGGCTGCGCCTTCCTCTTCGTCCATCCAGGCGCGCCGGTTCGATGTCGTGACCGACGACAGCCGCGACGCGTTGCTGACGGAGTTCGGCAAGGACACGCTGAAGGACCGCTATTTGCTTCCCGGCGAATCCTATCAGGATCTGTTCGCCCGCGTTGCGGCGGCCTATGCCGACGACCAGGCGCATGCCCAGCGGGTCTATGACTATATCTCGCGCCTGTGGTTCATGCCCGCGACGCCGGTGCTGTCCAATGGCGGCACAGGCCGTGGCCTGCCTATCAGCTGCTATCTCAACAGCGTCGACGACAGCCTGGAAGGCATCGTCAACACCTGGAACGAGAATGTGTGGCTCGCCTCGCGCGGCGGCGGCATCGGCACCTATTGGGGCAGCGTGCGCGGCATCGGCGAGCCGGTGGGCCTCAACGGCAAGACCAGCGGCATCATCCCGTTCGTCCGGGTGATGGACAGCCTCACCCTCGCGATCAGCCAGGGCAGCCTGCGCCGCGGTTCGGCCGCCTGCTATCTCGACATCTCCCATCCGGAGATCGAGGAGTTCCTGGAAATCCGCAAGCCGAGCGGCGACTTCAACCGCAAGGCGCTCAACCTGCACCATGGCGTGCTGTTGACCGACGAGTTCATGGAGGCGGTGCGCAACGGAGCTGAGTTCCAGCTGAAATCGCCCAAGGACGGCTCCGTCCGTGGTTCGGTCGATGCGCGCAGCCTGTTCCAGAAGCTGGTGGAAACCAGGCTTGCGACGGGCGAGCCCTATATCGTCTTCTCCGACACCGTGAACAACATGATGCCCAAGCATCATCGCGATCTCGGCCTTAAAGTTTCGACGTCGAATCTCTGTTCAGAAATCACACTGCCGACGGGTCGCGACCATCTCGGCAATGACCGGACGGCAGTCTGCTGCCTTTCGTCCCTGAACCTGGAAACTTGGGACGAATGGAACAAGGACCCCGTCTTCGTCGAGGATGTCATGCGCTTCCTCGACAATGTGCTGCAGGACTATATCGACCGTGCGCCGGACGAAATGGCGCGGGCGAAATATTCGGCGGCGCGTGAACGGTCAGTGGGCCTGGGGGTGATGGGGTATCACTCCTTCCTCCAGGCCCGGGGCCTTCCGTTCGAAGGGGCCATGGCCAAGAGCTGGAACCTGCGCATCTTCAAGCATATCAGCGAGAAGGTGAACGACGCCTCGATGCAGCTGGCGGTCGAACGTGGCCCGTGCCCGGATGCTGCCGACATGGGCGTCATGGAGCGCTTTTCCTGCAAGATGGCGATCGCGCCCACCGCGTCCATCAGCATCATCTGCGGCGGCACTTCGGCCTGTATCGAGCCGATCCCGGCGAACATCTACACGCACAAGACGCTGTCCGGCAGCTTCGTGGTGAAAAACCCCTATCTGGAAAAGATCCTGCGCGACAAGGCGAAGGATTCGACCAATGTCTGGAACTCGATCCTCGAACGCGGCGGCTCGGTCCAGCATCTCGATTTCCTGAGCCAGGAAGAAAAGGACACGTTCAAGACCAGCTTCGAAATCGACCAGCGCTGGTTGCTCGAACTTGCGGCGGATCGTACGCCCTTCATCGATCAGGCGCAGTCGCTGAACCTGTTCATCCCGGCGGACGTGGAAAAGTGGGACCTGATGATGCTCCACTTCCGCGCCTGGGAACTGGGCATCAAGTCGCTTTACTATCTGCGGTCAAAGTCGGTGCAGCGCGCGGGCTTCGCGGGCGGGGTGGAAGCCGACAACACGATCGACGCACCGAAATTCGAGCTGGCTGGGGGAAGCACAGACTATGACGAATGCCTGGCGTGCCAATGAGCTAATGGGGGGGATGGGCGCGGCGGTGGCGACACCGGCCGCGCCCACACAATCGCCCCCGGAGCCGTCACCCCTCGTCTTGTTCTTCTTCAAAGAGAACGGCGTTGGCACCGGTCGCAGAGAGCCGCACAGTGCCATCCTCATCAACCCCGGCGATCAGTCCCTGACTGATATAATGATGATGCCCGGAGTGACTTCCCTGGCCGCTATCCGCCTTGATCAGCTTGATACGATCGCCCTCGACGTGATCGACAGTGCCGACATGGACGCCATCAGCGCCGATAACCTCAGCATGTTCCTTGATGCTGGTAAGATCAACCATCATATTGCTCCTGTGCCGGGAATGACGGGGACCAAACGTCCCGCGCCCGCACAGGTTGCGCACATCCATTAATTCGCGGAGCCGACCCGATGCCCCTTCTTCAAGCCAGCAAGGTCTACAAGCCTTTCGAATATCCCTGGGCCTATGAGTTCTGGAAGCGCCAGCAGCAGCTGCACTGGTTGCCCGAGGAAGTGCCGCTGGGCGAGGATTGCCGCGACTGGGCGCAGAAGCTGTCGGACCATGAGCGCAATCTGCTCACGCAAATCTTCCGCTTCTTCACCCAGGCGGACGTGGAAGTGCAGGATTGCTACCACGAAAAATATGGCCGCGTGTTCAAGCCGACCGAAGTGAAGATGATGCTGACCGCGTTCAGCAACATGGAAACGGTCCACATCGCCGCCTACAGCCATCTGCTCGACACGATCGGCATGCCCGAAACCGAATATTCGGCCTTCATGCAGTATAAGGAGATGAAGGATAAGCATGACTATCTGAGCCAGTTCGGCGTCGACACGGACGAGGATATCGCCAAGACGCTGGCGATGTTCGGCGGCTTTACCGAAGGGCTCCAGCTCTTCGCGTCCTTCGCGATGCTGATGAACTTCCCGCGCTTCAACAAGATGAAGGGCATGGGCCAGATCGTCACCTGGTCAGTGCGCGATGAGACGCTGCACTGCGAAGGCATCATCAAGCTGTTCCACGCCTTCGTGAAGGAGCGCGACTGCCTGACCCCGTCCGTCAAGGACGACATCATGGACATGTGCCAGAAGACGGTGCGGATCGAGGACGCGTTCATCGACCTCGTCTTCGAAATGGGCCCGGTCCCCGGCATGACGCCCAAGGACATCAAGAAATATGTCCGCTACATCGCCGATTGGCGCCTGGGCCAGCTGGGTTTGAAGCCCATCTACATGATCGACGAGCATCCGCTGCCGTGGCTGACCCCGCTGCTGAACGGGGTAGAGCACGCCAACTTCTTCGAAACCCGCGCGACGGAATATTCGAAGGGCGCCACGCGCGGTCAGTGGAATGAGGTGTGGGACGCGTTCGACCGGCGCAAGACGCTCAAGGCCGGCAGTGCCGCCAATGTGGATGAGCCGAGCGATCCGGACATGTTCAAGGCTGCGGGGATCGCTGCGGAGTAAAAGAATAAGCGAAAGGCGACACCGTTGCTGCGGTGCCGCCTTTCGGTCGATAGGAAACGCTGCCCCTATCGACAGGGCGAAGTCTAGGACCACACCCGACACGTTGGTTCTATAGTCATCCGCCTCCCTTAGCAACCAGGCGGCGGGAGACTAAACATGCAACGACAATACCCTTCATATTTCATTTATCGGGACACGGCTGGCCTGTGGCGATGGCGTTATGACGCTATCAATGGTCGGACCATCGCGGTCAGCAGCGAGAGCTACTTCAATCGATCCGACTGCCAACGCGGGATCGACATCATGAAAGGCTCGTTCACGGCACCGGTATGGATACCTGATGTAGACGCTCACGCGGCATGAAGGTTTGGCAGAGCTGTGTTACAGTTCTGCCAAAACTGCAGCTCACCACTGTCGCGCAAATGTGTGATTAGCGAAAAAGGGGCGGGCAACCGACCTCGTCTCGCCTGTCCCGCCACTGAACACCCCGTTTTATTCCGTTCATGCAACATCCGCCCAGCCCATGGGTTTAGCTCCACAGCCTGATAAATATGGCAAGGAGCATCAGATGAACTTCTCGATCAAGCGCGCCATTGCCGCTTTTTCGCTGGGTGCGATGACGTTGACTGGCGTTGCTGCGACCCCTGCTTTGGCACAAGGCCGCGATGTGCGGATCGACGCGAAGGATTTTGCGCGGGAGCAGCGGGACGCGCGCAATGATCGGCGCAGGGACATCCGCGACGCTCGCCGCGACTATCGCGCGGATCGGCGCGACGCCCGGCGCGACTGGCGGAACGACCGCCGTCACGACAATGGCCGCCACAATGGCTGGAAGCGTCCCGGCAGGACCGTCTATAATTATGACTGGAACCGCCCGGATCGCCGCTATGGCACCCGCTATCGTCCCGATCGCTATTATCGCAGCGGCTATGAGCCGATCCGGGTGACGCGCAACACGCGTATCTATCGCGGCTATGACGACCGCTATTATTGCCGCCGCTCGGACGGCACCACCGGCCTGATCGTGGGCGCGGCGCTGGGCGGTGTGCTGGGTAACCAGCTGGATCGCGGCGGTTCCAGCCTGCTGACGACGCTGATCGGCGGCGGCGCGGGCGCTCTGCTCGGGCGGGAAATCGATCGCGGTGGCGTGAGCTGCCGCTAACGCTTGCCGTTAACCCCTGCTGTCATTGGGGCACCAGGGCTGGCGTGACCCCATCCAGGGCCGCGCCAGCCCTTCTGCGACCAGCATCGCTCCGATCGACTGGTCCCCTCGCATGACCATCCGCAATGATCGCCCATAGCGATCCTGGTCGCGATCGATGGATTGGAGCATGAAGGGGCCGGCGTTGAGCAGCTGCCGCAACCGCTCGGTTGCTTGGGCGCCGAGCGAGGCTTCTTCCGGGCAGCGGGCCGGATGGGTTTCCGGCGTATCGATGTCAGCGATCCGAATGGTTTCGCCCCCCAGGCGAAAGGTATCCCCGTCGATCACGCAGTCGCTGCCATAGCTGTCATCGCACATGGCAAAGGATGCAGCTTGCGACCGTTCTTGCGGTATGGAACTCGGTGACGGGCTGAATCTGGCGTCAGGCAGCGACGGAAGAAGGTCGCCTCCGGCCCAAAGTCCTGATGCGATGATCAGGAACGCGGCCAGAAAGCCGTTGGAGCGGGTGCGCGATGGTTGCGCGCTGTGCCGAGGCCGAGCGCTTGCGTGGACGAGGCGGAGATGCCTGTGGCGGACGGGCCTGCGGGGCTGGTAGGACATGCTGTCCACCTAGCCCGCCGCACATCATTGCCGCGCCGTGAAGCTGATCCGCTTTCCCTCCGTTCCGGCGCGAACGGGGGAGGGCCTTAGCCTTCCTCTTCCGTGCCGTCGCCCATCATATCGTCTTCATCGTCCATATTCTCGGTATCGACCTGGCCAAGGGCGCTTTCCTCGTCATCCATCTGGGGTTCGCCGGAGAAGGCGTCGAAATCCATATGTCCGGACCGGTTCATTTCCTCCATTCGTTCGACAAGGTCGGGGGTGTCGTCGGGGATGATCTGGGCCGGGTTGGTGCTGCCGCCGCGCTCGCTGTCTTCGGACAGGTCGGTGCTGCGGACGCGGGTGTCGTCGGTGACGGTCTGCGCCTGTGATCCTTCGTCGCGCTGCTCGTCATTTTCCTCGATGATGTCGGGGAAGCGGTCTTTCTCATTTGCGTCCATGGCATGTCTCCTTGCTCCCTCAACGGATCAGTCCCGCCGCCGTTCCTCGCCGCCCAAAAGCCGCTGGACGCGAGCGGCGGCATGGGGCAAGAGCCGCCCCAATCCCCCTCCGTTTCCGTCGAAGGAACTCCCCCATGTCCCGCACGCTCATTTCCTCGGGCTCGCCTTTCGAGGCGCAGGTCGGCTATTCCCGCGCTGTCGTCCAGGGCGACTGGTGCTTCGTCGCCGGCACCACCGGCACTGATCCCGAAACCAAGGCGATGCCCGAAAGCGTCGTCGACCAGACGAGCAACGCGCTGAAGGTGATCGGCAAGGCGCTGGAGGAGGCGGGCTTTTCCTTCGCCGACGTGGTGCGCGTGACCTATTACATCACCGACCCGGCTTATTGGGACGAGCTGGGCAAGGCGACGGCGCCGGTGTTCGGCGAGATCCGCCCGGCGGCCAGTTGCATCGTCACCGGCCTTATCAAGCCGGAGATGAAGGTCGAAGTCGAAGTCACCGCGTTCAAGGGGTGATGGCCATGATCACCATGTATGGCATCAAGAATTGCGACACGATCAAGAAGGCGCGCAATTTCCTGGACAATGAGCGCGTTTCCTACAGCTTCCACGACTACAAGGTGTCGGGCGTGGACAAGGGCAAGCTGGAGGAATGGGTGATGGAACATGGGTGGGAAACCATCCTCAATCGATCCGGCACCACCTTCAAGGCGCTGGACGCGGGCGACAAGGCGCATATCGATGCGGACAAGGCTATCCTGCTGATGAGCGCCAACCCCTCCATGATCAAGCGGCCGATCCTGGACGTGGGCGGCCGGACCATCGTGGGCTTCAAGGCGACGACCTATGAAGAGGCGCTGAGCGGCGTAAAGGCCTGACCGGCTGCGCGGCGGCTTGTCAAATGAGGCGCGGGGGCGAATAACGGGATCATGCTTTCGCAGAAGACCCGTTACGCCATCCGCGCTCTCCAGCATCTTGCCGACCGCTACCGCCAGGGGCCCGTGCCGCTGAACGAGATCGCGACGCGGCAGAATATCCCGGCCAAGTTCCTGACGGTGATCCTCTCGGAACTGTCGCGCGAGGGGCTGGTCGCGACGCAGCGGGGACGCGACGGCGGCTATTGGCTTGCGCTGGCGCCCGTCGACATCAGCTATGGCGACATCGTGCGGCTGACGCGGGGATCGCTGGCGCTCACCCCTTGCGCGAGCCGATTCGCGCATGAAACCTGCACCAACTGCCTGCCCGAATCGGAATGCAGGCTGCACCGCGTGATGCTGCGCGTGCGGGACGAGACGGCGCGGGTGCTCGACAGCATCAGCCTGGCCGAGCCGCTGGCGATGGAAGAGGCCGAGTAGCCCTTGCGCCTGGCGCGCGGCTTCGCCACATCTCCGCCATGACTACGCCTCCGCTCAAAGCCGCGCTCATCCCTGTCACGCCCTTGCAGCAGAATTGCACGCTCTTCTGGTGCACAGCCACCAATCGCGGCGCGTTCGTCGATCCGGGCGGCGACCTGCCACGGCTGAAAGCCGCCGCGGAGCAGCAGGGCGTCACGATCGAAAAGATATTGGTGACGCACGGCCATATCGACCATTGTGGCGAGGCGGGGACTCTGGCCAAGGAACTCGGCGTGCCGATCGAAGGACCGCATGAGGCGGACCGCTTCTGGATCAGCCGCCTGGAGGAAGATGGCCGCAACTATGGCGTCAACGGCAAGATTTTCGAGCCCGACCGCTGGCTGGCCGACGGCGACCATGTGACGGTGGGTGAGCTGGTGCTGGATGTCTATCACTGCCCCGGCCACACGCCCGGCCATGTGGTCTTCCATCACGCTCCCAGCAAGCTCGCCATTGTGGGCGACGTGCTGTTCCAGGGATCGATCGGCCGCACCGACTTCCCGATGGGCAATCATCAGGATCTGATCGACGCGATCACGGGCAAGCTGTGGCCGCTGGGTGGCGATACGGCCTTTGTGCCCGGCCATGGCCCGATGAGCAATTTCGCCCATGAACGCCGCACCAACCCCTTTGTCGGGGACGCCGTGCTGGCCTGACCGCTCAGACCTGGGCGGCAAGAGCTGGCGGGGCCGGAACCGCACGGGTGGCGCTGTATGCGGCATAGAGCGCTGCGACCGCCAGTCCCGCCATGACGACCCAAGTCAAAAGCGGGCCGACGGCGCGGGCAGGGGAAGGGCTGTCACCATCCATGCCGATCGGATGAGCGACACGCGCGATGATGAAGGCGCATGCCGCGATCCAAAGCCATAGCGGCGAGCCAAGCGCCAGTTCGACAAGCGCGAACAGGATGAGGACCATCGGCGCATATTCGGTGAAATTGGCGTGGGCACGCATGCGGCGGGCGAGCAAAGGGTTTCCGCCATCGCCGTGGAGCGTCTTGGCTGACATGCGAATCCGTACGCATCGCGTCGCCAGCCACAGGTTCACAAAAGCGCAGGCGGCCGCCAGTGTCAGCGTGATCGGCAACAGCATGATGGTCTTCTCCCCTTCTCTCTCTGATGAGCAGGGTAACCGGGATGCCGCCAAGGGCAAGGAAGGACTTGCGCCGGGATCAAAAAGCGCTATAGGCGCAGGGCTTCGCGATCACCCGGGCCGCATGGTCTGCGGCGCCTGTGGCGTCGGCATTCCTCGGATATCGGC
This sequence comes from Novosphingobium sp. Chol11, assembly GCF_900218065.1. GTDB lineage: Bacteria > Pseudomonadota > Alphaproteobacteria > Sphingomonadales > Sphingomonadaceae > Sphingobium > Sphingobium agri. The sequence goes on along the minus strand of NZ_OBMU01000001.1, from coordinate 2,289,842 downwards.
CAGTCGCTCAACCAGATTTAATTATGGAATAAGGTGCCGACATGGCTGTCCCAAAGAGGAAAACTTCCCCGTCCCGCCGTGGCATGCGCCGCAGCCACGATGCGCTGCGCGTCGAAGCCTATCAGGAATGCTCGAACTGCGGTGAACTGAAGCGCCCGCACAATCTGTGCGAGGGCTGTGGCCACTATAACGGCCGCGAAGTCGTTGCCGTCGGGGCCTGACGACACCCTCTCTCCTGCAAAGGTGTCCTGAAGTGTCCAGCCAACCGCGAATCGCAATCGACGCGATGGGCGGGGATGAAGGCGTGCGCGTGATGATGGCGGGTGTTGCGCTCGCCCGTCACCGCCACGAAGGGCTGCGCTTCACCCTTTTCGGAGACGAGGCGCGGATCAAGGCCGCCCTCGACAATCATCCCAATCTACGGGCCGCGTCCGAAGTCGTGCACGCCAGCGATGTCGTGTCGGCCGGGGACAAGCCCAGCGTCGCGATCCGCAAGAAGGCCAGCTCCATGAGCATGGCCATCGCCGCCGTAAAGGCAGGCGAGGCGGGCGCTGCCGTGTCGTCCGGCAACACGGGCGCATTGATGGCGATGGCCAAGCTCGCTCTGCGCACCATGCCTGGCATCGACCGGCCTGCCCTGGCGGCGTTGCTGCCGACGCTGGGCGACAATGACGTGGTCATGCTGGACCTAGGCGCCAATACCGAGTGCGACGCCCGCAACCTCGTGCAATTCGCCGTGATGGGCGCGGCCTATGCGCGCATCGCGTTCGATCTGGAACGCCCCCGCGTCCGCATCATGAACATCGGCACGGAAGACATGAAGGGCACGGAGGAAATCCGTGACGCCGCCGCCATCTTGCGCGCCGCCACCAGCCTTCCCCTGTCATTCGACGGCTTTACCGAAGGCGACAAGATCGGCCGTGGCGAGGCTGACGTGATCGTCAGCGATGGTTTTTCCGGCAATGTGGCGCTCAAGACGGCGGAGGGCACGGCACGCTTCGTCACGGACCTGCTGCGTACGGCCTTTACCAGTTCGATCCGGTCCAAGATCGGCTTCCTGATTTCCAAGCCCGCCATGCATCTGCTGAAGCACCATCTGGACCCCAACAATCATAATGGCGCGGTCTTCCTGGGGCTGAATGGCGTGGTGGTGAAGAGTCACGGCAGCGCCAATGACAAGGGCGTCGCCAATGCTGTCCATGTCGCCGCCCGGCTGTTGGAAGAAGATATCACGCGACGCATCGCCGCCGACATGGCGGGTGTCAGCGCGCTTTCGGGCGTGGCGTCCAAGCAGGAGCTCGCCGCAAAGTGATTCGCAGGTCCGTTCTTCTGGGTACGGGGTCAGCTCTCCCGGTGCGCGCCGTCAGCAATGCTGAACTGGCGGAAACCGTGGATACGAGCGACGAATGGATCGTCGAACGCACAGGCATTCGGAACCGCCATATAGCGGGCGATGGCGAGACGACCTCAACCCTCGCCACCGATGCGGCCAAGGCGGCGCTGGAGGCAGCAGGCCTTGCCGCCCAGGACATCGACCTCATCATCCTTGCGACGGCCACCCCGGACCAGACTTTTCCCGCCAGCGCGACCATCGTTCAGGCAGCGCTCGGCATCGATGATTGCGTGGCGTTCGATGTGGCGGCTGTGTGCTCGGGCTTTCTCTACGCCGTCACGGTTGCGGACAGCATGATCCGCTCTGGCGCAGCGCAACGTGCGCTTGTCATCGGTTCCGAGACGTTCAGCCGCATCCTCGACTGGGAAGACCGGACGACTTGTGTCCTGTTCGGCGACGGCGCGGGTGCGATCGTACTTGGTGCCGAGGAAAGCGCGGATGGTGCGCGCGGCATATTGGCGGCCAAGCTGCATGCCGATGGGCGGCACAACCAACTGCTCTACGTCGATGGCGGCCCCTCGACGACGAAGACGGTCGGCAAGCTGCGCATGAAGGGGCAGGAAGTGTTCCGCCATGCCGTGGTCAACCTGGCGTCCGTGTTGACCGAAGTGATGGAAGTCGCTGGCCTCGGCACGGACCAGATCGACTGGCTGATTCCGCATCAGGCGAACGCCCGCATCCTGGACGCCACTGCGCGGAAGCTGAAATTGTCGCCGGACCGTGTGGTGATGACGGTCGATCGTCATGCCAATACTTCTGCCGCTTCGGTGCCATTGGCGCTTGACTTGGCGATGCGGGACGGACGGATCAAGCCGGGTGACCTGCTGGTGCTGGAGGCGATGGGTGGCGGCTTCACCTGGGGCGCCTGCGTCCTGCGGGTCTAACCCAAGGTATATACCCCGGAATTCTTTAGATTTCTTCGGCTGACCATCTTGCCGAATCGCTTATGTTATCGCAGGATTTACCATTGGCGTCGGCATTTGACCGGCGGATGAAGGTGGGGACTTTCGATGACTGGCAATGGCACCCTGACACGCGCGGATCTGGCGGAAAGCGTCAACCGGCACATCGGCCTCTCCCGATCCGAAGCGGCGGCGCTTATCGAGTCCATATTGGAGCATATGACGTCCGCGCTCGAACGCGGCGAAAATGTGAAGATATCGAGCTTTGGCACCTTCGTCCTGCGCGACAAGACCGAGCGGATGGGGCGCAACCCGAAAACCGGGGTCGAGGTGCCGATCGAGCCACGCCGCGTGCTGACTTTCCGCGCCAGCCAGACCATGCGCGACCGCGTCGCTGCATCCTGACGCAGGCGGCGGGGCCGACACGCTTTTCCCACGGTTGACCTTTGCGCCGCGATAGGTGCAACATCGGCCTATGGAAAAGGCAGAAGGTGCATTCCTGACAATCAGTGAGCTGTCCGGGGAACTGGGGCTGCCGCAGCATATCTTGCGCTATTGGGAAACCCGCTTCCCCCAACTGCGTCCGCTCCAGCGCTCGGGTAATCGCCGCTATTACCGGCCCGCCGATGTCGCACTTGTCCGGCGCATCAACCAACTGTTGAATGTGGAAGGCTTTACCGTGCGGGGCGCGCAGAAGGCGCTGGCCGATGGGCTGGCTTCGCCAAGTCCCGTCGCTGCTCCGGTTGCTGCTGTCCTCACCAAGGGGGAGCAGGGGGCGGATGTGCTGGATCGGCTGCTGGCAATTCGCGCAGCCTTGGCAAAGGCCATTGGAGACTAAGAGGAGCTTGTGCTTTAAAAAGGCGCTATCTCCCGAACCGTCCGCCCTGAGCCTCTGGAAGGGCCTTTACTCCTTACTGAAGAAGAGAGCTTCGACAAGCTCAGCCCGAACGGGTCGAGTGTTCAGAGGGAACACATTCCGCCCTAGCAGAGGCCTTGGGTCGCATCAGAACAGTTAATCTTAACGCGATTCCGGGCCGAGCGCGGGGTCCAGATCACGGGGCCGGGTGAAGCTCACCAGCGTCGCCGCATTTGGCGCAACGTCAGCCCAAGTGTCGATCTCCAGGTCCAGCACCGCAAGGCTGGCCGTGGGGAACTTGACTTCGACATCGTCGCGGAGCGGGCTGGCGCCATCGTCCGGCACCAGTTCAAGGATCAGTTCCTCCAACCCCGGATTGTGGCCCGCAAGGATGACGCTGGTGGCTGTGTCGGGCAGATCGCGCAACACGTCGAGCAATGTCGCGACGGACGCCAGGTAGATGCGCCGATCCCAATGGGGATCGAGCGGCTGGCCATAGCCTTCCAGAAAGGTGTCGAGCGTCAGCACCACCCGGACGGCGGGGGACGCGGCAAGATGGTCGAACTGCATCTTCCGGCTGCGCGCAAACTGACCGATCAGCAGCGCCGCCCTTTCCCCGCGCCGATTGAGCGGCCGGTCGAAATCCCGCTCTACCGGATCGTCCCAGTCGGACTTGGCGTGGCGCAACAGGGTCAACCGCTTCATCTTTGCTCCAGGTCGTGGGTGCCGGATTCGTCTTCCTGCTGCCCTAGCGACATGCCGTGGCCATGGCCAGCGCGGGAATGGGCGCTCACCGCAATGATCGCTTCATCCAGGGTAACGCGGCGAATGGGGGTGCCTGGCGGAAAGGCGCTTAGCAACCGGCTGGGCATGGCGGCGGACAATATGACGAAGCTGCCGCGATCCTCGGCGCGGCGGATGAGGCGGCCAAAGGCCTGGGCCAGACGCGCGCGAATCAGCCGGTCGTCATAGGCCGCGCCACCTCCGGCGAGACGGCGGGCGGCGTGGAGCACCGTCGGCTTCGACCAGGGAACCCCCTCCATCACGACGAGCCGCAGCGAGTGACCGGGCACATCGACCCCGTCGCGCAAGGCGTCGGTGCCGAGCAGCGATGCGCGCGGATCATCGCGGAAGATGTCGATCAGCGTGCCGGTGTCCATCGGATCGACATGCTGGGCGTAGAGTGGCAGGCCTGCCCGCGCGAGGCGGTCGGCGATGCGCGCATGGACCGCGCGCAGACGCCGTATCGCGGTGAACAGGCCCAGCGTGCCGCCGCCCGCCGCCTCGATCAGCCGCCCATAGGCGCCCGACAAGGCGGCAATGTCCCCGCGCTTGATATCGGTAACGATCAGCACTTCGGCCCGGCCGGGATAGTCGAACGGGCTGGCCGCCTCGAACCGCTGCGCGCCGCGTGGAAGATGGCTGGCCCCGCTGCGGCTTTCCGCATTGTCCCAATCGCCGCCGCCCTTCAGCGTTGCCGATGTGACCAGCACGCCTTGCGCCGGTTTCAGCACGGCTTCGGCAAGGGGGCGGGTCGGGTCCAGCCAGTGGCGATGGATGCCGATGTCATATTCCCGCCCTTCGATCCGGTCGACCGTCATCCAGTCGACGAAATCCGCGTCAGCCGGGCCGCCGATCCGGGCGAGCAGCGCCAGCCATGCAGCGATCAGGTCGCGCCGCCAGCCAAGCGAGGCGATCGCGCCTTCGATCCGTGCCCGGGCCGCGCCGTCCAGCCAATCGGGCGCATCCTCGATGACTGCTTCCATCCGCTTGCCCAGCCGGTTCAGCGGCCGCAGCAAAGCGTCGAGCGCAAGCGCGGCTTCCTGAGCCGCTTCCACCAGCGGGCCATCGGGCTCGGCAACTTCGGTTTCCAGGCCATAGCCTGCATCCGCCTCCCCCACGTCGGCCGCGCGGGCATAGACGGTGCCGCGCACTGCGGCGAGCAACTGTTCCAACGGCCCGAAAGGCTCGCCAGCGACGATCCGCTTCAGCCACTCGTCGGCGGGCAGGGCGCGCGCCGCATCCGCCGCCGCGCGGATCGCCTCGCCGCCTTCCGCATCATAGCTGGCGAGGTCCGACAGGCGGGCGGCAAGGCCGCGCCTGCGGCCCCGCGAATTGCCTTCCGGACCCATGACCCAGCGGCGCAACTCGATCGCTTCCTGCCCTGACAGAGCGACGGAAAAGGTAGAATCGGCCGCGTCGAAAAGATGATGGCCTTCGTCGAAGATGATGCGCTGGGGCCGCTGACCGGTTTCTCGCCCACGCGCCGCGTTGATCATGACGAGCGCATGATTGGCGATGACGATGTCCGCGTCCGCCGAAGCGCGGGCTGACCGTTCGATGAAGCATTTGCGGTAGTGCGGGCAGCCTGCGTAGATGCATTCGCCCCGGCGGTCGGTCAGCGCCGTCGATCCGTTGCGGCGGAACAGCGTGGGCAGCCAGCCCGGCAGGTCGCCCCCGACCATGTCGCCATCCTTGCTGAACGCCGCCCAGCGCGCGACGAGTTGGGCAAGGATCGCCGCCCGGCCGGAAAAACCGCCTTGGAGCGCATCTTCCAGGTTCAGCAGGCAGAGATAATTTTCCCGCCCCTTGCGCACCACCACGCGGCGCGCCGCCGTCGCCGGATCGGGGAAAAGGCGCAGGCTTTCCCGGTCAAGCTGCCGTTGGAGCGCCTTGGTATAGGTCGATATCCATACTGTGCCCTGCGCCTCCGATGCCCAGAGCGACGCCGGGGCGAGATAACCCAATGTCTTGCCGATACCGGTGCCCGCCTCCGCCAGCAGCATGTTGGGTTGATCCCGATGCTGGCGCGGGCGGAAGCTTTCCACGGCGGCTGCGGCATAGGCGCGCTGGCCGGGCCGGGCTTCCGCCGCACTGCCGGTCAGATGGGCCAGCCGCGCCAGTACCGCGTCTTCATCCAGCGAGATGGTGCGCGGCGCTGGACGCGGGGGTGTTTCCTCCCATTCGGGCAAGCGGGAGAATAGCCAGCGTTCCGCTTCGGGCGGCCGGTTTATCCGGGGCGTGACCAGCGGCGCCCACGGCCAGCGGAGACGGAGAAGCGTCTGGGCGGAGGTCCAGCCGCCATCGCGCTCAGCCCATGCCGGCGAGCCGAGAATGTCGAGCAGCGCTGCGGTCGCGGCTTGCAGCAGTTGCGGAATGTCCGCTTCGCTGCCCGGCCGCTCCAGACCAAGCGATTCGGCCAGACCCTTGGGCGTTGGCACGAGGAAGCGGGCCGGATGAACGAAAGCCCACAGCTCCAGCAGGTCGAGGCCATTGAGTTCGGGATAGCCGAGCCTTTGGCCGGTGAGCGGTGCGTTGAGCAGCAAGGTCGGGGTTTCGGCAGCGCAGGCGATGGCCGCTCCCTTGGCGACCGCCTGCGTGTTTCCGCCCTCGCGCAGCCAGATCCCACCATGGCTGGCATGAAGGGCGGGCAGGGCAGTCGCGTCGATCACTCCCGTCGCTTAGGCGAGCGGGAACAAAAGGGAAACCGGAAAAAGGCGCGATTCAGCTTGCGCGGCGGCCAAATCCATTTGGTTGCGAGAGGAAGGGACGGACCATGAATGCGCCTTCGCCACGCTTATGTGCGAGCGGCGATCGCAGGCGGGTCCGCGCCATCTCCAGCATGTCGAACAGCGGGCCGTCCACCAGCTCATAGGGGAAGCGGACGCCCATGCGATCGGGTTCGGACCACTGCACCGTGGCGAAGACGATCTGCCCTTCAAAGCCGATCTGGCATTGGCTGCGAGCCGCCAAGCTGCATCCACGGATCAAGGCGCCGCCTTCGCTCAGGTCGACGATGCTGCCCTCCAGGCTGTCGAGCACCGTTGTCACGACGATGTCGATGTCGACCATTATGCGTTGGCGACTGCGCGCGATATGCATGGTGCCTGTAATCCCCCTTCGATCGGGGGAATATGCCGCATCATAGTTAATCAAGGTTAAACATGACTGCCGTCGTCGAAGCGCGGGCGGCAAACAGGGATCGCGGAAAGCCGTTCCATTTCGCGGCTGCCAAGGCTAGGGGCATCTGCATCATGACTGTGTCCGATATCGTCCGCACCGCCGCTCAGGCGTCCAAGGCCTGGCCCTATGAAGAAGCGCGCAAGCTGCTGAAGCGCTACCAGAATGGCGCGCCTGAAAAAGGCCATATCCTGTTCGAAACCGGCTATGGCCCGTCGGGCTTGCCGCATATCGGGACCTTCAACGAAGTGTTGCGCACGACGATGGTCCGCAACGCCTATCATGCGCTGTCGGACATACCCACGCGCCTGATCGCGTTCAGCGACGATATGGACGGGCTGCGCAAGGTGCCGGACAATGTGCCGAACCAGGCGATGCTGGCCGAACATCTCGGCAAGCCGCTGACGCAGGTGCCCGACCCGTTCGAAAAGTTCGAAAGCTTTGCGCACCATAATAATGCGATGTTGCGCGACTTTCTCGACCGCTTCGGCTTCGACTATGAGTTCGTCTCGGCCACGGATCGCTACACGTCCGGTGCGTTCGACGATGCGCTCAGGAATGTCCTGCGTCATTATCAGAACATCATGGACATCATGTTGCCGACCCTGCGCAAGGAACGGCAGGCGACCTATTCGCCCGTGCTGCCGATTTCCGCCAAGAGCGGCATCGTTCTTCAGGTGCCGGTCGAGGTGCTGGATGCCGACGCCGGCCTCGTCCGCTTCGAGGATGAGGGCGAGATCGTCGAACAGTCGATCCTCTCTGGCGGCGCGAAGCTGCAATGGAAGGTCGATTGGGCGATGCGCTGGGTCGCGCTGGGCGTCGACTATGAAATGGCGGGCAAGGATCTGATCGATTCCGTCACACAGTCCTCGCGGATCTGCCGCGCGCTCGGCGCTCGTCCGCCCGAGGGCTTCAACTACGAAATGTTCCTGGATGAAAAGGGAGAGAAAATCTCCAAGTCCAAGGGCAATGGCCTCAGCCTCGAACAATGGCTGACCTACGGGCCGCAGGAAAGCCTGGCCTTTTACGCCTATCGCGAACCGAAGAAGGCCAAGCAGCTTCACATGGGCGTGATCCCGCGCGCGGTGGACGAATATTGGCAGTTCCGCGGTAATTATCCCAACCAGCCGGTAGAGCAGCAACTCGGCAATCCGGTGCACCACATCCATGACGGCAAGCTGCCGCAAGGAAAGCTGCCCGTGACCTTCGGGCTGCTGCTCAATCTGGTCGGCGTGATGGGGGATGCCAGCCGCGAGCAGGTGTGGGGATATCTGCAAAATTATGTTCCCGGCGCCAGTGCGGAGACCTACCCTGAACTGGATGCGCTGATCGGGCATGCGCTGGCCTATCATCGCGATTTCGTCGCGCCGACGCTGAAGCGCCGCGCTCCCGAAGCCAATGAAGCGGCCGCCCTGCGCAGGCTGGACGAAGAACTGGCGGCTTTGGGTGATGGCGCGACGGCGGAGGACATCCAGAATATCGTCTATGCCATCGGCAAGGACGAAGCCTTCGGCTTTGCCGAACTGCGCGACTGGTTCAAGGCGCTGTACCAGACATTGCTGGGTGCTGATCAGGGGCCACGGATGGGAAGCTTCATTGCGCTCTATGGCATCGGCAACAGCCGTCGCCTGATCGCCGAAGCGCTGAGCTGACCTACGGGAACATTAACAGCAGGTGAGCGTTCCTATTCTGGTCCACCCCCTTTCGGACTGATGGCGTGCCCTGCGCGCGTCATCGGCCGCGCCCGCTCGGAGACGGGCGGCGCGGCCAAGGGGCTTTTCCACAATTTGGCTGACCTGTGTAGGCGCTGCGCGTCCTGGCCTATCTTCGTCTCTGGACGCTCGTCGCTCACATGAAAACGGCTCCGGACTTTCGCCCGGAGCCGCTCGTCATGCGTGATACTGCCGATTACCAGAAGAAGCCCCGATGGACCTCCATCACGCGGCCGCTGCGGACATTGACCAGCAGCACGTCATTATAGTGCCTTACCCAGCGAAGATTGGGGTTGCCCGGCCGCGACAGGCGATAACGATAGGGGTCGCTGATATAGTAGCGGGAATTATAGTAGCTCGGGCGCAGCTGCGATCCGACTTCCCAGCGATTGTAGCGGAACGGCGCGCGCCAGTTGCCGCCGCGATAGACGTCGCGGTGCGAACGGCGATAGTCGCGCCAATCTTCGCGCAATTCCTGTCGCGCGTCGCGGACATCGCGGCGTTGTTCGCGCACGTCGTGGCGTGAGCCGTAGCGGCGTGCATCACGCAGCTCGCGCTGTTCCTGACGCAGTTCCCGCGCACTGTCGCGTACCTCGCCGCGCGACTGGGCCATGACGGCGCCTGGCATTGCGGTCGCTGCGATAAGGCCGAGGATGATCAACTTACGCATATATCTTCTCCCATCAGCTTGGCGGCCCTGAACCGGTGAGGGATCAAACTTCTTTCCCCGATGACCGGTTCCGCCACCAACAGGCTGCTTATGCGCCCCGTCCGCTGAACCTTCAGGGAATGAGGTAGTCAGGAATCAGACATTTATGTCGCAACTTGTATCACCGCTATGAACCGCGGCTTCGGCTTCAGGCCGTCCAGCGGCGCTCGCGAAACCATTTGGTGACGACATATTTGATGCCGCTTTCGACGGGCCGCGCGGCGTGCAGGCTCATCGGGTTGGGAGCGCCGTCAGCCTTCATGTTGTTCCAGATGAGGATTATGCCTTCCACCGGCGGCACCATGAATTCGCAATGGGGAAAATGCGTCTCTCCGCCAGCCGCGACGGGGGAAAGATAGATCATCGCCGTCCAACTGCGCTGTCCCCCTGTCTTCATCATTGCGGGCCAGTAGCTGGCGGTGACCGGGAAATAGTCGCAATGCGCCTTATATTCCTGGCCCGTTGCATAGCGCTGACCCTGCAGGGTTTCGCCATTTTCGGGCGGCAGTCCGGTCAGTGCGCAGATCCGGTCGCTGATGCTTTTGACGAGCGGATCATACGGGCTCAGATTGCAGCTGTGGCTGGTGCGGTAATCCGCGTTCGCGCTGCCGGAGAAGAGGGTCGAAGGCTGCGCATCCGCATCGATCAGCGTGCGCAGGGCCTCGCACTCCTCGGCGCTCAGAAAGCCGTGCCGCCCGTAAATCTCCAGATCGGGCGCATCGATCCGGCTGACCATGGGATTGCGGTCCAGCTTCGCCCGCACGGTGTCGCCGATCTTCGCCCTTATGGTGGAGGCGGTGCCGCCATCATCGATCATGTCCGTCATGCCTGCTTCCTGCCGCCGCTGATGAGCGGGTGCAAATGAAAACGGCCCGGCGCGCCTGGCGCCGGGCCCAGATGATGTCCGCCGGACGATCTCCAGCTTACCAGAAGAATTCCGGGATCACGTCCACGACATAGCCGTCCCGAATATCGACGAGCAGGGCATCGTCATAATAGCGGATCCAGCGCAGCGTCCCATAAGCGGGGGGCAGGCGGTACGACCATGGATCATCGATCCAATAATTGTTCGCGAACAGCAGGCTGTTCAGGAATATGCCCACCGACACGCGGCTGTAGCCATAATCCCAACCGCGCGGGGCATAATAGCGGCCGATGCGATAGCGGTCGCCATAACGCGCCCGGTAGCCGCGCCAGTCATAGCGGCGGTCCTGCCGCCAGCCATTGTCCCAGCGCCGCTGGCTGCTCCAGCGGGTGCGATCGTCGAAGCGACGCGGGCCGGCCAGGGTGCCGCGCCAGTTGTTGCCGCTGTCGAGCCTTCCGCTCGGCCGGTAGCCGTTCCAGTCGGGGCGCCGCTCGACGCGATTGTCGCGCCAGTCGGGCCGGTCCCCGCGCCGATCATCCCGCCATTGCGGACGCTCGCCGACAGATCTTTCCCTGATGCGGGCATCGTTGCGCCATGCATCGCGGGCCGCATCGGTGCGGACGTCGCCGCTGCCCCTCCATTGGCGATCGGTCTGCTGCGGAACGGCTTGAGCGCGAACACGATCATTGGCCCGATCGCCGCCACGGTCCTGCCAGCGCTGCGTTGCCGCCCGGTCGCCGCGCATGCCGCCGTCCCCGCGCTGGCCATATTGCCCGCCATCCCGGGATGCCCGGCCATCGGCGCGGCCCGATTGTTCGCCGCCGCGATCGCGGCCGCCATCCTGCCAGCGTTGGGCATATGCCGGAGCAACGCCGCCCAGCACCGTGGCGGTCATCAGGCCCGCCAGCATCATCTTCCTCAACATGATCTTTGACTTTCCAAAAGGGGCGCCATGCCCCGCATGTTGCCCTTTTATGTCCCCCGCCATGTCGCGAGGCTGAACTTGTTCGTCAGCGATCAGAAAGAATCTTCTATCATGAAGATGGATAATGGAGCCAGGCGGGCAAAAATCCGTTATGCAGCTAGAAAATAGATCAACTGCTGTCGTTGGCCTTAAAAGCTGATCTAGATCAGTGCGCGGCTTGTTAACAGCTTTTAGGAACGACGAGTGAAGAGAACGTCCAGTGCCGGCCGTGTCCGACAGGCCCTCCGTGATGCCACCATGGCGAATCACCAGCGCGTGGACGAAATTTATTCAGACTTCTCGCTTGGTTCACCGGCTGAATATGCCGCTTTCCTGAAGGCGCATGCCCGTGCCCTCATGCCGCTCGAAAAGCTGGCTCAACCGGATTCGCCACGCTTGCCCCAGCTTGTCGAGGATCTTGCGGTCCTGGGCGAAGCGCTGCCCGAACCGCTCGCTGCTGAAGCAGGTGTAAGTGAAGCCTTTCGCTGGGGCGCTCTCTATGCCCTCGAAGGTTCGCGCCTGGGTGGTGCCATGCTGGAGCGGCAGGTGGCTCCCGGACTGCCGCGCGCTTATCTGAAGGCCGGGCACCGCAACGGCAGCTGGATCGCATTTCAGCAGGCGCTGGACGCGGCGGCCGATGGCGGCGGGCAGGAATGGATCGACAGTGCGGTGCAGGGCGCAGAGACTGCCTTCGCGCTCTTTGCCGCGGGCGCCGCGGCGGAGCGCCTGAACAATGGCTGAGCGCACGGACGCGGATGACGCGAGCTTCGCGGTCGACATCAACAATTGCGATCGCGAACCCATTCATGTGCCCGGCACCATACAGCCTTTCGGCTTTCTGATCGCGGTAACGGCCGACTGGCTTGTCTCACGCGTTTCGGCAAATTGTGAAAAGTTCATCGGCCTCGCGCCTGAGCAGATGCTCGGTAAGCCGATCAACGATATTTTCAGCGCCGACGCCATACATTCGTTACGCAACCGCATCACGTTGCTGCGTGGTCCCGACGCGGTCGAGCGGATATTTTCGCTGGTCCTGATCGATGGCATCAAGCCGTTCGACATTGCGGTGCATTTTTCCGGCTCGCTGGTCGTCATAGAGGCGGAGCCCGCCTTCGCGGATGAGATGGAGGCCACCAGCATGGTACGCTCCATGGTTTCGCGGCTGGCCCAGACGGACAGCATGGCGGCCTTCCTGCGTGATGGCGCGCGACAGGTGAGGGCGCTTACGGGCTTTGACCGGGTCATGGTCTATCGCTTCGCCGACGGTGGAGATGGCGAGGTCGTGGCCGAAGCGTTGCGATCAGGCATCGACAGCTTTTTCGGGCTGCACTATCCCGCCTCGGACATCCCGACCCAGGCCCGGGCGCTTTATCTGCGCAATATCTTCCGGGTTATCGCGGACGTGAAAGCGGCGCCCGTTCCTGTCATCCCGACGCTCGATCCGTCCGGCGCCGCGCTCGACATGTCGCTCAGCCTGCTGCGCGCGGTGTCGCCGATCCATATCGAATATCTCGGCAATATGGGCGTTGGCGCCTCGCTCTCCATCTCGATCATCGTCGAGGGACGCCTGTGGGGCTTGTTCGCCTGCCACCATTATGGGCCGCGCCTCCCCACCTTTGCCCAACGCAGCGCGGCGGAGTTGTTCGGGCAGATCTTCTCCATGATGCTGGAAAGCCGGGAGCGGGCCGAAACTGCGGAATATGAGGGCAAGGCGCGGCAAGTGGCCGATCGCCTGATGTCCGCCGTGGCGCAGGATCATGATCTGCTGTCCAACGCCCGTTGGCTCGGCGACGTCATCTTCGACACCGTGCCCGCAGACGGCGTGGGCGTGTATATAGATGGGGAGATGACGCTTGCCGGGCTGACGCCCGACCGGTCCGCTTTCACGGCCATCGTGTCGATGCTCAATCGCGCAGCGGCAAGCCAGGTCTTCGCCACCGATTGCCTCAGCGGGATCATGCCCGAGGCGGCGGCCTATGCCGATCGCGCCGCTGGCCTGCTGGCAATCCCGCTGTCACGGCGGCCGCGCGACTATGTCGTGTTGTTCCGTGCCGAACAGATGCGTTCCGTGCGCTGGGCGGGCAATCAGGAAAAGCATATCGAATATGGCCCCAACGGGCCGCGTCTCTCACCGCGCAAGAGTTTCGAGGAATGGTCGCAACTGGTGAAGGGCACCTCCGTGCCTTTCACCCCGGCCGAACTGCGGGTTGCCGAGGCGCTGCGGACGGCTTTGCTGGAAGTGGTGCTGCGCCTGTCCGACTCCGCCAATGAAGAAAGGCAAAAGGCGCATGAGAAGCAGGAACTGCTGATCGCCGAACTGAACCACCGGGTGCGCAATATCCTGTCGCTCATCCGAGGGCTGCTGTCGCAGACGCGTGACAATGCGCGGTCGGTGGACGAGTTCATCGACAAGTTGGAAAGCCGGGTCCACGCGCTGGCTCGTGCGCATGACCAGATCACGGCCGACCGCTGGGCACCGGCGCGGTTGCAGGACCTGATCGATGTCGAGGCCGGGGCTTATCTCGGTGAGAAGCGTGACCGGGTCAGGCAGACGGGCCCCAATGTCCTGCTGACGCCTTCGGCCTTTACCGTCCTGGCGCTGGTCATCCACGAAATGCTGACCAACGCCGCGAAATATGGCGCATTGTCGGATGGTGGCACGGTCAGCATCGACTGGCACGTCGATGCCGATGGCAGCCTGCTGATCGACTGGAATGAAAGCGGCGGCCCGGCGGTCGTTGCGCCGACCCGCCGTGGCTTCGGTTCGACCGTCATCGAACGGTCCATCCCCTACGACCTGGATGGGAAGGCCGAGATCGCCTACCGCTTGGCTGGGCTGGAGGCGCATTTCTGCATTCCTTCGACCCATGTCGTGTCGATATTGCCTGACGTTACCGGCAGCGAAAAGACGAAGCCGCTGCATGCTCCGACGCCCGGGTTGCTGAAGGGCCGCAATGTCCTGCTGGTCGAAGATAATATGATCATCGCCATGGACGGCGAAGATGCGCTGCGGGATTTGGGTGCCGAGGTGATCACCGCCGCCAGCGTCGGGCGCGCCCGCGAGGCGTTAGCCTCGCATCGTGTCGATTTCGCGGTGCTCGATTTCAACCTCGGCAACGAAACGAGCCTGCCGGTCGCCGATCTGCTCGCGGAAAATGGCATCAGTTTTCTGTTCGCCACCGGTTATGGCGACGGGCTGGACCTGCCCGATCGCTTTGGCCAGCTCACCTTGCTCAAGAAGCCTTATTCCGGCGCCACGCTGGCGCAGGCTATTGCTCCGATGATCGGTGCGGAAAACGCCTGAGGTAGGGCGAAACGCACTGTTTCAATCCCCATGCTTGCATGGCGGGGCGCGCCACGCGATCTTCATGCCATGAAACAGCCAAGCCTTTACATACCGCATGGTGGCGGTCCCTGCTTCTTCATGGACCCAGCCGATCCGAACCGGCCTGCGAGCGATCCGATGTGGCAGTCGATGCAGGACTATCTCGCACAGATGATCGAACGCCTGCCGGAGCGGCCGCGCGCGATGCTGATCGTCTCCGCCCATTGGGAGGAGCCGGACTTCACAGTGCATAAGGGCGATCGTCCAGAATTGCTGTTCGACTATTATAACTTTCCGCCGCACACCTACTCGCTGAGCTGGAACGCGCCCGGAGCGCCAGAGCTTGCCGATCGCGTTGCGGGTCTGCTGCGGGAGGCCGGTTTTCCCGTCGCCGAGGAGCGCGAACGGGGTTGGGACCATGGCGTCTTCATCCCGATGAAGGTCGCGCGGCCACAGGCGGACATTCCCGTCGTTCAACTCTCGCTGCGGCACGATCTCGACCCTGCGGCCCATATCGCGGCGGGCCACGCGCTTGAGCCATTGCGTGACGAAGGGGTCGTGATCATCGGTTCGGGCATGAGCTTCCACAATATGCGGGTTCAGGATTCGCAGGCGAGAACGCCCTCGCTCCTGTGGCACGCAGCGCTCAACGATGCCGTCATGGATGATGATCCGCAGCGGCGATCGGCTCGGGTGGCAGCGTGGGACCAGTTGCCCGAAGCGCGCTTCGCGCATCCGCGCGAGGAGCATCTGCTGCCCCTGATGGTGGCGGTCGGGGCGGGCGGCAGCGACCCTGCCCGGCTGGACTATGACGATGCGGTGCGCGGATGGCCGGTGTCGGCCTATCGCTTCGGATAAGCGTTCAGGGACGGCGGAGCGCGGGAACCGCGCGGGCGGCGTCCTCGGGCGAAACGCCGGGCGGCGGGGCGGCTTCGACCTGCTCCTCGCCTCGCATGACCTTTCCGGCGCGCTTTATGGCGCCGCGCAGGCGGGGGTAGATGCCGCACCGGCAGATGTTGGTGATGGCGGCGTCGATCTCCTCGTCGCTCGGGTCGCTGTTGCGCTTCAGCAGCACGGCCGCCGTCATGAGCACGCCCGGAATGCAATAGCCGCACTGTGAAACATTGTCGGCGGCGAAGACCTGCTGCAATGGATGCCCCCGGTCGGGGGACAGCGCCTCTATCGTGGTGACGAAACGGCCTTCGGTTTCCCTGATCGTGACCTGGCATGACCGCACGGCCTGGCCATCTATATCGACGGTGCAGGCCCCGCAGTCGCCCGTTCCGCATCCATATTTGGTGCCGGTCAGGTTGGACGCGTCACGCAGCGCCCATAGCAGGGGCGTGTCGGGGTCCATGCGATATTGAACCGGGCGGTCGTTCACCGTGAACTTGGTCATGACGCCTCTTCCGCCTCCGCTTCATGGTACAGCACTTCGTTGCGGATATGTATGATCCGCGATGCCAGACGGATTTCCTGGATGAAAGTGCCAAAGGCAGCAGCCTGCAGCAGCATCGACAGACTGAAAAGGATCGCGATCAGCGTGCCGAGATGCGCGCCGAACAGATTGCCCGCGAACAGCAGGATGACCACCAGGCAGACCGCGCCAGCGGATATTACCGTCAGGAAAATGGCGCTGTTGACGACGCTCATCCTGCGGTCGAGCACCCGGATTTCCGCCACCATCCGGTCATGTTCCCGGCCCCGGCTGATCAGGATTTTGCCTTCCAGCAAACGCGCGCGGTCGATGATGCGCGCGAGCCGACCCACGCAAACGTTGAGGAAGGCGCCGATGCCTGCCAGCAGGAACACCGGCGCGAGCGCCAGTTGGATCGTCTGCGCGACCTGGGAAACCTGCGGAAGGGAGTTCATCGTCTGTCTGTCATCCTGTCGACAAACCAGCGCACCAGCAGGAAAATGACAAGGGCTGAAAGAGGCGCGATCCACAAAATGTGAGCCGCATCATCCTTGCGCCCACAAGATTGCGCATCGCCGCAGTCACCGATCACCGAACCGACGAATACGATGGCGGAGAAGCCAAGAAATGCGATCCCCGCCAGGCAGCCGCACACTCCGCCAAGAATGCGCGGCCGATAGCCTCCGTCCTGATTCAGGCGGCGCCCTTGGCGGGCGTGTTGATGCCCATCGACTTCAGATATTGTTTGATGTTGCGTGCTGCCTGCCGCAGCCGCTGCTCATTTTCCACCATGGCGATGCGGACGAAACCTTCGCCATCCTCGCCATAGCCTACACCCGGAGCGACAGCGACCTTGGCATGGGTCAGGAGCTGCTTGGAAAATTCCAGGCTGCCCATCTCCTTGAGAGCAGGCGGCAGCGGGGCCCAGGCGAACATCGACGCCCTGGGCGCGGGGATTTCCCATCCTGCGCGGCCAAACGCCTCCACCATCACGTCGCGGCGCTTGTGGTAGAGTTCGCGGTTCTTCTGGACGATGTCCTGCGGTCCGTTGAGCGCAGCACAGGCCGCCGCCTGGATCGGCGTGAACGCGCCATAGTCGAGATAGGATTTCACCCGCTTAAGCGCAGTGATCAACTGCCGGTTTCCGACCGCGAAGCCGATCCGCCAGCCAGCCATGGAATAGGTCTTGCTGAGCGAGGTGAACTCCACCGCGACATCCTTCGCGCCCGGCACCTGAAGGATGGAGGGCGTCGGATTGCCGTCATAATAAAGTTCGGAATAGGCAAGGTCGGATAGGATCCAGACCTTGTTCTCCTTCGCCCAGGCGACCAGCCGCTCGTAAAAGGCGAGGTCGACCGTCTCGGCCGTCGGATTGCTCGGATAGCCGACGACCAGGATCGAGGGGCGCGGCACCGTGAAGGCCATCGCCCGCTCCAGCGACTTCCAATAATGTTCGTCCGGCGTTGTCGGCACCGACCGGATGGTCGCGCCCGCGATGATGAAGCCGAACATGTGGATCGGGTAGCTGGGATTGGGCGCCAGCACGACATCGCCGGGCGCGGTGATCGCGGTCGCGAGGCTGGCGAGCCCTTCCTTCGACCCCATCGTGACCACGACCTCGGTTTCGGGATCGAGTTCGACGCCGAAGCGGCGGCCGTAATAATTGGCCTGCGCCCTGCGGAGCCCCGGAATGCCCATCGACTGGGAATAGCCGTGCGCGCTCGGCTTCTGCGCGACTTCGACCAGCTTGGCGATGACATGGTCGGGCGGCGGCAGGTCGGGATTGCCCATGCCAAGGTCGATAATGTCCTCTCCCGCGGCTCGCGCGGCGGCCCGCATCGCATTGACTTCAGCGATGACATAGGGCGGCAGGCGCTTCATGCGGTAGAATTCTTCGGACATTATAGGGCTTTCCTGAAAGGTCTCCATGAGGGATAGTGCGGCCTGCACTTTCGGTGCGGCGCGCCTTGGCTATAGCCCGCAAGGCGGCCTCGCGCCAGCGAAAGCGGCGGATGTCAAGGATGCCAGGAGGAGGAGAGTGGCCATGAAAGCGCAGGACCTCAACGAGCCGCATCTTCCGACGCTGGAGCAGATGCAGCAATGGACGCAAGTGGTGGGCCGGGCACAGCAGCTCTTGCTGGAGCAGGCCGCCGGGGCCACGGGCCGAGCGCTCCCGTTCGACCCTGACGCCGTCGCTCGCATCCAGACCGGCTTTGCCAATGAAGGGCTGGCGCTCTGGCAGCGGTTCCTCGATTCGGGCGGCGTGCTGCGCGATGAGCCCGACGCGCCTCCACCCGAGAGCCCCGCCGCGCGCAAGGATCGCCGCTTCGCCGATCCGGCCTGGACCAAGCACCCTTTCTACGACCTCATCCGGCAGAGCTATCTCTTGCTGTCGGATTATCTGTTAAAGCTCACCGATGCGGTGGACGGGGTCGATCCCAAGCAGAAGGCGAAGCTGCGCTTTGCCGCCAGCGGCATGCTGGATGCAGTCGCGCCCAGCAACTTCCTGCTGACCAATCCGACCGTGATGGAAAAGACCCTGCAGAGCGGCGGCGAAAATCTGGTCAAGGGCCTGCAACATATGCTGGCCGACCTGGAAAAGGGGCAGTTGACGCAAACCGACGGCACGGTTTTCGAGCTTGGCCGGAACATCGCGGCGACCCCTGGCAAGGTCATCAAGGAAACGCCGCTTTACCAGCTGATCCATTATGCGCCGACCACCGAACAGGTGCTTGAAACGCCGCTCGTCATCTTCCCGGCCTGGATCAACCGCTTTTACATCCTCGATCTTTCGCCGGAAAAAAGCTTCGTCAAATGGGCGACGGATCAGGGGATCAGCGTTTTCCTGCTGTCCTGGAAGTCGGCGGATGCGTCGATGAAGGATCTGCTGTGGGATGATTATATCGTCCATGGACAGATCGACGCGATCGACACGGTGCGGGAACTGCTGGGCGTGCCGAGCGTCCATGCGATCGGCTATTGTGTGGCGGGCACCACGCTCGCAGCGACGCTTGCCCTGCTCGCCGCGCGCGGTGAAGCGGAGAAGGTGGCGAGCGCGACCTTCTTCACCGCGCAGGTCGACTTTACCGAAGCGGGCGACCTCGGCCTGTTCGTCGATGATGAGCAGATGCAGCTGATCGACCAGCTTTCGGCCGGGGGCTTTCTGGACGGGCGCTACATGGCCGCCACCTTCAACCTGCTGCGCGGCCGTGACCTCATCTGGAATTATGTGGTCAACAATTACCTGCTGGGGCAGGATTATCCGCCGTTCGACCTGCTCTACTGGAACGGCGACACCACCAATCTTCCGGCGCGCTGGCACAAAAATTACCTGACCCAGCTTTACCGCGACAATCAGTTGATCAAGCCCGGGGCGCTGACCGTCGATGGCACGCCCGTCGATCTCAGCAAGGTGCAGACACCGGTTTATGTGCAGGCGGGGCGGGAAGACCATATCGCGCCGCCTGAAAGCGTGTGGAAAATCACATCGCACTTTTCGGGGCCGATACGCTTCCTGCTCGCGGGATCAGGCCATATCGCAGGCGTGGTGAACCCTCCGGCTGCGCAGAAATATCAATATTGGACCTGCGACGAGTTGCCGGGCAGCCTTGCCGATTTCGTGGCGGGCGCGAAGGAAACGAAGGGCAGCTGGTGGCCCGACTGGATCGAATGGATTCGGTCGCTTGGCGATTCGACGGTGCCCGCCACGGGTGCCCGCATCCCTGGCGACGGCGCGCTCAAAGCCATAGAGGATGCGCCCGGACGCTACGTCAGAGAGCGTTAAGCCCCTGCATTTGCTGGGAGTGGAGACATTGCCTCCCAGCTCCTCCGGACTTTTGCTGCACTGCACAAAATATTCTTGCGTCAAAGCTGCGTCCTGTGTATTGTGCACTGCAGCAACGGAGAATGTTCGAATGGCAGTGACTCCAAAGCCCTCTCGGCAAAAGGCCGTGGTTAAGAAATCCGCTTCGACGCTTTCGGCGGCCGAAGCATTGAAGGCCGCGGAAAGCGCGGTCGGCTCCGAACCTAAGGCCGCTCCGGCAAGCAAGCCGGCAACGCCAAGGAAAGCTGCGGTCAAGAGCAGCGCCTCGGCTGATCCGGTCGCGATCATCGCTGCCACCACGGCGGCCGATGCTGCGCCCGAACCGGCTGCGCCGCCGCGGATCGAACCCGTGCCTGATGCGCCTGCGCCGCTGGTTGAAGAAACCGCTGCACAAGTTGAACCAATCAAGAGCCTTTCGTCCGAGGCCGGGCCGGTAGAGCCCAAGACGCTGCCTGCCACAGAAGGAACCAAGATGATGAACGACGTGATTGAAACCGGTAAGAAGTTCGCTGAAGAGACCAAGGCCAAGTTCGAAACGGCCTATGCCGACTTCAACGTGAAGGCCAAGGCTGGCGTCGAAAAGTCGACCAAGGCGATCGAGGAACTGAGCGATATCGCCAAGGGCAATGTCGAAGCGCTCGTCGAATCGGGCAAGATCGCGGCCAAGGGCATTGAGACCATGGGTCAGGAAGCGGTCGACTACAGCCGCAAGAGCTTCGAAAAGGCGACTGCCTCGCTCAAGAGCTTCTCCACCGTCAAGACGCCGACCGAATTCTTCCAGCTGCAAAGCCAGCTTCTGTCGAGCAGCTTCGACGAGCTGACCAAGGAAGCCGCCAAGAACAGCGAAGCGCTGATCAAGCTGGCAGGTGAAGTGGCCCAGCCGCTTACCGCACGCGTCACGGTCGTCACCGACAAGGTGAAGTCGCTCGCGGTCTGATCTGCGATCGAACTTCAAAAGGAAGAACAGGCTCCCGCCGCTGTGGCGGGAGCCTTTTTTCGTGGTTACCGCGTCCGGTAGCGCGATGACTCGCCATCTGCGCCCCTTGCCTTGACGTCCGGAATCGCCATATTCTCACCCGTCATGAGCAGCATCAGCACATATAGGGAGAAGATGGCCGGCCGGGACCAGGACGACCAGGGCGAAGGCCCGGGCGGTCCCAATGTCGGCATCGCCACGCGCACCCGCGCGCGCACCAAAAAGCCGTCTCTCTACAAGGTGTTGATGCTGAACGACGATTACACGCCGATGGAATTCGTCGTGCACGTCCTCCAGCAATTCTTCCGCATGGATATGGAGGAAGCGACCCGCGTCATGCTTCACGTGCACCAGCGTGGCGTCGGCGTGTGCGGCATCTTCAGCTATGAAGTGGCGGAAACGAAGGTGAACCAGGTGATGGATTTCGCCCGGCAGAACCAGCATCCGCTGCAATGCACGCTGGAAAAGGCCTGAGCTTCCGCTTCGGCAGGGGCTGATCGGCCTTATGTCCTGTGGCGCTACGGGGGCCCGCAGCGCCTGGCATGGTTATCATATTTTAAGGATGGATCGCTAGGCAGGCATCGTCATGTCTGCCGCTCTTCGTTCCCCATCTCCCAGACTGGCGCCGCTGATTGCCGGTGTTGCTTATTTCACGATCGCGTCGGTGGCCCTGCTTTGCTCCCGCTTCGAAGGCGGCATCGCGTTCATTTGGGCTGCGAACGCCTTGTTGATGGCCGAACTGCAGACGTCGGAGACACGTTACTGGCCGCGTGCGATCACGGCATGCGGCATCGCCAGCATCCTTTCGACGGCCTTGTTCGGCATGGGGCCGTGGGCGGCCGCTCCGATGGCGATCATCAACATAGCCGAATCGCTGATCGTCGCCATCCTGTGCCGCCGCTTCATTCCCGTTCATCTGAGTGACGGGTCCAGGCGCTCCCTTCTGGTCTTCATCTTCGCGCTTTGTATTCCCGCCAACATCGTCGCCGCGACAGGGGCGGCTCTGGTTGCGTCGGTGCTTACCCCGGTCTCGTTCGGGGCGTCCTGGCTGCAATGGTATAGCGGGCATATTCTGGGCGGCCTGGTCTGCACGCCGATCCTGACGATGCTCCTGCAGGGGCAGGTGAGCGAATGGCTTGGCGAAACGTCCGGCCGGAAGAAGTTGGAGGTGCTATGCCTTCTCCTGCTCTTCTCGCTCGTCGCCGTTCATGTCTTCTTCTTCGCCCGTTACCCGCTTCTGTTTCTGCTGGTGCTGCCGCTGGTCACGATCGCCTTTCGCATCGGTTCTTTGGGTGCCGCGGCCTCCATCGTGCTGCTCGCGCTGATTGGCGGAGGGGCGACCATGACGGGCCATGGACCGATCGCCCTGATCAGCAGCGACATTGGTGACCGCACGCAACTGTTCCAGCTGTTCCTAGCCCTGAGCTTCCTGCTTGCCATGCCGCTCGCCGCCGAACTGAACGGCCGCCGCCGCCTTTTCCAAACGTTGCAGGCGAGCGAGGCGCGTTACCGCGCCATTGCCGAACATAGCGGCGATGTGGTGTTGAACATCAGCGTCGATGGCATCATCCAATATGCGTCACCCTCGGCTGCCGAGCAGATCGGCTGTGCGCCTGCCTTGCTGGTCGGCCGCGCGGCGGAAATCGTCGTGGATCCTCAGGACCGGGCGGAGGTGAACGGGGCGCATCAGCGCGCGCTGGCGCGGCCGGGGGATGTGCAGACGGTCGAATTCCGCCCTGCTGCTTTCACCGACGGGGCCGACTGGTGCGAAATGGTGACCCGCGCCATGCTGGACGAACAGGGGCTGCCCACGGGCGTCGTCAGCACGATTCGGGACATGTCGCGGCACAAGGCGCGTCAGCGGGCGCTGCAACGGGTTGCGGCGGTGGATACGCTGACCGGGGCGGACAGCCGCTGGGCCTTCCTGGAAAAGCTGGACCAGGAAATCCAGCGGGTCGCGCGCGGCGCCCAGGCTTGCCTGCTGCTGATCGACATCGATCATTTCAAGTCGATCAACGATCGATATGGCCATGGTGTTGGGGATCAGGTGCTTTCCAGCTTCGTGGAACGGCTGCGGCCGGGCCTGCGCGGCGGCGACAGTATCGGCAGGCTGGGGGGCGAAGAGTTCGCCATCCTTCTGACCGGCGCCGACATCCAGCGGGCAAGCATGGTGTGCGAACGGCTACGGGACATGGTTTCGAAGCGGCGGATCAGTACGGTCGGCTGCGAATCCGTCATCGTCACCTTCAGCGCCGGGCTTGTGGAACTGAAGGGCAGGGCGGACCGGGCGGAGCTGCTCGACGCTGCGGACAAGGCGCTCTACCGCGCCAAGAACAGCGGACGCAATTGCCTGCGGCTTGCCGCCTGACTTTCCCCATTCCCGCGTCCGCCATGCCTTGAAACAAGCTCATATTTATACAGATGATATGTTGTAACTTCATCTGGTCTGGCCTATGTAGTGGCCACCATGCCGATCAGCATCCGCTCCAGCCTTTTGAATGGCCGCCTAGACCGCGTCGCGATCGCGCTATCGGGCCTGTGCGTTGCGCATTGCATCGGCACCGCCGTGTTGCTCGGTCTTCTCGCTTCTGCGGGGGGCATTTTCGAAAATCCGCTGTTCCACGAGGTCGGCCTCGTGCTCGCGATCATGCTGGGCGCGATCGCGCTCGGTCATGGCGCTATGAAGCATGGTTTCATGATGCCCGCCGCGATCGGATCGCTGGGCCTTGGCATCATGGCCGGCGCGATGACGCTCGACCATGGCTGGCAGGAAAGCGCCTATACATTGCTGGGCGTTGTGACGCTCGCCCTCGGCCACGATCTTAATCACCGCGCCGGACGCTAGAACATTTTCAATGCAGATGGCCTCACTTGCAGGCCCGAAAAATGCGTAAATTCAGGTCTGCTCGGATATGGTTGAGTAGGACCTGATCGACGGGCAGAAAAAAAGGGGGCGATCTGCCCCCTTTTTCCATTCACTCATGCATTCCGCTCAGAAATGCTTGCGATCCACATGATGCTCGCCCTTCACCCAGCGGACGGTGCCCGTGCTCGCGCGCATGACGACGCTGTCCGTGGTCAGCTTGCCGCCCGGCAACCGCTTCACACCTGCCAGCAATGACCCATCGGTCACACCGGTCGCTGCGAAAATACAGTCGCCTTTCGCCAGTTCCTTCAGGTCATAGACCTTGTCGAGATCGGTGATGCCCCATTTGAACGCCCGCGCGCGCTCGTCATCGTTCCGGAACAGGAGCTTGCCCTTGAACTGCCCGCCGACGCAGCGAAGCGCGGCGCAGGCGAGCACGCCCTCGGGCGCGCCGCCCGATCCCATGTAGATGTCGATGTTGGTTTCAGGGTTGGTGGTCGCGATCACACCGGCCACGTCGCCGTCCGGGATCAACATGATGCCGCACCCGATCGCGCGCAGCTCCCCGATCAGTTTCTCGTGGCGGGGCCGGTCGAGAACGCAGACGATGATCTCGTGGGCATCGACGCCCTTGGCCTTCGCCACGGCCTCGACATTTTCCTTCACCGACTTGTTGAGGTCTATGATGCCGTCGGGATAGCCGGGACCTACCGCCAGCTTTTCCATGTAAACATCAGGAGCGTTCAGCAGGCCCCCTTCTTCCGAGATGGCAAGCACCGCAAGGGCATTGGGCCCGGCCTTCGCCGTGATTGTGGTTCCTTCCAGCGGGTCGAGGGCGATGTCGATCTTCGGGCCGGAGCCGATCGCGTTGCCGACCTTCTCGCCGATGTAGAGCATCGGCGCTTCGTCGCGCTCGCCCTCGCCGATGACCACGGTGCCATCCATGTAGAGGTCGTTGAATGCCATGCGCATCGCTTCGACAGCGGCAGCGTCAGCCGCCTTTTCGTCGCCGCGTCCAATCAGCTTCGAGGCGGCGATGGCGGCCGCTTCGGTGACACGCACCATCTCAAGCACCAGGACACGATCGAGAACTGAGCTAGCCTGCACCATGATAATCCCTCTGCTGTCTCTTTGTGATCAGCGCGATAGGAGGTCCTCCTTGGCTTGTCGACCCATCCAGCGGACATGATCCCGCTTTTCGCGGCGCCAATGCAACGGAAGGTCGTCTGCGGCGTTGGGCGGGCTAATCAGGATAAAGGGTCGTGATGATGATCGCCGCGCTGCTTGCCGCCAGCTTTGTTCAACCTGCAATCATCACGGCGCAGCATAGGGTACATGGTTCAGCACCGTGCCTGGCGTCTCCGCAACTGTGCGCTTCGGGATCATCCCCATCGGCGCGGCTCAAGGGCGACGCCATGGCTCCAGGGCCCGATAACAAGATGAGCGCCTACCGCTTTGACGCGCGCCCCTGCCGGATAATCGGCAACATGGGCTGCCCAAAACAAGCGCGGTTGCGGCTGTTCCGCTTGGGTGAACCTTTGCGCGATACGCTCATGCGCAGCTTCGGGCCGCGTTGACGCGCAGGCTCTTCAGTCGAGTATGTGCATGACCATCGGCGTTTGAAGCACGCTGTCAGACCCTTTGAGCCGTTCCAGCGTGCTGCGGACGCACCGTTCTTCGCCCGCATGCGTGACGATCGCCATGAGTACGCTGTCGTCGTGGCTGGCGCCGCGCTGGATCATGCTCTCTATCGATACGCCTGCATCGCGCGTTGTCGCCGCGATTTCGGCGAGCACGCCCGGCCGATCCTGTACCTTGAACCGCAGATAGCTGCGGCCGATGCGGGCGCCTGCATCTGCCGCGGGCTGTTGCGCCAGTGCAGCGACGGGCATGGCGAGCGCATCGCCATATTCATCGCGTGCCACGTCGATGAGGTCCGCCACCACTGCCGAAGCCGTCGGGCCGTCCCCTGCGCCCCGGCCCTGGAAGAAGAGGCGGCCGACGAAATTGCCTTCCGCGACAACGGCGTTGAGTGATCCGTCGACATGGGCGAGCGGATGGTCGAGCGGCACCAGCATGGGATGAACCCGCTGGAACAAACCCCCGGGGCCATTTTCAGCCATGCCGACCAGGCGGATACGATAGCCCAACGCCGCTGCTTCGGCGATGTCGGCGGCGATGACGTGGCGGATGCCCGTCACCGCTACATTGCCAAAGTCCAATTCAGTACCAAAGGCGAGGCTGGCAAGGATGGTCAGCTTGTGCGCGGCGTCGACGCCATCGATATCGAAGCTCGGGTCGGCTTCGGCATAACCCAGTTCCTGCGCTTCCTTCAGTACGTCGTCGAAGCTGCGGCCTTCCTTTTCCATCGTGGTCAGGATGTAGTTGCAGGTGCCGTTGAGAATGCCATAGACGCGGCTGATCTCGTTGGCGGCCGCTCCTTCGCGCAAGCCCTTGATGACCGGGATGCCGCCGGCGACCGCTGCTTCATATTTGAGCGCTATCCCGGCCTTTTCCGCCAAAGCCGCCAAATCCAGCCCATGATGGGCCAGCATGGCCTTGTTCGCGGTGACGAAGGGCTTCCCGGCAGCCAGGCACTGGCGGGCGAGGGTAAGGGCGGGGCCGTCGGCGCCGCCGATCAGTTCGACTACGACGTCGACATCTTCGCGGCCCGGAAGGGTGGTCATGTCGTCCACCCACTCATAGGGCGAGAGGTCCACCCCTCGATCCTTGTTGCGGTCACGGGCGGAAATGGCGACGATCTGGATCGGGCAACCCGCGCGGCGGGCAATCAGGTCCGCGTTCGTCTGCAACAGCCGGATCACGCCACCGCCCACCGTGCCGAGGCCGACAAGCGCGACGCGCAGCGGGGCATGGCGGTGCAGATTGGTCATGATGATGGCTGTCCTCAGGGTGATATGAAGCCGCGCTGATAGCCGCCAACGCGCTGCTGTCCAAGCAAAAGGACATGTAGCGCGCGTGGGACGACCATCAACCGGCTGTTCTGGTGCGCCCGCAACTGCCTAGCGACTGGATGACGAAAGCGTAGTCCGCGCGCGCCTGCTCTGCGTCGATCGGCGCGAGAGCCTTGACCGATGACATTGGCAATGTCGCTGGCAAGCTGCATGCAAGTCGATACCAGAGCAGGCTACCGGAAGCAGGGGGACGCGCTGCTTCATCGACGATTTCGCCAAGCGCGACTGCCCATCTGGGATCCTGCCCCGGGCGCCGGAGAATCGAGAGCGACACGGGGTCTCCAGTGGCCGTCCGCAGGAAAATCTGTGTCTCGCCCTCACCGGCGACGGTCCCGGCAACATGGAATGCGTCGCCGATGCCGAGAATCCCGGGCGGAGCCTTCGTGGCGACAAGTTCAGACAGGATAGCCTTCACCTGCTGAATGTCCGAAGGCGTTGCAAATATCTGGGCGTCGCGTGCCACAAGCTGAATTTCGCCCGGCCGGGCCGCGGGCCGGGCAAAGAGGATGACCTGTGCTTTTTTGAGCTTGGGGAGCTTTCCGCGCGCGGTGAGGGTGGCATCATAAAGGTAACGAACGCGCGGGCTGATTCCCCCTTCACCGCGAATCAGTGACTGAATTTCGGCTTCGACATAGACTCGTTTTTGACCGGTAGGGACATTTTGAGCGGCTTTTTCGGGTAGTGCAATTATGCTTCGGATGCGTGCCACCGCCACCAGCGGCGCAGCGTCGGCCAAGTCCGCAAGATCAGCATAGGATATAGTGGTGGATTCGGTCGGCTGGCTCGTTTGAGCCGCCGAAACCAACGGAGATGCGGCCAAAATGAGGCATGCTGCAGCAGCGGTCTTCAAGGTCATGGAGGATTTTCTTTTCATGTTCGTCCTGCCTAAAGTCATCCGTGACAATGTTGTCACAGGCAAGTCATTCTGTTTTAAAATGCTCATCGGAAATCAACCTATCGATAAAGCGTTTGCGTGCCACGATGCGCCGCGATAGGAGTTTCGACGGTAGCAAATGCGCGGATGGGGGCCAAAGGTGGCCAGGGACGACCTGGTCAACTGGGGCCGCTTTTGGCTTGTTTGCTTATAACAATGGTAAGTTGAGTTAAGGAGTGTCGTTGCCGAATGGCCTATGCTGACCACTCGCAAGGATCGAGTCGCACGATCTCGATTATCATCGTCGCCCTGATTCACGCTGTTCTGGGTTATGCCTTTGTTACCGGCCTTGGCATGAAATATGTCAAAAAGGCGGCGGAACAGCTGAACGTGATCGACGTGAAGGAGGAACCGCCGCCACCAGACGAGGAACCGCCGCCGCCGCCGCCAGACCAGCCGGTCGAACCGCCGCCGGTCGTCGCGCCCCCGCCGATTGTTCAGACGCCGGCTCCTGCGCCGCCCATCCAGACGGTGCGTACGCCGCCGCCGGTATTCAACCCGGTGCCGGTTGCCGCTCCGCCGCCGCCTGCTCCGCCGCCGCCGCCAGCCGTTCCGGCTTCGCGCGCTACGCCGCGCAGCTCGCCGGGCAGCTGGCTCAGCGATGCCGACTATCCGAGCCGCGCACAGCGCGAAGAACGTTCGGGTACGGCTGGTTTCCGGCTTGAGATTGGACCTGACGGTCGTGTCACGAGCTGCACCATCACCTCTTCTACGGGTCATCCCGACCTTGACGAGGCGACGTGCCGTCTCCTGCCGCGCCGTGCGAAGTTCAAGCCCGCTACGGCAGCCGGAGGCGGACCCATGTCCGACACCTACAATGGTCGCATCACCTGGCGACTGCCTGAATAATTGTAACGGGAAGGCTGGCGCTGCTGCCGCCTTCCCCTTTTATTGATCCTTTTGAGAGGGAAGTCTTGAAAATGTTGATGTATCTCGCAGCAGCTGCGGCGCCCAAGCCGGAAAATCCCTACGGCCTCATGGAAGCCCTGGAGCAGGGCGGCACCATCGCATGGACCGTGTTCATCATCCTGGTCGCCATGTCTGTCGGCACCTTCTACATCCTGTTCACCAAGCTGATCGAACAGCAGAAGGTTCTCAATCAGGGCAAGAAGGTTCGCGCAACCTTCTGGCGCGCCGCGACCCTGAAGGAAGGTTCGGCCAAGCTCGAAAAGAACTCGGCCTACAAGCAGATCGTCGACGACGGCATCAAGGCTCAGGAAGAACACACCAAGCTGACCGACCCGGTCGAAGCTCATGACTGGCTGCACGGTTCGCTCGCCCGTTCGGAAGCGTCGATCAACTCGAAGCTCGGCGGTGGCCTGGCGTTCCTCGCGACCGTCGGTGCGACCTCGCCGTTCATCGGTCTGTTCGGTACGGTTATCGGCATCTACCGCGCGCTCATCAAGATCGGTGCTGCCGGTCAGGCATCGATCGACGCCGTCGCCGGCCCGGTCGGTGAAGCTCTGATCATGACCGCGCTGGGTCTGGCCGTGGCCGTTCCTGCGGTGCTTGCCTACAACTTCCTGCAGCGCCGCAACAAGTCGATCGCCGAACAGCTGAATGGCTTCACCGTCGATCTGCTGGCTCACCTGGTGTCGAACGGCGCCGTCAAGCCTTCGTTCGCGACTGCTCCGGCTGCGCCTGCCGCCAAGCCGGCTGCTGCTCCGACCAAGGCCTGATAGGGTCAAGGAGCCGGTGCGGATCCGTAGGCGGCTGCGGCTACTGTTTCCTCACCGGCTATGGGCCCCACGAGAAGGGGCACCATCGACACGCATGTTAGGAAATTAATCAATGGCAATGAGTGTTGGCTCCGACGGCGGTGATGAAAAGCCGATGTCCGACATCAACACGACGCCGCTCGTCGACGTCATGCTGGTGTTGCTCATCATCTTCCTCATCGCGGTCCCGGTCGTCGTCCAGACGGTTCAGCTGCAGCTCCCCAAGGTCGCGTTCGAGCCGACGACGACGAAGCCGGAGAATGTCTCGCTGTCGATCACGCAAGCCGGAGACGGCAGCTGCGCGGTTTACTGGAACCTGACCAAGGTGTCTTCGGACGAGTTGCTCGACCGTGCGGTCGCGAAGCTCGAAGCGGACATCAAGAAGGCGGGCGGCGTTGAAAACCTGACGCCGGAGGATCTGCCTGAAGTGCATATCCGCGGCGACATCAATACGCCCTACCGGTGCATCGGCGGCACCATCTATACGATGCAGCGCGCCGGTTTCCCGAAGGTCGGCTTCATCTCCGAACCCGAACCGGGTTCGCAGACGCAGCGGCTCTAAGTTTTAGGAGTATCGCCCCATGGCAATGAGTGCCGGAAAAGATGATGGCGAGCCGATGATGGAGATGAACACGACGCCGTTGATCGACGTCATGCTCGTTCTCCTCATCATGTTCATCATCACGATCCCGATCCAGACCCACGCGGTCAAGATCGACCTGCCGCAAAACGCGCCGCCGACCGACAGCGTTATCGACCCTGTCAAGAACAAGGTCGCGATCGATGCCGGTGGTATCATCACCTGGAACGGTTCGGCCATCGACCTGCTGACCCTGCGTCAGTATCTGCAGCAGTCGCTGCGCTTGCCGGTCGAACCCGAATTGCAGTTCCAGCCCAACGCGGCCACCCGTTATGTGGTCGTTGATGAGGTGCTTGCGGAGATCAAGCGCGCTGGCGTCACGAAGCTGGGCTTCGTCGGCAACGAACAATATGGAAATTTCTAAAGGCTGGCTACGCCGCCGCCGTCTGGCCGGGAATGTTCGACTTCCCGTTTCCGGGCGCGGGCTGGGGTGACGCAATCAGCTTTTGGCAATTGATCAAGGGTCGCTTCGGCGGCCCTTCTTTTTTGCCCGCTCGTCTTCAACACTTCTTAACCGCGATCAGCGAGAATGCGCCGCAAGGGACGCATCTGACCATGGGCGCAGAAATTCACATTGAGCCGAGCGCAAACGGCAGCCGCCTATCGGAGCGGCGCTATGTCCACGTGCCGGTAAAGGTGAGGCGGCCGGGTGAAACCTGGTTCAAAAGCCGCGTCGCCGATCTCTCCGTCAGCGGCTTCCGGTTGCAGAGCTTCATGAAGCTTGCTGCGGGCGATTGCCTCTGGGTCATGTTGCCAGGTTTCGAAGGGCGCCGTGCCCATGTCCTCTGGACGCGGGGCCACGAAGCAGGTTGCCAGTTCGAACGGCCGCTCCACCCCGCCATCCTCGATCACATCGTGCGGATCAGCGACTAGTCGAGCGGCGAGTGGTGGAAGCCTTCAGGCCGGCGCTACATCTTGAAACTGAAGGCTCGCCAGCCGCGCGTACAAGCCCTTTTCCGCCATGAGCGCGGCATGATTGCCCTGCTCGACGACCCGGCCTCCATCAAGCACGATGATACGGTCCGCGGCACGCACCGTCGCCAAACGATGGGCGATGACGATCGTCGTCCGGCCCGACATCAAACGCGTCAAGGCGTCCTGCACCAGCCGCTCCGACTCCGCGTCCAGAGCTGATGTCGCCTCGTCCAGCAACAGGATAGGCGCATCCCTCAGCAGAGCGCGAGCGATCGAAAGCCGCTGCCTTTGACCTCCGGACAGACGAGCACCCCCTTCGCCCAAAAATGTATCAAGCCCTTGGGGCAGCGCGCGCAGAAAAGTCTCGGCATTCGCGGCGCGCGCTGCGTTCCAGATCTCGTCGTCCGACGCATCCCACCGGCCAAAACGGATATTGTCCCTGGCGGAGGCAGCGAAGATCACGCTGTCTTGTGGCACCATCGCCATCATGTCGCGAACGGCTGCCGGATCTGCTTCGGGCAGACGAATGCCGTTCAACCGGATTTCGCCCGCATCAGGATCATAGAAGCGAAGGGCGAGTTGGATCAGCGTCGATTTGCCAGCCCCTGACGGTCCGACGATCGCAACCGTCTCACCCGCCGCGATGTCGATCGATATGCCGTGCACGGCCGCCTCGTCAGGCCGGGTCGGGTAGCTGAAATGCACATCATCGAATTGGAGGTTGGCGCCCGTTGGAAGCTGCGGGATTTGCCGGGGTGAGGCGGGCGCAACGATGTCGGGCTTCGCCGTCATCAACTCATGCAGGCGGCTTGCGGCGCCCGCGCCTCGCAGCAGGTCGCCCCATGTTTCGGAAAGCGCGCCGAATGCGCCTGCCACAAGGCCGCCTGTCAGAACGAAGGCTGCGATGCTGCCTCCTGACAGACGGCCCGCAGCGACGTCTAGCGCGCCCTGCCACATCACCGCAGTGATCGACCCAAAGACCAGCGCGATGACCACGGCGGTCATGGCGGCGCGGAGGAGGATGCGGCGACGGGCCGTCGCAAACCCGGCTTCTACGGTTGCGTCGAAGCGAGCGGCTTCGCGCGATTCCTGCCCGAATGCCTGAACGATCTTCATGGCTCCCAGCACTTCGGCGGTGACGCTGCCGACGGCGGCAAGCCTGTCCTGGCTGGCGCGGGACAGCAGGCGGACGCGGCGGCCGAGGCTGATCATCACGACGAGGATGATGGGTATGCCGAGCACCAGGAGCCCCGCCAGCTTGGGCGCCAGCGCGAACAGGTAGATGAGGCCGCCGATCCCCGTTACCAGATTGCGCAAGGCGACGGACACGGTGGAGCCGACGATCTGGTCGATGATGGCGGTGTCGGCCGTCATGCGCGACGCGATCTCCGACGGGCGGTTCTCTTCGAAAAAGCGCGGTTCCAGGCGCAGGAGATTAGCCTGGGTGGCCGACCGGATGTCGGCAACCACACGCTCGCCAAGCCAGGACACGAAGTAGAAGCGCGCCGCCGTGGCAAGGGCCAGGATCAGCACGATCAACAGCAGATATTGAAACCACCGGCTGATGTCGCCACCACCCATGAAGCCGCGGTCGATGACCAGGCGGAAGCCGCTGGGAATGGCGAGCGTGGCGGCGGAAGAAACGATGAGCGCGGCGAGCGCGGCTGCGATCCGTCCGGGATAATGCGAGGCAAAGCGCCATAGCATGGCGAGGCTGCCAAGGGACGAACGCGCGCCGCCGCGCGACATGGATTGTTCCGCATCTTGCATGCGCGCGCGCTTAGCAGCCCGGGGCGCAAGCCTCAACGAGGATCAGTAGAGCGGGGGCTCAGCTGGCGGGCGTGATCTCCGCCGCCAGCGTCATGATGCGGCGGGCAGCGGTGCGGCCGGTAAGGGCGTAGGCCATGTCGCCCGCTTCCCAATAAGCGATGATGTCGGTCGCGCGCCGGGCGATCAGCGGCCGCGCTTCGGCAGGGGTTTCCGCCTTGTCCGCGAAGAAAGAGAGCTGTTCGCCCGCCGGTGTCACGAGAGATATGGCAATGGCCGGACTGTCCGGTGTCGGGAAAAGCTGAACGTCAGTGACGCGCCAGCTGCGCGGGAAAGAGGGTAGGATGATGCCGGTCGAACGGCGTATCTCCTCGCTGTTGAGGGTCGCGCTCTCCACCTGGGACGCCATGTTCTGGCGCAACAGGCCGGCACGGTGGGACGCGGCGGCTTCGTCAAGGAAGGGACTCGCCTGAGCCGCCTGCGGAAATTCGCCCAGCGCGCCCCTCGCGATCCAGCCAGTCGCCAGCAGGGCGGCGATCGCGGCGGTCCGGCGTAGATGTTGCCAGCCGCGTCCGCTTTCATTGTCGTTGGCGACAGGAATCGACATGTCTCGCCTGCGGCCCACCAGCGTCCCTTTGGTGCCGTCATGCATCAGGCGGAAATCGATGTGTGGCCAGCGCTGGCGCCAGCGTTGCGCCACGATCCGTTCGCCGGGCCGGGCCGCATCATCCAGCAGGACAACGGCGTTGGGCGACAGCCGTGCAAACAGGCTGTCCGCTGCGCCCCGCACCAGCGGGTGAACGGACCATGGCGGCCCGTCGATGATCAGAAGGTCGATGCGCTCGGGCAGATCGTCCAGCGCATACCAGCGCCCCGGCCAATCGCTGCTTTCCGATGCCAGCGGCGCGTGGCGCAGATCGGCGTGGAGGCCATGGTCGGAAAGCCAGGTCCGGGTTGCGTCAACAAAGCCGCCATGCTGGTCAAAGCTGGTCAGGCGGCCGCCGCCATGCATCGCCAAAGCCTTTGCCGCGATCAAGGTGGACGCCCCTGCGCCCAGCTCCACCACCTGGGCGGGCCGCAGACGCGCTATTTCCCGGACGATATGCCGCAGGAAACCGACATCCGCTTTCCAGCTGC
This sequence comes from Novosphingobium sp. Chol11, assembly GCF_900218065.1. Taxonomy (GTDB): domain Bacteria; phylum Pseudomonadota; class Alphaproteobacteria; order Sphingomonadales; family Sphingomonadaceae; genus Sphingobium; species Sphingobium agri. The sequence goes on along the minus strand of NZ_OBMU01000001.1, from coordinate 2,255,988 downwards.
CAAGATGCGGGAGCGCGTCATGCGGCAGCTTGAGCTCATCCAGCAGAGCGCGTTTGTCAGCCTTCCGGCCGCCCGAAAGGCTGGCGAGCAGCCAGGGCCAGCTGATGGCGCCGAAGCCGATGCGCCAGGCAAGGTCCGACATGCGGCTTTGCGCTGCCCCGGCTTCCTGCTCGGCCAAAGAAAGAAAACCAGTCAACTCACGGGAGGTCACGATGCACCCATCCTCATATTAGAATTCGGCGGGACTATGCGGCGCTGCGCGATTTTCGCATAGAGCCTTGTGTCCGCCCTTGTTCCGCCGCTCAGGAAACGCCGATGAACCGCATAATTTCCGCTACCGTCGAACGCTGGCCAGTCGCTGGCGCCTTCATCATCAGCCGGGGCGCGAAGACGTCGGTCGATGTCGTCGTCTGTACCGTCGGCGATGGAGCGCATGTGGGCAGGGGCGAGGGCACGCCCATCTATTATGAAGGGGAGACAGCCGAGGCCTGCGCCGCTGCCATCAACGCCTATGAGGGGCCTCTCGACCGGGAGGCCTTGCTGAGGGCGATGCCCCGAGGTGCTGCCCGCAACGCGCTGGATTGCGCTCTTTGGGATCTGGAAGCGAAGCAGGCAGGCATGCCGGTGTGGCAGTTGGCGGGCGTGCAGCCGCCGACGCCGCTGCCGACAGCCTTCACCATCAGCCTGAACGACCCGGTCCAAATGGAACAGGATGCACGTGCTGCCGCGGGCAGAGGCTTTGCCCTGCTGAAGTGCAAGCTGACCGGAGAGGGCGACCGGCAACGGATCGCAGCGGTTCGTGCCGGTGCACCGGGCGCACGCCTGATCGTCGATGCGAATGAAAGCTGGCACGACATCGATATCGCGGCTGAAGCGGAAGCGCTTGCGGCGCTTGGCGTCGAAATGGTGGAGCAGCCGGTTTTTCACGGGCGTGAGGACAGGCTGGCGGGCGTCAAGTCCCCATTGCCCCTTTGCGCCGATGAAAGCTGCCATACGCGCGCCGACCTGGATCGCCTGGGGGACTTCGATGCGGTCAATATCAAGCTGGACAAGGCGGGGGGCCTGACGGAAGCGCTGGCCCTCGCCCGCGCCGCAAGGGAGCGGGGTTTCCGCATCATGGTGGGCTGCATGCTTGGCACGTCGCTCGGCATCGCTCCCGCCGCGCTGGTGGCGCAGGGCGCGGACTGGATAGACCTGGACGGAGCGCTGCTGCTGGCCAAGGACCGGGAGGGCGGCTTGTCCTTGCAGAACGGCCTGCTGCAACCCGGAAGCCTTTGGGGCATGGGTCAGTAGCCGAGCGTCAGGCCAGCGGTATAATATTTGGGACCGACATTGCCTTTCACGCGCAGCTTGGGAAGGATCGGCATTGCGATGGTAGCATAGGGCCTGGCCTTGTCGCTGCTGAAGCGGACGCCAGCGCCCACCGTTGCAAAGGCGGGCAGGGCGTATGTCGCTTCGACCCGGCCATAAAGCTTCGCCGCGCCGTCGCGCAGATAGACGCCCGCGCCGGGTGTCAGGCTGAACCCGGCCACGTCCAGTGCATAGCCTGCGCCGATTTCAGAGCCCCAATGTCCGTTTGCCCGGCCGTAATTGGCTTCGGCTCCAAGCCCTTCGGCATGGACGGCGGGAGCGGTGGCGAGGGATGCCGCCAAAGCGGCGGCGGCGAGTGTAGCGCGTGAAATCATCTTTATGTCCCCGATCGGATTTGCCGCTGCCTGACCCGCTGGCAGGGACGAGGCAAGCGAGGGGAAGATGAAGCGAATCGAAAACCGGTTCAGGTGAGCCGCGCGGTCCCTTCATGGTCGATATGCAGAGGATCGGGATAGGGCATGATCGTGCGTCCGTCCGGCGCGGCGGTGAAGCTCGTCTGGGTGGGATAGGCAAATTCGATGCCTTCCGCCTTGAACCGCTTCCAGATCGCCAGGCCGATGCGATGGCGCGACTGGAAATAATCATGCTGGTCAGGGTAGGGCACGTCGAAATTCAGCTCATAATCGAGCGAACTCGCGCCGAAACGCACCAGGCCCGCGTTGACGAAGTTCATCCCTTCGGCAGTCACGATCTCTTCAAGCAGGGCCGGGATGGCATCGGCCTTTTCATCGGGCGTCTGGTAGATGATGCCGAGGGAAAAGGTCACCCGGCGCTGCTCCAGCGTTTGAAGGCTGGTGATCTCCTTCTGGAGGAGGTTGGCGTTGGAAATGACCTTCTTCTCGCCCGTCATCGCGCGCAGGCGCGTGCTTTTAAGGCCGATGCGTTCGACGCGCGCGGTCGTCTGGTCATAGGTAATCACCTCGCCCCGACGGAAGGGCTTGTCGAAGATGATCGACAGCGCGGCGAAGAGGTCGGAAAATATGCCCTGCGCCGCAAGGCCGATCGCGATGCCGCCGATGCCGAGGCCAGCCACCAGCCCGGTGACGTTGACCCCTAGATTGTCGAGCACGACCACTGCGGCGATGGCGAACAGGCCAAAAGTTACCAGGACGCGGATGAGCCCCATCGCGTTGGCAAGGGTTTCGCCATGGGCGTCTTCACCGACCGTCTTGCGTTCGACAAGGCCCAGGATGATCTCGCGCGCCCAGATCGCCGCCTGGAAAACCGCAGCGATGGTGAAGAGGAAACCTACCGTCTTCATCACCATCAGCGGAGGATTGGCATAGCTCACCACCAAGCGGGCAGCGACGAGGGCCATGAAGAAATGGGTGGTCCGGGCGATCGCGCGGCCAACGACGTTGGAGACGGCCAGGGTGCTGCCCGGCTTGCCACGGAAGCGCTTTCCGAATTCGCGCAATGCGGCGAGGCCGAGATAGATGGCTATGCCGATCCCGAAGGCAATCACTATCTGCAACGAGTGAACCGCGAACCAGTTCGCCGTGGCATGCCACATTTCCGAAAGGTTGGGAGGGCGAACGGTGATTTCGGTGAATGCAGGCTCTTTCTTCGCGGCCATGGGGATCCCTGAAAATTGAAGAGCGGTCAGGCCGCCAAGGGAAGAGAGGGGCTGGCCCCCGCGCTCTTCCAGAAAGGCGATCAAACCACGTTCGTAACGGGTCAGATAGCGCGTACTGCGCGGCAAGCGAAGCCCCGCCCGTGGGCGAGGCTTTGCAGCATGGGCTCCTTCTCAAGAGCCTCTAACCCGCCTTGCCGCTTTTACGTTCCCGGCCCTAACCCATGTGGGTCAGGAACGGCCAGCGAAACGTGCCGCTGCTGCGCAGCCGCCAATGGTCCGGATGACGGCGAATGACGGACAGATGGGCGAGCGTCAGGGTCGTCGCCAACAGGGCGGCGGGCATGGCGATCATCGTGGCGCCGGGAATAAGGAGGGCGGCGCCGAAGCATCCGACAGCTGCCGCTGCCGTGAGCAGGGTAGCCTGCGCTTCGCCATCCGGGCCGCGCATCCAGAATACGCAGCCGCTCACGCCTAGCGCGAACGCCATGGCGAGCCGGGCGGGCTGGCCCTGTCCGGCAAGTCCGCAGCCGATGATCAGCAGAATTATGAGCAGCGCGATTCCCGCGCGCGGCAGTCGGCCAAGCAGATAGGCACCGGCAGGATAGAGCAGCAGCTCTGCCATCAGCACCGCCGCCAGGATCGATCCGGCCAGGGTCGCCTGCTCGGGACCCGCGATAACCGCCACGACCGCCGTCGCCGCCCATGGGACGAGGCGCCCGGGCGCCATGCGTATGTGGCTGACCCAGCCCCGCAGTCCAGCGCGCGTATCCCATCGCCGGTCCGCCAGGCGCAGCTGGAACGCCGCGATGATGAACAATGCCTCAACGCCCCAGGGCAGGAATGCCTCGCCTATCATGGGCGACGCTAAGACAAGGCCCAGCAGCAAGCCGTGCGCCATGCCCAGAATGCGGAGTTCTCCGCTCATCATACTCCCCCTGTGACCGGCTTCAGCGGCCGCAACGCCATGGCCGGGCTCCGCACCGTCTCCCGCTGCTTGCGCGCGAGATAGGTGTCGAGGCCGATTTGCAGCGATAGCATCATGAAGATGAAGGGTTGGTAAGCGATGCCGACGAACAGCGATCCGATCATGTAGATGACATGCCCCTGCTGAAGCGCCAGCGCGAAAGGCGCGACCCACGCCTCGCTGGGGCCGTCGCGGCCGCGATAGCGCCGCCGGATCGCTTCGGTCCGGATGAAGCAGATCAGATGTATGAGTAGCCAGAGCGCGAAGCCGAAATAGCCTTGCTCGCCGAGCATTTCGAAATAAGCGCTGTGATAGGCGCGGCCCTTGTCGGTGACGAGCCGCCGCTCGACTCGCGATCCCCCACTGTCGATCACCCGTTCCTGCGTGAAATAGGTGAAGCTGTTCTGCAGGTAATTGTCGAAGCCGCCTCCGCCGGGATGCTCCTTCACATAGTCCAGCGTCCACTTCCACACGGCCAGGCGCGTAGAGGCGCTCTCATCGCCCTGATGATTTTCGATGGTGGACATGCGTTGGGTGAAGCTGGCAGGCAGGAAGGGGATGGCGGCCAGCGCTGCCACGGCCATGAGCGGGCCGTAGATAAACCGCCGCTTCGACCGCATCAGCATCATGCCGGCGAGGATCACGATGCAGACGAGGCCCGTGCGGGCTTCCGTCCCGATCGGCATCAGCAGACAGGCAAAGCATAGCGCATAGGCAAAGCCGCGGACCCGCCAGTCGGGGGGAAAGATGGTGCCATGCTTCGCCAGCCACAGGATGAGCGGAATGAGCGAGATGGCAACGCAGCTGATGATGCTGCCTTCATAAAGGCCGCTATTATTGTCGACCATCAGGTTGAGCACGCCATAGCCGCCGCCCGACAGCGCCGTCTTCATGCCGCCATTGATGATGATCGTGCTTGCGCACAGCACCATGAAGAGCGCCAGTGCCTCAAGCCGCAGCCGGGTGCGCAAGGTGAGCGGCAGGAAGATGGCGAAGATCATCGCCTTCCACACCCATTCCCATTTCGTGTGAGCGTTGAGCGGGAAGTCGGCCGTCGCAGTCGTATAGCCGCACCAGGCCAGCAAGATCAGCAACAGGAGCTGGCGCATGGAGAAGCGGCAGTCCGTTTTCTTGTCCACCAGCAGCCAGGCACCGACCGCCAGCGCAAAGGCGATGGCGGAAATCGGGATTCGGTTAAGCAGGAAATAGGACAGCCGCTGCGGCGAGACGATGTCGATATAGGCATAGACGGCGACCAGCAGGAATGGACGCCGCAACCCCAGCAGGAAGAAGGCGCCAAGAAAAGCGAGGAAGAACAGGTCACGCATCGGGCGATTGCTCCGCCTGCGATTCGTCATCCAGGTCCGGGCGCGAAAGCAGCCGCCAGGCCGCCAGCATGATCACGCCATGGCTGACCAGCAGGGAAAGGGCGTCAATCATCGCGCTAAGGGTTCTTCCATGGCCACGGCCTTTTCCTAGCGCGGCAGAGTTGACGGGCCGTTAAACCTTTTCCGGCACAAGAAGCGTCATGAGTCGGATACTCCATGTGCTCGATCACAGCCTGCCGATGCATAGCGGCTACACCTTCCGGACGCGTGCGATCCTGCGGGCGCAAATGGCGCAGGGCTGGGACGTGCGGGGCATCACCGGATTGCGCCACGGCGCCAAGGGACCAGTGGAGGAGGTCGTCGATGGCCTCCATTTCCATCGCACGCCGGGCCATCCGGCAACGGGCAACCCCCTGCTGCGCGAATGGCGAGACATCGCCGCGCATGCGGACGCGATCGATTCGCTGATCGGCCAGTGGCGGCCGGACGTCATCCACGCCCATTCCCCGGTCCTGAACGCCATGGCTGCCCAGCGCGCGGCCAAGCGGCACGACATTCCGATGATCTACGAGATTCGGGCCTTCTGGGAGGATGCAGCGGTCGGCAACGGCACCGGCACCGAGGGAAGCCCGCGCTATTGGCTGACTCGGCAACTCGAAACCCACGCGGTGCGCGCAGCCGATGCCGTAGCCGTCATTTGCGAGGGGCTGCGCGGCGATCTGGTGGCAAGGGGAATCGATCCCGCCAAGATCATCGTCTCGCCCAATGGCGTGGACATGGAGCAATTCGGGACGCCCGTGCCTCGGGACCCGGCGCTGACGACCCGGCTGGGGCTGGATGGCGCGGACGTCGTCGGCTTCATCGGCAGCTTCTATGATTATGAAGGGCTGGACGACCTGATCGCCGCCATGCCCCGCCTTGTCCGCGCCCGCCCCAGGGTGAAGCTGCTGCTCGTCGGTGGCGGACCCTGTGAACAGGCGCTGAGGGATCAGGCGACAGCTTCGCCCTTTGCCGACCATATCGTCTTCGTCGGACGCGTGCCGCATGACGAGGTCGAGGATTATTATGCGCAGGTCGATGTGCTCGCTTATCCGCGCAAGGCGATGCGGCTCACCGATCTTGTGACTCCCCTCAAGCCGCTGGAGGCGATGGCGCAGGGGCGCCTGGTGGCGGCTTCCAATGTGGGCGGCCATCGCGAATTGATCGAGCATGGGGTGACCGGCACGCTGTTCACGCCTGGTGATCCGGCCGCGATCGCGTCTGCACTGGCGGAGATGTTCGCCGATCGGGGCTTCTGGGATGATCGCCGTGCAACGGCGCGCGCCTTTGTCGAGCGGGAACGTAACTGGTCGTCAAATATTCTGCGCTATCAGCCGGTTTATGAGCGGTTGCTGGCGCAGCGGCCCGCGCATGTCCGTGCCGCCGCATGAGTGGGAGCTTAATCGTAGGACGATCTCATCAAGCGATGACCCCGGCCATATTGGCGGGGATCGCGGTGGGCATGATCCTGCTGACAATGCCCGCCGGGCTGGTCGAGACGATCGTGGCGTCCAGCGGCCTGAGCGAGGCCATGCCCGCTGCCGCGCCGCCATTGGGGTTGAAGGCACGCTTGCTGCTCGCCGGGTTCGGCGCGCTGATGGCGACAGGCGTTGCATGTTTGGGCGCTGCGCCAGTGCCGATGAAAAAGGATCGACGCCGTCACAGCGTCACGGGAGTGAGTGATATGGGTTTTGCATTGCCGAAGCTGAACTGGCTGTCTCGCGGCCGGGCGACCGGAGCGTCCAGAATATCGCGCCCGCTGGCGCGCCGTGCTGACGCGCATCCCGATGCGCCTGCACGTACGCCGATCTTCGCCAGCCGGGACTTTGGCGGGCTGGAGATCTTCCCCCGGATCGCGCCCGCGCGCGGGGAGCAACCGGAAGTGCCTGAGGTCGAAGAGCAGGCGATCATCCAGCCGGGCCTATCCTCTTTTGAAGAAGCTGGCCACGATGAGCCCACCTATGCCGAGTTCGAGGATATTGCTCCTCCTGCTCCCGTAGAAGCGACTCGGACGGAGGCTCCCGTATCGGCGATGCCGTCCCTTGCCGAGTTGACGGCCCGGTTCGAAAGGGGGCTAGCCGAACGCGTGCGGGGAAGCAGGACGGCTCTCGAGGCCGACGTCATTGCGGACATGCCCGTCGAACAGCGCGTCCCGGTGCGGGATCATGTCGAGGATGACGTCGATCAGGCGCTGCGGGCCGCGCTCGGCACATTAAGGGCCATGGCAGACCGCACGCGCTGATCCCCGCCGCTCACCAGTCTTCGATGGTGAGCGCGGAAAGCTCGATCCGTTCCTGATCGGCAGCCGAGCGGCCGCCGTCAATCTTGATGTCGGCAACGAAATGCCGGGTCAGGGACCACTCGGCATCCTCCAGCCCCAAGGCGAAGCGTGCCCGCCTTTCCTTCGCGTCCGGCCCAGTCATCCGCAGGGCGATGACGTGCCGACGTCCCTGAAACAAGGCGCTGGCCCATGGGCGGCTGGTCGCCCGCTCAATGCTGGCGGGCTCGCCTGCGCGTTCGATGAGTTGCGCGAGCAGCCGTGGCAGCGGGTCAGTGCGGCGCATTCCTTCGTTTGCGACCGGACCTCGGCTCTGGCGGAGATGATCCATACTTGTCATTGGCCCGCGCTCCTGCGATATGTGTTCATGAAATGTTCTATACGTCTCTTGATCCGTTCCCCCGGCTCCCGCCCTTGGCGCAGGTCGAATACCAAACGCGGATCGCGGACGCTCTCCCGGCCAAAGCGGGTTGCTGGAATGCCGTTGTCCCGCAGGAACTTCTCTACGGCGCGAATCAACATGCGTTTCAATCTCCCTCTGCAACAGGATTCGCCCGCCGCGAATCTCTAGGATGTTTCCTATCTGTTCCTGCATTTCCTACTTGTCTAGGAAAAATCCTATAGATAGGATTCTGTCATGGCCGTTGATTTGGAAGATCCGCGCATAGTGCTGGAACGGCTGATCGCCGAACGAGGGGAGAATTATTCTGACCTCTCCCGGCGGCTGAAGCGCAACCCCTCCTATATTCAGCAATTCATCAAGCGCGGGACACCGCGCAAGCTGGATGAGGAAGACCGGCGGATTCTCGCCCGCTATTTTGGCGTTTCCGAGGACGTGCTGGGCGGACCGGCGCGGCAGGAGTTCATGGTGGAACGGAAATCGCGGCCGTTGCCTGCCGTGGTGCCGGTGCCGCGCCTCTCCCTGGGCGCTTCGGCTGGCCCCGGGTCGCTTGACGAGGACGAGCGCGCGGCCGGCGTGATGGCTTTCGACGCGAAATGGTTGCGCCATCTGGGCGTGCGGCCACAGCGCGTTTCGATCATCAGGGTGGACGGCGAATCGATGGCGCCCACGCTCAATGATGGCGATGAGATCATGGTCGATCATGATGATGACGCGATGCGGCTGCGCGACGGCGTCTATGTGCTGCGGCTGGATGGCGTGCTGATGGTGAAGCGGATCGCCATGGGGCCGCGCCGGGGATTGTTCAGCGTGCTCAGCGACAATGTCCATTATCCCGATTGGGTGGATATCGATCCGGCGCTGGTGGCCATCGTTGGCAGGGTCGTCTGGACCGGGCGGCGGCTGGTCTAGAGCGCGCCGCGTTTAATCGGACGCAGGTCGCGCGCTCTGGTTTTTGTTATCGCATCGTTTGAAGCGCGAACCCGGTCCCCACTTTTGCGCACGATGCTCTAGCTTGGCGCGATGGCGAAGGCTTCCTATGTGCGGACGGCGCAAGGAGGCTCCGATTGAACGACAATGACGCGGTGATCCGCAAGGCGATCGAATGGCATGGCCAGCCGATGGCGCTGGCCACGGTCGTATCGACATGGGGATCTGCGCCCCGGCCGCGCGGCAGCCATATGATCGTCCATGGCGATGGCCGCTTCGAAGGCAGCATTTCGGGCGGCTGTGTCGAAGCGGACGTGCTGCAACGCGCCGCGGACGTCATCGCCGGGCGTGCTGCGCATGTCGAACGCTATGGCGTTGCCGATGGCGATGCGTGGGCCGTGGGGCTTCCATGCGGGGGCGAGATCAGCGTGCTGGTGCAGCCGGTGTCCGAGGAGAGTTTCGCGCCGCTGCTCTTCGACCGGATTGCGCAGGCGCGGGATGAGGGGCGGGCGCTCACCCTTTCCACCGACCTTGGCACAGGCATCACCCGTGAGGGCGTGGTCGAGGGTCAGTTCCAGAACAGGTACGATCCGCCGCGCCAGTTGCTGATCGTAGGCGCGGTGCAGATTGCCCAATCCTTATGCGCGCTCGCGCAAGCCATGGGAGTGAGGCCTGTGGTGATCGATCCCCGAGGCCGCTTCCTGACGCAGGAGCGTTTCCCGGGCGTCGAGTTGGACGATCGCTGGCCCGATGAAGCCATTGCAGCGCGAAGGCCGGGTGAAGCGACGGCGGTCGTGACGCTCAGCCATGATATCAAGATCGACGACCCTGCGCTGGCCGAGGCCTTACGCGCGCCGACTGGCTATGTCGCGGCGCTGGGATCGCGCAAGAGCCATGCCGCGCGGCTTGAGCGGCTCTCCGCCATGGGGTTTTCCGAAGAGCAACTGCGCCGGATCGACGGCCCGGCGGGCATCGACATCGGCGCGGTGGGTGCGGCTGAAATCGCCCTGTCGATCGCGGCTGGCATGATCGCAGGCTTCAACGCGCGCGGCTGACCCCAACGGTCAGCAGCATTTTCCGCCCTTCTTGCCGCCATAGCGGGCTTCCTGCCGTTCCCGGAAAAACTGGGTGCGGGTCATGACAGGGGCGCCGGGATGGTGCGCCTGCATGTGGCCGACATAGCCGTCATAGTCGGGCATGCCGACCATCATCAGCGCTGTCCGGCGAAGCTTGGCGAACAGCCGGGTCATTCCGCTGGCACCAGAGATGCGGGGATTTCGCGTGCGGTGGGTGCATCAACGCGCCGCGCGGCCATGCAGGTGCGGATGGTGAAGAACAGCAGGGACAGCACCACCAGAAGGAAGATGCCTACCAGGGCCGCATCCACCCGATCGTTGAAGATGATCTGCTGCATCTCCGCCATGGACTTGGCGGGGCTCAGCAATTTGCCTTCATTCGCCGCCGTGGAGAATTTGGCTGCATGCGCAAGGAAGCCGACCTTCGCGTCGGCCGAAAACAGCTTCAGCAGCCCGGCCGACAAGGTGCAGACCAGCAGCCACGCCGCCGGGATCATCGTCACCCAGGCGTAGCGGTCGCGCTTCATGCGGAACAGCACCGCCGTTGCCAGCATCAGCGCGATCGCCGCCAGCATCTGGTTGGAGATGCCGAACACCGGCCACAAGGTGTTCACGCCGCCCAAAGGATCGGTGACGCCCTGATAAAGGAAGAAGCCCCATGCCGCCACGGTGAGACCCGTTGCCACAAGGCCGGGGCCGATGCCGGACGTATCCTTGAAACGAGGCACGGCAAGCCCGATCAGGTCCTGCAACATGAAGCGTCCCGCTCTCGTCCCTGCGTCCACCGCCGTCAGGATGAACAGCGCCTCGAACAATATCGCGAAATGATACCAGAAGGCCTTCATCGCGGGCCCGCCGATCACATGGGAAAAGATTTCCGCCATCGCGACGGCCAGCGTCGGCGCGCCGCCTGCGCGCGATATGATGCTATGTTCGCCAACATCCTTGGCTGTCTGGGTGATGAGTTCGGGCGTGATGGGGAAGCCCATCGCCGTGACCGCCGCCGATGCGCTAGCAGCATCGGCGCCGATCACCGCCGCTGGACTGTTCATCGTGAAATAGATGCCAGGATCTAGGATCGACGCCCCCACGAGCGCCATGATCGCAACGAACGCTTCCATCAGCATCGCACCATAGCCGATCAGCGGCGCGTCGCTCTCGCTCGCGATCAGCTTGGGCGTGGTGCCGCTGGCGATGAGGGCATGGAATCCCGACACCGCGCCGCAGGCGATAGTGATGAAGAGGAAGGGGAAGAGCCCGCCCGACCACACCGGGCCGTTGCCGTCGATAAACTGCGTGACGGCATGCATCTTGAGCGGGGGCGCCATGATGACGATGCCGATGGCAAGCGCGGCGATCGCCCCGATCTTGAGAAAGGTGGACAGATAGTCACGCGGCGCCAGCAGCAGCCAGACCGGCAGTACCGACGCCACCGCGCCATAGCCGATCAGTATCCAGCACAGCTGCACCGGCGTGAAGGTGAAGATCGGACCCCACAAGGGTGATTCCGCAATCGCCTGCCCATAGATGATCGCAGCCAGAAGCCCCACCAGCCCGATCAGCGACACCTCGCCAATGCGCCCCGGCCTGATCCAGCGCGTGTAGGCACCCATCAGCAGGGCGAGCGGCACCGTCGCCGCCACGGTGAACATGCCCCAGGGGCTCTCCGCCAGTGCCTTCACCACGATCAACGCCAGCACGGCCAGGATGATCACCATGATCATGAAGGCGCCGAACAGCGCGATGGTCCCGGCGGCCTGGCCCATTTCCATGCGGATGAGCTCGCCCAGGGATCGCCCGTCGCGGCGCATGGAAATGAACAGGACCATGAAGTCCTGCACGGCGCCCGCCAGCACCACGCCCACGATGATCCAGAGCGTGCCGGGCAGATAGCCCATTTGCGCGGCAAGAACCGGCCCGACGAGGGGACCGGCACCGGCGATCGCCGCAAAATGATGCCCGAACAGCACCACCCGATCCGTCGCGACATAGTCCAGCCCGTCCGCCCGCCTGATTGCGGGCGTCGGCCGTGCGGGGTCGAGCCGCATCACGGCTCGGGCGATGTACAGCGCATAATAGCGGTAGGCGACGAGGAAACTGCTGACCGCAGCCACGACGATCCAGAGCGCGTTGACCGCCTCCCCGCGCGATACGGCAACCACAGACAGCGCCACCGCCCCGGCTATCGCCATCAGGATCCAGGGGATGTGCCGGGTCATCGCTCTCTCTCTCTGTCATTGTCGCAGTGTTGGCCGCCACAGTAGGGCCGCGCCCTCCAAAGACAATCACCGATATGGGCACCGATGTGGCCGGCCCGCTGCTTTGCGATTGAACGGCCATTCGATCGCGGTGCTGGCCCAGAGCGCCCACCATATGATCAGCGGCTGCAACAGCAGGCGCGGGCCATGATACCACCAGCCAAGGTGCACGCCGCCCAACGGAATGTCGTTCAGCGCGTGATTGATATTGGCGGGCCAAACGCACAGGGCGTAAAGCGCAAGGCCTATCCCGGCCGCTCTCCGGAATCGCGGGATGTGCAATCCAATAGCGCCCGCAATCTCAGCGATCCCCGTGAGCGCGATGATGTCAGCCGGATATGGCACCCAATGCGGGGTAATGGCGATGAAGCCGCCTGGTTTGGCTATATGGGCGATCCCGGCGATCAGGTAGAATGCAGAAAGCAGCCAGCGCGAGGCCGTCCTTACATTATTGCCATCGCCTCGCGCCTTGCCACCGTCAGAGCGTGATCTCCCCCTCATCTTCGCCATCCCAATAATGCGCCCTTTCGGCGCGTACCTTGATCATCACCAGGCCCGGCGTGTCGACGCCCTCGTCGAACCAGCGGTCAAGATCGCTGTTCCAATGCGCCTCAAACTGCGCCTTGTCACGGATCAGGTCAGCGCGCCCTTCGACCGCCACGAACAAGGGGCGCTGCTTCAGCAATCCGGCCGCCCCCTGGAATGATAATCCAACCTTTGGGTCGCGCTCGATATCACGAACCATGACGGTATCGTCCGTCGTGAAATAATAGCTGTCGCCGTCATAATCGACGTCACCATTGTTGCTCATCGGGCGAGCGGCGATCTGGCCGCCTTCAGCGCGGGTGGAAAGCATGGCGAAGTCGATGTCCTTCATCTTCTTTGCCAGCTGCGGCAGCGTCAGTTGAACCATCCAGCACACTCCTTTGACGAGATCATGCCAACGTCCCGCCGCGAAATAAGCTCCGGACTCGTCAACCGCCCTATAAGAACATATAGTGAACACACGAATCGGAAAGGATGAGCCATGCGCCACGATATGCGCGCCGGAACTTTGTATCGTCTCTTCTTCGCGCTGAAGCCGCCTGTAACGGTGGCGCGGCAGACCGATCATCTTGCGGAAAAATTAGGCGGCGGCGAGCGGCGTATCCGCCTGGAACATCAACATATGACGCTCGCCGTCACGGCCGATTATGTCGAATATCCCTATGCAGTGATCAAGGCATTGCTGCGCGCGGGCACGAGCGTGGAGGCTGAACCCTTCGACATGCGGCTCGACAAGGTGAGCTTCACCAACCGGTCGGTTGCACTGCGTCCGTCCCGATCCGTGCCGCTGCTCAATCAGCTACAGCGCTCGATTGCCGATGCGATGTGGAGGGCAGGGGTGGCCTTGCGTCCGGGCTGGAGCTTCAGCCCCCATCAGACATTATTTTACAGGGACGGTCCGCCATCGCAGCAGAGCATCGATGGCTTTTCATGGTCACTCGACCGGTTTGTCCTGGTGTGCAGCCATGTCGGCCGCACGCGGCACGATATTCTGGGCACGTGGACGCTTAAAGGCGACGGGCAGTATGAGTTGTTCTGATGCTCAAGCGAAAGTGCGTCTAACAGAATCGCTCGAGCCGTTCGAGCTGAGCTTGCCGAAAAAAGCCCTCTTCTTGAAAAGTAGAGCCCCTCCGCAGGCTCAGGGCGAACGGCGTGGTGCCGGTATGAAGCACAAGATTTGAGGCCGTAGCTCGGTATCGATGGTTATGCCGTGGAGCAGCGTGCAGATGTGCGGTTAGTATGAACGCTGCCAGATAGCCGCAGGTGGAGAGTTTCTCAGCCCTCGGTCACGCTGGCCAGCACGGCGGCTCGAAGTTCGGCTATGCCCATCCCCTTGTCGCTCGATGTCGGGATGATCTCCGGATGGGCGGCCGGCCGCTTGCGGATGGCATCGCTCGCGGCCTGCATGATTTCGGCCAGATGGCTTGCCTTCACCTTGTCCGCCTTGGTGAGCACGATGCGATAACTGACCGCTGCTGCGTCCAACATGTCCAGAATGTCGTTGTCGACATCCTTGATGCCGTGGCGACTGTCGATCAGCACGAGCGTCCGCTTCAGCTTCGCCCGGCCGCGCAGATAATCATTCACCAGGAAGCGCCATTTACGCACCATGTCCTTGGGCGCGCGGGCATAGCCATAGCCGGGCATGTCGACGAGGCGAAAGCGCAGCGGATCGCCCACATCGAAAAAGTTGAGCTCCTGCGTCCGCCCCGGCGTGTTGGACGTGCGCGCCAGGCTGTTCCGCCCGGTAAGAGCGTTGAGCAGCGACGATTTGCCCACATTCGAACGGCCCGCAAAGGCCACTTCATTGACCGACATGTCGGGCAGGAATTTCAGATCCGGCGCCGATTTAAGGAAGGCGATCGGCCCGGCGAACACCTTGCGCGCTTCCTCGATCAGTTCGGGGTCGACACTGTCGGTCACGTGATTTCCGTTCGTCTCGTGGACTATGCGCTATTTCGCCGGGGCCGCGCTCAATGCAGGATGGCGCTTGTAGAGCCACCACTGCTGCAACATCGACAGGCAGTTGTTGGTGATCCAGTAAACCAGCAGGCCTGCCGCGAACGGCGCCATGATGAACATCATCATCCACGGCATGATCGAGAAGATCTGCTGCTGCATCGGGTCCATCTGCGCCGGGTTCAGCTTGAACTGCAGCCACATGGAAATGCCCAGCAGCAGCGCCAGCACGCCGATCGCCAGGAAGGACGGCGGGGTGAAGGGCAACAGGCCGAACAGGTTGAGGATGTGCAGCGGGTCGGGTGCGGACAAATCCTTGATCCAGAGGACGAAGGGCTGGTGACGCATTTCGATCGTCAGCTGCAGCACCTTGTAGAGTGCGAAGAAGATCGGGATCTGGATGAAGATCGGCAGACAGCCGGCGAGCGGGTTTACCTTCTCGCGCTTGTAGAGCTCCATCATCTCCTGCTGGAGCTTGGGCTTGTCGTCCTTATATTTCTCCTGCAGCGCCTTCATCTTCGGCTGAACCGCGCGCATCGCCGCCATGCTGGCGAACTGGCGCTGGGCGACGGGGAACATCAATGCGCGGACCACGAAGGTCAGGCAGATGATCGCGACGCCGAAATTGCCGATATGTTCGAACAGCCAGTGCAGCAGCGCGAAGATCGGCTTTTCGAACCAGTAGAACCATCCCCAGTCGATCGCCCGGTCGAACAGCGGAATGCCCGCGTCCTGATAGGCTTCGAGCGTCTTCACTTCCTTCGCACCGACGAACAGGCGCACGGTCTGCGTCACGGCCTTGCCGGGAGCCAGCATGGTGGGCGCAAGGCTGTAGTCGGCCTGATATTGCGTGCCTGCCCCCTTACGGAACTGGCCTTCAAAAGCGGCCTTCTGGTCAGGCACCAGCGCGGACAGCCAATATTTGTCCGTAAATCCGATCCAACCGCCCGTGGACTGGAAGCTCTGGCTGGAGGGACCCTTGTCCAGATCCTTGTAGTTCACGTCATAATTGGCCGCGCCGTTGAACACGCCCATGGGCCCTATATGGATGGTCCAGGTGTCGGGATCCTGGGGAATGCCGGTCCGGCTGATATAGCCGAATGGCTTCACGCCCACCACGCCAGTGCCGCTGTTCGCGACCTTCTGCTGCGCGGTGATCATGTAGTTTTCATCGACCGTCAGGCGGATTTCGAAGGTCTGGCCTGCGCCATTGTCCCAGCGCAGCGTCACGGGGCTGGTAGGCGTCAGCTCCTTGCCGTCGGCAGTCCAGACGGCGTTGGCGTCCGGCGCCTTCAATCCTTCACCTTGCCAGCCGAAGCCCGCGAAAAAGGCGTCTTTCGTGCCAGAGGGGCTGTAAAGGCGGATCGCTGGGGAATTCTTCGCGATCGTCTCGCTGTAGGTGGGCAGCACGATGTCGTCGATGCGCGCGCCCTTCAGGTTGATCGAGCCGACCAGCTTGGGAGTCCGGATCGCGACGCGCGGGCTCTCCTTCAGGACGAGGGCGCGGTCGCGAATCGCGGCGGGGCTGCTCGCCACGGGACTCGATCCCTGCGCCACCGGCGTCGTCTTGCCACCTTCGATCTTGGTCGCGGGCGGATTGGCGGCGGGGAAGAAATGATTGGCGATATAGGGCCAGCCGAACAGGATCGCTGCGGTCAGCAGCACCGCCAGAACAATATTCTTCTTGTCGTCCACGCTTGTCGGCTCCGCCGTCTTTTAGTGAAAATTCGTGTCAGGGCACCGGGTCGTAACCCGATCCGCCCCAAGGGTGGCATCGCATTAGCCGCTTCGTGGCGAGCCAGCTACCCTTCACCGCACCATATTTACGGACAGCCTCGATCGCATATTGCGAGCAGGACGGCGCATAACGGCAGCTTGGCGGCAATATGCGGGACGGGCCGATCTGCCAAAACCGTGCGATGAGTATGAGGAGGCGGGCGATCATGAGCTCGACTCGCCCTGTTTCTGCGAAGCGGGGAAACCAGTGCTGCTGTTGCCCGGCATCGCTGCGTCAGGACTATGCTTCTGATCCTTTGCGCGGGCGGGCCGCTTCTTTGCCTTGCGCGGTGCGTCGCCGACCGGTCGGCTCATCACCTTACCCAGCGCCTTTTCCAGCTCCGCGCGCAGCAGGGCGAAGTCCCGCTCGATCCCTTCGGACCGGCCGATCAGCACATGATCGGCCCCCGCCACGCCATGGACCGGCAGCAGCTCGCGTGCCAGAACGCGAAAACGGCGCTTCATCCTGTTGCGGATGACAGCGCCGCCAATCTTTTTCGTCACCGTGATGCCGATACGCATCGCGGGATCGCCATCAGCCCGTTCGCGCACCAGCAGGACAAAGCCCGGCATTGGCGCGCGCCGCCCACGATTCGCCGCCAGGAAATCAGCGCGCCGCCGCATGACGGCTGGCGCGCGATCCGGCGGCGCGTCGTTCAGGCGCTCAGGCTCTTGCGGCCGCGAGCGCGACGGGCACGCAGCACGTTGCGGCCGCCGGGCGTCGCCATGCGAGCGCGGAAACCGTGACGGCGCTTCCGAACCAGATTGCTCGGCTGATAGGTGCGCTTCATCGTTCATTCCTCAAAGCAAAACGTCAAAATCGGGCGTGACAAAAAAGGGCCGCCGTTGGGCGGCCGCATGTCAGGGGGCGTCCGATAGGCAAAAGCGGTGGACGAGTCAATGGCGGAGGAGGGTGATCGAAGAGGATGCGCAACATGTTCCCTCTCCCCTTCAGGGGAGGGGGAGTTCAGCGCCTCTACTTCGCCCGGACCGTCGCCACCGCCTGCTTGAGCGCATCATATCCCACCGCGCCGTTCAGCACCTGATCGCCCACGACGAAGGTCGGCGTGCCGGTCGCGCGCAGCTTTTGCGCCAGGGCGATGTTGGACTGGATCTCCGCGTCATATTTGCTGCTGGCCATGGCCGCCTCCGCAGCCTTGGCATCGATGCCGACCTTGGCGGCAGCGCCGAGGATCGCTTCCCGAGTAACCTTGCCACTATCATACAGCGCCCGGTGGAAGGGCATATATTGGCCCTTCTCCGCCGCCAGCAGCGACACCTTGGCCGCATCCGCGCTCGCGTCGGACAGGATCGGCAACTCGCGATAGACGACCTTCAACCCCTTGTCCTCGCCGACCAGCTTGGCAAGGTCCGCCAAAGATGCGCGGCAATATCCGCAGGCATAGTCGAAAAACTCGACCAGCGTGACGTCGCCATTGGCCGCGCCTTCCCAGGCACCGGCATAGGGCGTCTCGATCGCCTTGCGGCTTTCGCCGATGCTGTCGGCGACACGCTTCGCCTGGAGCCGTTCGACCGCTTCGGGAATGATCTCGGGATGTTCGAGGATATAGTCGCGCACGATCTTCTCGATCGCCGCCTTGTCTCCCGCCGCCACGCTGCCTGTACTCTGCATGCCGAGGGCCGCGCCCGCGGCAGTGGCGGCGATGAAGGCGAGGGCGCCAATCGTCATCTGGATGGTCCTGTTTGAAAGTGCGGCGCGAAAACCGGGCCGAGAGGTTTCGGTCATTTCTTCTTTCGCTTCTGCTCGATGGCCGCACGTGAAACCATGGCGATATCCTGCGCCCGCAGATAGTCAACCGTGCCAGGCTTTAACGCCTGCATGGCCGCGTCCGCGCTGCGCAACGCCATCTGGTCCTGACCCATGAGCGCGTAGCGTTCCGCCGTGGCGAGCGCCGCACGGGGCGTATCGCCCCGCCGTTCATAAACGACCCCCAGCTGATACCAGGCGAAGGGATTTTCCCGGTCGCGCGCGACGGCGTTGCGCAGCACCTGTTCGGCTTCAGCGAAATTCTTGTCATCTTCCGTCGCGATCAGCGCATGGCCCAGCATCGTCGCGATCAAGGGCTGCTGGGTGAGCTGCACGGCTTCGCGCAGAGGAGGAATGGCGTCGGCGGGCCTGCCGCTTTCCAACAGCACCTGGCCTTTCAACTCCAGAAAATAAGGGTCATGCGGCTGCGCGGCGAGCAAGGCGTTCACCTCGGCGATCGCCTTGTCGGGGTAGGCGCTTTTATGCCAGGCATAGGCGCGCGCATAATGCGCCGGAAGAGACTGGTCGCTCTCGGGATATTTTATCAGCGTCTGGGTGGGTTCGGAAACGAAGCCGACCAGCTTGGCCTTGATCCTCTCGAACCGCGCTTCAAGCTTCGGGTCGACCGGCCTGTCCCAAGCGGGATCGACGGTGTACACCTCCCTCAGGACATTGATGCGCTCGCCCGACAAAGGATGCGTGCGGCCGTAGCTGTCCTCCTGCGGGATCGCGAGCCGATATTCCTGGTTCTGCAGCTTCTTGAAGAATTCCAGGCTGCCTTTGCCGGACAGGCCCGCCTTGCTCAGATAGCGCGCGCCCGCAAGGTCGGCGGAGCTTTCCTGCGCGCGGGAGAAGGCGAGGAATTTGCCCATGGCCGCCTGCTGGCCCATGCCCAAAATGCCCATGCCCGCTTCCGCGCCGCCCGCAGCGATCGCAGCGGCGCCAAGGACGAGGCTGAGCAAGGTAATGCCCGTCGCCGCCTTCATGCCCTCTGACGAGCGGATGATATGGCCGCCCTCGATGTGGCCAAGTTCGTGCGCGACCACGCCTTGTAGCTGGTTCACATTGTCTGCCGCGGCGATCAGGCCGCTATGAACCCAGACATATTGGCCGCCCGCGACGAAGGCGTTGATTTCCGGGTCGTTGAGAACCAGCACCTGGACATTGCGCGGCTCCATCCCCGCCGCGCTCACCAGCGGTCCCGACATGTCCGCCATGAAGGCTTCGGTTTCGGCGTCGCGCAATATTTGCTGCGCCATCACCGGTTTGGCGACGAGTGCCAGCGATGCAATGGCGATCGCAGCCGCGCGCAGCCAGCGGCGCATCATGGCCGATCACCATGGAGCAGGGATGAAGGCAGCATGCCCGCGCCCCTGCCAGCGCCGCGATGAACTCCGCCTGAAGCGAGAACGCCGCCGCCTTTCCGGAAGACCGGCAGGGCGGCGGCGTTGCTCATCAGACGGGCGTCCCTGCTTACTGGCCGAAGGTGCGCTGCCACCATCCACGGCGCGGTGCGCTTTCCGTTTCGGCCTGCTGGGCATCGGCAGTCTCGCCGCCATCAACGGCAGCGACGGCATTCTCGTTCGCGCTGGCCGGTGCCGCATCACCTTCAGGCGCCACGGCCTCCGCGATCGAAGGGGCTTCCGCTGCTTCCTGAGCAACGGCCTCCACCTTCTTGCGCCGTGTGCGCTTGGGCTTGGCGGGTGCTTCGGCTTCGGGCTCCGCCGCAACCGGCGGTTCGGCAGGTGCCTCCGGAGCAGCTTCAGCCTTCTTGCGGCGCGTGCGCTTGGGCTTGGCAGGCGCTTCCTCTGCGGCCACTTCGGCAGGAGCCTCGACAGCCTCGACAGCCTCGACCGGGGCAGCTTCCGCTTCCTTCGGCTTGCGCGCACGGGGACGGCGGCGCGTCTTCGGCGCTTCTTCCTCAGCCGGTGCTTCCGGTGCAGCTTCTGCTACCACGTCCGCGATCGGTTCAGCCTCAGCGGGCTCCTCGGCGGGTTCGGCAGCCTCGGCGGCTTCGCTGATCGCCTCGTCCGAAACCGCTTCGCCCTCGCGGCGGCGGCGTCCACCTCGGCGGCCGCGCCGGCCACGGCGTCGGCCCGCCTCTTCACCCTCGCGATCGGCTTCGACGGGCTGTTCTTCGCCCCCTTCGGCCACCGCTTCAGCGTCTTCATCAGCCTCTTCGGCGGAAGCGGCGGCAGCTTCTGCCTGACCCTCTCCATGATGGTCGTCGCGCTGACCGCCCCGGCGACGGCGACGACGGCGGCGGCGACGTCCACCCTCGCGGTCCTCGCCCCGGTCACCGCGCTCGTCGCGCTCTGCAGCCTCGACTTCCTCGATCTCTTCGTCGTCCAGCTCCTCGACGATGTCGAGATCATCCTCATCCTCTACGAGCGGCGCATAGGTCACCACCCGTTCCGGACGCGGACCGCTGGCCTCGACCGACATGCGTGCGCCTTCGACCTCGCCATCCGGCAGGATCGCGATGGTGACGCCATAGCGCTGCTCGATCTCGTCCAGCTCGCGGCGCTTGTTGTTGAGGACGTAGAAAGCCGCTTCCTGGCTCGCGCGCAGTGTGACCAGGTTGCCGCGCCCGCGCGCCGCTTCCTCTTCCAGCATGCGCAGCGCGCTGAGGCCTGCGGACGAAGCGGTGCGGACAAGGCCGGTGCCTTCGCAATGCGGGCACTGGCGGGTCGATGCTTCCAGCACGCCTGTGCGCAGCCGCTGACGGCTCATTTCCATCAGGCCAAAGCCGGAGATGCGGCCGACCTGAATACGGGCGCGATCGTCCTTCAGCGCCTCCTTCATCGCCTTCTCGACCTTACGGATGTTGGAGTTCATCTCCATGTCGATGAAGTCGATGACGACCAGGCCCGCCATGTCGCGCAGGCGCAGCTGGCGGGCGATTTCCCGAGCCGCTTCCAGGTTGGTGGCGACAGCGGTCTGTTCGATGCCATGTTCGCGCGTCGAACGGCCGGAGTTGATGTCGATCGACACCAACGCCTCGGTCGGGTTGATGACCAGATAGCCGCCGGACTTCAGCTGAACGACGGGATTGTACATCGCCGCCAGCTGATCCTCGACGCCCGCCCGCTGGAACAGCGACACGGCGTCGGCATATTGCTGCACCCGGCGCGCATGGCTGGGCATCAGCAGCCTCATGAAATCCTTGGCGGCCTTGTAGCCATATTCGCCCTC
Organism: Novosphingobium sp. Chol11; assembly: GCF_900218065.1. Lineage (GTDB taxonomy): Bacteria > Pseudomonadota > Alphaproteobacteria > Sphingomonadales > Sphingomonadaceae > Sphingobium > Sphingobium agri. Next base: position 2,234,524 of record NZ_OBMU01000001.1, on the reverse strand, counting down.
GACGATGACCTCTTCGATATCCTTGTTGTAGATATCGCGGATCGCGCGCTTGATGAGGTCGCTGTCATTGTGGATCAGCGCGGGGGCTTCGGACTTCAGCGTCTTTTCGCGAATCTCGTCCCACAGGCGGGCAAGATAGTCGAAGTCGCGCTTGATCTCCGGCTTGGTGCGCTGGAGCCCGGCTGTGCGGACGATGCAGCCCATGGTTGAGGGCAGGTTCATTTCCGCGATGATCGACTTCAACCGCTTGCGGTCTGCGGCGTTCGAAATCTTGCGCGAAATGCCGCCGCCATGGCTGGTGTTGGGCATCAGCACGCAATAGCGCCCGGCAAGCGAGAGATAGGTGGTCAGCGCCGCGCCCTTGTTGCCGCGCTCCTCCTTGACGACCTGCACCAGCAGCACCTGACGGCGCTTGATGACGTCCTGGATCTTGTAGCGGCGGCGCAGCGCCATGCGCTTGCGGCGCAGTTCGTCGGCGGCTTCGTCACCACCGCGCTTGCGGCGGCCGCCCCTGTTGCCGTTGCCCTCGGAGCCCTCGCTGCTTTCAGCGGCCTCGCCTTCATCATCCTCATGATGCGTGGCTTCGACGACTTCCAGCCCATCGTCGTGATGATCCTCGTCGTCCTCGACCTCGGCGCGCAGCGCGGCCTCTTCCTCGGCATGCTCGCGCTCTTCGCGCAGCAGCGCCTCGCGGTCTTCGCGCGGGATCTGGTAATAGTCGGGATGGATTTCGCTGAAGGCGAGGAAGCCGTGGCGATTGCCGCCATAATCGACGAACGCCGCCTGAAGCGAAGGTTCTACGCGGGTGACCTTGGCGAGGTAGATATTGCCTTTGAGCTGCTTGTGCTCGGCCGATTCGAAATCAAACTCCTCGATCCGGTTACCCTTGACGACCGCGACCCGGGTTTCTTCCCGGTGGCGCGCATCGATCAGCATACGCATTGTCATTCATTATTCTCCGGCGAAGGCGGCCAGCGGCACTGGGCCGGGCTGCCACGCGATAGTGGGGGGACGAACGCAGTCGCGCCGCCAGCGGCGCGGGTGTTGCTATCGTCCGGTTTGACAGGAAAAACTGCGCTTCTGCTGCATTGGCAGGGCCGGGCAAATCGCCGGTCCGCTCCGTCCAAGCCGCATCGCCCGTCATCGGGCTCAGCGTGGAACGGAAATCATGCCTCATGCAGCGTCAACCTGTTCGTCGCATCGGGCCAGAGCGTTGGGCGCTCGCCGATGCTGCCGTAAATGTTCCCGATGAAGAAGCCCATCTGACATGGGCGTTTCTTTCAGGAATGTGAATGGGTAGCAGCCTAAGGCCAGCCTAGCAATGTCCCGGGCGAAATTGTTTCGTCCAGGATGAATGCCGCCATTCTGCCGTTCAATCGCCTAACATGGTGAAGCAAAGGTAAACGCCGCGCGGATGCAGGCGCATGGAGAAGGGGCTGGACGTCATGGCGCGGCGCGTTGCAAAAGCGCGCCATGCTTCACGCGCTAGCTCTGGCAGCTGCTTTCCTAATCGGCCCTCAAGGGTCGGAGCGCATCCTCTTCGCTCCTCCAGCGGCCATGGCGCCGCGTCCTGCCAAGCGGTGGCACAGCATTACCGTGCCGATCCCGCCGGTAGCGCGAGGCCTGTCTCTGCCGAAGGTGGAAGGGTCGACCGATGCGTCGCGCCCCCTGATCGTCATCGACGCGGGTCATGGCGGGCATGATCCGGGCGCGATCAGCGCCGAAACGGGCGAGAAGGAAAAGGACCTGACGCTGTCCATCGCGCAGGCGATCCGCGACCAGCTGGTAAAGTCGGGCCGGCTGCGGGTCGCGCTGACGCGGGATGACGATCGCTTCCTGGTGCTGCAGGAACGCTATGGCATCGCGCGGAAGATGAACGCCGATCTCTTCATTTCGGTCCATGCCGATTCGGCCGACAATCATGAAGCGCGCGGCGCGACCATCTATACCTTGTCGGAAGTCGCCTCGGACCGGGAAGCGGCGCGGCTGGCGGCGCGGGAGAACAGGGCGGACGTTCTGAACGGCGTCAACCTCAGCGGCCAAACCGACGCTGTGTCATCCATCCTCATTGATCTGACGCAGCGTGAAACAATGAAGGAATCAGCGAATTTCGCTCGCCTTCTCCAGCGGGAGGGGAGGCCGTTCATGCTGTTCCGGCCTGCGTTTCATCGCTATGCCTCACTCATGGTTCTGAAGGCGCCCGACACGCCGTCCGTGCTGTTCGAAACCGGCTATCTCAGCAATAAGGACGACGCCGCTTTCCTCGCCTCGCCTGAAGGACGGAGCGGCATCGCCAAGGGCGTGGCAAAAGCGGTCGAGATCTATTTCGCCCGCAGGCTGGCGCCTAGCGGCGGCTGAGCCGCGCGGCATCCCGTCGATCCGCACTCCGTCGATCCCCACTGGCGCTGGCCGCATTTTGACCTTAGAGCCTCCTGTCGTCATGGAAGAGGCCCGTCCCCATACCGCCCGCTTGTCCTTCGCCGACCGCCTGAGGGGCAGGCTGGCGCCCCTTTGGCAACGACGCCGGTTCCGCTGGGCAGCCATTGCGCTGGGCGGGATGTTCACTGCGATACTGCTGTTCTGGCTGATCTTCGCGCGCGGCCTGCCCGACGCCGCCACGCTGCTGGAATATGAGCCGCCGCTCCCCACGATCGTACGCGACATCAATGGCCAGCCGGTGCACAGCTATGCCCGCGAACGCCGCGTCCAACTGCAATATAGCGATTATCCGCCGCTGCTGATCCGCGCCTATCTGGCGGCGGAGGACAAGACCTTCTTCGATCACCATGGCGTCGATATTCCTGGCTTTTTCGGCGCAGTCTTCGACTATGCCAGCAAGATCGGATCGGGGCAGCGCGCCAAGGGCGGGTCGACCATCACCCAGCAGGTCGCCAAGAACCTGCTGATCGGCGACGAATATTCCCCCACGCGCAAGGTGAAGGAGATGATCCTTGCCTACCGCATGGAAAATGTTCTGACCAAGCAGCAGATCCTGGAACTCTACCTGAACCAGATATTCCTGGGCCGGAACGCTTATGGCGTGCAGGCTGCGGCACGGGCCTATTTCGGCAAGGATGTCGCGGACCTCAAGCTGCAGGAGATGGCCTATCTCGCGATCCTGCCCAAGGGACCGGCCAATTACCGTCCGGAAAGCCCCACAGGTCATGAGCGCGCGCTCGACCGCCGCAACTGGGCGCTTGGCGAGATGTACAAGAATGGCTGGATCAGCCAGGCGCAACTGACCGAGGCGCAGGCTCAACCGCTCGGCACGGTCGCACAGCATGGCTCCAGCTTCGATGCGCGCGCCGGCGGCTATTATATGGAAGAGGTGCGCCGCCGCCTGATCGACCTGTTCGGCGAAAAGGCGGAAGACGGCCCCAACAGCGTTTATGCGGGCGGCCTTTGGGTCCGCAGCCCCTATGATCCCAAGCTGCAGGAAGGGGTCGCCACCGCCCTGCGCAACGGCCTTTTGCGTTTCGACGCAGGGAAGGGTTGGTCTGGTCCGGTAGGCAAGATCGACCTGGCGCGGGGGTGGAAGCGCGAACTCGCCGCCAGCTATATCGGCATCGATTATGCCGGTTGGCGCGTGGCGGCGGTGATCGACCGCAGCTCTTCCGGGGCCGAAATCGGCTTTTCCGATGGGACCACCGCGACCCTGCCCGCGAGCGCCGCGCAAATGCCCTATCGCCGCGCTGGCGGGCCTGCGTTCAACAGCATGAAGCCCGGCGACCTGATCGTGGTCGCGCGCAACGGGTCCAGCTGGGCGCTGCGCAACGTGCCCGAAGTGTCCGGTGGCATGTTGGCCGAGCAAGTCCATTCCGGACGGGTGCTTGCCATGCAGGGCGGGTTCGACAACCGCCTGTCGTCCTATAATCGCGCGACGCAGGCGATGCGCCAGCCCGGATCGACCATCAAGCCGTTCGTCTATGCCGCCGCGCTGGACAATGGCATGACGCCTGCCTCGATCATCGTCGATGGCCCCTTGTGCGTCTATCAGGGCGCGGGGCTGGGGCAGAAATGCTTCCGCAACTTCTCCGGCGGCAGCGCCGGGCCGCAGACGATGCGCTGGGGCGTCGAGCAATCACGCAACCTGATGACGGTGCGCGCCGCCAGCCAGACCGGCATGGACCGCGTCGTGCGCACCATCAAGGCGATGGGGATCGGCGATTATCAGCCCTACCTCTCCTTTGCTCTCGGCGCTGGCGAAACCACGGTCGAGCGGATGGTGAATGCCTATGCGATGCTCGCCAACCATGGACGCCAGCTTTCGCCCAAGGTCATGGACTATGTGCAGGACCGGCGCGGCAAGGTGATATGGCCGCTGCGCTGGCGCGCCTGCGACGGGTGCAACATGGCGAACTGGGATGGCAAGCCCATGCCGCGCTTCGGCTTCGAAGGGCGGCAGGTGATGAACCCGATGACCGCCTATCAGGTCGTGCATATCACCGAAGGCGTGATCCAGCGCGGCACCGCGACGGTTCTTGCGGATCTCAAGCGGCCGCTGTTCGGCAAGACGGGCACGACGAATGGCCCGACCAACGTCTGGTTCGTGGGCGGATCGCCTGACATCGTCGCTGGCGTCTATATCGGCTATGACCAGCCACGCAGCCTGGGCGGGTGGGCGCAGGGCGGCCGGGTCGCCGCGCCGATCTGGAAAGCGGCCATGGCCCCGGTGCTCGAAACCATGCCCAAGACGCCCTTCGTCGCGCCCGCGGGCATCCGCATGGTCACGATAGATCGCCGGTCAGGCAAGCGCGTCTATGGCGTGTGGCCGACCGACGATCCCAAGCCCGCCGTCATCTGGGAAGCGTTCAAGCCTGAAAGCGAACCCCGCCGCTCCATCCGCAAGGAAGAGGTCGCCGCGCAGGAACAGGCCGCCCAGCGGCGTGAGGCAAGAGCCCAGACGCGGCAGCGGACGGACAGCGACTTCCTGCAGGAACAGGGCGGGATTTATTGATCTGAAATCCTCCCCTGCAAGGGGAGGGGGACCGCCGAAGGTGGTGGAGGGGTATAGCGCAGCGGTTTGGGCTGCACCCTTCCGTCAGCGCTCGGCGCTGCCACCTCCTCTTGCAGGGGAGGATTTCAAGGAGGATCACTCATGCTCTACGGGCCTAAGTCCACGCAACGGCGCGCTCGCGAATTGCGCCGCACGATGAGCTTGCCTGAAGTGCTGCTCTGGCAGGAACTGAGAAAGCGGCCCGAAGGATTGCGATTTCGGCGGCAGCATCCGGCTGGTCCCTATGTGGTGGACTTCTTCTGTCCGGCCCGGAAGCTGGCGATCGAGGTGGATGGTAAGGCGCATGGGTATGGCGCTCGACCTGTGCGAGATCGGGTGCGCGATGATTGGCTACTTGGCGAAGGAATCAAGGTGATCCGTATTCCTGCCCGGGAGGTGTTGCGGGATGTGGAGGCGGTTATCCGTCATATAGTTGTTCAAGCTTAATCATGCCCTGGAAGGGCAGGTGGAACGACATGGACGGTGGACGGGTATTCGGCTCAGCGCTCCACAGTTTTTACCCCTCCGTCAGCCCTGCGGGCTGCCACCTCCCCTTCCAGGGGAGGATTACTACGCCCTTCCCAAAATCGCATCCCTCGGATAGGGGCTGGCGTTTAGCGCGTTTAGGATGCGCCCCGAAGTTTCTGGAGACTCCCCATGCGCGCCGAAGCGCAGCAATATATCGATCGTATCGACGCCGCGCTGGACCTGCTGCGCCGCTTCCTCGACTGGGACCGCGCCTTGCGTCGCCTCGACGAGCTGAACGCCCGCGTCGAGGACCCGACGCTCTGGGACAATCAGAAGATGGCGCAGGAAGTCATGCGCGAACGCACGCGCCTGGAAGCCGCGATTGGCGCGACCCGGGCGATCGACAGTGAAAAGACCGACACCGCCGAACTCATCGAAATGGCCGAGGCCGAAGGCGATGAGGAGATGGTCAACGAAGGCGTCGCTTCGCTGAAGGCGCTGGCCGATCGCGCGGACGAGGACAAGATCAAGGCGCTGCTGGCCGGTGAGGCGGACGCCAGCGACACCTATCTGGAGATTCACGCGGGCGCGGGCGGCACGGAAAGCCAGGACTGGGCAGAGATGCTGTCGCGCATGTACCGCCGCTGGGCCGAACGGCGCGGCTACAAGGTCGAACTGGTCGACTATCAGGCAGGCGACCAGGCGGGCATCAAGTCCGCGACCTTCCTGTTCAAGGGCGAGAATGCCTATGGCTATGCCAAGACGGAAAGCGGCGTCCACCGGCTGGTGCGCATCAGCCCCTATGACAGCTCGGCGCGACGGCACACCAGCTTCTCGTCGGTCTGGGTCTATCCGGTGATCGACGACAATATCGAGATCGAGGTGAATGAGGGCGACCTCAAGATCGATACCTATCGCGCGTCGGGCGCGGGCGGGCAGCATGTCAACACGACCGACTCCGCCGTCCGCATCACGCACATCCCTTCGGGCATCATCGTCGCGTCGCAAAATGACAGGTCGCAGCACAAGAACCGCGCGACGGCGATGAACATGCTCAAGGCCCGGCTCTATGAGGCCGAGTTGCAGAAGCGCGAGGCGGCGGCTTCGGGTGAATATCAGGCGAAGACAGAGATCGGCTGGGGCCACCAGATCCGATCCTATGTGCTCCAGCCCTATCAGCTGGTGAAGGACCTGCGCACCGGCGTTACCTCAACCTCGCCCGACGACGTGCTCGACGGCGCGCTCGACCCCTTCATGGCGGCTGCCCTGTCGCAGAAGGTGACGGGCGAGAAGGTCGATGTGGAGGATGTCGACTGATGATGCGGGGCGCGCTGGCGGGATCCTTGTTCCTGCTGGCAGGCTGCGGCCTGTTGTCGTCCGCCAAGCAGGATGACCGGCCCGCCGCCGCGCGGGACTTTCCCCGTGCCGACAGGCCGGTGGCGCCCATCGTCTCGACCCGCTGGTCCAACGAGGAAGCGCGCGACCGCGTCAATGAGGCCGAAGACATCATGGATCGTGCGGGCATCCGGCCCGGCATGACCGTTGCCGACATCGGCGCTGGCGAAGGCTATTATACCGTTCGGCTCGCCAACCGCGTCGGCGCCAAGGGCAGGGTGCTGGCCGAAGACATCATGCCCGAGGTGATCGAGGCGCTGTCCCGCCGCATCACGCGCGAGGATTGGCGCAATGTCAGTGTCAGGCTGGGCGCGCCAGAAGACCCGAAGCTGCCGGAAAACAGCTTCGACCGCATATTCATGGTCCATATGTATCATGAGATCGCCGAGCCCTATGCGTTCCTGTGGAACCTCAGTCCCGCGCTCAAAAGTGATGGCGAACTGATCGTGGTCGATGCCAATCGGCCGACGGCGCAGCACGGGACGCCGCCGCGCCTGCTGGTCTGTGAACTGGCAGCCGTCGGTTTCCGTCTGGAGGAACTGGTGCCCAAGCCCACCGCAGGCGGCTATTTCGCCCGCTTCCGCCGGGTCACGGCCCGGCCATCGCCGCAAAGCATAGTACCCTGCGCCATGAAAAGTGCGACTAACGTAAATTAGCAGTTTCCCTAGGGTAAAAGGTAGCTAATGGCGGGTTAACCATGATTCTGTGCGCCGTCTTGACCTTTTCATGGTTGGATGGCCCGTGGGAGAAGCTCGGTATGAACAACCAAAGCCCATTCCTGGCGGGCAACGCCGAACAGCGGCGGCACAGTGCACGGCACAAGATGTTCGGCCCCGTCACCCTATGCGTGGCCAATGCCGAAATGCGCGGCCATTTCCTGGACCTGTCCACCTCCGGGGCGCTTGCTCATTGCGAAACACCGCCCGCTGCTGGCAGCTATGTCGAGGTGAAGGCCTTTGGCGTGGAAACCAGCGGCCGCGTCGTATGGGCGCGAGGCAAGCGTTTCGGCATTCAGTTCAGCCAACCGATGACGGATGAAGCGATCGACACAGTCATCCGGGGAAGTTGAGCGTCAGCCGCGCTTGCGCCATTTCCGGAAGAGTGAAGCACTGACCAGACCGCCGCCCAGCAGCGCGGCGATGGCGCCACCGGCGGAGGCGAGCGCCCAGGCACCGGCGGCGAGCAGGCCGGTCAGGAAATCGACGATGATCAGCGTCAGATGGATCATGGCAAGAGGACGGCTGGCCTAGCGGCCAAGTTCCTTGGCTTCCTGATATTTGAGTTCAAGGAAGCGGTTCTGCACCGCCAGCTTGTCGATATCGCCGCTGGCCAGCGCCTCGCTGATCCGGGCGAGCTCTCCGTCGATGACCTTCAGCCCTTCGATCAGCTGCTGCTCGGGCACGCGGCCGTTGCGTTCCTCGCGGCGAAGCGGGGCGGGAATGGATTCATAGCCGGTGACCAGTTCGGGCAGGTGATCGGACAGCAGCTTGCGGATTTCCTGGGCGGCAGGCTCCTGATCATTGAGGCGTTCGAGCTGCGGCGCGAGCGTCTCCAGCTTGACGCCGATGCTGTCGGCCAGGGTGACGGCGGGGGCGGGCAAGGCTTTGCGCTGATTGTCGAGCCAGATTTCGGTCTGGAGCGGGAGGGCGGTGATGGGGGCGGTGGCAAGCGCCTGCGTCCCGACGCGTGGTTCGGAGGGGAGGAGGGCGATCAACAGCAGCGCCGCGATGGCAAGACCCAGCGCGACCATGACGCCAGTCGTGCCGAGTGGGATGAAGAAGCCTGCAACCATGCTGCCGATAAGGATGGCGAGTATCGACCAGAAGGCCCATTTCACCTTGCGCATCAGCGCGGCGCCGCGCCTCTGCCGCGCCCGGGCCGACAGGCTGCGCCCACGGTCGCCGTGGCGGCGCAGCACCGCTTCGGCGTCGGCCAGGACACGGTCGGATCGGCTCACTGCCTTAGGCCTCGATCGCGCTCAGTAGCGGGTTGTCGGCGCGCGCCTGTTGCGCGGCCTGCGCCTGGCCCTCTGCGCGGGCGATATAGCCCTTCGACTTTTCCACCTCCGTCGACAGCGTGTTCACCGTCGTCTTCATATTCTCCAGCGCCTTGGCCTTGAACGTGTCGATATTGTCCATGGTGTCGTAGATATTCTGGAAGGCGCGTTGCAGCGTCGCGATGGGGATGGTGCTGGACGCGGCCTGCTCATGGATTTGCGCCGTCTGGTTCTTCAGCATCTCGCCGGTCGAATCGATCATGTTGGCGGTCGTCGTGTTGAGCGCGCTGATCTGTTCGAGCACCAGCTTCTGCCCCGCCAATGCCTGCGCCACGGTGACGGCGGTGCGCAGCGCGGCAACGGTGGTGGTGCTCGCGCGGTCGACGCCCTTCACCAGTTCGACATTGTTCTTCTTGACGAGGTCGAGCGCCAGATAGCCCTGAACGGTCACGGCCATCTGCGTCAGCAGGTCCTGCGTACGCTGGCGAATATAGAAAAGCGCGCTCTCCCGGATCGCCTTGGCCTTCGCCGGATCGGTCGCGTCCAGTTCAAGCGCCTTCGCCTCCAGCCGGGCGTCCAGCGTCTTGGAGATGTGGATCATCTGTTCCAGGCGGCCCATCGCCGCCCACATATTCTGCCGCTCGACATCGATGGCGGCATTGTCCTTGATCAGCACGTCCTTGCCGCTGGCGAGGCTGCCGAGGATCGAATTGATGTGACCCTGCGCACTTTTATAGCCGTCGAAATAGTCGCGCAGCCGGTTACCGAAGGGAATGATCCCGAACAGCTTCTTGGGCGCAAGCAGGCTCCCGCGCTTGCCCGGATCGAGATCCTCGACCGTGCGGCGTAGCTCAGCCAGATCCGCGCCAACCTTGTTGTCGCTGTCCATCGCGCGGACGGGGCGATCAAGGAAGCGGTTCGAATGGCCCGCCGCCTCTGCGATTTCCTTGCGGCCCATATTGGTCAGCTGGTCCACCCGCTGGCCGAATTCGGGCGAGTTGGCGTCCTGTGCGACAAGGTCGTCGATGAAGGCATCGACCTTCTCGTCCAGCTTCGAACGCTTCTCGTCATCGATCGGGACAAGACCCGCCGCCTTTTCCGGCGAGACCGGCGGCACCGGATCGGGCGGCGTCAGGTTGAGCGTATCGGCGGTCGCCGTGGTGGGCGCGGTGCTGGCCATAACGTCTCCTTCATGCTGTTATATGTAGCTATAACAGTAGCGCTTCAATCCGGAATATGGTCCTGCGTCCGGGCCGATGCAAATCCTTGCCCTGCCCTTGCCGCAACGCATCATTTCCTGTAGGGGCGCGCGCGATACTCTGGTCAGGCGTGGTGCCGGCCGGGAAAACAGAAAATCCCAAAGGCACATGCATGTCCCTGCGTAATATCGCCATCATCGCACACGTCGATCATGGCAAGACCACATTGGTGGATCAGCTTTTCCGCCAGTCCGGCACCTTCCGCGACAATCAGCGCGTCGAGGAACGCGCGATGGATTCGAACGACCTCGAAAAGGAACGCGGCATCACCATCCTGGCGAAGCCCACCTCGGTCGAATGGAACGGCACCCGCATCAACATCGTCGACACGCCAGGCCACGCCGACTTCGGCGGAGAGGTGGAGCGCATCCTCTCCATGGTCGATGGCGTCATCCTGCTGGTCGATTCGTCGGAAGGCGCGATGCCGCAGACGAAGTTCGTGACTGGCAAGGCGCTGGCTCTGGGCCTCAAGCCCATCGTCGTCGTCAACAAGGTGGACCGTCCCGACGAGCGCATCCAGGAAGTGCTGGACGAAGTGTTCGACCTCTTCGTGACGCTGGACGCCACCGACGAGCAGCTCGACTTCCCGGTACTCTACGCCTCGGGCCGCAACGGCTACGCCAGCGAAGATGCTCAGCGCCGCGAAGGCACGCTGGAGCCGCTGTTCCAGAAGATCGTCGATCATGTGCCGCCGCCGTCGCTGGACGTGGACGCGCCTTTCAGCTTCCTCGTGACGCTGCTCGATCGCGACAATTTCCTTGGTCGCATCCTGACCGGCCGGGTCCAGTCCGGCACGGTCAAGGTCAACCAGCCGATCCACGCGCTCGACGCTGACGGCAATGTGATCGAAACCGGCCGTGCGTCGAAGATCATGTCCTTCCAGGGCCTGGACCGCGTACCGGTGGACGAAGCCAAGGCGGGCGACATCATCAGCCTCGCGGGCCTGACCGTCGCTACCGTCGCCAACACCATCGCCGACCCGCAGGTCAGCGTTCCGATCAAGGCCCAGCCGATCGATCCGCCGACCCTGTCGATGCGCTTTGCCGTCAACGATTCGCCGATGGCGGGCCGCGAAGGCAGCAAGGTGACGAGCCGCATGATCCGCGACCGCCTGGCCCGCGAAGCCGAATCCAACGTCGCCATCAAGGTGACGGAATCGGAAGACAAGGACAGCTTCGAAGTCGCGGGCCGCGGCGAACTTCAGCTCGGCGTTCTCATCGAGACGATGCGCCGCGAAGGTTTCGAGCTCGGCATTTCGCGCCCGCGCGTGCTGTTCGGCGAGGACGAGAATGGCAACAAGACCGAGCCTTATGAAACCGTCGTCATCGACGTGGACGATGAATTTTCGGGTACGGTCGTCGACAAGATGAACATCCGCAAGGCCGAGATGACCGACATGCGTCCCTCGGGCGGCGGCAAGACCCGCATCACCTTTTCCGCGCCCTCGCGCGGCCTCATCGGCTATCATGGCGAATTCCTGTCCGACACGCGCGGCACGGGCATCATGAACCGCCTGTTCGAGAAGTACGGCCCCCACAAGGGCAAGATCGAAGGCCGCAAGAATGGCGTCCTGATCTCGAACGGCGCGGGCGAAGCCAATGCCTATGCGCTGGGTCCGCTGGAAGATCGCGGCATCCTGTTCGTCGGCGTGGGCGAAGCGCTCTACGAAGGCATGGTGATCGGCGAGAACGCCAAGCCCGAAGACCTTGAAGTCAACCCGATGAAGTCGAAGGCGCTGACCAACTTCCGCGCCAGCGGCAAGGACGACGCCGTCCGCCTGACCCCGCCGAAGAAGATGACGCTGGAACAGGCGATCGCCTATATCGACGATGATGAAATGGTCGAGGTGACGCCCAAGACCATCCGTCTGCGCAAGCGCTATCTCGATCCGAACGAGCGCAAGCGCATGTCGCGCGCCAAGGCGGCTTGATCCAAGAGGCCGGTGTCGAAGGACACCGGCCTTTTTGTTATGGGTCCCCCATCAGTAGTGCATGTCCGGCGATGCGGCATGCCGACAAGCCACTACCGCTCCACTATAAACTAAGTTATAGTTAACTCATGGGGGACAAACGCTTAATCACGTTGGCGGCGATGCTGTCGGCGTTCATCGCATCCGCGCCGCTGGGGGCTCAGGCACCACGGCCCGGCGCCTTGGAAACCTACAAGGATTGGACGATCGGTTGCGACAATCGCAGCCGATGCGAGGCCGTGTCACTGCTTCCCGATGGCGGTGAGTGGCCGGACAAGCCCGTCGCGCTCGGCCTGGTGCGCGAGGCGGGGGGAGCAGCCGACCCGGAAATATGGGTCAGCCGCGATGGGCGCGGGCAGGAGGAGGTCAGCTTCCTGGTCGACGGTCGCAGGATCGCCACGGCCGCGGGCAGGGATGGCGAAGCCCGGCTGCAAGGGCCCCAGGCGGCCGCTCTCGCCATCGCCATGGCGCGGGGCACGAAGCTTGAACTGCGATCGGCCGGTGCAGTCATTGCCCGGCCGTCCCTTGCCGGAGCGGCGGCGGCAATGCGCTATATGGACGCGCGGCAGGGGCGTGCAGGCACGCAGGCGGCGCTGGTCGCGACAGGAGCGCTGGCGGCGAATGCGGTTCGCCCGGCGCCTCCGCTTCCTTTGATCCGCCGGGCGGTCATACCGGCAGGCGCGGCGCCCGTGACCCTGTGGCGCGAAGAACTGGCGGCTCTGGGGAAATTCACCGGTTGCGCGGACGAGATGCGTGATGCGTCGCCGCCGGAACTGCATCGCCTTTCAAAGACGGAAACGCTGGTGCTGGTCCCCTGCGGCGCGGGCGCTTACAATTATTCGGCTGTTCCGGTGATCGCCACCGGCATTCCGGGACGGCGCAGCTTCCGCCACGCGGCCTTCGATTATCAACCCGGCTGGAGCGAGGATGCCGCGCATCCCACCTTGGTCAACGCCTCCTGGACGCCAGAAAGTTCGTCGCTTGAAAGCTATGCGAAGGGTAGGGGCATTGGCGACTGCGGCAGCAGCGAAAGCTATGTCTGGGATGGCATCCGCTTCCGCCTGGCATCCGCGAGCGCGATGGGCGAATGCCGGGGGGCCTGGCATTGGATCACCACCTGGTCGGCCAAGGTCGTCCCATAGCGGTCACGCCGCAGCGGCGAGGATGAGGGAGAAGAGCCCGTCGGGATCGGTCCATTGCCGCGCCGGTTCCCATCCTCCTGCACGCAGCAGCAGCTGTTCGTCGCGCGGCCCATATTTGTGGCTGCTCTCGCTATGGATGGTCTCGCCCTGCTCCATCGCGAACGCATGTCCCGCAACGTGAAAACGCAGGGGCCGCAGTGCCTCCAGATGCATTTCGATCCGGGCCTTCCCGTCATTCCATATCGCGCGATGGGCAAAGTCTTCGATCGGCAGGTCGCCTTCCAACTCGCGGTTGATGCGCGCCAGAAGGTTGAGATTGAAGGCGGCTGTGACGCCCGCTGCGTCGTCATAGGCTGCGATCAGCCGGGCAGGGTCCTTGATCTGGTCCATGCCGATCAACAGCATCGCGCCCTCTCCGAGCAGCCTGCGCATCGATCGAAGCAGGTCGACGGCCGATGACGGTTCCATGTTGCCGATGGTCGATCCGGGGAAAAAGCCGAGCCTTGGCAGATCATCGACCATATTGGGCAACGTCAGGTCGGCATGAAAGTCGCCGACCAGCGGCAGCACAGGCAGGCCGGGGAATGCAGACGCCAACGCCGCGCTGCTCGCGTGGAGAAAATCGCCGCTGATATCGATCGGCACATAGGCGGATGGATCGATCGCCCGAAGCAGATGCGGCGTCTTGCGCGCGCTGCCTGCGCCGAATTCGATGACGGCCCGACCGGGGCCGACGGCATCGGCGAAGTCCGCGCCATGGCGTTCCAGCAATGCCGTTTCGGTGCGGGTGGGATAATATTCGGGCAGGTCGGCAATTTCCTCGAACAGTTCCGATCCGCGCCGGTCGTAGAACCAGATCGGTGGCGTCGCCTTGGGATGGCGGGAAAGTCCCTCCACTATGTCACGGCGAAAGCTGCTGTCCGCGACGGGGCTCGCGGCGGGGGCGTCGAGTGTCAGAAGCACAGGCTAGAGATCCTTGGCCAGGCGCAGGCCAGTGAACTGCCAGCGTTGATGGGGGTAAAAGAAATTCCGGTAACTCGGCCGCACATGCCCGCGCGGGGTGGCGCAACTGCCGCCCTTCAGGACGAACTGCCCGGCCATGAACTTGCCATTATATTCGCCCACGCCGCCTTCACTGGCGCGGAAGCCGGGGTAAGGACGATAGCCACTGCCGGTCCATTCCCACACATCGCCGAACATCTGGGTAAGCGAGGCGCGGCCGTCCGTGGCTTGGGGGCGGGGACATTCAGCGCCGTCGAGTTGATTGCCGCTGGTCGGTGCGACATTCAGCGCGCCGCTTTCCCACTCTTCTTCGGTGGGCAGCCGCGCTCCGGCCCAGCGGGCATAGGCATCGGCCTCGTAGAAGCTGATGTGACAGACCGGCGCGGCGGGGTTGACCGGTTTACGGCCGTCCAAACCGAAGCGGGTCCAGCCTTGAGCATCCTGGCGCCAGTAAAGGGGCGCTTCCACGCGCTCCGCCTGCACCCATGTCCAACCGTCCGACAGCCAGTGCGCGGGATCGCGATAGCCGCCCTCCTCGATGAAGGCGATCCATTCGCTGTTCGTGACCAGCCGGTGGGCCAGAGCATGCGGGTGGAGAAGCGCCTTGTGCCGTGGCTCCTCGCAATCGAAGGCAAAATCGCCTTTGCCATCGTCGCCTATTTCCACAAGGCCCTGGCGTCCTTCGATCCAGTGGATGGACCCCGGAAGCGCCGCTGGCTTGGACCTTGGTGTTTCAAACAAGGCGGGTTCCAGCGGGTTCAGCGAAAAGAGGTGCTGCATGTCCGTCAGCATCAACTCCTGATGCTGCTGTTCATGATGAAGGCCGAGCAGGGCCAGCGACTGCGCGGATGCAGGAAGGGTAGGGAGGGCCGCCAGCAGCGCTTCATCGACATGGGCCCGGTAAGCGAGAATATCCTCAAGCGGCGGGCGGGTCAGCACGCCGCGCAGCGGGCGGGCTTGGCGGGGGCCTTCCGCTTCATAATAGCTGTTGAACAGGAACGCATAGTGCGGATCGAACGGACGATAGCCCGGCACATGGTCGCGCAAGACGAAGGTTTCGAAGAACCAGCTCGTATGCGCCAGATGCCATTTGGCTGGGGAAGCGTCCGGCATGGACTGGACGGTCGCATCGGCATCCGACAGCGGGGCGCACAGCGCTTCACTTAGCGCCCGCACGTCGCGATAGTGCTGCGTCAGATCATGCTGACCCGGTGCGACCCGGCTTTTCGCCATGCTGGCCCTTCCCATAGGCTTGTGCTGCAATCGCAAAAACAAGCGCATGGGAGGCGATTTCGGTTCCGCTGGGCGGCGGAGCTTCTTTGAAGCTAGCGCGAGGCGCCGGGCACCCACTTCACATCGGCCGCGCCATTGCCGTTGAGGCGCCGGGCCATGACGAACAGCAGGTCCGACAATCGGTTGAGATAGGCTAGGGCCTGAGGATTGAGCGCGACCTCCGCCGCAGCCGCCGTGGCGCTGCGTTCGGCCCGGCGCGTGATGGCGCGGGCGAGATGGACGGCGGCTGCGGCAGGCGACCCGCCGGGCAGGATGAAGCTGTCGAGCGGCTGCAAATCGGCGTTCATCGCATCGATCTGGTCTTCCAGCCGCTTCACCTGGGTGGCGACGATGCGCAGCGCCCAAGGTTCGTCCTCCCCCTCCGGCACTGGCGTGGCGAGGTCTGCGCCGAGGTCGAAAAGATCATTCTGGATCGTCGTCAGCCAGTCCGCTTCGGGTGCTGTGCCGATAGCGAGGATGGCGAGACCGATCGCGCTGTTGGCTTCATCGACATCGCCGACCGCCTGCATGCGCGGCGCATGCTTGGGCAGGCGCGATCCATCCACAAGGCCGGTGGTCCCCGCATCGCCGGTGCGGGTGTAGATCTTGTTCAGCTTCACCATCGGCGGATCAGCCGTTGCCCTTCATCAGCAGCAGGATGGCCACGATGATGACGGCCGCCGCCTGAAACAGGATGCGGTTCATCATCATCTTGTTCTGCTTCAGGCTGGAAGGGCTGGGCGTGCCGTCCGGCGCGTTCAGCTGCTCCTTGGTCGTCTGCAGAAAGGCGATGATGCCCCGGACGAGCGCAAAAAGCGTCGCTGCCATGGCAAGGACAAGCGCAATGACGAGAATGATGTTCATGGCCTGAATCTAGGCCTTGGCCAGTGAAATGCCAACCGGAAAGCGACCGCCCCGCAGATCGGCGGCAAGGACTGCGGGATCGGCGCTTTGCGTGCGCAGGTCCGCCAGGGCGACCGATCCATCGCGCTTGGCCAGGCGCTTTCCGTCGGCGCCGACGAGCAGCGGATGGTGGCAGTAGACGGGTGTCGGCAGGTCGAGCAGCGCCTGAAGCAGCCGGTGGACATGGGTCGCGGCAAACAGGTCATCCCCACGCAGCACATGGGTGACGCCCATGGCCGCATCGTCCAGCGTGCAGGACAGATGATAGCTGGCGGGCGCATCCTTGCGCGCGAGGACCACGTCGCCCGCGGTCTGGGGCTCCGCCTTGATCATCCCTCCATCCCCGGCACTCAGCCCGAGCGGGGGGAAGGGAGCGGCCTTCCAATGCAATTCACCTATAGTCGCAATCGCCTTGGCCATATCCAGCCGCCACGCATGGGGTTCGCCTGCCGCAACCCGCCGTTCCCGTTCGGGCGAAGGCAATGCGCGACAGGTGCCCGGGTACACAGGCCCCTCCGGCCCATGCGGCGCACTGGCGCTGGCGGCTATGTCGGCGCGCGTGCAGAAACAGGGATAGAGAAGGTCCATGTGCCGCAATCTCTCCAGCGCCGCGTCATAAAGGTCGAGCCGCTCCGATTGAAAGACCAACTCGCCGTCCCACGTCACCCCCAACCAGTTGAGGTCCTCCGCTATGCCCGCGACATGCTCCGGCCGGCTGCGCGTGCCATCGATATCTTCGATCCGAAGCCGAAATAAGCCGCCATTTGCGCGGGCAAAATCCATCGCCAGCAATGCCGACCAGCCATGGCCGACATGCAGCTTGCCGGTGGGGCTGGGTGCGAAGCGCGTTACCACATGCTGTGGCGGGGACGATTGGATCATACAGGCCCTTGACGGGTCGGGGTGGTTAATGCTGTCATGTTGCCGTCACGTTCCTGATCGATCAGGATCCTGGCAATTGGGGGTTCGAGGGTTCTTATGTACCATCCCGACCTGATACGACATCCGGAAAACTGTCCGGCGCTGGTCCTGAACGCTGATTATACGCCGTTAAGCTATTATCCGCTGAGCCTCTGGCCGTGGCAAACCGCTATCAAGGCGGTTTTTTTGGAGCGGGTGGACATCGTCGCCAATTATGAGCGGGAGGTGCACAGCCCAAGCCTCCAGATGAAGATCCCGTCGGTGATCGCGCTCAAGCAATATGTGAAGCCGTCCGAACACCCCGCCTTCACCCGGTTCAACCTGTTCCTGCGGGATCGCTTCGCCTGCCAATATTGCGGATCGCCGCACGATCTGACCTTCGACCATGTCATACCGCGCCGGGCAGGTGGCCGGACGACCTGGGAAAATGTCGCCACGGCCTGTTCACCCTGCAATCTCAAGAAAGGCGGCCGCACGCCCAGGGAAGCGGGCATGCGGCTGCATGTCGAGCCGATCCGGCCGACCAGCTGGCAGTTGCAGGAACATGGCCGGGCCTTTCCGCCCAACTATCTGCACGAAAGCTGGCACGACTGGCTCTATTGGGATGTCGAACTGCTCGCCTGATGCTTGGCCCGCCGGGTCGCCAAGAGCCGGTCAGATGTAACCAGGCAGCCAGTCGAGATCCACATCCTTGTGCCTGTTCGTGTAGTGGCCGATCTCTTCCAGCCGCTGCATATCCAGCAGGGTGATGCGACCATTCGCGCGGCTGATCAGGCCTTCCTGCTCCATCTGCCGCACCATCCGGTTCACATGGACGGAGGTCAGGCCGATGGCGTCGCCAATTTCTTCCTGCGTCAGTTTCAGGTCGAAGCTGTCGGTGACACCGTCATCGGTGACGCGCAGCCGGTCGAAAATGTCGAGCAGGAAGGACGCGACCCGCGCCTTGGCCGACGTGCGGCCCAGGGAGGCGAGCCGGTCGGTCAGCGCCACCCTTTCCGTGTTGGACAGCAGGAACAACAGGGCTGCGACCCGCGGATATTCCTCCAGCAACCGGCGCAAGGCATGCTTGTCGAAAGGGCAGACGATCGCGTCCGAAAGCGCCACCAGTGATTCGGGCGCCTTGCTGTAGATGGTGCTGGCGGAGCCGATGAAATCGCCGGGAAAATAGACCCTCAGGATCTGCCGACTGCCATCGGGCAGGATGACGAAACTCATCACCCGTCCCTCGCGCAGCACGAACAATTCGGTCACCGTTTCATTGACGCGCTGAATCATCGCCCCCCGCTTCACCTTGCGCGGATTTTCCTCAAGTCTGGTAAGCGCGTTCTTTTCCTCGTCGGACAATGGCACATGCTTTGCGAGCCTGTCCGCGAAACAACCTGTCGCCACCCAAAGCACCTTTTATCAAATTTGTCGTTACGGTGGCAAAACGCCCCTTACGTCTTTTGGCTGCATTTTGGGCCCGCGCACTAAACTCGATCAATTTCGTTGGCCCGAAAGTGCAAATGTTTCCCCAGCGTATCCCAACGATCACATGCGGCTGCTTGGGCACGCTGGTCGCTCCCGCCTTGCGCCGAACGCAATTAACGTTAAGAACCCAGCCGATGGACCGCATTCATATTCGCGGCGGCAAAGTGCTGAGCGGCCGCCTTCCCATCTCCGGTGCGAAGAACGCCGCGCTGACATTGCTGCCTTGCGCATTGCTGACCGATGAACCGGTGACGCTGCGCAACCTGCCCCGTCTGGCGGACGTCGACAGTTTCGGTCATTTGCTGAACCAGCTTGGCGTATCGACGATGATCGAAGGCGCGCGGCCGGAGGATTTCGGGCGGGTCATGACCATGCGCGCGGGCCGGGTCACATCGACCGAGGCGCCCTACGACATCGTGCGCAAGATGCGGGCGTCCATTCTGGTGCTCGGCCCCCTGCTCGCGCGTGCGGGCGAAGCGCGGGTTTCGCTGCCCGGCGGCTGCGCCATCGGCAACCGCCCGATCGACCTGCACCTGAAGGCACTGGAGGCTTTCGGTGCGGTGATCGAGATCAACGCGGGTTATGTGCGCGCCTCCGCACCTGATGGCGGCCTGCCCGGTGGCATCTATACTTTCCCTGTGGTGTCCGTTGGCGCGACCGAAAATGCCGTCATGGCGGCGGTGCTCGCAAAGGGAACCTGCGTCCTTGAAAATGCCGCGCGCGAGCCGGAGATCGTCGATCTTTGCAAATTGCTGATCGCCATGGGCGCGGATATTGAAGGGGTCGGGACCGACAAGCTGATCATCCATGGCCGGGACCGGCTGCATGGCGCGACCTACAGCGTCATGCCGGACCGCATCGAGGCAGGCAGCTACGCCTGCGCGGCGGCGATCACCGGGGGCTCGCTTGAACTGGCCGGGGCCTGTGCCGACGACATGCATGCCATCCTGGCCGCCCTGCGCGACGCGGGTGTTCAGGTCGATGAGCTGAAGAACGGCATCAGGGTTTCGGCAGACAGCAAGCTCAAGCCGCTGACCTTGTCCACCGCACCTTTTCCCGCCTTCCCGACCGACATGCAGGCCCAGTTCATGGCGATGCTGACGAAGGCGGACGGCGCATCCGTCCTGACCGAGACGATCTTCGAAAACCGCTACATGCATGTGCCTGAACTCGCTCGCATGGGGGCGGACATCGGCGTGAACGGCCGCACGGCCGTGGTGCGCGGCGTGGATCGTCTGGTCGGCGCGCCGGTGATGGCGACGGATTTGCGTGCCTCCATGAGCCTGATTCTCGCCGGGCTCGCGGCGGAAGGGGAGACGCAGGTCAACCGCGTCTATCATCTCGATCGCGGCTATGAGCGGCTGGAGGAAAAATTGTCGGCCGTCGGCGCGGACATCGAACGGGTAAGCGATGGCTGACGGCACGGGGCTGGAGACGGATCGGGCGGCCTTGCTGGCGCGCTATGATCTGGATGCCGGCGGCTTTCGCACGCTGGACCAGATCACCGACTTCGCCGCTGCGCTTTGCGAGGCGCCGATCGCGCTCGTCAGCATCGTTGAGGAAGAGCGTCAGCGCTTCCTTGCGCGCACGGGCCTTGATGCCGAAGAGACGTCGCGCGACGTGTCCTTCTGCGCCCATGCCATGCACGGCAGCGACATTTTCGTGGTGCAGGATGCCAGCGCCGATCCGCGCTTTGCGGCAAATCCGCTCGTCACGAGCGCACCGCACATCCGTTTCTATGCTGGAGCGCCGTTGTTGAATGGGGAGGGGGTGCCGCTGGGCTCGCTCTGCGTCATCGATGACAAGCCAAGGGAGGACCTGACGCCGGTTCAGCGGCAGGGCCTGTTCCTGCTGGCGCGCCAGGTGATGGTGGAGCTGGAGGGGCGGCGGCGCGATCAGGACATCATCGCCCGCCAGGTCAAGGATGCGGAGGCTGTGGCGGAGAGCGACCGGCTCTTCCGCACCCTGGCCGATACCATGCCGCAAATGGTCTGGTCGACGCTGCCGGACGGCTATCATGATTATTATAATGCCCGTTGGTATGAATATACCGGCGTGTCGGATGGCGCCACGGATGGCGACGGGTGGAACGGCACCTTCCACCCGGACGATCAAGAGCGGGCATGGCAGCGGTGGCGGCATTCGCTGAAAACCGGCGAGCCATACGAGATAGAATATCGGTTGCTCCATCATAGCGGCGAATATCGGTGGACCTTGGGCCGGGCGCTGCCCATCCGCGATGATGAAGGCAGGATCACGCGCTGGATCGGCACCTGCACCGAAATTCACGAACAGAAGCTGATGATGGAAGAGCGTGAGATCATCGCGCACGAACTTTCCCATCGGATCAAGAATATCTTTTCCGTGATCGCGGGCCTGATCGGTTTGTCGGCGCGTCAGAACCCCGCAATCCGGGTGGCGGCGGATGATCTGCGGGACCGGATCATGGCTCTTGGCCGGGCGCATGATTTCATCAGGCCGCACAGCATCGAAACCGGCGAAGACATGCAGCAGGGGCGGCTGCACGGCATATTGGAGCAGATATTCGCGCCCTATAATGACGCTGGTGGAAACCGCATCATCCTGTCCGGCGAGAATCCAGCGATCGATGATCGATCCGCCACGCCGCTTGCGCTGCTGTTCCACGAACTCGCGACCAATGCGGCCAAATATGGCGCGCTGTCGGTGTCGCAGGGGCAAGTGCGCATCGATGTCCAGCGCGAGGGCGCAGACATCTGCATCGAATGGCGGGAAGAAGGCGGTCCACCAGTAAAGCCGTCAGACCGCGAGGGCTTTGGCAGCCGCCTCATGCAGCTGAGCGCTGAGCGGCAACTGGGCGGACGCATGGAGCGCGACTGGCGGCCCGAGGGCCTTCGTATCAGCCTGCGGATTCCATTCCGCTCCATGAGCCGGGCGAAAGTCGAAATGGCGTAAAGCCGAAAATCTCGGCTGTTTCGAGATCCCTTTGTCCCGACGCGGCAAGGCGTAACGTCTCGGCAATGCTATGCGCGCGGAAAGGCTTGGTTATCACGCCAAGGGCCGCTTCGGCAGCGGCGCCGATCTGAGCCGGGTTGGCGGTGACGTAGATCACCTGGACGCCATATTGAGCGGCAAGTTCCAACCCGATGCCAGGGCCGGTCGGCCCGTCGCGCAGGTTGAGATCGACGAGCGCGATGTCGCAATCATTGGCAGCAATGAGCGCGCTTTCGCGATCAGCCGCAATCGCGCTGACCGCAAAACCTGCGTCTTCGACGATCTGCTCGATCTCGAGTGCGACGAAAATTTCGTCTTCGACGATTAAGACCTTCTTACTCATGCCTCAGCCCGCGGAACTGGAGCCGACAATGTCCAAACCGCCATCTGGTTCCCAAAATCCGAAAATTTTCAGGCCGTCTCGTCAGGCTGATTGGTCCAGAGCGTCTCGAACTTGGTCCCCTGCATCAGCAGCACGCTGGCGGTATAGCCGCCGTCCCCAGCCTTTCGCGCAGTATCGGTGGCGTTTTCGACTGCGGCTTCACGGGTGGCGAATGGGCCATAATAGCGGTTGTCGAGATTGATCTTCCAGACGCCCTCATGTTCCAGGACGATGTAGCGGGCATGGGGCAGGGACATGAGCTTAGAGAACCTCCGTGTTATAATGATGCCAGGCCATGATCGCGGCAGCGCCCCTGTGGGGCCGCCACGCTTCGGCAAGGGCGCGGGTCTGCCGCTCGCTCGGCCGTTCGGGCAGGCCAAGGATGCGGCCGACCTCGATCTGCACGGCAAGATCGCCAGCGGGCCAGACATCGGGTCGCCCTTCGGCGAACAGCAGGTAGATTTCGGCTGACCAGCGCCCGATGCCCTTGACCTGGGTAAGGAGCGCGATCGCCTCCTCGTCATCCTCCGGCAGGGCATGCAGGTCGATCTCGCCGCTCGTGACCAGTTCAGCGAGGCTCCGGGCATAGCCCTGTTTCTGGCGCGAAAGGCCGCAGGCGCGCAGTGCGTCGAAATCGCGGGAGAGCAGCTGGTCCGGCGCGCACCCCTCGCCAAGCTCCGCCTCCAGCTTGCGCCAGACGGCTGCGGCCGCCGCTACGCTCACCTGCTGGCCGACGATGGTGCGCAGCAGCGTCTCATAGCCGGGCTCCCGCATGCGGGGCAGGGGATAGCCGACGCGCGCCAGGGCAGCGGCAAAGCCGGGTTCGAGGACGGCGATCGCGTCCAGGCTGTCGCGCAGCTGCTCAGGGGTGGTGACCATGCTCTGCTTGTTTCCGGCTCTTGATTTATCGGCTCCCCCGCCTATGAGCGGCGGTGGAAATTTTAGGATCGAGGTACATGCCTAAACTGATAGTGGTCAACCGTGCGGGTGAAGAGCAGGCTGTCGAGGGCGACAGCGGCCTGTCCGTGATGGAAGTCATCCGCGACAATGGCTTTGACGAGCTGCTGGCGCTGTGCGGCGGTTGCTGCTCCTGCGCGACCTGCCATGTCTATGTCGATCCCGCCTTCGCAGACAAGCTGCCTGCGCTGAGCGAAGACGAAAACGACCTGCTGGACAGTTCGGATCATCGCAACGAAAGCAGCCGCCTGTCGTGCCAGCTGGTGATGAACGAGGATCTGGACGGTCTGCGCGTCACCATCGCGCCGGAAGACTGATCCTTCTCATCCGGGCGCCCATCACTGGTTGACGCGCAGCGTCGCCATGGGCGCCTCGCTGGTGAGCGGCGTGATCCGCCAGACGATCCGCCTGCCGCCTGCGATGCTCTGCGCGCC
The DNA here is from genome assembly GCF_900218065.1 of Novosphingobium sp. Chol11. Taxonomy (GTDB): domain Bacteria; phylum Pseudomonadota; class Alphaproteobacteria; order Sphingomonadales; family Sphingomonadaceae; genus Sphingobium; species Sphingobium agri. The sequence goes on along the minus strand of NZ_OBMU01000001.1, from coordinate 2,210,985 downwards.
GTCTTCCTGATTCTGGCTCACGATTTCGGCGTCGGTGGTCAGCGTGAAGTGGCCGTCGAGCGCCTTTGCCGCATCCTCTCCAGGCCCGCTTTGCCCCATCGGCTCACGGCTCTTGTCGAAGCCGTTGGAATAGCCCGGAGCCTTCACCCGCACCCTGTCGCCGCCGCGCAGCTCGACCGCCACGAAGGGCAGGACGATTTCGGCGTCGCTGTTGAAGGGGAAGAGGAAGCTGTGGGTCAGCCGCCCGCTGATCGCATAGTCGATCTCGAAGCGGTGATTGCCCAGATAGCGGGCGGAACGAAATCCCTTCTCCTTGGACAGGGCGGCGGCGATCGCCTGCATCTGCGCCTCGTCGCCGGATGCTCCGCCTGCGCCAAATCCTTCTTCACGGCCCTTCTGCATCGCCGTCTTGTGAAGGGCGCTATCCTTCTTTTCCGGGGCGCCATCGCCAATGGAATCCCCACTGGAGGAGCCGAACCCCTTCATGTCGGACGATATGATCTCACCCTTATAGGTGAAGCTGAACTGCCGGTCCGCGCGGATGTCGAGGGTGGATTCGAACTTGCCCGGCGTGACCAGGCAGGCGCCCAGCATCAGGCAGCAGGCAAGTGCGCTGGCGGCGCGAAGAAAAACAGCCATGTCGTCCCCCAACTTTCCTGCGCTGCCTCATCAGCGCAGCCTTGCCCTGCTACCGGCTTGCGGCGGCGTACAGGGCGATGGCAGCCGCGTTGGAGACATTGAGGCTCTCCATGCGCGGGCTGATCGGCAGTTTAGCCAAAATATCGCAATGGGCCATGCTGTTGTGACGCAGCCCTTCGCCTTCCGCGCCGAGCACCAGCGCGACGCGCGATTCGCCGATCGCCTCGCCCAATATGGTATCCGCTTCGCCATCCAGGCCGATGCGCCAATATCCCGCCTCGGCAATCTCATCGAGCGCGCGGGCGAGGTTCACCACGCGCACCCACGGCACGATTTCCAGCGCGCCTGATGCAGACCGGGCCAACACACCCGACTCCGGCGGCGCATGCCTGTCCTGCGTCACGATACAAAGCGCATCGAACGCCGCCGCCGACCGCAGGATCGCACCGACATTGTGCGGGTCGGTGACCTGATCAAGAACCAGCACGGGCCGCTTGTCGTCCACGCCCGCTTCCAGCGCGTCGCCCAGCCACACATCATCCAGCGGCTCGACTTCAGCGACGATCCCCTGATGAGGTGCATCGGAGGGCACCATGCGGCCAAGGTCAGCCACATCGGCATAGACGATGGGCAGCACCGGCGGCAGGTCGAGCGCGTTCAGCGCGTCGCGCGTGCCCCAGATTTTCCGGACCACCCGGTTGGGATTGGCCAGGGCCGCGATGACGGCGTGCCGTCCGTAGAAGCGGGGAAAGTTGCCTTTGGGCTTAGCGCCGCGATGTCCTTTTTTCATGGAAGCGCTCTTTTCACATCCGGCCATTGACAGGCAAGCCTCCATTCGCCATTGAGCGCGCCTCCAGCGCGGTAAAAGGCAGTTTTGCCTGCCGCGTCAGGGCACTGGACAGGTGGCCGAGTGGTTAAAGGCAGCAGACTGTAAATCTGCCCGGGTTTCCCGTACGCTGGTTCGAATCCAGCCCTGTCCACCACCCTTTGGCTTTGGCCTTCGGGTATCTGTCCCCTTCCGGCGCGCCGCCTCTTTCGGGTTTCCGGCCAGCGCGCTTCCCATTCGAGCCCGTCTGAAAAGAAGGACCGCTCGTCATGGCGTGGCTTGTGCTTGGCATTGCTGTATTCACCGAAATCTGCTGGGCGCTCAGCCTCAAATGGGCGGCAACCATCGGCAGCTGGCAGGCGTCGTCCGTGCCGATCGCCTTGAGCTTCCTCAATATGGGCCTGCTTGCCCTGGCGATGAAGGGACTGCCCGCCGGGACCGCCTATGCGATCTGGACCGGCCTTGGCGCCGTCGGCGTCATCATTGGCGGCATGATCCTGTTCGGCGACCGCATCGCACCCGTGCAGGCCGGTTTCATGGCGCTGATCGTCATTGGCGTCATGGGGACGAAGCTGTTCGCCCCCGGCTGATCGCGCGGCGGCACCATATGGCGGAGCGGGGCGTTGGCCCCGCACCAATCATCCGTTACGCTGCCGTGCAATGACCATCGATCGTCGCGCCTTCCTGGCTGCCGCTCTATCCGGCTCCTTCGCCTTTCCATTTGCTGGCCGGGCGCTCGCCGCGACGGAGGTCGAACGCGTCGACGCGCTGATCGCCCGGATGACCGTCGAGGAAAAGGCGGGGCAGATGACCTGCCTTACCGACAGCTTTCGGCCCTACAACCCGCCCAATCCGCAGGTCGGGATCCAGGATGAGAAGCGGCTGGCGGAAGAGGTGCGCAAGGGCCGGGTAGGCTGTCTGTTCAACGGCATCGGCGTGGCAGGCGCCCGCCGCGCGCAGGAGATAGCCGTCAAGGAAAGCCGCCTTGGCATTCCCTTGCTGCTGGCGGGTGATGTCATCCACGGGCTCAAGACCATTTTTCCCGTGCCCTTGGCCGAGGCCGCGAGCTTCGACCCGGCGCTGGCCGAACGCACCGCGCGCGCCATGGCGCAGGAGGCAAGCGCGGCCGGGCTGCACCTCACCTTCGCGCCTATGGTCGATGTGGCGCGGGACCAGCGCTGGGGCCGTGTTGTCGAAGGCTCCGGGGAGGATGTCTATCTTGGTAGCCTGTTCGCCGCTGCCCGCGTGCGCGGATTTCAGGGGCGCGACCTGCGCCGGGACGATTCGCTTCTGGCTTGTCCCAAGCATTTCGCCGCCTATGGCGCGGTCGCGGCTGGCCTTGAATATGGCAGCGTCGATATTTCCGAAGAGACGCTGCGCGAAACCCATCTGCCGCCCTTCGGCTCTGCCTTTGCGGCGGGCGCGCTTACCACCATGGCGGCCTTCAGCGAGATCAATGGCGTTCCCGCCACCGCCGACCGGGAATTGCTGACCGACCTGCTGCGCGGCGAGATGAAGTTTCGCGGCTTCGTCTTCTCCGACTACACGGCGGACGAAGAACTGATCGCGCATGGCTTTGCCGAGGATGAGCGCGATGCCGCGCGCCTGGCGGTGCTGGCTGGCGTCGACATGTCGATGCAAAGCGGCCTCTACATCCGCCATTTGCCCGATCTGGTGAAGAGCGGCGCGGTGCCGATGGGGACGATCGACGTTGCCGTGCGCCGCATCCTCTATGTGAAGATGGCGATCGGCCTGTTCGACAATCCTTACCGCTCCATCAGCGAAGAGGCGGAGCGGACCCGCATCGCCACGCCCGCACGTCATGCCCTGGCGCGGGAAGCCGCCGGGCGGTCGATCGTTCTTCTCCAGAACAGCGGCATCCTCCCGCTCGATCCCGCCAAGCGCCAGAAGATCGCGCTGATCGGCCCCTTTGGCGAGGATCGGGACAATCTCTACGGACCCTGGGCATTTTACGGGGAGAAGGGCAAGGGCGTCGACATCGCCGCCGGGCTGCGCGCAGCCATGCCCGATCCTGCCCTGCTCAGCATTGGCAAGGGATGCGACATCATGGCGCTGATCGACGGCGGGGTCGCCCAAGCGGTGGAGGCGGTCAAGGCAGCGGACATCGTGCTGCTAGCGCTCGGCGAATCGCAGGACATGTCCGGCGAGGCGCAGTCGCGCACCGTCATCGAATTGCCTCCGCCGCAACAGATGCTGGCCGACGCGGTGGCTGCCACCGGCAAGCCTGTCGTCATTCTGCTGCGCCACGGCCGCGCTTTGGCGCTGCACGGGTCGGTCGCGAGTGCGCAGGCTGTCCTCGCCACCTGGTTCCTGGGATCGGAAGCGGGCCATGCCATCGCCGACATCCTGTTCGGCCGGGTCGATCCGTCCGCCAAGCTGCCGGTCAGCTTCCCGTGGGAATCGGGACAGGAGCCCTTCTTCTACGACCGCAAGTCCACCGGCCGCCCGGTGATCGACAACCGCACCGAATATCGCGCGCGCTACATGACCACGGACAACAGCGCCCGCTATCCCTTCGGCCATGGCCTCAGCTACACAAGATTCGCGCTGGAGAATCTCAAGCTGTCCGACACCGCCCTGCGCTGGGATCGGGCGATAGAGGTGACGGCCCGGTTGACGAACAAGGGGGACCGGCGGGGCAGCGAAGTCGTGCAACTCTACATCCGCGATCGCGTGGCGAGCCGCACCCGCCCGGTGCGCGAACTCAAGCGCATCGAACGCGTCACGCTTGATCCCGGAGAGAGCAGGACGGTGCGCTTCTCCCTGTCTCGCACCGACCTGCAATTTGTCGGATCGGGCAATCGCATCATTGCGGAGCCCGGCCTGTTCGACCTGTGGCTTGGGCAATCGTCGGAGGGTGGGCTCCACGCCCAGTTCACCCTCTATGCGGAGGCAGTTGCGCCCGCATCCGCCCGATAAGCCGGTCATCTCCGCGAAGGCCGAACAGGCGCGCCGCTCCAACTCGCTTTCCTACAGCGGCTGGTCCATGGCATGATGCCACTGGCTCTTTCCTACCGTGAACCTTCCCCGCCCCATGGGTCCGGGGCGTCATTTCGCAAAAATTTTCCTATTGCGAAATCGACGCCACCCGTCCGTACTCACGCAAATGCGTCGGCCACAACAGTGTGAACTTCGCAACGTCTTGCGTGACTGCAAAACTCCCCGCCTGCACCTTCACCACTCCGCGCGGCTCTGCTAGAGGGCGTCCCATGCTGAATCTCAGGGATATCACCGTGCGGCTGGGTGGCCGTACCATCATCGACCGCGCCAGTGCCGCGCTGCCGCCGCGCAGTCGCGTCGGCCTGATCGGCCGCAATGGCGCTGGCAAGTCCACGCTGATGAAGGTGATGATCGGGCAGCTCGATCCGGACGATGGCGGCTGCGACATGCCGCGCGACACGCGCCTTGGCTATATCGCGCAGGAAGCGCCCGCCGGGACGGCGACCCCCTTCGAAACCGTCCTTGAAGCCGACAAGGAACGCGCCGCCCTGATGGCGGAAAGCGAAACCACGCAGGACCCGGACCGGCTCGGCCATATCTATGAGCGGCTGACGACGATCGACGCCTATACCGCGCCTGCCCGCGCCGCGCGTATTCTGGTGGGCCTTGGCTTCGACGAAGAAATGCAGGGGCGGCCGCTCGACAGCTATTCGGGCGGCTGGAAAATGCGTGTCGCGCTCGCCGCGCTGCTTTTTTCCGAGCCCGACCTGCTGCTCCTCGACGAGCCGAGCAACCACCTCGACCTTGAAGCGACGATGTGGCTGGAAAGCTTCCTCAAAAATTATCGCGGCACCGTGGTCGTGATCAGCCATGAGCGCGATCTGCTCAACAATGTCGTCGACCATATCCTGCATCTGGAAGGCGGCAAGGTGACGCTCTATCCGGGCGGCTACGACGCGTTCGAGCGGCAGCGCGCCGAACGGCTGGCGCAGCAGGAAGCGGCCCGCGCCCGGCAGCAGGCGGAGCGCGAGAAGTTGCAGGACTATATCGCCCGCAACTCCGCCCGTGCCTCCACTGCCAAGCAAGCCCAATCGCGGGCCAAGGCGCTGGCAAGGATGCAGCCCATCGCCGCCGCGATCGAGGACCCCACCTTGTCCTTCGCCTTTCCCAGCCCGCCCGAACTGCGCCCGCCGCTCATCACCATGGACATGGCGGCGGTGGGCTATGGCGACACGCCCGTGCTGCGCCGGGTGAACCTGCGCATCGATCCTGACGACCGCCTGGCGCTGCTCGGCCGCAACGGCAACGGCAAGACGACGCTTGCGCGCCTGATCGCGGCGCAGCTCGCGCCGATGGAAGGGTCGATGAACAGTTCGGCCAAGATGAACGTCGGCTATTTCACCCAATATCAGGTGGAGGAACTCGACATTGCCGACACGCCGCTCCAGCACATGACGCGCGTGATGAAAGGCGCGACGCCGGGCGCGGTGCGCGCGCAGCTCGGCCGTTTCGGCTTTTCCGGCGAGCGGGCGACGCAGCAGGTCGGCTCCATGTCTGGTGGCGAGCGCGCACGGCTGGCGCTGGCGCTGATCACGCGCGATGCGCCGCACCTCCTGATCCTCGACGAACCGACCAACCACCTCGACGTCGACAGCCGCGAGGCGCTGGTGCAGGCGCTCAATGAATATTCGGGCGCCGTCGTCATCGTCAGCCACGATCGCCACATGATCGAACTGGTGGCCGACCGCCTCGTTCTGGTGGACGGCGGCACGGCCCAGCCGTTCGACGGCAGTCTGGACGATTATACCGACATCATATTGCGCAAGGCCGATGGCGGCGGCAGCGGCGGGGATGCGCCAAAGGCGGATCGCAAGGCGGAAAAGCGCAACGCAGCCGAGTGGCGCGAAAAGCAGAAGAGCTTAAAGGCAGCGGTCAGCAAGGCGGAAAAGGAGATGGCGACGCTCTCCGCCGAACGCAGCCGGATCGATCAGGCGCTGTTCGATCCCAAGGCGGCGACGGGTGCCGAGGCGAAGATGACGACGACCGACCTCATGGTGCGCCGCGCCTCGGTCGAAAAGAAGCTGGAGGCGATCGAGGAAAGCTGGATTGAAGCCAGCGCGGCGCTGGAGGAACTGTAAGGGCCGTCAGCCCGCGTCGATGCGCAGGCGCGTCAGGCGAATTTCGCTGATGCGCCAGCCATCGGACAACCGCACATAGCGCTCATGATAATGGCCGTAGCCATGCATCCAGCGGAAGGGCAGGGGTGAACCTTCCTGAACCCACAGCTTGTCCTCCATCGCCCAGATGCCGCTGGCCTGCGTGTCCGTTTCGATGTGGATTTCGGGCATATGGCCGTGGTGCACGGTCGTGACCTTCTCCAGCATCGGCGCCAGGCGCGCCACATAGGGCGCAGCGCCGTGGATCAGCATGCTCTCGTCGCGTTCCCCTGCGGCGTCGCGGAAATCTGCGACTAGGTCGGGCGCGAAGACCGCCTCCAGGGCGGGCCAATCCTTGTTGTCCATGGAGCGGAAGTAGCGTGCTTTCAGGGCATATATCGCCAAGGTCGCTACGATCTTGTCGGTTTCAGTCACGCATTCCTCCCTCATCGGCCCACGACTTTCAGGCCGGTTGCGAGAACCCTAAAGCAGCGGGTGCCGCGTTCCAAGCAAGGCTTTTCCCCGAAAGATGAGGTCGTGAAAATCGTCATGCTGCTTCGTAACATGGACAGCGGCTGGGATTTCCGCTGGGACCAGCACATGCCAAAAACAACTGGAGCGCGCCGGCATGTGCGGGCGCGCTCCAGCTCCAAAATTCGAAGCGTCGGCGCGGAACAGCGTACCGCGCCACGCCAGTCGCTTTAGAATTCGCGCAGGATCTCGCGTAGCGTCGTGCCCTCATATTCGGTGCGCACCGCACCTGCCCTCTGCAGGGCAGGGATGACGCCGTTGACGAGGTCTGGCAGCTGGCGGTTGTAGCCCGAGCCTTCGATCAGGAAGCCGTCGCCGCCCACTTCGTCCATCACCGCCATCATCTTTTCGGCAACTTGCTCGACGGTGCCGCTGAAGTCCATGCCGCTCGCACCCTTGCCTGCGGAGAACAGGTCGCGCAGGGACTTGCCCTCTTCGCGGCCCGCCTTCTTCATATATTCAAGGGCACTGGTGTGGCCGCCAGCAGTAATGTCCTGCGGCACCGGCGCATCCACGTCATATTGGGAGAAGTCGACGTCTAGCGAAGAGGATGCCATTACGATATTATGCTCGAACGCCGACTGCTTTTCGGCCTCGGTCATTTCCGGCCGCTCTCCACCTTCGGGGAAAATTTCCACCGGCGTCAGGAAGAAGACCTTGATGTCGTCAGGATTGCGCCCCTGCTTTTCAGCGCGGTCACGGATTTCCTGACGATATGCCTTCATACCCGGAACGCCGCCTGTCATCATGCCCAGCACGACTTCGGCGTTCTTCGATGAAAACTGCTTTCCGCGTTCGGAAGCGCCCGCTTGCGCGAGGACGGGATAGCCCTGCGGCGATCGCAGCGTGTTCAGCGGACCGCGCGAACGGAAATGCTTGCCCTCGAAATTGACGGTGTGAACCTTGTTGTGGTCGACATAGACGCCTGTCTCAGTATCCGCGACCAGCGCGCCTTCTTCCCAGCTATCCCACAGTTTCTTGCACAATTCGACAAATTCATCGGCAATGTCATAGCGCTCGTTGGGCGGCAGAAGCTTGTCCATGCCAAAGTTCATGGCGGCATTCCGCTCGCTGGACGTGACCATGTTCCACCCGGCGCGTCCTTTGGTCAGGGAGTCGATCGTAGAAAGCAGCCGGGCGAGCAGGTAGGGCGGGTAGAAAGTGGTTGAAGCCGTCGCGATCAGGCCGATGTGCGACGTATCCTGCGCCATCAGAGGCAGCAGCGGTAGCGGATCGAGCTTGGGTGAAAGCGTCGCGTTCTTGAGGTCGAGTTCCATGGAGTTGGCGTAACGATCGCCGACGATCAGGCTGTCCTCGAAGAAGACGAAGTCGAACTTCGCGGCCTCCAGCATCTTGGCCAGTTCTTTATGGTAGGACCCATCCGCCCATTGCGAGCCGAATTCCTTGCCGTCGCCCGGCCATGAGGTGGCGCCGAACTTGGTGAAATAGCCAAGGTGGAATTTCGTGTGGGCCATAGCCTGATACTCTCTCTAAAGGTTTCTCTCATTGCGTCTCAATGGTGCGATGTAGCCGCGACTCCGGCAGCTTCTCCTTCAAAGCCGCGTCCGGGAAGCGCGCGACTGCCGGCCCACCTGCCCCTAATAGTTGACAATGATCAACCTTTGTCAAGTGGCAGAAGCGTTTCGGTTCGACAGCGTTACAAAAAAGGTTCGGGTAAATTGCTCGCGCGTCGGCTGGTCCTGCTTTGGCTTGCCAGGGCACCGATTTGCAGGAACAACGACGGGCAAAATCTGCCCCCCCTACGATCATCAGGAGCTTTGGCCATGCGTAAGGTTGCAATGGTGACCGGTGCCACTCGCGGCATTGGCAAGGCGGCCGCACTTGAACTAGCAAGGAGCGGCTTTGCCGTCGCGGTGACCGGCCGCACCTTGCGCGAGGGGGAGGGGCGGCTGGCGAGCCCCAGCGGTTCGGAGGCTATCACCGTGCCCGGCAGCATCGAAGCAACCGTGCGCGAGGTAGAGGCCGCGGGCGGCGAGGCGCTGGGCATACAGATGGATATATTGGACCGAGCATCCATCGATGCTGCGGTAGATGCCGTCCTCGCCAAATGGGGCAGGATCGACGGGCTTTTCAATAACGCGATCTTTCAATCTCCCGCCATCATGTGGCCCATTTCCGCGATCGATGCGGACGTCGCGGAGACGGCCATGCGCGGGCTGATGGTCAGTCAAATGCACATCACGCAACGGGTGCTGGACCCCATGCTGAAGCAAGGCGGCGGCCGGATCGTCTTCATCACCAGCGGCGCGGGCAGCATGCTGTGCGAACGAAAACTCAGCGAGGGCGGTTGGGGCATGTTGTACGCCGCGGGGAAAGCAGCATTCAGCAAACTCGCGGAGTTTGTCGACCTGGAATATCGGGATCAGGGAATTGCGAGCTTCCACATACAGCCCGGCCTCACCATCACCGAAGCCATGACTGCGCAATATGGCGAAGCCGCCAAGGGCTTTGGCGGCGGACTGCCGTCTTACACCCCCGCCGACACTGGGCGCACGGTCGCCTGGATGATTGCTTCGCCCGACGCGCCAGCTTATTCCGGACCCACGCTGCACCAAGCCTCTACCTTCTTTGAAGATAATGGCATCGTTCCACGCTTCCCGGCCACCGGCATCTGATCTGACAGTTGCCTCAAATCGTCAGCCTCTGCCATCTATGATGCGCGGCCGAAACCTTGGGCTGCTGCTCACTCGTCCCGGAATGCCCTTGCGAACTGATCCCGTAGCGGTTTCGTGAGGTAAGAGATCATCGTCCGGTTTCCGGTTTCGATGAACAGCTCCGCAGGCATGCCGGGCTTCAGCTTCAGCTCGGGATATTTCTTCAATTGCGCCTCGTCTATCTCGACCCGCACGGGGTAGAAGCTCACCTGTCCTTGCGGGTCGGTGGCCCGGTCGGCCGCTACGAAGGTCACCTTGCCCCGAATTTCCGGCGACGCTGCATTGTTGAAGGCGGTGAAGCGGATGCGCGCGGCTTGGCCGACATGGACATGATCGATGTCAGCAGGGGAGACCGCTCCTTCGACCAGAGGCTGATCGCTGTCCGGCACGATTTCCATGATGACTTCGGCTGGTTTCACAACCCCGCCGATCGTGTTGAAGGCGAGCTTGTCGACCACGCCGCCATAGGGCGCGCGCACCACGCTGCGGTCCTGCGCGTCCATGGCCGACACGCTGCGCATCTGCTGCTGGTTCAGCGCGGCGTTCAATTGCGCCAGGTCCGTGCCTGCCTGCGAGCGCCGGGTTGCGCCAAGCTGGATCATCTGCTCCTGCGCTTCGGTGATGCGCGCCTCGGTCTGGGCGATGCTGGCGCGCAAGGCACCCACGCTACCCTGCAGGTCGACGGCGGTGCGTTCCAGCTGGTTCAATCTGCTGATCGTGACAAGGCCCTTGTCCCACAGCTGCCTTACGCCCTTGCGTTCCGGTTCGATCAGCACGGCCTGCTGCTCCAGCGCGCGGATCTGCGCCTGATAACCGCTTATCTGCTGCCGATGCTGGCGGATGCGCGCCTGTAGCTGGGCCGCTGTGCCAGCTTGCTCGGCCTGCCTGATCTGGAACAGCTTGGTCTCGTCAGCCATGGCTTGCCGCGCAGCAGCATCGCCCGGCGCCAGTTCCTTGGGGAAGGTGATGGTGCTTGCGCCCAGCCGTTCCGCTTCCAGCCGGGCGCGCTGCGCCAGCATTTGATCGACGCTGAGGCTCGAATATTGCGCATCCGCTCCAGTCACGCGATCGTCGAACCGCATCAGCACCTGTCCCTTTTGGACATGGGTGCCGTTGTCGACCAAGATGTCCTCGATCACGCCCCCCGCCGGATGCGCGATCTTCTTGATGTGCGACGCGAGCCCTATATGCCCTGACGCTATGACCGCGCCGCCGATGGGGATCAGCATGGCCGCCATGCCGAAGCCCAGCACGAGCACTGCAATGGCGATCAGGACGGCCTTCACCTTCTTCTGAACATGTTCAGCCGGATCATATGGGATCGCGGGTTGATCCAGGGCCATGAGCCCGGCGGGGAGATTGGTCGTCATCCTATGGCTTTCCCGCACTGGCGCCCTGCATCGCCACGACATTTTCCTGGCGCAGCTTAGGCTTCTGCCGCAAGCGCGCCATGATTTCGGCGGCCGGACCGAATGTTTCCATTCGGCCGTTACGCATCAACAGGATGTGGCTGACCCGGCCTAATATATCGGCTCTGTGGGAAACCACGACCAGGATGCCGCCGCGCTCGCGTACCGATGCAATGGCGGCGGCCAGCGCGGCTTCGCCTTCGCTGTCGAGGTTGGAATTGGGTTCGTCCAAGAGCACGAAGAATGGATCGCCATAGAGCGCACGCGCAAGGCCGATGCGCTGGCGCTGTCCGCCCGAGAGCGCTTCGCCATCCACCCCAACGCGGGTCTCATATCCCTGCGGAAGACGCGTGATCAGGTCGTGGACAGCCGCCGCCTTGGCCGCCGCCAAGATCGCCTCCGACGTCGCGGCCGGATCGAAGCGCGCGATATTTTCTGCGATTGTGCCATCCAGAAGCTCGACCGATTGCGGCAGGTAGCCCACCCATTCGCCGAAATGCTCGGCATCCCATTGGCCGATCGACGCGCCATCGAAGCGGATGGTCCCCTTGGCGGGGCGCCAGGCGCCGATCAGCGCGCGGCCGAGCGAAGACTTGCCCGCGCCGCTCGGGCCGACCACCGCGCAGGCATCGCCCGCGTTCAGCTGGAATGAGACGCCACTGACGGTCAACTGGCGACTGCCCGGCGGGAAAACGACCAGCTTTTCCACCTCCAGCTTCCGGTCGGGCCTGGGCAGACGCAGCGACACTGGCTGCGGCGCAGGTACACGCTTCAGCATCGCTGTCAGCGTAAGCCACCCGACGCGCGCGCTGATGAATCCCTTCCAATTTGCGATCGCCTGATCGACCGGCGCCAATGCGCGCGCGGACAGGATCGAGGAGGCGAAGATCACCCCGCCGCTTGCCTTGTCATCCAGCACCAGTAATGCGCCTACCGTCAGGATGAGCGACTGGAGCGCAAGCCGCAGCATTTTGCTGAGTCCGCCCAATGCCGCGCCGGAACGTGTCAGCTTGTTCTGTGCGGCTCCATAGGCGCTGTTCAACTGGGCCCAGCGCTGCTGCATGCGATCCCGCATGCCAAGGGCCGTCAAAAGCTCGACATGACGCAGATTCGTTTCGGCTGCCCCATTGCGGTAAGCCGACAGCTGCGAAAGCTGCTCGGCGGGCTGCTTCATGACGCGATTGGTGATCAGCGTCAGCGAAAACAGCACGGCCGCTCCGATCAGCGTCGTTACGCCCAGCCACATATGGAGCGCGAACAACACGCCCAGGAAGAAGAGTATCCAGGGCAAATCGATCATCGCGACAGCGCCGCTCGACAAAAAGGCGCGCACATTTTCAAGATCGCGCATCGGCCCCAGCCCGTCGCCCGGCAACTTCTGACCGGCAAGCGCCATTTGCGAAATCGCGCTCTGCACCCTGCCGGACAGCTGCTGCTCAACGGCATTGGCGACATCGGCCAGCATCCCGGCCCGCATATTCTCGAAGAAGCCCTGGAAGGCGTAGACGATCATCACCAGGATCGCGAGACCGGCCAATGTCGGGATGGATCGGCTCGGCAGAACCGAATCATACACCATCATCATGTACAAGGAGCCGCCAAGCAGCAGCACGTTCAGTATGGCACTGACGCACAGGACAATGATGAACACTTTCTTATAGTTACGGACGGCGTCCCACAACTCACCGTCACGCCCCCCGCCCGACATGAACACTTTCACACCCTCTCAGCGTGTTTCCGAATAGAAGAACTAGGCCAGTTAGACATGATCGGGCAGATCCCGCCGTACTCCCCGCCATGCCCAGCTCACCGCCGCCGCACTCGCCCCCGCGAGCTCAGCCTTACCCTAGTACCAAATGCCTTACGGCTGCTTACTACATTTACGCAGATATGCCGCGCGGAAAGCGCGCAAGAACCGCCCCTTAAATGACCAATATGCAGGCCATCCCAGGCTCAGCACAATGCCGCTGAGGTGAAGCGTGACAAAATATGGATCAGGCCGCACGTGCGGCCCAGGCCTATCTGCTTTAGCGAAATCTTCCGGGGGCTGGCGGTGCTGTCAGACAAAGGCGAACCGCTCTCCACACGATGCAAGTCGATCAGGCAGGGCAGGCGATCAGTTCATGAGAGACTGCCACTCGGCCAGTGCAGCCGAGCGTCTCTCCTTGTGAGTCTGTCGGTCGATAATGTGACGTTCCACTGAAAAGTGGTTGTGGACGTTGGCGTGAACGGACGCGAATTCCTGTAGCGCTCTGATTGGTCTGAACCGCAGCGTCGCCCGTTCCCGTCTTCGGAAGGGCTTTCACGTACATTTCACCGAGGTGCCAGCGCGAGTGGTGAAATCCAGGCACGCGGCTGATCCGCTATCGGCGAATGTCGCCTGAGAACAGCGGCCCGAACCGGTTCCACCAAGAGTGCACCCATCTCATGGCTGATGTTGATGCCACGTACGAAGAGCAGATCCTCCACGTTCCGCAGGCTCAGCAGGAAGCACGTACATCATCACCGCCAGCCGCATGATCTCCGGCGAGGAGTTGATATCGGAACGGATTATCAGGCTTGGAGCGTCTCAAGCCATGCTGTAGCAGCTGCTCGACCAGCCGGCTATTTTCCTCTGACAAAGCCCATGGCGGCCATCAGGGCCCGGATGCGGTGATCGCGCCCAGGCGCAGGGCTATGCTGCGGCCGCTGTGCTCCACCGCGCGACCGGAAGACCGCTGAACGCTTGTTCCCTGATGGTGAAGGTGACCGCATCAGTTCTCAACGACTTCCACTCCATAATGACTGGCCGCCCGCCATACAGTGAGCCCACCGATGAGGATCAGGCCGCTCATCGTCAAGAGGCTGTAGCGAAGCGATTCCAATCCGAACCGCGCGGCTAGCAGATCGCTAACCAATCCCGCGATCGGCGGCCCGAACAGGCTGCCCATGATGTTGATGACGACGGCCAATAGACCGATGGTCTGCGCGCGCAGGTCAGCGGGTACCAGTCGTGCCAGCGCGGCGTAGGAAGGCCCCATCCACAAAGAGGTGAGAAAGCTGGTGACGATCGAAAGCAGCGCGACCGCTGGAACGGGATAGCTGCCGATGTGCAAGGCAGTGCCGCCGGGGAGGGTGAAAACGATCAGAGACAGCGGCCAGGACAGAAGAAGCCCAAGGGCAGGTATCCGTAGCTGCCAACTTTTGTGACAGGGGATCAGCGTCTCAACGATCGCGCCGCTGGCGATGCTGCCGACAACGCCGCCGCATGCGGCGCCCACGCCCATCCATGCGCCAGCCTCGATCATGGACATGCCGTGCGATGCGACGAAATAAGAAGGCATCCAGGTCGCAGCGCCATAGCCGTAGATATTAAATGTCCCCATGCCGAGCGCCAGTAGAATGAGGGAACGTATTCGGATGCATCGCGCAAAGACCCCCACCGCTTTGGGCCCCGCAGGAGCAGCGGCGGCGACCTTGCGCAGCCGCGTGGGCCCGGTCCACCATATGAGAAGCGCGAGCGGCAGGCCCGGAGCCGCAAGAGCCAGGAACGCCATACGCCAGCCCGCAGCCTCCGCGATCGCCGCGCCGCCGGTCAGGCCAACGACGATGCCGCAGTATATGCCCGACGCGAGGACGCCCATCGCCAGATTACGCCGCTTGTCGAACAATGTCGCTACCAGCGACTGCGATGCCGGTCCGCCGCCTGCTTCCCCCATGCCGACGACAAGCCGGGCGGAGACAAGCTGCCATGTCTGTACTGCCATGCCGCAGGCGGCCGCCGCTACACTCCACACGAACACGGCGCCCGCAAGCACCGACCGCCGCGACCAGCGGTCGGCAAGCCGGGCGAGCGGCATGGTGAAGAGCACATAGGGCACGATGAAAACCGGTCCGGCAATCAGTCCCAGCATGGAATTGCTGAGCCCGAAATCCGCCTTGATCGACGGCAACAGCACCGAGAGCACATGACGGTCCGCATTGCTGAGCGTGCTGGCAAGCAACAGGAGGACGAGCATGTAGAAGGCGTAGGACCGACTATGAGACGGCCGACCCGTGGTGCTTTCGGCGATTGCGTGCATCGGATCTTCCTTTGAGAAGCCCGTTTCGAAAACCGCACGTTGCGGGCAGATGGATAAGGCCGCCGCTTCCGGGCGGCAACCCTGAAGTGGCGGGGAAGGCGTCGCTACTCGACGCGATAATCTTCCCTTACCGGCCCGCGCATTTCATTCCACATATCGACCAGGCGGAAGGGCCAGGGTCCCACGGGCCGCCCCTTGCTATTTTGATAATAGCTTTTCGATTTAGGGTGGGTCCAGATCATATGCTTCATCCGCTCGTCGATGCGACGATTGTGGCGGGCGAAGGCGTCCTGCGTCGGTTCGATTGTGCGCGCGCCGCTGGCGATCATATGATCCAGACATTCGATCATATAATGAACCTGCGCCTCGCTGACGATGTTGAGGCCGCCGGCATGGTTCGGGCCTGCATTCGGGCCTACCGACATAAAATAATTGGGGTAACCAGGTATGGTGGTGCCCATATAGGCGCGCTCTTCCTCATCGGCCCAATCTACCGCCAGGTCATGCCCACTGCGCCCCGTGATCTTGAGGTCCTTTACCAGCTTGCGGTGGCGGAAGCCGGTGGCGCAGATGATGACGTCCACCTCATATTCTTTGCCACTGGCTGTGCGGATGCCGGATTGCGTGATTTCCGTGATCCCGCTGTCCTCCAGCGTCACATGTGGCATGACCAGCGCGTCATACCAGCCAGCGTCCATGACGATACGCTTGGAAAAAATCGGGAAGTCAGGCGTCAGCTTCTCCATGAGGTCAGGCCGCCCGGCCAGTTTGTGGCGCATATGGGACAGCGCATATTGCCGCATCCCTTCATTGAGCGCTGACACAGCAATGCCATCTTCGGGATAATTTGGGTCTTTGACCACATTCGGATAAAGCCCGTCGGCGGCAAACCAGAAGACGCGGAACCGGAACCATTCCTTGTAATGGGGAATGTGGCGCAGCGCCCATTTGACCGCTTCCGGCACCTCTTTGGTCACCTCCGGATTGTTGATCATCCAGTGTCTGGTGCGCATGAAGACCGTGAGTTCGCTGACTTCGCTGGCGATGGTGGCCACGATCTGAGCCGAACTGGCGCCGGTGCCGATGACGGCGACCCGCTTGCCCTTCAGATTGATGTGCTCGTCATAACCCGCTGAATGGGTGATGATGCCCTTGTAGCTGTCGATGCCCTTGATGTCGGGGAGGCTCCAGCGGTCGGCAGTGCCGAAGGCGTTGAAGACCGCATTAGCCCGGATGACTTCGCGCTCACCCGACTTCAGATTTTCGACCGTGACAATCCAGACGGCGTCCTTTTCATCAAACTCCAGGCTATGCACCATCGTCTGGAACCGGATGTTGCGGCGAAGATCATATTTGTCCGCCACGCTGCGGAAATATTCGCGCATATCTGCGCCATGGGGATGGTAGTGGTTCCATTCCGGACTGATCTCGAAGGAATAGGAATAGAAATGGCTGGGCGTATCGACACCCACGCCGGGGTAGCGGTTCTTCCACCAGGTGCCGCCGACTTCTTCGTTCTTTTCGATAACGACATGGTCATATCCGGCACGTGCCAGCTCAATGCTGGCGAGCAGGCCCGTGAGGCCCGCGCCGATAACCAGCACCTTGAAATCGGCAGGCGGGGCTGTACGGTCCGGCCTGTTCTTGCGAGGGGCAGTCCGCTGGAAGCCCGCCTGTTCCATCACCATGGGGATGAACTCATCCTCCACCGGTTCGCCCACGCCGACGCTCATCATCTTCTTCATGAGGGCGAGCGGCGGGTCTTCGGGGCGTGCTGCGCCAGGCGTCGTCAGCACATGGAGCAGCTTTTCTCTCAGATCTTCGATGCAGTCCTGCGGGATCTGGTAATCGGGGTTGGTGTAGGGCGGATGGATATGAACCTTGAAGGTTTCCAGCATGGATTCATCATGCGTCAGGTGAACATATACCATCAGCAACGTCTGAAGATTCGCCGCCTCGAGTGCCGCGCGCAGCTCTGGGCTGTCCACCATCGGCAGGGTTCTGTTGTCGTCACCCAGCGTATGAGCCGAAGTTTGCGTTCTCATGTTCATTGGCCTGCCTCTTGGAAGAATGTCGGGTGGGTCTCAGGCGGCGATCTGCTCCTGGTGCGGGCCGGGCGCTTCGATTGGATAGATTGCCGGGCGGCCGCAATCATAGGTCGAGGTCAGGAGGCGGATAAAATCACGGTCCGTCAGCGGATCGCTGGGCATCCGGAAGGTTAAGCCGCGTGCCCGCAAGTCGGCGACGAACATCTCGAACACCTGGTCGTGCGTAAGATCGTCGCTATGTCCAAAGACAAGATCGCGTTCTTGCTTGTCCTTGTAGATCTGGGCGGTCCAGTGGACCATTAGACGAACTTCTTCCGGGGCCACGCGCTCGATCACCTTTCCGTCGGTGGTGATCTGCCAACCATCGGCTCTATCGGGATCAGCCGACCAGAGCGACTGAAAGGCGAGCCCATCTGGCATCCGCTTGTCCATTGGACCGCAAGCTTCACCCCGGTGGTACATCATCTCGTTCTGCGTCACGACCCCACGGTTCCACGCGGGCATAGCAAGGCGCTTGGGCGCGCCTTGGGGGCCTTCTGGCCAATAGGTAAAGCCTCCGCCGATTTTTCCCTGGTAAAACCAGCTTATGACCTGCGCCTTCTTCATCATCCAACGCTGGAACAGCCCTGATTTCCCCATGGTGTTCAGCAACCAAACAGGCGAGTTACGTCCATCGACACCGCGGAAGCTGGTACCATCGAGATGCGCTGGATCAAGATTGCGCGACGAGCCCTGGACGATGAAGTTCATTGATTCAGGCGAAGCAAATTCAGCATTCCAGTAGGACCGCACTCGGGCGAGATGGTCGACGCTGTAGAATATGTCGTCCAGTTCCTGATAATGTGAGAGGCCGTTCTGCCCGAAAAATCCACGGAAGTTTGGTGTCAAGAACATGTCGAAGCTTGGTTCGGTACCTTCCGGCATGGATCCCGACATCGTCGCCACCACTTCCTCGGCCGATTTGAAATGCTGGGCCAGAACCATTTTCCACGGGCCGTGCTGGCGGATGACGCCGAACATCCGCTCCACCTGATCGTGGCTATACACATTGTCGATGATCTGCGGTTCCGCGATGGGGCGAATCACGAAGGGGGTGTTGCCGGTCATCAAATCATCCTCTCTCAGTTCCGGGTCTGGCCGATGTTTGCTCGGCTCTGCCTTAATGCTATGGTCTCTGACGAGTGGCTCACCAACGCTGCCTCTGCCATGCGGCACATCGCATCTGATGGAGAGAATATCTTGGGTCGTCCACGGCTTCAATTATTTTCCGACCGGTTGTTCAATTAATAATCCGGCTTCCGAACGGGCCGCCGTTCCGTTCGATGGGTGGATTCAGATGTGGGTCCCAATCTGGCAATGAAGAGCCCTACGACCAATGACCAGGATCTGAGAGGCCGCTGAGACGCAATTTTTGACAGCTTTAAATATATGCAGCGCGACTCGTTCCCAACTTGTCGATGACCGAGGCATTCAGCACCATGGGGGCATTCAGCCTTTCATTCGCGGCATCGGGACGGCCGAACCTCTACTGACGATCGACAGCCGATCGATATCTATCTCGATGGCGCTTATCTCGGCAGGCAAGCGCGGAGTAACTTCGAGTTGGCGGATCCCGAACGCGCGGAGGCGCCCGTAGATCACAGGACGCGCGCTCCGGTCTGGTCTGGCATGAGCGAGGCGATAGCCGTTACATACCGGAATAGATCACCTGGCTGCCCACCGACGTCGTGCGCCGCGCGGGGTTGCAAGCATTTGCGAGGAAAAGCTGGTCCTCGCGTACAATACCTGGGCCATTCGATGGTCGCGGACAGGATCTTCGTATGTTAACGAACGGGTATCAATCCGCAGGCTCGCCTGCCGTTCCTCGCGACCGAATTCGGCGAGCGGGATATCAACTCTACCCCTGAAGAACGCGCGAACTACTTCACTGCCGATATGAGCCGGAGTGATCAGATTCTGCTCTAGATGATCTAAGGCGGGAATCGCGGTCGGTAGCGAGCTTGTCTGCTGCCCTACAAATCGCAGCGCTCGAACCTTGTCGACAAGCAATCTGTGTTGACCAGCCGCGGCTTTCCTATTATCGTAATCATTACGGGAAATAGAAGAGGGTGTGCGGTTGGAGGATCTGGTTTCACGTCGCGGTCGCAAGCCGCGCCTTTCCTCTGCCGCGATCATGGAGGCTGCCTCCCAGATGGTTGCAAAGGGTGGCATACGTGATTTTTCGATGCCTAAGCTGGCAAAGGCCCTCTCGGTCGGGGTGATGTCGCTTTACACATATTTTCCCAGTCGCGACGACCTACTCAACGCGTTGTCTGAAGATGTTTTCAGTCGCTTTGAAATGCCGGATTTTAGCTTGGACTGGAAAGGAAATATTCATGCTTGGCTTTGGGCTATGGTTCGGCATTTCGATCAAAATCCCGAAGCTTTGGCACTGATTAAATGGAATGATCATGTTTCGACTGGCTGGCTCCGCCGTTGGTTTCCAATAGCAGTCTTATTGAAGCAGCAGGGGTTGAAAGGGCCAGCTCTTGCCTTTGCGATGAGTTGGTTCACGAATATCTCCTTCGGTTTTATCTCGTCTCAGCTTTCATCGCCGGAGCGGCGGAGGGCGGAGGCCTTGGCCCATATCGACCAACTCGATGCGGACGGACGGCGTCTAGCGACGGAGCTTTGGCTCGATTTCTGCGACCTTGACCGGGACGAACTGCTCGAATTTGGCTTTCGCAAGATCGTGGAAGACTTGGCCGACCTGGCGGATGAAAACTACCCGCTCAAGCCTCGACTGGCGAATGCGGCCTCCCTCGCGCGTATTGTTGAACAAAGAAGCAGCGGCGAGTCCGCGCATAAGGATGAGGATGATGACGATGCATGATCTCGTGATCCGCGGCGGATCGATTTACGATGGGTCGGGCGGCGAACCGTTCCAGGCTGACGTTGCGATCGATGGAAACATCATTTCTATTGTTGGCGATGTGCAGGGATCAGGAACAGAAGAGATCGATGCCAACGGCAAGATCGTTACGCCGGGTTTCATCGACATCCATACGCATTATGATGGTCAGGTAACTTGGTCAGAACGCCTGGTTCCGTCTTCCCAACATGGATCGACGACAGTCTTGATGGGTAATTGCGGCGTAGGATTTGCGCCCTGCCGTCCAGAAGATCGGCAGGAATTGCTCAATGTCATGGAGGGAGTCGAGGATATCCCCCAGGTCGTGATGGCCGAAGGCGTGCCTTGGCAGTGGGAGAGCTTCCCCGAATATCTGGACTTTCTCAGCTCCCGCGTGGCCGATGTGGATTTCGCAACGCAGGTGCCCCATGCACCCGTTCGCATCCATGTGATGGGGAAGCGCGGCGTCGAGCGCGAGCCGGCAACCGACGCTGAGTTGGTGGAAATGACCCGGCTGGTGGCTGAGGGCGTACGTGCCGGCGCGTTCGGCGTCAGCACGTCCCGCAGCATGGGGCATCGAGGCGCTGACGGAGAATTGGCGCCGACTGTGACGGCTGAAGAGAAGGAGTTGCTTGCCTTGGCACGGGGCCTGCGCGAGGCGGGTGCCGGCGTGTTCCAGTTGCTGCCGGGCGCCCACGAGGGCAAGGATCCGGTCAAGGAGATGGATCTTCTTCGCCGTCTGGTCGCGGAATCAGGCGGGCGTCCATTGTCATTCACGCTCCTCAACACCAACCAGTTCCCTGACAATCTCGACAAGACGCTTGCCCTGCTATCGGAGGTCGCGGCCGAAGGCTTGCCCATCAAGGCCCAAGTTTTTCCGCGCGGCGTGGGAGTTTTGTTCGGACTGGATGCGTCCTTTCATCCGTTCCGCTTTCACCCCTCGTATCGGGCCATTGAGCATCTGCCTCTTGCTGATCGTGTCGCGGCCCTGCGGAAACCGGCCATGCGCGCGCAGTTGCTTTCGGAAAAGCCCGAACATAGCCACAGCACCTATCTCTACTTCATGGCGCAAACGCCCGAGTTGTTTCCGCTCGGCGATCCGCCCAATTATGAGCCCGCACCTTCCAGCAAGCTTTCCGCATTGGCGGCCGCAAAGGGTGTGTCCGTCCATGAGCTTGCCTATGACATGATGCTGGAGCAGGATGGAAACGCCCTGTTCCTGCTGCCAGCTTCCAACTTCGTGGACGGTACGCTTGAACCTGTCAGGAAGATGATGGAGCATGAAAATGCGCTCATCTCCCTGGGGGATGGCGGCGCGCATTACGGCATGATCTGCGATTCCAGCTACACGAGTTTTCTTTTGTCCTATTGGACGCGTGACCGCACGCAAGGTCCGCGCATTCCGTTGGCCAAGGCGGTGCGGGCACTGTCTCGTACCAACGCAGAAGCGATCGGTTTGTTCGACCGCGGGCTCATCACGACGGGATTGAAAGCCGATATCAACATCATCGATCTGGACCGCCTCAAGCTGCGACCGCCCCATATGATTAGCGATCTCCCAGCCGGGGGACGTCGACTGGTTCAGGATGCAGAGGGCTATGTCGCAACGATCAAGAACGGGATCGTCACCTATCGTGACGGCGTGCCAACCGGAGCTTTGCCGGGGCGGCTGCTGCGCAACCCCAACATCAATGTCGAAGCTAAAATGCTTCACGAGACGATGCAATGACCGCACATCCTAAATCACTGATCCCCGTCGTTCCTCCACGATTGATCCAGGACATCTTCACCGAAGAGGAGAATGAGCGGCTGTTCCATGTGTTGAAAACGAAGGGCCCGTGGCGGTTGATTGCCGCCATCTACTTCAAGTCCGCCGAAGAGCTGCTTGCGGTCTCTTCGCGCGGTCCCGATTCCGAAGGCGCCAAGCCGACGCTTGACGATTTCCTGTCACTCGCCTTCCGTGGCTTCTTCGGAAATAATGGCCTGAGCTATCATGACGAAATCCACGAGGTTTTCTACAGCCATAAGCTGCTCAACCTTGTGAAGGACATGCACGGGGCGAAATATGGCGCGCCCTATCTGTTCCAGTTCAACATCCAAGGACCGTCTGGCGGCTATGATCCGGGTCATTTCGACGGGCGTAGCTGGCGCGGACTCGATCCTACGAACATGCCCGCGTGGCTCGGCAGCGTCATGGCCAAATCCGGCTTGTTCGACGCTTGGGAGGTTAAGGCCGGTCAGGTCATCTCCTATTACTACCGCTCGGACATCGACGGCGGCTTCACCTATTGGCCTAACGGTCCTGATCAGGCGCCTGAGCGTTTCGCCGCTCCATTCTGGAACTCTGGTATCGTCACCGACAATCAGCATATGTATCACCGCGGGGAAGCCTGCGGACCGCGCGACAAGCGGGAATTGCCGAGCGGGACGACGCTTCAATCTGTGCTACAACCGGACGGGGGAAGTGGCTGGAACGTCGTCGATGGGGATCGCGTGCTTGCTAACTATGCCGAAAACGAGATGCGCTTCCTGTTCCACTACAGCGCCCATGTCTTCAGCGACATGGCGGACCTCAAGCGCTATTACGACCACACCGACGACCTGACTTGTGATCAGGCGCTGGGCATGCTTATTGATGACCTGCGGCGACAGCGGATACCCTTCGAAATGCCTACGGACCCAATGTCCGATCCGGCATTCATCGCCACCTTGACCAGGGCCTATGCCGTAAGCCCTGCGACCTATCATCCGCAAGCCCCGCTCGACATTCGGCAGAAGAGAGCGGCATGATGATGGCGCCGGCCAGCCAAGCCGCTCTCAGCGCGGATGATCGCCTTGATATTCAGGAGGTCATCGCGCGCTCTGCTTATAACTCTGATTTCCAGCATTGGGAGGAGTTTGCGTCAATCTACACCAAAGACGCCGTGACCCAGACGGATAGCCATGACTTCCTGGTTGAAGGAGTGGCTGGACATATCGAGCATGCGCAGCATTCGGCTCAGGTCACTGCAGGCAAAAACCGTCATCTCTACTTCAACTTCCGGATCGAAGCGACGGAAGAGGGAGCGGAAGCAGCCTATTATCTGGTCAATTGCAATGCGGGCAGCGTCCCGCTTGAAGCGAAGATCGTAACGACCGGGCATATGCGCTCGACGCTTGTGCGGACCGACGAAGGATGGCGCATCCGGCGGCGGCGATTCACGCCGGACCAAGCGTATAAGATCGAATGGTGATGGATATAGATATCCCATCCAGGTGACTGAAGGGAAGTTACCATAAAAATGGAAGACGGCCCCCGCGCCGTGTCTGCAATAGAATTCATCTGGCAGAACGAAATGGATCATCTTCGTTCTTTCCAGAAACATTTTCCTCGCCGCCAGAAACACCATTCCAAAATGACGGAAATTTCTACATCGCCCTGTTTTTGACGGTCCGCACTTTTATAGCGCCATAGCATTGCCGAACCACAACGGTGGTATGGTGGCGAAAAGGGGAGGACAGTGATGGTCAAGACTCGCGATGTCGCGGCACTCTTTTGCGGGGTAGCGCTCAGTGCTGTGTCTGCTGGCCCAGCGGTGGCACAAAATGCCGCGGGTGTAGAGCAAGCGGATAGCGACGCCCGCCTGAATGTTTCCGACATCATCGTGACAGCGCAGCGCCGCGAGGAGCGCTCTCAGGATGTTCCGGTGGTGGTCACCGCCTTTTCGCCGGACGCGATGGAAAGGCTGAACATGGCCCAGCCGCAGGACCTTTATGGAAAGGTTCCCTCGCTGGTCGTCGGCAACGCCGGAACGGCAACCCGTGAATCGCAGACCTATACCATCCGTGGTCAGGCGGCGAGCTTCCTGGCGTCGCCCGCTGTTGTCCAATATTTGAACGAAGTTCCCTTGCCCTCCATCATCAGCCTCCCGCAGCAAGGCGGGCCGGGGATGTTTATCGACCTTGAAAATATTCAGGTGCTATCAGGGCCGCAAGGCACTTTGTTCGGCCGCAACACGACAGGCGGCGCGGTTCTGTTTCAGGCTCGCAGGCCGACCAATGATTTCAACGGATATGTCGAAGGCAGCCTCGGCAACTACGAGTTGCGGGCCATTGAAGGTGCGATAAACCTGCCCATCGTCGACGACAAACTGATGGTGCGGGTCGCGGGCGCGTTCCGGGACCGGCGAGGTTTCACAAAGGATATCGTCTGGAATAAATGGCGCGACGATGTCCACTATTATACAGGCCGGATTGGCATTTTGTTCAAGCTGAACGAGCGCCTTGAAAATTATTTCATGGCCTATGGCAGCAAATCGTCGACTAATGGATCGGGGCAGATCCACACGGCCTTCAACCTCGCCGGATTGGTGGGACGAGGTCTCTGCACCAACGGGACGCCGACACCGACCGTTGCTTCATGCGCTGTATATGCGAGGCAGACCGAGATCGCCCAGCAGATCGGGCCGCGTCGCACGCGCCTGTCCGCAGACTCTTTCAGTGACATCGACACATGGGGCGTGATCAACAATACCGCGTATGAACTCAGCGATACGCTAACTCTCCGCAACATCGTCAGCTTTCAGAAGCTCAGGGTGGATTACGGGAATGACGCCGATGGTACGCCGCTCCAGCAGTATCAGCAGTCCCAGGATGCCGCGCTGCCTGACTTTCCCATCGCCGGATTCGGGGATGAATTCGGGCTGCCTGGGACGCCAGGCAATGTTTATCTCAATGGCACGGGAGAATTCGGGCTACCGCGCGACCATGTGAAGCAGTTAACAGAGGAACTGCAATTGCAAGGTACTGCCCTTAACAACCACCTCAACTTTTCCGTGGGCGGCTTCTTCTTCGACAGCAGGCCCGTTGAGCTTTGGCGCTCCAGGACTGTAAACAACTGCCCGGCGGCCTTCACCGGGCAGCTGACCGCGGGTTGCATTCCATCGGACGGCTATTCGGGCATCAGCACCCGCTCGAAGGCGTTATACGGTCAGGGCACGCTGGATCTCGGCATAGTGTCACCCAGTCTTGCCAATCTGCGGCTGACGGCAGGCTATCGCTATACTTGGGACAAGATCAAGGGCTTCAGCAGTTCCTGGGCGATCAGCGACGCCCCGACCGCGATATCTGCAACCAACCCGATTTCAGATCCGGACACCGACCTGGACGACATCCAGTGCCTGTTCGGCACCCCCGCGCTTCAACGCTATGTGAATACCACCGACGGCTTTGACCTGTGCAGGTTCGACGCGACACTTAAAAGCAGCGCGGGAACCTGGACCATTGGACTCGACTACAAGCCGATATCGAACCTGATGCTCTACGCGAAGGTTAATCGGGGCTATAAGTCGGGCGGCTTCAATAGCTTTTCGATCAGGCCGTCGACCACGACGTTCCAGCCGGAAACGCTCACATCCTACGAAGCAGGTTTGAAATCGGATTGGCGCCTTGGTGGCGTCCCCCTTCGCTTCAATGCGACCTATTATTATTCCGACTACAAGAATATTCAGCGCTCAGCCGGCGACATCGATCTTCCCCGCGCAGGTGCGGCGGTATATGCGGCAACCGCTACTATCCAGGGCTTTGAGATCGAGAGTTCCATACGGCCTACTGAGGCTATCGCGATCGGCGCCACAGTTAGCCATGCGGACGGGGACTACAAGCAATATGAAGTTCCAGCTCCGCTCGGCGGCGTAGGCTGCAACGGCGTGGTTCCAGCGGGAGGCAGTCTGGATCTATCCTGTTCCCGGTTCCAGTTTCTGACGCCCTGGATATATAATATCAATGCGACAATTGATCTGCCGCTTCCGGAAGATATGGGCGAGATGAGCCTGTATGCGAGCTATGCGCATGTGAGCTCGCAATGGACGGCTCCCCGTCCCACCGAGCCTGGCGGCGCTCTTGAAGGCTATGGGCTCCTGAACGCCTCGCTAAACTGGAGAAACGTTGGTCGAACCGGCGTTGATCTAGCCATCTTCGGCACCAACCTCACGAACAAGCTGTATCGGGTGAGCTCCAACAACGTGTCCTCTAGCAGTTTCGTCCAGAGCACGCTGTACGGTGAACCCAGGATGTTCGGCGTGAAACTGCGCTATAGCTGGGGACGCTGAGGCCCTAGGAGGTCTGCCCTGCACCTATCGGAGGCGCATAATTCTGCGTTGAATGAAATTCGCGTCCCGACTGGCGGAGTTCGAGGAGATTGCAGGGGTAATCCTTTTACCTAGTCCTTGTGCCGCTTCGCTGCCGGGAGCAGTGCCTGCGAACAATGAGCAGGTCCATGTCGTGATAGGGGGTGGGAGGGACGCGGCCCTCCCACCCGGTTCAGGATGCTGGCTGCTGCGGCGTATCCTGACGCACCTCCCGGCGCATGTCGGTTATTTCGCGTTTCTGGCCGACTGTCAGGGCTGCGATCTCCTCGGGCGCCTGGGTCCATGGCAGGTCGAAGCCCATGTTTACCGTGCCATAGCCGAGCAGTTGCCGACAGCGTTCGGACGCGCCCTCCATCACCTTGGGATCGAGAATCATGGGGAAGGGAACGAGCGGCCGCATCCAGCTGTGGACATAGCCGGCAATTACGCCCGCCCGCTCCCGATCCTTGCTGCGGTTGGCGCCGGTGCCGTGATAGAGGCGGCCGTCATAGACGAGTACCGATCCGGCCGGACCCAGTGCCGGCAGTGACTCATATTTCACCGAACCGTCCTTCAACGGCAGGTGACCCCAAATATGGCTTTTCGGCACGACACGGGTGGCGCCGACTTCCTCGTCGAAATCATCGAGGAAATAGATCATCCGCGCGAACAGCGGTGCGTTTATATAGGGGCGGATGAAATCTGTGTCGCCATGGATCCCCATGTCGCTGCTGCCCGGCCGGGTGACATTGGCGCTAAGCCCGTGCAGCAGAAAAGTTTCGTTCAGATAGGAGGGGCCAAGGATTTCGGCCGCCATCTCCAGCGCAAAAGGATGTTCGGCAAGGTCGCGGAAAACAGGGTGCCGGTCGCTCAGCACCGACAGGCGACGATTGACGGCATCGCGGTCCGTGTAGGATTCCTTGATCTTTCCCGCTTGCTCGTCCTTTTCGATTTCCCGGGTCAGGATGGCGCGCATCGTCCGGACCTCTTCGGGGGAGAGCACGCCCTTGGCGATGCCATAGCCGAACTCGCGCAGATCCGCCTTGACCTGCTCCCAATCCGGGGTCGCCACGGGAAATGGCCCTTCGGGCAGCTTCACAATATCCACGGTCAATCCTTTTCCCTTCCACATCTTGCTGTCACGCATTTATCCGGCGCGGCAACCCACTGCATCGTCCGCGCGGACCATGGCTGCTGCGATCATCCTGAAAAGGCGCGCCGGCGCATAGTCCCGCAGGACTATGCGTCTTTCGCCCCGACGTTATATCTGCCGGGCATTACGGAATAAGGTAGAGGAGCCCCATGTCAGACGCCGAGATTCTGGACGCCCCCGGCAGGGACATGACCCGTGACGCTATGACCAGGCTGTTGTCGCCCCGATCGATCGCGCTGGTCGGAGCGTCCAATCAATTGCCGCGGATCGGCGGACAGCTTTTCGCCAACCTGAAACGGGCGTTCGACGGACCGCTCTATCCGGTTCATCCGTCCGATGCGGAGATCATGGGCGTTCCTGCCTTCGCCTCGCTTACGGAGATTGGCGCGCCGGTCGACCTGGCTGTGGTGGCCGTGCCCGGCCATGCGGTCCCGGCTGTGATCGAGGAAGCGGCGGCGCTTAACGTCGGGGGCGCCGTGGTGGTGACTTCGGGCTTTGCGGAAATGGGCGGGGAAGGCGCCGCGCTCCAGGAACGGATTGCTACCATTGCTCGCCGGGCCGGCGTTCGCCTGATCGGACCCAACTGCATCGGATTCATGAACGTCCATGGCGGTGTCATGGCCAATTTTTCAATCGACCCGAGCGCGCCCCTGCCGCGCGCGGGCGGGGTGGCGCTGGTGTCGCAGAGCGGCGGGTTCGGCTCCTATATCGCCGCGATGGCGATCAAGGCGGGGCTGGGGCTTGGCTGGTTCGTCAGCACGGGCAACGAAGCGGACATGAGCGTTGCCATGACGCTGCGCCATCTGGTTGAACAGCCCGAAGTGAAAGTGCTGCTCGCCGCCGTTGAAACGCTGCGGCACCCCGAGCTGTTCATCGAAACCGCCGAGCGGGCGCTGGCGCTGGACAAGCCGATCATCCTGCTGAAGGCGGGCCGAAGCGGCGACGCCGCCCGCGCCGCGCTGAGCCACACAGGCGCGATCGCGGGATCGGCCGAAGTGCTGGACGCGGTATGCGCCCAATATGGTGTGCATGTCGCCGCATCGATGCAGGACATGCTCGACATGGGGCTGATGTTCGAAACCGGCAAGCGCACCGCCGGCCGCAGGCTGGCGATCGTCACCTCGTCCGGCGGCGCGGGCGTTCTGCTCGCCGATGAAGCCGCGCGCGCGGGACTGTCCGTGCCGGAGCTGCCGCAGGAGGAACAGGATGCGCTGCTCGCCGAAATGCCCCAGCCTTTCTACGGCAACCTGTCCAACCCGGTGGACACCACCGCGCAGGTAATGAGCAAGCCCGAGGCCATGGGCAATCTGCTCTTCCGGCTGGAGCGGAGCCCCTCCATAGACATGATGACCACTGTCGCATGGGAACAGGCCGCGACACATCTTGAGGTGATCGTTGCTCTGGACCAGCGCAGCCCAAAGCCCCTCTCGCTTCTGTGCACCGGCATCGTTCCTTTCGTCAGCGAGGCTGGTACGCCGCTCTACCTTGATCCGGGTCGGGCCGTGCGGACGCTGGGCGCGCTCGCCCGGCAGTCGCTGGATCGGCCGGCGCCCTGTCGCGGCGAACCCATCGACATGACCCGCGCCGCGCGCGCCCGTGCCATGCTGCCTGACGTTGCAGAGCGCACCGTCCTCATGGAGCATGAAGGCAAGCGGCTGTTCGCTGAATATGGCATTGGCGTGACGCAGGAGCGACTGGCCGCGACACCGGCCCAAGCTGCCGCAGCGGCGCGCGAAATCGGCGGCTCGCTGGCGCTCAAGGCGATGAGCGTCAACCTGCCACATAAGTCCGATGCGGGCGGCGTGCGTCTGGGCGTGACGGCAGATCGCGCCGAGGAAGAAGCAGCCGCGATGCTCGCCGACGTCGCGCGGCTGGCGCCGCAGGCGCAGGTCGAGGGCATATTGGTGCAGGAAATGGTGCCCGCCCGCATCGAACTGACGGCGGGGATAAAGCGCGACGAGGTCTTCGGCCCGGTCGTCGTCCTGGGGCTGGGCGGCCTGCTGGTCGAGATCCTTGCCGACGCCGTCATGCTGCGTCCGCCCTTCGACCGCGCTGCCGCACGCAAGGCACTGGAAAGCTTGAGCGACGGCCGGATCATTCACGCCCGTCGCGGCCTTGATGCGCAGGAGGTGGATGCCGTTGTCGGACTACTGATGAGCCTTGGCCAGATGGCTCGCGAACTTCCCGAAATCGCTGAGGTAGACGCCAATCCGGTGCGCATCGCCCATGGCCGCGCGGTCGTGGCGGACGCCTTGGTTATTTTGGCGTCGGCAGAGGACGCCCGATCCTCTGCCATGGATATCACGCCTTCGGAGCGCAGAGCATGAGCGGCATGGCGGGCCAGGCGGCGTTGGAGATGGACCCGCCCGTGCCAATAGCGAGCAGTCCACGAACCGGCATGGGAGCCTGGTGGTCGGTCTTCGTCCTGACCCTGCTCTATTCGCTGTCGCTGATGGACCGTCAGATCATCTCGCTGATGGTTCAGGATATTCGCGCCGATCTGGGCATTACCGATTTCCAGGTCGGTCTGCTTCACGGCCTGGCCTTTGCCCTTTTCTACGTGACCTTCGGCCTGCTGTTCGGATGGGCGGCGGATCGCTTTTCCCGGCGCGGGATCATCTTCGCGGGGGTCACGATCTGGTCGATCGCCGCGGCATCTTGCGGCCTTGCCCGCAATTTCGGGCAGTTTGCGCTCGCGCGGTTCGGCGTTGGGGCGGGGGAAGCGGCGCTGAACCCGGCGGCCTATTCGATACTGGCGGACAGCGTGCCCAGTACGAAACTGGCGACGGCCCTGTCTGTGTTCGGGGCGGGGGCATTCATTGGCGGCGTGCTGGCGAAGATTTTCGGAGCGCTCATGATTAGCGCCATGCCACCCGAAGGGCTGGTGCTGCCGCTGCTGGGCCAGACGGCAGCGTGGCGGATCGTGCTGATCGCCACCGGCCTGCCGGGGTTGCTGATCGCCTTCCTGGTCTGGACCCTGACCGATCCGCCGCGCAGCAAGCCCGTGGCGTCCGGCTCTTCCTATCGGGACGCGTTGCGCTTCGTGAAGCGGCACAGGCGCTTCTTCACCGGGCATTTCATCGGCTATGGCCTGCTCGCGGCAACCTCTTATGGCTATGGTGCCTGGCTGCCCACCTATCTTATCCGCAAATTCGATCTGCCGATCACCACGGTCGGCGTGTTGATCGCCACCGTGGCGCTGGTCTTTGGCGTAGGCGGCACGGTGGGCAGCGGCGCGCTTGCTGACCGCATGTTCGCGCGCGGCAGGACCGACGCGCATCTGCGTCTCTTCATTGTATTCGCTGCCGTCCAGATCTGCGTGACCGCCGCCGCTATGTGGACGGACTCGCTTGTGCTGTTCATGATCCTGACCGGCATCTTCATGGCGTTGGCATCCTATACGGGCGCCGCCGCAGCCGCGCTCCAGATCGTCACGCCCAGCGAATATCGCGGGCAGGTATCGGCTATATATCTTGTCATATTCACGCTTTTGGGGATCGGTCTCGGGCCGTTGGTGGTGGGCGCGATGACGACCTATATATTTGCCGACGACGCCATGCTGGGCTGGTCGATCGCCCTCACTTCCGCGGTGCTTCTGCCCGCCGCGATGCTGGCGCTGGGTTGCGCCCTCCGCCCTATGCGGGACGCCATCGCCGCGACGGAGGGCGGCGCTGACCGCTGAAAATCCACATCGCCGGATCAGGGCAGGCCTCCGCTTGACGGCATCCGGGGATTGCTTACTGTCGGCGGCAGGGCCGACAGGCCAAGTAGATAGAGCGCTCGCAGAAGCGCCAGCACGTAGAGGGTCGATCTGCCATTGGCGGTGCCAGGCGGATCGCTCAGGAGAGATTGATGCAGTTTGCGTACCGCGCTCCAGCCAATCCTTCGGTCGACCGGATGATCGACCATGTTTATGAAGATCTTTCCAGTGTCGAGCCGACCGCCGTCAGTGCGGCGATGCTGCGCGACAGCCTGGGCGCGCGCTTCGTCGGGGTCCAGATGCTCGTGGGCGGCACCCGCGACCGCTTCAGCTATATACTGAACGCCGGGTTCAAGCCGCAGCAGCAGGTGCAGGACCAGATCGTCACCTTGAGCAAGAGCGCGGCGCGTGGAGCTGCCTGGAGCATCGAGCTACCCGCCTGCGGCCAGTTCAGCCAGTCGATCGACCTCTACCACCTGCTGCGCGGCAATCCCAACGAGGCCAACCTGCGGGATTATTTCGCTGAACTGGGCATCCGCCACATGATGTTGGCGACCTGCTATCGGGATGAGGACTGGCGCTATCTATTCTTCGCTACGCGCGCGCCGCAGCAGGATCCGTTCAGCGAGGGCGAACGCGCCACGCTTGGCCATATGGTCCCGCATTTCCGGACCGCCTTCCGTGCGCGCTCGCGGCTGTTGGCGGCCGATGCCATGAATCGCTGTTTGTCCATGGGTCTGGATCAGCTTGGCGTGGGCGTGGCCATCCTCGACCGCCAGGGCAGCATGGTGGAAATGAGCGCCGCCGCCGAGCATATCCTCGCGCAGAAGGATGGGCTGGTTCACAGCCGGCGACTTTGCGCGTCCGCCCCCGGTGACGACCGCCGTCTTCAGGAGATAATCCAGCAGCTTGCCAGCGGAAGCGCGCGGGGTCGGCCGCGTGCGATGGCCCTTTGGCGGCCATCGGGCAAGGCGCCGCTGGAGATATTGGTGGCTTCGCTCGCCCCGGGCGGCGGCGCATCGCGCGGGGTGGCCGTCTATATGCGCGACCGCGAGGCCATGTCGTCGATCCAGCCGGACATATTGCAGGGCCTGTTCGGGCTGACGAAGGCCGAAGCGCAAGTCTGCGTCCATCTCGCCGATGGTTTGGCTCCGCCGATGATCTGCGAAGCGATGGGCATCAGCCATAATACAGTGCGGGCGCATATGCGCTCTGTCTTCGCCAAATGCGATGTGGACAGCCGGGCCGATCTGCTGCGGCTGATTATCAACAGCCCGGCCTACCTTGCTCTGCGGCGCGATGCACGGCCGGAAATGTCCAGCAAAAGTCGCCACCCGCATTACCAAGCCGCATGTATCCCGGCGTGAACGATCCGCTCCTTCCGGACGAACTGATCGACATGTTTTATGACGATCTGGTTGCCATCCGGCCCGAGCGGCGCGCGCTCGAAACCATGAGTGAACTGCTCGGGGCGGATGCGGTGATGCTCCGTTTCTCGATAGCGACGGGGGCTGGTGCCTGGCTGGCGGAAATCGTCGGCCGGGAAGATCTGTTCGATGATTCGGGTTTAAATCGCGTCGTGATACTGACCGCGGCAGGAGAGGGCTGGGAACTGGACTGCGCCCGTCTGGCGGAGGCGCCTTTCGACGAGCAGGCGGAAGATGTGTTCCTGGAATGCGCCGCCCATGTCCGCCGGGCGATGCGGTTGCGGGAGCGGCTGCTGGAGAATGGCGCGGCGGTGCATGCCGTGTCGGGAACGATCGACCGTCTGGGAATGGGGGCGATGATCGTTCGCGGCAATGGACGCCTGATCCAGGCGGACGCCCGCGCCAACGCCATCCTGAAGGAACGGGATGGACTTTCCCTTGTCGGCGACCGTCTTACTGCATCCAGCGCGGCAGACAAGCGCGCGCTCGACGCGCTATTGCGCGCGGTCGCGGATAATGAACTGCCGAGCGGCGCGATCAGCCTGTCGCGCCCGTCCGGCCGGCCCGCGCTGGGCCTGGCCATCAACCGGCCGCCAGCGTCAGTGGGCGGCGGCGCGATCGGCCTTGTCGTTTCCATCCGGGATTCGGGCGCCGGCCTTATTCAATCGGTCGATGCGCTGCGCGACCTGTACGGACTGACCGGCACCGAAGCGACACTCGTCGGCGACCTCGTAAATGGCGGATCGGTGCAGGAGACGGAAGAGCGGCGCGGCATCAGCCACAATACGATGCGCGCGCATCTGCGCTCCATCTATGCGAAGGTTGGAGTGGGCCGCCTGTCGGAGATGATCCACCTCGTCTCGTCGGGCACTGGTCCGCTCGCGCAAGGCCGCACGCACGCCTGACGCCGGGCCTTGCGGAAAAGGCCCGGCATTTGCGTCAGATCGGCTGAACGATCTCGATCATATGCCCTTCGACATCGGTCAGGAAGGCGACGCGAACCCCATATTCGGGCCGGTCCACCGCTTCCTTGGCGACGGCGCCGCCATGCGCGACGGCACGTTCCAAGATCTGATCGACGTCGGGCACCTTGAAACCCAGCAGCAGTTCACCGGGGGCGGGGGGCGTGCGGTTGACATAACATTTCAGCACGACTGAGGGGATGTGGGGCATGTTGGGCGGCTTGGCGATGATCTCGTCGATCTGCTCATGCCCTTCTCCCATTTGAACGCGGGCAACTTCTTCAAGCCCGAATACGTCCCGGTAGAAGGCAAAGGCGCGTTCCACATCTGCAACGATGATTTTGGTGAAGCCAAACTGGGAACAATCGACCTTTTCCATCTTGTGGAGTTTCCAACTTACTGCCGTCATAGCGCTCTCCTCTCCGTGATCCCGATGGGCATTAAAGCAGAGCGTGCTGATGCGCTTAGTCCTGTCGGACGATGAGTGGCCCTTTGGCTCGCGGCAATACCAATCCGGAAAAGGTGGTGAGGCGCTCCGCTCGGCAAGCCCGAAACTTGGGCAGCCAAATCAGCCACCTGCGAGGAAAGGAATATTGGATGCGCGTGAACGCAACTGCCCTGCTGTCAAGCCCGGCTGAATCGTCAAGAGGATTGCTCTGATGACCGGCGGAACACGCGGCGCCGCTGAGCTGTTCCGCGACGGCGTGGCCGTCATCACCGGCGCGGGGTCAGGCATAGGATTGGGCCTGGCGGAGCGGTTCGGATCGCTTGGCATGACGGTGGTGGCCGCCGACATATCCCGTGACCGGGCCGCCCTGACGGTAGCGGCGATCAAGGCGGCGGGCGGACGAGCCCACGCCATGACGGTGGATGTCGGCAACGCCGAGGATATCAGCTGCCTGGCTGCATCCGTCCATGATCGCTTCGGCGACGTGCGGGTGCTCGTCAACAATGCGGGCATAGAGACTGTCGGCTTTACCTGGGAGATCTCCGCCGACCGGTGGGACAGGACGCTCGACATAAACATACACGGCGTCGTCCACGGTTGCCGTGCCTTCCTGCCGCGGATGATCGCCAGCGGCAAGGAAGCTTGGGTCGCAAATCTCGCGTCTGTCGGAGGCTTCGGGCAGATGCCGATCCAGACATCCTATATCATGAGCAAGCATGCGGTGCAGTCCTTTACCGAATGCCTGTCACTGGAAATAGAGCTTGCTGGAGCGCCGATCCACATCGCATCGGTCATTCCCGGTATGGTGCGCACCCATATTTTCGACGCCACCGAAGCTGATGAAGGCGCCGTCGCCGTGGCGCATCGTACCGCCATGCGTGAAGTAATGGCGGCCGGAGGCATGGATCTGGCGAAGGCTTCCGAACGGATCGTTGATCAGCTTGCTGCCGGTGCCTTTTGGGTATCAACGCAGCCCCGCATGACGCGAACGTTCCTCGACGCCCGCATATCCTTCCTGCGGGATCAGTCCCGCCCGCGTCTGGCCGATGACCTGATGCCGATCTTCGCGGACATGCCGGTTGCGACATAACAGCGCTTTAGGCTGCCACGGCGTCAAATTCCGGCAGTCTCCTGACACAAATAAGCCCGGCGGCGGTGAATGTCACCGCCAACCGGGCTTATTTCATGCGTCAGTCGAAATTGTAGCGCAGGCGGAAGCCATACATGCGCGGTTCGGTGTAGAAGGCCGACACAAAGCCGAATGCATAATAATAGGGCGTGCGCTGCTGCACATAGGTCTTGTTCAGCACGTTTGTCATGTAAAGGTCGATATCGAGCGGCGATCCCGCCACCCGGGTCAGCGTGGCGCTGGCGTTCATCAGGCCATAGCCGCCGAAGAAGTTGCCCGGCTGCGCAGGATCGTTGAACCGCACCGTGCCCGACCAGCTATAACCTGCCCGGACCGTCAGGTCGCCAGCGCCCGTGTCCATCTGATAGGACGCATTGAGGCCCCATTTCCACTTGGGCGAATAGGGCAGTTCCTGGCCGGAAATGTCGATATTCCCCGGCAGGATGAACTTTTTATAATGTGCGTCCATGTAGGAAACATTACCGTCCAGCGTGAAGCCGCCGATGCTGACGACCTGCTGTAGCTCGACGCCCGAGATCTTGCCGGCTGCTGCGTTCGTCACCAGATTGGTTACCGACGGCGGCGTTCCCGGGACGGCGATCGTCTGGGTACGCTGAATATCACTATAATTGGCGGTATAGGCAGCAAGGGTCGTGTTCAGCCGCACATTGCCCGCTCTATAGGCCGCTTTCAGGCCGACTTCATAATCGGTGATTGTTTCCGGGTTGAAAGCGATGAAGGCGGCGAACGGTCCCTCCGGATCGGCGTTGGTGTTGAACCCGCCGCTTTTGTAGCCATGCCGTGTCGTCGCATAGACCATGATGTCGGGGGTCACCTTATAATCGATGCCCAGGGTGTATGTTCCCTTTGACCAGCTGTCGGCATAATCGACGCGGCAGTTGGGATTGACGCCCGTGGGACGGCTGATGCAGGCGTTGGTTGCGGTATTATAGGTGTCGATGAACGCCTGCTTGCGATCCCACGTGTAGCGATAGCCAGCCGTCAGTCTCAGACCATCGAGCGCCGGCGTAAAGGCGCCCAGGTTCAAGGTGGATTGAGCGTAAAGCGCCTTGCTGGTGCCTGCTTCTCCCTGGCCCTGTATGCGGCGGCCGCCGAACAGCACATATTGGCGGGCCGAATAGCCATTGGGCTTATAATCCAGGTAGAAGCCGCCAGCCTGCACGGTCAGCATCCTGTCGAAAAACTCACCGGAAAATTGCAGCTCTTCGGTCAAATATTTTTCGTTGGACAGGCCGTTGGCGGACGTGTTGGCGGCGGCCGGCCAGTCGATTTCATCGAAAAGGCCGGTTATCGCCGACCCGTCGATATCGAAACCATTCTTGGACCGGCTGACGAAATAGCTGAAGATATTCTTCAGGCGCATGTCATCGCTGAGTGACAAGGTGGTCGTGTTAATTGCGGCGGTCGTGCGCTGAAGATAGAAGGTGGGATTATTTTCCACTTCCCGTCGTCCGAGCTGCTGCTGGCGTGCAAAGGCTGCGTCGAGTGCGGCCTTGAAGGCGGGCGGCGTTGGATTGACCTGTTCGATGAAGAAGGCGGTGCCATTCGGGTTCGATTGGCTGCGCTGGACGATCGTCGAATTTTCGAGCCAGTCAGCAGGCTTCACCAGCAGCGTGGCCCGCAGCCCATAATAGTTAAGGTCGTCAAGGCGGTCCTGCCGCGCACCGGCCAGTACATTATGCGTGAAGCCATCGCGCTGGCGCCAGGTGCCCGCGACACGCAGCATCACCTTGTCCGGGACGATCGCCACGTTGAATGCGCCGCTGAATTCCCGGTTGTTGTAATTGCCGTATCCGCCCTCGATATAGCCGCCATTGACGTCGTTCGGCGCGCGCGGGGTGAACAGCACCGCGCCGCCGGTCGTGTTGCGGCCGAACAGCGTGCCCTGCGGGCCATTGAGCACCTGCACATTTTCCAGATCGAAGATCATGCCCGCGGCGCCCGCCGAGAGATAGGGCACCGGCGCTTCGGCCAGATAGGTGACGACCGCTTCACCCGCTGCCAGCGTCGCCCCTTGGCCGCGCAAGGTATAGCGGTTGCCTTCGCGCACATTGCCGGTGTTGACGTTCAGCGACGGCACGAACTGCGACAATTCCTTGGGGGTTGCGACCTGTGCGGCCTTCAGGGTGTCGTTGCCGAGCGCGGTGACGGCCACCGGCACGTCATTCAGCCGCTCCTCGCGCCGCCGGGCGGTAACGACGATATCGCTGGCGCCAACCCCGTGGCCTGCAGCTGAGGCCGTTTCCTGCGCCGTGGCATCGGCAGTCTGGGCGGTGCCCGGGCTTGCAGCGGCCATTGCGATCGCGCTGCAGGCAATCATCCAATATGCTCTCATCATCCGATCTCCCTGCCCCTTTTCCGTTCGTGAGGGCCTGTTTCTTTTGCCGTCCGGTTGATGCCAGCGCTATTCTGGCGTCCTCCTCCGTAGCAGCGCAGTGCGGTGCCCATGATTTCGGCGTGGTTGATTTAATGGATGGCGCTTCAGTATGTCGTAGTCCGGCAGGACTAGGCTAGGTGCTATCAGGCAAAAGCAAACTGCTCCCCAGGGGATGCGCTTCGGGTTGCAAGGGTAGGGGGTCAGCTGACCAGGAACTGCCACTCAGGCAACGCAGCTGAGCGTCTCTCCTTGAAAGTCTTTCGATCCATCAGATGTTGTCAGAGGAAAGTGGTTGTGGACGTTCGCGTGAACGAAAGCGAACTTCTGTAGCGCATTCAGCTGCCTGAAGCGCAGCATCGCCCGTTCCCGTCTTCGGATGGGCGGGTGATTGTTTCCCACGCTTGTTGACCCAGCGACCGACTTCCTGCTTTGCTTGATTGCCAAACTCGAGCATCGCGCCCCATAGCTTCAGAGGCCATGAGTGGTGATGCCTTCGGCGATCCATGGCGCTTGAGCGCCTTCTTCATAAAAGTCAGGGCAGCCGCTTTGTCGCGGCTTCTGGTCACATAGTTCTCCAGGATCCCGCCTGCATGATCGACTGCGCGCCAGATATATATATCATCTCGCCGTTCACCTTCACGTAATTTCGTGGAGGTGCAGCGCCAGTGACGAAATCCACGCGTGCGGCTTATCGGCTGTCGCCGAATGTCGCTGGCGAACAGGGGGCCGAACCTGGTTCACTAGTAGCGTACCGTCTCGTGACTCATGTCGATGCGGCGCTCGAAGATCATGTCTTTCACGTTCCGCAGGCGGAGTGGGAGCCGCACATACATCATCACCACCAGCCGGATGATCTCCGGAGAGGAGTTGAAGTAGCGGAACGGGCCGGCATGTTTGCTGGGGCGAGGCATGGCACTTGGGTGGCACCGCCTTTCTAACGAGAGGTGCATTTGGTCTGGCAGCGCCGCGCGGCGCGCTTTGGGAAGCGCATATGCCAATGTTAGCAGCAGGAGATGCTGCTTCGCGCCCTTGAATTGATCAAAGCGAGGTTCGACCGCCATCGATCGCGAGGATCGTGCCCGTGAGAGGGGACGCGTTGTCGGACACCAGGAACAGGGCGCTTTTCGCGACCTCTTCGATTTCAAGTATCCGGCCCATGGGCATCTGCCTGACGAGCTGATCGACAATATGCTTCGTCTCTTCATTGGCCAGCAAGCCCTCGATCATAGGGGTTCTGATCGATGCCGGGCAGATTGCATTGACCCGTATGTTGTTCTTGGCGAGTTCGACGGCCATCATCTTCGTCAGCAGGATCAGTCCGTGCTTGGCGATCGGATAGGTTGGCGCACTGCCCACCGGCGGCTTGAGCGCGGCGGCTGAACTGGTGAACAGGATCGATCCGCCGCCGCGTTTTAGCATTTCGTCAACTGCAAGCCGGGCGCCGAAGAAGCCGGCCTTCAGGTGGACGTTCATCTGCTGGTCCCAGTCTTCCTCCGTCAGGTGGCGATGATAACCGGCTTCCTCGGCTGAGACTGCTTTGCTGGCGGTACCTGCATTGTGCCAGAAGATGTCGACGCCGCCATAGGTTTGCACGGCGAAGGCCATCAGCCTTTCAAGATTGCTCACGACGGTAACATCGCAGCGGCAATAGGCGGCCTGATTTCCAGCTTCGCGAATATCTCTGGCCGTAGCCTCTCCGGCTTCGTCATTCATGTCGCTGATGATGAGCTTTGCCCCCTCTGCTGCAAAGAGGATGGCGGCCTCGCGACCTATGCCGGATGCTGAGCCGGTGATGACGGCGACCTTGTCTTTGAGTTGCATGATTGTTCGTCCCTTTCGGTGAAAAGGTCAGCCTCAGCCGACCGAGGCAAAAACATTCGCTACGTTGCTGACCTCTTCGAGGTTCTTGAATTGGTGCACCGCCCGATCAAGCCTTTTGGCAGGCACCGGTCGTGCCGCATAGGATGCGCAGTTCTTGAACTTCGCGATCAAACCGTCCCAAGTCATCGGCTTTTCAGGATGTCCGTAGGCGCGCGGCTGGCGTCGGGATAATGTGCGTCCGTCTCGCGTGATGATCTCCAACTCACCGCCAGGGAAGCCGGATCCGGGCAGGAAATTGTAGCTTTCGTCGTACCGCGAATGGACCCTGTCCGCCATCGCGAGCAGCTGCTCGTCGCGAAGATTATCTTCAAAGAAGTCGCGGATGGTCACGTCTCCCCGCTGCATCGCGATCGCGACCGAGAAGGGAATGCTGAGCTTTGCCAACATGCCGTTACGCGGCCGACGCCATTCATCAAGCGGCTCGGTCTGGCCGCGCGCGAAGTCCCCGACGGTAACGGTGATCGCTTCAACGTCATCTGGCGACAGATCATGCTCGCGGGTCAGTTCGCGGATCATGTCGATATGCACATGAGTGAAGCCGCAAGACGGCCATGGTTTGAAGCCATCCCTGCGCACGTCCCAGCGTTGACCGAGTTCGCCGACCAGCACTTCGCGATCATAGTCCCCGCCATAATAGACGCTCCAGAAGCCCGCGGGCCCTTCAAGGCTATTGCGGACGCCGCTGATGTTGCGCTGGGCCATGAGTGCGGCGCGCACGCCCACTTCGCCAGGAACGGCATGGCCGAATCCGCGTATGGTGGAATCCTTGCCGAA
This sequence comes from Novosphingobium sp. Chol11, assembly GCF_900218065.1. GTDB lineage: Bacteria > Pseudomonadota > Alphaproteobacteria > Sphingomonadales > Sphingomonadaceae > Sphingobium > Sphingobium agri. The sequence continues at coordinate 2,170,810 of NZ_OBMU01000001.1, read as the reverse complement.
CACGATTTCATGGGTGCCCGCCGACTGGATGAAGGCGAGGCCAAGCGCATTGACCGTCCTGTCCCAGTCGAGACCCAGCAACTTGCAACAGGCCAGTGTTGCCGCGAACACGCCGAACACGGGCGCGGGGTGCCACGGGGCCATCTTGCCGCCTGGCTTGCCCGCCGCCAAGGTCATGCGGCATTGCAGATCGACGCCCAGCGCCACTGCAGTGATGAACGCCTTGCCATCGATGTTGCCGAGCCGCTCAGCCATGGCGATGGCGGCGGGCATCACGGGCGAGGAAATATGGGCGGCGTCCGGGTGGAGGTCGCTAAAATCCTGACAATTAGCCATGGCTCCGTTGACATAGCCTGCATGCCAAGCGGGCAACTTGCGGCCGAAGCCAAGGATGGTCGCCTCTTCCTTGCCACCAGCGTCGAGCATCAGATCGACTAGTTCGCGCGCTTCGGGAGAGGTCGTACTGGCGGGAATGATAACGCCAACGGTATCGAGGATGGCCTTCTTGGTCATATCGACCACGTCAGCTGGAATATCTTCGTAGGAAAGCCGAGCGGCGTGTCGGGCAAAGGTGAAAGCTGCGTCTTCCAGCGGAGGGATCGGCGATAGTGTCATGGAAATTCCCGCCTAGGGTTTGGGTGAACTGTGAACGGAATTGTCTCGCTTGAGCAACTGCTTGTATAATACACTCATATAGGTGGCAACGAAAAGTTTGTATGGTGCATGTATCCCTGGCCAAGCCGGCTCGAAGCGGGCAGAGGGAGGTATGAAAAAACGTCCCTCCCAAGCCGCCCAGCGGATCGGCAAGGCGCTTATCGACCTGCGGCGCAACCCTCAGAATCGCGCGATCCAGCGCAAAATCTATTCCGTCGGTGACCATGAGCTGACCCCGGTGCAGGTGGATATCCTTGAGGTCGTCGTGGCCAGGCCCGGTCAGCGCATGAACGAACTGGCCCAAACGCTGGGCGTCGACGCCTCAACGGTAAGCCGCACGGTCGTTCCCTTGCTCAACCTCCAGCTGATTGAGCGTCGTCCCGGGGAGCAGGACCGACGGATGATGCGGCTGTTCCCAACGTCTGCGGGGCTCCGGCAGGCTCAGACTATAGTCGACTCCCGCGAGGCGATGATGCGTGAGGTGCAGAGCCATTTTACGCCAGAGCGTATGGAAATGTTTGCGGAGCTGCTGGAGGAATATATCGCTGCCGTCAGCACTGCAGGGCGCGCGCTTCTAAAGATGAATGAACACGGCCACTGACCAGGACCAGCGCCAACCGAGATATTCAGAATAGAAGATTGCATCATACAGATATTGCATAATGAATCTACGATCTCGCAGTAACGCGGCGCGTCGCGCCTTGAGCAGATCATCTCCGCCAGATGCAGACCCGCAAGGGTACGGGATCAGCTCGCCGCAAATGCCACTCAGAGAGCTCGGTGAGCCGAAAGTTCCTGCCTACTGAGTGTATCTGAATACGCCTGCGCCAAATTCGAGTCCCACTGAGTTCCATGACGTTCTAAAGCGTGATCTACCGCCACCGACAACCGCCTGAACCATATTGATCATCCGACCGGGGCGGCTCTTGGCAACGCGCTTGCCGTCAGACCCGCACAAGGCCCACGGCGCGGCCTGCTGCAAGGGAGTGTCAGCATTCGGTAGTGGTGGGCTGGGCAGCAGAGAATGTGGCGCAGAATTTGCCTATGTTCGTCCTGATCGGACTCTCTGCACTACGGAATCGAAGTGAATGCACACGGGTTCGCGCCAGATTTCGGCGGAATCTCATAACAGAGTGGCATCTTGAGACTAGCTGGCGGAGCGGAATGGATTCCAAACCATCAATATGCTTTTGATGCAAAAGTGCATTCCGTAGTGCGGGGAGTAGCAGCAGAGAAAGCGGGGCCAAATTCCGTATCTTTGGTTCGCATCTGACTCTCTGCAGTACCGAACTGAACTGAAGGCGCGCGAATTTACGCCGCTTTCCGGCAGATTCCCTAACGTTTGCAATCAGCTGAGACTAGGTGGCGGAGCGGGAGGGATTCGAACCCTCGATACGCTTTTGACGTATACTCACTTTCCAGGCGAGCGCCTTCGACCACTCGGCCACCGCTCCGCATGCACTGGAAGGCGGCTCCCTATCGCGGCGCGCGGCGGGTGGCAAGGGGTGGCGGGACTTTCCTTTGCAATATCGTCCGCCCTCCCAAGACGCCCCGCCATGGTTGCCTTCCAACGGGCTTTCGCGGATAGATTGTCAGGGTCGGCAGCGCATTTTCGGAACAATCGCCGCATGTCGGGCGATGCCATGTCCTCGGCGTGATTGCTTGGGACGGAAAGGCTGAACATGATCGTAGGCACGGTAAAGGAAATCAAGAATCACGAATATCGCGTCGGCCTGACGCCTGAAAGCGTGCATGAACTGGCAGCCCATGGTCATCGCGTGCTGGTGGAAAGCGGCGCGGGGGAGGGGATTGGCGCGCATGACGCGCTGTACGCCGGCGCAGGCGGCGAAATCGTGGCAAGCGCAGCCGAGGTGTTCGAAGCCGCCGAAATGATCGTGAAAGTGAAGGAGCCACAGCCGGAGGAGCGCGCCATGCTGCGCCCCGGCCAGATACTCTATACCTACCTCCACCTCGCGCCTGACCCGGACCAGACGCGCGACCTCATGGCGTCGGGCGCGGTCTGCATCGCCTACGAAACCGTCACCGACGCAAGCGGCGGCCTCCCGTTGCTCAAGCCCATGAGCCAGGTTGCCGGACGCATGTCCATCCAGGCAGGCGCGACTGCGCTGGAAAAGGCGAATGGCGGCCGGGGCGTGCTGCTGGGCGGCGTCCCAGGCGTGCTTCCGGCCAAGGTCTGCGTCATCGGTGGCGGCGTCGTCGGCTTCAATGCAGCACAGATGGCGGCGGGCCTTGGCGCCGACGTCACCATCCTCGACCGCAGCCCCGAAGTGCTAGAACGGCTGGGCATCTACTTCGAAGCGCGAGCGAAGACGCGCTTTTCCAACCGGGCCAATCTCGCCGAATGCGTGGCGGAGGCTGACCTTGTCATCGGCGCCGTGCTGATCCCCGGAGCCGCCGCGCCCAAGCTGGTCAGCGCCGACATGCTCAAGAGCATGAAGAAGGGCTCCGTACTGGTGGACGTTGCGATCGATCAGGGCGGCTGTTTCGAAACCAGCCACCCCACCACGCATGCGGAGCCCACCTATGTGGTCGATGGCGTCGTCCATTATTGCGTCGCAAACATGCCGGGCGCGGTCGCGCGCACCAGCACCTATGCGCTCAACAACGTCACCCTGCCGCACGCCCTGCGTATCGCAGACCTTGGGTGGAAGAAGGCGCTGCAGTCCGATCCGCATCTTCTGGCGGGGCTCAATGTCTGGGACGGCAAGGTGACCTATCAGGCCGTCGCCCAGGCGCTGGGCCTGCCATTCAGCCCAGCGGAAGAAGCGCTGGGCTGACGTCGGCTCGCATCCTGTAATCTTGTCCGGACCCCCTGCGGGTTCCCCGGCCTCGTTCGTCTTGTTTGCCGGGGGCAGTTGGTTCCCTGCCCCCAGACAAACACATCCGTCGAAGAGAGGCCCAGGTTCACGTCATGGTCCATCCTATCCGCTTTGCCGCCGTGCTGCCGCGTGCGCTTCATTCCAGCAGCAGGGAGGCGCTGTGATGCATGGCGATCTCATGACTTGGCTCGTGCCCTTGATCGCCGTGCTGGGAGCGGGGCTGTTCGCCGGTTTCGCAGCGGGCATTTTCGGCATCGGCGGGGGCTTCGTCGTCGTGCCAGCGCTGTTCGTTGTGCTGCCGCTGCTGGGCGGCACGCATGAGGCGATCGCCCATGTTGCCATCGGCACATCGGCCGCGACAATCATCGTGACCTCGATCCGCTCTCTCCTGGCCCATGCCAAGCGCGGCGCGGTGGAATTTGAAGTGCTGCGCGCCTGGGCGCCGTGGATCATATTGGGCGATGGGGTAGGGGTGCTGCTCGCAGGGCATGTGGACGGCCGGGTGCTGACGATGATCTTCGCGTCGGGCGTGTTCCTCATGTCGCTCAATTTCCTACTGCCGAAGGTCGGCGGCAAGGTGATCAGCGAGGACATGCCGTCCGGCATCGCGCGTGTCGGCATAGCGGGCGGGCTTGGCACTTTTTCGGCTTTGCTCGGCATTGGCGGTGGTACGATCGCGATCATGGTAATGACCTTGTGCGGCCGATCGATCCACCGGGCGATCGCCACGGCGTCGGGCGTAGGCACGCTGATAGCCATTCCCAGCGCCATCGGTTTCGCCCTGATCGGTCTTAAAGAAACGGGCCTGCCGTGGGGATCGCTGGGCTTCGTCAACATGCCCGCGACGCTGGCGATCGCTTCGATGTCGATCCTCACCGCGCCACTGGGCGTGGCGGCCGCGCACAGCCTGCCCGCGCATCTATTGAAGCGCGTCTTCGGCGTCTATCTGGTCATCATCGCCTTCATCATGTTCCGCAATGCCATCCACATGTGATCGGGGCCGGGCGGACGGATGGATCGCCGGTCAGTCCGCATCGGGATTGCGGAAGTTCAGCCGCCGGGTCACGGTGTAATCCAGCACCCCGACCAGGAAATAGCTGATCCATTGCTTCACCAGGGTCAGCACGCCGCGCTGGGCCTTGTATCGCTCCAGCGTGATCTGCCGACTTTCCCCGGCCCGGCGGCTGATGAACGCCCTTGCTTCATCAGCCAGCGCCTTGTCCTCTATCCGCAGCATGATCTCCAGGTTCAGGAAAAGGCTGCGCATGTCGAAATTGGCTGAACCGATGAAGACGGCGTCATCGATGACGATCAGCTTCATGTGCAGCTTGCACTTCTGATATTCCCATATCTCAACGCCGCGTCGCAGCAGCGGTCCGTACAGCAGCCGCGCTGCCGCAACCGTCGCGCCATTGTCGGACCGGGACGGCAGGATCAGCCGCGCGCCCTCCCGCCGCGCCGCGCGCGCGATGCGCTTCAGCATGCCGCGCCCCGGCGAGAAGTAGGCGGCCACCATGTCCACCCGCCGGGCATGTTCCAAGTCATGCTTCACCACCTGTGCCCAGGGGCTCAGCCGCCGGGTCGGTCCGCCGATCAGCCATCGCATCGGCTCATCGGCGCCATGGTGAAGCGGCGGGTGCCAATGCCGCACCATGCGCCGCAATGTCCGGAAACGCTGATGCCTGGTCGATACCCAGCGCCACAGTTGTCCATACCAGTTGGTCATCGCCGCGACCTGAGGTCCGTCGATCAGAAGGCCCAGGTCCACCCAGGCATCATCCTCCGGCAATCCGAAATAGGCATCCTCCACGTTGAAGCCGCCCAGCAGCAGCCGCCGGTCGTCCGCGATGGTCATCTTCTGATGGTTGCGGATCAGATAGCGGGTCGAACGGCGCGCCCCGAATCGGCCAAACCGACCTCCTGCGCTGATCAGGGGGTCAAAGAAGGCGGCGGGCGTGTCGGCCGATCCGAACGCATCGATCATCAGTGTCACCGCAACGCCCCGTCCTCGAGCAGCGATCAGCCGGTCCAGCACCATCCGCCCGCTCTGGTCGTCGGCGAAGATATAATAATAGAGCTTCAGGCTTTCCCGCGCGCCATCGATCAGGGCGATCAGGGCGTCCCGCAGGGCTGGCCCATTCTCTATCACACCCAGCCGATGGCCCCGGATCGAAAGGTTGATTCCGGCTTCGCCGCTCTTTTCTGGGGGCTGCCGGTTCGTCGCCATATCCCGTTCATGCCCCCAATTGCCGTGACGCGCCATGGATTTATGGGCTTTTCATTGACTCCTCTCCCAGCCGCTGATAGGCGCGAACCTCATAATTTCCATCCTTTTGCCAGGAGCGCCCGTTTGGCCCGCGTTACCGTCGAAGATTGCGTCGACAAGGTTACCAACCGTTTTGACCTCGTCCTGCTTGCGGCGCAGCGCGCCCGTGAAATTTCCGGTGGCGCCGAACTGACGCTTGACCGCGACCGCGATAAAAACCCGGTCGTCGCCCTGCGCGAGATCGCTGAAGAAACCGTTCTCCCGGCGGATCTGCATGATTCGCTCGTCGGTTCGCTGCAGAAGGTGCAGATCGACGACGACGATACGCCGGACGAAATCGGATCGATCGCCCAGTCGGCAGAGGCCCTGCGCCTCACCGCCGCAGCCCCGCCGCGCAACCAGAATGTCGGCGGCGACTACGACGGCTGATCCGTCCATCGGTTTGGAGAGGGAATGAGGCTCGGCCTGCGCAAGCAGGACCGGGCCTCGATCCGTTTTTAGGGGTAGATTTCGTCATGCCAGCGGAAGCTGGCATCTCATGCCATACGCGTGGCCCAACCTCACGAGATCCCAGCTTTCGCTGGGATGACGAGAATTGTTTATCCCCTTTTCCCTTCAGGGGTCGGCCAAAGGCATGTGACTCTGGCGGAGGTGCCAAGCGAAGCAAAGGCGAGAATGCCATCCCCTCTCTCCTTCAGGGGAGAGGGGGCCGAGCGAAGCGACGGCGGAAGAGGGGACTGTAAACAGGCAACCCTCGCTCCCCTCTCCCTGAAGGCGAGAGGGAACATCTCACTCCCTCAATTCCCCAAACAGAAATCCCGCAAAGCCCGCGCATCATGCAGCGCATTATGCGGAATCCTGCTATTCGCCGCCGCGCTGAATCCCGCCGCGTTGACCAGCTGCAGTTGCAACCCGTTCATGTCGACCATCTGCCCCGGGCCAGTGACCAACAGCGCGCAGAAATGGGCCAGGTCCTCCGGCCAGTCGGCGACGATCACCGGGTCGGAATCGCCCGCCAGATAATCCGCCAGATGATGCGCCGCCTCGACGCGGCTCAATTCCATGTCGATACCCGGAGGAACGTGGCGCAGATAGGGGATGACGTTGCGCTGGACCCAGCCATGCGGCTCCTCATCCAAGGGCAGCGAGACGTAAAATTCATCGTCGCCAAATTCCGGCACCAGCGCCACGCTGATCAGCGCGCCTGCAAATCCGTTGAACTCAGTATCGAGGAAATAGCGCATGGACGAACGGACTGCCTGCTGGAAGAGGAGGGGAGGGGGCTGCTCGCGACATAGGGGCAGGGCGTCACTTGCGCCAGCCTTTGAAGATTTGCGCCGCGTGAAGCAAGCTGCCATGCGGGGCGCCCATATAAGGACCTGCCAGTGACCCCTCGTATACTCATCGACACCGCCGCCGTGCCGGGCGGACAGGAATTGAAACTCTATCGGCGGGGCAGCGATCACATGATCGTGCTCGACCGGAACGAGTTGATGAGCAGCCGCATGAGCGGTTCGGAAAAGGCGCTTGCGATCATGTCGCTTGAGCGGCTGAGGGGGCGAAAAGCGCCGCATCTGCTGATCGGCGGCTACGGCATGGGCTTCACCCTGCGCGCGGCGCTGGCGGGCATGGGGCAGGACGGGCGCGCCACGGTCGTCGAACTGGTGCCCAAGATTATCGACTGGGCGCGGGGTCCCATGGCGGAACTGGCGGCCGGTTGCCTTGATGACCCGCGCGTCACCCTGATCGAAGGCGATGTCGCGGCGGAGATCGCCGCGAGCCGACAAGCCTACGACGCGATCCTCCTTGACGTGGACAACGGCCCCGACGGCCTTACCGCTCCCGCCAACGACCGGCTCTATTCGTCGGCTGGCCTTGCCACCGCCAAGGCCGCGCTGAAGCCGGGCGGCATCCTTGCCATCTGGTCCGCCGCCCCCGACGCGGCCTTCACCCGCCGCCTGCGCGACGCTGGCTTTCTGGTCGATGAGGTGGCGGTCAAAGCCCGGGACAACGGCAAAGGCCCCCGCCACGTCATCTGGTTCGCCCAGAAGCGGTAATGAATGCCAGCCTCCTTCTCCCGCTGGCGTGAGAAGGAGGCGCAGCCTTGCCAGCTCGCTGGCTAGGCGAAATTGGATGAGGGCGGCCACCCAACCTTGACCCTCCCACCGCTGTCGCGGCGGGCCCCTCCCTCTCCCGTAAACGGGCGAGGGCTAGAAGTGCCCATCTCATCCCGTCATCCCAGCGAAAGCTGGAATCTCATGCCGCCGGGCTGAACGCCATCGACACAGACGCCAGCCTCCGCTGGCATGACGACAAATCGCGCCCGATCAAACTCCACATTCCGGCAAAGCCCAATCAATCCCCCCACGCCCCTTCGCTTCCAGGAACGCGTTCGCCTGCGAGAAATGGCGGCACCCCAAAAACCCATTATGCGCCGACAGCGGCGAAGGATGCGCCGCCTTCAAAACCAGATGCCGCGTCTGATCCACAAAGGCCGCCTTGCGCTGTGCATAGGCGCCCCACAGCAGGAACACGACCGGTTCCTCCTGGCCATTGACCAGCCGGATGATGGCATCGGTAAATTCCTCCCAACCGCGCTTCTGATGTGACGCGGCGCGGCCCATTTCGACCGACAACACGCTGTTCAGCAGCAGCACGCCCTGCCGCGCCCAATGTTCCAGGAACCCATGGCGCGGCGGATCGATGCCAAGGTCGCTCTTAAGCTCCTTGTAGATATTGACCAGCGACGGCGGCGTCCGCACCCCCGGCCGTACGCTGAAGCACAGCCCATGCGCCTGCCCTTCGCCATGATAGGGGTCCTGCCCCAATATGACCGCCTTCACATTGCCGAGCGGCGTCAGGTCGAGCGCGCGGAAATATTCGCTGCCTTTGGGAAAGATGCGCTTTCCCTGCCGCTTTTCCTCTTCCAGGAATGTTTTCAGCGCCTGCATATAGGGGCGGTCGAACTCCTCGCGCAGCGGCGCGCGCCAGCTTTCGTCGAGCTTGATCGTTGCGGTCATGCCCGCGTGATGACCTGCCCGGCAACAGCCTGTCAACCGCACGGCAGTCTTGCTCCGCGTCCGCAAATGAGGGAAAGGGCAATCATGCCGCGCCTTTCCTTCACCACCGCCCTCGTGGCGGGCCTTGGCCTGTTTCTCGCGCCCCTGCCAACCGCTGACGCCTTCGGTCCTCAGCCCAATGTGGTGCATCAAACGGCGCAATCGCGCCTGCTCGGCGAGTTCTCCCGTTTCGCAAGCCTCAGCGACGGCACCGTCGGCATAGCCGTGCGCGATCTGCGCAGCGGCGAGACGCTGGAACTGAATGGCGACACGCTTTTCCCGATGGCCAGCACCTACAAGGTCGCGGTGGCGGGGAAGATCTTGTCGCTCGCCGATGCGGGCATGCTGCGCTTCGATGAGAAGCTGCCACGGCTCGGCACGGCGATGCCGGTCACGGCCTTGCTCGACCTGATGCTCACCCGCAGCGACAATGAAGCGACCGATGCGCTCGTCGCCCGCGCGGGCGGGCCGCAGGCGGTGAATGGCTGGCTCCAGTCGCTCGGCATCCGTGGCCAGCGGGTGGACAGCAACACCGCCCAACTTCTCGCCCGCGCGAAGGTGGGAGCAGGCGGGGCAGGGGATGAGGCCGAAACCCCCATTTCGGCGCGGGCGCGCGATGCGATGGACATGCCCAACATCGCCTTCGCCGCCGATCCGCGCGATACGTCGACGCCCCGCGCGATGAACGACCTCCTATCGACCATCCAGCATGGGAAGGCGTTGAAGAGGGACAGCACGGCCATGCTGCTCGGCATCATGGCGCGTTGCAAGACGGGCAAGGCGCGCCTCGTCGGCATGCTCCCGCCCGGCACGCCGGTCGCGCACAAGACGGGTACATTGAATGGCCTGGGCAATGACACCGGCATCATCACCCTGCCCGATGGCCGCCCGATCGCCATCTCGGTCTTCGTCATGAAGGATCATCGCGGCCATGCCGCGCGTGACCGCATCATGGCTGAAGTGGCCCGTGCGGCTTACGACTATTTCCTCTTTGCCCCTGAATCGCACACGGTCTGACGCATCTGGCTTAACTTGGAGCAAGCCTGTCTTTAGCTGTGCAGCCCTGAAAGGGACCTGGCATGAGCAACATCGCACTGTTCAGCGAGTTCTGGCCATATTATCTTCAGGAACATGCGCGTCCTGGGACGCGAGCCTTGCATTATGCGGGGACGAGCGCCGTCATCCTGCTGCTCGCCGCCATGCCCCTGACCGGCCGCTGGTGGCTGCTTCCAGCACTACCCGTTGCCGGTTATGGCTTCGCTTGGGCGGCGCATGCCCTGATCGAGCGCAACAGGCCCGCCACCTTTCGCCATCCGCTCTGGTCCCTGCGCGCCGATTTCCGCATGTGGTTCCGCTTTCTCACAGGACGCATGCGCCGTGATCTCGCCCATGCAGGCGTGCGCCCGGATGGATCGATCGACCCGGCCAAGCGCCTCACCCTTCTAGGCGTCTCTCCGCGCCATTGACTTGACCGCCCTTGCAGCTCTGTCACAAGGGCGGCGATGGCTCTTTCCGCCCACTTCTCCCCCTTGCCCGATCTCGCCGCGCTCGCTCCCCGCTGGCAGGCGCTTGAGGCGGCATCGGACGCCTCCTTCTTCCTCGGCTGGACCTGGACCAGCAGCTGGCTCGAAAGCTACGGCGTCCGCCCCGACCTGCTGTGCGTCACCGATGAGGGGGGCAGGGACATCGCGCTCGCACTCACCGGCCATGCACTGCAGCCGCGCCTGCTCGGCCGCTGCGCCACCCTCTCTCTCAACCAGTCGGGCGATCCGGCCGCCGATCGGCCCTATGTCGAATATAATGGCCTGCTCGCTCGGCGCGGTGCGGAGACGCAGTCGGCCCAAGCGTTCCACGCCGCTCTCCAGCGCCGCACCGACTGGCGCGCCCTTCGCCTCAGCGGCATTGCCCCCGGCTCACCCTTGCTCAGCCTGCCCATTCGCCGCGCCACCCGCGTCGACAGTTCGCCCGTCTACCAGATTGATCTCGCCGCCGTCCGCGCCGCGAATAGCGGCTATCTCTCGCTCCTCAGTGCCAACACCCGCAGCCAGATTCGCCGCGCGATGAAGGATCATGGCGGCCTGCCCACCGTCACCGCCGCCGCCACTCCGGACGAAGCCGCCGCATGGCTCGATGACATGCGCGCCTTGAACGAAGGCCGGCACGCGGACAATGCCTGGGCAGACCCAGCCTTCCGCCGCTTCCTCCTGACTCTCACGCAAAAGGGCATTTTAACCGGCGAGGTCGAACTGCTCCGCTTCACCGACGAAGGCGGCACCGTCGGCCTGCTCGTCAATTTCATCCATCGCGGCCAGGCGATGAATTATCAGTCCGGCTTTGCCGCCCCGCGCACGGCCAAGGACAAGCCTGGCCTGCTCTGCCACACCGCCGCCGTCGCCCATTATGCGGGCAAGGGCCTCAACCTCTATTCGCTCCTCGCAGGCAAGGACCGTTACAAGCAAAGCCTCGCCACCTGCGAAGAGGCGCTGGAATGGGTGATATTGGAACGCTTCTCGCCTGCCCTTGAAGCCGAAGCGCTGCTCCGCCGGTTGCTTAAACGCCCAGCTTCCGCATGATTCGGTAGGCCAGCCGCCGCGCGCCCTGCCGCTCCGGCGCAGTGCCGATCCGCCCCACCGGCAGTCCCCGCCGCCGCAGCAGCGCGTTCAGCCCATGCAACTCGCTCTCGGCAACGCTCCGCTCAGACCGCCAGGTCACCGACAGGCTGATCGACACACCCGCGCCATTTTCCACGAAATGCGGCGCCTTCACCGGCACATGGATCGCGTCACCGGGTAGCAGCCTCACCGCCGTCCCCCGCTCGCGAAAATGCTCCCGCCAATGGAGGTTGCGATGCCCGCCCGCATGAAAGGCCTCGCTCTGCACCGCAGGCACCAACTCCTCGTCCCCCGCCGGAAAGACGGTCATGACCTTCTCACCCATGATCTGCAGCAGGATATTATGCTCCGGGTCCATGTGAAATGGTGTGACGCTGCCCGGCGATGACAGGAATATGAAGGCTTCCCGATTCAGCATCGCCCCCGTCCGCGCATCAACGATCGGGGCGAGCTCCGCCAGCGCCGCGTCCAGCAGAGCGCCATAGGCCGCATCCCGCTCGACATTCTTCAAGACCGCCCAGCTGCCATTGCTTTCGATCGTCCGGATCGTCTCGCCCAGGCTGAGCCCATTGGACGGCGTATCCTCCGGCCGGACGCCCAGCGGCAGCTTGCCCAGATTATATTCGACCGACGCCGCCGGCATCCGCTCGGCAAGCCCCGCCAGCGCCTCGATCGCCAGCAGCGGATGCCCGGCAAGCCCATGATGCAGCTTCACCGGCACGTCGGGATAGGCGCCCGCGAATATCCGCTGCGCGTCCTCATCGAAAATCTGCGCGCTGATGGCTGAGTGAGCGGTCATCCTTGTCCTTTCATATGGCTCGCGATCGCCTCTATGCCATTGGCGATAGCGAAGGACGCCGCGCGCCCCACCCGGCCCAACCCCCGGCCATGCAGCGCCACGCGATATTGCACGATCGTCCGCCGCTCGGCCCACAGGCTGTCGATCATCGGATGATCTGGCGCGGCGCAGCTGTCCATCCAGCCGATCGCCGGATCGCCTTGCACCGCATGCAGGTTCGCCAGCTCGATCAGCACGCCAGGCGAAAAGCGGCCCATTTCCTCGTCAAAGGCGATCTTGAACGAAAAGGCGCCATCGCCGTGACGGAAATTCGCCAGCATCGCGATCGGCCGTCCATCAAGGTCGATGCGCAGGAAATGCAGCAGCCCCGCGTCGAAAGCCGCCGCGCAGGCCGCTCGGAAAAAGGCTGCGTCGCGTGGTGAGCAGGCAAGCGCCGACCCTTCGCGCCCCTTCCATCCCGAAGCCTCCAGCGCCAGGAAATCGGCGCACCAGTGCGGCAGTTCGGCCCTGTCCGCCAACAGACGCTGCTCCACCGCGCCAAGGTCTGCCAGCCGTTTCTGCAGCCGCCTGATCTCCTTGCGTTTCTTCGCGCGCACGTGAGTTTCCCAATAGGCGTCTGCGTCCAGATCGGACCGCAGCATGGCGCGGTCATAGCGATGCACCTCGCGCCGCCCACGCCGCTGCTCGACGCACAAGGCCTCCAGCGCAGCGGCATTGGCCCCCGCTGCGTCCAGCCCCCGCAGGTACAGGAATCCCGCCGCCCAATGCGCGTCATCCAACTGCGCGAGCAACCCGCGCCAGGCCGCCATCTCCGCACCCCGCCGGATCAGCGGCGCGCCAAAGAAACAATGCTCATGCATCCAGTTGGTGACGCAGGAAAGCGGCAGGCGGCCGTGACGGGCAGCCACCGTCACCGGCAACAAGCCGATCAGTTCGCCTCCCGCCTGCGCCTCGATGATGCGCACGCCCGGCGTCCCCGCCAGATGGTCCAGCGCGGCGCACAGCATGTCGGGCGCGTAAAAGGCGTTGGCCTCCGCCGCCTCCGCCGCCAATGCGGTCCAGCGCGCGCGCTGGGCTGGGCCATAGGCACGGGTGCCGCTGGGCAGGGGATGCGATGCCATGTCCATGACACAAGCGCATAATCTTCAATGATTAGGGAAAGACTAAACTGCCTCATTTGGGGCAGCAGACCGCCTCTTTGGGGGAAAGCCCTTTACATCGCCCGCCGGATTGTCTGTTTACAGGCGGCTAACCTTCGACGGCTGAAAGACAATCCCATGGCGACCTCCTCCATCCAGTCACGCTCCATGGTGGCCGCATGACCATCCTCGTCACGGGGGCCGCGGGCTTCATCGGCATGGCCGTCGCTGATCAGCTTCTCGCCGCCGGACGGGCGGTGATCGGCATCGACAATATGAACGACTATTATCAGGTCTCGTTGAAGCGCGACCGGATCGCCGCGCTGCAACAGCGGCATGGCAAGCTGTTCACCTTCGCCGAACTCGACTTTGCCGATCTTGATGCGCTGAACCGGGCGCTTGCCGATCAGGCGGTGGAAGCGATCATCCATCTGGGCGCGCAGGCGGGGGTTCGCTATTCGCTCATCAACCCGCATGCCTATGTGCGCTCCAACCTCGCGGGTCATGTAAACATGCTGGAATTGGCGCGCGAAAGGCGGGTGCGGCACCTCGTCTATGCGTCCTCCTCGTCCGTCTATGGCGGCAATGACAGCCTGCCTTTCCGCGTCGAGGACCGCGCCGATCATCCCGTATCGCTCTATGCCGCCACCAAGCGCGCCGACGAATTGATGAGCGAGACCTACGCCCACCTCTTCCGCATACCGATGACCGGCCTGCGTTTCTTCACCGTATATGGCCCTTGGGGACGGCCTGACATGGCGATGTGGATCTTTACGAAGAAGATCCTCGCGGGCGATCCCATCCCGGTCTTCAACCATGGCCGCATGCAGCGCGACTTTACCTATATCGACGATATCGTCAGCGGCGTGATCGGCTGCCTCGACCATGCCCCGGCCGACGATGGAGCGCCCAAGGCAGGTGGCAGCCGTTCGCCCCATAGGCTCTACAATATCGGCAACAACCGGCCCGAAGAATTGATGCACCTCATTTCGGTGCTGGAACAGGCGATCGGGCGCAAGGCGGAGATCGATTTCCAGCCCATGCAGCCCGGCGATGTTCCCGCTACCTTTGCCGATATCAGCGCGATCGCGGAGGATATCGGCTTTGCGCCGACGACCGGCATAGAGGTGGGCGTACCGCGCTTCGTGTCATGGTATCGCGACTATCACGCAAGCTGAAGCGGTCGAAAATTCGCCGCACTACGCGTGGCTTGGCGTAAAGTTCCGGCTACCTACAAAGAAGCATCGATTTGTGCCGCATGTGGCAATAAAGGCGCGCAAATTTTCGCACCTCTTGGCAAATTAAATTGCCATTCAGCTGTCAACTATCCTATCTGCTTCGCCGGGCCGGCTTGCAGCCGGATGGGTCGCTAATGAATTGGAGGGCAGTACGCTGATAGGGCGGCTGCTGCCATGCTGCACGGATCAGGAAAACCTGGCTGGACGTCATGGAAAAAAGGGCGAACTTGTGTCGACAGTAACGAAAATTGTGCCTTTTGGTTCTGGCAGCCGGATTGTGGAAACAGCCTGCAGGACCTTGTCTGTCGCGTCCCATGGCTTGAACGCGCTGGAAGCGAAGTTCGCCGACCGGGATTTTTCCGCGATATTCCTCCGCGTCGTCAGCATGATCATGAGCGTGCGGGGCCGCCTGATCGTCACCGGCATGGGCAAGAGCGGGATCGTCGCGCGCAAGATGACCGCGACCTTGACTTCCACGGGCACGCCCGCGCTGTTCATGCACCCGGCCGACGCGGGCCATGGCGACCTTGGCATGGTGACGCCTGACGACATCGTGCTCATGCTGTCTCACTCGGGCGAATCCAGCGAACTCGGCCCCATCATCCAGTACTGCAAGCGCTTCGGCATACCTCTGCTCGGCCTCACCGCACGTGCGCAAAGCACCGTCGCGACGGCATCGGACGTGTGCGTGCTCCTGCCTGCCGTGCGCGAAGCTTGCCCCAACGAACTGGCGCCCACGACCTCCACCACGGTCCAGATGGCGTTCGGTGATGCGCTGGCCATCGCGCTCATGGAGATGCGCGGTTTCTCCGCCGACGACTTCCACAAATTCCACCCCAACGGCCGTCTTGGCGCGCAACTGCTGAAGGTGCGGGACCTCATGGCCTCGGGCGACAATGTGCCCCGTGTGCCCGAAGACGCCTCGCTGCTCGACGCCACCATCGAAATGACCCGCGCGCGTCTTGGCGGCACGGCGATCGTCAACAGCAGCGGCGAACTGATCGGCGCTTTCACCGATGGTGACCTGCGGCGCACGCTCACCGGTACGCGGCAACTGACCGAAGCGGTCGGCCAGTTCATGACCGTGCCGCCGCTGTCGGTCGGTCCCGACGAACTGGCATCCGAAGCGCTGCGGCTCATGCACATGCACAACATCACCCTGCTCTTCGTCTGCGAAGGCGGGCGGTTGATGGGTGCGGTCCATATGCACGACCTGTTGCACGCCGGGGTCGCCTGAATAGCCTCATCGTCATTCCGGCGCGGGCGGGATCGTCCCGTTTGCCGCGCAAGCCCCTGCGCCTGATCGCCGGGCGCACGCTGCTGCACCGGACCATCGCCATGGCCCGCGCCGCCATCGCGGGCATCGCGGATGCTGAGCTGGTCGTGGCGACCGACGACAGTGAAATCGCCGATCACGCCAACGCTGTTGGCTGTGCCGCAGCCATAACGGAAAGCGCCATCGCGACCGGCTCCGGCCGAGCGCTCGCTGCCGCGCTCCAGCGTCCGGAATCCCCGCGCTTTATCGTCAATCTGCAGGGCGATTCCCCCTTCCAGCCTCAAGGGGCGTTGCGCGCCGTCGTCGCCGCGCTTCATTCGGGCGCTGAAGTCGCGACCCCGGTCATCGCCCTCGACTGGAGCGCGCTCGACGCACTCCGCGATCACAAGCTGCGCTCGCCTTTCAGCGGCACTACCTGCGCCCGCGCTCCCGATGGCCGCGCTCTCTGGTTCTCGAAGACAATCATTCCCGCCATCCGCGACGAGCAGGCGCTGCGCGTCACCCAGCGGCTCTCCCCGGTCTGGCGCCATGTCGGCCTCTATGGCTACACATTGGACGCGCTCACCCGTTTCGAGGCTGCGTCCCCCACCGCGCTTGAGCAGCTGGAGGGGCTGGAGCAGCTTCGCCTCCTAGAACTCGGCATCCCGGTCACCACCGTCGCTATCGATCCGCCGATCTTCGACAGTTCCGGCATCGACACCGAAGCCGACATCCAGCGCGTAGAGGCCCTCATCGCTACGCACGGCGATCCTACACCCACCTGATTCCATGCGCCGCATCTTCATCATTCGCCATGGCAACACCTTCGAAAGCAGCGCCGCCGCTTGCCGCATCGGCGCGCGCACCGACCTGCCGCTCGTCGAAAGCGGCCGCGCCCAGGCTGACCGCCTCGGCCAATGGTTCGCCGCGCAAGGCCTCGCCTCGTCCCGCATCCAGAGCGGCCCGCTCAGCCGCGCCCGCGAGACCGCAAGCCGCATCGCCGCCGCTCTCGACCAGTCGGTGACAGGCACGCTCTCCTGGCTCGACGAGATCGACCATGGCCCGGACGAAGGCCGCCCGGAGGCCGAAGTCCTTGCCCGCATCGGCGCACAGGCGCTTGGCGCATGGGACGAGCAGGCCCTTCCGCCCCCCGGCTGGATCGTCAACGCGCCTTCCCGCATCGCCGCCTGGCAAAGCTATTTCGCGCAAGGTGGGGAGGGCACGGACCTTCTCGTCACCAGCAACGGCGCGGCCCGCTTCGCCCTGATCGCGCTCGGCCTCTCACCCGCGTCGCTCAAGCTGCGCACGGGCGCCTTTGGCGAACTCACCATCGCTGCGGACGGCAAGGTCATGCTGCGACATTGGGATCAACGGCCCTGAGGGCTAGAGCATCGTGCGCAAAAGTGGGAACCGGTTTTGCGCCTAAAACGAGGCGATAATAAAAAGCTAGAGCGCGCGACCTGCGTCCGATTAAACGCAGCGCGCTCTAGCTGAAAGCGTCTTGGCTTCAGGGGAGGGGACCCCCGATTGCTCCTCATCCCACCGGTGCCGCGCTCGCTGTTATGGGTTGCAGCACGGCCGGCTTCGCCTCGGGCGCCGCGGCAGGCTTGTCCGGCACCGCCTCCGGAGCCGCAGCCTGTGCCTTCAGGCTCGCCGCGGCATTCTGCAACGCCACTGCCGCCGCCTCCAGCGCCGCCGCTGCGGACCTGGACTGGCCGACCGTCGCCTCTGCCGTGACGGCCACGCCGGGAGCCGTGACTGCCTCATGCGGCGCATTGACCTGCGCCACCTCGCCGGTCCCCGTTGCTGGAGCCGACGCCACCACCGGAGCCGACGCCGCCGGAGCAGCCGCCGTCACCACCGGCGGCGCCTCGCACACCGCGTCGATGCCCATCGCGCTTTCGGAAAAGGTCGTCGCCAGTTGCGGCAGTTCCTTATCCTGCGCCTCGGTCGCCAGCGTCAGCAGCGTCTCGATCGTCTGGCAATAGCTCCCCGCCTGCGCCATTCCAGAATGGCCGTTGCCCAACTTCGTGTTGAACTGTTCATACACCCGCTGCCCTTCGGCGATGCCATTGACCCGCATGAACCGTGTCTTGAGCACATTATTGTAACTGCTCAGCAGTCCGATCTTCTTGTCGACAAAGGCGGAATATTTCGCCTCGATCTCCTTGTTCACCGCCTTGCATCGCAAAGTCCCCAGCATCAGCATCACGTGCAGATCCCGGACTTTCGCGGCTTCGATTTCATAAGGTTGCCAGCACTGATTTGGACCGGAGGCGGCTACCTGACCGGAAGAAAGCGCAACAAAACAACAGGCAGCTGTCGCCGCCATCAGCAAGCGTGACATGATGGACCTCGCAGAATCGAGAGACGACCCCGCTGCATACATTGTAACATTTTGCCTTCAAAACGCCATATTTATTGATGCAGCCGTGCAGCTTCCCGCGCGGAAACCCACGCCTCCAACCCACTGCAAAGCTTTTCGAAAAAAGGCTCAGTTGTTCCGCTGCGGCACGGTAAAGGTGCCCGACACACGGCCTCCCGATCCGCCCGACACACCCGGAGCGCCGCCAGAGGACCGCCCGTCCACGGTCGACCGCCCGCTCGTCAGGTCGATCACCAGCCGCCCGCCCGACAAGCGATTGCTGCCCTGCGTCAGCGTCACATTGCCCAGCATCGTGATCAGGCGGCTGTTAAGGTCGTAGATCGCCACATTGCCGCGCGCCGTCTCATTGCCCTTGGTCACGACGACATTGCCCGAAGCATCGATCCGATCGACCTCCACGCCGCTGCCCGCGCCGTTGCGATAGGCCACCGTCATCCGCGCGGCATTCAGCTTCATGCCCGCCTGCGTCACTTCGACATTGCCGGACACGACCACCCGGTCGGCGCGGTCCTGCACTTCTATCCGGTCGGCGGTGAAGTTGACCGGCGCGTTGCTGTCATGATTCTTCAGCACCTGCGCCCCGGCGCCAGCAAAGACCATCGCCGCGCAAAGGGCGCCAGCGCTCGACAGCAGGATCAGCGATCTCTTCATCACTTCCGCCCTTTGATGCCATTTTGTTCGATGCGCAAGCTCGCCCTGCCATTCAGCGTCACCGTGCGAGCGGCGAGGTCCGCTTCCAGATGGTCGCCGCTGAACGTGCCGATCGGTATCCGCCCGTCCACGCGGCCCGCGCTGCGCATGCGCCGAGTCTTGAGGTCGATGCCCACGTCCCGCGTCGTCAGCCTGTATCCGCCCGCCGCTTCGAACTGCACCGGCCCGTCCACCGCTACGCGCTCCTTCTCCATGTCATAGCGCCCCTTGCGCGCGTTCAGCACGGCGGGCCCTTCGGACAGCAGCACGCGCGCCGACATGTCATTGAGGTCCACGATCGGCTCGCGCGAGCTTTTCTGCACCGCGCTGCCCGCCCGCAGGGAAAAGGGCTGCCCCTTGCTGTCCTCGCCGCGATACAGCGCCTCGCTCACCCGCATGCGCTCCTTCGCCACCTCGACCTTGTTCTTGTCGAGCACGAAGCTCACCTTGTCCCCGCCGGTAAAGGGCGCCATCACCAGCAAGGCCGCCAGCACGCCGACGAACACCGGCAACCAGTTCTTGAGCCGCGCGACCAGCCTGTCATGGCTGCCGCCTGGCCGCGCCCAATCGCGCCTGGCATGACGTTGCTGATCGGCCTGTATGGACATGGAAAAGCGCTACGTCCCTCACATATGCGCGAAGATGTCGATCTCCGGCCATCCCGCCAGGTCGAGCTCCGCCCGGTGAGGAAGGAAATCGAAACAGGCCTGCGCCAGTTCCATCCGCCCTTCGCGGATCAGCCGCTTGTCGAGTTCGGCCTTCAGCGCGTGCAGGTAGCGCACGTCCGACGCCGCATATTCCTTTTGCGCGTCGGACAGGGTGGGCGCGCCCCAGTCGCTCGACTGCTGCTGCTTGCTGATTTCCTGCCCCAGCATTTCGCGCACCAGCTCCTTCAGTCCATGCCGGTCCGTATAGGTGCGGATCAGGCGCGACGCGATCTTGGTGCAATAGACGGGCGCTGCCACCACGCCCAGATAGTGGCGGATCGCCGCTATGTCGAAACGCCCGAAATGATAGAGCTTCAACCGCGCCCGGTCCGCCAGCACCGCGCGCAGGTTGGGCGCGGCATAATCGCTGCCGGGCATGAAGCGCACCAGATGCTCGTCGCCCTGTCCATCGCTGATCTGAACGACGCATAAGCGGTCGCGCGGCGTGATGAGGCCCATGGTTTCGGTATCGACGGCGACAGGGCCGGGAGCGAGGACGTCTGCGGGCAGGTCCTCTTCATGAAAGTGAACGGTCATTCGACCCCTCTATGGCGAAAGCGGCGGCAACTCAATCGACCCTTTTGGCCGTGAACGAAAAGCCTCATTACGGGGCAATCCCGAATTGTGGCGGCAATCGGGCTAAAATCATTCGCGCATGGCTGAAAAGTTGATATAGTGATTCTCAAACCCGCATATCTGCGGTGGATTCTTCATGTCATTCGCCCGGCATGTTTATCCGGTATAGTCTGGGCGAAGCGAAAGTGACCAACAGGGCATGAGTTTTGATAGAGGTCGCCGCGGCGGGCGCGGCAAGGATAAGCGCGACGGTTTCGGCGACGACAATTTTTACGGCGGCGGTAATGATCGTGGCGGTTTCGGCGGTGGTTTTGATCGCGGTGGTTTCGGTGGCGATCGCGGTGGTTTCGGCGGCGGTGACCGCTTCGGCGGCGGCGGTGGCGGCGGTGGTTTCCGCAGCGGCGGCGGCGGCTTTGGCGGCGGCGGCGGT
>NZ_OBMU01000001.1:2081655-2150134 GCF_900218065.1 Novosphingobium sp. Chol11 | reverse complement strand
GCTTTGGCGGCGGCGGCGGTGGTGGCGGCTTCGGCGGCGGCCGTGGCGGCGGCATGCCCGCGCAGGTCGTTGGCGAAGGCACCGGCGTAGTCAAATTCTTCAACGGTCAAAAGGGCTTCGGCTTCATCGTCCGTGATGACGGCGGCGAAGACGTGTTCGTCCACATCAGCGCCGTTGAGCAGGCAGGCCTCACGGGCCTTGCCGAAGGTCAGCAGCTGGGCTTCACCCTGGTTGATCGCGGCGGCAAGGTGTCGGCGACCGATCTCAAGATCGAAGGCGAACCGCTCCCCGTTCAGGAACGCGCGCCCCGCGAACCCCGCGCAGGTGGCTTCGGCGGTGACCGTGGCGGCTTCGGCGGCGGCGATCGTGGCCCGCAGCGCCAGCTGACCGGCGAACGCGCCAGCGGCACGGTCAAGTTCTTCAACGCCATGAAGGGCTTCGGCTTCATCCAGCGCGACGACGGCCAGCCCGACGCATTCGTGCACATCAGCGCCGTCGAACGCGCAGGCATGTCCGCCCTCAACGAAGGCGATCGCCTGGACTTCGAACTCGAAGTAGACCGCCGCGGCAAGCACGCAGCCGTCAATCTTCAGCCCAAGGGCGACTGATAAAAAGCCCTGCCCGCATCAGCGGAGAGGATAGAAAGGGGTCGCCTGCCCGGCGGCCCCTTTTTTGTTGGGGATACTCGCGGCGGCCGCTGCGCAACTTCAAGATACATGGAGGAAATTCAGTCCCTCGCTATCCGACCGTCCTCTCCAACTATGAGTGACCCCGCGCGTTGATATTAACTGCCGAGAACGTTTAGGGAACAATACTACTAATTGACTGTTTTCGTTGATGCATCACTAGATGGTGTGCTTCTTTGGAGCGTGACATGGCGAAAAATGAGCAAACCGGGAAGAAAGCTGGCACCGCTGCTTCCAAAACCCTCAACGATGGCCGGACTAGTAAGAATTCCAAAACTGCGGCCGCGTCAGCCCTTACCCAGCGACCAGACAAGAAGAAGTCATAACTATTTTCTACCGGCGCGCTGCTGTCACGATGAGGCAGAAGCGCGCCATTCACGCCGTTGGGGTGTTCATTTTCGCTACCCAAAAGCGGACAAACGTTTGGAGTTGTGCCGCGTTTGAGGGAATACGTGCCGGCGTTTCAGTTGATCTGCGCAGTCGAAAGTAACCACACGACCCGCCTTAGCGGTTCGCCAGCCCAGATTTCTGTATGACAGACGTGTCGGTAGACAATTGCTTGACACGTATCGCATTGCATACGTCACATTGTGCCACATATTCGCCCTCATCGCCGATGTAGGGCCGCCATGTTACGGTGATCTTAAACGAACCGCACTTCCCGCAATTTTCTGGGGCATCGGCGAGGGAGCGAAGTGCGAGCATCATAAGTTGATCGACAATGTATTCGGTTGCTGAGAGCGCGAGCTGCGCATCGTGGCGCGTTGCGTTTTTGGCGTGAGTAAGCCAGTTCACCAGTTCCCAGCCCTTATTTGCCATCGACTTTAGATAGCCGCGCACGAACTCGGCGGAACTGCCCGCCGCGATTGAGCCGATGATGTGTTCAGCCCATGCTTTAAAATCGCTCAGTTTCGGTGGTTCAGGGACTTTATCGAGCATCCCCGCTTCCGCAATTTCGCGGATAAATGTGGTCAGGGCTTCGCGGCAAAGCAATCCTACCGCTTGAAAATCCTCGGCTTCGTCAGCTGCGTCAAACCGTTCCTGCGCCTGAACGATTTTCCGCGACGTGATGAGAAGCACTTCGTCGCCGCTATCGTCCCGCCTGATTTCACGCTTTGCCGCGACGCGAGACATCACGCCGATGTGAAATGACAGCGTGTAATCGAGGCTCGGCATGAGCGTTTGAGAATAGAGATTTGTCGGGCTAGTGATTACCCACCACCGACCCTGATTAGTATGCACGTCCCAAACGTCGTAATCTGTGCCGTGCACCCGTTCTGACTTTATTTTTTCGGCGTGCTCAACCAGTTCCTCTTCAAGTTCAGTCGTACCGGATTTTTCGAGGTCGCTTTCTCGCTTGGCGTTGCATTGCCATTCGACGTATTCAATAATTTCTCGGGCCTGATGTTCGTTCATGCCGAGAACGAAGGCGTGCAACTCTTCCTTATCGAGCGGCGGCGGGACCACGCAATCATCGGTCTTTGCGGCTTCGTCGGGTTGGTTGTTCATACACCTGAAGTATTTATTTTAGCCGCACATTGGTAGGCGGCGATTGCGCTAGATCGGTAAGCCCCCACCCGCACAGCCTTTTCTGAGCGAGGCAAGTGTTTCTGGCTATCATGCCCGTCGCATGGTGCCTCACGTGACAGCGGATAACCTGACAGCGGAAATCGGCCACGAGCAGTGATCAGCGCGGCAGGCGATAGCGCACTGTCAAACTTGCTCCCTTGCCGCTGGGCGGACCGGAGATGGTTTCATCCAACGCCCGCCGTTCTTGCTCCATAACTTGGCAGCATATGGGCATTTGATGGTTGGTGCCCGGATAGCCACCAAGTTTTCGATGGAGTTCACCTGCATTGATCTCGACATGTGGAAGGCCCCCGAGTTCCGCCGCCCGCAATTGTGAACGGAGTGCATCACGAAAGTCATCTGACGTCGGCATACTTCGGTTCCTGTTTCGACTATCCCCTAGCAATGTCCGAAGTTTGCGGTCGGCGCAATCGAAGCGGCCAGTCCGCAACCGGGCTGACTTCGCTATTAAACCATGGGATGATGATGAAGCGAGCAAAATAGTGCCATAGGACAGCGTCGCTTAAGTAACCCGGATTAGGCCGCGCGATATAACTCGGCCTTGAGCTGCTTAATTCTGGCATGGAAATCGGTCTTGTCCCCGCTGTTTAGCAATTCGCGGTCGCCGATCAGCGACTACGCATCGCACAGTCGACAATGAGGTCGCGATCCAATCTGACGACCACTCGCACCCAACCCTAAAGCAACCGCTCCCGCTCAAGCACGCCGATGATCTTCCCATAAGCGCGGGCCAGATCATCATGCTTCAGTCGCGCTTCCCTGCACGTCGCAACGGCTGCGCTTTGCTGAGCCAGCAGTTGCTGGCTCCGCAGATGAGCGACCCGCTTCCTCATCGCGTCCGGTAGGAGGGCGGCGGTTGCCGGGATACATGGGCGGGGGAGCGTTTGACGTCGCCGGAGATCATCTGCTTCTTCATCAGGACGCGGACCTGATCCGCTTCCCGGCCGTCTAGCAGCACAACTCTGGAGCCGCCAGACAGCAGTGGCTCTATCGTCGATATGCGGAAATCATGGGTCCGGCACAGCCGCTCGACCTCGGCCACAGATGCCGTCAGGTTGACGACCCGGCTCATGAATGCCGCCCTTCGCCGCCGAAGGGATAGGGGGCAAAGGCGGCCCCGCTCCTGACCGCGCCCGACCTGTAGGGGTGGTGATGCTCGCGGATGCGGCGGCTATAGCCCCGCGCACGCGCGCGATGCGCGGCCCGTGATGTGGCGCATATCGAATGTTGCTCCTTGAGGAGCTCCATCTGTTCGCATTTCAGCAGGTAATTGAGGTCTTCCATAGAGCATGCTCCGGCTGGCAAGCGGGAGCACAAGGGACTCTCGGTCGAGGCGAAGGCTTGCGGGCTGTTTTCGCTCGATGCCGCCTTCTAGCACAGCCCCGTCATTCTGTCGCACGAATTCGGGAAGGGGCGGGCATCCCTGCCAGATCCGCCCGTCGCCGCCCCCGCGCTGCCGCTACTGCGCCCCCCGGTAAAAGCGCACAATATCCCTCGGCCCCAAACTCTCCTGGCTCTTGCGCCCCAGAAAGTAGGTGCCCGAAGCCGTGTCTAGCGAATCCCGGTCGCCGATCAGCCGGTCGGCATAGTGCAGCCAGAAAAAGGCGAGCTTGGCGATTTTGCCCGCCGTGCGGGACCGGAACAGCGCGCGCACGAAATAGTCGATCGACCATAGCAGCTGGGTGCCGGGCCCGCCTGATGTGCCCGCGTCGATCATCGCAAACCGCCTGAACAGGTAGCGATGGCCGCTGTCGGTGAAGCGGGTGAAGTCATAGGGCCCCTCATGCACCTGTTGCAGGAAGGGGGTTTCGGCATAGACGATGCCGTCATCGGCCAGCACGCGCCAGATTTCTCGGACCACCTGTTCGGGCTGAAGCACATGCTCCAGCACCGCCTGCACCAGCACCGCGTCGACTGACCCGTCGGGCAGCGGGATATTATGCGCGTCCGCGACGAAATCGACCCGGTCGGACAGGTAGATGTCGAACGCGATGATCTCCACATCGGGCGCCGCGTACAGCGCCTCCGTCCCCTGTCCGCGCGTGCCTCCGCCGATCACCAGCACCTTGGGCCGCTTCCGGTCCGCCAGCAGCGCCACCAGCCTTCTGATATTCTCGCGCGTGGATTTCTTTTCCGGCGACACCAGCCGTTTCGCGAAGGCCGTGAGCCCCTGATGGGCGGAGCGTTTGACCGGGCTGCTCGTCCTGCTGTTTTGGGGGTAGTGATCGATCACCGATCGTTCGATGTCGATCAGGAAAGGGGTGCCCTCGATGGTCGGATAGCGGCAAGCCCCATCGCGCGAGGCGAGCCATCCGTCCCCCTGCGGCTCCAGCGGCTGCCCCGTCCGGGGGCAACGCAGCAACGGCTGGACTTCCTGTTTCATGGCGCGCCCCTCAAGGTCCAGATGGATAAGCGCGCTATATCAAACTCCGCCCGTCAGCTGTGCGGCCCCTCAGGGGATAGCCCGTCAATTGAGGGGCTATCCGAAAGGAGAGGGGGATGGGGGGGGAGGGTCACCCGGGCACCAAAAATAGGAAAAATAGGAAAAATAGGAAATCGCCGCCGGAATCTCTTTTAATTCGCCATTTCATTCATGACTCTATTTGGCGGCGCAATCGTCACCGTCTCAAACCGCTCCTTCTTCCGCACGCCCTCCAGCAGCGGCGGCGGGACTTTCACCTGCTCCACCGGCACCCGCTGCCGCATGCATTCTCCCCGGTTCTCCCGCGGCGTTTGCCCGCAATTCCACAAAGCCCGCTGCAATCCAGTCGCGGCGTTGTGAATATAGGCAAAGCTCATATTCTCCAGCTGATCGCCCGACAGCGGAAAGCCCGGCGGCGCAATCCCCGCCCGCCACGCCATGATCCGGCATTCCAGCCGCCCCGCGCAAAAAGTCTGCGCCATTACCGGCCAGCTATCGGCGGCCGTCGCCTTGCCCAATTCCACCAGAAAGGCTCTCGCTCCCGGAGCGATGGCGATCAGCCTCACTCCGCCCATGATCTGACCGACCGAACCCGCGCCAATCGCCTCCTGCGGTTTGGCCGTCAAAGCCGCCAGCTCGGATCCGCCCGGCACCAGAATGCCGGGCAGTTCGCTGCCTCCCTCCCGATGCGCGATCGACAGGCGAGCGATCCGCCCGATCACCGGCTCCACGCTATCCCGCCCCAACCGGAAAGCAGGCGGCGTCCCCCACCAGCCCCGCCAGCGGAAGAAGAGGTGCGTTCCCACCGCCGTGATCTTGTCCAGGCTGCTGCTCCAATAGGGCACAACCCAATCGGTATGATAATGGGTCGCATAGCCGACCGGCTTGAACACCTTGCCAGCGAGCGCCGCCCTGGCAATTTCCCGCGCCCGCTCCCATGCGGCTGGGCTCGGCGTGCGCGCCAGAGCGCCGTCGCAAGTGAAGGTGAACTGACAGCCGGTGGATCGCTCCTGCCCCTGAAAAACGACGCCGCAGACGGTTTTCGGGAAAGCGGGGTGGCGCACGCGGTTCAGCACCACCTGCGCCACCGCGCGCTCACCCACGGCATCATCTCCAGCCTCGTAAAGCTGCGCAGCCGCCAGACAGTCGATAGCCCGCGCCAAATCGCTCTCCGACCCATTGAATACGAAAGGCCGCGCAGCCGGATTCGGCAAATGGGAAAATGGCACGGCCGCGTTGAATGCCTGCGCCTGATCGCGATCCAGTTGGTAAAGCTCCACAGGCTGCACCACCGGAGCGGCCGTCGCTGGTTGCTTCAGCCTGGCTCGCTGCACCAGCGCCACCCGCGCGGCTTCGGCCGCAGGCGCGCGCGCCTCCCACCGCGCCACCAGCGCGGGGAGTCCAGCGAACAGCAGAAGCCAGATCAGCCACATCGCCCGATGCGGCTGGCTGCCGGTGGTAGCGTCAATCATCCTGTGTCCAGCGCTGACCTATTCGGGCAGGAAGTCAGGCACCGACAGATAGCGCTCGCCGGTGTCATAATTGAAGCCCAGAACGCGGCTGCCGGAGCCAAGTTCCTTCAGCTTCTGCGCGATCGCGGCCAGAGTCGCACCGGACGAAATGCCCACAAGCATGCCTTCCTCACGCGCGGCACGGCGGGCATATTCCTTGGCATCGGCCGGGTCGACCTGAATCACGCCGTCCAGCAATTGCGTGTGCAGGTTCGCGGGGATGAAGCCAGCCCCGATGCCCTGGATCGGATGGGGGCCGGGCTGTCCACCGCTGATGACGGGGGATAGGGTCGGTTCGACCGCATACACCTTCAGACTGGGCCAAAGCTTCTTCAGCACCTCGGCGACGCCGGTGATATGACCGCCTGTGCCGACGCCGGTGATCAATATGTCAAGCGGGCTGTCCGCAAAGTCGGCCGCAATTTCCTGGGCCGTCGTACGAACATGCACGTCGATATTGGCGCTGTTCTCAAATTGCTGCGGCATCCACGATCCGGGTGTCTGCTCGATCAACTCGAGCGCGCGCTCGATCGCGCCCTTCATGCCCTTTTCGCGCGGCGTGAGGTCGAAGGACGCGCCATAAGCCAGCATCAGCCGGCGCCGCTCCACCGACATGCTTTCCGGCATGACGAGGATCAGTTTGTAACCCTTCACGGCCGCGACCATGGCCAGGCCCACGCCGGTGTTGCCGGACGTCGGCTCGATAATCGTGCCGCCGGGCTTCAGGTCGCCTGACGCTTCGGCAGCCTCGATCATGGCGAGCGCGATACGGTCCTTGATCGACCCGCCCGGATTCGCACGTTCCGACTTGATCCAGACCTCGGCCCCTTCAGGCGCGTCGGCGAACAGGCGGCTTACCCGGATATGCGGCGTGTTGCCGATGGTTTCGAGAATATTGGCAGCTTTCATTTGGCCTTCTCCTGGCTGATGTCGGCCTCCCGTAAGTCGGGTGGGTCAAAGGTACGTGCAAGGCGCAACTCGGGAAAAAGCCGCGCCCAGACAAGGGTGATCACGATCGCGCCGATGCCGCCGCCGATCACCGCGACGACAGGCCCCACCAGCGCGGCGAGGAAACCGGACTCTGCTTCACCCAATTCATTGGATGCTGAAATGGTAAGTTGGGAAAGGCTGGACACCCGGCCGCGCATGGCATCGGGCGTGTGAAGCTGGATCAGCGACTGGCGGACATAGACGGACACCATGTCCGCAGCGCCCAGCAGCACCAATGCGCCGATGCCGATCTCCATCGCGATGTTACGTGGGATGAAGGCGGTAGCACCGAACAGGATGGTTGAGAGCCCGAATATGATGACGGCCGCCAGCATCTTCAGGCCAACGTCCGATCGCATCGGACGGAAGGAAAAGAAGAGCGCGACGATGCCCGCGCCAATGGCTGGCGATGCAGCCAGATGCCCAAGCCCCGCCGATCCGACTTTCAGGATATCGCGGGCGTAGATTGGCAGCAGAGCTGTTGCTCCTGCCAGAAGGACCGCAAAAAGATCGAGCGTGATGGTAGCAAGGACGAGCCGGTTCGAACGCACATAGGTCAGTCCGTCCAGCATCTGCCGGACAGGATGCCGGCTTGTGTCGCGCGGCGGCTGCTTGACCGGACCGATCAGCAACATGCCGCCTAGTGCGACCGCGAACAGGCCGGACGCCAGAGCATAAGCGCCCCATGCCGTCATCGCATAGACATAGCCCCCCAATGCCGGGCCAATGATCATGCCTGCCTGCCAGGCGACGCTGGACAAGGCGATCGCGTTTGGCAGCACGTCGCGCGGCACCAGATTGGGCGCCAGTGCGCTGTAGGCCGGCCCATTGAACGCCCGCGCGATACCCACAATGGCGGCGATCCCGAAGATCAGCGGCAGGCTTACCCATCCTTCATAGGTCGCAAACGCCAGCAGCGCGGATGCCACCATCAGCATGGCCAATGTCAGCCGAGCGATATTGCGCCGGTCGAAATGATCGGCGACCCAACCCGTCAAGGGAGTGAGAAAGAACAGGGGCACGAACTGCGCCAAACCGATGAGGCCCAGCTGAGCCGCGGCGCCCGACGTGCTCATGCTCTCCCGGGCGACATTGTAAGCTTGCCAGCCCAGGACAGTCATCATGCCATATTGAGCGAGCACGCCCGCAAGCCGCCCCAGCAGATAGCCACGGAAGTCGCCGAAGTGCAGCGGATGGCGGGAGTCGGTTGGCGCCTTCATGAGATTTTCTTACTGCCTGCGCCGTGATACGCAATTGCGCGGGTAGAGAATGGCAACAGCAGTTTTTGCAACGGCAAAACTCCTGCTTGGCCACTCCCTGAACCTAGCGGTCGGGGTCAAGCAGAATGCCGCTGACCGACCCGTTGCGGACGGAGCATATGAAGGGAAGTGACCGCTGGCCACCGGCTGGGCCCACCTCGCCTTCGACTTCCCATCCTGTCGCCATCGACCTTGTGTTCACGCGCCCCACTATGCGCGCGCCCGCACCTGCCTCGTCACGTGCCTTTGCCGCGCAGGCGTTGCGTGCAGCGGTGGCGCTGCGGATGGAACCGTAGACGGGAGAGACATAGGGCTGCCGCTTCGCGTCACGTTCGGCTTGGCGGTCGCGAACGACGTCGCTGACGATCGCAGCGTCGGCTGCGCGGTGCAGATCGCGATAGTCCTGCGCCTCAACAGGCAGGGCAACAATCAAGGCCAGAGCGCAAATGGCAGTGCTTCCGATACGCATCCTGCTTCTCCCTTTGGGGCGATGCCCTATTTGAACAGGCTGCCCAATATGCCGCGCACAAGTTGCCCCGCCAACCCTCCGCTGGAAGAGCGGCGGCTCGATCCTCCGAACACCGCGCGGCCGAGTTCATTGGCGACTTGCCGTCCTACCGATGATGCGGCGGAGCGGGTAGCGGACTGGACCGCCCGGTCGAGGGCAGACGGTTTGGCGGCCTCTCGCGCAGCGGCTGCGTCCCGCTTCGCCTGCTCCTTGAGCTCGGCCTCGCGCTGCTTTGCTTCCAACTTGGTCTGAATGGCGGCCGCCTTGTCGGCCTCAACCTTCGCTTTTGCAGCCTGAGACGCCGCAGCGGCTGCTTGGCCCCGAGCCGCCAATATTTCTTCGGCAGACTCGCGATCGACAAGCGCCTCATATTTCCCTTCACACGGAGAGATGGATTGGATGATCGCCCGTTCCTTCGCGTCGACCGGACCCAAGCGAGAACGGGGCGGGGCGATCAAGGTACGTTGAACGACCCCGGGAGAGCCATCTTCCTGGAGCAGCGAGACCAGGGCCTCGCCTACCTTCAGTTCGGTGATCGCGGTTTCCACGTCCAGATCGGGATTCACGCGGAATGTCTCGGCGGCAGCCTTGATGGCCTTCTGGTCGCGCGGCGTGAAGGCGCGCAAGGCGTGCTGAACGCGGTTGCCAAGCTGGCCCGCCACCTCTTCGGGAATGTCTATCGGGTTCTGTGTGACGAAATAGATTCCCACGCCCTTGGAACGGATCAGCCGGACGACCTGCTCGATCTTGTCCGTCAGCGCCTTGGGAGCGTCATCAAATAGCAGATGCGCCTCGTCGAAGAAGAACACCAAAACCGGCTTGTCCGGGTCGCCGACCTCAGGAAGCGTTTCGAACAGTTCGCTGAGCAGCCAAAGGAGGAAGGTCGCGTACAGCTTCGGGCTCTGCATCAGCTTGTCTGCGGCCAGGATGTTGACATAGCCGCGTCCCTGATCGTCGACCTTCAGGAAGTCGTGGATATCAAGCGCGGGCTCACCGAAGAAATGCCCGCCGCCCTGGCTATCCAGTTGCAGCAACTGGCGCTGGATCGCTCCGACGCTTGCCTTGGCGACGTTGCCATAGCGGCTGGAAAGTTCTTCCGCATTCTCGGCGCAGTAGGCGAGCATCGATTGCAGATCACCAAGGTCGAGCAGCAGCAGCCCCTCCTCATCGGCATATCGGAATGCGATAGAGAGCACGCCTTCCTGCGTCTCATTGAGGCCCATCAAGCGGGCGAGGAGCAGCGGTCCCATTTCACTGACAGTAGTGCGGATCGGATGACCCTGCTCCCCGTAAAGGTCCCAGAAGATCGCCGGATTATCGGCGTAGCTGTAATCTTCCAGGCCGATCTCCTTGGCGCGGGCGACAAGCTTGTCGGCATTTTTTACCGTGGGCGATCCTGCCATCGCAATGCCTGACAAATCGCCTTTCACGTCGGCGAGGAAAACCGGAACACCATGGGCGGAGAAGCTCTCCGCGATCCCTTGCAGCGTCACCGTCTTGCCGGTTCCCGTAGCGCCTGCGATCAGCCCATGACGGTTGGCCCGGCGCAAGTTAAGTGTTTGAGGAATGCCGCCGCCCGTGCCAGCTGCGCCAAGGCCGATGAAAATGCCGTCGCTCATGCGTCATGCTCCCCATAAGCATCGGGCCGCGCCTGCCGGACCCTGCTCACCATCTTAGTGGTGAGACAGGCAGTCCGGCAAGCGCGGCCCGATGCGATCTTAAACGCGTTGTTTCCGGAAACTTACTTGTCCCGCAGCCGTACCGGCAAGAATACCGCAGGTTGCCCGCGACGCAGTACTTGCAAGAGAATGGCGCTTCGTCCTTGT
Source organism: Novosphingobium sp. Chol11 (assembly GCF_900218065.1). Taxonomy (GTDB): domain Bacteria; phylum Pseudomonadota; class Alphaproteobacteria; order Sphingomonadales; family Sphingomonadaceae; genus Sphingobium; species Sphingobium agri. Next base: position 2,139,342 of record NZ_OBMU01000001.1, on the reverse strand, counting down.
GACGACACCTGCCGCACGGCCGCGTCCAAATCTGCCTGGCTGGCGACCGGACGGTTGTTGGCGGTGATGATCACATCGCCACGACGGAGGCCCTTTGCTCCCGCGTCCGTGGAAGTATCGACAGCGGTGATTACGACGCCGCGCGTGTCGGCGGCGATGCCCAGCTGGCGGACGATGTTAGGCGTCAGCGGGATGGCCGAAATGCCAAGCGACTGCTGCGTCGCTTGCGCACCACCGGATTGGTCGTCCGGCTGCTGCTGGTTGAAATCATCGTCCTGTTGCTGGGCGAAGCTGTTTAGCTCATCCTCTGATGGACGCTGGCCAACAATGGCGGTTACCGTCTGGCGCTGTCCATTGCGCAAGAGGACGATCGGCACCCGCGATCCGATCGGCTGCGATGCGACGATCGACGACAGGTTCTGGTCGGGCGTCACTTCCTGACCCGCCACGCTGACGATCACGTCGCCCGCCTTGATGCCTGCGCGGTCCGCGCCCTTGCCAGGTTCGACGCCCTGGACGAACTCGCCGCGGTTCTTTGCAAGACCAAGGGAATCTGCAAGGTCTTCGCCAAGCGGGCTGATCTGGATACCCAGATAGCCGCGCTTCACGCTCTGTCCCTTGCGGAGCGTGGCGACGATCGGCGCCGCCTGTTCGGACGGGATCGCAAATCCAATGCCCACATTGCCGCCCGATGGCGAAAGGATCTGGCTGTTGATGCCGATCACATTGCCGCGCATGTCGAACATCGGGCCACCGCTGTTGCCCTGATTGATCGACGCATCGGTCTGGATGAACTTGTCATAGGTCCCGCCCGTGCCGCGATGGACGGCTGAGATGATGCCCGCGGTGACGGTGCCCGACAGGGCGAAGGGGTTGCCGATGGCGATCACCCAATCGCCGACGCGCGCCTTCGTGCTGTCGCCGAACTTGACGAACGGCAGCGCCTTCTTCGGCTCGATCTTCAACACCGCGATATCGGTGGCGGGATCACGCCCTATCAGCTTTGCCGAATATTCCTCTCGATTGGTGAGGGTCACCGTGATGGCATCGACCGAAGCCCCTTCGGCGCCGGCGGACACGACGTGGTTATTGGTGACGATATAGCCGTCAGCCGAGATGATGAACCCTGAGCCAAGAGACTGCGCCTGCCGCGTCTGCGGCTTGGCACCAGGACCCTGGCCGAACAGGTCGCCGAAGGGCGTGCCCGCGAAAGGATTTTGAACCTGCACGCGCTGCTTGGTGGAAATATTGACCACCGCAGGCTGAAGCTTTTCCACCATGTCGGCCAAGCTGGCAGGCGCGCCGGCAGGTGCCGCGGCCTGCATGCCTTCATTTTGCGCGACCTGCGCGCCGACGTTCGGGCTGGATGTTACCGCGATGGCGGTGCCACCGAGAAGCAGGGCACCGGTAAGGGCATAAGCGTAACGCACTCGTGACGGTCCTCTCGTGATCTTGGCGAAGGAAGGGCGGGACTCGGAAGAGAGTCGGATGCGCCGCCCAGCCTTAACCCTCATTGAATGAAGCTGGTTCCGAATGATCCCTGAACCTCTTCTGCATCTTACGGCTTATCGGTCCCTTCCCTGGAATTGCTTCAGGAATTCATTGTCACGCGACAGCACCATGGTGGTGGAACCTGTCCGGTCGGGCGCGAACGTGAAGCGGTAAGCCTGCATCGCCCGATAGAAGTCGTAGAATTGCGCGTCCTTGCCGAAGCTTTCCGCGTAAATCCGCGCCGCATTCGCATCGGCTTCCGCCCGGATGATCTGCGCCTGCTTCGCGCCTTGCGCCCTGATAGTCAGCGCTTCCTGTTCGCGCGCAGTGCGCATCCGGGTGAAGGCGCTTTCCAGCGGCGCGCCATCCGGCAAGTCGGCGCGCTTGATCCTGACGTCTACGATCTCGGCGCCATATTGCCGCGCCACCCGGTTAAGCCCGGCTTCGATATTGTCCATCACTTGGCCGCGCTCAGGCGAGAGCAGGGCGGCGAATGGGCGCTTGCCAAGCTCGTTGCGAAGGGCCGAACCCAGGATGGGCCGCAGGGCATCGGACACACGTTCCTCATTGCCTGCTGCGATGTACATGCGCAGCGGATCGACGATGCGGTAGCGCGCAAACGCATCAACCTGCAACCGAAGCTGATCGGTCGACAGCACCTGCTGCCTCTCCATCTCTACGGACAAGACGCGCTTGTCGATCCAGACGATCTGATCGATGAACGGCCAGCGCAGGATCACGCCTGCGCCGGTTTTGCCGAAATCCTCATTGGGACGGTAGCGATTGACGATCTTCTTCGGGTCGCCGAAGCGCACGATCACGCCTTGCTTGGTTTCCGGAACGATCGCGATCGTGCTGCCGAGAAGCAGCAGGAGGGCAATGACGGAAAGTGCAAGCGCAACCGGATGGCGGACGAGCGTCGGCATTATTGACCTCCTTCCGCAGCAGCCGCACCGGACGATGCAGCCGCTCCCTGCGCGCGCCGCTTCAACTCCGGCAGCGGCAGGAAGGGGGTGACATTGCCACTTTCGATTAGCGTCTTATCGACGTTGGACAGGACGCCCTCCATGGTTTCATAATACATGCGGCGGCGCGTCACGTCCGGCGACAGCTTATATTGTTCATAGACCTTGTCGAACGCAGCGGCTTCACCCTGAGCCTTGGCCGTCACCTGCTGCGCGGCCGCCCTTGCCTCGTTCAGATAGGTTTGGGCGGTCTGCTGAGCGGCCGAAACAGCCTTGAACGCATCGTTGACTGCAGTCGGCGGGTCGGCTTGCTTGATGGCAACGCCCTGCACCCGGATGCCGGACCTGTATCCGTCCAATATCTCCTGCATCCGCTGCTCGACCTGCTGTTCGATTTCCGTACGCCCCGCCCCCAGTGCATCGTCCAGGCTGACGCTGGCGACGACGGACCGCATGGCGCTTTCCGCGACTTCCCTGACAGTTGCGTCGGGATCGGACAGTTGGAACAGGTAAAGCTCAGGGCTGCGAATGTTCCAACGGACCGAATAGGCAAGGTCGATGATATTCTGGTCGCCGGTCAGCACCAGATTTTCGCTTTGCGCACTGGGTGAGCCGATGTCGATTGCGCGGATTTCCTCCACGTCGACGGTCGTCACATTTTCCAGCGGCGCAGGCAGAGTCAGGCTGATCCCAGGCGAGAGCGTGCGGCTATATTTGCCCAGCAACGTCACGACGCCGCGTTCCTGTGGCCCCACGCGGTGGAAGCAGGTGAGCACCAGCCACAACAGGATGAGAATGCCAACCGCAGCGGGCCAAAGCGTTTTTCCGGCGGGGCGCGGCGGTAGGTTGCCGAATCCACCACCGCCGCCACCTTGGCCGAAGCTTTCGCGGCTGCGGCGCAGCAGTTCCTCTATAGCGGAAGGTCCTTTGCCGCCGGGAGCGCGGCCCGGTTGCGTCCATGGATTGCGTGGGCCGCCGTCGCCGCCCTTGCCCGAACCGTCACTGCCGTCAGGGCCATCGCTCTTGCCGCCCCAGGGGCCTTGGACCATGGCGCTGGCGATGCCTGGCATCCACCCGAAAAATCTCTTCATCCCGTCTCTATAGGAAGGGAGGGCCACGAAAAACAGTGCCCTTCGCAACGATTATTGCCTAGGAGGCGCTGTCATGACCGATCTTGAGAGTTTTGCCGCCCGCCTGAAGACACTGACCGATGGCCGCGCCAGCGCGCCCCGGATCAAGGATGGTGTCATGAGCCTGGCCTTGGATGTGGGCGGCCTTTCTCCCGAGCGGCGGGATGCCGTTGCTGCCGCGATCAAGGAAGGCGGCTTGCTGGTGCCGGGCGTGCAGGATGTGCGCATCGCCATGACGGCCGAAAGAAAAGCGCTCCGGATCATTGCCGTTGCTTCCGGCAAGGGAGGGGTGGGCAAGTCCACCCTTTCGGCAAATCTCGCCGTGGCGCTCAAGCGACTGGGCTTCGCGGTGGGATTGGTCGATGCCGACATTTATGGCCCGTCGCAAGCCAGGTTGATGGCGAGCGAAGATCAGAAGCCGCAGGCGCGGGACAAGCATCTTATCCCAGTGGAGAGCCCGTTCGGCATTCCAATGCTGTCGATGGCACATCTGGTCGAACCCGGCAAAGCACTGGCTTGGCGCGGGCCGATGGCGGGCAACGCCCTTTCGCAACTCATCGATGCCGATTGGGGCGACGTTGAGTTGCTGATCGTGGACATGCCCCCCGGGACCGGGGACGTTCAACTCTCCATGGTGCAAAAGCATAAGCCCGCCGGGGCTGTTATCGTGTCTACGCCGCAGGATTTGGCGCTTATCGACGCCACCCGTGCGGTCAGTCTTTTTGAGCAAACGAACGTGCCGCTGATCGGGCTTGTCGAGAATATGGCGGGCTATAGCTGTCCCCATTGCGGGGAAATCTCCGATCCGTTCGGCGCAGGTGGAGCGGAAGCTGCGGGCGCAGCCATGGGCATGGCCTTTTTGGGGCGCATCCCGCTGGCGATAGACATTCGACGCCGGTCGGATGCGGGTGATCCTCCTGCCGCGGGCGATGACGCTTCCGGCGAGGCATTCCACGCCGTGGCAAAGCAAGTCGCCGACTGGCTACGAAGGTGAGCAAGAGCCGTGGGAACGGTTCTGCGGGGTCCGGCGTCTTTCACCCTATGGCAAGGAAGGAAACAGAGTCATGCCGCTGACGCAGCCGCAGGATATCGCCGATCTGCTTGATAAGACGCGTACGATTGCCTTGGTCGGCATCTCCGACCGGCCCGGCAGACCGAGCTACGGCGTGATGAAATTCCTGCAGGACCATGGCTATCGCGTATTACCGGTCAATCCCCAGATCGCCGGGGAGCATGTGCATGGGGAGTTTGTCTGGGCGCGCCTGGCCGACATTGGCGTTCCGATTGATCTGGTCGACATTTTCCGGCGCAGTGAAGCCGCTGGCGAGGCCGTTGATGATGCGATCGCGGCGGGTGCCAAGGCGGTTTGGATGCAACTGGGCGTGATCAACCAAGAGGCGGCGGAGCGCGCGGAAGCTGCTGGATTGAAGGTCGTGATGGACCGCTGCCCGGCCATCGACATTCCGCGATTCAATATCCCACGGATTAGCGCGGATTAGCGCTTTCCAGCAGCACCAAGCCTCTTTATCACAATCATCATGACGCGCGCACTGCGGAGGCAGGCAAATCGTAACGGCACGGGAAGGGGGCTCGATCGGCGGACGCTGCTCGTCGGCGCCGGCGCGGCAGGAAGCCTGTTGCTTGCTTGGGGCGCATGGCCACGCACCTATCGCCCCAATCTGAATGCAGTTGCGGGCGAAACGATCTTTAACGCCTTCCTCAAGATCGACAAGGCGGGCAGGATCCTTGTGATCGTGCCGCAAGCAGAGACCGGGCAGGGCGTGACGACCCTGCTGCCACAGATTTTAGCGGACGAACTGGGTGCCGACTGGCGAACCGTTGGCGTCCAAAGCGCGCCTGTCAGTCCGCTCTACGCCAATACGTTGCTGGCCAGAGAGTGGCTGGCTGATGATTGGTCGAGGCTGGCCGGTGGGGCGGGCGAGTGGGCGATCGGGCAATATGCGACGCGGCGTGCCTTGATGTTGACCGGTGCTGGCACATCTGTCCCGATGTTCCGTACAGCCTACCAAGAGGCAGGCGCCGCCGCCCGCGTGCTTTTGTGTAAAGCCGCCGCGGCACGCTGGGATGTGCCTTGGGAAAGCTGTGATATTCAAAATGGCATCATCACTGATGGAGGGCGACGCACCTTCAAGATCGGTGAGGTCGCAGCCGAGGCGGCAGAATTGGACTTGCCGGAGATTTTGCCCTTCCGGCAAGGTCAGGCTGACCGGCTGTTCGGACAGGATCTGCCGCGCCTCGACACGCCGTCGAAGATTGACGGCAGCCACAATTTTGCCGCCGACGTCCGATTGCCCGACATGCTTTTCGCTTCCATTCGCCAGGGACCGATAGGCGACGCCGTGCTTACGCGCGTGAACGAGCAGGCGGCAAAATCTGTCACCGGCTTTAGCAAGCTGGTGCGTACTGATCGTTGGGTCGCAGCCGTCGCGACAAACTGGTGGGCAGCGAACAAGGCGCTCGACCTGAGTGATCCAGTCTTCGAGCTATCGGGGTCTCCTGTAAGCAGCGCGGGCATCGATGCGGCTCTTGAACAGGCTTTTTCAGGCTCCTCTGGTCAACGGCTTTATTCGCGCGGTGATCTCAAGCCGCTGTTCGACAATGCGACGATCCTTGCCAGCGAGTTCAGCGTTGCGCCGGGCCTGCATCTGACGCTGGAACCCCCCTGCGCAACTGCTCGGGTCGGCGAGGGTGTCGCGGAGATATGGATGCCCGCCCAAGCTCCAGCGCTGGCGCGTACGGCGATAGCGGATGCCCTCGATATGCCGGAGGAGCAGGTGGTGCTTTACCCCCTCCACGCTGGCGGGTCGTTCGGCCGCAGGATGGATTTCGAGGTGGGCGTTCAGGCCGCCTTGATTGCCAGGGAAGTTGGACGCCCTGTCCAACTGCTCTGGTCCAGGCTGGAAGATGTAATCCAGGACCGTCCCGGCGCTCCGGCACATGCTAGGATGGCGGCAAAGCTCGGCCGCAATGGCGCGATCGAAGGATGGCTGGCGAAAGTGGCGGCGCCTTGCGCGATGACACAGACATGGAAGCGGATCGCGGGCGGCAAATCCCCTCATGAAGCAAGCCGTGCCGCAGCTGATGCTTCAACGCGGCTCGCGGTGGCAGGCATGGAGCTGCCATATGCCATGCCGAATTGGGCGGTAGATCATTTTCCCGCCGATGTCGGCCTGCCGCTAGGCTTCACCCGGGGCAATGCGCATCTTTACGGCGCCTTCTTCACCGAAAGCTTCATTGACGAACTTGCTCACTTGGCGGGGATGGAAGCGCTCTCCTTTCGTATCCAGATGCTGGGTGGCAATCCGAGACTGGCGCATTGCTTGACCACGGTCGGAGCCATGGGCGGATGGCAGGGGGGCATCGAAGGAAGCGGTCAGGGCCTAGCAGTGCATGCAATCAATGGCACCTATATCGCTGTCATGGTCGAAGCCGCCATCGATGGAAACAAACTGAGCGTCGGCCGGGTCATCGCTGCGGTCGATGGCGGTGAACAGGTCAATCCCGACATCGCACGTCAACAGGTCGAAAGCGGCCTCCTGTTCGGCCTGGCAACGGCCATGGGTACATCGGTGCCTTATGCAAAGGGAATGCCGACGCGTTCGGTTCTCTCCCGCATGGGGCTGCCCCGCTTGCAGGATATTGGCGAGATAACCGTGGAGATGATCCGTAGCACGGCACCTCCTGCTGGTCTTACCGATATTGGGGCTCCCCCGGTTGCTCCAGCTATCGCCAATGCCCTCTTCACCGTCACGGGTCAGCGTTTCCGTCAACTCCCCATCCTGTCACGGACATGACATCAAACATGGCAAATATCGGCGTTCTTCTGATCAATCTGGGCACGCCCGATGCACCGGATACTGCATCTGTGAGGCGCTATTTGGGTGAGTTTCTGTCTGACCAAAGGGTCGTGGAGATCCCAAAGCTATTGTGGCAACCCATATTGCGCGGACCAATCCTTCTCACCCGTCCAGCCAAATCCGCGAAGGCTTATCGGGAAGTCTGGCTCGATGAAGGCTCTCCGCTCGCGGTCTACACATGTGAGACCGCCGCAAGGCTGCAGGAACTTACGGGACCTGAGATCAGGGTCGATTGGGCCATGCGCTATGGGAAGCCGTCCATCGCCGACCGGCTGAACGCGATGATTGCAGAGGGATGCAGCAGGATATTGCTGGCGCCGCTCTATCCGCAATATTGCGCAGCGACGACTGCAACAGCGCTCGATGCCTGTTATGCCGCCCTCGCGCGCCTGCGCGTCCAGCCTGCAATCCGCACCTTGCCGCCCTATTATGCTGACCCTTCCTACATTGAAGCGTTGCGCACCTCCACCGAGCGGCAGTTGGCTGCGCTGGATTTCAAGCCGGACATGCTGCTTGCCAGCTTCCACGGTATGCCTGAGCGTACGCGAACCCTGGGCGACTCCTATTATGACCAGTGCCGCGCCAGCGTTGAGCTTCTTCAGGATGCGCTCGGAAGAGAAGTGAGGCTGTCGTTTCAGTCGCGGTTCGGGCGTGCGAAATGGCTGGGACCAGCAACGGATGAAACCCTGCGAGAGCTACCGGCTCAGGCTGTTCGATCCGTCGCCGTTCTCACCCCCGGATTTTCGGCGGATTGCCTGGAAACGCTTGAGGAAATCGCGATGCGCGGCCGGGAAGATTTTCTGGCGGCCGGTGGCGAGGCATTCGCTCATTTGCCCTGTCTGAACGCCTCGCCGGAAGCTATGATCCTTTACCGGAACCTGATCGGCCGTGAACTGGCGGGGTGGGTTCAAGATGAGTTTCGTCCAATTCGAGAGGGGAACTGACATGAACAGGGTAGCTATCGTAACGGGCGGAACGCGGGGTATTGGAGAGGCGATCAGCCTGGCGCTCAAGGAATTGGGCTGCAAAGTTGCCGCCAACTACGCTGGAAACGACGAGAAGGCGCGCGCATTTACAGACAGGACAGGGATCGACGCCTTCCGCTGGGATGTCGGCGATCATCAGGCTTGTCTGGACGGTTGCGCTGCGGTGGCTGAAAAATTGGGACCGGTCGATATCGTGGTGAATAATGCGGGCATCACGCGCGACGGTGTACTTGCGAAAATGAACTTCGACGATTGGAACGAGGTCATGCGTATCAACCTTGGCGGTTGCTTCAACATGGCCAAGGCTACCTTTGGAGGCATGCGAGAGAGGAACTGGGGCCGGATCGTCAATATCGGATCGATCAATGGCCAAGCCGGACAATATGGGCAGGTGAACTATGCCGCAGCCAAGTCCGGCATTCATGGTTTCACAAAGGCTCTTGCACAGGAGGGCGCCAAGTTCGGCGTCACCGTAAATGCCATCGCGCCCGGCTATATCGACACCGACATGGTGGCCGCAGTGCCTGCCCCGGTGTTGGAGAAGATCGTCGCAAAAATCCCTGTCGGTCGCCTCGGTCAGGCTGAAGAGATCGCACGCGGTGTGGCATTTCTGTGCAGCGAAGAGGCAGGTTTCGTCACGGGCAGCACCATGTCCATCAACGGCGGCCAGCATATGTACTGATGGTCCAAGACGAGGGAATAGAGGGGGAGCCGGGCTTAGCGGAAACGCCGTTCGCCCCTCCTGTTAAGCGTAGCGTGACTATCGCCGGGCATCAGACCGCGATCAGCCTGGAACCCATATTCTGGCAAGCCCTTCGTGCGAGCGCCGCGCGCAAGGGGGTGCCGGTTAACGCGCTGATTGCGCAAATCGACCTAGCAAGGCTGGCCGTTTCCGACCCTCCCAATTTGGCGAGTGCTATCAGATGCTGGCTTTTTGCGGCACCAAAAAATAATAATTATTCGCAATAGCGTTGACTCTGCGAACAGTTCGCAATAGCTGCCTCCTCAGCAATTAACGAAGAAGGGGGTTTCTGTTCGATGTCCAGCAGTTCCAAGTCGATCCCGTCATTTTTGGCACTTGGTTGCGTAAGCGCGATCGCCTTTGCGTCTACCGCGCATGCGCAGGATGGTGCCCCGGGCCCGAAGCTAGGTGGGATGACGGTAACGGACACAGCGATCGACGCGTCGGAGATCAAGGTCGAACGAGCGGAGTCCCCCAAATATGTTCGCCCGTTGCTGGACACGCCGCAGACGATCACGGTGATCGGCAAGGAAACGATCCAACAACAAAACCTTCTGACCCTGCGCGACGTACTTTCCACAGTGCCGGGCATCACCTTCGGCGCGGGGGAAGGTGGCTTCGGTTACGGCGATCGCATCATCCTGCGTGGTCAAGACGCCAAAAATGATGTCACGGTTGATGGAGTGCGCTCAGGAGCATTCCTCAACCGCAATGAAGTCTATAATATCGAGCAGGTTGAAGTCACCAACGGCGCGAACTCCGTTATGAATGGTGGCGGGTCTGTGGCCGGAACCATCAACTTGGTTACAAAGCGCCCGCTAGCTGATGACCAGATCATTTTGAATGCCGGAATAGGCACGGATAATTATTACCGGGCGACTGTTGATACCAATAAGCGTCTTAACGACCTCATTGCTGTTCGCATCAATGCCGTCTATCACGAAAATGACGTGCCTGGCCGTGATGTTGAATATTACAAGCGTTGGGGTATTGCTCCAGCAATTACCATCGGCATCGATGGTCCTACCAACCTTACGTTGCAGGGCGAATATCTCGACGACGATGCGATGCCTCAATATGGCCTCCGCTACTATCCTGCGCAGGGCGGCATTCTGGATGAGTTCGATCGGTCCGGCTATTATGGCTTTGCCAATGTCGATAGGCAGGACAGCACGACTAAGTCGCTGCAAGCGATTTTTAGCCACGCGTTCAATGATAGCTTGAAGATCCGCAATCTGACTCGCTACGAGAAGATCCATCAAGACACGATTACGAGCCAGCCTACGGGGGATTTTTGCTTCTCCTCGAGCCCGGCTCCATGCATCTTCACTCCTTCGACGGGCACAGTCACTGTGCCTCCAGGCTTCTTCATGCCCAATCGCGGCAATGGTCGTGGCAACACGCGCTTTATCAATAACGAGACGGCCTACAATCAGATCGATCTTAGCGCTGATTTTGCGACGGGCGGGATAGAGCACACGCTGGTTCTCGGCGCCTCGGCGCTTTGGGAAAAATATAACCAACTCGCGGGCAACAGCCTTCGTGCGGCCGACGGTACAAACCCATTCGGAACTGCCTATCCGCTCGTAAGCATATCCAATCCGGGCGAAGTGGTGCAGGGCCCCGCAGGCTTTGTCTATGGCAGCAACAACTATGTCGGCCCGTTCAATTTTATCCGCGCTACGCGGACGTTGGGAGAGCAAACAAGCTACGCTGCCTACCTGTTCGATGCTATGAAGTTGACCGATTGGCTCGAGTTCAACGGCGGTATTCGCTATGAGAAGGTGAAAGGCACCAGCAGGACGGTCAGCTTCAATACGACGGCTGGCTCAGCTACTCTGGGTGATCCAACTGGCGTCACTACGCCGGCCAGGGTTGATGATAACCTCTTCTCCTACCGCGCCGGTTTGGTCGTCAAACCGACACCGAACACCAGCCTCTATGTCGCCTATGGCAATTCTAAACTGCCCTCGAAGGCTTCAGTGGACGGTTCGTGTGCCATTGACACAGGCACGGGCGGCGGAAATTGCAATGTGAAGCCTGAAACTACCAAAAATTACGAAATTGGTGTTAAGGCTGATCTGTTCGATGCCAAGCTCCTGCTGACTGCGGCGGCTTTCCGTAATGATCGCAATCAGATCAAGGTGCTTTCGGGTGACCCACTGCTGCCGGATCAGGCGACCGATGGTAATCAGCGAGTCGAAGGTATTTCTCTCGGCGCATCCGGCAATATCACCAGTAACTGGACGATCTCCGCGAACTACATGTACCTGAAGAGCAAGATCCGACAGGGTGTATCGGACTACTGTCTCGATAATCCCGGATCGACCAGCACGACTGCTGGCAATTGCGCAAACAGCTTGGCTTTTCCTGATCCTACCCGCGGGTATGCGCTCACCAACACCCCCAAGCATTCTGGCAGCCTGTTCACAACCTATCGCTTCGACTTCGGCTTGGAACTGGGCTACGGCATCACTTACCAGGGTAAGTTCCTGCTGAACCAACCTACTCTCGCGCAACTTACTGCTGGCACCTATGTCGGCTACTATGTGCCGAGCTACACCATTCACCGGTTCATGGCGAATTATCCCATCACCGAAAATCTCAAGGCGCAGCTCAACGTCCAGAATTTCACCAATGAAAAATATGTGACGACGGTGCGCAACAATGTGAACGGTAGCTGGGCGCAGCCTGCTCCGACCCGTTCGGCGGTGCTCAGCCTAAACTATACTTTCTAACCCTGCGAAAATCCCCCGGCGCTTGTCCCTTGCCGGGGGAAAGGGCGGGTGGCGATGCACTCCTCTCCTCGGGTCGCCACCCGCCTGACCTTAAGAAAAGAGAGGGGTGCGATTGATTCGCATTAGAACCCGCGCTATGTGCTTCGTCCGCAGGCAGTAGCCATAAAAGGGGAATGGGCATGCTTGGTGCGGCCGAACGGTTCATTGCAGATGATATCGCACCCGCCACTTTCCCGTCGGATGCTCCCCATCTTCTCCCACGTACCAGGCTAGATGAGGTTACGGCGACTGCGGGACCTCGCTATGGCGAGCGGCGGTCGATCAATCTTCCTGCTGTTTTGCTCATCATTCTTGTTCATGGCATTCTGATTTTCGTCCTGATGCAGGCGCGGCAACATGCTCAGCGCGTGCGGGAGACCCGCCTTTCCGTCGTTAACCTGATGCCGCCTCCGCCCCCGCCCGCCGATGACACTCCACCACCACCACCTTCAGCACCGCAAGTGGTAGCGCCGCCGCCTCTGGTGCACGTCCCGATGCCGCCGGTGCCGATCGCCACGACACCTGAGCCGACACCCGTCCGGGCTCCCGTGGTCCCTGTTATCAGCCCCGCTCCGGCTACCGTCGTCTCATCTGCTTCGGCTGCGCCCAGCACCGTGCAAGGTGGCGATCTCGCGACGCAGATGGTGTCTGGCAAGCCACCTCGCTATCCGATCGAGAGCCGCCGCAAGCGCGAGCAGGGGACGGTGTTGTTGGCCTTGACCTTGGGGATTGATGGCGCGGTGGAGAGCCTGACGATTGCCCAGAGTAGCGGCTTTTCACGCCTGGATGCGGCTGCGCGTGACGCAGTTCGGACATGGCGCTGGAAACCGACAATCCGCGATGGGCAGCCCGTCAAAGTGAAGGGCGTGGTGGAAATTCCCTTCGTCCTGCGCACCGAAGGCGCCTGACCCCAGAGCTGTTCAACAGAGTTTTCGATATGCTCACCGTCATTCCCGACCTGCTCGATGCTGCACATGTGGAGCGCACACGCGCGCTGATTGGGCAAGCGCAGTGGATCGACGGCAATGTGACGTCGGGCCATCAATCGGCGCTCGCCAAGCGCAACATGCAATTGCCCGAAGATGCGCATGAAGCTCAGCAGGCGGGGCAGATCGTCTTGGAGGCATTGGGGCGCTCGCCGCTTTTTATCGCTGCTGCATTGCCACTCAAGATATTCCCCCCGCTGTTCAACAGCTATGAAGGCGGGCAGGCATTTGGCGTTCATGTGGATAACGCCGTCCGGGTGCAGGCGGGGACCGGCTTCAGGGTCAGGTCGGACCTATCGATCACGGTCTTCCTGGAAGACCCGCAAAGCTATGACGGCGGCGAATTGACTATCGAAACGAATTTCGGCGTGCAGCAGGTGAAGCTCCCGGCAGGGCATGCGGTTTTGTACCCTTCGTCGTCGCTTCATCGCGTGGAGCCGGTTACGCGCGGGCGGCGAACCGCCAGCTTCTTCTGGATCCAGTCGATGGTCCGGGACGACGCTGCGCGTCAGATGATGTTTGACTTGGACAGCAGCATACAGGCTCTGGCCGTCGATCTTGGCCATGACAATGCCCAGGTGATCCGGTTGACGGGCGTCTATCACAATCTGCTGCGGCGATGGGCAGACGCCTGAAGCGGCTCGGCTAATCAAGCATCGAAGCCAGGGCAGGCGTCATATACTCCATGACGCCATCGCCCGCGCGGAGAATGAGGCGGGCGGCGACATCAAGACGCGTCGCCAACGCCATGCCACGCTCATGCCCCAAAATCGTGATCGCAGTTGCCCAAGCGTCAGCCAGCATAGCGCTTTCGTGCAAGACCGTGACAGACGCGACATCATTGCCGATCGGCCTGCCAGTTGACGGGTCGATGCTGTGAGACAAATGCGTCTCGTTCTCTGCGCGGAAACGAACATAGTCGCCTGACGTGGCTACAGAAAGGCCGCACAAGGCGATGCGCAGGATGGGCGCTGAGAGACGCGGCGGCGCCTCGACATCGACCCACCAGGGCTGGTGATCGGGCTTAAATCCTTCGCCGCGCAGTTCCCCCCCGATCTCGACCAGAAAATGCCGGGCGCCTAGATCGCGGAGGGCTTCTGCCACCGCGTCGACTGCAAAACCCTTGGCTATTCCAGAGAAGTCCAGCTTCACGTCAGCCAGGCGGCGAGCGCTCTGATCGGCGATCTCGATCATGGTCCATGGTGCGAGATGAGCAGGCACTATCTCAGGGCCTGTGATGCCTGTGGGGCCGAAACCCCACCGTTCAACCATCTGTCCGAGGGCCGGGTCGAACGCACCGCCGGACAATCGCGCCATGGCCAATCCGGCCGTGAGAACCGTCATCATGTCTGACGGCAGCGTCGTCCAAGCCCCGATCGGCAATGCGTTGAAGCGGCTGATGTCGGAATCTGCTTCCCAGTTGCTCATCTGCGCTATGATGCGCGCGAGTACATCTTCGATTGCGTCTCCGCAGCCCGGCGGAGCATCGACAATCCGGGCCGACCAGCTTGTGCCCATGGTCGGCCCGGAAAGCTCTGTAATGTACCCCGTTCCATCCCGCTGAGCCGAACGAGGCGGAGGAGGCGGAATGTCAGGGATGGCGACGCGAATGCCGGTCAGGGGGCCAGCACTTCCAAGGTGGTGACATAGGAGGCGCGGCGCGGTGCCGGAGTGGCGGGCGATGCCGCCTGTGCGCCTTCGCCACCTTCGCGATTTCCGCCTATTGAGGCATTCAACCAGTACATGCCGGGCTGTGGCCAGTTGATCGAAACTTTTCCGTCCTTGCCGGTGACCAGATCCTGCTGGCCCAACGCGTCACGGTAGCGGATGCCGCCGGGGATCACTGTTACCTTAAGGTCTGCAGCGGGCTTCCCGTCGACGAGAAACTGGAAGGTCGCTGCCTCGCCTGCGACCAAATCGTTCGGATGGGTGACGGGCACCAATTCTATGCCAACGCCGGTCGGCTTGAATATCGTAGTGGTAGGCGCTCCCAGCGTGAGGAAAATCTCGTTGCGGTTGGAAGCCTCGACTGTCTGGACATTTGTGGCTCCCGCCGGGATGGCCGCCGACAGCTTGTCCTTGGTTGTGCCGCGGGGCAGGCGCTTCACCTCACCGTTCAAGGTGTAGCTGCCCATGATGCCCGTCGAAACGCTGGCGACGCGATACGTGCCGGGCTGCGTCAGGTGAACATCGAAGGTGGAGCGATATTTGCCAGTCGCGGCGTTTTCGATCTTGCCAGTCGATCCATCTGGCTGCGTCACTGCGACCGCGTCGGTGCGCATCGGCATATGTTCGAAGTAAAAGAGGTCGTTCGATACCGCAGCATCGACAGTGACCCAGCTGTCCGTGCCGGACAAGGTGGTCGAGGACGGCAACATCCACTGGCGGTGCGCCTCAGCGCTTGTGGCCATCGACGCAGTGAGGGCCGCTGCGATCAGATATTTGGCTTTCATCGGAATCCCCTTATTTGCTGACGCTGAGGCTGACCTGCCCCAATTCGTTATTGCCCTTTGCGCGGACCACAGTGCCGGGCTTTGCCGGCCAGCTGAACGGCAGGCGGAGCAGTTCGCGGCCGCCGACTTCGCGGGCGGCCTCTACGACGAGCGTGTAGTTGCCCGGTGTGAGTTGGCCGAGCGGGCCTTTGCCCGTGGTGAAGGCGACCTTTTGGTCACCCGGAGCGCGTGTGGCGCCGGTGATGCCGTCCGCGGGAACTTTGAGCGACCGTCCGGAGACGCGCCACCATTGGCGGATGTCGCGGAGCCATTTGGTGCCTTCGCCCTTTGCCTTGTCGACATCATACCAGACCGACAGGGTGCGCGGGGTGGCGCCTTCCTTTTCCAGCCAGATCGCGACGTAGGGGCGGTGATATTCGGCGACGGAGAGGCGCGGGATGGCGACGTTGACGTTCAGCGTCTGCGCGGTGGCGGGGATGGCGGCCGCGCCGAAGGCGGCGCTGCTGCCAAGAATGAGTTTGTAGCGGCTTTGCATTGGCTGCTGGTCCCCTAAATTAATGAAGGAAGAGAAGAATTAAAAGCGTTGGGATAATGAGGCCTGCTCCTACCAGAGGCCAGGTGCTCGGGCGCTTGGCAGCGTGGAGCTGGAGGAGGAGAAGGCCAGTCATTGCG
Organism: Novosphingobium sp. Chol11; assembly: GCF_900218065.1. GTDB lineage: Bacteria > Pseudomonadota > Alphaproteobacteria > Sphingomonadales > Sphingomonadaceae > Sphingobium > Sphingobium agri. Next base: position 2,123,262 of record NZ_OBMU01000001.1, on the reverse strand, counting down.
AAGACGAAACAAGCGATGGCGAAGATGTCGATGAACCATTTCCAGGCAGTGCCGGTGTTGCGGCCCTTGTGGAGGTCATTGAGATAGCTGATCCAGCCGCGGCTGGTGCTTTCGCTGGTCACAGCGCCGCTTTGCCGGTCGATCGAGACCCAGCCGTCGCCGCCGGGGCGGGGGAGGGCGAGGTAGATCTCGTCGGCGGACCATTCCGCATCGCCCGCAGCGCGAGCGCCGATTTCCTTTTCGACCCAGGCGGCGACAGGCGCGGGGAGAGGCTTTTTGCTGTCGGCTTGGTTGTCCGGAGCCACCTGCTTCAGGAGCGGGGCGGGCAGAGTCGCGGACTTTTCCACGGTCTGCGGCGATCCTTCGACGTCGGCGGCGTGGTTGAGCGTGATGCCGGTGAAGGCGAAGAGCAGGAGGCCGATGAGGCTGATCGCGGAACTGATCCAATGCCAGCTGTGCAGCTGCTTCAGCCAGAAGGTCTTTTTCTTTTTCTTCTGCTGCTGAAGGTGAACGGGGGCATGCATGGGATGGATCGGTCCTGATGATGAGGTGGACCGGATAACGCGAACGACTCGCAATTGCAAACGGGGAGAGAGGGTAAATTGTATTAAAGTGTATGGATTGGCGCGTGTTTTGTGTGCGTTTGGCTGGAAAGCGCATTGAGGCACGAGATCCCAGCTTTCGCTGGGATGACGAGGTAAGACCGGAGAGAGGGCGAAGATGGTGAACGAGGTTTAGCGGCCCAGCAGCCCCCGTGCCTGGCCCGCTATTTCGGCGAGCATGGCGACGTTGGGGGCGGCTGCGGCCTTGGCGCGTTGGACGAGGGCGCGGAATTGGGTGATGCGGGGCTGTTTTTCGGCGAGCCATGCATCGACATGGGCGATGATGTCCTTGCCGCCGGACCTGCCATCGCTGAGCTTGCCGCCCTGTTCGAGGAAGTCGAGCCGGACCTGCTGCATGTCGCGGGCGACGCCGGAAATGAGCAGCCTTTCCCACGGGTCGCTGGGCGACATGCGGGCGGCGGTCGATTGGACCCAGTCGATGCCGACCGCTTCGCCCAAATGGGTGAAGGCGCGGGTGAGCGCGACTTCGTCGACCTTCAACTGCCCGGCAAGGGCGGCGATGCCGACCGCGCCATCGAGCTTGAAGAGACCGGCGGTGCGGCGCACGAGATCCTCCGGCGCGCCGAGGGTGGCCAGGCGATCGGCCACGGCGCTGGTGCGGCGCAAGGCTTCGCTGGTGAGGAGGCCGTCAACCTCCCGCGCGAGCTTTTCGACGCCCTTGGCAAGCAGCGCGTGACCTGCGCCGGGCAGTGTTCCTGCGGGCAGACTGCGCAATATGTCGGCGATCTGTGTGCGTACGCCGATGGCGACATCGGCGAACAGCGCGAGGCGGGCGCTCTCCGACATGGCGGTGGCGTCGATATCGGCCCAGAGGGTGCCGATGTCATAGAGCCGCTCTGCGATCAGGAAGGCGCTGGCGAGGTCGGCCAGCGAGCAGCCTTCCTCTTCGGCCAGTTCAAAAGGGTGGATGAGGCCGAGCCGGTTGACGATGCGGTTGGCGACCTTTGTCGCGACAATCTCCCTGGCGAGCGTATGCGCCGCGATCGCATCCCCTTCCTTCTTCTGCATGGCAGGGGGGAAGGCGGCGGCAAGTTCAGGCCCCATGCTGGGATCAAGGGCGAGTTGCCCCTGTTCGATCGAATCCTGAAGCGCGAGCTTGGCGGTGGACAGGAGCACGGCGAGTTCGGGGCGGGTAAGGCCAAGGCCGTCCTGTCCACGCCGGAGCAGCACATCGTTCGCTGCGAGCCCTTCGACCTGCCGGTCGAGGCGGCCGCTTTCCTCGAATGTTTCGATCAGCCGGACATAGCTGGCAAGGTCGGCCGCGCCCCCGCTTTCGGCGATGGAAAGGCCAAGCACCTGAAGCCGGTTATCCTCCAGCACGATGTCGGCGACGGCATCCGTCATGCTTTCCAGCAGCTTGTTGCGCGCTTCGAAGGTCAAACGGCCTTCGGTCATCTCCTTGTTCAGCGCGATCTTGATGTTCACTTCATTGTCCGAGCAATCGACGCCCGCCGAATTGTCGATGAAGTCTGTGTTGATGCGCCCGGCACGCAGCGAGAAGGCGATGCGGGCCGCCTGGGTGACGCCGAGATTGGCCCCTTCACCGACGACCTTGACGCGCAATTCCTCTGCATTGACGCGCAGGCGATCATTGGCGGGATCGCCGACTTCGCCATGGCTCTGCGCCGCGGCCTTCACATAGGTGCCGATGCCGCCAAACCATAGAAGGTCCGCAGGGCTTTTGAGTATCGCGCCAATGAGGGCGGTTGGCTCCATCTCCATATCCGCGACGCCGAGGATCGCCTGAACCTGAGGCGTCAGAGTGATGCTTTTCAGGGTGCGTGGGAAGACGCCGCCGCCCTTTGAGATCAGCGACTTGTCATAATCGTCCCAACTCGACCGGGGCAGCTGGAACAGGCGGTTGCGTTCCTCCCAGCTTTTCGCCGGGTCGGGATCGGGATCAAGGAAGATGTGGCGATGGTCGAAAGCGGCGAGCAGCCGGATCGACTTCGACAGCAGCATGCCGTTGCCGAACACGTCACCCGACATGTCGCCACAGCCGACGACGGTGACGGGCTCGCTTTGCACATCGATGCCCATTTCGGCAAAGTGCCGCCGGACGCTGATCCAGGCGCCGCGCGCGGTGATGCCCATCGCCTTGTGATCATAGCCGTGCGATCCGCCGCTGGCGAAAGCATCGCCCAGCCAGAAATCATGGTCGAGCGCGATGGCGTTGGCTACGTCGCTGAAGGTCGCCGTACCCTTGTCCGCCGCGACGACGAAATAGGGATCGTCGCCATCATGGATGACGACCCGGGCAGGATGGCGGACCTTGCCCTTCACAATATTGTCGGTGACGGACAGCAGCGCGCGGATGAAGATGCGGTAGCTTTCGGTGCCTTCCGCCATCCAGGCGTCGCGATCGACTTGCGGATTGGGAAGCTGCTTGGGATAGAAGCCGCCCTTTGCACCGGTGGGCACGATGACGGCATTCTTCACCCGCTGCGCCTTCATGAGGCCAAGGATTTCCGTACGGAAATCGTCGCGCCGGTCCGACCAGCGCAGGCCGCCACGGGCGATCGGCCCCGCGCGCAGGTGAATGCCCTCGACGCGGGGGGAGTAGACCCAGATTTCGCGCCAGGGAAGGGGAGCGGGAAGGCCAGGCACTTGCGCGCTGTCGAGCTTGAAGGCGAGTGCTTCGGCTGCGGCTTCGCTGAAGAAATTGGTGCGCAGCGTCGCGGTGATGACGGCGCGCAGCAGGCGCAGTACCCGGTCCTCGTCGATGGCGCTGACCTTTTCAAGGCCAGCGGTGATCGCCGCCTGCGCCTGTTCGGCGCGGGCGGGACCATCCTTCACGGCCGGATCATGCAGGGCCTCGAACAGGGTGACGAGTTGGCGGGCGATGTCCTGTTCCCGCCGCAGCGTTTCGGCAAAGGTCGCCATGCCATAGGCCATGCCGGTCTGGCGGAGGTAGCGGAACAGCGCGCGGAAGAGCACGACGGCGTGCGGCGCGAGGCCCGCCGTCACGATCAACTCATTGAAGCGGTCATTTTCAGCCCGGCCCTCCAGCACCTGGGCGATGGCTTCCGTGACGACCGAGGCGCGGGCGACGACCGCGTCGCCGCTGCCGCCCGGCGGGAGTTCCAGAACGAAGCGCTGCACATGGCCCTGCGCGCCGCCATCGACCGCCGTCGTCATTTCGTCGATCACGCGGAAGCCGAAATTCTCGAAAGCGGGGACGACTTCGGACAGCGCGATGACATCGTGGCTGTAAAGCTTCAGGCGCAGTTGTTCGGGCCTATCCTCTCCATTGCGGTAGATGCGGATCGACTTGTCGCCGGGGCCGCCCAGGCCGTGGAGCAGGCGAATGTCGATCGCCGCTTCGGAAGGGCCAGCACCATTGCGGTACGCCATGGGGAAGCCGGGCGCATAGCGTTGGGCGAGCGCGGCGGCGCGGCCCGGCTCCTCGGTATCGGCAAGAGCTTCCTCGACGGCGGGGACCCAGCCGCGCACCATCTGCTTCAATTGCCGGTCGAGCGGGGCTTCGTCGGGCACGACGCCGCCATCGCGCAGGTCGAGTGTGATGCGGAGCAGTGCGAGGCCGCTTTCCTCAAGGGCGATCGACCAGCTGAGCACCGGCGCGTTGGCGGCCTGCGAGAGCATGTCCTGTACCGCGAGGCGGCGAGCCGTGCTTAGTTCGTCGCGTGGCAGCCAGGCGAAGGCATAGAGATGCCGGGCAAGCGCGCTGGTGCCGAGCGCCAGTTTCGGACGCGGACGATCGGTCAGCGACATGAAGGTGAGCGCCAGCCGTTCGAGCGTTTCATGATCGAAGCCGATCAATATGTCATGCGGCAGGGCAGTGAGCGCGTGGACCAGCACCTTGCCCGCATGGCCACCCGGATCGAAGCCGAACTTGTCCATCAGCGCCGACAGGGCGGAGCGGAGCAGCGGCACCTTGTCAGGGCTGGCGGACAGCGCCGCGCTGGTCCACATGCCGGCATGGATGGACAGGGCGACGACCTGTTTCCCTTCGCGCACCGGCACGATGATGAGGTCGAGCAGAACGGCGCGGTGGACGCGCGACAAGATGTTCGATTTGATGATGAGCGGGTTGCGGCGGCCTTCCTCGAACCAGGTGAAGGCGGCTTCAAGCGAGGCGGGCGACAGCAGCGGCGTGTCGCCGAGCGAACATATGCCAAGCCGATCGTCCGCCCTGCCGTCGCGGTGGCGGCGCTCATGCCCGGTCTGGGTGAAATGGCGGGCGAGGAACCAGCGGAGCAGCGCCGCGCCTTCGCCATCGGGGATCGCGTCTGCATCCCGGCTCATCGCTTCGCGCATCCGGGGCCAGTCGGCGACCGCGATGCGGACATCGGCCAGTGTGTCGCGCAACGCCTTTTCCAGTGCGCGGCGGCCCTTCGCATCGGCGCGGTCCGCTTCGATATAGATCATGGATTCGCGGCGGGCGCCGGGGGCTTCGTCGTCCAGGATGGCGCCGAGCCTGCCGCCGTCCGCGCGATCGACCGACAGGACCGGGTGCAGCAGGCGGTAGATGGTGATGTCATGGGCGGCGAGCGCGTTGGCGATCGAATCCACCAGGAACGGCATGTCGTCATTGACGATGGCGATGCGCATGTAGCGCCCGGTCGCCCCTTCGCCGAGCGTTTCGATGGCGATGGCGAGCTGGCCGGACCTGCGGACGTCAGCGGTGCGGGCGAGGAAGGTGGCGGCGGCGGTCGCCGCGTCATGACCGAAATCGTCGCTCTCGCCCGGGAGCGCGCCCCGTTCGAGCGCGGCCTCAAGCGCCTTGCGGATCGATGCGTCTACTTGGCCGGACTTCGGCTCGGACAATGCCGTCATGCGTAACCCTCTTCCCGCTGCGGCTGTTGCCGCTTTGCCTGAACGGAGAAGACGCTGGAACGTTGCCGCGCGACTCTCCGGCTGGCCTTAGGTTATGCGCCAGGGTTTGGAGCGGCTCAACCGGAATGGTAAGAAAATTACATTTGGCCGAAATAAAATGATCAAGTCTTTATGCTGCCGCGGCGACGATGACTCGCTGGCCAAGGTCCAATCCGTCGGGCAGCGCGCCAACGATAGCGAGGCTGCCGTCCGCTTCCCGCCGGGCGACGACGACGGCGAGGCCGTCTTCATCAGTGCGGACTGCGATGGGATCGAGGGGCGCAGCCGCCTTCATCGCGGCGCGGGCGGTTTGGCGCGGGTCCTTCGCAGCGGGCAGGGCGGCGCGGCGCTGGGCGCGTTCGTCGCGGATCAGGGCCTTGAGGCCGCCGGGATATGCGCCGAGATAGTCGCCAAGCGCGCCGAGGCCGAGCCCGGCGCTCTTCGCATGCTCAAGCGCGGTCGCATATTCGGTGATGCGCGTCTTGTCATAGGTGGAGCCGAAGACCAGCTTCACCACGGCGGTAAGCGGGCTGCGGGCCTGGGCCTTGATACCGGCGTCGGCCAGCATCTCCGCATAATCTGCCGGCGACGCCTCGCTCATCAGCGCGAAGTCATAGGCAAGGCCGATGGCGCGGTAGAGGGCGCCATGGGTGCGGGCTTCGCTGGTGCGGGCCTGTTCCGCCCCGTCGCGGGCGAGGGCGAGCCAGTCGGCAAGCGGCGCGTCCTCGGCCGGGCTTTCCATGCCGGACAGGTCGAGCGTGTCTTCATCCTCGCCCGCCGCAGGACCATCGGCCCAGATCGGCGCGACCGCATGGGGCGCGGCGCTGCTGCGCAGGGCGGCATCGACTTCGCGGCCCAACTCGTCGGCGAAGGCCTGGCTCGCCAGCTCCTTCCAGCTGATGACGCCGAAGACGAAATCAATCGTCTCGCCATCCGAAGAGAAGGGCATGAGGATGCCGCGATAAAGTATCTCCGCTCCTCGCTGATTGACGAACCCTGCCTCGAACCCGATCGGCGCGGCGTTGGCGATGATCTGAAGATAATGATCCGTCAGGCGTGACAGCAGCGAGCGCGACGGGACATCGTTAATGAACTGGATCGACCCGGTGACCTCGCACTCCCGGCGGAGCGCGGTGCCGAGATAGACGACGGCGGGATTGTCTAGCCCGGTGCTGAAATCGAGAAGCACGCTGTTCGGGCCAAAATCCTCCAGCTGATCGGGTGACAAATCCTCGATCGAAGGAAGCGCGCGGTCCCCAAGCAGGGACGCCCAATAATTATAGGCACGCACCTGCATGCGCCGCTCATCGGAGCCGACCTCGCTCGGCGGTTCGATCGCGCCATTGTCGGCATAGTCGAAATCATCCTGATCGCTGGAGATTTCCTGCCCCCGCAGAGTGTCCATCCGGCTGGTCCTAACCCAGAAGAAAAGCTTTCCTGAGACTCGACACTGCCATGGGATGGTAAACATGCCGTGAAGAAGGCGGCGGCCGATGAGGGAGCGGCGAAGGAGCATGCCTGCAAAGATGATGCGCAAAGATGCAATGCCCGCTTGTCCTGCGCACCAACCGCTGTTATCTGGCCCACCCAACGCCGCTTTAGCTCAGTTGGTAGAGCACATCATTCGTAATGATGGGGTCACGTGTTCGAGTCACGTAAGCGGCACCACTCATTCCCAATATCCTCGATATCTCGGCCGCGGCACGACGCAGCACGTCACAATGGCGCGCTTCTGCGAGGTTTCAGGGCCTGAACAGAAATCCGTTGGCCATAGAGACGCCACTCCACCTGCAGGAAACAGGAAAAAGGCCCCGCGTCTCACGAGGCCTTGTGGAGCGGCACACGATTTTGAAATGGGGCTAGAAGCCGAGGACCTCGCGCTGGTCTTTCCAGTCCAGGGGAATGCCAGCATGTCTGATCAGTCGGCGGGCTGTCAGCATCGGGGGCTGCCTACCTTCGAGGATGGCGCCAACGATGTCAGGCGCTAGGAAGGCGATGCGCGCGATGCGCTCGTCTTCTCGATGGGCTGGCGATAACACATCGCCCTGGGTGAAAAGCTTTAGCCGGGCGGCCTCAGCCTTGTGCAGCAGAGCGATGAGATCCAGATCAGTTTGCGGCTGGCGCACTTTCTGCGGCCCGATCACCAGTTTAAGTGTCGGACCGCGTCGCACTGGTGTTGTCATGACTGGGATGGTGATCCGGTCGCCGTCGTCGGGCTGTGGTGACGTTGTGCCATCGAGCACTGCCGCGAGCTTGCCCTGACTAAGCGAAGCGTCGATGCGGTCCGGGTGAACGGTGATGGCCACGCCAAGCGTCAGCAGTTGATGGCGGACCTCAGACTTGCTCCCGCCCCCCAATGCCGATGCAAGGTTCTTCGCTCGTTCGAAGCGGCGTTGAAGCGCAAGTGCATCAACGCTGGGCAAAGCCATAATGGCGCGCTCATCGCCAAGCAGATGCGCGGTGGCTTCCACTACGGCCTCTTCCAGTTCCCTGGCGTTCAACCGCAGTACTGGAGTATCGCCTTCGACACCATCGACGACGGAGGCCGTGCCTGAGACATAGTAGCGATAGCGCTTCTTGTTCCTAACCGCATGGCTGGGTGACAGAGGGCGATCGACATGATCGCGGATCATGCCGGTGAGTAGGCTGCTATGCTGGCTATGGCCTCTTCCCTTACGATCACCAAGCGCGGCGGAGCGCTTGGCCTGCACGGCGTCCCAAAGCGCCTGATCGATGATCGGCGGATGCTGGCCGTCATAGATTTGACCGCGGTGGCGAATCTTGCCGATGTAGATGGGATTGCCCAGCAGATGATGCAGCGGTCCGCGCACAAAGGGGCAGCCGCCTCGTTCCGTACCTTCTCGCATCGTCCGGGGCTTACTCACGATACCGGCAGCCTTCAGTTCCTTCAGCAATATTGTCGTTGAGGGAACGGCGAGGTAGCGGCGGAAGATGTGCTCGACCGTTTTCGCCTCGGCAGCATTGGCCACCAGATTGCGATCCACCGCATCATAGCCAAGCGGCACCGGTCCGCCCATCCACATGCCCTTGGCTTTGGACTGCGCGATCTTGTCCCTGATGCGTTCGCCAATCACCTCGCGCTCGAACTGGGCAAAGCTCAGCAGCACGTTGAGGGTCAGGCGCCCCATGCTGGTGGTGGTGTTGAACTGCTGCGTGACTGACACGAAGGAGGCTCCGGTCCTATCGAACACATCGACGATGCGGGCGAAGTCATTGAGGCTGCGGGTAAGCCGATCCACCTTGTAGACGATGACGATATCCACTTTGCCGGCCCGCACATCGGCGAGCAGGCGGACAAGGGCAGGGCGGTTCATGTCGCCACCTGAAAAACCACCATCATCATAAAGGGTCGGGAGCAAGGACCAGCCTTCGCTTTTCTGGCTGAGGATATAGGCAGCGCAGGCCTCCCGCTGCGCGTCCAGGCTGTTAAACGCCTGGTCCAATCCTTCATCGGTCGATTTGCGGGTGTAGATGGCGCAGCGCAGACGCTTCTTCTGGGTCATAGCGTGATCCCGAAGAAACGCGGCCCTGACCAGTGTGCCCCAGTGATGTGCCGCGCGAGCGCTGAGAGCGAGGGGAAGGTTTCCCCCCTATAGCTGCAGCGACCCTTCTCCTCCATCAGCACATGATGACTCTCTCCGCCCCACTCCCGCACCAGCTGAATGCCAGGCGCCAGGGCAGGGGAGGGAGCCGCACGCGCCGCCCTCATTCCCGTTAGCCGCTGCCGCATCTTTTCGCCAATGCCACCCTGCGCCGCGCATTGCAGGCCATAGGCTAGCGCCCGTGCGAGAAGGCTGGAGGCGACGCGCGGCGGCGGAGCCCCATGCACGCGCCGCCATTCTGCTTTCAGCTCTGTTGGCTTCATCGCCGACAGTGCTGCCAGTTGAGAATCGACCTTCGCCATCAGGCCTGGCTTCCCAGATGATAGCAGCTGAGCTCACCTCGTTGGCGCTTTTCGATACCATGACCCTTCTTCCGCAATCCGGTCAGCGCGGCGCGCGTGGTGTGCGGCAGCCAGTTGGTCGCGCTGGCCAGTTCGCTCAGCGTTGCGCCTGCCTCACGCCGCAGCATCTCAAGGACTAAAGCGGATTTGGTATGCCGAGGCTGCTGAAGCGGCGGTCCCCCTATTTCCGGATCATGGGTCTGGGCGGCGACAGCAGCGCGGCCAGCGTCGGTGATCGCGAGCCCCAGCGGCCTACGGCCCATTTTGCGCCACATCGTCGTCGGGCAGACGCTTGTGACCTCAGCAGCAAGGTCGGCATGAATGAGCGCCTGGAGTTCTTTTCGAAGGCCCGCCTTGGTGCTGCCGATTCCCTCCGGCAAAGGCAAAAGGCTGCCGTCTTCGCGCTGCTCTGCAGCCGTGAGCAGCATGCGTTGAATATCCGTGAGTGTTGAGCTGATGGTCATGAGTGGTCTCCTGCCTGGGACGGCAAAAGCGCCGTTCCCACCACCCACAGCCCCGTGGCGAAGCCGATCGGGGCAAGCGGCTCGTTCCGGCCGCATTTTTCTTGTCCCAGCGTTCGCTCTGTTCCCGGACGGAGTCGACTAGAAAGTGCCTCACCTCGCGAGAAAATCTGCGTTGGTAGCGACCGGAACTTCGACGGCTGACCCGCGTCTACCCTTCATGAGCGCAGTCGCTGGTCTCGTCCTGGTTCTGTTCGGTTGCTCGGATGACCTTGCCGTCTGCGAGCGCATCCAGGCCGAGCCGGTGACCTATGTATCCGCGTCGGATTGCGAGGCGCAGCAAGCCAGCATCCTGCAATCCCGCGCAGCCATGTCCGCTGACTACCCGACTGTGGTGGCTAACTGCGTCAGCGCCAAATATTATGCTGCGATGGGGTCCGAGGCCGTCAACCTCAACAAGCCGATCACCTGAACGCGCTCACGGAGTGCCGCAACGGGTTTCCCCATTGTTGGCGTCGATTTCAGTCGATGCTCACCTTGGTCACGAGCCACTCGTCATTTTCCATACGCAGCAGCTTGACCTTGTAGCTTGAACGCAGCAGCGCGCCAAAGCTGTTCTGCGCGTCTACAGTCCCTCGCACGGTGTAAAGGCATCCGTTATGCGTTACGCGGCGGTCCGCCCCGTCAAAGTCAGCCGACGCCGGCGATTTCAGGTTAGCACGCACAGCCTCTTCTGCATGCTGACCAGCAAGAGCGGTCGCGTCCTTGGCGCAGAAGGCGGCATGGCGTTCTGCCCGCACCTTTTCGACGGCGGCTTTGATCGTCTTCATCGACTGTGAGGCGCACTGTGTCATCTCCATCGAGGCTTCTTTGCAGAGGTCAAGGCGCTCGCTCCACTGATCAGCGCTCACATTAGCTGGGCGCAACCGCTGCCAGGCTTCGGCCTCCTTCTGCGTCGCCCGGAAGCCAACGGCGAAGAAGGCAATGATGAGAGCGATGACGAGCCAGCAGCCCCAACGGCGCCTTGGTTGAGCGACAGGCTGAGCAGGGGGTGCGGAATGTGGCGCCTTGCTCATGCGGCGCGCTCCATCAGCCAGTCGGTCAGCCCGGCGGCAACGGTTTGCCGTGAAACGTCACTAACCGACCATGTGATGATCCGCGGATCTGGAGAGGCCAGCGCCTGTTCGTCGTGGCTTATGAAGAAAAGGCGGTGCGCGACATCATTGTCGTTGAAGCTCTTGGCGTAGCGGTCCAGCACCCGCTGGCTGCTGGTCGATTTTACCTGGACGCTGATCCGCTCAGCGGTGATGGGCTGTTCAAGGAGCAGGTCATGATCCTTGAGCGTGCCGCCGAGCCGCGAGACCCGACGCCATCCGGAGCGGCTGAAGATGAGGTCGATCAGCAGCTCGAAGTCCTGCCAGTGCAGCTGCCTGATTACCGGCTCCAAATTCGCGTGGAGGCCTTCGAGAGCCGACTGCGCGAGCAGAACGGCTTCATCCAGTTCAGCATTGATAAGGCGGAAGAGATAGTCCTCCGCCTCAACCCTGCACATTGCCTGCGGATAGCTGGCGACCTTGGTGAGCGCGCTGCTGAGGCGATGCTGGATGAGCGGTTCGCCTAGAATGTTGTTTGATCGCCAGGGTCCGATGGTGCGGCGGAAGAAGGACGCGTGATCAGCGGTGGCAACGCCTCTATGTCCCACCTCTGGTTCAGCGAAGGCCCACCAGAGCTGATCGCGGGCAAAGGTAATCCACAACGTGTCGGAACCTAGCGTGAAGAAGTCTCGCAGCTCGCGCGTGTAACCCGTTGCTGTGCTGGGTGATGCGCCATGCTGGAGATAGTGCTGCCTAGCGTCATCCCAGTTCGTAGCTCGGGCAAGTTCACCTGGGTCGGCTTCGCTGCCCCATTCCAGCGTGCCCTCTCGCAGTGCCGTGGATTCCCAGCGGCCGCCGCTGCCGAGCTTGATGTAACGAACCGGGCAGCGCCCGATCTTCGCCCCATCTTTCCCGCTGTCGTCCCGGCTCATTCGTCGCTCCTATGTCCTCTCGGGGCGACGGCCAGAAGCCGGATGTTGGAAACCTGCTACTCACAGGCGCATGCGCCTTTACCGTTGCCGGCTGGACATGCGCGCATGCCACCCGGCCCCGGAAAATCCGTGACCGAGCATGAGTAGAGGGGTTTCCACGCCCCGCTTCCCGGCTTTCACGGGAAGCGAGGCCACATTGCTCGACTTCAGCGAACAGGCAAGTGGAATGTGGAAAGAAGCTGCCGCTTTGGTGAGGGTAGGTTAAAAGCTGCTTCATCTACGCGGCATCAGGATTCTTGAATCATGCCGAATGGTCGCCGCTTTGGGCCAGCGATAATCGCTAATGGACTATCGCTTTTGGCTTCAGCTGGGACTTTTGCGACTGTCATGTTTGGATCATCGCAGCGTCGATTCCGGACGCTCAGCGTAAGGAATCTTAGCAGCCGTTAGCGCCCCTATGCCGTTGAAAGCGTACCCTCCTAGCCCCTCACGATTTCGGTGTCCCCTGCCAGATGAGGGTGCTCGACCTGCGGGAAGCGGTCGCCGATCCACGTCTAAGTCGCGCGGTTCTTGGCCACGACAGCTCGGATGATCAGCAGGAAGGCGGCGAACCGTACAAGGTACACGAAGCTCCTCTGTTCATCGGGTATGCCGCCAAGCGCAAGGAAGATTTGGCCGGCCCCAAGCAGCAAAAACGAAACTGCGAACGTAACGAACAAAGGATCCCGGGTTTCTCTCCAGAAGCGCAAGAAAAACAGCGAGATAAGCAAAAATCCGAACGAAACGGCCCCGGAAAGAAAAGCTGGCAAGGTCATATATCCTCCTCGCTCTCCCATATGAATCCGAAGAGGAGCGCTCCGACGGCGCAAAGCGAGAGTAGCAGACGCACAAGCTGGAGGTCGGCGGATGGGATAAGTGCCAGATCGATAACGAGGAAGAGATTATTGAGCGCCAGTAGAGTGAAGCATGCGGTGCTCCAGAAGAGCAGCCGTGAGCCACTTGCCGCGTGGCTGCGCCAAAGCAGATAGGCGCAAGCCGAACTTGTCGCAAAGCATAGCGCGTACACAATCGAGGGGAAAATGGCTCCAGTCATTCTTCCCTCCGAAGTCGAAATGCGTCCGCGAACAGACGGGCAGACGAGGCCGGCGCCACGATCATCCTTCGAACGGCGTCAGGGCGTTGGATGTACAGCGCTTCTGCAGCTGCCGCCATGCGCTCTGTAGCCTCGTTGGCAGGCTGATACCGAACAGAGCCGGCCGAATCGGTCACCACCAAGCCGGCCGTGAGAAGCAGGTCTACACTTTGCTGAACGACCAAATCACTGCTGCGCATGGCTGCAACAAGCTCTGGTTGGCTCCACGGGCGCTCCGGGTCTTTCCGCAGAACGCACATCAGTTCGAGCGACCAGACCGAGCGAAAGGCTGAGCGGATGAAGGCCGAGGTTTCTTGCCGGCTGGGCATGCCGTTTGCCGTCTCCCACTGCGATTTTCCCCCGAATGCGCGTGCCTTCTAGCTGCTCTGACCTGTGTTGCAATTGAATTTGCGCCGTTTTTGTCCACTTCTCGTAACGGTTCGTCGCTGCTATCAGAAGCGCAGGTCGGGGGGCCTAATCATATCTCCACGTTCGATGGAGATGCAGGAGTGCTTGGTGAACGCAGAATCGCCCCGCGGTGCCCTTGACCGTCGTGAAATCGTTGCCGCCCTGCGAAGTTTCCGCCGGGGTGATTTCTCAGTTCGCCTGCCAGAGGATGTCCACGGACCCGACCGGGAGATTGCGACCTTGTTCAATGAGGTCGTTACACTTGAGGAAGAAATAACCAACGAGTTCGACCGATTGTCCCGGGTCGTTGGCAAAGAGGGCAAAATCACGCAGCGCGGTCATGTTCGTGGGGCAACCGGCGGATGGGAAACAAAGCTGCTGGCGGTAAATGAACTGATTGAGGACATGGTCCAGCCCACGGCAGAGGTGGCGCGGGTCATCGGGGCGGTGGCAAAGGGCGACCTGTCCCAGTCGATGACGGTCGAGATTGATGGACGCCCGCTGCGCGGCGAATTTTTGCGTATCGGCAAGGTGGTGAACACCATGGTCGAACAGCTCGCCTCCTTCACTTCGGAGGTTACGCGTGTTGCTCGTGAGGTCGGTACTGAAGGGAAGCTTGGCGGTCAGGCCACGGTGAAGGGCGTCGCGGGCACTTGGAAGGACCTCACTGACAATGTGAACGCCATGGCCACCAACTTGACCGGACAGGTGCGCAATATCGCCGAGGTGACGACGGCGGTGGCGTCGGGTGATTTGTCCAAGAAGATCACGGTGGAGGTTAAGGGCGAGATCCTGGAGCTCAAGAACACCATTAACACCATGGTGGACCAGCTGAACTCCTTTGCTTCCGAAGTGACACGTGTGGCGCGTGAGGTGGGTACGGAAGGCAAGCTAGGGGGCCAAGCGCGGGTGGAAGGCGTCGCGGGCACCTGGAAGGATCTCACCGACAACGTCAATCTGATGGCCGACAATCTTACCGGTCAGGTGCGTAATATCGCTGAGGTGACGACTGCGGTGGCATCCGGTGACTTATCCAAGAAAATCACGGTGGACGTGAAGGGCGAGATTCTGGAGCTGAAGAACACCATCAACGTCATGGTGGATCAGCTGAACGGGTTCGCATCGGAAGTGACTCGCGTGGCGCGCGAGGTCGGCACGGAAGGCAAGCTTGGCGGCCAGGCGCAGGTGCCGGGCGTTGCGGGTACCTGGAAGGACCTCACCGACAATGTGAACTTGATGGCCGACAATCTTACCGGTCAGGTGCGCAACATTGCCGAGGTGACGACGGCGGTGGCTTCGGGCGACTTGTCCAAAAAGATCACGGTGGACGTAAAGGGCGAAATTCTGGAGTTAAAGAACACCATCAACGTCATGGTGGACCAGCTGAACGGCTTTGCGTCCGAAGTGACGCGTGTGGCGCGTGAGGTTGGCACCGAAGGCAAGCTCGGGGGCCAGGCGCAGGTGCCAGGGGTCGCCGGGACCTGGAAGGATTTGACAGACAATGTAAATTTGATGGCGGCGAACCTGACCGGGCAGGTGCGCAACATCGCGGACGTGACAACCGCCGTGGCGAAGGGCGACCTTTCCAAGAAGATCACGGTTGAGGTGAAGGGCGAGATCCTGGAGCTCAAAAACACCATCAACACCATGGTGGACCAGCTGAACGGGTTCGCCTCCGAAGTGACCCGGGTGGCGCGCGAAGTGGGTTCGGACGGCAAGCTTGGCGGGCAGGCGCAGGTTGAGGGCGTCGCGGGGACCTGGAAGGACCTGACCGACAACGTCAACCTGATGGCGGGCAATCTCACGGGGCAGGTGCGCAACATCGCCGAGGTGACGACGGCCGTGGCGAAGGGCGACCTTTCCAAGAAGATCACCGTGGACGTGAAGGGCGAAATCCTCGAGCTCAAAAATACCATCAACGTGATGGTGGACCAGCTAAACGGCTTTGCGTCCGAAGTAACCCGCGTGGCGCGCGAGGTCGGGTCGGAAGGCAAGCTGGGGGGGCAGGCGCAGGTTCCTGGCGTGGGCGGCACGTGGAAGGACCTGACCGACAATGTGAACGCGATGGCGGCGAACCTGACCGGTCAGGTGCGCAACATCGCCGAAGTGACAACCGCCGTGGCGCTGGGGGACCTATCCAAGAAGATCACCGTGGACGTGAAGGGCGAGATTCTGGAGCTGAAGAACACCATCAACACCATGGTCGATCAGCTCAACTCCTTCGCTTCGGAAGTGACGCGCGTGGCGCGTGAGGTGGGAACCGAGGGCAAACTGGGTGGTCAGGCCCAAGTGCGTGGTGTCGCCGGCACATGGGCGGACCTTACCGACAATGTCAACCTCATGGCGGCAAATCTTACCGGTCAGGTCCGTAATATCGCAGATGTGACTACTGCCGTGGCACGCGGCGATCTATCCAAGAAAATCACCGTCGATGTGAAGGGCGAAATCCTGGAGCTCAAGAACACCATCAACGTCATGGTGGACCAGCTGAACGGGTTCGCATCAGAGGTTACGCGCGTGGCGCGCGAGGTCGGCACCGAAGGAAAGCTTGGCGGTCAGGCGCAGGTGCCCGGCGTGGGCGGAACCTGGAAGGATTTGACCGACAACGTCAACCTGATGGCGACCAATCTCACCAATCAGGTACGCGGCATCGCCGACGTCGTGACCGCAGTGGCTCAGGGCAATCTGAAGCGTAAGCTCACCGTCGATGCCAAGGGTGAAATCGCGGCGCTGGCAGAAACGATCAACTTTATGATCGAAACGCTCGCCACCTTCGCGGATCAGGTGACCAACATGGCGCGCGAAGTGGGGATCGAGGGCAAGCTGGGCGGACAGGCGCGCGTGCCGGGCGCAGCAGGCCTGTGGCGCGACCTGACAGACAATGTGAACCAGCTCGCCGCCAACCTCACCAATCAGGTGCGCTCGATCGCTGACGTGGCGACCGCTGTTACCAAGGGCGATCTCACCCGATCGATCGCCGTGGAGGCGTCGGGCGAGATGGCGGCGCTCAAAGACAATATCAACGAGATGATTCGGAACCTGAAGGACCAGACGCTCAAAAATGCCGAGCAGGATTGGCTCAAGACGAACCTCGCCCGTTTCAGTCGCATGCTGCAGGGCGAACGCGACCTGACGACCGTCTCCAATCTCATCATGTCCGAGCTCGCGCCGCTGGTGAACGCCCAATATGGGGTCTTCTATGTAAGCACGCGGGAAGGAGACGAGACCGTTCTTGAACTCGCCTCAAGCTATGGTGCGGAGAGCAAGGACGAACTGAAATCGAAATTCATGCTGCGAGAGGGCCTGGTGGGCCAAGCGGCGGCAGACAAGCGGCCGATTTTGCTCGAACAAGTTCCATCCGACTTCCTGCGCATAGGATCAGGCTTGGGGCATGCGACACCCGCGAACGTCGCAATCCTCCCTGCACTGTTCGAGGATGAGGTGAAAGCCGTGATTGAGCTGGCTTCTTTCGCGGAATTCAACGAGACCCATCAGAGCTTTCTCGATCAGCTGATGGAGTCTGTGGGCATCGTGCTTAATACGATCGCGGCGACGATGCGAACTGAAGGCCTGCTCAAGCAATCGCAGTTGCTGACGCAGGAGCTCCAGGCTCGCCAGACAGAATTGACCACCAAGCAGGAGGAATTGCACAACACGAACGAGGAGCTTCAGGAAAAGGCGCAGCTCCTGGAAAATGAAAAGAAGCAGGTGGAGGGGAAGAATCTCGAAATCGAAATGGCCAGAAGGGCTCTGGAAGAGAAGGCCGAGCAGCTGGCGCTCACTTCCAAATACAAGTCCGAATTCTTGGCTAACATGTCGCACGAGCTGCGGACACCGCTGAACTCTCTCCTGATTTTGTCAAAGTTGTTGTCGGACAATCCTCAGGGCAACTTGAACGAAAAACAGGTGGAGTTCGCCCGCACCATTAACTCCGCCGGCTCTGACCTGCTGAACCTCATCAACGACATTCTTGACCTCTCCAAAATCGAATCTGGCACCGTGTCAATCGAAGTGGGCGAGATGCCGATGCAGACGCTCCGCCAGCACATGGAGCGAACCTTCCGGCAGCTTGCTGCGGACAAGAACCTTGATTTCAACGTTAAATTCGACTCCGATCTGCCAACGACGATCCGCACGGACGAGAAGCGGCTTCAGCAGATCGTACTCAACCTGCTTTCCAACGCGTTCAAGTTCACTTCGGTTGGCAACGTCACCCTCGCGGTCCGGTCCGCCACCAAAGGGTGGAGCTCGAACCATCCCGTGTTGCGCGCGGTCGATAAGGCGATTGAAATCGCGGTTACCGACACAGGTATTGGCATTCCAGAGAACAAGCAGAAACTGATCTTCGAAGCCTTCCAGCAGGCAGATGGCACGACGAGCCGGAAATATGGCGGCACGGGTCTAGGACTTTCCATCAGCCGCGAAATTGCACGTCTTTTGGGCGGAGAGCTGCAAGTTCGCTCGACACCGGGCGACGGCTCGACCTTCACCTTGTTCCTTCCGTTTGAGGCAGTCGCCCCTGTAGACTTGCCGCAACAGGCAACCCAGCCGCGCTATGACAATAGCGGGGCATTGGTACCGTCCGCGCTGCCATCTTCTTTTGAACTGACAGACGATCGCGATCATCTGAATGGCGAGCCTTTTGTGCTCATCGTAGAGGACGATGCCACCTTCGCATCCATCCTGCTCGACATTGCCAGATCGGTAGGTCTGAAGGCGGTCGTGTCCGCCGCGGGTGCCGGTACACTCGCAATGGTACGCAAACTTCAGCCCAGCGCCATCACGCTGGACCTCGGATTGTCGGACATTGACGGCTTCGTGTTACTCGACCTCCTCAAACATGATCCTGAATCCATGCATGTACCCGTGCACGTGATTTCGGGCGCAGAAAAAGTGGCGCGCGCCCTCGACCTTGGCGCATTCGGTGTCACGGAGAAGCCTGCCGAAAGGGCGCAATTGGCGAAAGTGTTCAAGAAGCTGGCTGCTGCGATGAGGAGCGCGCCTGTGAGTGTCGGAGTGGATGCGCGAGGGAGGCTGGAAGAGCAGAAACTCGTGCGGGGAGTACCGGAGCTCCAAGGCGCGAAGGTGTTGATCGTCGATGACGACATCCGCAACATCTACTCGCTCACCAGCGTTCTAGAGAGCTATGGTGTGGAGGTTGTACATGCCGAACGCGGCAGAGACGGTATCCTGATACTGGAGCAGACGCCCGGTATCGATATCGCCCTCATCGACATCATGATGCCCGAAATGGATGGCTATGAAACGATGCAGCAGATCAGGAAGCGCGCCGAACTTGCGGCGCTGCCCCTGATCGCGGTGACGGCCAAGGCGATGAAGGGGGACCGGCAGAAATGCCTGGACGCTGGAGCCTCGGACTATATCGCCAAGCCGGTCGACATCGATTTGCTGCTCGCGCTGCTGAGAGTGTGGATTTCGCGGGCCCGGGAGGAGGATAATATCATCCCGCTGGTGGCGGCGGAGCGCAATTAAGGTGACGATTACTTCCATGCAGGAAAACTTTGCCATCGCGTCCGCAGCGGCCGAGGCAGGCGACAAGGTGCAAGGGCCGGGCTCCGAATTGGCGCGCGTGCTGGTGGTGGACGATGATGAACGCAATCTGCTCGCGATCACCCATGTGTTGGAGGATCTGGCAGAGGTCGTGGTCGCAAAGTCGGGCGAAGAAGCATTGCGCCACCTTCTTAAGGGTGACTTTGCAGTCATCCTACTCGACGTGTTCATGCCGGGAATGGACGGGTATGAGACCGCCCAGATGATCCGGTCGCGAGAGCAGACTAAGCGAGTGCCCATCGTTTTCCTGTCAGCCGTGAACAAGGAAAATGAGCACCTCTTGCGTGGCTATACGCTCGGTGCCGTTGACTATGTGTTCAAGCCCGTCGAGCCCGTCGTGCTACGCTCGAAGGTTGCCGTGTTCGTGGACCTGTTCACCATGAATAAGGAAGTGCAACGCAAGGCCCGCAAGGAGCAGGCACTGCTCGACGCAGCCTTGCAAGCCAATCTTGAGCGGCTGCGCGCCGAAAAGGAACTGCGCCTGATCGGGCAGCGCCAGGCAGCCATCCTTCAGTCCCTGCCGATCATCCTCTATCTGGAGGAGCTCCACGTCAGTCCGCGCATGCCCAAGTTCGTCAGTGGCAATTTCAAGGCGGTGACGGGCTTCAACTTTGAAGAAATTCAGCATTCCCCGTCTATTTGGGTCGACCGGCTCCACCCGGAAGATCGCGAGCGCGTTCTGGAAGCGGTTGCACAGCGTCCCACCGAGCGATCCATGTCGGTCGAATATCGCTGGCAGTGTGCCGATGGGCAGTACAGGCACTTTATAGATCAGGCAGTATTGCTTCGAGACTCCTCCGGCAATCCTGTTGAATATGCGGGTACGCTTTTTGATGTCACCGAACGGAAGGACTTGGAGGTCCAGCTGAATCAGGTCCGTAAGATGGATGCCATCGGCCAGTTGACCGGCGGCATTGCGCACGACTTCAACAATCTTCTGGCGGCGGTGCTTGGCGGTCTGGGAATGATCGAGAGGCGGGTGGCGCTAGACGAAAAGCAGAAGAGCATCATCAACATGATGCGTCACGCTGCCGAACAGGGTGCAGAGTTGGTGAAGCATCTGCTCGCTTTTGCCCGTCGCCAGAAGCTGGCGCCAGGTGTGATCGACGTCAATCAGCTTGCCACATCCGTGACAAGCTTGCTCGATCATACCTTGGGCGGCCTGGTCGAACTCAGATGGGACGTGCAGGACGGCACCGCTGATGTGTTCGCCGATGCCGCGCAGCTTGAATTGGCGCTGATGAACCTGATCATCAACGCCCGTGATGCAATGCCCGACGGCGGCATCATCACGGTCGGCGCCCGGAATGCGGAAGTGATCGAAAATGAAGATCTGAGCGACCTGTCAGCCGGAAGGTACGTCACTTTTACCGTCACCGACACCGGCTGCGGAATAGCGCCACATTTGCTGGATCAGGTAATGGAGCCGTTCTTCACCACGAAGGCGGTGGGGAAGGGAACCGGGTTGGGCCTCAGCATGGTATACGGCTTTGCACAACAATCCGGCGGCACTGTACGGGTGAACAGTCAATTCGGCGCCGGCACCTGCGTTGAGATCTGGTTGCCTGAGGCGCAGCTGGAGCGAGCGCCAGAACTGAACCTTCTGTCTAACGATGATCTAAGTAGCCCGCAAACGGCCCTGCGCATATTGCTGGTCGATGATCATGACGCTGTGCGTGCGACAACGGCGGCCCTGCTGGAGGATATGGGCCATCGGGTGACTGATGTGGCAGACGGATTGTCTGCCTTGGACATGATCCGCAGCGATATAGGCCAGTTTGATATACTCGTCACTGATTATGCGATGCCCAAAATCTCTGGAACACAGCTAGTGAAGCAGGTGCGGCGCATTCTTCCCGAACTGGCTGCGATGATTATCACCGGCTATGCAGATGCACGAGAGCTGCTTCAGGACGGCCTGGACGTCGCTATTTTGGAAAAGCCTTTCACACCCGAGAAACTTCACGCAGCATTGTACAGCTGTTCGAAGATAAGGGAGGTGAATCCATTGACGAGGCCGGGTGAATGGTAGAGCTATATGGGCGAGTTTCTGACCCTCTCAAATGAGCGGCCCGGCTACTTCGCCTATCGCGTGCCAGCACAATTCCAAAGGTGTGGCAAATCGCCGTTCTGGTTTTCAGAATTAAAACGTCTCAAATGGAAAGGCGGACCGACGGGACCTGAGAACGACGAATTACCAGTTGAATGGCGACAATGGGTCGGCAACTGTCGAAATGGCTGACGATCTAGACCAGTGCGGATCAACGAACCGAAGCAGCTATGGACTTTCCGCAGGACGGCCCCTCCAGTCCCGCAGCCCACGCGATCGCACCGTCGATCATGCGCAGATGCTCCGGTTCGGTATAGGCGGAAGCCGGGTGCCCCAGTGCGGAGTAGAAGGCTCGGCCTTTGCCGAGGCAATGTGTCCAGATCATCGGATGATCCTTGCCCATCTGCAGATCGCGTGCCTTTGTGAAAGGCAGGAATTTCATCTTCGGGCGGTAGCTTCCTTCATCCAGGGTCGCGAGAATGTGATAGCCTTTGGCGCGCGGGCTGGAGGCGAAAGAATACCATTCGTCAGTCCGCGACCAGCGCTCAGGAAGGTGCCGCGTCGCGGGATGCTGCCGGTCTTCGACGATCAGCGTCGCGCGCTGGAACTGCGGACCCATGGTGTGGCCGATGAACTGCGCGCCGATCAGGTCGTTGACATACCATTTCCAGGCATAGTCCAGGTCCCCGCCCGAACCATGCAGCGCGACAAAGCCGCCGCCAGCCTCCAGCCAGCCCTTGAACGCCTCGCGTTGCTCGGGGGATAGTACGTCGCCGCTGACGCTATTCCAGACCGCCACCTTGAAGCGTTTCAACTGCTCGGGATTGAAGATGGCGGCGTTCTCGGTCGTGTAACTGGTCCAGCCCCGCTTGCGCGCAATCGCTTCTATCGCCGCATTCGCCGCCTTAATTTGGGGATCGTCGCGATAGCCATTGGTCTTGGAGAAAATCAGGATCGACGTTCCCGAGAGGGTCTTTGGCAGGACCGGCGGCTGATGATCATAATCGCGCCCGATGCCCAGGACCAGGCGGCCGAAATTGGCCGGACCGATCGCGATGACGGCGAACAGCATCAGGGCGAGGAACAGCCCAACGATTAATCCAATGGCCCATTTCAGCGCGCGCTTCATTACCTTTCCCCCTGTTTCCGTTGCTGTCAGGTGTTGCTCAATTGTGCGTTTCGATCAAAGTGACCGGTCCATTCAAGCCGGATGGCAGAAGGGGAGCCTTGGCCGAATAGGCGGGCGCGACAATCCAACCGATCTTGGCTGCCCTAGGCTGCGCATCGCCGATCAGGCGGTTCACCCAGCGGTTCGCCACCTTGATTTCGAAACGATTACCGCCGCGCCTGAGCGCATCGGTCACGTCGGCGCGATAGGGTGCGTGCCACAGCGTCCGCACGTGCGTCCCGTTGACCCACAATTCTGCCAGGTCATTTACCTCGCCGAGCGACAGAATGGTCCGGCTCCCCGCCTTCGTACGGGGGACGCGGACTGTCCTGGAATAGGTTGCCACGCCCGAGAAATAGCGGATGCCCGTCTCCTTGCTGTCGGTCCAGGAGCCTGCGGGCATCTTCACGGCGCCTTCGGGCGCGCCACGACCGGGCTGGAAGGTGACCGACCAGCGGCCATCAATCGTCGCCAGCGTGCGTTCGGCAGGTGGCGTCACGGTGCGCGTCGTTTGGTCGGTGGGCTGGCGAAACACGATCAGCGCCGATCCGCTGCCGGCGAGACGCAGCGAGACGATGGTGCGGCCGTTTTCCGTCCGGTAGGACAGGGGGCTGCTGGTCCCGGTTTCGGCATCCCACAATTCGGGCGCACGCCCGGTAGCACGGAACGCCACATCGCCCGTGAAGGCATTCCCTTCGGGGTTGCTGACGAACCACAGGTCACCTTCATCCAGAAACCGGTGCAGGAAACGCAACGCGTTTCCAGCTTGGCCAAGCACTTCTTGGTCGGGCGTTACCCCGATCCGGGCAAGAGCGGCCTCCACCGGCATGGCCGAAAGGACGCGGCCAGCGCCGACGCGCGTCTCCGGGCCACCGCTCCAAAGCCTGTCCGCCAGCACCTTAAATGCCCCGATGTCGTCGGCCAGGCTGGGTGAGGATAACGGCTTGTCCCCCACGACGACCGCACCTGCCTCCACCAGTTCGGCGATCCGGCGCAGGGTCGGCAAGGTTATGCGTTGCGACGCACCGCCCAGTTGCAAGATCCGATAGCGCATGCCGGAGGGCGTGACGATCGTGCCGTCCTTGACGGAAGTCAGCTCCGCCAGCGCGTCCGCGTTGATGAAGTCATAGCCGTACCGAGTGGGCGCATCCTTCAGGCGGCCCTGGTCGGCGAGCGTCACGATCGGGGCTTCCTCGCCATAGAAATAAGCTACGTCCGCGGCGTAGCGACCTTGCGAGAGCATCCAGGAGGTGCGAGCAAGATAGTCGATCCATGGGCGCGCCTGTTTCGCCCAGCTTTCGTTGCGGTTGAAATATTGGCCGAACAGCCACAAACTGAGACCGGGCGCTTTGTCGATCAAGGGCTGATGAACACTGCTGTGGATCGAAAAACGATTCACGCCCAGCGCGAACTCGGTGTCGGCGACATGCTTCAATTCGCGCGGGCTCGCCGCCCAATATTGGAACATGGACGACATCGATTCCGCTCCGACATAAGTCCGCCCGTAAAGATGTGCGGCGGAAGCCGCGCCCTTTATGTCGGCGGCGTGGGCGGGTTGCGGCCCCCTGCCGGGCTTGAACATCCACATCGCGCCCATCGGCACGTCAGCGTGGCTCCGCATCGCCAGATCATCGCCCAACGATGGACGGTTCGGCGCTTCCAATGCCTCGCCATAGGCCGTCAAGCCGCGCGCATGGGCGACCTGCGCGACTGAACCGTAATGCGCCTCCGCCATCAAATCCATGAGGGTGCGACGGAAGTCATATAGGAATGCATCGCTGGCGGCGGCGCTATCGACAATGCGGCCGGTAAGGACCGGCAGCCAGGATGCGGGATCATAGCCCCGCCTTCTGGCGAACTGGTCCAATATGTCGTCGGTCCAGTTCTGAAATCCAGCCTCGATGCTGTCGTTGAGCGTCGCCTGCAAGCCTCGCTTGCCGACGAGATCGGGACCGAGCGTCCGGGTATATTCATCGAGATACCGCTTCATGTAGGCTTGTACGCGTGGGGCGCTCAGCTTATCGACCTCCAGGCCCGTCGCCTCGGCAGTGGTGGGGCCGTTCATATGGCCGGTCAGCGAATAGCCCAGTCGGACCACGCGCCAGCGCCCCTTGGGCGGCGTCCAGTCCAGGGTTCCATCAGCTTTCATCCGGCTGGTCAAATCGATGACGCTCAATCTATCGATGACGTCTCTCGGACCCACGGCAGGAGTCGGAACCGCATAATAATCCGGCAACGAGGCGAATCCCGCCTTTTCCTCGAACCGTTCAATGCGGGCGTCGCTACTCAGGGCCATTTCCGAGATCGTCAGCATCTTGCCGGGCGGAGACAAGGCAAGACCAGGTTGCAGCAGCGCCCCGGGCGCCATGTCCAAAGCGGGGAGCGTGGCAGGCGCAGGTTGCAGGACCACGCGGAAGATGCGGCCGGTGACGGGGGCGAAGCTGTTCGTATTTTGCGTGAAGGAGCCCGCTGTTATATCGGCCACCTTGCGGAAGGTGACGCCGTCCTCGCTGACCTCCAGCCAAGCCGGAATTTCGGTCGAAACCGCAATTTCGGGCTTCTTGGGCTCCAGAACCACCGTTAGCGATCGGAGGGTGACGGGCCTCGGATAATCGAAGCGGACCCAGCCCGGATTCTTGTTGGAGGGACGGTCGATCTCGATCGCCTTCACCAATCGCCGGTCGAAAAGTCCGGCCGCGGGCACCTCCCCTTTCGAAGTCGTGACCTTGGGCAAGGGCAGCGCATGTTCCGTCGCCGGCACATGATAGGCGATCACGCGACTATCGACATAAAGGCGCGGCGGCTGGGGCCCGATCGCACCATGCGTCAGCCTGTTTTCGCCAAATTCGATGCCCCCGATCGGCCCCGATGCGTCGGAGGGGCGTGGCAGAATGCCCTGAAAGCGTCGTCCCCCCACCACATCGCTTTCGGTCCAGACGAATTTCTTCATCCCATCTGCGGCTTTGACGAAGGGCGCGCCGGTTTCGCTCCAGCCGGCAGAGGTGGGAATGGTGACTTCCATGCCTTTGTCGGCGGCTTGCGCAACGGCACTGCGGAAGGCGGTTTTCCATTCAGGCGACATGTAGCGGACGGGCGGCGTGACGACGCCGTCATTATTGGGCATCGCTCCGTAGAATATCTGCACGCCGCCTATGCCCGACCGGTGCAGCCAATCGAGGTCTTGCTTGATGCCTTGCTCTGAAATGGCCCCGTTCAGCCAATGCCACCATACGCGGGGGCGGGCCTCCTGCGGAGGATTTTGGAAGCCTTCGTGTAACAGGTCCTGCGACAGCCCGGGCATACTTGCAAACGCTACACTGGCCGTCAGCAGAAGTTTGAGAGCGCGCTTCATGATCTTTCCTCTCTGACAATACTAGTCCCGGTGCGGTCGGGATCATCTAGATGACGAGCTCGCGGCGGCAAGGTAAAATAATGAAGTCAATTCATTTTAAATCAGCCGCGAGCCGGTGCCTGATCTCGCGCCCACCCACCCGAAATACACGGGCCAGCATCTCACCAGGTGCGCTCCGACCGGTGCATGTTCTGACTGAATGCCGGAACGTCTTTACTTAGCGAGTAGCTTGGAAAGTTCGCTGTCGATCGCGCTCAAGGCGGCGTCGGTAACCTGATCGGCCGCAAAGGGCTGAATTGCGCGCAGGGTCATGCCGCGCGCCATGTCGATTTGCGGATTGTTGCTGAAACCCGGGATATGCTTGTCCACGATGGCTTTAGTCTGGGGATTGCCGATCAATGCACCGACATCCGTCTTTTCAGTCGAATATTGCGCTGTAGCTGCAGTGGTGGCTGCAGGCTGCTGGCCTTGAGCGGCAGTTGCAGCCACCAGGCTGAGAAGAGCCGGCGTGAAGAACTTGATCATTTAGGCATTTCCTTAGCTTCTGCGCGGCACCATCTTGGGACGTGCGCGCTGCTGCCAGAATGGAGCCAGTTTTCGAAATAAACAAGAGTGGTCAGTTCATTTTAGCCCTGCGCGCCGTGCGCTCGTGGTTTTTTCAGCGCTGTGCAGCTCCGTACGACAGCAGTTTGGCGATGCGCTTCGCCGCTCGCCTGTGGCTCTCCTGGCCGCTATTCCCGTTGAACATCCGCCGATTCATGTGTCCCGATGCGCATTCCATCATGGTATTGGCCAGGTCTGACAATTCCTTTTCGGACAAACCGCAATCGCTGCTAGCACGCATGGACTCTATAAGCCCCTCCTGACCAACCCGGGCTGCAGTTTCACTATAGATCTGGGCGAGTTCCGGGAAACGTTCTGTCTCCTGCGCCAGCAGGCGACCCATCGCACTTACGTCTTCGCGGTCCATCGCTTCGAACATAGCGTTCATCGCAACTTCGATGACTTCGGATATCGGGGATCCGGGCTTTGCATAGCGAGGAGGATTGGTAACCTTCCAGACAGCCGTCTTCCATTCCACGATCGCGCGGAAGAGCGTCGCCTTTTCAGGAAAGCGCGCATATAGCGTGTTGGGAGCCACGCCGGCTTCCTCGCCTATGCGCTTCATGGATGTCGCGCCATAGCCGTTAGTCAGGAAAAGCTGGAGCGCCGCATCGAGGATAGCCAAGGTGATCTCTCGCTCACCCTCTCGCGACGGGCGTCCTCTCCGTCCTATTGTACGCACCTGTTTCATAGCTTCTGGCAAACCGTTTTTCCTCTCGAACCGGCCTTTCGGGCAAAGGACGTTTGCCGGGCCGAAACCAGCTCCATATCTCCACATGAAGGAAATGTCATGGACGGGTAATTCATGCAACCTCTTGCCAACCATAATATATATAGATATCTCTACTTTATTCTTCGGCTCCTCGATGTTGGCTACCGCGTACGATGGTCTCGGAGGTAGCAGGTTACGGGGGTTTAGACGCTGACCGCAGCGTAATTTGCGCGGGAGAAAAGTCCTTTGGAGGGGATATTTGATGTCCGGGCGAAAGTCTTATGCTGCAATCAGCGGCCTCGCCATAGTTGCGGCATTGCTCGGGGGGTGCGGAGCAACCGGTGTGCCCTATTCGGGCGGAGATTGGTCCGATTATCTGGGCGGGCCCGATTCCGCGCAATTTTCACCGCTTGATGATATTAACAGCGCCAATGTCCATCGGCTCCAGCTAGCATGGAGCGTTCCGTTACCCAACAATGGCCAGTCCAACGGCAATCCCTTGGTCATCGGCGGCTGTATGTTCGTGCCCTATAGCGGCGGCATATTGGCGCTGGATCCAGCGACCGGGCGGGAGCTTTGGCGCGTCGATGCCGACGGCGTGCGCATGCGCGGCCTGAGCAGCTGGAGCGGGGGGCGCGGGGAGCCGCGCAGGCTATTCTACAACCAGCATGATCGTCTTTACGCAATCAACGCTGCGACGGGAAAGCCGGTGACAGACTTCGGCGAAAATGGTTCGATCGACCTCAAACAGGGTCTGGGGCGCGATCCAGCGACTATCAAGCGGATTGAGTCGCAATCGCCGGGGCGGATCTTCGATGACCTCATCATCGTCGGCACGACGGGTGGCGACGAATGGAACGGCCCTCCTGGCTATATTCGCGCGTTCGACGTCCGCAACGGTAAGCTGCGCTGGACCTTCCACAGTATTCCACAGCCTGGCGAGCCAGGCCATGAGACCTGGCCCAAGGATGCCTGGAACAAGGTGGGCGGCGTCAACAACTGGAGCGAAATGACGCTCGACACTGCCAACGGTATCCTTTTCGTACCGCTCGCGTCGGCCGATTATAATTTCTATGGCGTCAATCGTAAGGGCAGCAATCTCTACGCCAACTCGTTGATTGCGCTAGACGCCCGAACGGGCAAAAAACTTTGGCATTTCCAGACCGTGCATCACGACCTGTGGGATTATGATCTGCCCCAAGCGCCCAAATTGCTGACGCTCAATCGTGGCGGAAAGCGGATCGAGGCGGTCGCGGTCGCTGGCAAGACTGGGTTTATCTACACCTTTGATCGGCGTACAGGGCGGCCTGTCTTTCCAATTGAGGAGCGGCCGGTTCCCAAAAGCGACATTCCGGGGGAGGAGGCCTCTCCCACGCAGCCGTTCCCCACGGCGCCCGAGCCGTTCGTGCGCCAGCATATGACGGCAGCAGACCTCAATCCTTATCTGGATGCGGCCGAGCGAAAGCAGGTGGCGGCGGTGATCGCGGGCCTACGCAACGAAGGGATATTCACGCCGCCGAGCAGGCAGGGGACATTGCAGATCCCGGGCAGTTCGGGTGGAACTAATTGGGGTAATGGCGCGGTCGATCCGCGCACCGGCCGTTTTTTCGTGGTGGGGATGGATGTTCCCGCGATTCTGCGGATGGAGCCGCCTTCTGACAAGCCGCGCACCATGTTTCTGGGGGCGAGCGCCGAAGATCCCGGCGGCTCCGTCTATGCGCAAAACTGCTCGTCCTGCCATGGCGAGAAACGCGCTGGCCAACCGCCTGCCATCCCGGCGCTGACGGGGATCGCGGCGCGTCGAACGGTGTATCAGGTGAGCGAAATCGTCACGCGAGGCCGCGCGGTAATGCCCGCGTTCAATCTGAAGCCGCAGGAGATGAAGGATCTGTTGCTCTTCCTGGGCTTCAGCAGAGAGCAGGCGAGCAAGGCGAGTGCGCCTCCACCTGCTGCAGGTCCGGACGTTCAGGACGGGTCGACAGCAGCCGCGAAGAGCGGGCCGATCAAGCTCAAGACCGGCTACAACTTCTTATTCAGCAAGAAGATGTTTCCCGCGAACGCGACGCCATGGTCCACCCTTACCGCTTATGACATGAACAGCGGCAGGAAGCTGTGGCAGGTTCCCTTCGGCGAACTGCCCGGACTCAAGAATTCAGGCGCGCTTTTCCCGCGCGGCACCATCGTCGCGACGGCGGGCGATCTGCTGTTCGCTGGGACGCAGGATCGTAAGCTGCGGGCATGGAGCATGGTGGACGGCCGCATGGTCTGGCAAGCGCCCCTGCCCTCGGTGCCGGGCGGCGTGCCTGCTGTCTACAAATCAGGAGGGCGCCAGTTCATCGCGCTGGCAGCCGGTTCATACGACCCCGCAATAGCCAAGATGAGTTCCGTCATGACGGAGGGGCGCAACAGCATCGTCGCCTTTGCTTTACCTAAGAAATAGCCGGAGAGAAGAGATGAAACCCAACAGAAAATGGTTGATGCCCCTCTTGGCGGCAACGATGCTTGTTCAGCCGGGGAGCGCCCTGTCGGCGCGCGGACAAGCGAAGGCGCAGCACGCCAGCGTCGGCAGTGTCACGATCGAAGGGCCGGTGACGGGCGGGACGCGCGGCGTTCCCTATTCTGCATCGATCGTCGATCTGGCGCCCTATGGTTATACCGAAAGCGAATATTTCGTTTCGGGCAAAGCCCATGCCTATGCGGTTGCGCCGGGCACGACGCTAGGCGCGGATGGCCGCTGGCAGGTCGTTTCGGGCGAAGATATGCCCTACAAGACGCGCATTCTCGTCCGTAAACCACCGGCCGCCAAGTTCAATGGCACCGTCGTTGTCGAATATATGCAGGAATATTACGGCACTGAACGGGATACCAATTATCGCTGGAACGCTGAAACGCTGCTGCGCAACGGCTTCGGCTGGGTAGGGGTGTCGATGCACCATGAAGGCATCGATGACAAAAAGCCGCCGCAGATGATCACCTATGCCGGCAGGCAAATCCCGGTCGGCACCACGCTCGCCCGCTGGGATCCGCAGCGCTATGGCAGCTTGTCGGTGCCATCGACAGACATGTCCTATGACATACTGACTCAGATCGCCGCGTCTCTGAAGAGCAAGATGATCGCAGGCGGGCCCGATCCATTCTCCGGTTTAAAACCGAAAGCCGTAATTGGGGTGGGCAACACGATCGCTGGCGAACGGATGGCGATTTATATCAACGCCATTCAGCCGAGTCAGAGAGTGTTTGACGGCTTTTTCTTGCAAGATCTTCACAGGGGTGCACATTTGAAGTTGACGGGCGTCGATACGCCTGCCCCAGTCGTGCGCAACGATGTTGGCGTGCCGGTGATCGTGCTTAACACTACCACGGCTTCTGCCGAACGCGGACCACGGCCGGAAGGCAAGATGCTGCGTTTTTGGGCGCCCGCGGGCAGTTCCCATACGACCGGCCCCTATATGGACCGCGTGGGTAAGGCCAATACACGCGATCTCGGCCTGAACGCGGGCGGTTGTCCCGTGGATTATGCCAACACCCTTCCGGTGCAATATGTCTCGGGCGCTGCAATCATAGCCGTTGACCGATGGATCAAGAGCGGCAAGGCAGCACCCAGCTTCCCTCAGCTTGCGTCTTTTGAAGGACCGAAGGAGCCGGTGCTTGAGCCGGCCGGCTATTTCGATGCGAACGGTAATGTGAAGGGGGGGCTCCGCACACCATGGGTGGATGTGCCGGTCGCCCGATATGATTGGCGAGGCGAATGTATCGGTGGTTCGGGCCGGACATTCCCGTTCACCAAGGAGCGGCTGAAGGCGCTCTACGGAACCCCGGACGTCTACCACAAACGCTTCGCGGAAGCGGCAAAGGCGGCAGAGAAGCGCGGCGTACTGCTGCCGCCTGACACGCAGGCCGCCATTGAAGCCGCGAACAAGGTGACCTGGTAAGGTCTGACTTTTCAGCTTGGGAATGAGATTGTGACTGAAGCAGAAAAACTTGCCGCCGCATCGGAAATTCACGCGCTCAAAGCGCGCTATTTCCGGACGATGGACATGAAGGATTGGGCCGGGTTGGAAGCGACTTTCGCTCCCGATCTGGTTGCGGACTTTCGGGAATCCACCGGTCAGCAGGACGAAAGCCAACTGACCCATGGGGCGGCCGCCTATGTCGCCAAGCTTGCTCCGATCCTGCAGCACGTCCAGACCGTCCATCACGGACATATGCCAGAAATTTGGATTGAGGGGCCGGATCACGCGACGGGTATTTGGGCTATGGAGGACAAGCTGTGGGTTCAGGAGGGCTCGCCGCTGCCCTTCAAATGGATGCACGGCTATGGTCATTATCATGAGCGCTATGTCCGCGTCGGCGGCGACTGGCGGATACAGGAAATCCGGCTGTCGCGTATCCGGGTGGAGGTGGGCTGACCTCAGCGAAAGCGCCGAAGGGGGCAATCAGATTTGAGCGACTGATGCGAATGCGATCGTCTGCGGTGACGATGACGGTGCCGGACGCGGCATCTGCCGCATCATTCTTGAATTCGCTCGCCTGCTGGATGGGATGGTGGGGTAAATCCTACCAACCGAACCCGCCATCGCTGCGTAGCGCGCAAACTGCCTAAGTCGCGTAAAATTCTCTCCCCAGAATATTGTATGATGCGGTCGCCTCTGGAAGCGATGAGATGCGCGCGGACTGCTATTGCAGCTCTATTAAATTGACAAGCACCTTGCTTTTTAATCATCATCGGTCACGGTGCCGGTCCCGTTTTCGAGGATCGCGGCGCGGCCCTAAGGATGTGAAGAGGATATTTCATGGATTTCGCTGACGCGCTGGATCGACGATCGATCCTGATGGGCATGGCTGCTGGATCAGCCCTGCTCTCCGCCCCAAGCACGGCTGCTGCTCCAACACGGAACGCGCCGAAGGGAAGATTCCCCACGGGCTTTCTCTGGGGTGCCTCAAGCGCGGGGCACCAGACAGAAGGCAACAATGTCAGTTCGGATCTGTGGATCGTAGAAAATATGAAGCCTTCTCCCTTTAGGGAGAGGTCAGGCGATGCCTGCGACAGCTATCACCGCTGGGGTGAGGACGTCGCGCTGGTGAAGGCTATGGGCCTCAACGCCTATCGCTTTTCCATCGAATGGTCACGCGTCGAACCGGAAGAAGGGCAGTTTTCCCTGGCGGAACTGGATCATTACCGCCGCTGTATCGCCGCCTGCCGCGATGCCGGCATCTTTCCCAATGTGACGCTCAATCATTTCTCCTCGCCGCGCTGGTTCGCCGCCCGTGGCGCCTGGAACAAGCCGGACGCGCCGGAACTGTTCGCGCGCTACGCCGAACGGGTGTCCAAGCATATGGGCGACCTCATCGGCATGGCGGTGCCGTTCAACGAGCCCAACGCGCCGCTCGTTGTCAAATGGTCACCGGACATGCAAAGCGCGACCGGCCAGCCGATGGATATTGCCTCCATGTCGGCCCCGCTGATGAAGCTCGCCGCCAAGAAAGTGGGCAGCGATGAGTTTTCGTCCTTCCTGTTCAGCGATCCGAAGGCAGCGGTGCCGGCGATGATCCGGGCGCACGAACTTGCCATGGCGGCCCTCAAGGCTGGCCCTGGCAAGTTCCCGGTCGGAGCAATCGTGTCGATTGGTGATGATCAGCCCGTTGACGGAGGTGAAGCCAAAGTCGCGCAGAAACGCCAGGAAGTCTACTCACAGTGGCTAGAAGCGGCCGCACGTAGCGACTTTCTGGGGGTGCAAGGCTATACCCGTTACCTGATTGGACCGGAAGGACCGCGCAAGGCAGGCAAGGATGCCGAATTCACCAAGAGCAAGTGGGAATATTATCCCCCTGCCATCGGTAATATTGTTCGCTATGCTGCTTCCCGGGTAAAGGTACCGATCTACGTCACCGAAAACGGTATTTCGACCGATAATGATGCTCGTCGCGTCGACTATATCAGTGGCGCGCTGGCCGGATTAAAGGCGGCGATCGACGCCGGCGCCGATGTCCGCGGCTATTTCCACTGGACGCTGTTGGACAATTGGGAATGGAACGAAGGCTTTCATCAGCGATTTGGCTTGGTGGATGTCGATCGCGCCAGTTTCAAGCGCACAGTCAAACCCAGCGGCCGCCACCTTGGCGCGATTGCCCGGCGGAACGCGATTTGAGGCAAAAGAAAAGCCCCCATCCCGGAAGGGAGGGGGACTTTATTCAGACTGTCGCCTGCGCAGAGCGCGTCCGTGAACACCATCTGGGCGAGCTCATCGCCCATCAGCATTTCGAACACCTCGCTTTTGGTAGAACCGCCGCAGATCAGGACGGCCGAAAACTTGTGCGGGCCCGCTCATCGCCGCTGGCAGTCTTGTTATACTGGCACCAAACCATCATGGCGCTGCTGATCGGGTTAGTGCGGCTCATCGAAGCCGACGAGATCTACTTACCGTCGGAATTCACTGGAAAAAAAGCGAGAATCTTAGCGGAAATGAGGAGCGGGCCGGACTGTTGGCCGGCCCGCTCCTTGTGCAAGCTTAGCCGCCGCCGAAGCGGAAGCCCAGGTTGAGGCCGATCTGCAGGCCCTGGGTGTAGAAGACTTCGCGATATCCGGTGGGAACGGATCCCAACGTGTTCAGCAAACCGCCCTGATCGACCAAACGCGTCGTATCGAACAGGTTCTTCGCGAAGATGCTGGCCCGGAAATTATCGTAGTTCACACCAGCATAGATATCTACGGTTGCATATTCCGGAATCTTGGCATTGCTGGAAACGATCAGGCCGTCGCTCTTATAGTTGAGCAAACCACGGATAAACCCTTCGCCACGGTCACCGATCGGAATCGAATATTCCGTCTGCGCCGTCGCCGTCCATTTCGGCAGCCCATTGATCGGACCATTGGTCGCGCAGGTCGCCACTATCACGCCTGCTCCCTGGAAGTCTCCCAAGGTCGGAGTACCATTATCAGGTATGCCGTCAAAATTGGCGTCACGACATGGCTGCGAGGCGTTCTGGAACTTGCCCTTCACATAAGCGACTGATGCGCGAGCGCTCCAGCGGTCGGTGATGTTGCCGCTGATGTCCGCTTCAAAGCCCCGAACGCGCGCATCGCCATTATAGGTCAAGGAGAAAGCATCGGCCACGGTGCCGTTAGCCAAACCGCCACTCACGAACGGAATGTTGGATACGGTAGCATTGTAGCCCTTAAAGTCCTGTTGGAACGCCGCGATGGTGAAGCGGGCACGCCGATCGAACAGTTCGCCCTTTAAGCCAATTTCGTAATTGTCGGACTTTTCGGCGTTCACGATCACGAACTGGGCTGGGACATCGCCTTGACTCGCGCCGGGGGACCGGAAACTGCGGGCGTAGCTCGCATAAGCATTGAGATGTTCGCCCAATTCCTGCCGGATGTTGATGTCGTACACCCAGTCGTTGAGCTTCGCCTGCTGATCAAGTGAAGGCGGGTTGGGGAGGGGAATCAGGATATCGCAGCTGGTCGGATAGCTTGAAGGTGCGAATGTAGCCCCGGGGAATGGCGGCGGGAGGAAGCCGCAGACACCGGCAGTCGGGAAGCCCAGCGGCTGAGCGATGCGCAGCGGACTGTCGAAAGCGAGATTGAAGTCATAATCCTTGTGACCCCAGATATAGCGCGCACCAAGACGGACGTGGGTGCCCGAATCGAAGTTGAAGGTGGTGCTGGCGAAAAGCGACTGTTCCAGGTCACGACCGGGATCACCGAAGATGCTGAAGGAACCAGGCTGGAGCCGGAGAACGCCCCGCGTCAGATAGTTCAGATTGACGTCCGACGCGGTGGGCACGGCGGGTCCTGTGGGACCGACGATGGCCGGATCGCCCAGGATGCCGCTGCCCGGACCCGCGCTGACGAAGGTGATGTTCTGATCGACGCGCGAACCGCCATTGGCCCGGTAATAGCCGACCGTCCAATCCAGGAAATCGCCCGGCTTCGTGTTCGATTGCAGCCGCAGTTCGTGCGACCACTGCTGAACTTCGATGTCAGCTATATTGCCCGGCAGATAGTTGAAGCCGATAATGGCGTTGCCCGGGTCGATCTGCTGGCGGCCTTTGCGGGTATTCTTCGATTTGGTCCAGCCGCCGATATAGTTCAGCGTCGCGAAATCGAAATCATATTTGGCGTTGATCGAGGCAAAGTGGAATGTCCTGTTGGTATAGTCGGGGGCTTCGGCCACCCCGGAATTTTCCTCACCCGTCAACGGCGGACCATTATAACCGCGGCCCGCTCCGGCGAGGCGGGCAACTTTCTCTTCGTCGGTCTCATTATATTGATAGGTAGCCAGTAGTTCGAAGCGATCGCCCGGCGTAAACAGAAGGGTGGCGCGACCGCTCTTGATCCGCTGCTCCGATTCGACGTTGTTGTTGATGCTCCGGGTGCCGTTGAGATCATCCTGCTGGTAGAAGCCCGCGAGCCGGAAGGCGAGCACGTCCGGAATGATCGGACCCCCGACAGCGCCCTGAAGGGTGTAGCCAAACCGCTCGTGGGACAGCATCTGACCTTCGATATAGCCGCCAAATGCGTTCATGTCGGGCCGCCGCGTCGAAATGGTGATCGCGCCGGTCGGCGCCGTCCTGCCGCGAAGTGTGCCCTGCGGACCGCGCAGCACTTCGATCTGGCCGACGTCATAAAGCGCAGAGAAGATCGAGAAGGCCAACACCGGCACGTCGTTCAAATAAATGTCGAGCGACTGCGGAGCGCCAGAGACGGAAGCCGTGGTGACGCCGCGAATGGACGCTTCATTGCCCTGCGCCGTGGTGTCGAGCGAAAGGCCGGGAACCAGCGTATCGATGTCGCTGAAGTTGGTGATGGCCTGATTCGTGATATCTTCCGACGTGATCGCCTGCACGTTCAATGGCACATCGACCAACGATTCGTTGCGGCGAGTGGCCGTGACGATGATGTCGGAGCCGCTAAGTGCCGAAGGCTGCGATTGCGGCGGTGCTTCCTGCGCATATGCAGCGACGCTCAGGCTGCCAATGGCGATACCGGTCAGCAGTCGCGCGTGAACTGATAAATTAAGCATAACGAAGAAATCCCCTCCTTTTTGATGTGCGCTCGCCGATATGTCGGTCAGGACGCGTTGCAAGCGTGATACAGTGAAATGCGTAAGCCATAATATGGCCGCCCCCATAGATTTCTACATATATATGTAACGTGTCATCTTTTTTTTCTGACTGTGTCAGTTCAGCACCCCTAGGCGTGCGCCGAGCGGCGCTTGGAGCGCTCGAGATTATATATTCTGATGTTATCAGTTTAACGGCTCCGCTCCTCAGAGCGGGCTGATTGATCAAATTACACATGAGCCACGGTAAGCCGCCTGACCGAATCCGTGCCTGACGATGAGGCAGACGCCCTTGCCGGGCAGCAGGTGGCCTGCGTCGTCAATCTTGAGTCACGCCGGATCGGGCCGTTCGTGTCGGAGGTTCTAGCGCTGCGCTTCCCCGATAGCGAGAACTGGGTCGTTCTGATCGGCCCGGAACCCACCGTGCCCGAGGGCGTCCGCATGTTCTGAACAGGGTATAGGGCCGTTCCCATGACGTTGGGCTTTTCCCCAATCCTAGTCATTTCCTCATGACGCCAAGAGAAAGCAAAGTTGGGATGCGCTTGGCAGCCCGCCTTTGTATTCCTGTCCGCCGCCGCTGTTCAGCATCCGAAGATTGAGGTGGCCCGATGAGCATTCGAGAACGGTGTAGGCAAGGTCATGTATCTGATCTTCGTAAAGGGCAGTCGCTGCTCTGCTGGATGGATTGGACCAGCCCCTCATGGCCGGTGCGCGTCGCATTCTCATGATGAATTTTGCGCCAGCTCGGGAAAGCGTTCGGCTTCTTGCGCCAGCAAACGCCCGATCGCGCTGATGTCTTCGCGCTCCATCGCATCGAAGACACCCGTCAGCGCGACTTCGATCACCTCGGTCATGGACGATCCCGGCTTGGCATGGCGGGGTGGGGTGGGTTGGTCACCTTCCAGATCGCGGCTTTCCATTCGACGATTGCGCGGAATAGCGTCGCCTTGTGGGGAAGCGGGCATATAGCGTGTTGGGGGCAACGCCGGCCTGTTCGCCGATGCGTTTCATCGACGTCGCGCCATAACCATGTTCGAGAAAAAGCACGAGAGCGGCGTCGCGGATCGCCAGCGTGATCTCCCTTTCCTCGTTCCGCGAAGGCCGTCCCCTCCGGCCCGCCGTCCGCGCCGGTTTAATGGCACTTCGCAATCCTGTTCTCCTCTTCTGCAGCCGAAGCCGAAACTGCGCGCACCGGGCGATCACGGCGGAACGCTGAACCCGTCAGTTATCGACCTTTATGCCCCATAGCTGGGCTGACATGGCGGAGGCGTTCGCCGTGACAGCGGTTCGCGGCATCGCACGCATCCCCTCGACCGCGGCGTCGCCCACGGCATACCAGACCGGCGCGCTTCCCAACGCGTCGATCGCCCCGGTTGCGAAGGTCCGGGCGTCCATCGGCGTCAGTCCCTCGACCTCCACCATACCGGAGCGCTGCATGGCGGGCGTGTCGGTGAGCGAGGCGACGGCGCACAATATATCGACCCCGTCGCGCTGCAATTCCCAGTGCAGCCCCTCGGCCAGCACGATCTCGAAAGACTTGGACGCGGCGTAAGCCGCGACATAACCACTGCCGACGAGCCCCGACATGGACGATATAAGTATCAGCCCCCCGCGTCCCTTTTCCCGCATCTTGCCAAGCGCGGCATGTGCAAAGGCGACTGGCGATGCGCAATTGAGCGCCACCAGATTGAGTGCGCGATCGACCGGCTGGTCCAGGAACAGATTGACGCCATGCGTCGCGCCCGCATTGTAGATGACGAGCCCAAAATCGCGCGCAGCGATGATGTCGCCGGCCTTTGACGGTATATCGGGGGCGGTGAGGTCGAGTTCGATCACATCGACCTCCACCCCATGCGCGTCCCTGATCCTGGCCGCCGTTTCGTTCAGCGCGCCCGCAGACCGCGCCACAAGGGTGAGATCGAGCCCCGCGCTGGCCAAAAGGTCTGCAAATTCCGCGCCGATCCCTTCCGATCCGCCCAATATCAGGGCGCGGGGGCCGTAGCGCTCGGCGAGCGAGGTACCAGCGCTCATCCAAGTTGACTTTCTTCAGCCGCCAGAACGCCCGGATCGCCGCTGTGCAGGAACCAGATCGCGTCGCGGCGAACGATGCGCCACCCCTCCGGCCGCCGCTCCCAGCGATCACGATATTCGCCGGTGGAATCGAAAATCGCGCCCGCCGGATCATCCCGACGCTGGTGACGGGCCTGAACATAGGCGCGGCTTTCCGCGCGGTCGCCGTCCACGTTAACCAGGATGCTGCCGATCAAATGCTGCGTGCCGCCGCAAACGTCCAGATATTGGCGCATCTGCGCTTCAAGCGCCTGCATCCCTTCCTGTTCGCCGGCCGAGCCATAGTTGAACGTCAGGTGGCGGGCGAACACGGTGGGCAGGTCGTCCCAGCGCTTTTGGTCAAGAATGCGGGCGAAGCTGCTGAGGCCCCGGTTGATGTCTCTTTCGTCGATCAGCGTTTGAACTGTGGTCATGATCAATTTCCTGCCTTGGCGCGAAGGGCGTCATCCAGAACCTTGTTGATGTCATGCGCGGCGGTGCGCGCGCCATAATCCGCGTCTTCCGGGGCACCGGAAAGCATCTGGTTGTAGATGCCCGCGGTCCAGCCGCCATCCACCGCCAGTTCGGCGCCCATGATGTAGGATGCTTCATCGCTCGCCAGGAAGAGCGTGGCCGCGGCGATCTCGTCAGGCTGGCCGCTGCGCTGCGCTGGCACCATGCCAAATCCCTTGTCGATGTCCTCGACCGCTGCGCCGGTGGGGTTGCCCATCACCGTATGAACGCCGCCGGGATGCACCGAATTGACCCGCACGCCGCGCGGACCGAATTCCATCGCGGCGACCTTGGTCAGTCCGCGCACGCCCCATTTGCTCGCGGAATAGGCGGCATAGCCGTTGGCGCCGCGCATGCCATCGACCGACGATATGTTGATGATAGAGCCGCGCCGCTGACGCACCATCGCGCCACCCACGACCTTCAGGCCTAGGAAAGCGCCGACAAGATTGACGTCCACAACCTTGCGGAAATCATCAACCTCGCATTCCAGGATCGAACGAAAACGCTGCATCGCCGCGTTGTTGACAAGGATGTCGGGCGTGCCGAAGGCGGATTCCGTCGCTGTGAGCAGGGCCTGCCAATCGGCTTCGCTGGAAATGTCGGTCCGGTGAAAAAGTACCGATGATCCTAATTCCCGGGCCAGTGCTTCGCCTTCGGGCAGCAGGTCCGCGATAACGACCTTCGCGCCCTCGCGCACAAATTGTCGTACGGTCGCTGCGCCCATGCCCCTGGAACCGCCGGTAACGATCGCAATTTTATCTGACAGGCGCGCCAATATCCCTCTCCTTGCTTTACGCATGTGCGAAACAAACTTTGAACAGCGCATCATTATGCGTCGATAAATTGAATGCTATCGCTATTTTTCCCTTACTGCAACTGTGCGGGCGCGATATGTCACTAGGCCAAGCATCTCACATAATATGTAACATATACCATTTTTAGGCTTGCATGGCCCGCTTCGAGGCCTAAATATGCTGTGGCCTTCTAGGCATCACTCCCCGTGAAAGGCCGGTCGCCGACCGGCCTTTTTTTTGCCGGAAACGGGGAAAGCGATGAGGCTGCATATTCCTGGTGATCCAGCGCTACGGCGTCTTGAACCCCTTTACTGGGCGGGGCGCGATCGACGGTCTTCTTCCGCATGGGCCGCATAATGTGCGGGACGTTCTTGCCACCCACATCCTTAAGCAGACCGGCTCCTACGAGCAGGCAAGCTACGCCATCCAGGACACGCCCGAAATGGTCGCCAAACATTATGGTCGGTTCCTCCCGCAGGACAAGGCGGCAATGGCCGCCAAGATCCTGAACAGGGTCTGGGAAGCGGCTTGAGCTTTTAGGAAGGGGGGTGCGGCTTGTTGCCGTACCTCCCAATCGTTGGATTTGAGCGGCGCTTGAAATGGGGAGCCCGCCCGTCGCGCAGGTCAGACACTCCTCAGGGGCACGGCTTCTACCGAACAGGCTACCCTCAGGCAGTAAGAACGATCGATGCGCGAACAAAGGGGCAGCGGCTCAACGGGTTGG
This sequence comes from Novosphingobium sp. Chol11, assembly GCF_900218065.1. Taxonomy (GTDB): domain Bacteria; phylum Pseudomonadota; class Alphaproteobacteria; order Sphingomonadales; family Sphingomonadaceae; genus Sphingobium; species Sphingobium agri. The sequence goes on along the minus strand of NZ_OBMU01000001.1, from coordinate 2,083,205 downwards.
GAAACTGTTCTCCATCTCTTCATCCCTCTCCGCTTCCTGCTGAAGCCTGCGAAGCACTTCTGCGATCCTCGCTTGCTGCGCTTCCTTGCTGTCATCGAACTGCGCTTCGACATCAAACAGGCCGAGGGAACGCAGCAATGGGATTGCTTTGAGCCGGTGACCCGCTGAGCCTTCAATCGCATCATTGATAAGGCGTAGAGCAATCATATCCCTTTTCGAACGCTTGGTCCTTTTCCCACCGCTGGTCACCGTAATTTTCTCATTTGCGAAGCTACGCACGAGTTCAGGCAGGTCCATCTCTTTGCTGCGGCGCTTCTTCTTTGAAGACCCCGAGGGGTTCCCCGACTCACCCGGTTTCCATTGGGTACGTTTCGGAGGTTTGCCTTTGCCGACCTCATATGGTCGATCATCGTATCGGCTCATCAAATCGCCTCCTGGTCATCGGTGGACGAGAGGGCTGGCGTCGCAGCCTCTGGAGCGGCATATTCATCATCGCTAGCGCGGTAGGTCAGTTCTGCTGTCAGACCGGTAAGTCGCTCCCATCGCTGGATGGTGCGGTCGATGTAGTGAGGCTCATATTCGATCAAGCACGCACGCCGGCCGGTGCGCTCGGCTGCTATCAGGGTGCTTCCCGACCCTCCAAACGGGTCGAGTACCAAATCACCGACGCCAGTGACGTCAAGAAGCGCCTCGGCTACCAGCGCCACGGGCTTGACCGTAGGATGAAGTTTGAGGGCCTTCTTTCGCGCCTTGCTGAACCCAGCCATGCCGGGGAAATTCCACACGTTCGTCCGATTGCGACCGTTCTTCCCCAAGGCGACATTATTGACGTGCGAGCCCGTGCCCTTCTTGAAAACGCCGACAAGCTCATGCTGGCTGCGGTAAAGGGAACCCATCCCGCCATGCCCCTTGTCCCAAACGCATATGTTTAAGCGCTCCTCGAAAACAGCATCGCCTGCGATGAGCAATTCTCCCAGATGGGCGTGGTCCATGCAGAGGAAAGCTATGGCTCCCTCGCGTACGTTGGAATGTATGTTGTTCAGCACGGAAGTGAGGAAGGCTTCGAACTCGGCTCGGGACATCTCACCTGAAGCCATCGCAAATTCAGCGTGCCGGCCTGAGCCAGACACATGACCGTTCACCTTCACATTGTAGGGCGGGTCTGAAAAGCAGCATGCCGCTAACTCGCCATTCAATACCGCTGTAAAAGTTTCAGGCGAAAGGCTGTCGCCGCAAACAAGGCGATGCTTTCCAAGTGCGTATATGTCGCCACGTGCGCTCTTCGGGGGCGACAAGGTGTCTACTTCTTCCTCTTCGTCCAAGTCGTCATACAGCGTCGCGGCATGACGACCTGCGATCCGGTCGATTTCGCCGAGGGAAAAGCCTGTCAGGCTCAGATCATATTCGGGCACATCGGCTTTGATCTCCTCAAGCTCAAGCCTGAGTGCATCCATGTCGTAGTTCGCAACGGAAGGCAGCTTGTTAGCGGCAAGCGCATAAGCGCGGAGCTCGGCATCATTAAGGTGCTCTAGCCTGATTACCGGTATTGT
>NZ_OBMU01000001.1:2062437-2079937 GCF_900218065.1 Novosphingobium sp. Chol11 | reverse complement strand
GGTATTGTCGCCAAGCCCAGCTTCTTCGCTATTTCGACGCGAAGGTGCCCGTCAACGATGACATTGGCGGCGTTCACAGTGACAGGATCAAGAATGCCATGTTCGCGGATGCTGCCCTCAAGAGCGCGCTTTTTACCGCTCGGGTGCGACCGCGTACGTCGGGCAGCAGGGTGAAGTAGGCCTATGGCCACCTCTTCCCAGCGGCCGACCGCTGTGGCTCTGTTTGACTTATAACTCTTATCCGAACTTCGCATCGAGGCCTCCAATCAAGGGCCTCGACACGTCAGTCATGACGAGGCTACACATTTCTTTTGTGCCTCGTCTTCTACGAACAGATTAGACTGACCAATCTATTCGCGGGATTGTCTATCTGAGAAAAATCGTAAATTCAAGAATAAATTATCCGACGTTACAGACAATGTTCAACTTTACTTTCGTCGCTGAAGGAAAGGTTGCTCATTCCCTGCGCGCCAATCTCTATTCGCTGCTAGCGGGTGAAATTTACCCTGCTGCTGGGGGCAGGGTAACCTCCCAAAAAGCGTCGGCATTTCCGTCAGTAAACTCGATCATTTCCGACCTTTGAGGGTCTGAAACTGCGATTTTAGGCGTTAGCAGGGAAAAGCAGGCATATCGGCATGGTAGACGGGTTCGCTCTGGACTGCGTCCTGCACCATCGCCTTGGCATTACGCGCCGGGCCTTCCCTACTGAAAGTGCTTTTGGATGGGTCCGTCGTGGGTTCCCAGTGGGAAGCACTTTGGGCTTATGATTCGGCGGGATTGAAGGAAAGCTAGTTCAGCGTGGGGGCAGGCTAGCGAGGTGGTAAGCCGCCGTTCCGACAGCGACCAATAGCAGGCAGTCCGCTCACAAGTCGTTCGAGCTAGGGGATTAGATGTGCCGTTCATAGTCGCCCTGGATGTAGGCACGCATCGCTCCAGCTTCTTGCTCGATCTGGTCGAGCCGTGATTTTACAAGATCGCCAATCGACACGAACCCAACTAACTGATCGCGCTCCACCACCGGGAGATGACGGACGCGCTGCCCTGTCATCAGAGCCAGGGCGGCAATGACCGCCGTATCGGGGGCGACAGTGAGCACGGGTGAGGTCATCACCCGATCGACGGTCCATTCCATCACCGCCGCGCCGTTGGTTCGAAGTGCGTAGATCAGATCACGTTCGGACATGACCCCGACGATCCGCTCCCCGTCCAACACCGGGACCGCACCGATGCGCTCATCGGCAAGCAGCTCAAGGACATGCCACACCGTCTCCCCGGGCGTGACGGTCACAACGTCGCTCCAACTCCGCATAGTGCTCGAGATCGTCATACTGCCCTCCTGACTTCGCGGCCCTCCGTGCTGACATTATACCATGCGCGGATGGGGTGGCCCAAACCATTCCTCCCCCGCCCATACCGCGCGAATGACCCCGACTGATCGCGATCATCTCGGATAGAGGCCAGCCCCACCTCCTCCCCAGGCACGGGTGACAGGAACAGATCACGTCTAGCATAGTCTTGCTGATATAAGGTTTGCCCATTGCGAAGAACGTGGACCTGAAAGGAAGTCAGTGTGAGTGGCATCACGAAGGAAGAATTCTGTCAGCGATTCAAAGCCAGGATGATCGCTATCGACGGGGAAACACTAGCCGATGGCAGGAATGTCGCGGACTATGCCGACGATGCGGTTGGACGGTATTGGGACACCGACTGGCAACGGGATCAAGGCCCCGAGGCCTGTGCAGATGCCGACAAGGAAGAGCGGGAAGAAGAAGACGAATGATTCAGGTGGCATCCTGATATGCGCTAGAACGACGTTAGGTAGCGCGGGTCAAGCGTGTTATACTGAGCCATCCCGGTTCCGACTCTGTGCGTGCATGCCGTGACTGAGAGACAATCGCGCTCCCGCTCGACGAGGAGAGTGACATGTCCACCTCACCAAACATCCCATTCCCATTACCACTGCGGCAGACTGTTCTTCATGACCGGGTCGAGCGGCTGGGGCTCGCACTTGGCGCTTCACAGGAACGAACGTTCCGCGCCCGTGCCCTATCGCAACAGAACGAACGCGATCTACAAGCCGCTAGGGACTGTTGGGAGAACGAAGGCGGCACTGCCACCGGCGTTCCGCCAGCACCGAAGCTCACCATTCGACGGAAAGTCAGCACCCTTCAGTTTTCCGCTGATCTATTTCGCGATGACACGTTAGGGCGTGCGGTCATTCTGAACGCAGTTCTGGTATTGATGGCTGCAACTATTATCGTTGTTTTCTTCAGTTGATGAGACTTTTCTGAAACGAATAAACCTAAAATGAAGAGAACGATGAACCCTACCATGAGTCATTTGGATCTCGCAGCCGTAATGATCAGAGGTCAGTTAAGGCTGCCGCTGGTTCCGAACAAAACACAGATAAAATTGAAAAATCTTGAGAATTTGCTAACCACTGCACGAGATCAGGTGGCTTGCGGTGATCTTTTGACCCGCACTGACATACGTCATCTCAATAAAGCCTTTGATGAGCTGTCAGAACGGTAATCGTGGCTGCTGCTCTCATCGGCCATGGTTGCCGCGAATGTCGGCACGTGGTTGTTCGTGCTTGAACTGCAAACTTCGCTCATGGGTCAATCGCGGCAGCTTCTTTATCAAGAGCCTTGGCCCGGTCACGCGCCGCATCGCGTAACTGTGCTGCCTTCGCCTCGAGGTCCTCGGCCTCAACATCGGCTTGCCGCTGGTAATTTTCTCCCTCGGCCTCCAGCGCTTCCGCAGAAGCCTGCCTAGCTTTTCGAGCGGCATTATTTGCTCGATCCTGCACTTTACCCGCTCTCTCTGCAGGACCGGAGCCCTCATAAGCTACGCCCGATGCGTTCGCCGCAGCCTCATCTTGCTTCTCTCCCGCCTGCTCAGCGGGGCCTTCGCATCCCGCCAACCAGAGCACAGGAAAAAAGGCCAGAAATAAGCCCTTCAACGTGCGATGGCTTCCGCACGGGGCAGGTCTAAATGCTTCCGAGTAAGGTTGCGATCTGATCATATTGAATCCCGTCGATACTGACGCACAGTGCAGGTCGCGCAGGTGATGTTCGCCTAGCAACGACCGCCCTCATTTTCCCAGTCGTCGAGAGCGCGGGTGAGTTCATCATTCCGTGCAGTGCTCCACCATGAAGCATTTGCGCCTTCTGTGAGCTTCGCCTCTCGCCGAATACGGGTGGTTAGCCAGAGCCTAGCTGCTACAATTTTTTCATAGCCGTGGACCGATCCAGCGTAGGCGATCCGCGCTACGGCGCTGACGAAATCATCCGCCCAATCCGCCTCTCGCGGCTTGGATTCCGTAATCGTGATCATGGGAGAAACTCCCGTCATGCAAGCGGGAGCGCCCAAGTCTCTCAGTCACGGGATGCTTGCAAACAGAATCCGGTGATGAAATCATCTTATCATATAAGGAGAGCGAATCGTCTGCATTTTTCGCGCGGCGGGCAGTTCCGTAGCAACTGGCCGTTCGATAGGTAACTTAGAGTGCCAGAGCCTGTTTTGGCCCTACTGAGGCATAAGCCGAACCACCGGCTCTCCGCCCAAGCCAGCCATGACAGCGCGGGCCGCATCATTCACGCGTTACCGCAGCAACTGGACGACAAAGGCAGAGACCTGCGCAGCTTGGTTGCGGGATCTCTGTCGCGGTTCTCGAATTCAGGCATCTCGGCCTGCATCGCGCAACGGCGTCGGCGAGGATCGTCTCGAAATCCAATGCCTCAATGATGCCGAGCGCGGGAAGGCGCGACAGATCACGGCGGTGAAGGTTGCATCGGCCATGGCCGCCATGTCGGGGTAGGCGAGGGAGGTGCGCTATGCCCCTATATTTGGACGGCCGCCGATCCAAATGCGAACCGAGCGCTGACTATCTCCAAGCGACCAATTTCAGGCCCAAGAACCGTTTTGGACCTGATCAGAAAGCTGCCGCTTGGCCTGCGCGATTGCGTCATTCAGATTGCTGTATCGGAATGCGCCCACGCAAAAAGAGTCGATTGGTCGGCGCGTAATCCCGAGTTTCACCATCTCGGTGACTTCCGCTTCAGTGAGGGATGTTAGTCCCAGTCCCGATCGATATTCCAGTTCCTGATTCGTTATCACGGCGCGTTCTCCGCAGGAGCGACATGCGACATGTCAGGTATCCTTGTCCGATCTTGCCTTAGAAATCGGCTACGAGTCTGGTATGCCTTGCTACTGACTTCGCCGTCTGCAAACTGGCGCGCTAACGAGCTTTCGTTCTTTTCCACGACTTTCATCAGAGCTCTGAGGCTATCATCATAATCAGCCGATTTCGTGGCCCGTTCCTGGGCAAAGACATGGGCCCCATGCTCAGGATACGGAGTAGCGTTGACTAGCTGCCGAGTATGTAGCGAGGCGTCTCGATGAAATTCATATGCGGTCCGGGTTGAAGCTGATTCAGCGTTCATGATGGAGGTCTGTTCTTGAGCAAGCAAGGAGTTGAGGTCGCGATGTGGCACATCAGACTGAGCACATCCGCCATCATCTTCCCACCGCGTAATACTGGGATCGCGTACAGACGTATTATCTTCGGGCCGGGTCATCGTGCTGCTCCCTTGCGTTTGAGCGGGAGCGCGTATCATCTCTCAGCCGTCACATGCGGATCTGCCGAACGGTAGACTGTATATGGTAAGCCGGTCCGCAGATTGCAATGAGTAGGGATCGTTCGGTTTGCTCCTTCGGATCGGATCGTAGAAAGCGGCTGTTCCGCTTTCCACCCATGATCGTCATTCAGGGCAGCCCGTGAGTTAAAGCCGGGCGAGTCCCGTCAATTCAGACCGCAGCACTTCTTGTACTTCTTGCCTGATCCGCAAGGGCAGGGATCATTCCGACCGACTTTTTCAGACCTCGCCGATATCGGTCGATGCTGATCATTCTCCAGCCGCCACTCGTGGAGCATCAAAACCCAAACCGGAATCAGATCTGGTGCTTCGCGGTCCCAGCGATCCTCTTCCTCCTCGCTCAGCTGATGACGGCCGTCCGCGAAGGCTGCAAGCTCGGTGATCCCCGCAATCGCTGCCTTTGGCCCCTCGTCATCGCTTGCCCTTATCCGGTTCCAGCCGCGAGGCCCGAGTTTCATGGCCTTAGAGAAGCCTTCAATCCACAGCTCCCAAAGCGTCTCGTTGCTTCTAGTGTCGACTTCCAGGATCGGCGCGAAACCGTCCGGCTCGTCCAGGCTGGCGAGAATCTCGTTATGATGCCGCATCACGAGATCGAAAAAGCGTTGTAGATCCTCTGGAGCGTCGAATGCAGGCGTGTCTGGACCCCACACCTGTTTCAGCCACGTGGATGGGTGCACCATGTCTGGACTGACGATGATGCCGGTCAGAAAGCCGTCCAATTCCGACAGCAGCATGCCTTCGTCAAACTGGTTCAGCAGCAGCTCGTCAAGCTCGTCTAGGTAGGTGTCCATGCATGCCGTTCTACCTTGCGGCCAGCAGGTCGCCATCGATAAGCGGCACCATAGCTTTGGCTTTATCGGGCGGGTTTTTCCTACTGAAAGCGCGTTGAGATGGGTTCGATGTGGGTTCCTTGTGGGAAGCGCTTTGAACTCATAGTTTGGCCAAGAGCATTGTGGTTGAATTTTCCACCGGGAAGAAGCTGTGGTGGTCTCGAAGCTCAAAGCAGTACGATGTTTGTCACGCTTGCAATGCTTTTTCGACCAGTGCAGCTATCAAGTCAAACTCAGTGGGTATGGTGGTTCGTAGCGCCAGGATAAGCTCGCGCCTGACGTTTTCTTCCGGCAGGGAGAGGGCGTTAGCGAGGTGCGGAAACTCATTATGTTTACCCGCTCCAAGGCTCTGTTCTAGAATGTCGCAGAGCGCACTCTCATTGCCTAATCCCCACCGATCTGCGGGCGACTGCTCCCAACGAGGACTAACGCCGCACATTTCGATTGCTCGTTCAAACAACCATTTTTCTGGCCATTCGTCACCCATCAGGAAGGCCACCCGTTCCGAGATCCATCCGTAAATTTTTTCGCGTTCTGTGGTGAATTTGCCATCGCACATGTTTGCGATTTCGCTCTTGATGGCCGTCAGGGATCCGCGTTGATCACCGTCAAGGAGACAGAGGCAGTTTCGCCGCTTCTCCATATATCGCGCGGCCATTAATCGCTTGAGACTCGAGTGTGATCCAATTTCCATCAACCGCGAACGGTTCCGGAGATCGTGACCCAAACTCGCTTGTATAGTGGCAAGAGCGACTTCGTCCTCCACGAAAATGTCGAGTTCGTGAGGGTCGCTCCGGCCCATTCTCCCGCAGGCGTATTCAGCAGATATGCCCGGCAGAATTTGAGTGTGGCCGCCGATAGGCTCCACATAAATCCTGCCTTCCGGGGGAAGGGCAGCTAAAATCTCATAGGCGTGTGTCGTGCAGATAATCTGGCACTTCAATTCGAGGCATAAATCCTTTAAGACATTGATCAATACTGACTGCGCGCGTTCATGCAAGCCTAGTTCGATTTCATCTATAACTAGGAGGCTTCCAGGGCCAGCTGCAAAAATCGTGGATAATATTTCTAATACAGCGCTCTCCCCCGCTCCCATATTGAAACCAGAATAAGATAGCTCTCCAGATTTTACCTTTGGTATAGAATATCTCGAGTGCTCAAGCGACTCAAAATCAGCATATTTTTTACCAACTATTCGACTTGCCAGCTGGGCTATTCTGTTTCTTATCTGCGCATCAAGGTTGGTCGGCTTAAATAGCGATCGATATGATTTATGAGTGGACCGCTCATAATAGGGAACGACCCGCTGAACGCCGTGATACACAACATTGCGACTTACGCGTTTATCATAGTTGGTCCATTTCCCACCATGCTTCTTCTGACGAGTCTGCGTTCCTTCATGAGGTTCGCTGTTCCGCCATCGGTCATGACGAATACCGTAGGAGATAGTGACTCCGCCCGGCCCCACTTCTCCGGTTGATTGAATGAAAAAGTCACTAGGGCGCAGACTCATTACGCGTTGCACCAGAGGCGTGTGCAGATGAGCTTGATCGCCGCCAGATAGTTGGCAGCATCCTTGTCATATCGAGTGGCTATGCCCCGGAATTGCTTGATCCGATTGAAGAAGCGTTCGACCAGATTGCGCTGGCGGTAGAGCCAGGACGAGAAGCCGAAGCGCTGCTTGCGATTGGAGCGATTGGGAATGTTGGCCCAGATGTTCCTGGCTGCCGCAGCCTGGCGTATTGCGGTGCTGTCATAACCTTTGTCGCCGAGCAAAGTGGCGCCCTCGGGAATAGCTTCGATTAGGGCTTCGGCTTCGCACGCATCGTGGACCTGCCCACCCGTCAGTCGCAAGCTGACAGGACGTCCATCAGCGTCGACAAGAGCGTGGAGCTTGGTCGTAAGGCCGCCCCGGGAACGTCCCATGCCATGATCTCCAGACCCCCCTTTTTCCCCGTCGCACCGTGCTGGTGGACGCGCATGCAGGTGGAATCGATCATCACCAGTTCGCCGTTGAAGCCGGCGGAAACCGCCGTCAACAGACGGTCCCACACGCCGGCTTTTCGCCAACGAACGAACCGGTTGTAGCACGTCGTCGATGGACCATAGCGCTCTGGGATCTCGGCCCAGGGCGCACCGGAACGGAAGCGCCAGAGAATGCCATTTAGCACTCGCCGATCATCTACCCGCGGAACACCACGCGGCTTGTTGGGCAGCAACGGCTCGATGATCAGCCATTCCTTGTCCGTCAGTTCATACCGCCGCCGCGCCATACGCCCTCCATTCTCAAAGAGCGCCTGAATCATGCAGTGGCGGAGAGCTCAACTCAAATTATGAGTTCGCGCCCTAAAAGTGTAATATGGTTGTTTTCGGTCGGGCAGTTTGAACCCATTTCGACGGTTGTGGAAAGCGCACGCAGCGAGCGCCAATATAGTTGATTTCCCTGAGCCGTTCGGGCCTGCAATAGCGGTAATCGGGTAGGCAAGCTCGACTGTGCAGGGGCTTAATCCGCGCATACGCCCTTCAACGAGGGTAATCCTAGTTAGCGATTGGCGGGTGTGATCATTCGCGAACCATTTAAGATTACGATTGTCGGTTACTGAATGCACATACGACATGTCTGCCCTCCCTGCAGACGCCTTTGTCGAAATGCGCGGTGGCTGACAAGAAAATCCGTCGAACGAGGATGTTGGAGCGTGTGCTCAGAGGGAGGAGGTTCATCCGTTTGGAGAATCGCTGGCCAGAACAGCCGAAGCCAGCAGCGGTCGGGAGCGCAAATTCTTCCATCTTATATGAACAGGCGGAATCAAACGCCTATTGCGAAGCTGCTCCAATCCCGCCAGAAAAGTTCTGCCTTCCGTGAAAGCCGGAAGGTGGGGCGTAGGAACCCCTTCTCAGAGAACTCGGTCGCCAACTTTTTGGAGGCCGGGTGGCATGCGCGCATGTCCAGCCCGCGAGGGTAAAGGCGCATGCGCCTGCTCTCTGATCAGGTTCCTAACATCCGGCTTCGGCCGTCGCTCCAAGAGGTACATAGGGGTGACACGAGGTTGAAGCCGACGGTCGCTCTTCCATGCGTGAGGGGGCGAGCAGTGAAACATCAACAGCCATAGCGATGCTGCCTGTTCAGCCGTGCCCATCCGGGTTCGGCTTCATTTCTCATGCAAATGGAAAATCTAATGAAGAACATAATGCCCGCACTGTGTCTGGCGATCCTCTCCGCCTGCACCACGCCCGCCGATGTATCGAAGCCCTTAACGGCAGGTGGCGACAAAAATGCAAAGTTCGATATCAAACAGACTGCTGGCGGCTTTACGGTCGATCTGCGCTATTCTCGCTATCAGTTTATCCCGGAGGCTGGTGCCCTTCTGACGGCTTGCCGGTCGATCGTCATCGCACGGGTGGAAGAAGAAGCGAAGGTGAGGGGCCGCGCAATCAAGCCGATCGATGAGCAAGCCGTTCGTGTGTCGGTTGGCCGAAATATACTGAGTGGCCGGACGGCTTGCCGGGCGTTCGTGGAAGCGGTCTGGAACAGCTGAGGTCGTCCATGATCACATCTTCACAAATCGCTCGGCTGGAGAAGCTGACCGAGCTTCGGGATAAGGGTGCCCTGACCTCGGAGGAGTTTGAGCAACATAAGCAGGCCATTCTTGCTCCCCCGCCGCCCAGAGCGGCAAACACCTTCAATTCGACGGCCATCAAGAAGCGGCTGGTGGGTGACGTTGATCTGGGGGAATTCGAAACTCATCTGCGATGGATGACCCTTCCGCTGCAAAACTACGCCAACTTCACGGGACGGTCTGGACGGCGGGAATACTGGATGTTCACCCTTGGAGTGGCAGTAATCTATGCCATTCTGTTCATCATGTTTGAATCCTCTCTACGAGAAGACAACGCCTTCACCGGCATGTTTTCCCTTGGGATGGCTGGCTTGATTGCCATCGGCCTATTCCTTCCGGCGTTGGCGGTCCAGGTCCGACGCCTTCACGATCAGGATAAGCCCGGCTGGTGGGTGTTGCTCAATCTCGTGCCTTACCTCGGTGCGATCATCGTCCTGATCTTGATGTGCTTGGAAGGGACGGACGGACCTAACCGCTACGGGGATGATCCTAACACCATCTAACCGATAGCAGGTCGGCAGCGCCGTCCTGCGAACAGCAACCTATTCAGCGCCTTGGGAGCAATCCTTGGGCGCTTTTTCTTTGTCCAAAGGAGAAGTGAAATGCTTCTAATTCCCGATTCCTTGACCATGCGGCAGGTCATCGACGTAGCAACGAATGACACATTACGCGACATTCTCATGCAGCGGCTGGACCAGCTCGGCAGCATCGAGGGCTACGATCTTGGCGACCTTGCGCACTTCATCATCATGCAATCGACAGACAATTTGGCCGATCTGGATGCCGCTCTCGGCTTTTCCGTCTTGGACAACTTTGTTGATAGAACACCCTATGGTGATCCCGATTTTATACCCTCCACCGAATGGATTGCCGATCACGGAAGCTGGTATGAACTGACATACGTGCTGACCGATGACGGCTTCGGCTGGGGAATCTTTGTGCCCAAAGCCGAGGGTATGGACGAGCGCCTTCTTGCAATGTGCGCTGAGTTCTCTGTTCGCGATGCTGAGGGGCAGGGCAGGCGATGAAGGTGGTCGGCTACATAGTCGTGCTGGCTCTCGCTGCGGCGGCCTTGCGTCAGGCGATAATGGCGCTTGTCCTCATTGGGTTGGTGTTCTTGCTGTGGGCCGCCATCTTTCGTCCACAGGAGACGTTCGCTCTTCTCGCCTTCAGTCTGTTTGCCGTGATGCTCACGAACTTTCCTGCGGCTGTAGCGGGATTCTTCGCATTGGTGCTGGTGGTGGATGTTCTCAGGCGGCTAAAGTCAGGGGTGAGCCCAAGAGAGTGGACTGACGATCGTTAATCGAACGGCCAGTTGGGGAGGGGGCCTCTCTGGAAGTGCCCGGATCTGCACTCAGCCCGAATCAGCAAAACCGATTCTGGAAAACTGCTGATCGGTAGGCCTTCGTCTCTGTAACAATTTAGCGCCGAACGCCCTTTCACAAGGAAACGTGACCCACTTCCTATTGTAGGACCGTTCATTCAGTGCCGCCGGTTTGCCTACCGAAGTGGCTTTCGCTCAACGGCCCTTAGAAGGTGCCAAAACGCCATAAATTTTTTTTATGATGCGAAAGCGCCTTCATAGTAGGAATGGCGGAAATCCGCCGGTTTTTCGGTTTTCCGCTGTTGACGACAGCTTTCTGCACAGGCACTTCCCCTTTGCTCGCGGGCGACTAGGGCCTGCGAATGAAGCAATCGAGGCGACGGCTTCGGTTGAGATGTATGCGCCGCATCCGTGCGGTGTGAACCATCATCATCTTACTTGCCTACCTTGGGTGGCGTGTTCGCACGCGCTCTGAGGCTGTGCCGCCATTTCGGGAAGATAACATGGAAATTATACGCTTAGATTCACAAACAATGAAATTTGGAGAGGATGCCTACCGCTGTTTCCTGGAGGTGGAGAAGTTGGGACTCGCCCGGTTTCGGGGACGCCGTGCTATCGTCGGGGCAATTCGCGCTTGCATCAAAAATGGTGTCGTTGGCCATAATGATATTGCATACACGGTGAGCCGCATAACTGGGTGTGCTTATACAACGATCTCTACGATTATGCGTGAATTCACTGGAAGTGATCATGAGATGCACTTCTGGACATTTGACAAAGACAGAAACTACTCACTTCTTAGTGAAGATGGACATCGTAATGCTGAAGTATCTTCGGTGTGGATTGCTAACTAACTTCAGGTGACACTTGGTCCCAGGGGTGCACCTTGGGACCATTCACCTCTCGCCGGTATAGCGATGCAGTACCGACCAACGTGTGCGTGCTTTGTGAACAGTTGGTCCGCCGGGGACCACTCATGCCTGCTTTTCTGTGCCAGCTGAATATCTGAAAAACTGCGCGCACTTGAAAACTGGCGATTCGGGTGGGGCACTACCGCCTCGAGCAGATGGCGGCGGTGATCTGATGGTCAAAAGTGGTGCACTTCTGCAACACGGCATCTATTAATCAAACTGGATACCAAACTGCATCCCTAGCCCCGATCCTGCTTGCTCTGAGTCATGTTCCCGCACAGGATAAAGTCATCAGATAGCGCAATGGTCATAGTGCTAAATGGAGAACAGGAAAATTCCACAGGAAGAATTCATGGAACAGAAATCAACCACAAGCGGTGGCAGAAAAATTGATGCTTCGAATATAAAAATCAGCAAACATGATCTCAAGAGTTCAGTTTGCAAGACTGTTGGCGTATTTTTAGAATCAATCAAAGTGTCAGATAAAGTAGACAAGATACAACTCGACGACTGGAGCGTTCTAGGTGAAGCCGACCGGCTGGCGCAAGAAGCGCAAGCTCCAGACATGTTGATTTCGGACCTCTGCCTAAAAGGGCAAGCCACCGCGATCTATGCCCAACCTGGTGCCGGTAAAACCATGATGATGGTGTACGAATTGATGCAATCCGTCGCGAAGGGGAGGATCGTCCCTGGATCGGTCTATTACGTAAATGCAGACGATAACAGCTTCGGGGCCGCCGAGAAGGCTATGATCTTCGAGGAAAAGGGCATTAACATGCTCATTCCCGGTGAGAACGGATTTTCCGCATCAAAGCTGATGCCCGAGATGGCCAAGATGGTTGCCTCAAAGGAGGCGAAGGGGCGGACTGTCATCCTCGACACGCTGAAGAAATTCACCTCCATCATGAACAAGACGGAGGCGAGCCAGTTTGGTGACCTTTGCAGGCAATTTGTCGCCGTAGGGGGCAGCGTAATTGTGCTGGCGCATACCAACAAGCATCCAGGTGCCGATGGCAAGCTGACGTTCGCAGGTACGACCGATATCATCGAGGATTTTGATGCTGCGTATGTCGCGAAGCTTGAGCAAGGAATTGAAGGCCAGCGGTGTTCCGTAACCTTCTCCAAGCTCAAGGGTCGGAGCGGCAATGCTGAGACTGCTGTTTATGTATACGATCGCGATGCGAGCATATCGTACCGTGAACGACTGGCGTCCATGCAACGTCTGAATGAGGAGGACGCGCTACAATTGAGCGCTGCCATCGAAGCGGCAGGTGACGACGACATAATTGAAGCTATCGAAGATGCGATTCTAAGCGAAACTCGAGCGAAGACCGACATTCTGAAGAAGGTCGCTCAACAGCTCTCCATCCCTCGCCATCGCGTTAAAACGGCGTTGGAAAAATATGAGAACAAGAAGCCTGAAGAGGGTAGGTGGTTTAAGGATGTGGGGCCTCACAACACCCACCGATATTATCTGCACGACGGCGACAAGTTCTAGGCTTTTAGAATTCCAGTTTAGCTAGTTTTTCAGTTCCGCTGCCAACTGCGACCCTCTCGGTATCTCACCGACGCTGGGAGGGCCGCTCAGGGCGGGCTGCATGCCTTTCAACGCCATTCATCACTCTCATCGCCTGGGAGCCCCCGCAGACGCCGATGACGCGCGTCCGGCGGCGAACCCTCTGTGTCCATACGTCGCGCTCCTGCGGCCACCCTTCCGCAAGCTAAATCAGAAGGAAAGATCACTATGCCCAAGGCCAAACTCGATGCGACATTCGCGCTGACTGCTTCCTGCCCACCCGGCAAGAAGAAGATCGACTACTATGACACCACCATTACCGGCTTCGTGCTGGAAGTGCGGTCCAGCGGAGGCCGCAGCTATTACCTCCGCTATCAAGATGAGTATGGCGGCCAGCGGCAGTACAAAATCGCCGCCTATGGGGACATCACGTTCGACAGGGCCCGGAAAGAGGCTCAGCGCTTACGGTCTCAAGTCGTCCTTGGCGGCGATCCGGCAGCGTCGAAAGGAGAGAAGCGCGCGATATTGACCTATGCCGCGCTCGCCGAACAGCACCTCGATTACGCAAAGACCTACCAAAAATCGCCCGCCAACACTGAACGAATTATCCGGCTTCATCTAGTGCCCCGGTGGGGAAAGCTACGCCTGGACGAAATCACGCAACCTGCCGTTGCTAAATGGCTCGGGGAGAAGCACAACGCTGGCCTGGCCCCCGCGACTGTCGAAAAGATCAGGGTGCTGTTCAATCGCTCGTTTGAACTGGCGCTCCGGTGGAACACTCCAGGCGTCACGAAAAACCCAGTAAAGGGCATCCCTCGTAAGCCGATCAACAATGCGCGCGACCGCTATTTGAACGCCGCAGAGGTCAAGCGGCTGATGGCTGCCGTAGAGGTGTCGCTCAATCGGCAGCTCAAATTCATCGTTCCGCTATTACTCCTTACCGGTGC
The DNA here is from genome assembly GCF_900218065.1 of Novosphingobium sp. Chol11. GTDB lineage: Bacteria > Pseudomonadota > Alphaproteobacteria > Sphingomonadales > Sphingomonadaceae > Sphingobium > Sphingobium agri. The sequence goes on along the minus strand of NZ_OBMU01000001.1, from coordinate 2,066,134 downwards.
GCGTGTGTCCGAGCTGCTGCATGCGGAATGGAGGCACATCAGCCTCGAACGGCGGGTTTGGCTGATTCCGACATCAAAGACCGGAAAGTCGCGGCATGTGCCACTGTCCCAGCCCGCCATCGACCTCATCGGGCGCATCCCCAAGTTAGATAAGTGCCCATATCTGTTGCCGAACCCCGAAACAAAGCTACCGTTCGTATCGATTAAACATGCTTGGCAGACGGCAAGGGCTGAGGCCTTTCTGCCCGATCTTCGCATTCACGACCTTCGCCACTCTGCGGCATCGTTCATGATCAATGCGGGAATCGATTTGTTCGCCGTGGGCAGGGTGCTGGGTCATGCCGATCACAAAAGTACCATGCGCTATTCGCACCTCGCCAACGACACTTTGCTGGCGGCTGTGGAGGCCGGGGCCAAGAAGATGAGGGCAATTTCTCCCACCGTCAGCTGATCAATCTGATCCTACCTCATTTGACCTGACTGACAGGGGTAGAGCGTCCAATCTCTTTGCCGCCGCTTAGAACGTCCCAATTCAATGAAAGACATATCATGCAAGCATATACATCAGACCCCGACGCTGAGGCGTCGATCAGAACCCCCGCCGATGTTTTGGAGCGCCTGCGAGCACTCCTCGAAGAAATCAAACCCCTTAATCGGCATGATCAAGCTATCGTACTGATTGAAGCCTGCATCTTGGAGGGCATCAACACCCGGCCTCAGATTGTCAGTGTCGGTAGTGAACTGGGCTTCGACTATCGGCATGTCGCCATTACCATCAACGACCAGGAAGGCCGTCACCCTGATCGGCATAGATGGTGTCGCGACGCGGAGGGGCGTTACAGCCTTCTCCAGTGAGCGCGATCGACCGGAAGTAAAGCCGGGCTGACCCAACCCTGTCCTTTAACCCTGAGCGCCTGCGGATCTCCGTGGGCGCTTTTTCTATGTCCGAAAGGATCAATCATGCTCTCTCTACCCGATCGTCCCGCCCTACAAGAGGCGCTCTCTTCGCCTGTGCGCCCTGACATCCAGCCGCTGCTCAGTCGTCGCATTAAACGGTTTTTCGATGACGGCTTGGCCGATTATACTCATCTTCTGGTGGTTGAAGCCGATGACAGTGAAGCAAAACTGCTGGATGAAATCGGCCTCACGCCCTTTGAACACGATGGTATTCGTTATGGCTCATCCGACTTTCATCCCAGATGGGACCTCCTGCACGATCACGGCGGTTGGTTCGAAATGACCTTCTGCATCGCCGACAGCGGCTTTGCCTACGTCCTTCTTATCGAGGATGCCGATCGCTCCTGCCTTGCCCGCATGTGTCGGATCATGTCTGACCCGCTCGATTGACGGCATTCACGTCAGCCCCCTTTATCCTCCCTTCTGTGTATCGGCTCAGCGGCTGGTGCATGGAGGGGAGGTCCTCCCTATTTTTTTGTTCGCGACATCGTGCGCGGCGATAACGGCCAAGAAGCTCCCTAAGGCCATCACGTGCAAATCGGCCGCTCCCGATTGTATCTAGGCCAAACCAAGGTGGTTCCGCTTTCCACCATTGCGCAATTGATTTCCAAACCAACTTCATTCCGACAGATGGCCGTAACCCTTCCATAGCTGCGCCCGGTCGGCTGGCATTGCAAGAACTGGCCGCTCGCCAATTCACTGAGCTTGGCTGTCGCAGCAGCGCCAGACGCAGTTGGGCAAGGATGTCCAGGGGAGCAGTTCTCATCGCTTTCGCGGGCCGCCACGGCATGAAGCCGAACACGAGTACCATCGCTGCAGCGTAGGGTGTCGCCATCTGTGATGGCTGCGACCTGACAGGAGAATCCCGCGCCGTGAACGGTGGGTCGATTTGCTAAGGCCTCTATCGATGATCCCGGCCAGAAGAAGACAAGCAATCCAACGCTGACGACGAACACTGCCGAGAGGAGAAGGACTATGGGATCAGCCTTGGACCTAAGCGTTGGCCGCCGCGAGCGTCCTTTGTTCTTCATTCTGCGCCGCGTATCAGACGCTGACCAAGAGTTGTGTCCTCGCATTGCGCGCGCCCTATTCCTCTAAACACCAATGGATGCAGGGCATATTACCGAAGCAACTGCCCAAATCTTAATTGCCGGGGATGTTATCTCAGCGCCGCCGCAGTGCCGTGCATAGATTGGCCACGCTCGTGAGCACCGCCGCCACCCCAAGCAAGAACGAACCGTCGATAATCACCATTGCCGACTCCTTTCCTCTCAGGCATGTTCCACATTTGTTCTCGTGTAGGAAAGGAGATTCGTTGATGAGCGTCACTGTCCAGCCGATCCCTGATAGCGTCAGGCTTCGCATCACCGGAGATGTCGAAACGATGTTGTCCGTCCCCTATGAAGATGATGACCGCTTTCTGCTCGGATTTAGCGATGGCACGCTGCTGGTCGGTTCCTATGACGACCGGCTGAACTGCAACTGGACGGTGGCCAGGGAAGGGGCGGGGATCGTGCAATTCACCAGCGGAGGCGTTCGGCTGGACTGGCGGGTCGAATGGGCTACGGTATCGGCCTATGATGCGAACGTAGCTGAGCCACCTCTGCCGCAGGCCTTGCCGCTCTTCCCTACCTTGGATCGATGGGCCGCCTGATTTCATGCATGATGGTGCCCCGCGATGAGCGCGTCCAGCCGACAGGCGACCTTTCGCCATAGATTGACGCCTCCAGGTTCGCCCGCCGCAGCCAATTCGCTCGGCCACCTTCACCGGCGCAAGCTCGCCATATCGGCGCAGGACCATGGACGCCATGGCCCATAGTTCCTGGTCGCGGGTCAAGCCAGTTCGATGCGATCGACGGCGAGCAGGTCGAACCCATTACGAGTACCGGAAACTTTCACGCGCATGCCGAACATATGTCGGTGCCGTTTAAGGGCTTCGAGCCGCCATTCGCCGCCATCAGGCATCCGGAGGATAGGGTAGGGGCCATTTTCCAACAATATGCCTGTTAGTTCATGTGCGGTCGGGCGGTGCATCATTCACATCCTATTCCATCGCCATCCCGATCCAGATGGCGGCCATAGCCGGGATCGCCCACCCTGACCGGAGCAGCGCCAGCAGCGCGGGCTGCAGTGCAGTTAGGGAATGCGCCGCCGCCTGCCAACCGCGATGATTGGCGGATTGGAGTCGCTGAGGCACGATGGCAATGATAGTCACCGGTCTTTCGGTTGTTGTGGCATCCTTCAGCGTTGAGGCCACCGGGATGGGCTGGTGCTACTGAAGCAGACAACGCGGATAGTGCTGCGATCATCAAGCCTAGCCGGCTCATCAGAAAGCCCGCTGGACGGTTGCAGGGTCATACGGTTGACATACGCCAGCATAATCGCCGGATTTTCCGCTAAGGCTGATGTGACCTCGAAGGCGGTCAATCCGCAGCTTAGGGGAGTTGAACACGTTGACCTGGACCGTTCCGGTAATTTCATCCTGCGCCTTGACGACATCCTTAATCTCAAACCAGCCGTCCTTCCCGCCGCGAATTTTAGGGAGCATCGCGCGAGGCATTCTGATCTGGCCCGTGCCGTCGTCTGCCAAATCGATATTCACTTGATCGTCAAACGGCACGTCGCGAGTCCCGATAGCCTGACCCCACGCGGATGCACCATTGTTCGCCCAAGCGGAACCGTAAGTGCTGGTGACACGGCTCGCAGAGCCATTTCCGATGCAGACAAGGTGGAGTGGTGC
>NZ_OBMU01000001.1:1994881-2060227 GCF_900218065.1 Novosphingobium sp. Chol11 | reverse complement strand
AGTGGTGCAGCTGCTACGGGAGCAGCAGTAGCGCATATGCCAAAAACGAGCGCAGACATTTTCGCGATCAATTGAATAGCTCCGAAACGATTTCCAATCGGAACCCCTTAGCCATCAACCGTATCAAAAGGCTGAATGTCTCGGTCATATGTCCCGAGCAGTTGGACGATAACGGCCATTATGTTGATCCCGGCATCTGATAACTGCTTGCACAAGATAACCGGCAGAACCTCCGTGATCGAATTCAGATTAGTCAGATCAAGCGGCTCGTATCGCTTTTACATCTGCGTCGGTTAAGCCAAACGCTTCCGCGATCAATTCCTCGATTCTCTTAGATGCTTTGTTCAGTGCTGCGACCGCGCCGCGCGCCGCTGCTTTCGATTCACTGAAGTGCTCGATCCATTCGCCTTTCTCCTTTACGGGCACTGGAATGCCTTGTGCCGTGAGTTCTTCGATGAATTCGAGTGGCGAGAGTTCAAACCAAGTATGCAGGCGACGCCTCAGTTTCGCTGGAGCACCGGATGCGCGGATGGCCATATGCATCTTCCGCGTGATGCCGTCCAATTCTGATCTTGCGGTCAGTATCTCGTCGACTGCTGCTGCGATTGCAGTTCGATCTAGAGATTCGGGAATGGGTATTGAATTGATCATATCTGGCTTGAAAACCACGCCTCCGTTATAACTGGCGCTCGCGTACCGGTGGCGAACATAGAAGGATGAGATGCTGCTGTTCACCAAACCGGCAACGGTTTTTAGGATATTGGGATCTGAGTGGCAAATTACCAGAGTGGATTTGCCGGGTACGAAACTCCCCTCCAGATCGATCGCTGCGTCAAGCAACGTTATGCCCTTAATGACAATCTTCGGCGAGGCGGCGCGTTTGCGGTAAGTCGCCCCAAGCCGCGAGTTGAACTCGGTCTTGAGGACTGCGGGATGTACGTAATCTTTCTTAAGATAACGCATCGGCTGTGAACCCCAACGGAACATATAAGGGCTCAGAGTTCCAGTGTTGGCAACTTATAGTAATGTTCAGAAAAGTCTGTTGGCAGTTCGAGATCTTCCAAGATTTCTCCTAGTACATAGGTGTCTCCGGTTGCGCATGCGTTTTCAGCAGGTGCGATATCACCCAACGGAGAGTGTTTGACCGCATCCAGCTTGGCCATCAAGCTTGTATATGGCGACAGTAAACGGTCGAATCCACTTACGCCATCAAGATTGACCTTATGCACCTCATTAGTGACCACGATGTCATCATTATCAGCAATGGTGAGCATTTTCAGCGTTTCGGTCGCTTCAGCGCCGATAACCGTTACAATAGAATCCACTAGCGCACTCTCGAAAACTCCCCGGCCAAACGGAAGAACGGATATCAGACCAGGGAGAACCCGCTTCCGCATCTCAATGCCGAAGTCCTTTGAAATCCATTTGTCTGGCGTAATGTATGACAGGTAGCCACCTTTGGCCATTAAGTTGCAGCCTAATTCCAAGAAGGCGATGTACAGATCCCAATTGCCGCGTGTTTGCTTGAACGTGTCCGTCAGGTATGCCCGCTCCCGAGGATACGCTTTCGTCATCGCCTCCGAGTCAACGTAAGGAGGATTGCCGAGCACGATGTCGAACCCGCCCTTTTCCATCACGTCCGGGAACTGGGTTTTCCAATCGAATGCCAGATCGCGTGCGATACTTGCGTCGGCAATTAGAGAGTTGCCAGTTTTGATATTGTTATCGAGGTAGCTGAGCTTTTCGTTTCGGTTAGCGGTCTTCAGCCAGAGCGAGAGCTTCGTGATTTCCACTGACTCCCTGTTGATGTCTACGCCAAAGATGTTGTTGGCGAGAATGTGAGTGTCCCAGCGGAACAACACCATCTGTCCGCCGTAGAGGGTCTCCAACATACCATTGATGATTCGACCCTCGCGATAGAGGTAGTCAAACACCTCATTAAGAAAAGCGCCTGAACCGCAGGCGGGATCGATTACCCTTATCGTTGAGAGGCGGTCTCGATATGCCTCCCACAGATCAATGTGGCGCTGCACATTGGCATTGTAGTCCAGCTTCTGTCCGCGCTTCACGCCAACCAGCCGAATCGATGCGTAATCGGCATCGGTCAAGGGCTCAATTCTGTCGAAGCCAAGTTCAATCTTTCTGTCATTAAGCCACCGGCCTACGACTTGCTCCACTATATACCGAGTGATTAACGGCGGCGTGTAGAAGATGCCATCCCGTTTGCGTTTCGAGCCTGCTGCGGTGGATGGCGCGGAATCCGGATCCAGTTGCTTTTTGATTTCTTCTATATCACTGATCGACTGCTCAAACACATGCCCCAAGATGTTCACGGAGACTTCGGTGTCGAAATCGTAAGACCCGATATCAGCCAAAGCGGCGCAGATATCATCGGAGAGACTTAGGCCGTCAATGAATTCATTATAGGCAAACAGTCCCCCGTTGTACCCAGGGATGTTGAGCTTTTCATTGCCCTTGTCGATGGCATGAAACAAGCCTTTGAAGTTGATCCACGCGGGCTGAGGGCTGTACGGATTACGAAGCTCAAATGCCTCCTTCAGCGTGCTCTTCTTCAGCAGATTTTTGTCTTCGGCAAAGGCAACGAACAGAATCCTGTCCAAAATAGTTTGCGCGGACTCGATCGCTTTCAGAGGCTGGTCCGTTTGAGCGCTGATTTCGTCTATAAGTTTGAGACGCGTGTCCCGATATTGTGCATAGAGCTCAGCGGTCACTTCCTTCTCGGCAGTTTCGCTGTTTTTAAGCAGCAGGAGTGTAGCGCCGGAAAGCAAGTTTTCGGCGGAAAGAAGCAATTGAAACCTGTGGTAGTTCTCCGGCTTGGTCATAGTAACCAAGTCGAATTCCTCGTACTCCTTTCGGCCGTAGCCGACCGCATAAAGGCGGATTGTACGATAGTTGGATACCAGAACCCATTTAGCACCCTTCGCATCCATCGCGTATTCCCATGCTTGTTGCACAGGAGATTTGTTGCGGCCGGGCATCACCGCGTCGAGGTCCTTCGTTTTTGCGCCCTTGAGTTCGAAGGGAGCATAAATTTCAGATTCTATGTCCACTCCGAAGCGGCCGAGGGCAACGTCCACATTGCCGCCGCCTACGGGCTGGTTCTTAGCAACTGACCACGACGCTCCATTGCTGCTGCCGACATATCCAAGTACGTCCACGAGAATGCGCTGGATAAATTCCGCATCGTTCTGCGTTTCACTGTCGTAAATTCCTGCATCGACATTTCTGGCCCATGCCTCCAGGATTTCTCGATGAGTATTCGGCAATTCACTAAGAGCGTTGATTTTCTTGTTTACGACGCGAGGCAGGAAAAGGGGCATCGGGCGAACAATCCGAATTGTGGACACCTACGCGACCGATAGCATAGCGGCTAGGGATGGCTAGGCTCCTCTGCGCGACCCGCCACTTTTTGCAAACCCACGGAATGGCTCACACAACTTTGAACGGTCGTAAAGTTCGATAACTGCGGTTATGTTTATACCGCCGAACTGGTTGACAGAGCAGGCCGGAATGCGCATATTTGTGCGCATGAAAGGATACTGCAATGGGTAGGTTTGAGCTTGAATTCACAGGGCAGGCCCGGAAGCCTACCAATGTCTCCCTCGACACGGCGTTAGTGGCGGAAGCTAAAGGGCTCGGCATCAATATCTCGCGTGCGTGCGAGGTAGGGCTGTTGGAGCAGATAGCCAAGGAGCGGGGGCGACTATGGAGGGAGGAAAACGCTTCCGCCTTGAAAAGTTCGAACGACTACGTTGAGCAACACGGTTTGCCCTTGAGCAGGCACCGCCAATTCTAATGGCAAAGTTTGATGTGTACCGCCAAAAGAATGGTGGTCCTCTTCTGCTTGATTGCCAGGCGGACCTTCTTGCTGATCTCAACACCCGGTTGGTCGTCCCGCTTCTCCCGGTTGAACAAGCACCCAAACCCGCAGCGCGGCTTAACCCCGTCTTTGATCTGGATGGCGAACGCTACACCATGGTGACGCAATTTGCGGCGAGTGTGGCAACGCGGGAGTTGGGGGAAATCACGCAATCGCTCAGGTCAGAGCAGGACACTATTGGTGCTGCGCTAGATATGCTTATTTTGGGCTTCTGATGGGCGAACGGTACGACGACTGGGGGTCACGCAGCTTGTGGCACATCGACGATTTTTTGGAACTCGCCCAGTATCTCGGCATGATGATGCGCCAGATATCGCACAACGCGAGCGTTGCCGAGAAGGCGGTTCACGTATCCAATTGCTAAAACGAGATCCAGGTGATCTGCGCCGTAGGTTTGTTCAACCATCTTGAATTCTCGGTCTAGACTGGCTGACTCACGTTCCATGAGCGCTATTTGCTCGGAGGTTAGGCCCTTCACGACTTTCCCCTGGCCCGTCACGAGCTGGTCCTCCGGAGTGGCTGCAACCAAGGATTTGGCATAGCCGACGGAAAATCGGTTCATCGCGATCATGAGCTCGGCTGCCTCAATTTGGCGTAGGGGCTTCAACTTTCGCAGTTCAACAAAGGCAGCCAGCGGGAGATGCTTGTCACTGAGAAGGGCAACAGCTTCAGGGCAGATGCCGTTAAGGAGATTTCTCTTTGCCCGAATGTTGGCTATGTTCACATTTAAAGCCCTAGCCAGACGTTCTTCAGAAACGCCTTTACGCACTGCGTTTAGAATCATTTTGTGTTCTTGAATGATAGCAATTCTGTTGACGCGCCTGTTGTAGGTGAATGCTTCATCTTCAGTAGCGACAAGGCATACCACCTCTGACTCGCCTCGCTCGAGCAGGATTTGTATTCGGAGGTGGCCATCAAGAAGGTGATACTGGTCCGAAGTGTGAGGGTCTCTCACTACAACAGGGGGTTCGATGATCCCAACCTCACTGATCGATGCCGCAATCTGAGCATATTTCACAGATTTCTTTACGGAATCGGATACCTCTCGCAGGGGCAGTATTGCCGCAAGATTGATACGCAGAGTGGAATTTTCGAACGCTTGAGCGATCGGCTTGCGCGGCCTCGTCATAGGTTGCCTCCCTGCATCCCTAAGCGTATGGCTATATTCTCAGGCAGTGTGGCTAGGTTTTCGTCCTCGGCAAGTCCGACGAATTGCTGGTCCTTGATCAGCTTGCGAAGCGCCTCAACAATGAAGATCAGGCGGCTGCGGGTGATTTCGGTGCGTCTAATCATAACGCGTTTCCGGTCGGTTTCTTCTTGGTAGGCTTTTACTAAAGCATCGGCCGAAACCTGGATGCGCGGTTTACTGTTGGACCAGTCCAAGCCTTTACCTCGGCGTCTTCGTATTTCGAGCAGCCTCTTGGCGGCGACGAAGCGGCGCCCTTTGAGAAGGCCCTTGCCATATGCGCTGCTTAGCGCTGCCTGTGCATCTTGGTCGGGAGCGTCTGCGATTTCGATGGCTATACTAAGGGGAATCGTTCCGCTTTCCACCGATTGCAGCAGGCGCTTTTCACCGGTTTCCAACAGATGGGCGACGCCGCCAACATATTCGGCGGTCAAACCAGTTCGCCGCGCGATGTCGGCGATTGAATACCCGCGCTGCCTCATCCCAGCTATATCTTGAAGGAGGTCGATAGCTTTGTGCTGCCGTCGAGCACAATTTTCCACCAGACTAGCGACCAGGCAATCCTCCGGATCTGCGGTAACGACCAAGGCGGGAACTTCGGCCTGCTCCAATGCTCGATAGGCTTCAAGGCGTCCTTGCCCGCACACCAAATCGTAATATGGGCCATCAGCTTCCGCGCGTCGGGTGACAGTGATGGGACGCTTGAGGCCGACCTTGCCGATGCTATCAACGATTTCTCGGAAGACCCTTCTGTTTCTAATGCGCGGGTTCACAACGGTGATCCGGTCGATCGGGATCAGTTCAACCCTTTGTGCAGGTAGTGCGCTTGTCATGCCGCATTCCTCATTCGACGGCGAGCAGCCAGTCGGTAAAACAATGACAGATCATCGAAACGGTAGGCGTCGAACGAAAGGCCATTATATTCGGACAGACGCAAGAGGGCAGATCTCATATCGAGGCGAGGTAAGATGTAGAAGTCTCTAGGAACCTCATTATCTTCATTCATTCGGGCGACGACTGTGATGTCCGGATTGAGTGCCGTATCCAATCTGACCTTCCATCTCAGCGAGCCTGCGCCGGTTTGGAAGCAGCGGACAATTACAATAGATGCGGTAAACTCTCGATTGATGCTGATTAAGTCTGTATCTTCCTCAATGAGTGCTATGCCTCCTGCTGCCTCGATGCCAGTAATGACGCCGGTCATAATGCCAGGATGCAGTTCCCGAAGTCTCCTGTTGATCTGGAGATACCGGTAATCACGATGCGGCGAGAAGCCGACCAGAGCGTAAGCGCGCAAGAGGCTGCCAAACCTCAACCGAAATGCGCTACTGGAAGGCGCATCACAGGCTTCGTCTATGATGATCCCCGAAAGCTGGCCGTTCCGATCAAGTATCTTCTTCAAGGCATCAAGCATCTCGGTATCAGACAGTTTCTCCGACCGAGCTGCAATGATGGCCTGAGCCTTTGCAAAAACTGTTCGATCAATGATCGCGTCAAATGCACCATCCGATCGTATCCACTCTTCTGGACGGTTTCGGACATGCTCGCGTTTCAGTTTGAAGGACGTGCGCCCCCAAACATTGTTGCCGATGTATTTTTCATTGATCAGTAGTTGGTGGATCGAGCCTCGCGTCCACGGGCGGCCCAAATCTGACAGAATGTTTTGGCTGTTGAGCATCGCGGCAATCTCCCGCTCCTGCATGCCGTCGTGAACGAACCGACGGTAAACATCCTGAACGATTTTCACCTCATCCTCGGGACCGGGGACAAGAACGATCCGATCGGTTGCAATGCTCTTGTGTTCGCCTCGGCCCAACTCGCTCTTCTTACGACCGTCCTGATCAACAAGCACCCGCCGTAGCCCGAAGCCAGCCGCGCCACCCTGACGAAAGCCGAGCCGGATCAAATTTGCCTGACCTGCAAAAACCTTCACAGAAAGTTCGCGGCTGTACTCGCCCGCCATCGCTCGTTTGACGGTTTTGATGATCGATGACCCGATGCTACCGTCGTTCTCAAGCGGTTCAGCGCAATAATGCACTGAAACACCGGCATGTCTGCATCTGAACTCGTAGGATGCAGCTTCATCCGTGTCCTGGAAACGGCCGAAGCGGCTGATGTCGTACACGATGAGCGCCTTAAACTGGGCGCGTCCTGATTCGATATCGTCCAGGAGACGTTGCAGCGCTGCGCGCCCGCCTAGGCTAAGGCCGCTCTTCCCTTCATCGGCATAGGTTTTGACGATCTCATAGCCCCGCGCTTCGGCATACTCCCTGATGGCTTGGGCCTGATTGTCGGTCGAATATCGCTGATGTTCCGTTGACATGCGGACATATTCAGCCGCTGGGATGCGCTTCCCTTCCCCGTGGGCGTCTGGTGCGCCGGGCTGGTTCCAGTTGATAACCATGCCAGTCTCGCGTTTGGCAGGATGTGCCAGCTGGTCGGCTTACTATGGAAGGCGGTGAAGTATGCTTCCTAATACCGGAACTCGGCTTCCGAAACGGCCCTTGTATTCGGATTTGGATATCGCAGATGCTATAAGCAGGGCGCTCACCGACGAGCTCGGAGGCTCGGCACGGGCAGCAAAGACAGTGATGAGGTGGGCTGACGTGAGCGACCGGTCAGCCCGCGCCTGGCTGCATGGGCAGAGTTGCCCAAGCGGACGGAATTTGCTGGTGCTGGCCGCGCACTCACGGCGCGTAATGACGGCATTGCTAAAGCTGCTGGGTCATGATCAGCTAATGGTTGCGCTTGACCTGCAGGAGATCGAGAATGAGCTTGAGCGGATGACTGAGCGTGTCAGACGCCTGCGCAGCGAAATGTCGCCATAGTCAGTTCGCGCTCATTTGCGCGGGGTAGGCTGACATAAGATCTGTGCTGCCGATTTGGTTTCGCAGGTATAGTGCAGGTCGAATTTCAGGATCGCTTCCTACCAAAGTGTCTTCAATAGGAAGACGCCTTGACCGGCTCTGCGCCGTGTTTGGGTAGGGCGTGGGAGAGGGCGAGATTGCCTCCCGCTTTCATCGCAAAATTGGCAGAAAGCCTGGGTTTTCGCTCAAACCGTGAGTCGCCTTCGTAATGATGGGGTCACGTGTTCGAGTCACGTAAGCGGCACCAGAGCCTCTTCTCAAAACATCCAAAAACGTTGATTTTCTGCGGGTTCCGAGAGATTCTGCTCTTCTCGGTGATCTCGCTTTGTTCCAAGAAATGTCGCCAGATCTCATGAAAATGGGGGCATTTTTGGGGGCAGAGTGATAGGAAGAAGAGGAATGCCCCCAAATGGCCCTGAAAGCCGCAGAAATCCGCGCCTTTCCAGCACTTGATAGCGCCTATCGAAAGACAGATGCAAAAGGCCTCTATCTAGAGATTCGCCCGAACGGCGCGAAGCGCTGGTTCTTCAAATATCGAGTGCTGGGAAGTGAGAAACGCCTGACCCTCGGAGACTGGCCAGAGGTCAGCTTGGCTGAAGCACGCGATCTGCGTGACCAGGCCAGGCGAGAGGTTAAGGAGGGTGGAGATCCGCTCCACGACCGAAAGAAAAAGAAAATCATGGCGCGACTGAGCGCGGGCAATAGCTTCCAGTCCGTTGCAGAGGATTTTATAGCCGTGAAATTCGTTGGCAACCAAAGAGCGGCGGCGACCATCGAGAAGGCGCGCTGGTATCTCTCGCAGCTTACAAAGCCGATCGGTGGCCGACCTGTCGCCGAGATAGAGCCATCCGAACTGCTCGCGGTGTTGAAGAAGCTGGAAAGGGCAGGGAAGAGGGAAACGGCGGTAAGGACGCGCGCCTTCGCCAGCCGCGTTTTTCGACACGGCGTGGCCATGGCGCTATGTAAGTCGGACCCTGCAGCGTTGCTTGGTGACGCATTGATGTCGCCGATCGTCAAGCATCATGCTGCTATTCTCGATCCTGTACAATTGGGAGAACTGCTCAAGGCCATCGACGAATATGGCGGCGGAGCGGTCGTCAAGGTCGCGATGCAAGTCTTGCCGCATGTCTTTGTCCGGCCAGGAGAGTTGCGGCTGGCTACATGGGACGAAATCGACTGGGAAGAGGCGGTGTGGCGTGTTCCGGCTGAGAGAACGAAGCTGCGCCGGCCGCACAGCGTTCCGTTATCCCGTCAATCTCTTGCACTGTTCAGAGATCTTCGCCTTCATACCGGTTGGATGGACTGGATGTTTCCGGGGGAGCGTAGCCACAAAAAGCCGATGTGTGAGAACGCCATCAACACAGCTTTGCGCCGGATGGGCTTCGATCGGAACACAGCTACAGCTCATGGTTTTAGGGCGACGGCCAGCACGCTTTTGAACGAGAGCGGTCTTTGGCATCCCGACGCGATCGAGCGAGCTTTAGCGCACGGCCACAGCAATGCAGTACGCGGCACTTACACGCAGCGCGGCGGCGTTCCCATGGTCGAGCGGAGCGCCCTCATCGCCGATCTGATCGCAAGCCTGACGTCGCAGCCATCCCCGCTGGCACAGGCGGCCTGATCGATAGCGGCGGCAGCGATACCGCCGCTATCCCTTTCGGGAGATTTTCGATGACCGACAATGACGATCCCGCGCTACTCGCGCGGCTGGAGGATGCGGTGCTTCGATTGCCCCGTATCCAGCGCGACATCTTCCTTGCTGTCCGGCTCGATGCGATGATCCTCAAGGTGATCCTCTATGGCAGCTATGCGCGCGGCACCTGGGTGGATGAGCCGCATACCGCCAAGGGCTACAAGTCCGACTATGATCTTCTCATCATCGTGAGCGACAAGCGGCTCACCGACCGCGTCAAATATTGGGCCATGGCCGCCGTCTTTCAGTCCGATCCCGCAAGCTCCCGCCGCAATATTCGTTGCGATGGGAGATCGTCTGACACAAATGCGTCGATGATCTGCGCGATTGTTGTGTCACCCTCGAACCCCAGCGCCCGGGCCGTCGCGTCATCCCAGGCCGCTGGCCAACTCGCGACAATCTTCTCGATCGCGGCATCCGGTACGTCGCTCACCATCTGCCGTGCCGTCTGGCCTCCGATGATCTCCAACGCGTCTAGTATCTCACCCACGGTGACGGACAATCCGGGCAAGTTGACGATCCGCCGCGCGCCCAAACTGGAGGTGTCCAAGGCACCGGCGTGCACCAGCGCGGCGATCGCTCTCCGCGGCGACAGCAGCCATAGAGCGGTATCGTGCGGTACTGGGCAGATCGCCGCCTGTCCGGACATCGGTTCGCGAATGATGCTGCTGGCGAAAGAAGATGCAGCCCTGTTGGGCAGGCCGGGACGAACGCTGATCGTGGGCAGGCGCAGGGTCAACCCTTCGATAAAGCCGCGTCGGCTGTATTCGGCTACCAGCAGTTCCACGACCGCTTTCTCCATCCCGTAGGATGAGCGCGGATCGACCGCGCTCTCGTCATTGATGGGCGCGGTGCGATCGGATGGCCCGAAGACCGCGACCGAGCTGGTGAAGATCACCCGCGGACACCGGCCGACTGCGCGGCATTCATCCAGCAACAGCCGCGCAGCGTCGATGTTGACACGCATGCCAAGGTTGAAATTGGCCTCGGCTTCGCTGCTGACCACGGCGGCGAGATGGTAGATGACGTCAGCCTCAGCTACGAGGCGCGCGACGAAGGTACGGTCGCACGCGTCCCCGACAGCATAGTGGACCCTCGCGTCGCCAAGATCCGGGCCCGCCACGCGGTCAGCCAGCAGAAGATGTGAGCGGCCCTTTGTGAAGCCGTCCTGCGCCAGCAGCGCGTGGGCCAGCTTCTGACCCAGGAAACCGGAGCCGCCGGTGATGACGATGTTCATTGCGCACCGCCTGGCGCGCCGAACACGCGATGAAGTTCTTCGATCTGCGTGGCATTCAACGGCCGGGTTGGCGTACCGCGCAGCAACAGGAACAGCTTGGCCGTCTCCTCCAGCTCCTCGATCGCGTTAGCCGCTTCGGCCAGCGATTTGCCCGCGACGATGGGACCATGATTGGCCAGCAATATGGCAGCGTTGGCCGATGCCATGCTGCCGATCTGGTCCGCAAGCGCCGGGTCCCCGGGGCGATGATAGGGGATCAGCGGCAATCGACCGACCTTCATCACATGATAGGCGGTCAGCGGTGGCAGGCAATCGGACGGATCGAGGCCGTCCATACACGACACGGCTGCCGAATGTGTGGCGTGAAGATGGACTATCGCATGAGCGCCCGGTCGAGCGTCGTAGACCGCCCGATGCAGAAATTCCTCCTTTGATGGCGGATCGCCCGCTATCCTGCCGCCATCTGGTGCGAGCACTGAAAGACGCTCGACGTCCAGGTCACCCAGACGCGAATTGGTAGGCGTCATGATGATGCGTCCGTCCGCCAGCCTCGCGCTGATGTTGCCGCTGCTGCCCGGCGCCAGGCCGAGGTCGCACAGGCGGTGCCCCAGGCGCACGATATCCGTAAGGATGGCAAGCGCAGGATCATCAGTCATCATAAGTGCTCCCAGGCCTTCAGGAAGAAGTCGTCGCTGCCGAAATTTCCTGATTTCAGCGTCAGCAACAGTGGCGGACCCTCGCCGCGCGCTGCAATGGTCCACGGCACGCCGGGATCGATTTCTGGTCCGATGTCAATCCGGCCGAGCCCCAGCCGACTGACCACAGCCCCCGATGTTTCGCCGCCCGCGACGATCAGCGCGCCACCGCCATCCTCAAACAGATAGGCGGCCATTTCCGCAAGGATAGCTTCGAATGCGGCGCTGGCCCCATCGGGCCACGCGCGGCGCTGCGCTTCCACCATGTCGGGCGTTACGGTCGAATAGATCAGCAGCGGCCGATCGAGCGCCTGCTTGTCGATCCAGTCCTTCGCACCGGCGACGACTTGTTGCGGTGTCTCTCCTGCACGCAGCGACAGCCGAAGGGATGGATATCGCTCGGCAGCCAGTTCGACCTGGCGTCGCGTGGCAGCGGAGCAACTGCCGGCAAGGATTGCGCGCCGGGACGCTCCAGCTTCGGGCAACGGCGCCGATGCGCGGCAAGCGTCAGGCGGCGCCAGCGCGCGGGCGATGCCCGAAGCAAGGCCAGAAGCGCCGGATGCCAGCGGCACTCCTGCGCAATATTGTCCAAGCAGCGCGAGGTCCTGGTCGCAGATGGCATCCGCGATGACGGCAATCATGCCCGCGCCACGGTGTTCCGCCATCGCTTCGGCGGCCGCTCCTGCGGCAAGGATTTCACGCGGCAGAAGGCCGACTGCACCGCGCGTCTGGCGTTGCAAAACCCGAACCAGATCGGCATCCAGCATCGGATTGAGCGGATGATCGCGCATGGTCGATTCATTCAGCAGCCGATCGCCGACAAACAGATGTCCCTGATAAACGGTCCGGCCTGTCGCTGGGAAGGCCGGGCAGGCGATCACTGCTTCAACACCCAGGTCCGCCGCCATGGCTTCCAGCACGGGTCCGATATTGCCAGCATCGGTCGAATCGAAGGTCGAACAATATTTGAAGTAGAAGCGCTCACACCCAGCCTGTTTCAGCCAGCGCAGGGCTGCAACCGATTGTTCGGCCGCCGCATCCGGCGCTATCGAGCGCGACTTGAGCGCAATCACGACGGCGTCAATCTCTGCAAGGTCAAGATCAGCGGGTATTCCGAACAGCAGCGACGTCCTTAATCCCCGGCTCGCCAGCTCGTTGGCCAAGTCGGTTGCCCCGGTAAAGTCGTCGGCGATACATCCCAGTCGCATGGCGGCTCCTTCAGCGGCCGCATTGACACATACAAACTTGTCTGACAACCAGACAGGCATGGAAAATACGAATGGTATCGTAGGGGAGGGCGCTGCTCAGGCGCAGGCAGATGCTGTCTATCGCAAGGTCAAGTGGCGGCTCGTTCCGTTCCTCATGGCCTGCTACGTCGTCGCTTATCTCGACCGGGTGAATGTCGGATTTGCAAAGCTGGGAATGTCGGGCGAGCTCGGCATCAGCGAAGCTGCATACGGACTTGGCGCGGGCATCTTCTTCATCGGCTATTTCCTGTTTGAAATTCCGAGCAACATGGCGCTCCACCGGTTCGGCGCGCGGCGCTGGATCGCCAGGATCATGATCAGCTGGGCCGTCGTATCGGCTGGCTGCGCCTTTATAGAAGGCGAAATGTCCTTCTATATCCTGCGCTTCCTGCTGGGCGTGGCCGAAGCCGGTTTCTTCCCCGGCATCATCCTCTATCTGAGCTATTGGTTTCCGTCATCCCGCCGGGGTGAAGTCATCGCGCTCTTCATGGTCTCTATTCCGCTAGCCGGCATCGTAGGCGGGCCGTTATCCGGTTTGATCATGGAAGGGATGGACGGAATTGGCGGCTGGGGCGGCTGGCGCTGGATGTTCGTGATCGAGGCTCTGCCCGCTGTCGTTCTGGGCTGTCTCGTACCGCGGATGCTGCCTTCGCGGCCTGCCGAGGCGGAATGGCTCGATGACAGCGAATGCGCATGGATCGAACGGGATCTTGCCGCCGATGAACCCGAAGGCGTGCGCCATCACGCGCGCATCCGCGATGTGTTCGGCGACCCGCAGATCATGCGACTGGCCCTGATCTACTTCGGCTGCATCATGGGCCAATATGGCTTCACCTTCTGGCTACCGACGATGATCGATGACATTTCGGGCGGTTCGCCGTTGGTTGTCGGGTTGTTTTCGGTGCTCCCATATGCTTGTGCAGCCGTCGTGATGCTGCTGGTTGGACGCAGTTCGGATCGCACCGGCGAACGTCGTTGGCACCTTATTCTGCCCTTGCTGGTGTGCGCGGCCGCGCTTATCGTGACGCCAATGGCGCAAAACCCCGTACCAGCGATCGCCCTCCTGTGCCTTGCGGCGGCATCGACGCTCACCGCCAGTCCACTTTTCTGGAACCTCCCAACGGCGTTCCTGCGCGGCAGCGCCGCTGCTGTGGGGATCGCCGCGATCAATTCGGTTGGCAACCTGGCAGGCTTTGCCAGTCCGCTGCTGATCGGATGGATCAGCGGAACGACGGGCAGCCGGGCAACCGCGACGGCGGTACTCGCACTTATATTGATCGTCGCCGCCATCGCCGTATTCGCCGGATCGCGATCCCCGGCCAAAGCTGCGTTCGCTTCGCGATGATAGGAAAGCCCGATTGTTCGTTTCCAGCAGTTGGCGTGATGGAAGATCGCCTTTGGTCGACCCATGATGCGTAAATCGGATCGCGGTCCCGCTCTCCCCTTTGCGGGTTCTGATCATCACAGCGGACGCCGTTCGCAGTGGATAGCGCGCCTTATAATCGAGCATGTCGAGAGCCACGATCTCGTTCCCGGTGCCAAGTTGCCGTCGGAAAATGCCCTCGCGCAGCGTTTCAGCGTGAGCCGTTCGGTCATTCGGGAGGCGATCGCCATGCTCCGCGCTGAAGGGCGCGTGGAGACGGTTCAGGGCAGCGGTGCCTTCGTCCGTCTTCCTGATGCCGGAGGGCCCGAACTGGACACGCTGACGCAGTCTTCTGTGAAGTCGTTGATCGATCTTATCGGCGTGCGACGTGTGGTCGAGAGCGAGATTGCAGCGATCGCGGCAGTGGAAAGAACGCGCGAGGCCATGGCGGCAATTGACCGGGCGTTGGATCGACTGCGGCGAGTCCAGCAGGCCGGGGAACTCGGCGTCATCGAAGACCGCGCGTTCCATGCCAGCATCGCCGACGCGTGCGGCAATGATTATTGGCGGAAGGTCGTCCAGGCCCTTGCACGGCCCATCGAGGTAGCGATCGGAGTAACACGGTCGAACGAGGCGCTCAGCGGCGATCTCGTTCGCGCCGTGGACGAAGAGCATAGCGCTATTCGGGATGCGATCGCCGCTGGCGATCCCGATCAGGCTCGCGCTGCAGCGGTTCGCCATATGGAATGCTCGGCTCAGAGAATTTTGAGTGCTGACCGGGCGTTTTGGCGCACTGGCGGCGGCGGAATTTCCCGACTGAGCCAGGCTGACTAATCCGAGAGTCAAGCTCGCAGCAAGATGTGCCCTTCGAAAGCCCGTTCTCTCCTCGCCGCCAATCTCTTTGCTGCCATGGGAAAAGGTTTTGACGGAAGATCTGCGAATAGTCTGGTCGAAGCAACGCACAAGGAATTCTAAAAACGATACTTAGCTGAACACGAGCGGCTCGTCGATTCCGTTGAGAAGTGCGCACCCGTTCCAGTGTGATGCTCGACTGGCGCGGGGGATATTCGGTTCTTGATCTTCGAGAGCATGTAAGGATCTGGTCGACGGGTGACGCGATGGAATCCAATTGTTCCGCATCGTGAAAATAATCGGCCGCGTCTTTGTCTCCTTGAAATGAACATCCACAATGGTGCGGGATTGAAAGCGCGTAGATCGTTCCGGCGTTGACCAACGTTCTCCTCGTCCGACAATCCGCAAAGATGAGAATGTCTGAAATTAGGGGGTAGGGATGCGGGGACTTTGTTCCGGTAAAATGATCGGCATGTTGATGGCGGGTACGGCCCTTTGCTCAGGGAGCGGTGCATGGGCCCAAACGGCGCCGTCCGGCGAAAGTGAAGCGAGGCCAGCCGACATCATCGTCACGGCAGGCAAGCGAGAGGAACGGTTGAAGGACGTTCCGATGGCGGTCGATGTCGCCACGGGCGAACAGATCGAAAAGTTCAACTTGTTCGATTTCAAGGACGTTCCCGCACTTGCGCCGGGGCTTCAGATCGCCAACACGTCAGGGCGGGTCAGCGTCGCCACGCTGCGTGGCATTTCGTTCAACCCCGACATCGGCGGACCAGCTGCCGTTGCGGTCTATTATAACGAAGTGCCGGTCGATATACAGACCGTAACCACCGCGATTTACGATATTCGTCAGGTGGAAGTGCTGCGTGGGCCGCAGGGCACGCTGCGCGGACGCACCGCGCCTGCGGGAGCGATCACGGTGACGACACGGCGCGCCGACTTGAGCGAGCCCGAGGGCTATTTGCAGGCAACCGTCACCAACAAACATGCGCGAAACTTTCAGATCGCGGCGTCCACACCGCTGATCCAAGACAAGTTGGCGATCCGCATCGCAGCGGTTCTCGATCGGAACCGAGCCAACCATGTCTACAACATCAATCGTGACGAATGGTCCAACCAGGAAACCGAAAGCGTTCGCGCCACTCTCTCCTTCGCGCCGACGGAGCAGCTGCGGGGAAACATCGTGTACCAATATTTGGAAAGCGACCTGCTACAGAATAGGGCGGTTCAAGGCCCGGGCAACCGCCCCAGTCTGTTCTCACCCTTCGTCAGCGGGCCTGCAATCAGCGCGTCCGACCGGCTGGCGGTACATGAAGGATTGTCATTTTACACCAATCGCACACATCTGGTGACGGCGGACGCCTCCTATGACCTGGGCAGTCATCTGATCTCAGTGCTGGGCGGCTTCCAGGACACGTCGCTCCATTCACGCACCGATCAGGATGTGGGCAATGCGGTGCAGGGGTACGATCAGGTGCTGACTGTGGCGGATCCAACTCGAGTATACACGGCCGAAGCCCGCATAGCCTCCGCGTTCGAGGGAATTTTCAACTATACGCTTGGCGTGTTCTACAATGAGACCAAGGCGGGCGGCCTGTCTTCCATTCGCGTCGACAGCTTCTTTGCCAACCGAGTGCCAAACACGCCCTTCCCGGCGAGCATGTTTGCCCTGCCGCTGCTGGCGGAAGTCGACATCACCAACAAGACCAGCGACCTCGCCTTCTTCGGCCAGACGCGCTTGAAGCTGACCGACAAGCTAAGGGTAGAACTGGGCGCGCGTTACACGCGCACCGTGGCTACGGCGCAGAGCTTCCTTGAGGTGACGACCACGGGCGGCGTCGGGATACCCGTACCCGCAGGCGTTGTCGTGCCCCGCGTGGCAACGGTCGATCCCGATTTCGTGCGGCAGGTCAATCATCCGCTGACAGGCACGGCCAGTATCAGCTATGATTGGACGCCCGACATCACCACCTACGCCACCTATGGCCGTTCTTACCGCCGTGGATCGGCACAGCTCGGCGTCAATTCTCCGCTGGATTCCGACCTGCTGGTGCTCGACCCAGAACGGTCGGATGCGATCGAGGTTGGCTTGAAAGCGCAGATGTTCGACAGGCGCGTGTCGTTAAATCTCGCGGCCTTCTACCAGAAGTTCGATGGCTTCATCGGGCTGGTGACTGCGCCGACTGCATCAGCTAGAAACGGCGTCATCGATGGATCGAACGCCTCAATCAGCTTTAATGGCGACGCTATTTCCAAAGGTGTGGAAATGCAGCTGGATGCACGTCCGATCGATGAATGGGATATTTCGGTTAACGCGTCCTACGCCAACTCACATTATGACAATGCGACGGTTCCCTGCCGGGATTCCAACGGCGACGGCGTGCCGGATACTGCAGGACAGCCTGCGGTCCCTGTGGGCCAGCAGGTGGCGTTCTGCACCACCAACGACCGTTTGGCCAACATCCCCCGATTCGCGTTGAGCGCCAACAGTGAACTGCGCTTTTCGGCTGGATCAGTGGAACCCTTCATTCGTGGGTTACTGACCTATCGGCCAGGCTTCTATGCACAGACCGCAAACTATAGGTACAATGCCATCACCAACGTCAATCTGTTCGCTGGCATTCGGTCAGCCGACGCCGGATGGGAATTGACGGCGTTCGTCAAAAATCTGTTCAATTCGACACAGATTACCAATGCCACCACCGCGGAATTGCAGATTGCAACGCGCTTCCTGGTTCCGGGGCCAGCGGGCAATCCCACACCGTTCCGGTCGGGCTATACGAACTTGTCCGTCAATCCGCCGCGCGAATTCGGCATAACGATGAACTACCGCTTTTAATTGATGACGCCGCAGCGCTCGAATAATTTCGGGCGCTGCGTTGCGATTGAGACCTCGACGGAACTTCGCAGTGAGATACGGTAGAGTCGATACTGGCGCATTGCCGTCATCCAGTGTTCTCTGAATCGGATGATGCGAATGTCCGGTGCGTTCGGGGCGGGCGTCAGGAAGGGTCTGGTCCAACGCCAGGCATGGCCCGTCGAACAAGGGCTGGTAGAGCAGGAGGGACAGGCTGTCCGCCTCCGCCGCGACTTGCTTGTGGTTCTCCAGCAGCGCGAACTCAGCCGGACTTGCCAGCAGATCGAACAGGAAACCGGGCTGAGGCATGTCACGCCGCAACGCGGCGAGATGGTCGAGGGCGTCTACCGTCGCGCCGTCATGTCGGGGACCAGCGCTATGCCGTGATCGAGAAGGCGCATGAGTTTAGCCTTGTGCCCTGCGGCCGATTCTCGCCGCGCCGTGGGCAAGCCTGTATCGGGTCTCATGCGCGAGGGTCCGATCAACTGGACCATTGGCGGCCGGAGTAGAGGGCTGGGCATCGGCTGATCCACTGCCCCCGGACCGGCACCTGGTGGCGCCATGGAGGCACTGGCGCCAAACCCCGGCATGGTCGATCCTGCGGGTCATGAAGACCTTCAAACCCCGCCATCAATTCTATCTTCCCGACGACCTGTCGGTGAAGCTGAATGCGCTGACCGCCAGCCCGGGCACGTCTAAGACACAAATTCTGACCGACGCGCTCAACGCCTGGCTCGTGATGACTCAAAAATCCAGGTCGAAGGACTGGTCGTACAAAACGTGGCGGTGTGCGAATTTCCAACCATCCGGTCTCTTCACCACGGTATCGCGCATCCGTCCGGTAACCACCAGTTTGGGCGCCATCGCGTTCCGCCTGCATTGATGTTCAGGAAGGAATAATGAGCGATCACAGCGTCGCCTTCCTCCTCGATATAGATGTTGAGGTGGTAGTGTCGGTTCTTTCCGCCAGTCTGATGATCGGATTCCTTCACATGTTCAATCTGTGCGGCGACCCCTTCATATTTTAGTGGGACGTTCGATTAGCGGGTATGGCTGATCTGATCGCTATGGAGCAGCCGACCGGCCTAACCTCCTTCGGTCATGGCTTGGTGGATGTCCATGCGGCTGAGACCGAACTGGCCGAGATCATAATTGTGGCAACGAAGCTCTTTGTGACGCTTCCCTTTTATGAAGCGGCTCATGCCTTGCTCTATGCTCGGCCGAAGAGGCATGTCGAGAAACTTGTAGATTCGTGCAATCTGCCCGCGCCAATCCTGGTTCACGACATCATAATGTACGTCCACACTCAGCACGGCTGAGCGGCGAAGGGCTGCGTTGAGGCGGCGTTCCCGCAGGGCGGTCTTGCGGAGCCATTCCTGGCCAATCCATCGAGCGTCAGCATCATCCGATTGCAGACTCATCTGGTTGTGCACCAGGGACGCGGATGAGGCGATGAGGGGCTCGGGGTCGCGATGCAAGCGGATGACGCGCGCTCCGGGGAATGTGGCCAGCACTGCGTCCATATCCTGCGCGAATTGCGGCAGTTTGAGCAGCCACGGCCGGGAAGGGGCGCGCCGCCGGAACCAGGCGATGGTCTGCAGAAGCCGCTTGAACTCCGCATAGGCAGCCGCCGGATCGGCATCTTCGACGGCGGCGGTGAAGCTTGGGACGCGCCATTGCGCTTCAAAGGCAGAGCCGAACATGGAGATGTTCTGAAGGCCCATCTCCTCCTCCGCATGATGAACGCCGGTCGGATGGATATGGCGGAACGCGGGATTGAAGAAATGGGCGCAGGAGAGCGCCACTGCCGCGCGGATCACGCGATCGGCATGCGCCAACCCCCAAAAGCGGGGAAGCGGATTCCAGCTTTCGTAAAATCGTGTGAAGGTGAGCCGGGGGTCGCAGGCGAGGAGGCGCTGGATGCGCGTGCTGCCGGATCTCATCTGGCCGACAATCAGGATTGGCGGCTGCAATTTGATTTCGCCGATTTCCGGATGGCGGGCCCATAAGGCTTGCATCCGTGCCCTGTTAAGCAACGCGGCGGTGATCTGACCATGCGCGATCACGCGGCCCAGATTGTTGAGCGATGCCTCTCTCTCCAAAGCCGACGCCAGGATGTTCAGCCGGTCGCGCCAGCAGCCATCGTGCAGATTTCCCGTCTTGCTTGCTTTGCAGGCTTCCGCGATCAGTTCGTCAGGATCGAGCGTGGGGCGATCGAGCCATCCTTTCGACCAGGCTGTTTCCAGCAATCTATTTGCGGCTCTCCGCCTCTGCGCCGGTCCGGCACTCTCCAGAGCGGGGAGGTTAGGCGCCGCAGCATGTTGGGGGATGGTGGCCATCGCAGTCGAACGACCGACATGGCAAATGGTGCCGTGGGGGCTGACGGACCGTCCGCCGGATCAATGTCCGCTAACGGCAGTCCTGTTTAACGATAGCGCGCAATCGATAGATCGCCCGTTTCAATCGCCGGTTTCCGGCTGGAGACGATGTCGGCGATCACATGGCCCGAGCCACAGGCCATGGTCCAGCCAAGCGTGCCATGACCTGTGTTGAGGTAGAGGTTCGGGATGTGCGTGGAACCGATGACAGGCGTGCTGTCGGGCGTCATGGGGCGCAGGCCGGACCAGAAGCTCGCCTTGCCAAGGTCTCCGGCCGCCGGGAACAGCGAGCCTACCGAATATTCCAGCGTGTCGCGCCGTTTGCCGGGCAGGTTGGTCGAGAAGCCCGAGAGTTCCGCCATGCCCCCTACGCGGATGCGGTCGCCCAGGCGGGTGATCGCAACCTTGAAGCTTTCATCAAGCAGCGTGGACACTGGGGCGCGCTCTGCGGCGGTGATGGGGACGGTGATCGAATAGCCCTTTACCGGGTAGACGGGCAGCTTGATCCCCAGCGGCGCCACCAGCAGGGGCGAATAGCTGCCGAGGGCAACGATGAAGGCGTCCGCGTCGACCGGCCCCTTGTCCGTCTCGACATGATCGATGCCGCCCTTGCCCTGGACGAGGCGCTTGATCTCGTGATCGTGGAGGAAGGTGACACCGGCGGCCTGCGCCATATCGGCGAGCGCGTTGGTGAATTTGAAGCAATCCCCAGTCTCGTCATTGGGCAGGCGCAGGCCGCCGACGATCGGCGACTGGCTGTTGGCGAGGCCCGGCTCGGCGGCGATGCAGCCGGCCTTGTCGAGTATCTCGAACGGCACGCCGTCAGCCTGCAGCACGGCGACGTCCTTGCCGATGCCGTCGAGCTGCTTCTGCTCGCGGAACAGCTGGAGCGTGCCCTGGCTGCGCTCGTCATAGGTGATGCCGGTTTCCTGTCGCAGGGCGATAAGCTGATCGCGGCTGAACTCGGCCAGGCGAACCATGCGGCTCTTGTTCACCGCATAGGCCTTTTCCGTGCAATTGCCGAGCATGGCCACGATCCAGCGCAACATGGCAGCGTCGAAGGTGGGGCGGAGGATGAGCGGCGCATGCTGCATGAACAGCCAGCGCATCGCCTTCATCGGAATGCCTGGCGCTGCCCAGGGCGAGGCATAACCCGGGGAAATCTCTCCCGCGTTCGCGAAGCTGGTTTCCAGGGCCGGGCCCGACTGGCGATCGATCACAACCACCTCATGCCCAGCCTTTGCCAGATACCAGGCCGACGTCACGCCGATGACCCCGCTGCCGAGAATCGCGACCTTCATGCTGTCATACTCCGCTTTTGCTCTGCAGGCTCGGCAAGGCGGTACTCACGACGATACCGGTGGCCGAGCTGGGTGAGGATTTCGTAGGAAATGGTCCCCGCATCAGCCGCGACATCGTCGATCGACTGATGCGGGCCGAGCAGTTCGACAGGCGCGCCGGGATAGAGCAGCATGTCGGGGACATGCGTCACGTCGAGGGTCATGCTGTCCATCGACACCCGGCCAACGATCGGCACCCGGATGCCGCCGATGAAAGCGGAGCCGCGATTGCTGAGGTGCCGCGGCCATCCGTCCGCGTAGCCGACCGGGATCGTCGCGATGTGAGAGGTCTCCTCCGCCAGGTGGCTGAGGCCATATCCAACGCCCGTGCCAGGACCGACCGTGCGGAGCTGCGCAATCCGCGCCTCAAGCGAGACGACGGGATGCATGGGGTTGGCGCTGTCCTGCGGCGCGCCGCCATAAAGGGCGATCCCGGCGCGCACGACCTCATAATGCGGGTGGTTGAGGAAACTGCCGCCGCTGTTATCGAGAGAGCGCGAGACGCCAGGGAAATGGCGCGTAAAATCGTTGAAGGCAGCAACCTGCTTGTCATTGAACGCGGACGAAGGATCATCGGCGCAGGCGAGGTGGCTTAGGATAAGCACCAGTTCGATGCCGTCCAAAAGCGACCGGTCGGCTAGGAGTGCCCGGACCTCGTCCGGCGATAGGCCGAGCCGCGCCATGCCGCTGTCCACCTGAAGCGCGGCGGGCAGGGTGCGGCCTGAAGCCTGCGCCAGCTGGGACCAGCGCCTGATCTGGTCGAGCGAATTGAGAACCGGGATGGCGCCCGCATCCCGGCAGTGCCGCTCCGCCCCCGGTTGAAGGCCGTTCAGGACAAAGAGCTGGACGGAGTCGGGCAGTTCCGGCTTGAGCGCGATGGCTTCTTCCAGCTGCGCCACGAAGAAGCGGCGGCAGCCAGCTTCCAGCAGGGCGGCTGTCACGGCGGAAGCGCCGGTGCCATAGGCGTCCGCCTTGACCACCCCGGCGACCTCGGCAGGGGCAACCCGGCGGGCGATCAGCCGGTAATTTTCCACCAGCGCGTTCAAATCGATGCTTAACAGTGCGCCTGCGCAATCCACCGGTGTCATGCCGATACCCCTTCATCTGTTTTTGTAACCGGGGCGGCGCAGCTTTTTTCACCAAACTGCCGTGATTTGTTCTAAGATGATGCCGATTGAGGAAGGATGTTCGAGGTTTTTGAATAGAATGGCCATTGGCTTGGATCAGATTGACCGTGCGATCCTGCGTTTGCTGAGGCTGAACGCGAGGCGTCCGAATTCGGAGATTGCCGAAGAGGTGGGCCTGTCGCCGTCAAGTTGCCACCGCAGGATCAAATTGCTGGAAGATGCAGGCGTCATCCGCGGCTATACCGTGCTGACCAGCCCTTTGCGGGTCGGTGAGACCAGCGTGAACATTCTGGTTCAAGTGACCTTGGACAGGCAGACGGAGGATTATCTCGCGCGCTTCGAACATGCTGTGCGGCAATGTCCGGAAATCCGCGAATGTTTCCTGATGACGGGCGGCACCGATTATTGGTTGCGTGTCGAAACGGAAAGTGTTGCCGCTTATGAGATCATTCACAGCGAGGTTTTGTCGCGTATGCCTGGCGTCGCTCGGATCAACTCGAGCGTCGCGATGCGCGACGCCCTCAGCCCGCGTTCCACCGGACCCCGGAGCCGTTGAAAACTGCTTCAGGAGTTGATTAGCTTGGCTCCGCCACGGCGTCCGTTGTCGCCATCTTGGGAATTTCTCGAGGGAAGCGGCCAAGCGCCGCCTCAGGCGGTACGATGTCGCTACGCTCGGGTGCTTTCAGCGGATCGGTGTAGAAACCCAGCGAATAGTTGCCGAAACTGTAGCCGATCAGGTCGGTCAACTCCTGGTCGAAATTCCGCGCGATCTCGGGCGGGCAGGACAGATACTGATTTTCCTCCTGCCGCAACCAGCCCAGAGTATATGTGACGTTGAGGGCCTTGCGGGGCTTGTCGCTCCGATTTTCCCCGCCGCCATGAATGACGCTGCCATTGTAGAGCAGGACGGAGCCAGCTTTCATGACGGCCTGAATGCTTTCGTCCCTGCGCGCCTGGCGGCTGAACGGCCATTTATGGCTGCCCGGCACGATATGCGTCGCACCATTATCCTCCGTGAAATCTTCCACGGCCCAGATGCCGTTGCACTGAGGCTCAATGCCTTCGGGAATGACGCCGCCGCTATCGTCGCCGCCCCATACGAACCTGTCGCGATGCAGCGGCTGCACGCCTTGCCCGGGCATGATGGTGATCAGTTGCGTGATGTTGAGTTGAATCTTCGAGCAGAAACGCCCAAGCGTCGCATTTGCCGTGCCCAGGATCAGCGGTTCGACCGCGATCTCGCGCACGCTCGCGCATCGGGCGATCAATCCACCCGTGCGCTTGGTCTTACGACCGGACCAATCATCCAGCCCGTCCGGAGTCTGGGCGATCCACGGCGCGACATCCTCCTGAAGAGTCTTCAGCCGGTCAGGCGACAATATGTCCCTTATGATGCACGCGCCGTCACGGTCCATGGCGGCGACGATCTCCTCCACGGTGCAGTCAGGATCCAATATCTGCAGCCCCATAGCTCTTGTCTTCGCTCCGATTGCTAGTGGCGCTCGGCCATCCTCATCCGACCACGGTGGGATTAAAGTTGACCATCGTCAACGATTTTGCGAGAGTTCCGTTCACTCGGAACAAGGCCGAAACCATGAAAATTCTCCCATTTTGGCTACAGTTGACGACCGTCAACTTATGGTCCAAAATTCCGTCCGCATCCGCTCGAATCGCGACGGGCCGAGCCGCTTTGCGCGGACGATTTGAGCGAAACGTGCTTAATCAATGGAGTGCCTGATGACCACCGACATTGCCGACCAGTTTCGCCCGTTTGCGCCGCCTTATGTGATCGAAAACGCGTATACGGAAGATCAGCGTCAGCGGATATTCAAGGTCGTGCGGGAGAATGGCCCCTGGCCGCTTATTCTCGCCGAGAACTTCAAGTCGCCGGAAGAAGTCATTGCTGCGGTCGGCGGCACCATTCCTGAAGGTATGACCCTTACCTGGGACATGATCCTGCAGGGTAGCGGGACGTTTCGCGGGTATATCGCCCGGCAGGGTGTCTGCTTCTATCCTGAACTGAACGACTGCTATTATAATTCCAAGTTCCTCGAAATGGCGCGCAACTATTGGGGCGCCCAATATGCGGAGCCGGAGACGTTCCTGATCAACATTCAGGGGCCGACCATCATCGGTGGACCGCCGCATCTCGACGGCACGGTGTTCCGTGGCATGACCATGGAAAACACGCCGATCTGGCTTCTCCTGACGATGGCGAAGTCTCGCCTGTTCGAACACTGGCGCAGCAAGAAGATGCAGGTTACCGGCTGGTATTATAAGGGCAATATCGGTGGCGGTTTCAACTATTGGCCGGACGGTCCGCGCGGCGAACCCAAGCAGATCACCGCGCCTATGTGGGGCCGCGCTGTCGTTGCCGAAAACGAGATGATGTTCCATCATGCTCAGGCGACCGGTCCGCTTGCGATGCGTCGTTCCGAAGGCCTCGATATCAGCAGCGTGATGGCACCTGATCCGACGGTCGAAGGCGGCTGGCGGATCGAGACCAACGGCGTGGTCAATCAGCAGTTGCCGGCAGACGAAGTGCGCCTGCTCGTCCATTGGGGTGCACGAGTGTTCATGGATATGGCCGACCTGAAGCGGACGTTCGATCACACCGACGACATCACGCACGACAAGGCCTTGAACATGCTGATGGACGAAGCCCGCAAGCGCGGCGCCCAGTTCGAAACGCCGACCGATCCGTTGACCGATCGCGCGTTCATCGGCATGCTTTCCCAGGTTTTCGCTGTGAATGGCCCGACGAACATTCCGGCCGACATGGACGAAGCGCCGCTCGCCGCCTGATTACGGCAAACGGTACATTGCAAGATCGAGTGAATGGCGGGCCTTGCGGCCCGCCATTTGCGTTTCGGTCTGTCCGAAAATGTGAGTTGGCGACGATAATAACATTACAGCATTTCCGGACCGGCGGAGACTTGTAGAACAACGAGCTGTGCAAATAAATTCAGCTTGACAACGGTTGAAATACGTCAACTATTGAAGGTGGCGAATGTAGCGGTGCGCAGTCGGTTAAGTTTCTGACTGAACGAATATAAATGCCCAGTCGCCGATCGGAACCGGCAACTTTGCCGGGGGCCGCGATGTCCCATATGGAGGGGGCATTGCTACATATGGGGAGTAGCAATGATGCGAACAGTGAAAAACAGCTTGAAGCTTCTGTGCGGAGCGGGGATGACGGCGTTGTGGGTCGCCGGAGCCGCGCATGCGCAGGCCCAATCGTCCGCAGGTTCGAACGAGAACCTGGAGTCTTCGCCCGATATCGTGGTCACCGCGCAACGCCGCGACGAGCGTGCACAGGACGTGCCCATCGCGATTACGGCATTTTCGCCAGAGCGCCTTCAGCAGCAGGGCATCACGCAGCCGCAGAATTTGCAGGCGACCGTCCCCTCGCTTGTCGTCGGCAACAATGGCAATCCGTCACGTGAAGCGCAAAGCTTTACGATCCGGGGGCAGGGTGCGACTTTCCAGGCGTCTCCGGGCGTTGTTGTCTATTTGAACGAAGTGCCGCTGCCTGCGCCGATTTCTATCCCTCAACAGGGCGGCGCCGGTAATTTCGTAGATCTGGAAAATGTCCAGGTTCTAAACGGGCCGCAAGGGACATTATTCGGACGTAATACGACTGGCGGCGCGGTTCTGCTTGTACCGAAGAAGCCGACGAACGACTTTGAAGGCTATGTTCAAGGCAAGTTCGGTAACTATGACAACAAGGAACTGGAAGGCGCGATCAACATCCCGATCGTGGATGACAAAGTCCTGCTACGGGTCGCCGGAGCCTATCAGGATCGAGATGGCTACACGCGGGATGTGGTCTGGAACACCGATCGTGACAACTTGCATTGGTATTCCGGCCGCGTTGGATTGACGCTGCGGCCGACCGAGAATTTCGAAAACTACACCATGGCCTACGGGGCGAATTCCCGGACGCATGGCACTGGTACGGTCAACACCTATCTCAACGTTCCGGGACTCGCGGCCACCAGTCTGGTCGGCCTTCCTTTCTGCGTCGAAGGGCCTACAATCCCTGGCTTCAGTGCATCGTGCGACGTATACAGAGCAGCTAGCGCCGAAGCAGCCGCGCGTGGTCCAAGGGAGACGGCGCACGGCACCAATTCGTTCCAGAGGACAAAAACCTGGGGTGTCTCCAATACTTCGACGCTCAATCTGAATGAAGAACTGACGCTGCGTAACATCATCAGCTATCAACGTTTCAAGACGACATATGCCGTCGATAGTGACGGCACCATCTTCCAGTTCGATGATGGTGACCCGAGGAGTTATCCGGCTCCTGGCGTTGTGACGCTTCCTGGTGACGGCACCCCGGTGGTTTATGAAAACGCCTCGCCCACGCGGCTGCCGCGCGACGATATCAAGGTGTTCACTGAGGAACTGCAGCTCCAGGGCGACTTGTTCGACAAGCAACTCACCTTTACCGCAGGCGCGTTCTATTATGATCAGCGTCCAGCCGGGGCTCAGGGAGCGGGGGCGACGGGCTTCTGTCCAGCCTTGTTCACCGGCAATCCATTGGTTTGCGGCGTGTATGATATCAGATACGCGATCACCAACACTTCGAAAGCGCTATACGCGCAGTCGACACTGGATTTAGGGTTGGTTTCGCCTGCACTGCAGAACCTCAAGGTCACAGGCGGCATTCGATATACTTGGGATAGGGTTCGTGGCTCGGCTGCCCTGTATCAGGTACTCGCCCCAGGGGCATTCTTCTGTTTCAGCGACAATTCGATAGCGACAGAAGCTACTGGCTGCCAATTTGAAGCAAATCTGAAAACCAAAGAGCCAACCTGGAATATCGGTGTAGACTACAGATTCTCACCCGAGCTGCTGGTTTACGGGAAGATCAGCCGCGGCTACAAGGCCGGGGGAATAAACGCAAACGCCGTATTCACGAGTACCCGGACATTTCCACCGGAGTTTGTCACCTCCTACGAAGCCGGGTTCAAGTCGGATGTGCGATTGGCAGGTATGCCGCTTCGCCTCAACGGCACCTATTATTATCTGACCTACAAGGGTATTCAGCGCGCTACAGGCGACTTCAACCCCGACACCTTCGCATCTGGCGCCAGGGTCCTGTCGGCCGATGCACGTATTCAGGGCGTGGAAGCGGAAGCATCGCTGCGACCGATCCCCGGTGTCGAGATCGGCGGTACGTTCAGCTACACCGATGCGAAGTATAAAAAATATGAGTTTGTGCCGAGCAGCCCGACCCAGGACTGCACCGGCAATGTCATCAGCGCTCCGGCGACTGTGAACCTTGCCTGCATTCCGTTCCAATATGTGTCGCCGTACATCTACAGCTTCCATGTCTCTGCCGAACAGCCGCTTGGCGGCGATCTCGGCACGTTGGCAATGTTCGTCAACTATTCGCACACCTCGGCGCAGCATACGGCGGGGACAAGCATTCCTGGAAATCAGCCGGGTGAGCGGCTTGAACCCTTCGGAACGCTGAACCTGTCGCTCGACTGGCGGAATGTTGCGGGCAGCCGTATGGACGTGGGCTTCTACGCCACCAACCTGACCAACAAGCTGTATCGGGTGAGCAATAGCAATACCTACAATAGTCAGCTGTTCACCGCGACTCTATATGGAGAACCCAGAATGTACGGGGTTCGTCTACGCTATTCATTCGGGAGGTAATATTAATTTGCCCGAGGGAATGTCTAAGTTGAAACCGGAAAGTGTTAAATATGTCGGATGATGTGAATAAGGTAATTCCCTTGGGCTTCACTAAGCTTATCGTGCAGGACCTTGACAAGGTCGGGGCATTTTACGGGGCAGTCTGCGGGTTGGTGGAGGAGGCGCAGGCCGATGCGGATATTGCGGGCCGTCCCATCCGGGAATTGTACTTCAAGTCAAATCCGCCGGGTACTGGGAACTTCACGCTGACCAAGTTCCTTGATGTGGATAAATCGCCCACAGAGTCGCTTATCCTCGGGTTCATCGCGGACGACATCCATCGCTTCGTGAAAGATGCTGTCGCTGCGGGTGGCGTTGTGGTGATGGCCGTTCAAGCTGATCCTGAACATGGTGTCCATGTTGCCTTTGTCAAGGACGTCGAAGGCAATCTCATCGAGGTGGTCCAGCTTATGTGAGCCGCCTGGCCGTCATGCGTGGAACGGCCGTCCAGTCAGTTCCAGTGCCTGACGGCTTCTGGGCCAAGCGAAAGGGGAGGTGCATTGCGCCTCCCCAGAGCGGCGCCTTCGATAACTGACAGGCGCCTCAGTCTGGATCAGTTCCGGAAATTCCCGGGATAGGCCAGCTCTTCCAGGGGTTTGCGGTCGCTTGGCTGTTCGCGCGCCTGAAGTTTTTCAGGGAGATTTGCAGGATCGCCCATCCGCCCGATCGCCACCGCTGCTTCAATGCGGAAGCCATCGGGGATGGCGAGTTCCGTCCGCGTCTTTTCCATGTCTATCCCGACCATCCCGTGGGCATGATAGCCGAGCAGATGCGCCTGCAGTGCTATCGCCGCCCAGGCGGCGCCCGCGTCGAAGCTATGCGAGTGGCTAGGCTTGTCGGGCGCTCCCATCGTCATCTCGCTCAGGATGAACAGCAGCGCGGATGCGTCCTTGGCCCAAACCGCGTTGAAAGGGATGAGAAGGTCAAGGAAACGATCCCAATTCGCCGCGTCGTCGCGCGTCGTGTAAAGAAAGCGCCACGGCTGATAGTTGAAGGAGGAAGGAGCCCAGCGTCCAGCATCCAGGATCGTGCGCAAATCTTCGGCAGACATGACAGAGCCATCGAAAGCGCGCGGTGACCAGCGGTGCAGGAACATCGGGTCCAAAGCCGTGTCAGTCTGCCGATCGGTCGTCATGTCTTTTTTGTTCCTTTTCTAGAGTTTGTGCACAGACGGGCTTCCCGTTTCGCCGCCAAAAGGCTTGACTAATTGTTGTCGTATGTCAACTTCGTAAAGCTTTGATCTCGTACGAGCCAGGCTGGGGCGTCAGGAGATGAGTTGTGATCTGAGCCTTTGCTTCCAACCTTAGGCAAGCGCAAATTGGAGGATGTCAACGCTTCATGATCCGATGATATGTTGCCTGAACTTTTCAACATTCAAAATCAGCGCTACGGGAGGGGTATGATTGATCAAAAGGTGAAAAAGGCGAAGCTCGTTGCTCCTCCGCGTCCCGGCGTATATTCGCGCGGCTCCGACACGGTTGACGCGATATTGAAGGCTGCGCTGCACGTCCTGGTTGAAGAGGGTGCATCAGCCTTCACGCTACGCCGCATCGCGGCTCAATGCGGCATGAAGGTTGGAAATGTCAGCCGGCACTTTCCCCGCAAGGAAATGCTGGTCCAGGTGCTGCTGGAAGAATTGCTCACCCCGACGGTGGGGGAGGCGAGGAGTAGCCTTAACCGCCGCGGCATACCCGCCGAAGAAGCGCTGGCTCTCGTCATCGGCGGCACTCTCGATGAAACCAAGACCAAGAAGATGACCCATCTGTTCACGGAATTGTGGGCGATGGCGAACCATAATCAGTTCGTCGCCGAACGGATCGAGATGGTCTATCAATATATGCACGACCTCACGGCGTCCTATATCGCCGAACTGAACCCCGCGCTGTCGCCTGCGGAGGTGAGCATCGTGGCCCTGTTTATCAACACGTCGATCGAAGGATCAACGATATTGGCAGGCTATGGCAGACCGTGGGAGGCCATGATGCCGCAGCTCAAGGCCTTTACAGTCAAATCCCTTGTCCATCTCGCCAAGACGATCACCCCTGAAGAGGTGAATGGGCTCCGTCCCGCAGCATGATCATCTAGCGTCCCGCTACGCCTGTCTTCAAAAGATACGGTCAGGGCAGCCAGCTTGCGCGGCTGACAGCGCTGGAGGAGTGCTCGACCTTGAGCGCAGGGGAGCGCGCCGCGCCGTAAGTTTGCCGGAGTGTTAGCGTTCCGATAGGCTAATGCAAGAAACTGGCAGCATCTTGTTTATTGGATGCCCGACAAGGATTCGAACCTTGATTGACGGAGTCAGAGTCCGCTCTCTTACCATTAGAGGATCGGGCACCAAGGCGGGGGTCGCCCGCATTGGAAGCGCGCAAATAGGCTGGTTGGATCGGCTGGTCAAGGGGCTTGCGCCGGAAAAATGCCGCGCACTTCGGCCATGAAAAAGCCCGCCGGACACGCTGTCAGGTCCGGCGGGCTCTTTTCATCACCCCTTGTGGGGTTGATGGGCTTGGGAGCCGCTTCCAATGTAGGAAGCGGCTCCTTTCATTTCAAAAGGTCAGTCGAGGTCCTGGGTGGTGAAGTCTTCACCCTGGACAGCTGCCAACGGATCGTCTCCGATCGCGGCTTCCGGACCCTGCGCCAGTTCGGCGGCATGCTCTTCAGCGGCCGTCTTGGGCGCGATCAGGTCAACCTGGCTCGACGCCCGCAGAGCAGCCCGCATCGCCGCGTCACGCGACGAGGCGGCAACGCGCATGCGGTTCATGCCAGCGCCGGTGCCCGCCGGAATGAGGCGGCCGACAATGACGTTTTCCTTGAGGCCAACCAGCGTGTCCTTCTTGCCCTGAACCGCCGCTTCCGTGAGGACGCGGGTGGTTTCCTGGAAGGAGGCCGCCGAGATGAAGGAACGCGTCTGGAGCGAGGCCTTGGTGATGCCGAGCAGCACCGGCTTGCCTTCGGCAGGCTGATAGCCGGCCGGAAGCTTGGCGTTGATCTCGTCCATTTCCTCGCGGTCGACCTGCTCGCCCACCAGCAAAGTGGTGTCGCCGGACACGGTGATCTCGACTTTTTGCAGCATCTGACGAACGATCGTTTCGATGTGCTTGTCGTTGATCTTCACGCCCTGCAAGCGATAGACTTCCTGGATTTCCGCGACCAGATATTCGGCCAGCGGCTCGATGCCGAGCACCTCCAGAATGTCGTGCGGATCAGGCGAACCGCCGATCAGATTATCGCCGCGCTTCACGAAGTCGCCTTCCTGAACGTCGATCACCTTGCTCTTGGGGATCAGATATTCGACCGGCTCGCCGCCATCCTCGGGATTGATGGCGATCTTGCGCTTCGCCTTGTAATCCTTGAGGAACTGGACGCGGCCCGACACCTTGGCAATGATCGCATTGTCCTTGGGCTTGCGGGCTTCGAACAGCTCGGCAACGCGGGGCAGACCACCGGTGATGTCGCGGGTCTTCGCGGCTTCGCGAGAGACACGCGCCAGCACGTCACCAGCCTGCACCTGCGCACCATCATCGACCGACAGGGTCGCACCTACCGCCAGCATGTAGCGGGCAGCTTCGCCCGACTGATCGTCGAGCAAGGTGAGGCGGGGACGCAGATCCTCCTTGGTACGGGCGGAACCGCGATGTTCCGTGACGACGCGCTGGGCGATGCCCGTGGCTTCGTCGGTCTGCTCGGTTAGCGTCTTGCCGTCGATCAGGTCCTGATACTTCACGATGCCCGGCTTTTCCGTGATCACCGGCATGGTGAACGGATCCCACTCAGCGAAGCGATCGCCCTTCTTCACGGCATCGCCATCTGCGAACAGGATGGTGGCGCCGTAAGGCAGGCGGTGCGTTTCGCGCTCGCGGCCTTCGGAGTCGATGATCGCGATTTCGCCGTTGCGGGCGAGGCTGAGGCGGCGGCCATTCTTGTCGGTGATGGTTGGCATGTCGCGCAGCTCGATCGTGCCGTCCGACAGGGCTTCCAGGTTCGACGTTTCGTTGAAGTTCGCCGCGCCGCCGATGTGGAAGGTACGCATGGTGAGCTGCGTACCCGGTTCACCGATGGACTGTGCCGCGATGACGCCGACCGCTTCACCGATATTCACCGGCGTACCACGGGCGAGGTCACGGCCGTAGCACTTGCCGCAGACACCCATTTTGCTTTCGCAGATGAGGGGTGAGCGGATCTTCACGGCCTGCGTGCCGATCGCCTCGATCTGCGCCACCAGCGCTTCGTCGAGCAGCGTGCCGATCGGAACGATGACCGAACCGTCCTTGCTGTCGACGATGTCCTGCGCCGTGGTGCGGCCCAGGATACGCTCGCCAAGCGAGGCGATGACCGAACCACCCTGAACGATGGCCTTCATCTCCAGCGCCTTTTCGGTGCCGCAATCCTCTTCGACGACCGTGCAATCCTGCGACACATCGACCAGACGGCGGGTCAGGTAACCCGAGTTCGCCGTCTTGAGCGCGGTGTCGGCCAGACCCTTACGCGCGCCGTGGGTTGAGTTGAAGTACTCAAGGACGGTCAGACCTTCCTTGAAGTTCGAGATGATCGGCGTTTCGATGATCTCGCCGCTCGGCTTGGCCATCAGGCCGCGCATACCGGCAAGCTGCTTCATCTGGGCCTGCGAACCACGGGCACCGGAGTGCGCCATCATGTAGATCGAGTTGATCTGGGCCATGCGGCCGGTCTGCGGGTCCTTGGGCTGGGCGCGGATTTCGTCCATCATGGCGTTTGCCACCTGGTCGCCGCAACGGCTCCAGGCGTCGATCACCTTGTTGTACTTTTCCTGCTGGGTGATCAGGCCGTCCTGATATTGCTGCTCATAGTCGGCCACCAGCGCCTTGGTTTCGTCGACCATCGCGGTCTTCGAATCCGGGATCACCATGTCGTCCTTGCCGAACGAGATACCGGCCTGGAACGCGTGGCGGAAGCCCAGCGCCATGATGGCGTCGGCGAACAGCACCGTGTCCTTCTGACCGGTGTGACGATAGACCTGGTCGATGACGTCACCGATTTCCTTCTTGGTGAGAAGGCGGTTGACCACGTCGAACGGCACCTTGTGCGACTTGGGCAGACATTCGCCGAGCAGCATGCGGCCCGGGGTCGTCTCGAAGCGCTTCATATACTGCTGACCGGCTTCGTCTGTCTGCGGCACGCGGCTGATGATCTTCGAGTGAAGCGTCACGGCCTTGGCATAGAGAGCCTGGTGGACCTCCTGCATGTCGGCCAGCAGCATGCCTTCGCCCGGCTCGCCTTCGCGCTCCATGGACAGGTAATAGATACCCAGAACCATGTCCTGCGAAGGAACGATGATCGGCTTGCCGTTCGCGGGCGAGAGGATGTTGTTGGTCGACATCATCAGCACGCGCGCTTCGAGCTGGGCTTCCAGCGAGAGAGGCACGTGGACGGCCATCTGGTCACCGTCGAAGTCGGCGTTGAAGGCCGAGCAGACGAGCGGGTGCAGCTGGATCGCCTTGCCTTCGATCAGCACGGGTTCGAACGCCTGGATGCCGAGGCGGTGAAGCGTCGGCGCGCGGTTCAGCATGACCGGGTGCTCGCGAATGACTTCGTCGAGAATGTCCCAGACTTCCTTGCGCTCCTTCTCGACCCACTTCTTGGCCTGCTTCAGGGTCATGGACAGACCCTTGGCGTCGAGGCGGGCGTAGATGAAGGGCTTGAACAGTTCGAGCGCCATCTTCTTGGGCAAGCCGCACTGGTGCAGCTTGAGTTCCGGACCGGTCACGATCACCGAACGGCCCGAATAGTCGACGCGCTTGCCGAGCAGGTTCTGACGGAAGCGGCCCTGTTTACCCTTGAGCATGTCAGACAGCGACTTGAGCGGACGCTTGTTGGCGCCGGTGATGACACGGCCGCGGCGGCCATTGTCGAACAGGGCGTCGACGGCCTCCTGCAACATGCGCTTTTCGTTGCGGACGATGATGTCCGGTGCGCGCAGTTCCATCAGGCGCTTCAACCGGTTGTTACGGTTGATGACGCGGCGATAGAGGTCGTTGAGGTCCGACGTGGCGAAGCGGCCGCCGTCCAGCGGCACCAGCGGGCGCAGTTCCGGCGGGATGACCGGCACCACGTCCAGGATCATCCACTCTGGGCGGTTGCCCGATTCCAGGAAGCTCTCAACCACCTTCAGGCGCTTGATGATCTTCTTGGGCTTCAGCTCCGACTTGGTGGTCGCCAGTTCGTCCAGCAGCGCGACCTTTTCACCTTCAAGGTCGAGGTCCATCAGCATCTGCTTGACGGCCTCGGCACCAATCCCTGCGGAGAAGGCGTCCTCGCCATATTCGTCCTGCGCGTCGAGCAGCTCGTCTTCAGTCAGAAGCTGGAACTTTTCGAGCGGTGTCAGACCCGGCTCGGTGACGATGTAGCTCTCGAAATACAGCACGCGCTCAAGCTGCTTGAGCTGCATGTCGAGGAGCAGACCGATGCGCGAGGGCAGCGACTTCAGGAACCAGATGTGCGCGACGGGCGCTGCCAGTTCGATATGACCCATCCGCTCGCGGCGGACCTTCGACACCGTGACTTCGACACCGCACTTTTCGCAGACGATGCCCTTGTACTTCATGCGCTTATACTTGCCGCACAGGCACTCATAGTCCTTGATCGGACCAAAGATGCGCGCGCAGAACAGGCCGTCACGCTCGGGCTTGAACGTACGATAGTTGATGGTTTCCGGCTTCTTGATCTCGCCGAACGACCAGCTGCGGATGCGTTCGGGAGAGGCGAGGCCGATCTGGATCTGGTCGAAGGTTTCCGGCTTCTGGACCGGGTTCGCGAAGTTCGTCAGTTCGTTCATTTCTCATTCCCTCTAGAGGGTAAATTTTCGGGGCGAGGAGAGGGGAGAGAGCGCTGCCTTCGGGAGACAGCGCTCCGAGGTTCCCTTATTCCGCCGCCTGCGCGAAGCCGTCGCCGTCTTCCTCGATCTCGTCCATCGACGCGAGTTCGACGTTGAGGCCCAGCGAGCGCATTTCCTTGACCAGCACGTTGAAGCTTTCGGGAATACCGGCCTCGAAAGTGTCGTCACCCTTGACGATCGCTTCATAGACCTTGGTACGGCCGACCACGTCGTCGGACTTCACCGTCAGCATTTCCTGCAGCGTGTAGGCGGCACCATAGGCCTGGAGCGCCCACACCTCCATTTCACCGAAGCGCTGGCCACCAAACTGCGCCTTACCGCCCAGCGGCTGCTGGGTAACGAGCGAGTAGGGGCCGATGGAACGTGCGTGGATCTTGTCGTCGACCAGGTGGTGCAGCTTCAGCATGTAGATGATGCCGACGGTCACCTTGCGGTCGAACCGATCGCCAGTCCGGCCGTCGTACAGGTCCGACTGACCCGACGAGTGCAGGCCCGCCAGTTCCAGCATCGCCGAAACGTCGGCTTCGCGGGCACCGTCGAACACCGGGGTCGCCATCGGCACGCCGCGTGTAAGATGTTGAGCCAAGTCAACGATCTGCTCGGCCGTGCGGCCTTCGATCTGGTCCGCATATTGCGGCCCATAGGTTTCGAGCAGACGGGTCTTCACCGCGTCCGGCATCTCGCCGCCCTGCGCATCTGGATTGGCGTCACGCCATTCCTCCAGCGCATGCTTGAGCTGCTGGCCAAGGCCGCGCGCGGCCCAGCCCAGATGCGTTTCGAAGATCTGCCCGACGTTCATGCGCGATGGCACGCCCAGCGGGTTGAGCACGATGTCGACATGGGTGCCGTCCTCGAGGAACGGCATGTCCTCGATGGGCAGGATGCGAGAGATGACACCCTTGTTGCCGTGACGGCCGGCCATCTTGTCGCCTGGCTGCAGCTTGCGCTTCACCGCGACGAAGACCTTGACCATCTTCAGCACGCCCGGGGGCAGTTCGTCGCCGCGCTGCAGCTTGTCGACGCGATCCTCGAACTTCTCGACGATCAGCTTCACCGCTTCGTCATACTGCGCCTTGACGGCTTCAATGCCGGCCTGGCGGGCGTCGTCCGCCACCGCGAACTTCCACCATTCATGACGCTCGACTTCAGAGAGCAGGGCCTCGTCGATCTCGACGCCCTTCTTGACACCCTTGGGAGCAGCCGTGGCCGTCTGGCCGAGCAGCATTTCCTGGAGGCGGTTGAAGGTCGCGCGATTGAGGATGGCGCGTTCGTCTTCCCGGTCCTTGGCGAGGCGGTCGATTTCCTCCCGCTCGATCGCCATGGCGCGCTCGTCCTTGTCGATGCCGTGGCGGTTGAAGACGCGGACTTCCACGACCGTACCGGCAACACCCGGGGGCAGACGCAGCGAGGTGTCGCGCACGTCGCTCGCCTTTTCACCGAAGATCGCACGGAGCAGCTTTTCTTCCGGGGTCATCGGCGATTCACCCTTGGGGGTGATCTTGCCGACCAGAATGTCGCCCGGCTCCACTTCGGCGCCGATGTAGACGATGCCCGCTTCGTCGAGGTTGCGCAGCGCTTCTTCACCGACGTTCGGAATGTCGCGGGTGATGTCTTCCGGCCCGAGCTTGGTATCGCGGGCCATGACCTCGAACTCCTCGATATGGATCGAGGTGAAGACGTCATCCTTCACGATCCGCTCGGAGATCAGGATGGAGTCTTCGTAGTTGTAGCCGTTCCAGGGCATGAAC
This sequence comes from Novosphingobium sp. Chol11, assembly GCF_900218065.1. Classification (GTDB taxonomy): domain Bacteria; phylum Pseudomonadota; class Alphaproteobacteria; order Sphingomonadales; family Sphingomonadaceae; genus Sphingobium; species Sphingobium agri. The sequence goes on along the minus strand of NZ_OBMU01000001.1, from coordinate 2,023,162 downwards.
GCGACCAGCGTGTTCCGGCCCAGCGCCAGTTCGCCGAACTCGGTCGACGGGCCGTCGGCGATCACGTCGCCGCCCTCGATCAGGTCGCCCACCTTCACCAGCGGACGCTGGTTGATGCAGGTGTCCTGGTTCGAACGCTGGAACTTCTGGAGCGTGTAGATGTCGACGCCCGACTGGCCGGGTTCGATATCGCCGGTCGCGCGGATAACGATACGGGTCGCGTCAACCTGGTCAACGATGCCCGGACGCTTGGCCGCGATGGCTGCGCCGGAGTCACGCGCAACCGTACCTTCCATGCCGGTGCCGACGAACGGCGCCTCGGCATTGACGAGCGGCACGGCCTGACGCTGCATATTCGATCCCATGAGCGCGCGGTTCGCGTCGTCGTTCTCCAGGAACGGGATGAGCGAGGCCGCGACCGACACCAGCTGCTTGGGGCTGACGTCCATCAGGGTGATGTGATCCTTGGGCGCCATCAGGAACTCGCCCGCTTCACGCGCCGAGATCAGGTCTTCCGCCAGCGTGCCATCGTCGTTCAGCTCAGCGTTGGCCTGCGCGATCGTGTGCTTGGCTTCTTCCATCGCAGAGAGATAGACGACCTCGTTGGTCACCTTGCCGTCGATCACCTTGCGATAGGGTGTCTCGATGAAGCCGTACTTGTTGACGCGGCTGAAGGTCGCAAGGCTGTTGATCAGACCGATGTTCGGGCCTTCTGGCGTTTCGATCGGGCAGATACGGCCATAATGGGTCGGGTGAACGTCGCGGACTTCGAAGCCTGCGCGCTCACGCGTCAGACCGCCCGGTCCAAGTGCCGACACGCGGCGCTTGTGGGTGACTTCCGACAGCGGGTTGGTCTGGTCCATGAACTGCGAGAGCTGTGAGGAGCCGAAGAATTCACGCACGGCAGCCACGGCGGGCTTCGCGTTGATGAGATCGTTCGGCATCACGGTCGATACATCGACGCTCGACATGCGCTCCTTGACGGCGCGCTCCATGCGGAGAAGGCCGACGCGATACTGGTTTTCCAGAAGCTCGCCCACCGAACGGACGCGGCGATTGCCGAGATTGTCGATATCGTCGATCTCGCCCTTGCCGTCCTTCAGGTTCACCAGTTCCTTGACCACGGCGAGGATGTCCTCGGTGCGGAGCGTGGTGACCGTATCTTCCGCGTCGAGGTCGAGGCGCATGTTGAGCTTCACGCGGCCGACGGCCGAGAGGTCATAGCGTTCCGGATCGAAGAAGAGGCCGGCGAACAGCGCTTCGGCGGTTTCCTTCGTCGGCGGTTCGCCGGGGCGCATAACGCGATAGATGTCCGACAGGGCCTGATCGCGTTCCTCGGCCTTGTCGGCCTTCAGCGTGTTGCGGATCCAGGGACCGGTGGTGACATGATCAATGTCGAGCAGTTCAAGGCGGTCGATGCCCGCCTTGTCGAGCTTTTCAAGATTTTCCGGCGACACTTCGTCGCCAGCCTCAATGTAGATTTCGCCGGTGCTCTCGTTGATCAGGTCGTAGGCGCTGTAGCGGCCATAGACTTCCTCGGTCGGGATCAGCAGGGTTTCCAAGCCGTCCTTTTCTGCCTTGTTGGCGGCGCGGGGCGAGATCTTGTGACCGGCAGCGAACACGACTTCGCCCGACTTTGCGTCGACAATGTCGAACGCCGGCTTCTGACCGCGCCATGCTTCGGCGGTATAGGGGATCTGCCAGCCGCCTTCGCCGCGCAGGAAGGTCACTTTGTTATAGAAATAGCCAAGAATGTCTTCGGCATTGAGGCCGAGCGCATAGAGCAGCGCCGTCACCGGCAGCTTGCGCTTGCGGTCGATACGGACGTTGACGATGTCCTTGGCGTCGAATTCGAAGTCGAGCCACGAACCGCGATACGGAATCACGCGAGCAGCGAACAGATATTTGCCCGACGAGTGGGTCTTGCCACGGTCATGGTCGAACAGGACGCCCGGCGAGCGGTGCATCTGCGACACAATGACGCGCTCTGTACCATTAACGATAAAGGTGCCGTTCTGCGTCATGAGCGGCATATCGCCCATGTAGACGTCCTGCTCCTTGATATCGAGCACGGAGCGGGTTTCGGTGTCCTGGTCGACTTCGAACACGATCAGGCGCAGCGTGACGCGCATCGGGGCGGCGTAAGTGATGCCGCGCTGACGGCATTCTTCGACGTCGTACTTCGGATCTTCCAGCTCATAATGAACGAAGTCCATTTCGGCCGTGCCCGCAAAATCGCGGATCGGGAAGACCGAGCGCAGGGTCTTTTCCAGGCCGGAGACATAGCCAGTCTTCGGGTCGGAGCGGAGGAACTGCTCATAGCTCTCCCGCTGGACCTCGATCAGGTTCGGCATCTGCACCACTTCGTGGATGTCGCCGAATACCTTTCTGATGCGCTTCTTCGCGCCGGTATTGCTGATCGGGGGGAGAGCTTTGGTCGCCATTGCGTTTCCTGCCTGTAGTTCGTCGCATTTATTCGCATCACAGCGAAAATTCAGCCTGACGAGACGAGTCCAAGCGCTGATTCGCGCCTATGCCGCCACGCAAAAAAGTGCGGGCCGGGACTGTCCGATCCGCACTGTCAGCACCTTGTGACCCACTAATGTCGCCCAATCCCGCCGGTTTCGCGCGCTATTCGAAGCCGGTCCCCGGGCGATCCAGGGGACGGTCCACGCTTGCCGGAAAGCTTGCAAGGACCGGATTTTCAAAACGCCATATAGAGATAAGGCCGCCGCTTGTGAAGGGGTGAACGTCAGAACAGCCTGGTCAGTTCGTAAAAACCCGCACCGATCAGCGCCGCCGCCGGGAGAGTCACCACCCAGGCGATGACAATGCTTGAGGCGACGTTCCAGCGGACTGCGGACAGGCGGCGGGAAGCGCCAACGCCGACGATCGCACCAGTGATGGTGTGGGTCGTCGATACCGGGACGCCAAGATGCGTCGCCATGAACAGCGTGATCGCGCCGCCGGTTTCCGCGCAGAAGCCCTGGGCGGGAGTGAGGCGCGTGATCTTCGATCCCATGGTGTGGACGATTTTCCATCCGCCCAGCAGCGTGCCGATGCCCATGGCGGCCTGACAGGAAATCACGACCCAGAAAGGAACGTGGAAGCCGCCTTCAAGCATGCCCTGCGAATAAAGAAGGACAGCGATGATCCCCATCGTCTTTTGCGCGTCGTTGCCGCCATGACCGAGCGAGTAGAGCGAGGCGGAGACGAGTTGCAGCTTGCGGAAGACGCGGTCCGCTCCCTGCGGAGTGAAGCGGCGGAAGATCCAACTGACGATCAGCACCAGTAGCAGCGCGAGCAGCAGGCCGATGGCGGGAGACATCACAATAGCGGCGCTGGTCTTGAACACGCCGCTCCAGACCACTGCGCTCAAACCCGCCTTGGCCGTGCCCGCACCCAGCAGGCCTCCGATCAGGGCGTGGCTGCTTGAGGAGGGGATGCCCAGCCCCCAGGTGATGAGGTTCCACGCGATCGCGCCCATCAAAGCCCCGAAGATCACCTGCGGATCGATGATGCTCGCATCGACAATGCCCTTGCCGACCGTCTCCGCGACATGAAGGCCGAAGAAAAGGAAGGCGATGAAATTGAAAAAGGCCGCCCAGGCCACGGCATATTGAGGCTTCAACACGCGCGTCGATACGATCGTGGCGATCGAGTTCGCCGCGTCATGCAGGCCGTTCAGGAAGTCGAATGCAAGCGCCACCCCGATAAGGGCGACAAGCAGCGGAAAGGCGAGATGGGCTTCCATGGCGGGTTATGCTTTGTCCTGCATGGATGGAGGCGTCCTACTTCGGTTCGCTTCGAGCGTGATCGAGAAACGGCATATGCGTGCTGCCTCTTTTCCGGGCTCTGCTCAAGCGGAGGGAGCGAGAGGCGTCAGGCGTGATCGATCACGAGGCCGGAGATTTCATTGGCGACATCCTCAAACCGATCAGTCACCTTTTCCAGATGGGCGTAGATTTCATTGCCGACGACAAAGTCCATGGGATTGCCTTGGCGCGCTTGATTGTAGAGCGCCTTCAGTCCCGCCTCGTGCAATATGTCTGCGTGGCCTTCCAGCTTGACCAGCCTCTCCGTCAGATCGTGGAGCCGCACTGAGTTGAGGCTGAGCGAGCGCAACAGCGGCATTGCTTCGGCGGTGATGCGGGCGCATTCGACGATCAGCGCGCTCATATCCTGCATCTGCGGCGCGAAATCCTTGACCTCGAACAGGGCGATCGCCTTGGCGGTCTGGTTCATCTGGTCGATGGCGTCGTCCATCACGCCGATCAGGCCAGTGATGGCGCTGCGGTCGAACGGGGTGACAAAGATTCGGCGGACGTCCTGCAACACCTCGCGGATGATATCGTCCGCTTCATGTTCCCGCGCCGAAATCTCCTGAATATGCGCGTCCATGTCCGGGCCGCCCTTCAGCAGCTTGGCGAGCGCGTCAGCCCCCGCAACCAGGGTTGCCGCATGATCTTCGAACTGTTCGAAGAAGCGCCCCTGCTTGGGCATCAGCGCGTGAAACCACCGCAGCATTCCAGTCCTTTCGCTTTGCCATTCCTTGACCCGCAGCAGCATTCGGATGAACAAGCCGGGATCACGCGGCGGTTCGCGAAAGGCCGCGATAATGGTTCGGAGATCGGGTTCATCGACTGCCTTCGCGGCCTCGGCGACCGGAAACCAGCGCAGTTCCCTCTGCCCCTGTTCGGGCCATTGCGACAACTGGCCCGTCACCGCAAGCGGAAAAACCTCCACCGTGGCTTCGCGCGAGCCACCTTTGCGGCGGCGTTTGTCATAGCGGTAGCGGCCCAGGGGGGCGGGGCAGGCAATGCCATGGATGCCCGCCTCTTCATAGGCTTCGAGCTCCGCGGCCCGGTGCGAGGCCATGCCCTTGATACGATTGCCCTTGGGGATAACCCACCGGCGGGTTTCGCGCGACGTGATCAGCAGGATACGCATGGAGCCGTCATCGGCGGTGGCGTAGGGAAGGGCGGCGATCTGACGCATCAGTCACCCCCTCCCAACGCCCGCCGCGCTTCTGGCCGCTCCCGGTTCATGCGCGCCTTGTAACGAAATCGTCACATTGCGCAATCAACCAGGTTGGTCAGATAGACAGGCGCGCCGTCACGCGGATGTCGCGCCCGGCGAGCGGCGCGAAGTCCTTGAGCACGCTGGCGTGGCGCCGCGCTTCCACATCAAAGATATTGTTGGCGCTAACCGTGATGCTGGTGCGGTCGTTGCCGCTGAACGGCTTGAACGACAGTGATGCGTTGACCAGCGTGAAATCGCCTGTGCGCGTTTCCCAAGAGGCGATGCGATCCTGCGCGAAACTATGCTCCACCTCGCCGCGCAGTGTCAGCCGGTCATCCTGCAACTGCAGCCCGCCCAGAAGGCGGAACGGCGGGATGCGCGGCGCGGGCCCCGATCCGGTGATGGTTGCATGGACATAATCGGCCACGCCATCGAGGTTGAGGGCGTAGCGGCCCAGCTGCGCCAGCTTCACCGACCCCTCCACTTCGATGCCCCAATAGCGCGCGTCAGCCTGGGCATATTGGAAACAGGGAAATTCCAGCTCTGCGCCTCCATTGGCCGCCTGGCACACGCTGTCGTCGATGATCGCGTCGTAGATATAGCCGTCGAACCAGTTGTGATAGGCGGACAGGGAGAGGGTGTAACCGTTGCCCTGACCGCGCAGCGATCCTTCCACGCCCCAGCTCTTTTCCAGGCCGAAGTCGGGATTGCCAAGCTCGAATGCCTGCGTGCCGGCGTGATTGCCCCGCGCGAACAGTTCTTCGGCGGATGGGGCGCGTTCGGTGCGGGCGAGGTTCAGGCCCAGCCGCCAGCCGGGCACCACCTGCTGGCTTGCGCCGATGGATGCGGACACCGCGTCGAAGCTGCGGCGCTGCCCTGCGATGAACAGGTCGGCGTCAGGGTCCGAGCGCAGGCGCGTCTTCTCGTAGCGTGCCCCAGCCTCGAGCCGGGTATCACCCAGATCGATCGACTGGAGCGTGAAGAAGCCCAGCTGCTCTGTCTGGTTCCGGGGCAGGAACTTTTCCTCGCCATCCGCTGAAAAGCGGCGGGTGAAATATTGCACGCCGGTCGCACCATCCCAGACGCCACGGCGGGACTGGATGAATTCCAGTCGGCTTTCCATCGATTGGTTGCGGAAGGTCGTGCCGATTTCGCCTGTCGGCTCGATTTCATCATGCCGATAGGTTGCCCAGCCCGCGCGCAGGCGGATGCTGTCGAGGAAGGAGCCGTTCACCGCGACTTCGCCGCGCAGGTCGGCGCGAGTCTGCCGCAGAGCGAGCGTCACATCCTCGTGGGAATGGCCGTGATCATGATCATGATCATCCTCATCGCCATGATCATGGTCATGGTCGTGCGCCTCCGTCACGTCGATACGCGATGGGACGCCATATCGATTTTCGCTGTGGGAAACGGAGAAGCCCAGATTGCCCCGGTCCCCGACATAGGCGATGCCGCCTGCCACTTCCCACGTTTCCGCCGCCGTATTCGGCAGCTTGCCACGCAGCCGGCCATCCTCCCGGATGTCCTCCTCGTCAGACGCGGCGGCGATCGCGCGCAGCGGAGCGGAGAGGATATAGCCGCCGGTCCGCAAGTCGCCGGTCTTGGTGTAGCTGCCATCGGCATGCGCGACCAGGCCTCCGCCGATCGGCACTTCGATCTCGCCAGCGACAGTCCGCTCGTCGGCTGCGCTGCCATAGGTGGCGATGCCGTCCACATGCACCGGTTCGTCGGGGACGCGGCGGGGAATGCGACTGTCGATCACATTGACCACGCCGCCAATCGCGGACGAGCCGTAAAGCAGAGCCGAAGGACCGCGCAGGATTTCGATTCGGTCGGCGGTCAGCGGATTGATCGCGACGGCGTGATCGACCGAGGTGTTCGACACGTCGAAACTGCCGATGCCGTCGGTCAGGATGCGCACGCGTTCGCCCTGAAAGCCGCGGAGGACGGGGCGGGAGGCGTTGGGGCCGAAGGATGTCGCGGACACGCCGGGCTGGCGCGCCAACGTCTCGCCGATTGTCGGCCGCAGGTCGCGGGTCAGTTCCGCGCCGGAGAGGATCGACGTTCCCGACAATATGTCGCCCTGACGCCGGGGGATGATGGCGGTGACGACGATATCAGCCTGCTGGTCGTGATAGGCGGACTGCTGGGGGGATGTGGTTTGGGAGATGGCGGGGAAAGCAAGGCAGATCGGGGCGAGGGCGCAGCTGGCTCGGAGGAGCGGCAGGGGGGAATTCATGAAGGAAAGCCTCGATTAAAACGGTTTGCGGGTCGCGCCTAGCTTAAATGTTATAACGTATCAATGGGGAAGTTTGCCGGGGAAAACAGTTCGTCTTGATGCAAAGGCAGTTGACGGCGAGGCTTGCGCCTTTTTCGACCCTGGGCATCGGGCATCGGGCATCGGGCATCGGGCATCGGGCATCGGGCATCGGGCATCGGGCATCGGGCATCGGGCATCGGGCATCGGGCATCGGGCATCGGGCATCGGGCATCGGGCATCGGGCATCGGGCATCGGGCATCGGGCATCGGGCATCGGGCATCGGGCATCGGGCATCGGGCATCGGGCATCGCGACATCCGGGCGTCGAGCGCAAGGCGATGGGCGTCGGCGTCCGCGAGGGTAAGCTGGGGTGTTACCGATCACCCCTGCCGGTGAGTTGACGGCTTCATGGAAGGAGATGGCGCGGGTCTGATGGGGAAAGCGCGTAATGTCTGCCGTCCAGCATCGCGGGAGCAGCGCGACGCCGAGCTCAAGGAGCAGGCGAAGCGTGGCAGCAGCTGCGCGAGGGGCCGCCAAACCGTCTGCCCTGGACCGGGCGGTTCAGTCCGCCACGCGTTCCGCCGCATCGTCGGTAGGACGGCAAGTCGCCAATGAAATCGGCCGCGCGGTGTTCGGAGGATCGAGCCGCCGTTCTTCCAGCGGAGGCGCGCGTTCTACTTCTCCAGGTGACCGAAGGATCGCGGCGAGGCGTCAGGGCACTGGCCGGGGGGGGGCTTGGAAAGTGCGCGCGCTTGAGGCCCGCTTCGCTACAGGAAGAGAAATTCCGCGAGGGCGTGAGCGGGGGAATCCGGGTCGGCGCGGGGGTGCAGGGCTTGCCGGACCTCTATGGAGGGGAGGGGGCGTTCGAGGGGCAGGCGGCGGATGCCTTGCATGCGGCCGAGGTCGCGCGCGAGGGGGCCGAAGGCGGCGAAACAGCCCGCGCCTTCCCGCAATATCGTCATGATGTCGAACATATTGTCGGTTTCGAGCACCGGAGCGCCCATGCGGATGCCATCGCGGGCAAGGGCTTCGTCGATGATGCGGCGGAGGCCGTTCTGCGGCTCCATTGCCAGAGTCGGGCTGATCATGAGATCGTCGGGCGTGACGATGTCGCGGCGGGCGAGGGGATGATCCGCTCCGGCATAGAGGTTGATCTGTTCCGACCAGCCATAGCGAGAGGGTAGCCCCGGCTCCTCCCCCAAAGCATAGAAATAGGCGATGTCGACGCGGCCCTGCTCCAGTGCTGCACGCGCCTCTTCGCCCAAGTGAATGGAGAGGTCGAGGGTTATCGCGATATCCTCATTCGCTTCCTCGAACGCGGCGAGCGCTTCCTGGAAATGACCGAAAACGGGGGCGGGCGCGGCGAGGACGATCGACTGCCGGTCTGCTTGGCGGGAGGGCTGCGGAGGCGCTGCTTCCGCCGGGGCAGGCGCAGGAGGTGGAGGCGGAGCGACGTCTCCGGACGCCCAAGTTTCTTCCTGATCCTGCGACAGGAGGGTCATCGCCTCGGCGGTCTTGCGTCCGGCGGGGGTGAGCCGCTGACGGTCGAGGGGCCCTTCGAAAAGGCGGTAGCCCAGGCGCATTTCCAGCGAGGCGATGTCGCGGGCGATGTCCTCCACCGGAACGCCAAGGTCGCGGGCGCAGCGCGCCATGCTGCCCGCCGCCACCATCTGCGCGAAGATATCGAGTTGGCGCAGGGAAGGCGTGGCCATGCGGGGGTGATAGTGCAATTGAGAGGCTGGGGTAAGCGGGATATTTTTGGCACGGGCCGACTTGCTAGACATCTATTTGGGTTGCGTCCTGAGCTTTCGCCCCGACAATTCCGCTTGGCATCGGCGGTGAGTTCGGCAATCAGGCGCCATGATAAGTCGGTTCAGACGGGCGATAGCAGGCGGCGTGGGAGAGAAGCGTGGCTTTGCGAACATAGTCCGCAACACGGGCTGGCTACTCGGCGGCAAGGGGCTGGGCGCGGTGCTGAGCCTTGTCTACCTCGCCATTGCGACGAGAACGATGGGTCCGGCGGGCTTCGGCGTGTTCAGCCTGGTCATCGCGATCGCCCAGTTCATCGCGCGCATCGTGACCTTCGACAGCTGGCAGGCGGTGGTCAAGTTCGGGCAGGCGCCATTGCGGGATGAGCAGGAATCCTCGCTCGCGAGGCTGGTGGGCGCGACGTTGACGATCGATGTGCTGAGCGCGGTGGCGGGGATTGCGCTCGCTGCGGCCATTGCGCTGCTGCTGGGGCCGGTGCTGGGATGGAACCGGCAGGTCGCCTGGATGGGGCTGGGCTATGCATCCGTCGTGCTGCTGGCCACGCGGTCTACGGCGGTCGGCATATTGCGCCTGCTGGATCGCTTTGCAGCGGCGGCTTTGGCGGAAAGCATGATGCCGATCACGCGCATGGCAGGCGCGCTGATCGCCTGGTGGTTCAATCCGACGCCGCTCGGATTCCTGATGGCCTGGGCCTGTTCGGAAGTGGTGGTGTCCACGACCTACTGGATACTCGCCTTTCGCTATGGCCGCAGTCACATCGGCGCGGTGAAGCCGGTCGGGATAGGTGAGGCGCGGCGGCACTTTCCCGGCATCCTCAACTTTTCGGTCGCGAGCAACATCAACCTCAGCCTGCTGGCGCTGATCAACAATGTGCCGATTTTCCTGGTGGGCATGTTCGCGGGCACCACGGGGGCTGGATATTACCGGCTGGCGGCGCAGCTGGGCAATGCGATGACGACTTTCTCGCAGCTCATGTCGCGCGCGATCTTTGCCGAGTCCACGCGCCATCATATGCGCGGCGGGCAGGAAGGCGACATGAGCGCGCTGCGCAAGCTGTCGCGGCAGATCAGCGCGGCTGCGGCCTTGAGCGCCATATTCATCATCCTGATGCTCTGGCTGGTCGGGGAGTGGGTGCTGGTCAAGATGTCCGGCGCGGCATACCTGCCTGCCTATCCGTTGCTGTTGTTGCTGGCGGGCGCGGCGGCGATCGAGATGGCGGGAGTCAGTTTCGATCCCATCCTGATGACGATCGACCGGCAGCGGCTGACGGTGATGGTGCGGCTGGTGGAATGCGCGATCTTGGGCGCGCTGCTGGTGGTGTTGTTGCCCCGGCTGGGTGCGCAGGGGGCGGCACTGGGGGTGCTGGTGGCTTCCATGGGCGGTTTTGTGATGCGGGCGGCGGCGGTGCGGCGGCATTTGAGGTAGGGGTGGTTCGTTCAGAACGTCCTGCTCTTCCCCCAAAAAAGTGAAGCCCGCTTCGGCTGCCTGCTTGCAGCAGGCGCTCAGGACAGGCTTCGACAAGCTCAGCGCAGACGGTGACAGGTAGGTGACGACGCGCTAGCGCAGCATCTCCGCGAACAGGGCCTGATATTGGGAAAGCGCGGCCTCCACGCCGTAAGTGCGCACCGCTTCCCGCGCGCGATCGGGGTCGGCGGGACGGGAGAGGGTCCAGTCTATCGCCCGAGCGAAAGCGGCTGCGTCGCCCACCGGCACCATCGGATGCTGCCCGGCATCGGCGATGATGTCGCGCAGATTGGGGGTGCAGTCGGTGATGACGAGCTGGCACCCGCAGGCGAGCGCTTCGATCGCGGTGGCGGTGAGGCCTTCCCAGCGGGAGGACTGCAACAGCAGTTCGGCGCTGCCATAGAGATCGGCCAGGGCCCGAGGGTCGGAGATGAAGCCGAGAAAGTCGATGCGGTCGGCTATGCCGAGGTCGGCGGCCTGCTGCTTGAGGTCGTCGAGCAACGGTCCTTGCCCGGCGATGCGCAGGCGCCAGTCATGGCCCCTCACCTGGGCGAGGGCCGCGAACATGGTGCGATGGTCCTTTTGTGGGACGAGGCGGCCGACCGCGAGAAGTTCCCGCACTGCGCTAGGTGAGGTCGGGCGGCGTTCGCGGCCCACTTGCTCCAGCAGCGGAGTTACGGTGGGACGCGGCAGGAAGGCGACCTTTGCATGGACCGAGGGGCAGCCATGGCCCAGCAGATCGGCATCGCTGCTGCCCATGACGATGGTGCGACCGCTGAGCCAGGCGGTCAGTTGGAAGCGCTTGCGGCGGAGCCACGCAAGGATGCCGCGCTTGCCGGGGCGGACGATGGGGTTGGAGATGCGGCCGACCGCCTGGGCCGGCGTGCCCAGCACGGCGAGAGCAACGAGCAGATTGCTCTGATTGCCGGCCGAATAGAGGATATGCGGCCGATGGCGCCGGATCATGCGGCGGAGCGCGGGCAGCTGGGTGAGCATCGAAAGGCCGCGCGGAAGCTTTGCCGCAGGGACCTCGCGCACGGTAACATCGGGCGCAATCAGCGAGGCGAGGGGGCCGTCGGTCCGGGCCATCCACAGTTCCGCGCCTGTTCCCTGTGCCGCCAGATGGTTGGCGAGCAGGATGGCCACGCGGTCCAGCCCGCCGTCGCTCGGCTCATAGAGATAGATGGCGATGCGATGGTTGTGATCGAGCATGGCCTCCGCGTGCAAGGGGCCGTCCAAGGAATGAGGTTGGCCGCTGCCCATGGTCCCGCCCGGCGATTGACAAATGAAGCGAAATGCCGCTTGCGCGTTATCGGACCCGCGCCCGCGGTTCAATCGGCAAAAGAGCAGGGCTCATGAAGTTAATTATCCAGATTCCGTGCCTCAATGAAGAAGAATCCCTGCCCGAGGCACTGGCGGCTTTGCCCCGGGAAATTCCCGGCGTGGACAAGGTCGAATGGCTGATCATCAATGACGGCAGCACCGATCGCACGGTCGAAGTCGCGCGGGCGCATGGGGTGGACCATGTCGTCGACCTGCCGGTCAATCGCGGCCTTGCCTATGCCTTCATGGCGGGGTTGAAGCGGTGCCTGGCGGAAGGTGCGGACATCATCGTCAACACGGACGCCGACAATCAATATAATGCCGATGACATTCCGCGGCTGATCCAGCCGATATTGGAGCGGCGCGCGCAGATGGTGATCGGTGACCGTCCGATTTCCACTATCGCCCATTTTTCCTGGATCAAGCGCAAGCTGCAATGGCTGGGCACCAAGGTCGTGCGCCTGGCTTCGCAGGCCGACATTCATGATGCGCCCAGTGGTTTCCGGGCGATCGCCCGTACGGCCGCGTTGGAGATCAACGTTTTCGACACTTACACCTATACGCTGGAATCGATCATCCAGGCCGGGCTGTCGAAAATTCCGATCACCTCCGTCCCGATCCGCGTCAATGGCGAGACGCGGCCGTCGCGCCTGTTGCGGTCGATGCACAATTATGTGTGGCGATCGATGAAGTCGATCACGCGGACCTTCTTCATCTACAAGCCGCTCATGACCTTCTTTTACCTGAGCCTGCCGCCCTTGGCGATCGGCGCGGCGCTGGTGATCCGCTGGATGCTGCTGTTCGCTGGCGGGACGGAGCGCGCCCATGTCCCCAGCCTGGTGGCGGCGTCATGCCTGCTGGTGCTGGCGGCGCTGATGTGGATCGCGGGGCTGCTGGGCGAGCAGTTGCTCGTCACCCGGCGCATGATCCACGATCTGCAACTGCGCATGCGCGACATGCCTTCATCCTATGACGTGTTGAAGGACGGCAGCGCGCTATGAGCCTTGCGCGGCGCGACTTGCTTGCGCGGCAGGCCCTGGGCGAAATACCCAAGATCCTGACGCTCCTGGACCGAACGCCGGTCAGCCGCACCTATGGCTGTTTCGATCGGCTGTATTGGCATTACCGGATGATCGATTTCCCGTGCGGGATGAGCCAGGAATTCGTCTATCCGCTGGCGCTGGCCTGGTCGCTCGATGCGCCGGGCAACGCCTATTTCCAGGCGCCTGCGATCCGCGACTTTGTGGAAGCGGGGATCAGGTTCGCGGCGCGATCCGCCCATGCCGATGGGTCGTGCGATGACTATTACCCGTTCGAGAGGGCGGCGGGGGCTGCGGCTTTTTCGCTTCTCGCCTGCATCGAGGCGGCCCGGATCATCGGCGTCGATGGCGATGCCGAGATCATGGCTTTCTTCCGCAAGCGGGCGGGGTGGCTGGCGACCCATCAGGAATCGGGTCGGCTGTCCAACCATGAGGCGCTGATCGTCGCCAACCTGATCCGCATGTCGGCGCTGGACGGGCCCGAATGGGAAGAGCCGCTGCGCGCGCGGGTGGCGCGGCTTTTGTCATGGCAGCATGAGGAGGGCTGGTTCGACGAATATGGCGGGGCCGATCCGGGCTATCTGAGCCTGACCATCGGGCTGCTGGCCGACAGTGACCGGCGCAGGCCTGAGCTTGGACTGCGCGAGGCTTGCCGCCGGGCGATCAGCTTCTTTGCGCATTTCGTGCATCCGGACGGCACCGTGGGCGGCGCTTATACGAGCCGGGGCACGCAGAATTTCTTCCCGCATGGGTTCGAGATCGCGGGCGCGTGGATGCCGGAGGCGACGCTGGTCACCGATCGGGCGTTGGCGCTGTTCGAGCGGGACGGACCGCCTTGCTATTCCGACGACCATATCATCGGGCATCATGTGTGGAGTTGGCTGCTCTGCTGGTCCGAATGGCGGGAGGACCGGGTCGAGGCTTTGCCCGATGCGCGCGCATCGGCCTGGTTTCCGGGGGCAGGGTTGGTCGTGGAGCAGCGTGGGCAGCAGGCGCTTTATGCCGGGTTGCGGCAGGGGGGCGCTTTTCAGTTGTTCGCGGGCGATCGCCTGAGCCTCGCCGACAGCGGGATTGCGATCGCGACCCGGGCTGGCCGGGCGGCGGTGCAGCATCTGCCGGGCGATTATGACGTGCGCCGGGATGCAGACGGGTTCGAGGTCGCGGGCAGGATGGCGTGGGCCAAGTCGACGCTGCTGACGCCGGTCAAGTCGGTGATCCTGCGCTGCATGATGGTGAGCCTTGGCCGCTTCTTCCCCGATCTTGTGCGGCGCTTGCTCCAGAAGATCCTGGTGACCGGGCGAAAAGACGCGCCCTTCCGCTTCCGGCGGAGCCTGCGCTGGGACGGCGAGGGGGTCGTCATCCGCGACGAGATCGTGGCGGATGAGGGGTGGCAGGATGTCGCTTCGATCGGCATCGGCGGCTTCCAGACCTCATCGACCACGATCATGGCGCGGGTCTGGCAGGCGAATCATCTGCAGCCGTGGCACGACCTGACGCATTTGGTCCGACGCCTTGGCGCGGGCGAGCCGCTGGTGATCGAGCGCCAGGTCCCGCGCGAGGGGACCACTGGCTGATGCGCAAGCTGTTGAGCGTTGCCGTCAGCCTCATCATCCTGGCGGTGATCTGGGCCAGCGTCGATGCGGGCCGGGTGATCGACGTGTTTCGCCATTCGGATCGCTTCTGGCTGGCAACGAGCCTGTTGGCCGCAGTGCCGCTCACCCTGGCGACAGCGCTGCGCTTCGCGATGCTGAGCCGGTCGCCGATCCCCTTCGGCGCATGCCTACGGTTGATATTGTCGGCATCCACATTGAACGCGGTGCTGCCGTCCAAGATGGGCGACATTGCGAAGGGATGGGTGCTGGCGCAGAAATATGGCTTTCCGGCCGAGCGGGCGGTGTCGCTCGTCGTGTTCGAGAAGATGATGGACATGGCCGCGTTGCTCCTGTGGGGAACGTTCGCGCTCATCTGGACGGCGGGTTCGGACTGGCTGCTCTGGCTGTTCACGCTGGCCGTCGCGGGGCTGTTTCTCCTCCTCGCGCTGCTGATGGCGCCGTTCAGCACAGCGCGTCGGCCGCTCTTGTGGGCGATCGGCTTCATGCCCGGCAAGATCGGGGCGCGGCTGGATGGCTTCATGCAGGAATGGTCGGTGATGGCGGACTGGTTCTGGTCCCGTCGCACGCGTGCCTGGAGCACCGTCCTGTTTTCGGTCGCGATCTGGGCCGGGCATCTGGGTCAGTTCTGGCTGTTCACGAAAGCGGTGCATGCGGATGTTCCGTTGCTCGACAATCTGGCGTTCGCGACCTTGTCGATCCTCGCGGGGCTGTTGCCGCTCACCATGGCGGGCATCGGTAGCCGGGACGCGGCGATCATTCATTTCTATGCGCAATGGCTTTCACCGGCGGCAGGGGCGGCGGTAGGGGTCCTCGCGACGTCACGCTACCTTCTGCCCGCTATCGCCGGTGCGCCATTCGTGCGCGACTATTGGGCACGACAAGGATCATTGGCCACCAAATGACGAACAGGATCAATCCTCTGGCAGCGATATTCGCGCTGCTGGTCACGCTGGCCATGCTGATCTACGCCCGGGCTGCGTTCCTGACCGATGCGCAGTGGGTCATCGCCGACGACGCGCGCCAGTTCCTGGCCTGGACGTCGCGTATCGCCGATCCGCAAGCCATGCCCGGCAACTTCATGGCCGATTATTGGCAGCAGACGGCGCCGCCTTTCTATCGGGCGTTGCTCTACGCTGCCGTCGCGGTCGGCATGCCGCCCATCCTGCTGTCCAAGCTGCTGCCGCTCCTGCTGCTGCCGATCAGCGCGGTACTGGCATGGAAGGTCAGCGGCGTGTTCGCGCGCGAGCGGGTCGTCCAATTCGCCGGCGCATTGTGCATCATCGCAACGGCGTTGCACACAGACTCCATCTTTTCAGGCACGCCTCGCGCCTTTGCACTGCCGCTGATGCTGGTCGCCATCCATGGCATGGCGGCGGGCAGGAACGGCATCGCGGTCCTTGGCCTGCTGATGCTCGGCGTCGTCTATCCCGCGCCTGCCGTAACCTGCCTGGGCCTGTTCACGCTGCACCTATTGCAATGGAACCCGCCGCTCCGGTTCAGCGTGACTGGCGGCAAGATCGCCTTGCTTGCTTTGGCGGCGGCCTGTGTCGTGCTGCCTGCTCTCATATTCAAATCGGGTTTGGATCAATGGGGTCCGACGCTGACGATGAGCGAAGCACGCGGCGTCTTCAGCATGATGCTCTATGACGGCCGGAGCAGCATAACCGGACCCAATGGCAACATCGCCTGGCTATGTTCCCGCCGTATCGGCTTCTTGCCGAGTGTCGTGAATTGCCGAGGCAACACTGATCCCCGCCTGTTGATCAATCTCTGCCTGACGATCGTGCCGATGCTGCTGCTATGGTTCTGGCAGGCGCGGGCCAAGGGTGTGTCGGAGATGGGTACTGGCAAGAATGCGGCGCTGTGGCGCCTCTTTCCCTACAGCCTTGTGTCTGCCATCATCTGCTACCTGATTGCGGCCGTCATCGCCTTCAAGGTCCACCTTCCGGCCCGGTATAGCCAACCTGTGCTGCTGATCATGGGTAGCCTCGCCTTCGGCATCATGGCAGGCAAGGGTTGGGAGCATTTGAGAAAATCAGGCGGGATCATTCCCAAGCTGGTCGCTGCATTGTGCCTGATGTTGGCGCTTGTGGCCTATGTGACCCCAAAGACGACCTTGGCCCGGCCGCGTAACGCCGCCTTGATCGGCCTCATCGGCCGCACGCCACCATCTACACGCATCGCAGGAATAGAAAGCGATCTCGACTTCGTACCGGCAGCGACCGGGCGCGGCGTGCTTGCCACGACGGAACATGACATTCCCTATCACCGGCAATATGATTGGAAGAACAGCGACGGGCTGCGCGCGTCATTGCAGATGGGCGAACTGACCAGTCCTGCGGCGATTGCGGCGATCCGGCGCTACAGGATCGACCTGCTGGTGTTCGACCGCGAGTTCCTGGAGACCGGCGTGGTCCCAGGCCGGTATCTTCGGACCATGGCACCGCCGCATAGGATTCGTCCGTCGGCAGATCAGCTCGCCGCGCTTCGTGCAGCGTCCTGCCGCATTGTGGAGACCAGATATTCCGTCCTGATCTTCACAGGCTGCTTCCGACAGCTGGCTCAGGCCGCTTCATCCGGGGCGAAATAGCCGTTCGCCAACCATGACAGGATCGCGTCTGCGCCTCGCGCTGATGAGGGGCGGGTGCTGCGCGACATGGTGTAGTCGAAGATTTCCTCCTGCCGCGCCTCGTAAAGACGGCCCCGCTCTTCAAAATGGGGGAGCAGGGGGAAAAGGGACGCTGCCGAGCGAACCACATCGCCCGCGCTCCACGAGAGGTAAGGCAGCGCTTCGTCATCTGCCCGGCTATGCGTGTCGATGAAGAAGGCAGGGCGGGGCCGGATGAGAAATTCGTAAATCTGGCTGCTGACATCCCCGATATATGCGTCCGCCGACAGCGTGTAGCTCATGTCGGTCAGCGCTTCGCTGTCGATGTCGATGCGGATGTTGGCCGATTGCCGCCACTGCGGGTTAAGGTCTGGCCGCCGCCGCGCCACGCGATATTCCGGCGAGATATGCAGTTTCTTCCGAAACAGCATGATGTGGGGCGCGAAGACGAGATTATAGGCCTGCCCGGGGCCAAAGGCGAACCAGTCGATCAGCGCCGGGCCATGATCATACCAGCTGGACAGATGTGGATCGAAATGCGGGTTGTAGAGGAAGGTCGGGCGGTCGTTCTCAAAGAATTTTCGGGTGGCCTGGCGGTCGATGAGGTCGAATTTAGGGTAGCCGATGATGGCGACCGTTTCAGGTGAAGCCAGGCCGTGGCGAATCATTTCGTCCGCGACCTTGCGCCCCGAAACGAGCATGGCGTCGAAGCCGCTCATGTCGGGATGATAGGTGACGGAGCGGTCGCCCGCGCCGTGCGGTACGAAGATGAATTGTGGGCCGTCCTCTTTCCATTGGCGCTTGAGATGAAGGCAGGTACGTTCCGGGCTGACGATCAGAGCGGCGTTTCGCAGTTCGCCTGCATGATGGGTAAGCCGCTTCAGCCTTTCGGCAGGCGCGATCCGGTTGATCAACCGGGTCAACAGGCCTGGGCGGGGCAGGCTGAGGTCGAACCAGCCGATGCGCTCCGCAGCCTCTTCCCCCAGCATCGATCGTAGGCGTTGCGCGATCGCGCTGGTGCCGTAGGCGCAGACGATGGGCCGATCCACGTCCCTCAGCGCCAGCACCTTCAATATGCCAGCGGTATGCGCAAGCTGGTGGGTCGCGTCATGGTTGAACAGGAACAGCAGGGATCCGGGCGGTATCCGATTCTCTGGCGGTGACGCTCGCATGAAGACGCCAGTATCGGGCAAGCAGCCCTGCGTCAAAGATGGGCGTAGCTGTTGGATCGCTCCGACGAAGCGATGACATGGTGTCTTGATCGGCGGCGCGCTTGCCAATAGCAGCACGACGCCTCGGGCAAGCAAGCGGGATGACGGTGCGAGACCGCGATCGTCCCTATGCTGCTGGTCCCGGAGCAGTTGGACCAAATGCATGCAAGCTGCTGATGTACCCGCCGCACCTGAGCCTATGAGGCTCTACTTCCTCGATAGCGTCCGCACATTGTGCATGTTGCTCATCATCCCGTACCACGCCGCCCATATTTATGAGACGGAAAAGGATTGGTGGGTTCACTCAGCCCAGAATAGCTGGCTGTTCGACCTAATCATCACGCTGCAACGAAGCTTTTGCATGAGCGCCTTCTTCATCGTGGCGGGCTTTTTTTCAGCGCTGGTCATAGAAAATCGGGGTCTGCGGGACTGGAGCAGCAGCCGGATATCGCGCCTGCTGGTGCCGCTCGTGGTATCCTTGCTGACTGTCCAGATCTGGCAGATGGTCATCGCCGCCAATCTGGAAGGGAATGGCGCCTTTTGGCCGTTCTGGGAAAGCTATCTGGCGGAAAGAGGCAGGATCAACATATTCCACCTGTGGTTCATTCCATGCCTGATCTTTCAGTCGTTGGTGCTGGGATTGGTCGTGGCACGGTTTGGCACCAGGCCATTTGTGTGGAACGGCACCTATCGCCGATCGATCCTGTTGCTGGTGGCGGCCAACCTGCTGCTCTTCGTGCTGGCCCGGAACCTGCCCAAACTGCTCAAGACCGACCTGTTCCTGATGTGGGGCCTGATCGATCTGCAAAAGAACATCTTCTACCTGGTGCCGTTTCTTCTGGGGGCCAAGCTGTTCTGGGACCGGGGATTTCGCGACGCCTTTCTGCGCCTTAGCAAATGGTCGATGGGCACGGCACTCGTCACCTACGCTCTGGTCACGATTTTCCAGCATTCCGACGGGTTTCCGGGCAAGCCCATCCGCGACATCTCCCTGCCGATCGCGGCCATCTGCATTTCCCAGACCTTGATCGCCTTGGCTTACAAGTTCCTGCGGGGGCCGAATATGCTGACGAAGCATCTGTCGGAGCCCAGCTACTCGCTTTATCTGCTGCATCATCCGATCGTGATGGTGGCGGGCATCGCATTCCTTGGCATCAACATGAACATATTCGCGGAATATGGGATTATCGTCGCCGCTGGTTTCGTCATTCCCTATCTGGCGCACCGCTATCTGATCGCGCCATGGCCGCTCATGTCCTTCCTGTTCAACGGGAAACCGTTCAGAAAGCGGGAATCGCGCGCTGGACGGGCTCTGACCTGAACGCTGTGGCTGATCGGAGGTGAAGAATGGCCGACATCATCAATCTGCGGCAGGCGCGCAAGGTCAAGGCGCGGAGGGACAAGGAGCGGGTGGCTTCTGCCAATCGGGCGAAGTTCGGCCAGACGAAGGCCGAGCGCGAGGTGCGGCGGGCCGAAGAGGCGCGGGTGGAGCGGCTGCTGGATGGTAGCAGACGTGATGGCGACGTCGATCCGGTTGAATAGCGGTCGGGATGGTAAGCAGTCAGAGGGAGCGGTGTAGGTCACACAAGATGAATGGATATTCATCTTAGGGTGAGATAAAACAACTCGTCCTTCGTGAAAATCAACTCGTCGTGAATCCGTGACCACGTCTGCGGTCAATTGAAAAGCTCGTTGGTTTAGTTTGGGCTATGAGAGGATATATTCATTCTGCTCGCCCGGCTGGCGCCGCGATTGCCGCTGTTCTGGCCCTTGGTTCAACCTATTCTTTCGCGCAGGAAGCTGTTGCTCCGGACGCGGCTTCGCCAACTGTCGTCGTGCCGCCACCGGTTGTGACGCCTTCCGCACCGGCTCCTCAAGCGATGGTCCAGCCGACAAGCTCGGTTGAAGAGCGGCTGAATGCTGCGGTGGCTGCTTCGGAAGCCGAAACGGCGGCGGCTCCTGTCGCTGACCGGCCGCGTGCGCGCACGGCGACTGCGCCGGTAAGGTCCGCTCCCCGCGCTGAATCTGCGCGATCGGTGGAGCGGACGGAGGCGCAACCAGTAGCGGCGGCTCCGCAGCGTGAGGCTGCCGTTGCTCCGGTGCCTGCGCCGAGCGAAGCTGCACCTGCTGCCGCTGCAACGGCTGAGGTGCGGGAAGCGAGTGCTGCCGATGCTGGTCCAAGCGAATCGCTGCTCTGGGCTCTGGGCGGTGGCGCATTGCTGCTCGCCGGAATCGGCGGGGCGGCAGCCGTTCGTCGCCGCCGCAGTCGTGTGGAAGCGGAGGACGAGGTCTTCGCCACGTCGGCGGCCCCGATCGTCGAGGAGCCTGCTGCTGCCGCGCCGATAGCTGAAGCCGCTGTCGCGCGCGCGCCCGCCGCCCCGCCGCTTGCTGCCGGGGCTGCTTATGGCTCCAGTCTGGAGGCGATGGTCGCCGCACCGCCGAGCGCGGACAATCCCTTCCGGACGCAGCGCAAGCGCCTCGCGCGGGCGCGGTTCCTGCTCGCCCAGCAGGAGAAGCTGGAGCAGGCGCCTTATGGTAATGCGCCAGCCGCCGTGCCGCCGCAGACGATCCATGCCGAACCGCAGATGCAGACCGTCTATCGGATGGGCGCGGATCGCAATCGCCGGATGAGCTTCAAGCCGCAAACGCGCTAAAGCCACCGGACGATCAGCATACGGGCGCGGCATCGCAAGGTGCCGCCCCCTTTGCTTGCTTGATCCATGTCGATTCGGTTGCACTTGGGGCCGACCCCTGATACCGGCGCGCCGGTAATTTCGCGCCAGCACCAGGCCAAGTTTTTAAGGAAGGTCGCTCCACCCATGTCCGATAAGATCAACCGCATTGTCCTTGCCTTCTCAGGAGGGCTCGACACAAGCGTGATCCTGAAATGGTTGCAGCAGACCTACCAATGCGAAGTCGTGACCTTCACGGCCGATCTGGGGCAGGGCGAGGAGTTGGAGCCCGCGCGCCAGAAGGCCAAGCTGATGGGGGTGCGCGACGAGCATATCTTTATCGATGACCTGCGCGAAGAATTTGTGAAGGATTATGTGTTCCCGATGATGCGCGGCAATGCGCTTTATGAGGGACTCTATCTGCTGGGCACGTCGATTGCCCGCCCGCTGATCGCCAAGCGGCAGATCGAGATTGCGCGGCAGGTCGGCGCGGACGCGGTTTCGCACGGCGCGACTGGCAAGGGTAATGACCAGGTCCGCTTCGAACTGGGCTATTATGCGCTGTCACCCGATATCAAGGTGATCGCGCCGTGGCGGGAATGGGACCTGACCAGCCGCACGCGCCTGATCGAATTCGCCGAGCAGCACCAGATCCCGATTCCTCGGGACAAGCGCGGCGAAAGCCCGTTTTCGACCGACGCGAACATGCTGCACACCTCGTCCGAGGGCAAGGTGCTGGAAGATCCGTGGGAAGAAGTGCCCGACTATGTCTATTCGCGCACGGTGAACCCGGAAGATGCGCCCGACGCGCCGGAATATATCACCATCGATTTCGAACGCGGCGATGGCGTGGCGATCAACGGCGTGGGCATGAGCCCCGCGACGCTGCTCGAAACGCTGAACGAATATGGCCGCAAGCATGGCATCGGCCGCCTCGACCTGGTCGAAAACCGCTTCGTGGGCATGAAGTCGCGCGGCATGTATGAAACGCCGGGCGGCGCCATTTATTATCTCGCCCACCGAGGTATCGAACAGTTGACGCTCGATCGCGGCGCGGCACATCTGAAGGATGAGCTGGCGCCCAAATATGCTGAACTCATCTACAACGGCTTCTGGTTCTCGCCAGAGCGCGAGATGTTGCAGGCCGCGATCGACTACAGCCAGGAAAAGGTGACGGGCACGGTTCGCCTGAAGCTGTACAAGGGCGGCGTCTATGTCGTCGGGCGCAAGTCGCCCTATTCGCTCTACAGCGAAAAGGTCGTGACGTTCGAGGATGATGCGGGCGCTTATGACCAGCGCGATGCGGCGGGCTTCATCAAGCTCAATGCGCTGCGGCTTCGTCTTTTGGGTCGCCGCGACGGCTGATGATATCACTTTCGCTATATAATTTAGCTTCGCTATATAATTTAGCGTCGAATTAACCATCTGCACGGCATATCCCCATGATGGAGATTTGCCGTGCAAGGTATTGAAATCGAGCCTGCGTCGATCTGGCGGGCGATCGAGCGGTCGACGGCTATCGTCACCTTCGATCGCGAGTGCCGCGTGACCGGGGCCAACGATAATTTTCTGGACCTGTTCGGCTATCGCTTTGCTGATGTCGAAGGTCGTCATCACCGCATGTTCTGCGAAGCGGACTATGCCGCGTCGCGCGACTATGCCGAATTCTGGGACCGGCTCCAGTCCGGGCAGTTCGATACCGGGTCCTATCGCCGTCTGGACAAGCAAAGGCAGCAGGTATGGATCCGGGGCAGCTACAACCCGACATTCGGGCCTGACGGCATGCAGACCGGCGTCATCAAGTTCGCGCATGACATCAGCGATCAATATCGCGCCGTCGCCGCGCGTGAAGACGCCGAGCATCGGCTGCGCCTGCAGGAAAGCGAACGCCGCGCCGATGTCGAGCGGGTCCTTAGCGAAGTTAACAGCATCGTCGGATCGATCGCTGGCATAGCGCGCCAGACCAATTTGCTGGCCCTGAACGCATCCATCGAAGCCGCGCGCGCGGGGGAAGCGGGCAGGGGATTTTCCGTGGTCGCGGCAGAGGTCAAGAAGCTGGCGATCGATACGCAGGAAGCGACCGGGCGCGCGCGAGCGATCATCGCGGGCTAGAGGCGCGGCGCGCGGCGCTGCGATACATATTGCGACAATTTAGCCCGTGACGTGACAAGTTTGCGGGACAAGTCTTCCTCATAAGGGGTTTCAAGGACGGCGATGGCCGTTCGGCACCCCTTTGGAAGGAAGAGAAGAGATGATCCGCAAATTTCTGGGCACTGCTGCTGTCGGCGCCTTGTTCGTTGGCGGGCTCGCGGGCACGCAGATGGCGCTCGCGCAGCCGGGCGATGGCGGGCCCGGTGGCCGCCATGGCGGCATGATGGCGAAGGCCGATGCGAACAAGGACGGCAAGATCAGCAAGGCTGAACTGACCGCAGCGCTCGACGCGCGCTTTGCGAAGATGGACGCCAACCGCGATGGCAAGCTGACTAAGGAAGATCGCGAAATCCGCCGTCAGGCGCGGCTCGACCAGCGTTTTGCCGCTCTGGACACCGACCGCAACGGCCAGATCAGCAGGGCGGAGTTCGCGGCCGGGCATCAGGCCCGTTTTGGACGCGGTGAAGACGGCAAGGGCCGGGAGGGCCATTGGGGCAAGCGCGGCCATCATGGCTTTGGCGGCGGCAGGATGTTCCATGGCGGCGGCGCCCGTGGCGAGGCGATGAAGGACGGGGTCATCACGCGCGCCGAGTTCATGGCCAAGCCGCTCGCGATGTTCGACAAGGCCGACGTCAACAAGGACGGCTTCGTGACCGCGGACGAGATGAAGGAAGCGCGTCAGGCCATGCGACAGGCATGGCAGGCGAAGCGCGGGGCGGACGCCGCTCCCCGCAACTGATCTTCAGGAAGGGTGAAGGCGCGTGTCCTTCACCCTTCCAAGCTGCAGATAGTCGTGACAGATATCCTCCATGAACGAAAAACCCCATCTGCTGCTCGTCGATGACGAGCGTTCGATCCGCGAGCCGCTGGCGCAATATCTTTCCCGCAACGGATTTCGCGTGACCGCCGTCGAAAACGCGGCGGAGGCGCGGCTGCGGCTGAACGCGAACGCGATCGACCTGGTGATCCTGGACATCATGATGCCGGGCGAGGACGGGCTGTCGCTTTGCCGCCACATACGCGAGACGAGCGAAATCCCGGTCATTCTGCTGACGGCGAAGTCGGAGGAGACGGACCGGATCGTCGGGCTGGAGATGGGCGCGGACGATTATGTGCTGAAGCCCTTTTCCCCGCGCGAACTGGTGGCGCGGATCAAGGTGATTTTTCGCCGCGTGGCGACGGGCGGCCAGCGGGTTACGGCTCCCGATGGCGCAACCTATGCCTTTGCCGGCTGGCTTTTGAAGACGCAGGAACGGGTGCTGGTGGATCAGGAGGGCGTTTCGTTACCGCTGTCCACGGCGGAATATAATCTGATGCTGGCCTTTGCCACCCGGCCCAATCAGGTGCTGAGCCGGGACCAGTTGCTCGACATCACCCAGGGGCGTGAAGCCAATGCCTTCGACCGGGCGATCGACAATCAGATCAGTCGGCTCCGCAAGAAAATCGAGCCTGATCCGAAAAACCCGACGCTGATCAAGACCGTGTGGGGCGGGGGCTATACGCTGTCGGCCGATGTGAGGAAGCTGTGAAGCGCCTTCGCCTGTGGCCGCAGAGCCTGGTGGGCCAGATCATCGTCCTGGTCGCGATTGCGTTGTTCGTAGCGCAGGCGATCAATTTCGGGCTGCTGCTGCGAGAACGGAACCGGATGACGTTGACGGCGCAGACGGCGCCCGGCGTCTATCGCATCGTCGATGCACTCGACAGCCGGGGTGAGCCCCCTGCGCGTCTTCGTCCGGGCCGCGCGCGCTTCTTTCGCGCGCCTCCCATACCGATGGGCGAGGCGCGGCCAGAGATTGAGCGGCGCGCGCTGGCCATGTTCGCCGAGGTCGGCTTCCCCATGCGTTCGGTGCAAGTGTTTGAAGAAGATCGCCCGCCGCCGATGCGCCGCACGGACAGCATCAGGATGCGCGTCATGGGCGACATGCGGGGCGAGCCGCGTGGCGGCCGGCTGACGATGGCAGCCGAATATGCGCCGGGGAAATGGGTGGTGACGCAGACGCGGGCTGGAAATCGGGCGCCGCGCTTTGGCGGCTGGCTCGCCTGGCAGACGCTAATCCTTTACGTGATCGTGCTGGCGCCGCTGCTGTGGGTCGGGCGCAGGCTGGCGCGGCCTTTGGGACAATTGACCCGGTCGGCGCAGCAATTTGCGCGGACGGGGTCGGCCGATCCCGTGGAGGAGCGTGGGCCCGGTGACGTGCGCGAGTTGACCATGGCTTTCAACGCGATGCGCAGCCGCATCTTCGCGATGCTGGACGAGAAGGACCGGATGCTGGGCGCGATCGGCCATGACCTGCGCACGCCGCTCGCGTCGCTGCGGGTGCGGGCGGAGTCGGTGGAGGATGAAGGCGAGCGCGTGCGCATGTCGCAGACGATCGACGAGATGAACCGGATGCTTGAGGATATTCTCTCACTCGCGCGGGCGGGCCGGAGCAGCGAGGCGGCGCAGAAGGTCGACATCGCCGCGCTGGCCGACGCGGTGGTGGAGGATTTCGTAGAATTGGGCGCGCCGGCGGAGATGGCGGAGAGCGAGCGCGCGGTGGCTTCCGTGCGGCCGCAGCAGATCAGGCGGGCGCTGCGCAACCTCATCGAAAATGCGATCGTCTATGGCGAGCGTGCCCATGTGTCCGTGGTGCGGGAGGAAGGAACGATCCGGCTGGTCGTGGCGGACGATGGGCCAGGCATTGCCGAGGACCGGATGGATGAGATGATGGAGCCCTTCACCCGGCTTGAGGGATCGCGGAACCGGGAGACCGGGGGTGCTGGGCTAGGCCTTGCGCTGGTGCGCGCGATCATGGCGGAGCATGGCGGGGCGCTGAAGCTTGCGAACCGGGCAGGCGGCGGGCTGGAGGCGAGCTTGGTGCTGCCGGTTTGAGGGTGGGAATGCTCAAGGGATTTTGAATGACCTGCTCCCTCTCCCCTTCAGGGGAGAGGGCTGGGGAGAGGGGGGGCACCGAGACCGCCTCTATATCCCCTCTCCCGCCTGCGCTACGCTCGGCACCTCGGCCAGAGTCGCGTGCCTCTGGTCGACCCCTGAAGGGGAGAGGGATACAGTGTGCTCACTCCCCAAAATGATCAATGTTTCCCCGGCTTGCTCGACGTGCCCGGCGCGGTTGGGTTCATCACCTGCACCCCTGCGGGCAATCCCGTGCCGCCCATGTCGATCTTCGTCGCTTCCTCGCGAGCGACGCGGGCGGGGTCGTCGCGTTCCTTGATCGCGGCCTTGGTTTCCTCGTCCTGCCCCTGATCGTCGCTGCCGCTGCCGCCGCCGCCCTGGCTCCAGCCGAGGATGATCGACATGCGGCGATTGCGCGGGTCGTAGACATTGCCCTTGGCGAAAGGTTCGCGGTCAGCGACGCCTTCGATGCGGGCGAAGCGGTCGTTGCCGATGCCGCTCGCCGCCAGCGTCTTGCGCGTGGCTTCGGCACGGGCGGAAGAAAGCATCCAGTTGTTCATGCTCTGCCCTGAGCTGTAGGGCAGGCCGTCGGTATGGCCGCGCACAATCAGCGGGTTGGGCATGCCGCGCACGACGCCCGCCACTTCGCTCACCAGATCGCGCGCCTGTGGCAGCAACCGGTCGGTGCCCATGGCGAACATCGCGAAATTGGCTTCGTCTATCAGGTCGATGCGCAGCCCCTCGCGCGTTTCGGTGAAGCGGACGTTGCGGCGCAGCTTGTCGAGCCCCTTCTTGCGGGCCATGCGCGCTTCCAGTTCCTTCTTCACCGCTTCGAACTTCATGCGGTCGGCGGCGCGAGTGGCCTTACCGCCCTGATCCTTGGTGCCGCTTGCGTCGCGGGGGATGGTGATGGCGAGATTGCCCTGGCCGCCGGTCGTCGGGTAATTTTCCTTGCTGACCATGGAATCGCCGCCGAACAGTCCGCTTGACCCGGCCGAGGCCATTTTGAGTTCGACCAGCGTCGGCGTGAAATAGTCGGCCAGGCCCTTGCGCTGCTTTTCGGTGGTCGCGCCGAGCAGCCACATGAGCAGGAAGAAGGCCATCATCGCCGTCACAAAGTCCGCATAGGCGACTTTCCACGCGCCGCCATGATGGCCGCCATGGCCATCGACGATGATCTTCTTGACGATGATCGGCCTTGGTTCGGGCTCGTTCGCGCCGCGCTTCTTGTCCGCCATGGCTTATTTGCCCCGCATGCCGTCGAAGACTTCAGCAAAGGCCGGTTGGTTGGCGTGCGTCAGGCTGGAGCGTGCGGCCTCGATCACCAAGGGCTGCGGGTGGCCGTGCAGCGATGCGATGATGATCTGCTTCACCACATGATACATCGAGCCGTCCGCTTCGATCACCGAGCGGCAGCGGTTGGCGAAGGGGCCGACCATGCCATAGGCGAGCAGAACGCCGAGGAAGGTGCCGACCAGCGCTGAACCGATCATGCCGCCGAGGATCGCGGGGGGCTGGTCGATCGAGCCCATGGTCTTCACGACGCCGAGTACCGCCGCGACGATGCCGAGCGCGGGGAGGGCGTCTGCAAGGCCCTGAAGGTTATCGGCGGGCTTCAACGCTTCATGATGATGGGTCTTGAGGGCATTATCCATGACCTCTTCGACCGCGTGGGGATCAAGCGTGCCGGAGGAGACGACGACCAGGCGCAGCGTGTCGCTGATCAGGTGGATCAGTGTCTTGTCCGCCATCAGGCGCGGATATTCGGAGAAGATGGTGGAACTCGCCGGATCTTCGATATGCGGTTCCAGCGCCACCGGGCCTTCGACGCGCAGCGTCTTCATCAGGCGCGAGACGAGGAAGATGCAATCGAGGAAATCCTGCTTCTTGTATTTGGGCCCCTTGAACACCTTGCCAAGGCCGCCGCCCAGCGCCTTCAGGTCCGCGCCGGAGTTGCCGATGATGAGCGCGCCGACAGCGGCACCGCCGATGATCAGCATTTCGTGCGGCAGGGCATGCAGAACCGGGCCGATGTCGCCACCCGTGAAGATGAAGCCGCCGAACACCATGGCGAGCAGCACGACCAGGCCAATGATTGCGAACATGAGTACCCCTGAAAATTCTGCCCGCCGGGCTGTCGTCCGGCGACGCAAGATGCGCTTGCGTCAGATGGTTAATGCGGAATGGTTAGCGGGAGGTTTAGGACGGCGGATTTTTCTGCCGTTTTGATATCTTATTGTCATCCCAGCGAAAG
>NZ_OBMU01000001.1:1879297-1994856 GCF_900218065.1 Novosphingobium sp. Chol11 | reverse complement strand
CATCTCAGGAGACGTCGCCCGAGGCAGCCCGAGATCCCAGCCTTCGCTGGGATGACGAACAGGGGCGGGCGGTGTTGACGCTTAGCGGATCAGGTCGAACAGCGTCTGCTGGTTGATGCGCGCGAAGGCGGATTGGGCGGCTTCCAGTTGAAGCAGCTTGCTCTTCACCGAAGAGATGACTTCGGCGAGGTCGGTCGACTCCAGCCCCTGGCGGCGTTCCTTCAGGTCAAGATCGACGCTGGTCAGCCGGTTGCCGGTCACGTCCAACCGGTCGCTGCGGACGCCTTGCTTCGCCTGTTCGATGGTGACGTGGCTCTGCCCCGCCTTGATCGCGGTCAGCGCCGACTGGAGGTCAGCATCGGTGCCGCTCTGCAAGGCGGTGAGCGCCTGGCCCAATATGCCGTCCAGCGTCATGGGCGTGCCGCCGACATCGATCCCTTCCGAAACCTCCTGCCGGGTGCCGACCACGGCCAGCTTCAGCCCGCGGCTGACCGGGACGAGGACGCTCTGCGTGTCGTCGAATACCGGGACGCCCTGATAATCGGCCTGATTGAGGAGGGCGCCGATCGCTTCGCGAATGCCTTTTACATCTTCGAAGATCGCGGTGCGCTGCGCGTCGTTCAGCGATCCGTTGCGAGCGGACGTCACCAGTTCCTGCGCGCTGATGAGCAGGGTGTTGATCTCTTCCAGATTGGCTTCGGCATTGGCGGCGCGGCTCATCCCATAGCTGACATTGGCCTGCCAGGACGACTGTTGCGCCTGCGCCTTGCCGATTTCCGACACCTGGACCCAGGCCAGCGCATTGTCCGATGGCTTGGTCAGCGTGATGCCGGTCGAAATGGCGGTCTGCCCTTCGATGATGCCCTGCGACAATTGCTGCTGACGGCGGATTTCGGCGATCAGCGTCTTGTTGGTGATGCCTACCATGGGTCAGCCCTTTCAGATGATCTGCAGGATGGCGTCGACGGTTTCCTTCGCGATCTGAAGGATTTTCGCCGAACCGGAATAGGCCTGCTGCAGGCGCAGGAGCTCTGCCGCTTCCATATCGAGATCGACGCCGCTCACCGCTTCGCGCGCGGCGATAGCCTGGTCGCTGCGGCCCTGCGCGGTCGTCTGCTCGGCCTTGATGGACGCGAGCAGGTTCGCCTGCGTCGCGATGATCGAGGTCCAGCCCTGCTCGACGCTGCCATTGCCGCGCAGCACCGTCGAAACGGTAAGCAGGTTGCCGTTCAGCGTTCCGTCCGCCGACTTGGTCGCGAGCGCAACGGGATCGGTGATAAGTGCGGTGACAGTCGCCGCGGTCGTCCCGGACAGCAGCGCGCCGCCCACCGCATTGGCATCGGTACGCCCCTGCGCGTGCCAATTGTTCATGTCCGTCACGAACTGCTGCGCCAGCGTGTCCAGGCTGGTGCGGCGCTGCGATGTCGTGACGGCCGAGGAAAAGAGGCCACCAAGCGTACCATTTGCAGGTGCTGTCAGCGCGGTTCCGCCAGCCGTGGCGAGCGCCAGCGTGCCATTCGCGTTGACCGTCAACGCCAACGTGGTGGCAGCGTCGCCCTGCACGATCGTCGTGCCGTTATAGTTGATCGTCGCCACGTCATGCGCGCCGAAGCTGATGTCGACATTCAGGTTAGCCGACAGCGTGTTCAGCGCCGCGTCACGGCTGTCTAGAAGCTGCGCATAGGCCGACGTGCCGGGCTGCGCGCGCAACAGGCTGTTGTTGATACCGGCCAGTTGCGACAGCGAGCGGTTGATGGTTTCGACGGATGCCGTGGCTTCGGTGGCTATGCCGCTGGATACCTGCGAAAGATCGGCCGATGTCCGCTGAAATGCTTCGGCGACGCGGCTGATGCTGTCCAGCGTGGTGACGCGCAGCGAGCGGTCGCTGGGGCTGGCGGCGAGCTTGTCCATATTCTGGTACATGCCCGTCATCAGCTTGCCGATGCCGGTTTCCGTATCGTTGAGCGCGCCTTCCAGGTCGGTCATCCAGCGCAGCCGGG
Source organism: Novosphingobium sp. Chol11 (assembly GCF_900218065.1). Taxonomy (GTDB): domain Bacteria; phylum Pseudomonadota; class Alphaproteobacteria; order Sphingomonadales; family Sphingomonadaceae; genus Sphingobium; species Sphingobium agri. The sequence goes on along the minus strand of NZ_OBMU01000001.1, from coordinate 1,992,856 downwards.
CGGTGGAATTGCTGAGCGCCATGCCGCTGGAGCGCACGGCCGCATCCAGATAGGGGTCGGACGCACGGTTGACGCCCTGCACCTCTGTCCCGCCGAAATTGGCGCGGGCGATATAGGTCGCCATCGTGGCAGTCGAGGAACCCGATTCGATTGTGGTCAGCGAGCGGCGCGAATAGCCTTCGGTGCTGGCGTTCGCGATATTTTCCGAGATCGCGGCCATCGCCTGGCGATAGGCCTTGGTGCCCGAAGCGCCGATGATGAAGAGGTCGCTCATTCGCCCTTATCCTGCGCGGTAGCGGCAGGCGCGATCGGCTGGCGGGCTTCATATTGGCGCAGCAGCATTTCGGCGATGCCAAGGCTGCCTTTTTCCGCCATCGTGTCGGCGGTGCGCGCGTCGGACATGTCGCGAAACTGTTCGGTCGCGCTCGAATCGAAAATGCCTTCGCCGCCGCCAGACTGGCGCATTGTGCCGATCATCTGGCGCAGGAAGATTGCCTCGAACTGCTTGGCAACCTTCTCCAGCTGCGCCTTTTCCGGCGAGGCGGCGGGCTGAACCCCTTTGGAAATCGCATTTATCTGCATCACAACACCACCAGTTCAGCCTTCATCGCGCCTGCCTGCTTCAAGGCTTCGAGGATCGCGACCATGTCTGCGGGGGATGCTCCGATGGCATTCACCGCCTTCACTATATCGGCCAGCGATGCTCCACCTTTAAAATTAACCATTGGTTTCTTTTCCTGATCGATCGAAATCGAGCTGGAAGGCTCCATGGCGGTGCGCCCTTGCGAGAAGGGAGCAGGCTGGACGATGCGCGGGCTTTCATTGACGCTGACGGTCAATTTGCCATGCGCGACGGCGGCCGGATGGATCTTCACCGCGCCGTTGATGACGACGGTGCCGGTGCGGGCGTTGACGATGACCTTGGCGGGCGCGTCGGCGGGCTTGATCTCGATATTTTCGATCATTCCCATCATCATGATGCGGTCGGTCGCGCCGGGGGCGGCGGTGATGTCCACCGAGACGGCGTCGGTCGCGCGGGCGCGGCTGTCGCCGAAGGTGCGGTTGATGCCGTCCGCCACGCGCAGGGCGGTGGTGAGGTCGGCTTCGGCGAGGTTGAAGGTGAGGGTAGGCGCGGTGTCGAAGCCCGTTGCGACGGCGCGCTCCACGGTCGCGCCGCTGGGAATGCGGCCAGCCGAAGGAATGTTCACCGAAACCTGGCTGCCGTCCGCGCCGGACACGCCAAGCCCGCCGACGGCGAGGTTGCCCTGTGCCATGGCGTAGATTTCATTATCCGCGCCGCGCAGGGGCGTCATGATGAGCGTGCCGCCGCGCAGCGACTTGGCCTTGCCGAGCGCCGAGACGGTGACGTCGAGGCGCTGGCCCGGCTTGGAGAAAGCGGGGAGGTCGGCGGTGACGAGCACGGCGGCGGCGTTCTTGAGCGCCGGGTTGATGCCCTGCGGCAAGGTAAGGCCAAAGCGCGAGACGACGCCCTTCACGCCTTGCGTCGCATAGTCGAGGCTGTCGTCGCCCGTGCCTGCGAGGCCCACGACGATGCCGTAGCCGGTCAGCTGGTTGGGGCGCACGCCCTGAAAGGTGCCGAGGTCCTTGATGCGTTCGGCGTGGGCGGCAGGCGCCGCGACGAGCGCGAGGATCGAGAGCAGCAGGGAAGCCAAGCGGGTCATGAAGGCGCGCTCCATCAGAAGGGGCTGATCATCGAGAAGAAGCGTTGCAGCCAGCCCTGGCGGCTTGCGCGGGCGATCTCGCCCTTGCCGGTATAGATGATCTTGGCGTCGGCCACGCGGGTCGATGCGATGCGGTTGTCCGGGCTGATGTCGGCCTGGCGAACGAGGCCGCTGATCTGGATATATTCGTCGCCGCGGTTGAGCGTCAGCGCCTTCTCACCCTTCACCAGCATCGTGCCGTTGGGATAGACTGCTGCGATCGTCACGGTGATTTCGCCGTTCAGCGCGTTGGATTGCGTCGCGTTGCCCTTGCCCGTGAAGCCCTGGTCACCGCTTGCCGCGATGTCGCTCGGTGAGAAGAGCTTCGAGAAGAGGCCGGTGGCCGGCGGCGTCAGGCCGATGCTGCCGCTGCGGCTAGTGTCGGCCGAATTGGTCTTCGTCGCCTGGGTGCGTTCCACCAGCACGATGGTGATGATGTCGCCGACGCTCTGCGCGCGCGCGCCGCTGGTGAGCGGGGTATAGCCCATCGACGCCTGGAAGATCGAACCGTTCGCCACAGGAGCGGCAGGGGCGGCAACGACGGTGGGGGCATAAAATTGCCGCTCGGCATCGCGCTTTTTGCCGGCCATTGCCGGGGTGGCAGCGAGGGCCACCAGCGAAAGTGCGAGGAGGGAGGTGGAGGCGAAGCGCATCATCCCGCTCACAGCTGCTGGTTCACATATTGCAGCATTTCGTCGGTCGCCTTGATCATCTTGCTGTTCACCTCATAGGCGCGTTGCGTTTCGATCATGTCGACCAGTTCCTCGACCACGTTGACGTTCGAGGTTTCAAGATTGCCCGAGCGTATGACTCCCCGGCCTTCGAGCCCAGCAACACCAACCTGCGGCGTGCCGCTGGCGGCGCTTTCGGTGAGCAGGTTGCCGCCGATCGGCTGAAGCCCGGCCGGGTTCATGAAGCTTGCCAGTTCGATCTGGCCGAGCTGGGTCGGTTCGGTCTGGCCCTGAAGCGTTGCGGTGACGGTGCCGTCATTGCCGATCGTGATGCCGGTCGCGCCCTGCGGCACGGTGAGCTGCGGAACGAGGGGGAGGCCGTCGCTGGTCACGACCACGCCTTCCGCCGTGGTGCTGAAATTGCCCGCGCGGGTATAGGCGGTGGAGCCGTCCGGGCGCTGGACCTGGAAAAAGCCCGATCCTTCGATCGCCATGTCGAGCGCGTTGCCGGTCTGCTGCAACGTGCCTTGCGTGTTGATCTTGCTGGTGCCCTGCATCGCGACGCCCGAGCCCAGATTGAGGCCAGTGGCGAACTTGTTCTCAGCGTCCGAGTTAGCGCCCGCTGCGACCATCTGCTGGTAGGCGAGGGTCTCGAAATCGGCGCGGTCGCGCTTGAAGGCGGTCGTGTTGACGTTCGCCAGGTTGTTGGCGATGACGCGCATCTTCGTGTTCTGCGCGTCAAGGCCGGTGCGGGCGACGTGAAGGGCTGCATTGCTCATCGTCTTGAAACTCCGTGGTGCCGGTCAGGCTTGCAAAATTAAGAGCAAGGTTCGTGCCAGATTAACCATCTAGCCGCATGAGCGACGCGCCGCCGTCATCCAACTGCTTCGCCGTGTCGATCAGCTTCACCTGGGTTTCCCAGGCGCGGCTCGCCTCGATCATCTGCACAAGCGCCGATGTGGCGTTGACGTTGGAGCCTTCGACGGAGCCGCCGGTGACGGTCGCGAGGGGATCGGTCGGCAGGACGCCGCCATTGGTTTCGCGGAAAAGGCCATCCGTGCCCTTGGCGATGCTGGAGCCGACCGCGCGGACGAGCTTCAGGCCATCGACGCGCTGCGGGTTCGCCGGGTCGCCGCCCTGGGGCACGCCCCAGATGCTCCCGTCCTGCGAGATCGAGACGCTGTCCATCTGCGGCAGGGTGATCGGGCCGCCTTCGCCAAGAACCGGCAGGCCGTCGCCGGTGGTGAGGAGGCCGCTGTCGGAGAGTTTAAGGTCGCCGCGGCGCGTATAGGCCTCGCTGCCGTCCGCGGCTTGAACGGCGAGCAGTGCATCGCCGTTCATGGCCACGTCCAGCGGATTGCCGGTTTCGATGACCGCTCCTTGCGCCATGTCGGACGCGATCACCTGTTCGGACGCCTGCGCCCGCGTGTCGAAACCATCGCCCTTGATCCAGCGCGTCTCTGCATTGGCGATCTCCGCCCGGAAGCCAACGGTGTTGACGTTCGCGAGATTGTTGGAAATCGCCGCCTGCCGCGCCATCGCGCCGCGCATTGCGGTGAGTGCCGTGTTGACGAGCCGGTCCATAGGTGTGTCCTGTTTCTAGCGGGCGTCAGTCGAGATCAGGTGCGCATGTTGACGATGGTGGTCGACAGCGTGTTGGCAGCTTCGATCGCCTTCGAGTTCGCCTGGAAGTTGCGCTGGGCCGAGATCAGGGCGACCAGTTCCTCGGTGATGTCGACATTGGCGCGTTCGAGAGCACCCGAGCGTACCGAGCCGTAAAGGCCGCTGTTGCCGGTGCCGAAGCGCGGCTCGCCGCTGGCCGAGGTCGAGGTCCAGTGTGCGTCGCCCATCTGGCGCAGGCCGTCCTGGCTGTTGAAGGCCGCCATGGCGGTGGTGCCGAGGTAAACGGTCGACCCATCGGCATAGACGCCGGTGATCTGGCCATCCTTGCCGACGCCGACGCTGTTGAGCTGGTTACCGGTGCCGCCGGCTGGCCAATTGGTGGGAACCTGAAGATCGGCAAGGTCAGCGGAAGTCAGCGTGCCGGCGGCAAGGCCAGCGGCTATCGCAGCGCTGGGCTGGCCAGTCGTGGGATCGACCGGGATCACCTGCACGCGGGCGCCGGTCGTGTCGACGACGAAGCGGTCCTCCGTCAGCGACAGGGCGCCGTTACGCGTGAAGCTGACCTGGCTGTCGCCGGTGCGCTTGACGGTGAAGAAGCCTTCGCCAGTGATGGCGAGGTCGAGCGTCTTGTCGGTGCCCTCGATCGTGCCCTGCGTGAACTGCTGGGTGATCCCCTGCACGCGCGCGCCCTGGCCAGCGACCTGCGTGGTCGTCTGCATCGGCGCGGCGGCGAAGATATCGCCGAACACGGCCTTGCTCTTCTTGAAGGCGGTGGAGTTCACGTTGGAGACGTTATTGGCGATGGTCGCCAGATCGGTCTGGGCGGCCTTGAGGCCGGAAAGCGAGATGTAGAAGGACATGGCGTTGCTCCTTGGGTGAAAAGGATCTGGGGGTGAAAAGGATTTGAAGTATTTCTGGGTGACGAGGTTAGGCGAGTGAAATGGCGTCCGACGGGCTGTAGCTGCCCAATGGAGTGATGAGCTTGGAGGCGCTGCCGTCGGCGGGTGACTGGACGGCGGCGATGGTGGCCCAACTGGCGACACGCGACGGTGAAGCGCCGTTGACGCGGATCTTGAGCGCATCGGTGGCGACCCGCTCTCCCGCCCCATTCTTGCCGTCCCAGTAGAAGTTGACGTCGCCTGCGGGCTGATTGCCAAGATCGATGGTCTTGAGCACGTTGCCGGACCCGTCGAGCAGATCGACGGTCGCGCCGCTGGTCGCGTCCTTGAAGCTGACCTGGCCGATATATTGGCCTGACGCATCAGGGGCGACGATGTTGCTTTGAACCAGCATCGACTTGCCTATCCAGCTTGCCGCGTCACCAAGGCGTGAGCCGGTGAGCTGCGAGGCAAGGCCTTTCAGCGTCTGGTTCATTTCCGCAATGCCGCTGGAGTTGGTGATGGTGGCCATCTGGGCGACCATCTGTGCGTTATCCATCGGCGCGAACGGGTCCTGCGTCTGCATCTGCGCGGTGAGGAGGCGCAGGAAATCGGCCTGGCCCATCTCCGCCTTGCCCGTGCCGACATTCTTGTACGGATTATAGACGGAAAGGCCCGCGCTGTCGGTGACGGTGGAGGTCGTGCTCATTTGCCGATCCTTATGGTTTCGAGCATGAGGGATTTGGCGGTGTTCAGCACCTGCACATTGTTCTGGTACATGCGGGCGGTCTCGATCATGTCGACCAGCTCCGCGCTGCTATCGACAGCCGCTTCCCACACATCGCCGTTCTGGTCGGCGAGCGGGTGGTTGGGGTCGTGGCGCTTGGTCGGCTTGGCGTCGGTGGTGAGGACGTTGGCGACCTTCACGGTGGACACGCCGGGCTTGTCGGTGACCGATTGGAAAACCGGCTTGATGGCGCGATAGGCGTCCGCCTCGCTTCCGGTGACATTGCCCGCATTGGCCATGTTGGAAGCCGTGGCGTTCAATCGCACAAGCTGCGCGCTCATGGCGCGGCCGGCGATGTCGAAGACATTCATGGGGCCAGAACCGCTCATGCTCATTCTCCCTTCAGCGCGCGCGTGATGGTGTTGATGCGCCCTTCCAGGAAGGAGAGGGTCGTGCGGTATTTGACGGCGTTTTCAGCAAACAGCGTCTGTTCGGTGCTGAGTTCGACGGTGTTGCCGTCTAGGCTGGGCTGAAGCGGCACGCGATAGCCCATGCTGTCGTCCACGGCCTTGCTGACATCCGCTATTCCGCTGCCCTGCTGGCGCGTCGTCGCTTCCTTCAGCGCAGCGTCGAAATCGATGTCCCGCGCCTTGTAGCCCGGCGTCGAGGCGTTCGCGATGTTGGACGCGAGCAGGGACAGGCGTTGCGAGCGAAGCGCCAGCGCCTTTCCATGTACTCCGAACAATCCGTCTTCCAGCGACATTTCCGTCTTTCCATCTTTTTGCCCCGAGGGGCCTAAAAGTTGCGGGTCATTCGCCGTTCTGAAGCCTGATGGCGTGAACCGCGGGTGATCCGAACCGGTATTCGCAAGAGCCGTGCCAATTTGCGTGGGTGACGCATCGGCGTGTGCGGAAACGGCGGAAATCCTTGGGTTCGGATGAAGGCGGCGGCAGGGGCGGCAAGATTTTGCCGGTCCTGGGCAAGGCTTTGCCGCTGGTGATCCGGGTGAATGGGGGACTGGTTGATGATCGGACTATTGGCGCAGCTTTTCGATCCCCCGACGCTGCTGATCATGATCGGCGGGGTGGGCGCGGTGGCGCTGTTCCAGAATGGCGGTCCGGCGATCGGGCGTGGTTTCGCCGCGCTGGTGCCGCTGCTGCGCGCCGATCCGGACAAGGATCAGGCGACGGCGCGCGCGGCCTTGCTGAAGATCGACCAGGTCGCGCAACTGCGCGGGCTTGCCTGCACGGATCGGGTGAAGACCGCCAACCCCTTCCTCGCTGAAGCGGCACGGCGCCTCGCCAACAGCGAAAAGACCGAGCAGTTCGAGATTTGGGCAGCGCAGGCGCTGGCCGACCGGGCGCGCCGCCATGCCGGTGCGCGCAACGTCTGGCTGTCGATTGCCGATGCCGCCCCCGCGCTGGGCATGGCGGGCACCATATTGGGCCTGATCGGCATGTTCGCGGCGATGGACGATCCGGCGGCTCTGGGGCCGTCCATGGCGCTGGCGCTGCTGACGACGCTGTACGGCGTGGTGATCGCCAATGTCATCGCCGCTCCCATCGCGAGCCGCCTTGCCGACCTGTCGGAGCGGGAATTGGCTTGGCAGAAGGAAGCGGCCAGCCGCCTGGTCGCCATCGCGCGGCGGGAGAATGTGACGACGCTGCGGGCAGCCATGCGCGAGGTGGCGTGATGATCGCTGCTGCCTCGCAAGCCCGGCGCAACCGTTGGGCCGTGAGTTTCGCCGACCTGCTGTTGTTGCTGCTCGGCTTCTTCATTTTGTTGCAGGCAAGCGGGCAGAAGCGCGACGCGATGCTGGCGCAGGTGCGTCAGCAATTTGGCGGGCGCGCGGTGGCCAAGGACATGGAACTGCGCGCGGCGGAGCTGTTCCTGCCGGATGAGGCGCTGTTGTCGGGTCAGGGCAGGGCAGCGCTGGCAAGAGTGGCAGCAGGCCTGAAATCGGGCAGCGGCAGGATCGACATCAGCAGCCTTGGCACCGATCCCGCGCGGCGGCGGTTCGATCCTTGGGATCTCGCGGCGGCGCGGCTTGGCGCGGTGGCGCGCGAGTTGAAGGCGCAGGGTCTGGCCAGTGACCGGCTGCGCATTCGCGGCCTCGACCAGATGGACGGCGGCACGGGCAAGGGCCAGCTGATCCGCATCGGGGAAGCTGCCGGGCAGCGTTAACGACTTGTTAGCCATATCGGATGCTTAATGCGTGGCATGAATCTGTCCGCATCCGGAGATATGCTGTGAAAACGCTGCCCCTTATTGCCGCCATGGTGCTGGCCACAGCAGTTTGTCAGCCTGCGCTGGCGCAACAGAAATTCGAGAATCTGGATCGGCTGGACGGCTTGGTCGCGATGACCGTCGGCGCCAATATCGGAGCGCCTGGCGGGCCCATCGCGCCAGTTGACCGGCGACTGCGGCTGGCAGCCTGCCCTGTGACGCCGAGCGTCGAAGGGCCGACTTTCGGTGCGGCGATCGTGAAGTGCGACTCCGTAGGATGGCGTATCCGCGTGCCCTTGAGCGGCGGCGGCGGCGCTGCTGCGGCACCGGTTGCGCGCTATGGCGTCGCTGCGCGTCCTGCGCAGCGCGATTTGGTGGTGAAGCGGGGGGACCCGGTCCAGCTGCTCGCCGGCAATGCGAGTTTCAGCGTCTCGCGCGCGATGATCGCGGATGAAGACGGCGCCGTGGGCGACACCATCCGCGTGCGCGAGGACAAGCGGTCCACGCCTGTCCTCGCGCAGGTGGTCGAAATGGGCACCGTGCGCATTCCGGGATTTAATGATTTTTGAACCCTGCCGTTATAGGGTGAACGGGACGAGTGAAGGATTGTAAGCCATGATCAAATCTGTCGGCCAGAATATGAGCGCCGCCATAGAGGCTTCCCGGTTGCGGGACAGCGGCAAGACGCGCAGCGCTTCGGACAAGGGTTCGGTGAGCGTGTCGTCATTTTCGGCATCCGCCAGTCCCGCAGCCCGCATGGCGGCGGAAGGCGCGCCGGTCGATATGGACCGTGTCGCGGCGATCAAGGCGGCCATCGCGTCGGGCAATTATCCGGTCGATCCGGCTGCGATCGCCGACAAGATGCTCGCGCTCGATCTGCCGATCAACGGTTAAGGCTTATCATGCCGCTCGGCCTTGCAGCGTTGGATGACCTTTTCTCGGCTTTCGATGAGCTGCGGGTCGCGCTTGACGGCACCGACGTCGCGGCCATCGATGCTGCGGCCGCCCATGTGAGCCGGAGCGCCGCCGCAGTGCGTGCGATCGGCGCATGGCGCGCGGATGACGCCATTCGCGAGCGAGTGACGGCGCTGCTGCCGATGATCGAGGCGGCGCGGGTGCGGATCAATGTGCTGACCGATCATGCGGGACAGCGCCTGTCGCTGCTGGCGGCGCATGGGTCGACCCAGGCTCCGCTGGTTTACGGGCGATAGAGGCTAGGGGCTCCGCTCCCCCGAACGGTAGGTTAAACTCTGATGTTGTGAGACGAGGCGCCCCAGAGGCGCCTTTTTCTTTGCATGCTGAACGCGCCAGCAACATTTATGGAGCGCGCGTTAACCAAATCTTGGCATAAGCCTTGCTCTAATGCTCCCCGGTACCAACGGGGATTATTTCATTGTCGGCATTTGCAGACATAGCAGCAACAGGCGCTTCGACCGGCAATCGCGTGACGAACGCGATCGCCATGGCGAGCCGCAGGACGGGCGTGGACTTCGCCTATCTGCTGGGCCAGGCGAAGATCGAAAGCAGCCTTAATCCCACGGCGCGCGCGAGCACCTCGTCAGCAACGGGCCTGTATCAGTTTATCGACCAGAGCTGGCTCGCCGTCATCGACAAGCATGGCGGCGAATATGGGCTTGGCTGGGCCGCCGACATGATCAGCCGGGGCCAGAACGGCCGCTATTATGTCGCGAACCCGGAAATGCGCCAGCAGATCCTGAATCTGCGCAACCACCCCGAAACCGCCTCCGTCATGGCTGCGCAGCATGCCGCCGACAACAAGGCCTATCTCGAACAGCGGCTTGGCCGTGAGGCTGAGCCGGTCGATCTCTACCTCGCCCACTTCCTGGGCGTCGGCGGGGCGAGCAAGTTCCTTTCGGTCCATGATCGCGCGCCCGGTGCAACCGCCGCGTCCATGTTCCCCGCCGCCGCGCGGGCCAACCGCTCCATCTTCTACGATCGCTCCGGCAGTCCTCGCAGCTTCGCCGAAATCCGTGATCGTTTCGCGTCAAAGCTTCAGCGCGGCGTCGATTCGATCAACACCGGTCCTATTCAATATGCCTCCGCTGCGCTGCCCGAAGGCGCGAAGACCGTGCAGCCCGCTGATTATGTGCGGATCGAAACCCAGCGCCTCGCGACGGCGGCCGATGTCAGCATCAAGCCGCAGCCGGAAACCGCGCGTCTCGCCTATCTCATGCTCGCCACCCTCGGAAGGTAACGGCCACCTATGACTCCCGCCCAAGTCAAAGCGAAGATCTGGATGAGCGCCGCCAAGGGGGCCGTGCTGCCCATCGCGACGCTGATGGTCGTGCTGTTCATGATGGTGCCGGTGCCTGCGTTCATGCTGGACCTGGGCTTCATCACCAACATCATGATCAGCCTTGCCGTGCTGATGGTGGCGCTCAATGCCGCCAAGCCGCTCGACTTCTCCAGCTTCCCCACGGTGCTACTGTTCGCGACCTTGCTGCGCCTCGCGCTGAACGTCGCATCGACGCGCGTGGTGCTGGTGTCGGGTCATGAAGGATCGGACGCTGCGGGCCATGTTATCGAGGCGTTCGGCCATTTCCTGATCGGCGGCGATTATGTCGTCGGCATCTTCGTCTTCGCGATCCTGATGATCATCAACCTGGTGGTCATCACCAAGGGTGCGGGCCGCGTGTCGGAAGTCAGCGCGCGCTTCACCCTGGACGCCTTGCCCGGCAAGCAGATGGCGATCGACGCCGACCTCAACGCCGGCCTGCTGACGCCTGAAGAAGCCAAGGTCCGCCGCCGCGAAGTCGCGACCGAGGCGGATTTCTACGGCTCCATGGATGGTGCGTCCAAGTTCGTGAAGGGTGACGCGGTTGCGGGCATCCTGATCCTGGCGATCAACATCGTGGGCGGCATCATCCTGGGCGTGGTCAGCCATGGCCTCTCGATGGGCGAGGCCGCGCAGACTTATATCGTCCTTGCCATCGGCGACGCGCTGGTGGCGCAGGTTCCGGCGCTTTTGCTCTCCATCGCCGCCGCCGCCATTGTGACGCGGGTTGGCAGCGAAGACGACCTGTCCAACCAGATCACCGGCCAGTTCGGATCGAGCAAGGCCTGGGCGCCGGTCGCGGCGATCCTGACCTTCCTCGGCATCCTGCCCGGCATGCCGCACATGATCATCCTGCCCGCCGCAGCGGTCGCGGGCTATATCGCCTGGACCCTGCGCAAGAGCGCCAAGGCCAAGGCGGCCGAGCCTGCACCAATGCCGGAGCCCGCCAACCCGGCGCTGATCGAGTGGAATGACGTGTCGGACGGCGCGATCTTGGGCCTCGAAATCGGCTATGGCCTCATCGGGCTGGTCGACGAGCGCAAGGGCGCGCCGCTGATGGCCCGCATCACCGGCATCCGGCGCCAGCTGTCGAAGGAGCTGGGCTTCGTCGTGCCGATGGTCCGTGTGAAGGACAATCTGGCGCTGGAGCCCAACCAATATCGTATCACCATCGCTGGCGTGGTCGTCGGCGAGGATGAAATTTTCCCTGACGATCTGCTGGCGCTCGATAGCGGCGCGTTGGAAGGTGTGGTGTCCGGCCGCGAGGCGAAGGACCCGACCTTTGGCCTCGATGCGGTGTGGATCTCGCCCGCCAAGCGCAGCGAAGCGGTGGTCGCAGGCTACACCGTGGTCGATCCGCCGACGGTGGTCGCGACGCACCTGAACCAGCTGATCGCCATGAATGCGAGCGAGATGTTCGGCATCGATGAAGCGCGCAAGCTGCTCGACAATTTGAAGGACGCCGCGCCGCAGCTGGTCGATGGCCTGACCCCCGGCACGCTGAGCCTGACGCAGATTTCCGCGCTGTGCCGTGCGCTGCTGTCCGAAGGCATCGCGCTCAAGGACTTCCGCCGCATCTGCGAGGCGATGGTCGATGCCGCACGGCCCGACATGAGCCACGAGCAACTGGTCGAGGCCGTCCGTCAGCGCATCGGCGCGCTCATCATCCAGGGCCTCGTGCCGGTGAAGATGCCGCTGCCGGTCATCACGCTGGATGGCGATCTGGAAGCGCTGCTCGCCCAGGCGATGCGGGTTGCTGGAGATGCCAAGCATCCGATCGAACCCGCACTCGCCAACCGCATCATCGAAGCAGTGGTGCAGGCCGCCCGTCCGATAATGGGGCAGGCGCGCAACTTCGCCATCGTGACCTCACCGGTCGCGCGCCGCGCGCTCGCCCGCCTGTTCAAGCCGCATCTGCCCGAAACGCCGGTGCTGTCCTTCCTGGAAATCCCCGATGGCAAGGGCGTGGAGGTCGTCGCCGTGGTCGGCGGCGAACAGCGGCCCGCACCCCGTCACGATCCGTTGCCAACTCGCGAACGCGTCGCCTGAGGATAACTGACCCATGTTCATGAAGAAGGTCATCGCCGGTTCCGACGCCAACACCTACGGCCGGTCGAACAACAGCCCGGAGCAGCTGGCCCGCCGATACATGCCACTGGTACGCAAGATCGCCTGGCATGTGCATGGCCGCGTATCGAGCGCGGTCGAAGTCGAGGACTTGCTGCAGATCGGCATGGTCGCACTGGTCGAGGCCGCCAATGGCTTTGAGGATCGAGGCCTTGGCTTTGCCTCCTATGCGCAGATGCGTGTGCGCGGCGCGATGATCGATCATCTGCGGCGCGGCGCGACGATCGCCCGGTCAGCCATGGCCAACCGCAAGCAGCTCGCCTCCGTCCGCAATCGACTGGAGCAGCAACTGCGCCGCGCGCCGCTCGAAGCCGAAATGGCGGGCGAGCTAGGCATGGAGGCAGCCGCCTATCGCGAACTCGCTGATAGCTGCGAGATGGTCCAGCACACCAGCATGGACGAGGTCTATTCCGACCAATCCATGTGGTTCGCCGATGTCGAAGATCGCGCCGACGATGTGATGGAACGCGAGTCGCTGAAAGCCGCGCTCGCCACCTGTATCGGCGAACTGCCGCAGCGCGAGGCCTTGGTCTTGCAGCTCTATTTCGTCGAAGAACTGAACCTTGAGGAGATCGGCCAGGCGCTCGACATCGGCGCAGCCCGCGTGTGCCAGATCAAGAAGGCGGCGCTGGACAAGCTACGCGAAAAGCTTCGCGAGTGGGATTGAGAAGGCATCATCCCAGCGGAAGCTGGGATCTCGTGACGCTTGGTTGAACGTCAGGTCTGAGACGCCAGCTTATGCCGGCATGACGAAACTTCAGTGATCGTTCACGACCGCTTGGCTTAGCGAGGTGCATCCCCTGGCCTGCTCAGGATAGTGCGGCGCGCGATAGCTGTTTGTCCGCCACCAGGGCTCTGCCACCTGAAAAAGTCCGCTGCGTTCCGCCTTCTGGCCCAGACCTTTACGCGCCGTGACGGCAGCAAGGACGGGAGCAAGCACAAGCCCCGCGACCACGGGTATGATCCATCCCACCGACGTGCCGCCCTGGATCGCCAAAGCAGTCAGCAAGCCGCCCAGCATGATATGATATTTGAACAGCCAGACGGCGCCCCCGATCGACATGCCGTCCCGGTCGCGAACCTGCCCGCTCCAGCTGCTTTTGCGCCCCATCAATATGCCGAACAGGTTGATCGTCTGCGTGAGCATGCTGACGGGCGCCATCAGGATCGAGAGCGCGATGTCCGCCATGACGCCCCGGCTCATGCGCGCCGCTCCGCCAAAGCCGATGCGCCGCGCCGGATCGGCCATCGCCCATCCCATCGCGAGCAGCTTCGGCCCGAAGAGCAGCACTGCGGTGAGCGCCAGCAGCCCGCCCGATGGCAGGATCGCGCTCGGCGGCCAGACGCCAGCCAACGCACCGCCCAGCACGACGAGCAAGAGCGCCAGCCATAGCGGCGACGTACAATAGGCCGACGCGCCGACCAGCAGCTGGAACCGGCTGACCAGATGCAAGCCCCTGATCTTGGGGATGAGCGGCACATGCTGGATATTGCCCTGGCACCAGCGGCGGTCACGGGTGGCGAGATCGGGAAGGGAAGGGGGAAACTCCTCGAAACTGTCGTCGGCCATGACCATGTGCACGTCCCAGCCGCGGCGGCGAAGCAGCGCGGCTTCGATCATGTCATGGCTCATGATATGGCCGCCAAACGGGGCGCGGCCGGGCAGTTCGGGAAGGCCGCAACTCTGCGCGAAGGCCTTGGTGCGCAGGATGGCGTTATGCCCCCAGAACATGCCTTCCGATCCCGCCCACCAGATCATGCCCGCAGCCGAAATCGGGCCGAACAGGCGGCTGGCGAACTGCTGCCAGCGCGCAAAGAAGGTGGATGCCCCCACGATCGTCGGCACGGTCTGGATCAGGCCGACATGCGGATGCCGTTCCATGTCGAGCGCCAGCCGGGCCATCGTCTGCCCGCTCATCACGCTGTCCGCGTCCAGCACGATCATATAGTCATAGCCGCCGCCGAACCGCTGTACCCATTCAGCGATATTGCCGGGCTTGCGGCCGATGTTGAGTGCGCGGCGGCGGTAATGCACCGGCCGCGAGAAGCCCTTGCGCATTTCCAGATAAGTGTTGCGCTCTATCTCGCCATTGTCCGGGTTGGAATCGCTCAGGATGAAGAATTCGAAGCGTTCATTGCCCATGACCTGTGCCAGGGATCGCTCCATGATCGACAGGCGGCCCATGACGCCCAGAAAATCCTCGTTGCAGACCGGCAGCAATATGGCCGTCCGCCCCCGAAGGGGCGTGGCAAAGGAGGTTCGATAGGGCTGGGCCGCCGAAGCCTTTCCCATGGTCAGGATCAGGAACCCGATCAGGCTGGTGGCGAAGCCGAAGGCGATCCAGGCGAATAGCGGGATGAAAAGGGCAAGATAGACGCCTTCCCACAGAGAAATGCCGTCGAGACCAATGGAGCGCCGCATTTCATGGGCCGCCATGGACGCAGGCAATAGGGCCAGCAATATGACGAGCATGCGCCGGGCCCATTGATCGATGTTCAGCGGCCGGTGCGGAAAGTCGCGCGGATGCTCGCTGAAATCCTGCTCCGGCATCGGGAGCGGCATTTCGGCAGGCACATGCTCGAACGCGCGTGCGGAGGCTTGCTCCTTGCGGCTATCCGTTTGCCCGCTGATCATCGCCATTTCACGTCTGTCCGTTCCAAAATCATGACGGACGCGTCAAAGCGCCCGGTCCCTGCCGGTTCCGTCAAGCGCCCAGCGGATAATGCACATATTCGCTCATGGCCGCATTGACGGAGCGAAGCTGGACGCGGACATCGGCCGCGTTGCCCCTCTCACGTCGCAGATCGAGCGCCACGCGGAAGAGGCCAGGTTGATGAAGGACGGGATATCCGCCCTTCCTGACCAGAGTAGCGCCAGCCAGATCGACCCAGATGTCGGGCTGCGCATCCTTTGCCACGCCAGAGAAATCCAGGATCAGACGGTCCACGCCCGCCTCACCGGCCTGCCCGGTCCACACATTGTCGAGCACTGCGATGCCTTTTGCCGGTCCGCCCGCTGACGACCAGTCGAGCCGGTAGCTCGCATCGATCCGGCTGCCCGCCCGAACCGCCGCCGCTGGCGTCCAATAGGCGCAGACATTATCGACATATTCGCTGGTCGTGGAAAATCCGTAGAGCCGGACCTGCCCCGCACCGAACGGCTTGCGCGGCGAAGCCCAGAGAGAGGGGCGGCGTTCATAAAAGACGCCGTCATCCTGATAATTTTCGAAATTCCGGTCCCGCTGCATCAGGCCAAAGCCCTTTGGGTTGCGTTCGGCAAAGGCGTCGACGCGCGGTGCGGCGGGATTGATGAGCGGACGCGCATGGATCGTTCCGTCCGCGCTGCCGATTGCCAGCAGGTCGGAATCATGGATTTCCGGCCGCCAGTCGGTGCGGGATGCGCGGCTCGCCTGATCATACCAGAACATGCTGGTCATCGGCATCAGCCCCAGTTCCGCGATCGGGCGGCGCGCGAACAGTGCGGCATCGACATCCTGCCGCACGCCCTGCGTCGTCTTTTCAGTCACGAAGCGATAGGCCCCGGTGATCGAAGCGCCGTCCAGCAGGGCGTAGATGGTGAGGCTGCTCGGACCCGTGCGCTCCAGCCAGAAATGGGTGAAGCGGGGGAATTCCTCCTTGCCCTGTATGCTGGTGTTGACCGCGATCGCGCGAGCGGACAGCCCGAATTGTTTGGTCGCGCCGGGGGAGCGGAAATAGCTCGCGCCGAGGAAGGACAGCCAATCGCCATCGCGCGCGGCGTTCATGACGCGAAAGCCCGCATAGCCAGCGTCCGGCCCCAACTGCCGCACCGCATTGTCGGCAGGCGCGTCAAAGATGGTCGGATCATAGCGCAGCGGCGTGGCCCGGCCATTCTCCACCAGCGCAATCTCCACCGGCTGTTCAGCAGAGGCGCTCAAGGGGAAAAGCTGCACGCCGGTATCGCCGGGCAGCTTGCCCCAGATCGTGCGGTCCTCGCGGAAACGCGCCTTGTAGAGCGCGTCATAGTCCACCTTGCGCGCGCCGGGATGGTGCGGCGTTTCCCGATAAGGCTGGCGCGCGAGACTTCTGGCGCGGGCGATCACCGTTTCCCAGCCAAAGCGCTCGCCGCCCTTCTGGGCAAAAGCGGTTCCGGGAAGAAGGAGGGCAGCGCCTGATGCGCCGATCAGCGCGCGGCGGTCGATATCGATCATGGCCGTAATGATGGGCGCATGATCGCATAATGCAAGCCTTGGCCGTCCAAAATGCGGTGAAGCCTCCGCCCGGGGGGACGGAGGCTTCGATATGCTGGCCGTTCGATCGAAGGTGGTTGCCCGGCGCGGTGGGGACTGTTGATGCGCCGGGTTCCCATGACTGGCTGTCAGGTGACCAATACCTCAGCCGGTCAATTTCGGTGAGCTAGTCCAGATTACTGGATCAGCTTCAGGACGTTCTGCTGGCTCTGGTTCGCCTGAGCGAGCATCGCCGTCGAAGCCTGGTTCAGGATCTGCGCCTTGGCGAGAGCGGTCGTTTCGGCCGAGAAGTCGGCGTCTTCGATGCGGCTGCGGGCGTCAGAGAGGTTGGTGATGTTGTTGGTCAGGCCGTTAACCGTGGATTCCAGCTGGTTCTGGGCTGCACCGAGCGAAGCGCGGGTCGTTGCCACATCCTTCAGCATGGTGTCGACATCGGTCAGGGCCGTGGCGGCGCCGGTCGTCGTGCTGACGTCCGAAGAAGCAAGGTTGGTCAGGGCTGCGAAGGCGATGTTCACAACGTCGCCTGCATTGGCACCGGCCTGGATATCGACGTCGCCAGCCTTGGCGGTGTAGGTTGCGCCGGCTGCGCTGTTGAAGATGCGGACGCCGTTGAATTCGGTGGTGGCGAGGACGCTCGTGATCTGCGTCTTCAGTGCGGTCGCTTCAGCGTTCAGGTTGGTGCGGTCGGTCGCCGAGTAGGTTTCCGACTTCGACTGGACGGCCAGTTCGCGGATACGCTGCAGCATGTTGGCAACTTCGCCGAGCGCGCCTTCCGCCGTCTGAGCGAGCGAGATGCCGTCATTGGCGTTGCGGATGCCCTGGGTCATGCCCTTGATCTGCGAGGTCATCTGCGAGCTGATCGCGAGGCCTGCTGCGTCATCCTTGGCGCTGTTGATGCGCTTGCCGCTCGACAGACGCTCCATGGCGGTGCTCAGCGACTTGCCTGCGAGAGCCGAAGCATTGGCGGCGCGCAGAGCGGAGGAGTTGGTTCCGATAACAGTCATGATATTCCCTTTCTATGTCCTATCAGGTCGCTGCCATCAGGCTGCTTGCGGCCTCGAAAGGGGATAACGGCGCGGCGAAAAAAGCTTTTAGGGCTCGGCGCATTTTTTTCTGAGAAAGTTCAAAAAGCCCCGAAATCAGCGGGTCTTGCATAACCGCGCCAAATGGAAGCCAGTCCACCGCTCCGGCAAAGCGGAAGAAAATTGCCGCCCGGCAGCAAGGTTATTGCCGCATTAACCAGATGATAACCATGCGAAGGGCATTTGTCAGAGCATCGAAGGGGGTTGGGGCGTGCGGGGGCACAAGCCAGCCGAAAATGGATGGGACTGTCATGTCGTCGCTTGACGTGAGCCGAGGTGTCTGCGCGCTCGTTCCTGGCCTGCAGCATTGGCTGGAAAATGCCTTCTACATGGTACGCATCGTCGATGCGCAGAGCCCGCGCGAGCGTGACGAGCGCCGCGTGCTGCTGGCGACGGAGATCGGCCATGCGACCCATCGCGATATCCTGATCAATCTGATCGACGGAAAGCCTTCGCTGGTGCCTGCCGCCAACGGCCTGCCTGCCCGCGTGGCATTCAATATCGAAGATATGGGCTTTGCCTTCGCGCTCATCGCCGAGCTCGCCCGCCCCGCAAGCGTCCCGGCAGTGGGCGACGCAGCCAGCACTCGCCTGATGACGCTGGCTGGCCGTGTTGCCCGCAGCGACGCCACGGTCCTGATCCAGGGTGACACCGGCACCGGCAAGGAAGGCATGGCACGCTTCCTCCATGCCCAGTCGGGCCGCATCAGCCGCGACTTCATTGCCGTCAACTGTGCCGCGCTTCCCGAAACGATGATGGAAGCGATGCTGTTCGGGCATAAAAAGGGCAGCTTCACCGGCGCGGCCAACGCTTCCGATGGCCTGTTCCTGGCCGCTGATGGCGGCACGCTGTTCCTGGACGAAATCGCCGAACTGCCGCTGGCGCTGCAGGCGAAGTTGCTTCGTGCGTTGCAGGAAGGGGAAATCCTGCCCGTCGGCGCGACCCATCCCGTGCCGGTCGATGTTCGCATCATCGCGGCCTGCAACCGCGACCTCGCCGCCGAAGTCGCCGCCGGACGGTTCCGCGAAGACCTTTACTGGCGCCTCAATGTCATGCCGCTGGAACTGCGCCCGCTGGCCGAGCGCGCGGGCGACGTGACCGCCATCGCCGCCGCCATGCTGCTGCGCCATCAGGAATTCGTCTGGCCGACCGCTGCGGCACTGGAAAAGCTCGCCGCCCATGTGTGGCCCGGCAATGCCCGCGAACTTGGCAATGTCCTCCAGCGCGCCATCGTGCTGCGCGAAGGCGACCGGATCGACGCGGAAGACCTGCACATCGCTGGCGCGCCGCAGTTGCGCGTCTTCGATGCACAGCCCGCGCCCGCCGGGACGATCAGCCTGCGCGACGTCGCTCGCCAGTCGAAGCTCGACGCCATCCGCGCCGCGCTGCGTGAGACGGACGGCCACCGCGCCGCCGCCGCGCGCAAGCTCGGCATCTCCGAACGCACCCTGCGCTACCGGCTCGCCGAAATGCGCGAACTTGCAGCGGCTTGAGGGAGGTAGGGCATGACCGGCATTTCCCCGACTGACAGCGTGATGGCGATCCGCAACGCCATCCTCCAGAAGAACGCGGCTCTCCGCGATGTTGCGCAGACCGGTACGGTCGGCGGCGGGTCAAACGTTGGCGGGGCCGAGGGCACCAAGCCCGGCGGCTTCACCGAAGCGCTCAACTCCGCCCTCCAGCAGGTCAACGGCCTGCAAGCCCAGGCAGGCGAGGCGGCTTCCGCCTTCGAACGGGGCGAAACAACCGACATCGCCGCTGTCATGCTCGCCAAGCAGCAGGCGTTGGTCAGCTTCGAAGCGACCCTCCAGGTCCGCAACAAACTCCTGTCCGCTTACAAGGACATCATGAGCATGCCGGTATAATCCATGAGCGAGAACGCACTCACCCTCGACGGCGGCGCTGGCGCTGCTCTCCCCGCCACCAGCGCCCCTGCCTTTGGCGGCGCGAAGGGCGCCGATGCGCTGAAAGCGCGCTTCACCGGCTTCATCAAACAGCCTGCGGTGGCGAAGAGCCTGCCGCTGCTCGGCCTGCTGGGCGTCGTCGCCACCGCTGGCGCTGCCTGGCTGGCGCTGCGCGAACCGCCCCAGCGTGACCTGTTCCGTGGCCTGCCCGATGCGGACAAGTCGGCCGTGGCACAGGTGCTGGACCAGAATGGCCTGACTTACGACTTCGACAATTCGGGCGCGATGACCGTGGCCGAGGATGATTATTTCAAGGCGAAGATGATGCTCGCCGCTCAAGGCCTGCCCAAGAGCGCGCCCGACGGCAACAGCATGATCGACAGCCTGCCCATGGGCGCCAGCCGCGCGGTCGAGGGCGAAAAGCTCCGTTCCGCCCGCGAAATGGACCTGGCTCGCACGATCGAGGCGATCGACAGCGTCGAAAGCGCCAAGGTTCACCTCGCCGTCGAACCGCCAAGCGTGTTCCTGCGCGAACGGGCCAAGCCCTCCGCCTCGGTGATGCTGCGTCTGGCTTCGGGCCGCACGCTGACCGATGCGCAGGTGAGCGCCATCGTCCACCTCGTCGCCTCATCGGTGCCGGAACTCAGCCCCGACCAGATTTCGCTGGTGGATCAGAATGGCCGACTGCTCAGTAACAATGACGGCAATGCCGCCGACGATCGCCAGCTTGCGGTGCAGGGCAAGATCGAGGACCGCTATCGCCAGTCGGTGATCGCACTGCTGACCCCGATTTTGGGCGAAGGCAAATTCTCGACGGAAGTCCGCGCCGAACTCAACTTCGCAGAGCGTCAGGCGACCCGCGAAACCTATCCGCAGGACGAAGCCCGCCTGCGCACCGAAACCGGCAGCTGGGCGTCCGACCCACGCGGTCAGGGCGCTGGCGGCGAAGCCAGCGGCGTACCGGGCGCACTCAGCAATCAGGCCCCGGTCAACCCGACCGTCACCCAGACCAATCCCAACGGTCAGGCTGTCAGCCAGGGCACGCAGGCCAATCAGCCTGCAACCCCGGCAAGCGCGCCGATGAAGACCGAGGAAACCTTCAACCGCAGCTTCGAACTGGGCCGCGAAGTTTCTGTGACCAGGGACGCGGTCGGCACCGTCAAGCGGCTGTCCGTCGCCGTGGCGCTGGACAATGGCGCGGATGGCAAGCCCCGCTCGGCACAGGAAATCGCCGCTCTGGAAGCGTTGGTGAAGGGCGCGGTCGGCTTCGATCAGGCGCGCGGCGACGTGGTCGCTCTCTCCTCCCGCAGCTTCGTCAAGGCGGAGGAAGTGAAAGCGCCCTGGTATGAAGCGGACTGGATTTCTCCGCTGGTGCGCAACCTGTCGGCGCTGGCCGTCGCGCTGCTGGTGATCTTCGGCATCGGCCGCCCGCTCTTGAAGCGCCGCGCCGCTGCTCAGGAAGCCGCCGCCGAGCAGACCGCTGCGCAGGGTCAGAAGATCGGCCGTGAAATCTCCTCCGAGATCACCAAGCAGGCGGCGATCGCGCCGGACGGCAGCAAGGCAGTGACGCTCGACATGATCTCGTCCACCTATGACTATGCACAGCGCGCCGACCTTATCCGCAACTTCGTGAAGCAGGACCCGGATCGTGCCGCCCTTGTCGTCCGCGACCTCCTGAAGGAAGGGAAGAAAGACAATGGCTGAGGTCGATACCGCTCCCGCCGCCATCAAGGGCAGCGCCGCCGCCGCCGTCCTGCTGATGCTCTTCGACGAGGATGAAGCCGCCCAGATCCTTTCGCGCCTGGAACCCGACGAAGTTCGCCAGCTTGGCTATGCCATGTATGATGTCGCCGACGTCGCTGTCGAGGAAGTCAACGAGGCGCTCGACCATTTCGTCACCAAGGCGAAGAAGCGCACCACCATCGGTTATGGCGCTACCCGTCACATCCGGGGCGCGATGACCAAGGCGCTGGGCGAGGAACGCGCCGAGACGATCCTGGCGCGCATCACGCCGCCGACCCGCTCCACCCAGCTCGAAATGCTGAAGTGGATGGACGCCAAGGAAGTGGCGTCCCTCATCGAGGCGGAGCATCCGCAGATCATGGCAATCGTGCTCGCCCATCTGGAAGCGCCCGTCGCCGCCGATGTGCTGCAGCTGCTTCCGGCCGAATATCAGGAAGAGATCGTCTATCGCATCGCAACCCTGGGCCCGGTGTCGAACGAGGCGCTCGACGATCTGGAACAGCTGCTGCTGCGTGGCTCCACGGCCAAGAAGCAGGGTGCGGCGTCCCAGCGCGGCGGCACGATCGAGGCGGCTGCCATCATGAACAATGTCCGCAAGGAAAATGAACAGCGGATCATGAAGGCGGTGGCCAAGCGCGACAAGATGATCGCGCAGACCATCGAAGAAGAGATGTTCGTGTTCGATAACCTGATCGACATGGATGACAAGAATATGGGCACGCTGATGCGCACCATCGACAGCAGCGTGCTGGTGGTGGCGCTGAAGGGCGCGAACGAGATGCTGAAGGGCAAGATCTTCGGCGCGATGTCGGCCCGCGCCGCGCAGGCGATCGCCGACGAGATCGAGGAACGCGGACCCATTCGCCTGGCAGAGGTGATGGAGGCGCAAAAGCTGATCATCGCCACCGCGCGCCGCATGGCCGACGCTGGCACCATCATGCTCGGCGGCAAGGGGAACGACTTTGTTTAAGGTCTGGGACGCAAGCAGCAGCCGGGACGCGTCGAGCATCCCCTTGGGCGGCATGGGGCAGGTAAAAAACGGCAGCTTCCGCAGCCTTTATTCCGACGCGGCCCCGGCACCCGGCAGGACGATGCACGATGCCGCGCCCGCCATGACCGACGAGGACATCATCGAACAGGCCCGGATGGAGGCCTTCACGCTCGGCTTCGATGAAGGATGCCGGGTGGTCGGCGACGCCGCCGCCGCGGATGCCGAAGCACGCGCTCGCCTCGCCGAAGCACTGGAAAATCTTTCGCCCGCGCCCAGCGGCATGCTGTCCACCATGTTGTCGGCCACGGTAGTCCGGCTGGTCGAACAGATTGTCGGCGAGGTCGAGATCGATCTGGAGCGGCTCGTCCAGCGCTGCGACACGGTCGCCGCCTTCATCGAGGATAACGAGGACAAGAGCGCGCTCCACCTGCATCCCGACGATGTCGCCATGCTGGAAGGCGAAACGATCGGCGTGAAGCTGGTCGGTGATCCCGCCATGCATCGCGGGTGCGTGCGGCTCGAAACCGCAGACGGCTGGATCGAGGATGGCCCGGACGTGCGCCTGTCGCGCCTGCGTGCGCTGATGGACGACATGGAAGGCCGTTCATGAAGGGGGTTTGGGCATGATCAAGGCATCGCTTGCCCAGGCGGAAAGCCTGTTCGACCATCTCCAGGTCCAGAACCGTTCACCCCGTCACGTCGGCCGTCTCGTCAGCCACGATGCGGGCATGCTGGAGGTCACGGGCTTTCGCAAGCCGATCGGCGCAGGCGCGCGGGTGATCGCGTCGGACGGCACCATCTGCCGCGCCGAGGTGGTCGGCTTTCGCGGCGACAAGACGCTGCTCGTGCCGCTGGATGCCGACGCACCGCTGGAAAATGGTGCACGGGTAGAACCGGACAGCCAGGCGAACATGGTGCAGGTGGGCGAGGGGCTAATCGGCCGCGTCATCGACGCCATGGGCCAGCCGCTCGACCGCAAGGGACCGATTATCGCCGGCGGCAGCTGGCCGCTCAATGGCGTCAAGGGCAATGTCCTCGACCGGGGCCGCGTGACTGAACCGTTCGACCTTGGCGTGCGCGCGGTCAACGCGCTGCTCACCGCCGGGCGCGGCCAGCGCATTGCCATCATCGCTGGGTCGGGCGTGGGCAAGTCCGTCCTGATGGGCCAGATGATCGCAGGCGCGGAAGCCGACATCGTCGTCGCGGGCCTGATCGGCGAACGCGGCCGCGAGGTCAGCGACTTCCTGGAAACCAAGCTCAAAAATTCGATGCACAAGAGCATCGTCGTCGCCGTGCCCGCCGATCATCCCCCGGTGCTGCGCCTGCGCGCCGCCGCGCGGGCCACCGCCATCGCCGAATATTTCCGCGCGCGCGGCAAGAAGGTGCTGCTCCTCATCGACAGCCTGACCCGCTGCGCCCATGCCCAGCGCGAGATCGGCCTGGCCCTTGGCGAACCGCCCGCGATGAAGGGCTATCCGCCCTCCGCGCTTGCTCTCATCCCCCGTCTGGTCGAACGGGCAGGGGTGGACGCCCGCACCGGCGGCTCGATCACCGCGCTCTACACCGTGCTGGCGGACGGTGACGACACCGACGATCCCATCGTAGACGCCGCCCGCGCTATCGTGGATGGCCATTTCGTCCTTTCGCGCCATCTGTCGGAACAGGCGATCTTCCCCGCCATCGACATCGGCAAGTCCCTCTCGCGCGTCATGGCTGACGTGGTGCCGGACGATCATCGCATGGCCGCTGCCTCCTACCGCCGCCTGTGGGCCGCCTATGAAGAAAATCGCGACCTGATCCTGATGGGCGCCTACCGCCCGGGCAATGACCCGGTGATCGACGAAGCCGTGCAACGCCGCCAGGAAATCCTCGATTTCATCCGGCAGGATCAGAAAAGCCGGATCGACCTCGACACCAGCGCTGGTGCTCTCATCGCTGAGTTCGGCGCATGAAGGGCGCGCTCAAGACGCGCCACCGCGTGCTGCGCGTCCGCCATGTGCAACATGCCATGGCTGTCGCTGAAACGGCCCGTGCCCGTGACGAGGCAGACGGCATCGAACGCAATGCCGACCGGCTGCGCAAGGTGCGGAACGATCTTTTTTCCGACCCCGGCATGGCAACTGGCGCGAATTTTGCAGCGATGCAGGAACTTGCTGGCCGGCTCGAGCAGGCTGGCCGTCAGCTGGATGGCGCGCTCTACGATGCGCGCCGCAAGGTAGAGGCCAAGGAGGGCCTGACCCTTGCGGCCAATCGGGATCGCGAAATCGCCGAAAAGCTCAAGGATCGCGCCCGCGCGGACCTGGAGGAATGGCGGGAAAACAAGCTGGCGGCCCTGCCGCGCTACCGCCGGATGCAGCGGACGGGAGACCTATGAGATGAACATGCTTTCCAGCCTGAAGGCACTGCTCTTTTCCACGGCCGCGCCGGGCGTAGCGGCGGTTCAGCCTGCCTCGCCGGGCGAGACGGCCGATTTCGCTGCGCTGTTCAACGGCACGATGGCGGAAGAGACCGCCGTTGCTCCGGCCCTGCCGCAGATCGAGGGACCAGCTTTGCCGCCCGTTGCGGCTGATATCCCGCCCATTGAACAGCGGGACACAGCTACCGCTCCCTCCGGCCTTCTAATAAACATGGCTCCGCCCGAGGCCACGCCTGCGCAGGGCCACGTTCCGCACGGGCTTGCCATAGCGGTTGCCGCCGGCAAATCCTTGCCGTCGCAATTGCCGCCCGGCCGAGCGCTCGGGTTCGTCAAGCAGGCCGCAGATGTTCCGGTGGAGCAGCAGCCGCAGGTTGAGCCTTCGCCTTCCCAGGCGCAGTCCGAGACAAGCTTGCCGGACGAAGCACCCATCCCTGAGCCAGATGCGTCGGGTGAAGCACCCGTCCAGCCGGAAGCCGCAGTACCGGATAAGGGGACTAAGCCTGCCCAGTCGCCCAAGGCTCATCCTGCCGCTCACAAGGATGAGCCTGAGCCGGGGCCTGCCATTCCCGTCATGGCGGAAGCCTCGCCGGTCGAAACCCAATCCTCGCCCAAGCAGAAGGCAAAGGTCGAACGTACGGAGCAGGACCCTGCGGCTACGGCTCCAGTGCCGCAGCCCGTCATGGCAGCTGAAGCCGTTCCGCCAGTCAATCCTGAACCTGTAGCCGATGCATCAACAGACGGCTCCGAACCTGTAGCTGCCGCACCCAATGTGGCACCGATTATGACGGTTCCTGTGCCATCGGCGCCCTCGCGCGGTCCTGCGCCAATCCAAAGCGACCCTGAAAGGATCGCCCCAGACCAGCGCCACGCTCGCGGCGAGGGGAAGATATCCTCGGCGGTTCCAGACGCGCCTGTGGCGGTGATGGCAGGCGAAAGCCCAGCCCCCGAAGGCGTATCGCCCGCAGCGCCCGTCCTCAATGGCAAGCCGGTGAAGGCGGAAGCGATCGCTCTCCTGGCAATCGTGCGTGAACAGGTGGCCGCGCGCCAGACCGGCGCGCCCATTCGCGTCGGCGAACAGGTTTCCGCCGCTGCGCATGCGAAAGCCGAAACGCCCGCGCGTTCAGCCGAACCGGCATTGGATTCGTCCGTCGTTCCGCCGTCCCCTGACGCAGCTCCCGCTGCTCCTCCGGTCGCGGCTCCGCAAACCGCCAGCCTGTCCCCACCAAGCGCAGTTCCCGCTTCGCCATCGCCCGATTTGTCTGCCAGCCTCGGCGCTCAGGTCGTCGACATGGGTGTTTCCGGCCAGTGGATTGACGGGCTTGCTCGCGACATTGCAGGGCTGTCGGCAAACGGCGCGCAGGGACGGTTCCAGATCGATACGCAGCATCTGGGCGCGGTGCAGGTGGACATTCGCCACGACACGGACGGCGCCGCAGTCAGCCTGACCGTTGCCAGTGAGGCGGCGGAGGCGGCGTTGCGGCAGGATAGCGACCGGCTGAAGCTGGACGCGGGCCTCGCTGCCGTTCGCATCGCCGAGTTGAAGGTCGAACGCGCGCCTGCGGTGGCTGAAGCGCACCGCGCCGAAACAGGTGGCCAGTCATCGTCTCAGCAGCAGCAACAACAGTCGCAGCAAGGCTCTCAGAGCTCCGCCTGGGCGCAGAATAACGGCCAGAATATGGGCCAGCCCCAAGGCCAGCAAAATCGCTGGCAGGGGCGCGAAAATAACGGCTTTGGCCCTAAAGGCTCCGGCGATCCTGCCGTTCTTAACCATGCGGACGCGCAGCCTGCCGCCCATGGCCGGGCGCGCGCGCGTTACGCTTAAGATCCAGGATTTTCGGGGGACCGGCAGATGAGCGACGAGGCGAAGGCGAAGAAGAAAAAGGGCGGGGGCATGAAGATGATCCTGCTGGCCGCCGCCGCGCTTGTCCTGGGTGGTGCGGGCACGGCTGGCGGGCTCTACGCGGCCGGTTTCTTCAGCGCCAAGGAAGAGGGCCCCAAGGAAGATCCCAACAAGCCAGTCCTCGTCCTTGCGGGCGAGAGCGCCGAGGAAGTCGCGAAGGCTCATGGCATGGGCGGCGAAGGGCATGGTGAAGGCGGCGGCGGGGGCCATGCGCCCGCGCATCCGGGCAAGGGCATCGACCTTCCCACGCCCGCCAATCCGGCGGCCTATCAGGCGACCTATTTCCAGTTGCAGGCGCCCTTCACCTCCAACATGTCGGACACCGACGCCTTCGCCCAGATTTCGGTGGCGGTATCCACCTATTACGACCTGCGCGTGATCGAGGCGATAAAGACGCACGAAATGGCGATTCGCAGTCAGGTTCTGATGCTGCTCGCCCAACAGCCCGAAGCGATGCTGGCGACGCCGGAAGGCAAGCGGCAGCTCCAGGGCCGGATCAAGGGCGTTATCAACGATGTTTTGAAGCAAAAGACGGGCTATGGCGGCATCGATAACGTTTATTTTACCAATTTCGTTATTCAATAGGGGTGCCTGAAAGGTCGGGAAGTCCCCTGACCCGCTAGGGCAGGGGACTATGATGAACGACGTTCAGACCTACGCTTTCGGGCGCGGGGAATCGCAGACACCACAGCTGCTGTCCGGGCTCGACCGGCTGGGCGAAAAGCTCGGCCGGCGTTTGCGCGCCTTGTTCGAGCCAATCTCGGGCGTGCGCCCGCATATCGCCATGCTCGACGCGCAAGTGCTGGATTTCGGTCAGTGGTCGGCGCAAGTGCCCACCTTTTCCAGCATCGGCGTCTATCGCATCGCGCCGCTAAAGGGTCAGATGCTGCTGCGCATGGACGCGGCCATGATCTCGACGCTGGTCGATTGCTTCTACGGCGGCCTCGGCAATCGCCCGCTGCCTGCCCGGGGCGAGTTCACCCCTACCGAAGACCGGCTGATCAGCCGCATTTCAGAAGGCGTGATCGCGCGCCTTTCGGAAGGTTGGACCGACATCCTGCCGCTGGAAATCGGCCTTGTCATCCGCGAAACCGGGATCGGCTTCGCATCCGCCGCGCAGCCCGGCGAGCAGATGGTGCTGCAACGCTTCATGCTCAGCATCGCGCGCGATCAGGAATGGCCGATCGACCTGCTCTACCCGCTGTCGTCGTTGCGCGCGGTGGAGCCGCTCATGGGGACGAAGGCTCCGGTGGACGAGGAGCGCGTCGATCCAGTGTGGCAGGCGCGCATCGCCAATCGCATGCGCGACATCCGCCTGCCCGCCCGCACCGTGCTGGCGCGCCCCAATCTCTCGCTCGCCGACCTCATGCAGTTGAAGACCGGCGACATCATTCCAATCAATATCAGCCGCAGCCTCCCGTTGATCGTGGGCGACCGCATCGTCGCTCATGGATCGATCGGCGAACAGGACGGCCGCGCCGCATTCCAGATTGAAAAGCTTTTACAGGGACCTGAACAATGAGCGACATGAGCGAAGCGCCGCGGATGGACGGCTTTGCCGACAATGGATTGAGCCGCATGGTCAGCAATCCCCAGTTCCGCCTGCTGGCCGACATTCCCGTCCGCATGTCGGTGGAGGTCGGCTCCACGTCGCTGCGCCTGGCGGAGGTCATGGACCTGGCCGAAGGCAGCATCGTGGAACTCGACCGTCAGGCCGACGACCTGCTCGACATCATGGTCAACGGGGCGCTGATCGCGAAGGGCGAGGTGGTGACGGTGAATGGCCGCTATGGCATCCGCATCGTCGACATCGCTGCTGCCGAAAGCCGCCTGGCCGGGGTCGAACGGCGCGGTTGATCGCGCCACCATCCTTTTTCCCTTGCTGCGCGCCGATCTTTCTGATTCGGAAGGGCGGTTAACCATGATAGCGGACCGGCCCTCATGTTCTGGTATTTCGTCAAACTGCTGATCCTCCTGCCGCTGGTCGGCGGCATGGCCTTCGGCGCGCTGTGGCTTTGGCGCAAATATCAGCCCGGCATGATCGCGGGGCAGGACGGCCGATCCCTGAAGATGCTCGAAGCGCTCCCGCTCGGCACCTTCGGCAAGCTCGCCGTGGTCGAATTCGAGGGCAAGAAGATACTGCTGTCCGTCACGCGCGGCCGGATCGAAAAAATCGCGGAAGGCGATCCCTATCGTGCGCGCTAGGGCGCTGCTGATCGGCGGACTTGCGCTGACGGCTGGGCTGCTGCTGGCTGAACCCGCGCTCGCCCAGGCAGCCGCGCAGGCCGCACCCGCAGCGCCGATCGACAATGGCGGCGCGCTGACCCGCGCGATGGGCGCGATTTCGGGCGATGGCCGTCCGCTGTCCCTGTCGCTCCAGATCCTCGTCCTGATGAGCCTGCTGTCGGTACTGCCGTCGCTTGTGCTCATGATGACCAGCTTCACCCGTATCATCATCGTCCTGTCGATCCTGCGCCAGGCGCTGGGATTGCAGCAGACCCCGCCCAACCAGGTGCTGGTGGGCCTTTCGCTCTTCCTCTCCCTCTTCGTGATGCGCCCCGCGATCGACCAGATCAACGCGCAGGCCTTCGACCCCTATGGCAAGGGGCAGATCAGCATCGAGGAAGCGGTCGGCCGATCGGGCAAAGTGCTGCACGGCTTCATGGCCAAGCAGACGCGCGAGACGGATCTGAAGCTCTTCGCCAACCTCGCCGAAGCGCCCGCCTTTCGCTCACCCGCCGACATCCCCTTCTCGATCCTGCTCCCCGCCTTCGTGACGAGCGAATTGAAAACCGCATTCCAGATCGGCTTCATGATCTTCCTGCCGTTTCTCATCATCGACCTCGTTGTCGCCTCCACGCTGATGGCGCTCGGTATGATGATGTTGTCGCCGACGATCATCTCCATGCCGTTCAAGCTGTTGCTGTTCGTGCTGGTGGATGGCTGGGCCCTGACAATGGGGTCTCTCGCCGGGTCCTTCGCGACATGACCGCGCGAGGCATCTAGCCATGGAAAACGCCGACTTCTTCATGGGCCTTGCTCAACAGGCGCTCTGGATCACGGCGCTCGCCGCCGCGCCCATCCTGATCCCGGCCCTGATCGCTGGCGTCCTCATCGGCATGGTGCAGGCCGCCACCTCGATCAACGAACAGACGCTGAGCTTCATCCCCAAGATCATTGTCGTGGGCGGCATGCTGGTGCTGTTTGGCGGGTCGATCCTTGTCCTCATCGCGGACTTCACCCGCGAAATATTCGAACGCATCCCGGACCTGCTCCAATGATTGCGCCGGGCTTCGCGAATGTGGAGACGCAGCTCTGGATCTGGCTGATCGCCATGATCCGCCCGGGCGCGGCCTTCATCGCGGCGCCCGTATTCGGCGCGCCCTCCGTGCCGCTGCCGCTGCGCTTCATCCTGTCGCTTGCGCTTGGCCTCGCCGCGCTCAACAGCGTCACCATCCAGCTGCCGCAGGACGGCGTCGCCAGTTTCGCGGGCGTCATGCTGGTCATGGGCGAGGTGCTGGCCGGCCTCGCCATGGGGTTCGCGGTGCAGATCGGCTATGCCGCTGCCTTCGTTGCGGGCGAGGCGATCGGCAACACCATGGGCCTGAACTTCGCCGCGATGGTCGATCCGTCCTCGGGGCAGGCGACCCAGGCGGTCGGCACATTCCTGTCGATCCTCGCCACCTTCCTGCTGCTCGGCATGGACGGCCATCTGATGCTCGCCAGCTTCGTGGTGCAAAGCTACAAGGCGCTGCCACCCGGAGACGCAATGCTCAGCAATGATGCGGTGTGGCATCTGGTTCAGTTCGGGGGCGCGCTGCTTGGTGCGGGCCTCACCATTGCGCTCCCCGTCGGCTTCGCGCTCGTGCTGGTGCAGATCATCATGGGCATGCTCGCTCGCAGCGCACCGTCGCTCAACCTCTTTGCCGTAGGCATGCCCGTCGCCGTCATGGCGGGCCTCATCCTGCTTGCCATCGCCGCGCCGGTGATGGGCGAGGGGCTGACCGCCGCCCTCAAGTCCGGGCTCGACCAGGCCCAGTCGATCGCGGAGGGCCGCTGACATGGCTGGCGACAATGGCGGCGGCGAAAAGACCGAAAAGCCGACACAAAAGAAATTGCAGGATGCCGCCAAGAAGGGCGACATCCTTCAGTCCAAGGAACTGGCGACCGCTCTGGTCGTGATGGCAGGGTTCGGCTGGATCGCGGTGACGGGACCTTCCGTCGTCGAATCCCTCTCGCAGATGCTGATCGAGGCGCTGCGCTTCCGGCGTGAGGATATCATGGACTTCGCGCCCGCCGCGCGGGGCATGAGCCTGCTCACCGGCATCGCCCTGCCGGTGGGCGGCATATTGCTGGCAACGACGCTCGCCGCGATCGCGGGACCCGCCATTCTCGGCTCGCTCGGCTTCCGCCCCGGTGCCTTCGCGCCCAAGGCGTCGAAGCTCAATCCGGCATCGGGCCTCAAGCGCATCTTCGGCATGCAGGGCCTTATCGAGCTGATGAAGTCGATCGCCAAGGTCGCACTGCTCGGCTCCATCGGCGTCTGGCTGATCTGGGACCGGCTGACCGCGATCATCGGCCTTGGCTCGTCGGGCCTTGCTCCCGCCATGTCGGAACTGGGCAACATGTTCATCATGACTTGCCTCGTCATGGCGGGCGGCTTGTTCCTCATCGCTGGTATCGACGTCCCCGCGCAAATTATGCAGCGTTCGAAACGCCTCGGCATGAGCAAGCAGGACATCAAGGACGAGCATAAGGAGAGCGAAGGCTCGCCGGAACTCAAGGGCCATATCCGCCGCCGCCAGTTCGAGGTGCTGAGCGGATCGACGCGCCAGGCGGTGGCTGAAGCCAGCGTGATCATCACCAACCCGACCCACTTCGCCGTCGCCCTGCGCTACAAGCCGGGGCAGGATGCCGCGCCAGTCGTGGTGGCGAAGGGCTGCGACGCGATCGCCGCCGCCATTCGCGAGCTTGCCGACCAGAATGGCGTGACGGTCCTTCAATATCCCGATCTTGCCCGCGCCATCTACTTCACTTCGCGCGCCGGGCAGATCGTCAATGAAGGGCTCTACATGGCGGTCGCGACCGTCCTCGCCTTCGTCTTCCGCGTGGAAAACCGGATGGCGAGCGAGATGGACCGGCCCTTCATCAGCGTGCCCGACGACCTGCGCTTCGATGCTGACGGACAGAAGCTCTAGGACCCGCCTCCTGCTCCCGTTCGCCCTGAGCCTGTCGAAGGGCCGTTTTCTTCTTCATGAAAAGTGAAGGGCTTCGACAAGCTCAGTCCGAACGGGGCAGGGTGATTTTTGATGAGAGGCGCCACGCCTTGATAAAAAACCTCACGGTGAACTAAATCTTAGGCATTGCTGGCCGTAATATATTCATGGGGACGCATTAGGATGGTGCGTCATGAACGAATATGTTTCGCGGAGCGACTTAACGCAGGTTGATCGGGTGTCTTCCCGAACGCCTTCGGCCGTGCCCGCGGTCCAGCCTGTAGCCGCCCAGCAGGGTACGGACACGCCAGCAGGCAAGCCGCAGGACGGCGGCACGAATATGGGCCTTTCCGAAGATGATCTCGCCAGCGCCGCCGAATATGCGAAGGTGCATGCGCGCGTGGCCGACATCCTGGCGGAGTTGCGATCGGCCTCGGCCACGCCGACCGTGGAAGGCGCGGAAGCGGAAATCCAGACGCTGCTGCCTGCGCCCATGATCCTTGTGCCCCTGCCGCCCGCTTCGAAGGAAGCGGTGGAAAGCGCGGTGACGCTGGGCAAGCGCATTGCCGAACAGGCGAGCTACGCGCATGCGGCACAAGCCCATCTGAAGCGTGGAACGGTGGATCAACTGCTTTCGACTGACCATTGAGGTAAAAGATCGCCAAGCGCGATCTTTCCTTTCCTCATGAAAATCATTCCTAAAGGTCTTCGTCCTAGAGCCGTTCTCATCCTCGAAAGGACGGACGATGACTTCGGTAAGCAGCAGTATTTCGACAGCGCTCGGCATCGGGTCCGGCATTGATACCGGGGCGCTGGTCACCAGCCTGGTGAGCGCCGCGCGCGACCCGAAGCAGAAGATGATCGTCGATCGGCAGAGCGCCAATAATGCGCGTATTTCGGCGCTTGCCTCTGCTTCCAGTTCGCTCGACACATTTGCCGACGCGCTCAATAGCCTGCTCGCGGGCACCGGCTATGCGGGCAACCCAGCCTCCAACGATCCCAGCATCGCGGCGGTCAGCCTGCTCCCCGGTGGTACGCCGAAGCTTCCCGCCCAGCTTGAAGTGCGCCAACTTGCTGCCGCTCAGACCATCTCATCGGCTATCGCTGCGAACGCAACCGCGTCCACTGTGCTTGGCGCTGGCAGCTTTTCGCTCAAGGTGGGCAATGGCGCCGCCGTTCCGATCACGCTCGCGGCGGGCGCAACCTATGCTGATCTTGCCGCCGCCATCAATGCGTCCGGCGCAGGCGTGACGGCCGGCGTCATAACTGACAATCAGGGCACGCGCCTTGTGATGAAGGGCGCCACCGGGGCCGCGAACAGCTTCACCTTCACGAATACGTCATCACCTGCCAATGCCGCGCTCGACGCCTTCACATGGGACGGCACGACTGGCGGCATGACGCGCCAGGTGCAGGCGCAGGATTCGATCATTCGCCTTGACGGGGTGGAGCAGCGCTACAGCAGCAACACCATCGATACCGCGATCGCCCATCTGCGCATCGACCTAAACAAGGCCGCGCAGGGCACCAGCGTGACGCTGGCGACGACGCAGCCGACCACCACGATGCGCGACCTGATGGTCGAGTTCGTCGATGCCTACAACACGCTGATGAAGGCGCTCAACACCGCCACCGCGAAGGGATCGGACCCCTCCACCGCTGGCGCGCTGAACGGCGAATCGTCGGTTCGGGACATGAAGCGGCAGCTGTCGCAGATGACCTCGGCGGTGCTCGCGCCGAGCGGGGCCTACACGACGCTGTCATCGATCGGCGTCAGCACCAACCGCGACGGCACGCTGAAGCTCGACACCGCCGCGCTCGACAAGGCGCTGACGGCCGACGCGGCCGGGATCACGCAGATGCTCAATCCGGCTGTCAAGTCGGACACGACGCCTGGGCTTGCAGGGCTGATGGACGGCGTGCGCGACAAGATCCAGCAGAAGGACGGCCCGCTCGCCACCGCCAAGACCAAATATGAAAAGCTGGCCGAAAATCTCACCGAGCAGCTGGAAAAGCTGAACGAGCAGATGACGGATTACCAGGCGCAGCTCTCCAAAATCTACACCAACATGGAAAAGCGGCTTTCCGCGTTCAAGGCGACGCAGACCTATCTTGAGCAGCAGGTCGCCATGTGGACCAAAAGCGATAATTGATAACAGGGGTCAGATAAGATGTTCTATTCTCAGCAGGGCTATGCAGGCAATCGCGCGGCGCGCGGCTATGCAGCGGTTCATTCGGGCAGCCGGATCGAAGGCGCGACGCCCCATGCCCTCGTCAAGGTGCTGTTCGACGAGCTGCTGATCGCCCTTGAAGCCACCGCGCTTGCCGAGCGCAACAATGACCGCCTGAAGGTTTCCGACAAGCAGGCCCGCGCCATGTCGATCCTGATCGCGCTCGAATCCAGCCTCGACTTCGACAAGGGCGGCGACATCGCCATGGGCCTCGCCCAAATCTACCGCGAAGCGCGCCGCCTGCTGCTGCTGAGCGCCAAGGAACGCTCGCCCGACCATGCCGAGCAGGCCCGCGACATCATCGCGGAAATCGCCGACGCCTGGAACCAGATCGGGTAATTCACCGTCATCCCGGCGGACGCTGGGGTCTCAGGCGAGAGGGTGCTTGCACCACCTGAGCGCCGCTAGTATAGGCAGCGCTCGCAAAGGGCGGCCCGGCGGGGGCCGCCTTTTTGCGTTTTGAGACTTTTCACCAGCCCAGCGAAGGGAGGGCCACCATGTCGATTACGCCGCTCATGCCCGTTTACCCCCGGTGCGACGTCCGCCCGGTGCGAGGCGAGGGCTGCTATCTGATCGGCGAGCGTGGCGAGCGTTATCTCGACTTCGCAAGCGGCATCGCGGTCAATCTGCTCGGCCATGGTCATCCCAAGCTTGTGAAGGCGATCGCAGATCAGGCCGCGACGCTGATGCACACGTCGAACCTCTACGGCATGCCGCTTGGCGAAAAATTCGCACAGCGACTGGTCGATTCGACCTTCGCCGACACGGTCTTCTTCACCAATTCGGGCGCGGAAGCGGTTGAATGCGCGATCAAGACCGCGCGCCGCTACCATTATGCCAATGGCGAAGCGCACCGGCACAAGATCATCAGCTTCGACAACGCCTTCCACGGCCGGACCTTGGGAACCATCTCGGCCACCAGCCAGCCCAAGATGCGCGACGGCTTCGAACCGCTGCTGCCCGGCTTCACCGTCGTTCCGTTCAACGATCTGGAAGCGGCCGCGGCTGCCGTCGACGACAACACCGCCGGTTTCCTCGTCGAAACCGTGCAGGGCGAAGGCGGCGTGACGCCCGCGACCCAGGATTTCCTCTCCGGCCTGCGCCAGCTCTGCGACGAGAAGGGCATGCTCCTCATCCTCGACGAAGTGCAGTGCGGCTATGCCCGTACCGGCACCTTCTTCGCGCATGAGCAATATGGCGTGCAGCCCGACATCATGGCCGTCGCCAAGGGCATCGGCGCGGGCTTTCCACTCGGCGCCTGCCTTGCGACGGAGGAAGCGGCCAAGGGCATGGTGTTCGGCACGCATGGCTCCACCTATGGCGGCAACCCGCTCGCCATGGCGGTCGGCATGGCCGTGCTGGACGAAGTGCTGGGCGAGGGTTTTCTCGACCATGTGAACAGCATCGGCGCGCGCCTGCGTTCCGCGCTGGAGCAGCTCATTCCCAATCACGACATGTTCGAGGATGTGCGCGGCCTTGGCCTGATGCTCGGCGTCAAGCTGAAGGACAGTGCCGACGCCCGCAACTTCGTGGCGCATCTGCGCGACAATCATGGGCTGCTGGTGGTGTCGGCAGGGCAGAATGTCGTCCGCATCCTGCCGCCGCTTGTGATCGGCGAGGAACATGTCGCCGAATGCATCGAAAAGCTGTCCGCCGGTGCCCGCAGCTTTGCGGAGGCGCAAACGGCATAGCCAACTTCCGTTCGCCCTGAGCGTGTCGAAGGGCACTCCTTCTTTTGAATAGAGAAGTGCGCTTCGACAGGCTTGGCCCGAACGAGTTGAGGGGTTTGATTATGACCAGACATTTCCTGAATCTCTCCGACGCGGGCGCAGACGCGCTCGCTGCCATGATCGCCGACGCCATCGACCGAAAAGCCGCGCGCAAGGGCCTGCCAAAGGGTCAGGCAGATGCCGACGCGCCGCTCGCCGGGCACACGCTGGCGATGATCTTCGAAAAGAACAGCACCCGCACCCGCGTCAGCTTCGACATGGCGATCCGCCAGCTCGGCGGCACCTCGCTCATCCTAGATGGCGCGACCAGCCAGCTGGGTCGTGGCGAAAGCATTGCGGACACCGCTCGGGTCCTTTCCCGCATGGTCGACATGATCATGATCCGCACCGACGATCATGCCAAGATCGAGGAGATGACTCGGCACGCCACCGTCCCTGTCATCAACGGACTGACCGACCTGTCGCACCCCTGCCAGATCATGGCGGACCTGCTGACTTTGGTCGAACATGGCGTTGCCTTGCCGGGCAGCCAATGGGCATGGCTCGGCGATGGCAACAATGTCCTGCACTCGATCATCGAAGCAGCGGGCCTGTTCAAGTTCGACCTGCGCATTGCCGTCCCCGAAGGCTATGAGCCCGACCACGCCTTTATCAGACAAGCCCAAGACCTCGGCGCCGGCATCACGCTCACCCGCGACCCGGTCGAGGCCGTGGCGGGGGTGGATGCGGTCGTCACCGACACCTGGATTTCCATGGGTCAGCCGCATGCCGACGAAAAGCTCAAGGCCATGATGCCCTATCAGGTCACGCAAGAGCTGATAGCCAAGGCGAAGCCGGACGCCAAATTCCTGCACTGCCTTCCCGCCCATCGCGGCGAAGAGGTGGTGCCCGAAGTGATCGACGGTCCACAGTCGCTGATCTGGGACGAAGCGGAAAACCGCATTCACGCGCAAAAGTCCGTGCTGCTCTGGGCAGCGGGCCGCCTTGGTTGAGATTCGGGTGACGCGTCCTATCTAGGGCGAAACACGCAGAGGCGACGTTATTTCTAGTCGTCATGCCGGGCTTGTCAGCGTCCATCGTGCCCCGCAGGCCTCTCCGCGCGGGTAGAAATGGATGCTGAAACACGGTCAGCATGACGGTTTTTCATAAGACGGCCTTATACCTCATTTTGGAGCCTGACTTGAACGCACCCGCCGATATCGACCAGGCCCAGGGTTTCACGATCCCGTCGCGTCATGCGCGCGGCCGCATCCTGCGCCTTGGCCCTGTGCTGGACGATGTGCTGGCCGCCCACGCCTATCCGCCGCCCGTGGAACGGCTGCTCGCCTCGGCGCTCGTCCTTGCCGCACTGCTTGGTTCGACGCTCAAGGATGCGGGCGGCCAGCTCACATTGCAGGCGCATAACGAACATGGCGTCGTCAGCCTGCTTGTCGCAGATTACAAGGGCGGCGAAGTGCGCGGCTACGCCAAGTTCGATGCTGACAGGCTGGCGGAGCTTGGCCCCGACCCGACGCTCTTTGGCTTGTTCGGCAAGGGCTTCCTCGCCATCACCTTCGACCAGGCGGTCACGGGTGAGCGCTATCAGGGCATCGTGCCGCTCGACGGCGATTCGCTGGCGGACGCGGCGGAACATTATTTCTTCCAGTCCGAACAAATCCCCAGCATCGTGCGCATCGCCACGCGCCATGATGCGGGGCAGGGGTGCCTCGCCGCGGGCATGCTGCTTCAGCATCTTCCCGAGGGAGAGGTTGGCCGCGAACGCCTGCATACCCGCCATGATCATCCCGAATGGGAACATGTGAAGGCGCTGGCCGTCACGCTGAGCGACAAGGAACTGACCGACGAAGGGCTGCCGCTGACCGACATCGTCTGGCGGCTTTTCCATGAGGAAGAGGTCGTCCGCGTCACAGAGCCGGTGCCCTTGAGCAAGGGGTGCCGCTGCGACCTTGCGCATATCCGCAGCGTGATCGGCCGATTCCCGGCGGAAGAACGGGCGCACATGGCTGATGACCAGGGGGTTATCGGTGTCGACTGCGCCTTTTGCTCCCGCCTCTTTCCGGTTTCGCTGGACAGCTTCGCGCAAGGCTGACACGAATCCGTTACGATTTCGGGGGAGGTTGATGCTCTAGCGGGGGCTGGCGCTATCAACAGGCCGCATTTGGGTGCATGGAAGGTGACGCCGCCGTGCACGGCAAGCCGATTTTTCCGGAGTCCGCGATGAAATACGGGGGCTATCGAATGACGTCAGGTCTGCGCGCCATGGGTGCGGCCGCTGCGATGTTGATCGCGACATTGCCAGTCGCGTCTCAGGCGCTTGCACAACAACCACTTCGGGGCCTTGAGCCGGGGGAATGGGAATTGCGCGAACGGACGGAAGAGGGCGGCAAGGGCGACGTGCGCCGCATCTGCCTCACCGCCATTCGCCAGTTGATCCAGCTCCGCCATGGCCGCGACAGCTGCAAGCGGCTGCCGGTTGACGAAGGCGCGAAGCGGGTGGTGGTAAGCTACGAATGTGGCGGGGCGGGCAGCGGCCGCACGGACCTGCGCATCGAAACGCCGCGTCTGGTCCAGATCCAATCCCAAGGGATCGCCGGGGGCGCACCTTTTTCCTTCAGCATGGAAGGACGGCGGATCGGGGCGTGCCGTTGACCGGGCGGCTTGCGCCAGCGCTCCGGCAGGGGTAGCGCAACGCGATGCTTTCC
This sequence comes from Novosphingobium sp. Chol11, assembly GCF_900218065.1. Classification (GTDB taxonomy): domain Bacteria; phylum Pseudomonadota; class Alphaproteobacteria; order Sphingomonadales; family Sphingomonadaceae; genus Sphingobium; species Sphingobium agri. Next base: position 1,954,443 of record NZ_OBMU01000001.1, on the reverse strand, counting down.
AATGATCCCAAAATTGCGGTCGTCCTGCTGTCGGGCGGGCTGGATTCGATGGTCGCGGGCGGACTTGCGCGTGAGGCGGGCTATGAACTGGTCGCGCTCACCATCGACTATAATCAGCGGCATCGTGTCGAATTGCAGGCGGCGGCGCGCATCGCCACCGCTCTTGGCGCGCGGCGGCACATCGTCCTCCCCCTCGACCTCACCGCGTTCGGCGGCTCGGCCCTGACGGCGGACATGCCCGTGCCCAAGGACGGGGTGGGGCCGGGCATTCCCAACACCTATGTGCCCGCGCGCAACACGATCTTCCTGTCGCTGACGCTTGGCCTTGCCGAAGTTTCGGGGGCAAACGACATTTTCATCGGCGTCAACGCGCTGGATTATTCCGGCTATCCCGACTGCCGCCCTGAATTTATCGACGCCTTCCAGCATCTGGCGTCGCTCGCGACCAAGGCGGGTGTCGAGGGCCATCCCGTCCGGATCAACGCGCCCCTGCAGCATATGAGCAAGGCCGCCATCGCGCGGGAGGCAAACCGGCTGGGCCTGGATGCTGGGATGAGCTGGTCCTGCTATGATCCTGCGCCCGGCGACCAGCATTGCGGCCTCTGCGACAGCTGCCGCCTCCGGTCCAAGGGCTTTGAGGAAGCGGGCCTGCCCGATCCCACCCGTTACGCCGTCAGGCCATAAGGGGTTCGTCGATGACCTATGCCGTCAAGGAAATGTTCCTGACGCTGCAGGGCGAAGGCGTGCATAGCGGCCGCCGCGCCGTCTTCATGCGCTTTGCCGGATGCAACCTCTGGACCGGTCGTGAAGAAGACAGGCGCAAGGCCGTGTGCCAGTTCTGCGACACCGATTTCGTCGGCACGGACGGGGAAGGCGGCGGCAAATTCGCCGATGCGCAGGCGCTTGCCGACGCGGCGCTCGCCTTTTGGGGCACTGGCGAAGAAGGCCGCTACATCGTCATGACGGGTGGCGAGCCCATGTTGCAGGTCGATGATGCCCTGATCGACGCGCTGCACGCCCGTGGCTTCATCATTGCCATCGAAAGCAACGGCACGATTCCGGCCCATCCCGGCATAGAATGGGTCTGCATCAGCCCAAAGGCAGGCAGCGATGTCGTCCAGCGCAGCGGCAACGAATTGAAACTGGTCTGGCCGCAACCGGGCAGGGGACACAGCATCGGCGATGTGGAGGCGATGGAAGGCTGGGCCTTTGATAACCTGCTGATCCAACCCCTCGACAGCGCCGACGCGGCGGCGAACATGCAGGCGGCGATCGATCTCGTCATGGCCCGCCCGAAATGGCGGCTGAGCCTTCAGTCGCACAAATATCTGGGGCTGCGGTAAAAGGTCGCGGTCGAACTGCCCCCCCCCCGCCAGTCGAACTTACCCCTCCTCCGTTCGCCCTGAGCCTGTCGAAGGGCTCTACTTCTTGGAAGGAAGTTAGGGGCTTCGACAGGCTCAGCCCGAACGGGTTAATTGTCCTCGCGAACAAGACCAAAAAAGAGCGGAGCCCCGAAGACTCCGCTCCTCACATCATCACCTGGCCGCCACCTTCTGCTCATAATCCGCCTGGCAGTTCGGCCGCAGCTTGTCCTTCTTCCAGCATTTCTTGTCGAACGAAGGCAGGGTCAGCGCAAAGCTCCGGCCCGGATCGCCGTAAAATTGCTCGCCTGCCAGCACCAGCGACTTCTTGATCGATCCCAGGCCCGTGCGCGCCACCTCATGCAGGCTGCCGCGATTGGCGAAGATCGCCTGACGTCCGACCTGTGCCGCCGCCTGGCAGAAGCCCCGCTGCGCCTGCACCGTCGAATAACCGGAATAGATGCGTGTGCCATATTGATCCGACGCCGCCTGGCCGGGCTTGCCCTTGCCGACGGTGCGCTGGAAATAGCCGAGCAGCACAGACTGGGCCGAATCCATCTCGGCGTCATGATGCGCGATCATCGCGTTATAGTTGCTGATCGACAGCAGCGTGGGTTCGAACTGGCACTGGAGCGCGGCGACGTTGAGCGCGGCGCGCAGGTTCCACACCAGGCCCGCGCGGATTTCCTCCGCCGTCGCGCCCGGCAGGCCCAGTGCGGTGGCCGCTTCGGCATCGGTCAGCGGCGGCGCGGAGAAATCGGGCGGCGACCAGAAGAACTGGGCTGCGGCAGGCTGCGCCAGCAGCGGCGCGGCGGCAAGCATCAACCCGGAACAGATCCGGCGCAGGGTGGAACTGGATCGCATGACTTTCCCTTTATGGATGGCCCTTTGTGAAGGGCGGCCTTGGTGAACGACGGTCGGGCAGGGCTTTCCTTGTCATATGCCTTGCCGATGGCGCCTGTATTGCGCCTGAACGCCTTGCTTCTTCTATTGATCCGAAAGCACTTCTGCCTCGCCCCGCGTTGCGTTGGCAGCGGCGGGTTCCGACTGAGATGCGGCAGCGGCGCTGTTATTGCCTCCGACGGACGGCAGGGCGGCAGACGGCGCCTCGCTCTGCACGCCGTCCAGGTCCGTCATGGCATCCGTGGTCGTGCCGTCGACGACCTCCAGATCCTTCATCTGGACCGTGTTGCTCGTCTTGTCGTCCTTGCCGCACGCCCCCAGCATGGCGCTTGCCGTCAACAGCAGGGCAGTAAAGATCATCCTCGCTTCACAGCGCATCCGGGTCTCCCAAACATGTGATGCCCGGCGGCCCCCACCCGGCGTAGGCGCGGACCCTAGCGGCCCGCTCCGCATTGCTCAACCCCCGCGCCGCAGCGCCGCAACCGGCCGAGGAAAGCGGGAAAGTGCGCCTTCAACGCCGCGTCGAGATCGGCCATCGACGCTTTCTTGCCCAGCGCCGCGATGCTCGTGACAGGATATTCCGCAAGCCCGCACGGCACGATGCCGCCAAAATGCGACAGGTCGGGATCGACGTTGATGGAAAAGCCATGCAGCGTCACCCATCGCCGCACCCGGATGCCGAGCGCGCCGATCTTCGCCTCGCGCCCGTCCAGGTCATCGGCCCAGATGCCGATCCGCCCCTCCGCCCGCCGCGCCGCTATGTCCAGGTCCGCCAACGCATCGATCATCCATCCTTCCAGATGGTGGACGAAATTGCGCACATCCTTGCCACGCGCGCTGAGGTCGATGTTGAGATAGCCGATCCGCTGCGCCGGCCCATGATAGGTGTAGCGCCCGCCGCGCCCCGCATCATGCACCGGAAAGCGCGGGTCGATCAGCTCGGCCGGATCGGCGCTCGTCCCCGCCGTATAGAGCGGCGGATGTTCGAGCAGCCACACCCGCTCTTGCGCCTCGCCCTCGAAGATCGCCGCCGCCCGCGCCTCCATGTCGGCGAGCGCATGCGGATAGTCGACCGGCGCCGAATCGACCCGCCATTCGATCTGTTCGGCCCCGGCCGGCGAAGGGGGAGAGGATGACATGGCACTTCCTTGACTTGGGCGAGGGGAGCGATCAAGTCTCCTCCCCGATTTCAGTACGGGAAAAGGCGAAGATATGACGGCGATGTCGATCGGCAAGGCATGGGAAGAAGCGGTCGCCTTCGTCGCGCGCGAACGCAGCCTGCTCTTCCCCGTCGCCCTGCTGTTCGTCGCGCTGCCCGGCCTCATCCTTCAGGAGATGACCCCGCCCGAACTCGCCACATGGCGCATGGACAAGGGCGCGATGCCCGACATCCCGGCCAGTTTCATGCTCTCGACGCTGATCGGAGTCATCATCATCTGGTTCGGCTCGCTCGCCCTCTTCGCCCTGGCGCTCAGGCCCGGCATCAGCGTCGGCGAAGCGCTGCGGCTCAGCTTCTCCCGCTTGCCCGTGCTGCTCGGCACGGCCCTGGTCGTGATCGGCGTCCTGCTTGCCATAGCCATTGTCGGCATGATGGTCGTCGTCGCCTTCTCCATGGTGGCGAAGCCCATCGCCGCTGCCCTCGTCATGCTACTGCTGGCTGGCGGCGGCGCTGTCATGCTCTTTGCCAGCGTCCGCCTTCTGCTGCTCAATCCGGTGGTGATCGACGGCAATGAGGGCGTCATGGCCTCGCTTCGACACAGCTGGGCGCTCACACGCGGCCATTTCTGGCGTCTGTTCGGCTTCCTTCTCGTACTGACGCTGCTCTCCGCCATCGTCGGGTCGGCCGCGCAGGTCATCTTCGGCCTGGTCGGCCGCCTGGTCGCCGGAGCGGAAGGCGCGCGGCTCGTTGGCGGCGTCGCGGCGGCGGTCGTCTCCACCGTGGTGCAGGTCTACATGCTCGTCATGATCGCCCGGCTCTATCGTCAGGCCGAGGCGGACTGACCCAGCATCGGCACGTGCGGCGCGGCGTCGGCGCTCAATAGCCCTGTCAGCCGAGGATCGGCAAAGGTCTCGATCTCGCGCTTATAGGGGACAAATCCCGCCCGCTGATAAAAGCCGAGCGCCCCCGGGCTATCCAGCGTGCAGCTATGCACCCAAAAGCGGCGCACATCCTTGCGCCACGCCAGCGACTTGGCCTGCGCCATTACCCAAGCCCCGAATCCCTTGCCGGTCAGGCCGGGTACAAGGCCAAGGAAGCTCAACTCGCAGTCTGGCAGCGCCCGGAAATCAAGCTCCAGCAAGCCCACCTCCACGCCCCGCGGATCCGTGATTGCAAAGACCTGCACCCCCGGATCATGGATGATCGCCGTCAGCTCCGCATCGCTCATGACGAGGCGCGAAAACCAGAGCCACGGCTCCCCCACACGCCGGAACAGCGCGCGATAGGCATCCGGCGCAGGGGTCTTCCACGGCACCAGCCGCAATGGAGCAGGCGGGATCGGCGCTGGCCGGGGCCGCTCCACCATCTCCAGATAGGTCACGATCGTCGCAATCTGGTCATTGGCGACCGGCGTCAGCGGCATGGAAGTCAGCTCCAGCTCGCCATCGGCGGCAGGCTCATCAGGATCGCGTCGACATTGCCCCCGGTTTTCAGCCCGAACAGCGTGCCCCGGTCATGCACCAGGTTGAACTCCGCGTAGCGGCCACGCCATTCCAGCATCTGGGCATAATCCTCCTCGCTCCAGCTTTCGCCCATCCGCCGCCGCACGATCGGGGGAAAGGCCTTCAGGAACGCCTCGCCCACCGATCGGGTGAAAGCGAAATTCGCGTCGAACCCTGCATCATCCTCGCACTCCAGATGGTCGTAGAAGATGCCGCCGACGCCGCGATGGACGCCGCGATGGGGAATGAAGAAATACTCATCGGCCCATGCCTTGAAGCGGGGATAATAGTCCGCGTCATGCGCGTCGCACGCGTCCTTGAACGCCGCGTGGAAACTTGCCGTGTCCTCATCCCGGGGCAGGGGGGGATTAAGATCCGCGCCGCCCCCGAACCAGCTTTTGGACGTGATCAGATAGCGCGTGTTCATATGGACCGCTGGGACATGCGGATTGGCCATGTGCGCGACCAGGCTGATCCCGGTCGCGAAAAAAGCCGGGTTTTCCCCCGCGCCATGAATGGTCTTCGCGAAATCGGGAGCGAACTCGCCCGAAACGGTCGACACATTCACCCCGACCTTCTCGAATATCCTGCCCTTCATTACGCCGCGAACGCCGCCGCCGCCTTCGCCCGGGGTCAGCCCCGGTGCTTCGCGATCCCATGGCGTGTAGACGAAAGAAGCATCGCTTCCCGCTTCCCGCTCGATCGCTTCGAACTCGGCGCAGATGCGGTCGCGCAGCGATTCGAACCAGTTACGGGCGGCCTGCTGCTGGGGGTTGAGGTGCAATGTCATCGCGAAATCTCGATCATTGTGGAAACTGGCCAGTCTGGCGAAGGGCTTCGGCAACCGCGATGCCCGTGGAAACGGCGATGTTCAAGGACCGGAACCCCGCCGCCATCGGGATTCGCACGCGCAGGTCGGCCATGTCCCGCACGGCGTCCGGAACGCCAGCGCTTTCCGAACCCATCAGCAATATGTCGTTGCTTTGGAAACGCACCTCGGGAAGGGGCTGCGAAGCATGGCTGCTCATCAGCACCAGGCGGCGGCCTTCCCTGCGCCGGATTTCGTCGAACGCCTCGAAATTGGCATGGCGAGTCACCTCTGCCGACGCGCCATAATCCATCGCGGCGCGCTTCAGCTTGGCGTCGGAAAAGGCGAATCCCATCGGCATGATGATGTCCACGGGCACGGAAAAACAGGCGGCAAGGCGCAGGATAGCGCCGACATTCCCCGCAATCTCGGGTTGGTAAAGGGCAATACGCATGGCCTGCGCATAATGCAGCAGGGCAAATTGTCATAGCCATGGCCAAATTGCTGTTGGCAAAGAAGCTACAGTGGGTCTATCAGGCCCGCGAACCACGCCAGGGGGAAAGGCGGGGCCCATATTCCGTGGGCGCCGTGGCTCTCTTCCATAATCAGGGCCGGAAACGGCAATGCGGCGGGTATCAGGGACGTCTTTGCAAGGGTTGAGGTGCATGGCGAGCGTTGAACATACGGACAGCCAAGGTCTATCCGGCGAAGGTGGGGTGCGCCGTCGCGACTTCATCAATATCGCCGCAGTAAGCTTCGCGGGGGTCGGGGCTGTTGCCGTCGTCATTCCGCTCGTCGATCAGATGAATCCGAGTGCGGACGTGCTGGCGCTCGCTTCGACCGAGGTCGATCTTTCCGCGATCCAGCCGGGTCAGGCGATCAAGACGACCTTCCGTTCGCAGCCGCTTTTCGTGCGTCATCTGACGGACAAGGAAATCGCTGAAGCCGACAAGGTCGACGTTTCCGGCCTGCGTGACCCGCAGACGCTGGAAGAACGCACCGTCGATGGCAAGAAGCAGTGGCTCGTCACCATGGGCGTCTGCACCCATCTGGGCTGCGTGCCGCTCGGCGCGGGCGAGGGTGAGAATAAGGGTGAATTTGGCGGCTATTTCTGCCCCTGCCACGGTTCGTCCTACGACACGGCGGCCCGCATTCGTAAGGGTCCCGCGCCCAAGAACCTGGAAGTTCCGAAGTTCGCCTTCACTTCCGACACCGCCATTCTCGTAGGCTGAGGTAAGAAACCATGAGCTTTCCCTGGGCTGAGCACTATACTCCTAAGCATCCCGCGATGCAGTGGATCGACGAGAAGCTGCCGCTTCCGCGCCTCGTCTACAATGCGATCGGCGCCGGTTATCCGGTCCCGCGCAACCTCAATTATTTTTGGAACTTCGGTGTTCTCGCTGGCCTCGCGCTGGTGATCCAGATCGTCACCGGCGTGATCATGGCCATGCATTATGGCGCGAACACGCTGGTTGCGTTCGGCACCGTTGAACAGACGATGCGCGACGTGAACGCTGGCTGGCTGATGCGCTATGCCCACGCCAACGGCGCCAGCTTCTTCTTCATCGTCGTCTATCTCCACATTTTCCGCGGCCTTTTCTACGGCTCCTACAAGGCACCGCGTGAAATGGTCTGGCTGCTTGGCCTCGTCATCTTCCTCCTGATGATGGCGACGGCCTTCATGGGCTATGTGCTTCCCTGGGGGCAGATGTCCTATTGGGGCGCGAAGGTGATCACCGGCCTGTTCGGCGCGATCCCGGTCGTGGGTGAGCCGATCCAGACTTGGCTGCTTGGCGGCTTTGCTCCTGGCAACGCCTCCTTGAACCGCTTCTTCTCGCTGCACTTCCTGCTGCCGTTCGTGATCGCGGGTGTCATCATCCTGCACATCTGGGCGCTGCACATTCCGGGTTCGTCGAACCCGACCGGCGTTGAAGTGAAGGGTCCGCAGGACACCGTGCCTTTCCATCCTTACTACACGGCAAAGGATGGTTTCGGGGTTGGCGTTTTCCTGATCCTCTTCTCGATCCTGCTGTTCTTCGCGCCGAACTATCTCGGCCACCCGGACAACTATATCGAAGCGAACCCGCTTTCGACGCCTGCGCACATCGTTCCTGAATGGTATTTCTGGCCCTTCTACGCGATCCTGCGCGCCTTCACCGTGGACTTCTTCTTCGTCCCCGCGAAGCTGCTGGGCGTGCTGGCGATGTTCAGCGCCATCCTGATGCTCTTCTTCCTGCCCTGGCTGGATACCTCGCCGGTGCGTTCGGGCAATTACCGTCCGACCTTCCGGAAGTTCTTCTGGATCCTGATCATCGACGTGCTGATCCTGGGTTATTGCGGCGGTGCTCCGGCGGAAGAACCCTATGTGATGATCTCCCAGATTGCGGGCGCTTACTACTTCGCCCACTTCCTGATCATCCTGCCGCTGATCTCGCGCTTTGAACGGCCGCTGCCGCTGCCGGGCTCGATCACGGAATCGGTGCTCAACCGTCATAACATCAAGGGCGAACAGGACGCGCTGCCCGGCATGGGCGCAGATCCGCAGCCGTCGAACGCCGGCTAAGAGGGGACAAGATCAACATGGTTCGCATCGGCGCATTTCTCGTCGGCCTCTTCTTTGCTGGCTGGCTGCTGATCTCCTTCCTGGTGGGCGCGGTGGCCTATGTCTCCGAACCGCCTGCCAAGACGGTGGAGCATGAGTTCCACAAGCATCCCAAGGAAGTGGACTTCTCCTTCAACGGCCCTCTCGGCAAGTTCGACCAGGCTCAGCTGCAGCGCGGCTTCCAGGTCTACAAGGAAGTCTGCTCGGCCTGCCACAGCCTGAAGTTCGTCGCCTTCCGCGACCTTCAGGGCATCGGCTATAACGAGGCGGAAGTTAAGGCGATCGCCAAGCAGTGGGCGATCAAGACGCCTGACGTTGACCCCAAGACGGGTGAGATGTCGACGCGTGAGCCCGTTCCGGCTGATTATTTCCCCAAGCCCTTCGCGAACAATGTCGCGGCGGCTGCGGCGAACAACAATGCGATCCCGCCGGATCTCTCGCTCATGACCAAGGCGCGTCACGACGGCTCGGCCTATGTCTACTCGCTGATCACTGGCTATCAGAAGCAACCGGCTGAACTGCTCAAGCACTTCCCGGACGCCAAGACGCCTGAGGGTCTCCACTACAACCCCTATTTTGCTAACCTGAACCTTGCCATGGCGCCTCCGCTCACGGCTGATGGCCAGGTGACCTATGGTGACGGCACCAAGGCGAGCGTTGACCAGATGGCCAAGGACGTCGCGGCGTTCCTCACCTGGACTGCCGAACCGAAGCTTGAGAACCGCCGCCGCGCGGGTCTGGCAACCATCGTCTTCCTGCTGATCGCGACGGCTCTGGCCTATATGTCCTACCAGAATATCTGGGCCGACAAGAAGAAGGCCGCCTGAGCGCCGCTCGGCCGAAGGAATGAATAGGGAAGGGGCGCGGCGTCGAGTGACACCGCGCCCCTTTTTCATTGGGAGTAGCCATGGATATCGATGAACTCGCCGCGCTGGTCCGGACCATTCCCGACTTCCCCAAGCCGGGCATCCTGTTTCGCGATATCACGACGCTGCTGGCCAATGCTCAAGGCTTCTCCGCGCTCGTCAGCAGACTTGCCGCGATCGCGCGTCCGCTGAACGCTGACATCGTCGTCGGCATAGAGGCTCGCGGCTTCGTCCTCGGTGCAGCGCTCGCCCATGCGCTGGGTCTCGGCTTCGTCCCCATCCGCAAGCCCGGCAAGCTACCCGGAAGGACTGTCGGCATCGATTATGTGCTTGAATATGGCACCGATCGGCTCGAATTGCATGAAGGACAGATAGGGCAGGGCACTCGCGTCCTGCTGGTAGACGACCTCATCGCCACTGGCGGCACCGCTCTCGCCGCCGCCCAACTCCTCCGCGAGCAGGGCGCGACCTTGTTCCTCGCCCTCTTCGCCATCGACCTCCCCGACCTAGGCGGCCGCGCCGCCCTCGAAGCCGACGGCGTCGCCACCGCCGCCCTCCTCAAATTTCCCGGCAATTAACGGTTTTCTTCATGCATTTTCCCTCCGGCCTGCCAAATTGCGAAATAATCGCCGGAAATCGCGTCCTCTTCATCATGGCGATCGAGGACGAATATGGCCCGCATCTGCGTTCCCGCGTCACACCGCTGATGACCGGTGTCGGCCCGATCGAAGCTGCCGTTACGACCAGCCTCGCGCTTCAGCACCTCCACCAGCAGGACTCTCTGCCCGACCTCGCCGTCTCCTTGGGATCAGCCGGGTCCCGCACCTGCCAGTTGGGAGAAGTCTATCAAGTCGCCAGCGTTTCCTGGCGAGACATGGACGCTTCCCGCCTGGGCTTTGCCAAGGGCGTGACGCCGTTCATAGATCACCCCGTCGATCTACCGTTGCACACGCCCCTCGACCTCCCCACCGCGCGCCTTTCAACCGGCGCGAATATCGTAGGGGGCGAGGAATATGCGCTGATAGACGCGGAAATGGTCGACATGGAAAGCTTCGCGATTGCCCGGGCCTGCCAGCGCTTCGCTGTCCCGCTCATGGGCCTACGCGGCATCTCCGATGGGCCTGGCGAACTGAACGACATGCTGGGCTGGACGAAGCTCCTTGCGCTTCTCGATGAGAAATTATCCCAAGCCATCGATATGCTCGTTGCCCACTTGGGCTCCCGAAACCTGTCGCCCTGAATAGAAGCGACGCCAGGCGAAGCAGAGCCGCACTTGCAACTCTGCTCCTTTCTCAGTCCGCCATGGGTAACGCTAGTTTTTCTGCTGTGCGGCGAGTTGCTTCGCGCGAGTGGCAGCCGCATCGGCAGCAGTCACGACACCATCCTTGTCATCATCCTGCTCGGCAAAAGCACGGGCGCCCGAGGCGTCATATTCCGCCCGGCTCATCCTGGTGTCCTTGTCCTTGTCCAGCACGCCGAAGCGAATTTTGGCCTGACGCATCTGCCGCTGCCGCTCTTCTGCCTTTTTCTCCTCGCTGCGGTCCGATGCTGCCAGTTGCTGCTCAAGCCGGGCGCGATATTCGCCAACATATTCGTCTTCGGACAACCACCCGTCACCATTGGCATCCGTCGCCTTGAAGCGAGCAGTCCGGACGGCGTCGAACTCGGCGCGGGTGACCTGCCCATCATGATCGGCATCATAATCGTGGATGAAGGCCGATCCTTCATGCGGAGCGGCGAACGCCGTGCCCGATGCTGCCAGCAGGGCGGCGGTCAGGAAGAGCCGAATTTTCATATCATATCCTCTAGCTGGAAAAAGGGTCAGGCCGCGTCGAAGGCCAAAGTGTAGGTGTAGCTGCGATAGGGCGTTTCTGACCCCGCCGGAGCGGCGGCGCGATGGCGTACAAGTATAAGATAGGTGCCAGCATCTTGCGGTCTCAGGACGAAGCGGCCATCCGAGCCGCTCTTCACCTGAGCGGCCACCTTTCGCCCATCATACAGGCCAGCGCTGCGGAACAGGGTGATGTCCGCGCCAGCCAGCGGCTCGCCATCGAAGAGCAGCGTGAAGCTCGCATCTGTTCCAGCGACGGTCGCATTGGGATGAGACATGACCTGGATTTCCAGCGCCTTGCCAGTCGGCTTCAGCGCGGTCTGGGTAGGCTGGCCGCGTGTGACATAGGCTTCTGCCAACGTCATGCTCTGCACATCGACCTCCGCAGTGCCAGCAGGCGGCTCGCTACCCTCGCCGCGCATTTTCCAGTCATTCCCGGCCTTGAACATCTTGCCCTTGCGTCCGGCGCGAAGGCCGCTCGTCACCCGGTAAGTCCCGTCCGAAGGGATCGCCGCTTCGAACATGCTGATGTCGCGCAAATGCGTGACGGGGCCGATCGCAAGTTGCTTTCCGTCCGGCCCTATCAAGTGGAAGGGCGCGTCACGCATGGCAACTTCAGGTAAAAAGGCATCCTCAGCAAACGCCGACTGAACGGTGACATGGTCAGCCTTGCCCAGATCGAACTGGGTGGGCAGCACATAAGGCATGTGCGCCTGGGCAGTGGAAGCACCCAAGATGATCGCAAGCCACGCGGCAGAATGAAGTCGCGACAATTTCATCAAAATCCCCTTTCAGTTTCCTGATATATCTAATGCGACTCACTTGCAATATCGTTCATTATTGGTAAGCCGAGCGCCGTGTGGGGCCCTTGATGTCCCGTGGAGATGCAAAAGGGGGTAAGATGATGAAGACCAAGGCAAAGCTTCTGATGTGCGCCGTGCTGATCGCCGTGCCCGCCGAGCTTTGGGCGCAGCAGGCAGCCGACGCGCCGGGAACAACGCGCATGACCCTGGATCGCATGGTCATATCCGCAGGGGCAGAAAAGGTGGCCATCGATACGCCCCAAGCCGTCAGCACGCTTGATCAGGACGATATTGATCAAGCCCAGGCGATGACGATCGGCGATCTGCTGGAAGACATGCCGGGCGTGAACGTGCAGGGCGGCGTCGGCCAACTGGGGCAGGGCTTCAACATCCGCGGCATCGGCACGGCCGTGGGGGATTCCGATAATCGGATATTGCTCAATGTCGACGGCGTCACCAAATTCTACGAGCAATATCGCATGGGCGCGCTGTTCACCGAGCCCGAGCTTTACAAGCGGGTCGAAGTCCTGCGCGGCCCGGCCTCCTCGACCCTTTACGGAGCTGGCGCGCTGGCGGGCGTCGTCAATTTCACGACAAAGGATGCGTCCGATTTCCTGACCGGCGGAGATCCGCTGGCCGTCCGTCTGAAGGCCGCGACAGACACCAACGCGCAAGCGCATACGCTGTCGGGCATCGTCGCCGCGCAGCCGGTTGAGGGCGTCGAACTGCTGGGCAGCTATAATTACCGCCGCAGCGATGATTACAGGAGCGGTAATGGCGGCATCGTCGCTGCATCCGCAACGCTATCGGACAGTTGGCTGGCAAAGGGCCGCGTTTCCATCGGCGGCAACCGGAACCACGCCATCTGGGCCAGCTACCAGGATTGGATCAGTGACGCGCCGCAGGTCTACGACCAGGTTTCGGCGGCTACCGGAAACAGCCTGATGCGGCGCCGCGTTCACGATAAGACGGCGGTGCTGGGCTATGTGAACGATTTCGACGGCAGCAAGATCTTCAATGTAGAGGCGCAGATCGCCTATTCGCTGTCGAAGGTGCACCAGACCGAAACGGCGTTCCTTGGACCGTTGGCCTATTCGGACTTTTCCTACGAAAGCTGGCAGGCAAAGCTGCAGAACAGCAGCCGTTTCGACATGGGCGGCGACTGGACGGCCTTCCTCATTGCCGGTGGCCAGTGGAGTATGCAGGAGCGGCGCAATCCGCGCGTGGCCCTGAACGGTACGGTGACGCCGGGTGCGGGCACCCATCCGGAAGGTGACATGAGCCGTTATGGGCTGTTCGGCCAGCTGGAGATCGTCTGGTCCGACAAGCTGACCATCATGCCCGGCGTTCGCATCGACTGGACAGACCTTAAGCCTGGGGACACGGTCGTCGGTGGCACAACTTTGACGCGGCGGGTGAAAGACAGCGGTGTCTCGCCCAAGCTTGCCGCATTGTACAATGTCACCCCATGGTTCGGCCTGTTCGGGTCTGCAGCACGTACGGTACGCATGCCCAATGTGGATGAGGTCTTCACCCGGTCCGCGACGCGGCCTGAGAACCCTAATCTACGGCCTGAGAAGTCCGACAATTATGAGGTCGGCTTCACCCTGTCCTTCGATGATGCGCTGGGACGTGGAGACCGGTTCCGCGCGAAGACCACCCTGTTCCAGAACGACGTGAAGGACCTGATCGTCAACGTCGCCGCCCCTGCGGGGACGCCCTATTTCCAGAATATCAACCGGTCGCGTTTCAAGGGGCTGGAGATAGAGGCAGAATATAGCGTCGGCGGCTTTTTCGCGCGGGCCAATGCTTCCTTTATCGACGGCAAGGATCGCCTGACGGACAATTATCTCAACACCATTCCCGCCAATGACTATCGCCTGACGCTGGGCTACGCCGATTCGGCAACGGGTCTTTCGGGCGGTTGGACCGGCGAGTTCGCCGAACGGCAGGACAAGGTGACGACGGGCGTCTTTTCTTCTGCCGGATCGGGCTTGCCGACCCCAGGCTATAGTGTCCACAACCTCTTCTTCGCGTTCAAGCCACGGAGCGGCGCGGCGAAGGGATTCGAGTTCCGCGTTGCCGTGGATAATCTGTTCGACAAGCAATATCGCCGCCACTTGTCCGCGTTGGCGGCCGAAGGACAGAGCTTCAAGTTCAGCGTAGCGAACACATTCTGACGATGATGGCGCGGGCGGTTCCATCCTTCCGCATTAGCGGTCCGGCAGCGGCTTCCCTGCTGGTGAACGGATTGCTGATCGCGGCGCTGCTGAACCTGGGAATGGGGCAGGCGGCGCGACGGCAGGAATCGCCTGCGCTGACGGTCCTGTCGCTGGCGCAGCTGAAGGGGGTTGAACAAGGGGCGGAGGAAAGGGAGGCGGCTTCCGCAGGCTCCTCTCAAACCGCTGAGCAGAGGCCGGTAGTTCGACCGTCGGTTTCCTCCGCTGTGGTGCAGCCATTGAGGATGGATCAGTCACCGCCGTCTACCCTCGTGCCGATCGCACCTGTCGCGCCAGTCGCAAGCCCTGTCATGACTACATCGGATGCGTCCGGGGCTGAGCGGGCTGCGGCTTCGCCTGCCACATCTTCGCTTCCCCCACGCGGCGTGGAAGATGGCGCTGATATCAAGGCCCCGTCGGGCACCAGCCGGAGCTACGCCGCGAAGGTTCGATCCTGGCTCTACGCTCATAAAATTTACCCCCGCCGCGCTCGTATGCGACGCGAGGAAGGGCAAGTGCAGGTTCGATTCATCCTGGATCGCGCCGGGACCTTGCTGGAAGGCGCGATCATCAGGGGCTCGGGCAATCCGGTTCTCGATGAGGAAGCCAGAGCGATGCTGCAGCGCGCGTCCCCCTATCCCCGCGCCCCGGTAGAGCTCCCTGGCGAGCGTATCGAATTCAGCGCGCCGATCGAATTTATACTGCCCGCATGAAGGCGCCTGCCGCGCCGCCACGGGCAGGGCGGCTGCCAAAACGGACACTTGGCATTTCCACTCCCAGCTATGCGCTAGAGGCATAGGTCGGCGCGATCTTAGTCGGTTGTGCCTTGTGCACATTGCTTTTCATATGGTGCAAACGGATGCCCAGCCAAAGGTAATCGAACGGGAAGGGGAAGACATGGACCTGCACCTTGAAGGAAAGACAGTCGTCATTACTGGCGGCACCCGTGGCATCGGCCGGGCCACAGCCGAGCTATTTGCAGCCGAGGGAGCGAAGGTCGCGATCTGTGCGCGCAATGCCGATCATGTTGCGGCCGCCCTCAAAAAGCTTGAGGGGTACGGCGTTCCAGCCTTCGGTGCTCCGGTCGATATTACCGATGGTTCGGCGCTGCGGGCATTTATCCATGAGGCCGCCGCGGCACTGGGCGGTATCGACATGTATATCGCGAACGCCAGCAGCATCGCTTCCGGCAATGGGGAAGCGGAATGGCGATTGGCGTTCGAATCGGACGTGATCGGCGCGATTGCCGCTGCCGAAGTGGTGATCCCCTATCTGGAGGCTGCGGCCGCCGCAAAGGGGGATGCCTCATTCCTGACCATATCTTCGATGGCGTCCACCCAAGTCGGAGGACCTGACGCCTACTCGGCGATGAAGGCCGCACTGACCAACCTGACAAAGGGATTTGCACGCCAATATGCGCCCAAGAAGGTCCGGTTCAACACCATCTCCCCAGGCATGATCTATGACGAAGACGGCAGCGTCGGCCGCCTGCGCGCGGAACGGCCTGACTATTTCAACGCGATGCTGGCATTACATCCCACCGGCCGGATGGGAGTACCCGATGAAGTCGCCGCGACGGCCCTCTTCCTGTCCAGCCCCCGGTCGAGCTTCACCACGGGCGCGAACTTCGTCATCGACGGCTCGATGTTCACCCGCGTGAATTATTAGCGCGTCCAGCGTTAGAACGGCTCGCGGTGGATTAAGCTCGCACCTCGCCGCGATGTTGATGCTGCGACACAAGATATCTGGTGACACTCGATAGACCTTAGGTGCTTTCTCCTTCTTCGGCATGCTTGCCCTCGCTGATCTCCTCGATTAGCTTCGCGCAGAAGGCGGGGAGGTCTTTCGGATTGCGGCTCGTCACCAATCCCTTGTCTACGACGACCTCCTGATCGATCCATGTTCCACCGGCGTTGCGGATATCGGTCTGGAGTGTCGGGAAGGAGGTAAGCGTCCGTCCCTTGACGACATCCGCCTCAACCAGTGTCCAGGGTGCGTGGCAGATTGCGGCGACAGGCTTGGATTGATCGAAGAATGCGCGCACGAACGCGACGACCTCCTTCGACCCCCGCAGCTTGTCAGCGCCTACCGATCCGCCGGGAATGACCAGTGCGTCGAAATCTTTGGCGGAAACCTCGCCGATCGCCTTGTCGACAGGAAAGGTTGCCCCGGGGTCGAGATCATTGTTGACCGCCTGCGCCTCGCCCGCTTCCAGGCTGATCACCGTGACTGTGCCCCCCGCTTGCTCCACCGCTGCCTTCGGCTGCGTAAATTCCGGCTCTTCCGTCCCGCGCGGCGCAATGAGAATGGCGATCTTCTTGCCTTCGAGTGTCATCGGTGGATTCCCTTCATATGATCGCGTTTCAGCGCTCTTGAACGGTTCACTTTCCGGTTAGTGCCGCCGTTATTTCAGATTGCGGGAACCGGCGCCTCATCCCAGGCGATTTCCGTCCATGAACCTTGAAACCTCGCCGATCGTCCCCGATGACAACGAAAATGGCGCGATTGTGGACGCGCGAGAAGCTGCGGAAGTGGCTGGGCTCGTTTACACAAGCGATGAAGAAGAGGGCGTCAGGCGGATCAAACGAGGGAAGGGGTTCCAATATCGCCGGGCGGATGGAAGTGCGGTTCGCGATGCGGAAACCCTCGCGCGCATTCGCAAGCTTGCTATTCCGCCAGCCTACACCGACGTCTGGATATGCGCGGACGCCAATGGTCACCTTCAGGCGACGGGCAGGGATGCTAAAGGCCGTAAACAATATCGCTATCATCAAAAATTCCGCGAAATTCGTGACAGCACCAAATATGAGCATTTGCTGGAATTTGCCGCTGCCCTGCCCAGGATCAGAGCTAAGGTGGAAGAGCATCTGAGTTTGAGAGGCATGCCACGCGAGAAAGTCCTCGCCGCTGTCGTCCGCCTGCTTGAGACAACAATGATCCGCGTAGGAAATGCTGATTATGCCAAACAGAACAAGAGTTATGGACTGACGACGTTGCGCGATCGGCATGTCGATGTGAATGGATCTGAAATGCGTTTCCGGTTCAAGGGCAAGAGTGGGAAGCAATGGCGGCTGACCCTGCGCGACCGTCGTATCGCGAAGATCGTCAAGAACAGCCAGGACCTGCCAGGTCAGCACCTTTTTCAATATATCGATGATGCGGGCGAGCAGCGGGAGGTGACCTCCGGCGATATAAATGGCTATTTGAAGGAAATCTCCGGGCGCGACGTCACCGCCAAGGATTTCCGGACGTGGAGCGGCACGGTGCTCGCAGCGCTGGCGCTTGCTGAACTTGAGAAGGTCGACAGCCAGGCGGCGGCAAAGCGAAACATTCGGGCCGCCATCGAGACGGTGGCGGCTCGGCTCGGCAACACGCCGACGGTCTGCCGAAAATGCTACATCCATCCGGAGATATTCGACAGTTATCTGAACGACGCCCTGATCCTGGAGGCGCGGGAGGAGGTAGAGAAAGAATTGCGCGGAGACCTGACACAGCTTTCACCCGAAGAGACCCTGGTTCTCTCGTTTCTCCAGCGCAAACTCTCACCAAAGGATGGAGAGGGGAGAGCCTGAGGTGAACAGGCTCGCTCCTGGGAGGTAGTGACTATGAGCAATCCTCCGGGGCGCGAGCCGGAAGCAGCGGTGACAGTTCCGCCGCCTCAGCCACCCAATCTTTCCGAAGCATTGAAGCGGAACATCGCCGCCCTGGAAGCGCGCCGCCGCGGCGAAGAGCAAAGAGCGAGCATCCAGGAAAAGGCTGCTGAAGCGATAACGCGATTCACCGGCAGCATGCGCTTCGTATACCTCCACATGCTGCTGTTCGGCGCATGGGTGGCGATAAACCTGGGCGTGATTCCTGGCGTGAAGCCATTCGACCCGACCTTCGTCATTCTCGCGACCTGGGCATCGGTCGAAGCCATATTCCTGTCGACATTTGTATTGATCAGCCAGAACCGAGCAGCAGCTGCGGCGGACAAAAGAGCTGACCTCGATCTTCAGATCAGCCTGTTGGCTGAGCATGAGATCACCAAGCTCGTGCAGCTGAACCTGGAATTGGCACAGCATCTGGGAATCAGAAAAGCCGGCGATCCGGTGCTGGACGACATTGCTCGAGACGTAGCGCCGGAGGCCGTCCTGGATGAGATTGAGCAGCAGGACCGGAGGTCAGAGCCCTAGTTCCGCCTCATGACGACAACCTGACTTCAGGACCGCCCAGAGTAGTCGTGGGCACGGCAGGGCTGGTCGCTGCCTCCAGGTAAACAAAAACCCGCAAAATCGTTGGTTTCACGGGATTTCGATGGTGGGCGTGGCAAGGATTGAACTTGCGACCCCTGCGATGTCAACACAGGGGTTAGTTACCATTTCAGGCCCGTTTTCCTTGCGGTTAACAAAGTCTGCGGGGACGTTTGCCCAGTACTTGCCCAATTGGGTCATCGAAATTGCCTCCTTAGTGGAGAGTCGCATTGTTGCCGGGAATAATCAATTGGCAGGGCGCATGAATATGGTCGCTTGGCGGCCCAGGCAGGCAGACCCCGCTCAAATGACGTCACCCAAGTGGCGGGTGGATCGATCCGCTGCTTGACCGGCGCGAGACCGGCGCCCCTGCAGCTTGGAGCAGCAGCTTTAAAGGCTTACAGCTTCCATGTAACCAAATCTCGATCGGCTGCCTGATATCTAATTATTTTCACAGATCGATAATCGATCTCACACGTCAAGCGACGTGGCCAGCGCTTGCTGTACCGCCTGCTCCATCGCGGCGATCTCGGCATCGGTCAGTTCGTTGAAGCGATCGCGTTCGCTGTTGGAAAGCCGTCCACCATTCTGAAGCATCAGGCGGATCAGCAACGCGGCGCGGCGGTCCGGCATATCGACAATTGCGCGCACTCCTTCCATTGCGCGGTCGAACACCGTCAGGAAGCCCAGTTCCTCGCGTAAGTCCGTGCGGACGGTATCGACCACGCGGTCATAGAGGTACTCGGCGACCGGAGTGGCGTCGAAGAAGCGATAGAGCCGCGCGGTATCGTTGCGGACCTCGATCTCGCGGTCGGTGGTCCAGCCCCATTCGATCGCGCTGAACAGGGGCCGGGAGAAGTTCTCCAGCACCGCATCATAGCTGCGTTGATCACGGACGATCGCAGCCGACACCGGGAAGATCATGGTGTCCGGGCTGAAACCGGTCTTGCTCAGCACATGGTGGACGATGAAGCGGTGGATGCGGCCGTTGCCGTCCTCAAACGGGTGGATGAAGACGAAGGCGAAGGCCGCGACCGCCGCCGCCACGACAGGTTCGATGCTGTCGGTGAGCATCCGTGCCGTCAGCGCCATCCAGCCGGTCATCAACGAGGGGACGTCCTCGGGCCGAGGGCAGATAAAATGTATCTCCTCGCGGAAATCCATGGTCGTCTCGCCGACGAAATTCTGGAAGTTGCGCCAGTCGGTAGCGGCATAGCGGCGATCGACGATTGAATTCTGCAGCCGCACCATTGCGTCTTTGTCGCCCGTGTCGAAGCTGGAGGCTGAGCGCAGCGCCGCGACGAACCGTTCGGTCCGATCCGGGCTGGGCGCCTCACCCTCAATCGCGAAGGACGAGCGCGTCTCCTTGGTGAAAAGATATCGGACCGCGCGGGCGAGCACCGCCGGGTCGTAACGCTCGATGATCGCGCGTGCTTCGGCATCTATATGAACCCCGATCTGCTCTTCCAGCTTCGCTGTGCGACGAACCGTAGGACACAGGTCCGGCGTGCCGAGCAGATTGTCGACGACGCGGTGCCGTGACGAGTTCCGCCGCGCCCCGGCGACATGTTTGTGCGAATCGAGCGCCTCGACATAGTTGCCGGCGGCGGCATCCGGTACGTCGAGCCGTTCGCCGGTCAGATACTCACAGAAGAACCAGGCGCGGCGGGCATAGCTGCCGCTTGGTTCGGCGCGTACCCATGCCGCGACGACTTCCGTGTCCATGGCGGCGAAAACCGCGGCCAGCACGCCCAGATCGAGAGGTTCATATCGCAGGGCAAAGCGCAAGTTGGCGACGACATCGTCACCGGTAGCATAGGAGCGCGGGTAGAATTCGACGATGCGCCCAGCGATCGCTTCGGTGCGCCGCGCACCCGGACGAGATAGCTTTCAGTATAGGGCGGCGGACATTGCGGTGCGAACGCCGCCCGCAGCCACATATGGCCCAACAGAGCCCGATGGTCACTTATACCCTCGCTCATGCGAGAACGCATAGCGGGATGCGAAAACGATTACCAATGCCATCTGTAGTTCAAGATCAATTATAAAATATGAGCGCCTTAGTGGGACACGATCTGGTGGAAGCGCTCACTTATAATGCTATGGGCGCGGACGGAGAACATGTGATCTTTTCCAGGAGAGCCAAGCGTATTGAGGTGATGCCGGAATTTTTGGACAGGGTGATAAGCTCATCCCGACCTGAGGGATGGACGGAAATGAAAACGACAAGAAAGCGCTACAGCGCGGAGTTCAAGGCTAAGGTGGCGATGGAAGCTATTCGGGGAGAACTGACCTTAGCCGAATTGGCTGCGAAGCACGGCATTCATCACACAATGTTCGGGACATGGAAGCGCCAGGCGATGGATGGGATGGCCAGCCTGTTCGATAGTGGCGATCAGACGGCCAAGGCTGCCATCGAGGCGGAAATCGAGAAGCTGCACGCCAAGATCGGCCAATTGCTGGTGGAGCGGGATTTTTAGCGAAAGCCTCCGGTCGATGAGCGTGGCGTGGAGGCGATCCCAGATCGAGCCAACGCACCAGCACCTTTCGATGTCAAGGCGGCGGGAAACAGGCGTTCTCTCCAGGAAAATCAACTGAGATGTCAGAGTTTTGGGAGTCCGAGATCTCTGGTGCAGAAGGTCCAAGAAGGCGAACGCCGATGTCTCGAAACGAAGCCTTGGCTTGAGGGTGCTGACGGCGGGCAGGAGGCAGTGCTGAGGGTCTTTGTCCCTGGCAGATGCGCAGTGGACCGGTAGCCGTGAGGCTGCAAGGGCCCATCATCTCCCGGGAGTGTTCGCCTTACCAGAGACGTTTCACCGCAAAGCCATCGAAGAGCGCCTCGTTAGAGACCAGCGTCATATCTTCGGCTTGCGCCTGAGCGATTAACAGCCGGTCGAAAGGGTCCTTATGGGCGATGTTCATCTCGCCCGCGAGGCGAGCGTGATGAACGGTAATCGGCAACGCGTCGAAGCCTTGCTCGGCAATAATGGCTTCAAAGTCCTGCGCCAGCAACGCGGCATCGGGGAGCTTACCGATACGGAACTTGGTAGTGACTTCCATGGCCGACGCAGCGCTGACGGCGACGCTGTTTGCCTCATTGCTTATGGTGTCACAGGCATGGCGGCTTAATGCCGGGTCACCGGCCAGCCACCAGATTAACGCATGCGTGTCGAGCAGCAGCCTCACACCAAGTTCCAGCCGCCGAGTTCCTCCTCAGGAAGAGGGTCGGCAAATCGGTCATCGATGGAGATTTTTCCCTTCAGAGCGCCGAAGCGCCGCTTACCGCGGGGCACAAGCGGGACAAGCCGCACGACCGGCACATTGCCCCGCGCAATGACGACCTCGCCACCGGCAAGCGCCTCAGCGATCAGCCTGGACAAATTGGTCTTCGCATCGTGGACTGAAAACTGGGCCATAGCACCTCCTGGCTAACTATATAGCTAAGTAGTCGGTGTACCGCAACCATCCCGCTTTCCAGGTTTGCCAAGGAGCTGCGGGGCCGGTAGCCGCGTAGCTTATTGTTATAGCGTAGCGAGACCTTCGCTATGTCAAGGCGGTGAGCGTCGGAAAATTCCGGGCGGTGAGTGGATTGTCTCAGCGGACTTTGGTAAGCGTGCTGGACTACCGCAGAGCCATATAAATTGTAATCCGCCCGCCTGTCGTTAACCAGACTTCAATCACGCAGGTGAAGGCCCAACCTCCGCAGTCATTCTAGCGATATTTCTTCTTCGCGAGGAAGGGTTTGAAGCTTCCAGGTAGATGGCCGGTGGGTCGGGCTTTGACCCGTTCGATGAGGGCATAGCCACTGCATGGTTGAGTGCGTCCAGCGTCCGCGACACCATGGGCGCATAGGCAAAAAAGTGGAGGGCCGCCTGCTTCAGGAACTGGGCCAATGCGCTACAACTCGGCGGGAGAAGAGCGCTGTGATCGCCCCAAATAGACAAACCATCACGCGCCGAGAATGCTATCCCTACCTCAAATGAGACCCAGGAACTAGGGCACGAACTCATAAATTGAGTTGAGCTTTCGGCCTTTGCGTGATTCAGGCGCTCTTCGGGAATGGAGGGCGTAGGATGCGGCGGCGGTATGAACTGACTGACAAGGAATGGCTGATCATTGAGCCGTTGCTGCCCAACAAGCCGCGTGGCGTTCCCCGGGTAGATGACCGGCGGGTGCTCAACGGAATTCTCTGGCGCTTCCGTTCCGGCGCGCCGTGGGCGGAGATCCCGGAACGATATGGGCCATCGACGACCTGCTACAACCGGTTCGTCCGCTGGCGGAAAGCGGGGGTGTGGGACCGGCTGTTGGCGGCGGTTTCTGCCGGTTTTAATGGCGAGTTGGTAATGATCGATTCCACCTGCATGCGCGTCCACCAGCACGGTGCGACCGGTAAAAAGGGGGATCTGGAGATCATGGCATGGGACGTTCCCGGGGCGGTCTTACGACCAAGCTCCACGCTCTTGTCGACGCTGATGGACGTCCTGTCCGCCTGAGACTGACAGGTGGGCAGGTTCACGATTCCTGTGAAGCTGAAGCGCTGATCGAGGCCATTCCCGAAGGCGCCACCCTGCTCGGCGACAAGGGGTATGACAGCGTCCCCATCCGCGAGGCTGCGGCGGCCAGAAACATCTGGGCCAACATCCCCAATCGATCCAACCGTAAGCAGCGCTTCGGTTTCTCCTCCTGGCTTTACCGCCAGCGCAACCTCGTTGAGCGCTTCTTCAATCGGATCAAGCAGTTCCGCGGCATCGCCACCCGATACGACAAGAACGCTGCCAACTATCTCGCCGCCATCAAGCTTATCTGCACACGCCTGTGGTGCAACGCGTAATGAGTCCGCGCCCTAGGGCGCGAACTCATAAATTGAGTTGAGCTGTCGGCCTTCGCATGATTCAGGCGCTCTTTGAGAATGGAGGGCGTATGGCGCGGCGGCGGTATGAACTGACGGACAAGGAATGGCTGATCATCGAGCCGTTGCTGCCCAACAAGCCCCGCGGTGTTCCGCGGGTAGATGATCGGCGCGTGCTAAATGGAATTCTCTGGCGCTTCCGTTCCGGTGCGCCTTGGGCCGAGATCTCAGAGCGTTATGGTCCATCTACGACCTGCTACAACCGGTTCGTTCGTTGGCGAAAAGCCGGTGTGTGGGACCGTCTGTTGGCAGCGGTTTCCGCTGGCTTCAACGGCGAACTGGTGATGATCGATTCCACCTGCATGCGCGTCAGCTAGCACGGTGCGACGGGGAAAACGTATGGCCCGCCCCGTCGGCAAGCGGTTTGTGTCGGATGATCTGAGCAGTCTGCGAAAACGTATCCGGCCTTTCGATATGAGATCGTTGGCCAAGATGGAGATCCGCGCGTTCTGGTCCTCATAAAGGGGCCGGCATCAAGTGCCATTTTTCGCCGTAGGGTTCCAGGACACCGGTCGACTGTCAGGCCATCTGTCACTCACCTCCCGCAGACATCATCCAGTCGGTGCGCGGTGCATCGACTGATCTCGTTCAAGCCGCTTGCGCGACTGGGGCGTAGGTGCGCTCATGACGCAACAGCGCCCAAACGATGCGCGCCATCTTGGCGGCCAGTGCCACCACGACAGTGTTGGCGTGGGAGCGCGCAAGCAAGCCCCGCAGCCAAGCGCCAAGGCGCGTGTCACTCTTGCTCATCGTGGGTAACGACGAACGGGCTCCCTGGATGAGGATCTTGCGCAGATAGCGGCTGCCGCGCTTGGTAATTCCGAGCAGTCGCGGCTTACCCCCCGTCGTCGCTTGTCGCGGCACCAAGCCCAGCCATGCGGCAAGATCACGGCCACGCCCAAAAGTACGGGCATCGCCCACCGCTGCTACAAGCGCGGTTGCATTAAGCGCCCCGATGCCGGGTATCGTCAGTAAGCGCCTCGTCCGCTCGTCCGCCTGCGCCGCTTGCGTGAACTCGGCATCGAGATTGGCAATCCGCTGGTCGAGCGCAGTCCAGCGCTGCCGCATATCACTGACGAACCGATGGATGCGGCAGCCAAGCACTGGCTCGTCTCCGTCAAGCAACTCGGCAAGCCGGACGGCCAGCTTTGCGCGGCCTTGGGGAACGATGTGGCCGCGTTCCAGAAGCAGGCTCCGGATCTGGTTCATCAGCGACGTGCGATCACCGACGAGTTGGTCACGAATGCGATGCAGCGTCTGCATGTCGAGCTGCTCTTCGGACTTCAGCTCGACAAATCGCATCGTCGGCCGGGTTGCGGCTTCCGCGATCGCCTCGGCATCGCGGTCGTCATTCTTCTGGGCCTTGACGTAGGGCCGGACATACTCGGGTGACATCAGGCGAATGGTATGGCCTTGCCGCTCAAGTGCGCGGCCCATGTGATGTGCACCACAGCAGGCCTCCATTGCCACGATACAGGGCGACAAAGCGCCTGCGTAAGCGATCACCGTCTCGCGCCGCAGTCTCCGGCGGACAACGACCTTCCCGGTTGCATCCAGACCAACCACGCTGCAGCTGTTCTTGCCGAGATCTATTCCAAGAACCGATACGTCCATGACCGTCGCTCCTTTCTCAAACCATCCCGCTGTCGCGAGATCTTAGCGGTTCGGTTGAGGGGCGGGCCATCCATAAAGGGGGACCTGGAGATCATGGCATGGGACGTTCGCGGGGCTGCCTCACGACCAAGCTCCACGCTCTTGTCGACGCTGACGGACGTCCTGTCAGCTTGCGACTGACGGGTGGGCAGGTCCACGATGCGTGCGAAGCCGAAGCCCTGATCGAGGCTATTCCCCAGGGCGCCACCCTGCTCGGCGACAAAGGGTATGACAGCACCGCAATACGCCAGGCTGGGGCAGCCAGGAACATCTGGGCCAACATTCCCAATCGCTCCAATCGCAAGCAGCGCTTCGGCTTCTCGTCCTGGCTCTACCGCCAGCGCAATCTCGTCGAGCGCTTCTTTAATCGGATCAAGCAGTTCCGGGGCATAGCCACTCGATATGACAAGGATGCTGCCAACTATCTGGCGGCGATCAAGCTCATCTGCACACGCCTCTGGTGCAATGCATAATGAGTCTGCGCCCTAATGTGGTCAGATAAATCCACAATCCCAATTGAGTTTCACTCCCAGTATTTTATAGCAACTCTGCCATATCGCCGGAAAGTAAAAAGTGAGAGTGAAATGGGAATCGCCGATATTGAAGCTTTGGTTCGGGCTCCTATAGTTTTGTGTGCCGGGTTGCCACGAAGTGGTAGCACCTGGATTTATAATGCCGTACTCGAATTGTGTAAAAAGCACGGTAACGCAACTGGTCTATATACGGATGCCTTCCCAGAAAATTTTCAAGATCTAATTAAAAGCAACCATACTTTGGTGATAAAAACACATACTCCTAGTGAAGCGTTATGCGATTTGGTTCGATTCGTTGGAGGGAAACCGATTATCAGCGTCCGTGATCCGCGAGATTGTGTTGTTTCACTTATGGAGGTTTTTAAATTCGAAAAATCAGCTGCTATCTCGTCGGTAAAACATAGTGCCGACGCAATTGAAAGATTAATGGCGTCTCAACCATCGTCTGTCTTTGTTTACGAAGATATCTCAAGTCGTTTAGAAGCTATTATGCAGTTGGGAAATGACACTGGTTACCCGGTTGACGCTGTATTCGCCCAAGCAGTCTCGGAAAAACTAGGACCGGAGAAAATCCGCAAGCATGTTACCGATTTAGAAAGGCAAGGCATTCTTGATTCCAGGAACGCGGCAGAGAGCTATACGGATGAGACTCACTGGCATCCCGGGCATATAGGGGATGGTAGGACTGGGAAATATAAGGATACACTTTCCGAATTCGACATTGTCGAAATCGATCGTAATAACCCCTTAATAATGCAAAAATTTAACTACAAAACTCATGATGTCCCAGCGATAGCAGGGGATCTGACTCTGGATATGTCGCGATATGCCCGCTTTTTTGCGGTAGAGGGAGTATCCTTCATTGAGGACTGGGGCGTTTGGTCTGAAGGTGCTAGGACTCAATTAGATTTTGTTTTCGCTCCACACGTGAAATCGGTTAAATTCGAGGTTCACTTTTTCCTTGGTCCCAGCCTACAAGGTCCCACACCCTCCGGGCAGGGGGTGGTCAAAGTTAACCACCGAGAAGTGATGAAAATCCCTGGATTGATGTCGCCTGCTGCGGAGGCGGTTTTAGTTCACACCAGCAATCCGGACGTAAATGGCTTAATCACACTTGAATTTAACTTTGATGGACTGAAATCTCCAGAAGAACTGGGCATTAACCAAGATAGCCGGCTCTTAGGGGTAGGGCTTCGCAGGGTCTCATGTACTATAGTAGACCTCATGAGCTTAGGAACCTTGGCCACTAACGAGTTTTCAGAGTGACGTCCATGAAGTCACCATGGGCTGTTACATTACTCTATTTCTGACCAAGTCCGTCTAACGCGCGCTGTAGATGACCTTGGCAGACATGGGGCAAAGGCTCAACTGCACACGTCGAAGAACCGGCTGTTTTCATTGATATGATGACAACCGGGACTGTAGACGCATTATTCGCATGATGTGCCGGCATTTTCTTCGCTGATTTTGGTGATTTCCCATGCCATTACTGCCGCTGGGAGCGGCTCTCGGCGCAAGGGGGCGCAGTTTTCCTCTCGAGGCAGGCCAAGCGCTGGAAGTTATAGACCAGGTTGGCCATGCCGATCTTGATCCTGGCGGGAGCGATGCCGATGGTACGGACGACGAGGCCCATACGGTGATTTTGCCCGGCAAAGTCGTGCTCGACCGCCGCGCGGACCTTTGACCGCCTTGCATTGGCTCTCGCTATTCGCTCGGGCAGCGCCCGCCTAGGCAGGCGCTTCTGATGGATATGGCTGGTGAACATGCCCCTGGCGAGGAACGCCTCGTTCTTCTTCGATCGATAGGCGGTATCTGCCCAGACGCCCGATGCGCTGTTCTCCTTGCTGATCAGATCGTATCGCTTCGGAGAGGGCCGCCTTGCGGTGATCGGCTGATATTTCGAGATGGCACCGGTGCAAGCACTGGTGTTTGAACCGGTACAAGGGACGGCGCGATGAGTCAGGTCACGGTAATTTCAGGCCCTCAGCGGCGGCGGGTATGGACCGACCAGCAGAAGCGCGAGTTGGTCGCTGCGGTTTCGGTGCCTGGGGCGAACGTGGCAGAGATCGTCCGGCGTGCTGATCTTCGGCCGGACACATGAATGAACCAACAGGGAAGCACCATCCGGAAAATCTCGCTTGCTCAACGGGAGTCGTCCACACATGAATCATCTCAGGTCATCGCGGACGCCACCGGTTTTTCGAGGTGTCCAACTGATAGGTAATCAATCGAGAATGTTGGCGCATACAGGTGGGTTGTCATCGGACGTCGTCGGCAACGGCCCAACAGCCTCGCCGAATCAGGACGGGCCTAAATTTCGGGAGCCAACTCGATCGACGTTCAGGTTTACACGAATTTGCGACTTCCTGCAGAAACGCCATCGACCAGAGGCCGTTCTCGGTATAGCTACCCTAATATTAAACGCCAAAGGATGAATCCGTGCGAGTACTCGTGGACGGGCTGAACATCGCCTTGCCGAAGGGAACAGGAATCGCGACCTATGCCCGTAACTTCATAACGCAGGCTGCTCGATGCGGCCACGATATCGACATATTATTGGGAAACAATTGGGAAACATCAATTCCTCGGGGAGATCATCCCACATTGGCTCAAGCATTACAGCGGACCGAGCGAGGGAAACGTCCCTTTCGTGCCATCCGACGCTATTGTGGAGCGATCTCTAATATTCTTTATCCTCGACTAAATAGAATACCGTTAGCGGAAGACACGTCGGGGTTGCCGGTGCAGAATGCATGGTATCGACGCGAGTTGTTTGCGAACGCCGCGACCGCATTCCGCCGCTTCGGCCGTTTCACAGAAATAGACGTCCCCGGCATTGATTTAGCCCACTGGACTTGCCCAGTGCCGCTTCGGGTAAAAACGGCGCGAAATATCTACACCATTCATGATCTTGTGCCGTTGATTCGACCCGAACTCGTCGTGGGTGATCGAGCCCAGATGAATTTATTAATTGGTGAAATCATGGCGAATGCTGACCGGATCCTGACGGTTTCGGAGTGCTCACGATCGGACATCATTGACCATATGAGCGTTGATCCGGCTTTCGTCGTCAATACATATCAATCGTTAGAAGAGGTGTTCTGGAGTGAGCCTCAAGAGGTCAGTCCGCGCAATCTCCCGGCAGGTCTGACCAACGGCGGCTATTTCCTTTTTTTCGGTGCGGTGGAGCCGAAGAAGAATGTTGAGCGGATTATAGAGGCGCACCGTGATGCTCGAATCAACCTTCCACTCGTTTTGGTAGCTTCTCCAGGTTGGGCAAGTGACGATCTATGGGAAGAGATCAGACGTTATAGTGCAGGAGGAAAGCGTTGTGTCCTGTTGCAGCATCTGCCGCGTAAGGAGTTGATGGCGCTAATTCAGAGTGCAAGATCGGTAATCTTCCCTTCGCTGTATGAGGGCTTTGGCTTGCCTGCGCTTGAGGCGATGGCGTTAGGAACCCCGGTCATTGGTTCTACCGCTGGAAGCCTGCCAGAGGTGATCGGTAATGGAGGGCTGCTGGTTGACCCAGTCAGCGTGGCGGATTTGACAGATGCTATGTTGAAACTGGAACGGAGTGACTACCTCGCCGCGGTACTGGCGGCGAATGGTTTAGAGCAGGCGGCCCGCTTTTCACCGGACGCATATAGGAAGAAGATAGAGGTTCTCCTAGCTACCCTGGGAAAAAATAAAAAAGAAGGTTGAGCGTCAAATCAGGCTTCGAGACAGTAGGAGACTGACATTATTATTGCACTTAGGTTGCCCTAACCTTCCTCTCAATCTGTGGATCGTAGACTGATAGGTACTGGATCAGCCAATCGTCGAACTGACGGCTTTCACCAAAATGATTGTAATCGGAAATTCGCCATTGCAGGCCCAGATGTTCGATCACCGACGGGTGAATGGGGACATCAGGTTGTAATCGTTCTTCACCCGCCCAGTGCGTCAGCACTAAAGTTGCTTGGATGTCATTAAGATCAAAAAATTCCCAAAGTGCGACTTGGTCGTGCAACTCCCGAAGCAATTCATTGGTTGGGTGCCATGCCATTGAAAACAGACGATGACTCAGCATTTTACCTGCGATATAGTCTGCAATGCGTACATCGCAGAACTGATCTTTCTTGCGCTGTGTTTCTAGTTCCCGTTCGAAAAGGTCTTTAATGTCCACGCGAGCGGGAACATAAAGTTCGCGATATGCCCAATAGACCTGGTCGGCTGATTTGCCCGCAGCTATGCTTTCCCGGATGAAACTATCACCCCGTGGGACACGCGGCGGTAATTCTGACAGTGCCTCAACTGACGGATCCCCGCCGTCGAAGGGCCACAGAGTGGAGAAGTAAATCGTCGGCAAGCGTAAGATGCGACCTGCAAACTTGGGTGGATCCTTAAACTCCGCCCGACCTTGCCACACCAGTGCACCAGCCGTTCGCAAGGACGTATCCAGTGCCTCTAGGCAGCCAGGCGCATTCCCATCAACAAACTCCAATTCGACATCGTTTCCGAACACGGAATTTTTTGCTGCTGCGAAGCTGCAATAAATCTGATTTACTTGGCAGTTTCCAAAAAAAACATATTTCATTACAGTGAGCCTTTGGCCTATATCGATATCTCTATTATAGAATTGTTCAGCTTCAAGCTCGCACTAGAAGATACGTTACTACTTGCTCTGAATATGTAGAAGATGCTGTCGCGTGTCCGCGTCGTTTGGATCAAGATCAGCGGCGACCCGGTAACTGTAGCGCGCTGGCCCGACCAGCCCCTGCTCCTTTAACGAGTGAGCATATTGCTTCCATATTTTAGCGTTTGAGCCGCCTGTGGAGATTATTGTAGCGTAGCAGCGTTCTGCCATGTCCCACTGGCTCGAGCGCGCATACTGACGTGCCTTCTTGAGCGTAATCCGATGCGAGAGGCGGCCGAAGAAGCTGATATTTGCGTTAGGGCTCGACTTGAGCCGTGCGACGAAGGCGTCCACATCGCCGTTAGATTTGCTTTCGACTAAAGCTGAGGTGCCGGCGGGCACCTGTTCGGTGCCCTTGTTACGCCTATATCGATTTAGGAAGATGTCGCCATTAGGATAGGGCGATTCCAACAAGCGACGGGTACGTTCATAAATCTTCAGGTCAAAGCGAGCCAGAGGCGAATCTACAACTGCCATGTCGTCGACGAAGCGCGCCAGATAAGCGACCAGCGTGTCGTAAGCCATCATTTGGATCGCTCCTCCGTTGCGTTCAATGAAGTCGCGCTTGAGTAGCATGTGTGATGCAGCAGGAGGGAAGGTCTGATTGGCAGCAGAAGGGCGCCAATAATCGGCGTATTCCGTTCCACTCATTGCATACTCGGCGGGATCATAGTGCCGCAAGATGATGGCACATACTGCTCCAGTGTCATTTTCGCGTGCAGCCCGACTCATTTGCACAGCATAATCGCTGAAAAGATCGCATCCAGAGGTCATAACCGAAATAAGCTGTATATCCTCAGGAAGGCTATCAATCACTTGCAAAAGCATGGCGCCGGCAGCATTTGGCTTGTCATAAGCGTCATCGACATAAACCATGCCGATGTCCAAATCGCCCGCGACCTTTGGCAGAATTATATTTTCTTCACTGCCCTTGCCTACCGTGACAACTCGAATGATTGCTTCGCAACCGGTTTGATTTTGAATCGAAGCAATTGCCTGCTTGGGGAACTGCTGTTTGCGATCGGGCCACAATACAACATAAGCAATCTTATCTCTGCTGGACCTGCGTACAGCCGACTGCTGAGCCTCTTTCAGTATATATTGCTGATATACACCAAGCAGCTGCTTATGCAGCATGTAGCTGTCGATGTAGCGATCCTGAAGCGATTTAGCCAGCTTGAACGCCTCGTCCGGGCTATTGTTGTAGTGTTCGAGCGCGGCTATGATCTTCGCTCCATCTTTCGATGCCTCGCCCGTAATCTCGATAGGCACAGTCACATCGGCGAAATAGCGCCCAACAAAGCCATTAGCGTCGGCCATGACCAGAGCGCCGGCGGCTGCGCCCTCAAAAAGTCGACTCGTCATCACCTCGGAACGTAGATGCGCATTGGACGACAGAGCCAGCACCGCACCAGACATGGCGATTTCACGAATTAGCGACTTGCCGTCGAAAGGCACTTCGCGTTTGTAGCCATCGAAGCCTTCCCAGACACGCGTACCTTGAATTACTTCTGGTCCGAAAATGTCGAGCACACCCGCTTTGTCTAGTGGTCGGAGCAAATGGTCAAAACGGCCCGGCTTATTCGACAGACGCTCCCAGTTGATACCGCAATAAACTAGGCGACGATCGTTGCGCTCCTGGGCGCGGAACACGGGGCCAGACAGAGTGTGATTGACGGTCGCATGAGCTACTTCGTCGTAGCGGCTACCTAATTCCTGACGCGCGAATCGTTCGATAACGGGGGATGAGCAGGAAAAATAACCATCGTGTGAAAATTGGTGATCCGTGAATGTTTGGAAACCCCAATCGACATAAAAATCAACTGGATTCCACAATGCGGCCCAAGAAAAACAGTCATAAGCTTTAGGCGTTTCGAAATGAAGCGATATCACGAAATCTACATCGTCGCGCGTTATGGGGCGACGCTCCCCGTTCAGCAGATTGCCCAGCCGATCGACTTCAATCAGATCGACGCCGATCAATGAGCAAGCATAGCGATACCGTTCAATGCTTTCATGTTCTGCGGCCGCCTGTTCTGGCCACAGGCGGATGATACCAATTTTGCGTTTCATCTTTGCAAGATGAGCGAGCTCAATGTCAGTGGGCCTGATAGATTCTGCTTCGTAACTCTTCACAACAGAAGAAGCTTTCGTGTGCGTCATTTCAAATGCCCCGATAGTATTAGTTGATGTCAGTCGATCAGTTTACATCGTCTGACACGATCGTTGCAGCTTACGGCCGCATAATCGTCTAACTGCCAACACATATCGGCAGTATTTAAGAATGTTACCCTTGCTCGTTTCGCGTTTCATCGTAGAACTTGAATGCACTGTCGACGGTGTCGAACATATGCACTGTCCCATTGTGCAAAACTCCGGCCCTTTGGCAGTGTGTCTGTATATAATAGGAGTCGTGGGAAACAATTATCATTGCTCTGTCGGCTCTCTTTTCAAAAAGCTCAGTATGGCATTTCTCGTGAAAGCGAGCGTCGCCAACTGCGACAATTTCGTCAATTAAGAAACAATCGAATTCAATGACCATTGACAGCGCAAAGGAAAGCCGCGCTCGCATTCCAGAAGAATAGGTACGCACCGGTTCTCGCAGATAGCGACCAAGCTCGGTGAATTCCTCAACAAACGGAATGCGCGGTGCGATGGGCACGCCATAGATGCGACAAATGAACCGAAGATTGTCCAAGCCAGTTAGCGACGACTGGAATGCGCCGCCGAACGCCAGCGGCCAAGACACAGTCATGTCCCGTGTGATCCGGCCCGTGGTGGGTCGTTCTGCCCCCGAGATAAGGCGAATAAGGGTTGACTTGCCTGCGCCGTTGCGTCCGAGGATGCCGATCCGTTCGTGTGTGTTGATGGTGATATTATTGTTTTTAAGGATTTCCCTCATGCCATGGGTGGTCTTGTAGGACTTAGATACATTTTCGAGACAGATCATTCCGGAACGACCTCCCGTCCGATACGGCGGAGTTGAGCCACGCCCAATAGGGTCAAGACTAGGCAGCACATCGCCATGTAGTTGAGGTCGTAATGTGCGCGCATGATGGATCCGAAATATCCATCACGCAGCAATTCTACGCCATTCACCATAGGAAGCAGCAGAAGATAGCGCTGGGCTGCAGGAGGCATGATGTCGACGATGAATGCGGCTCCTGATAGCGGAAAGATGAGATAGGATGCTGGATGCCAGAATTTTTCAACTAGATCAGAGCTCTCCGACAATGTTCCCACCAACAACGCGAGCGAGGCGCCGAACCAGACCAACATGATCCACCCGAGAGCAACCTTAGCCAGATCTTCGGGAGGTTGGATGAGCCCAACGGTGATGAATATAATCGACAACACGAAAAAAGACATCGACGCGCCGAGAAATTCCAAAAGTATCCTGGAAATGTAGATGTCCATCACCTTAACGTTTCGGTGATATAGGAGTGACATGTTTGGCTCTATCGCATGAATGCAGCGGCCAGGCATGTTGCGCCACAATAGGATGCTAGAATAGCCTGTCAACGCGAAGGCGGCGATTGGAATTTCGGTGCCGTGACTGGCCTTGAACATCGACCACAGGGTGACAATACCCAACGTAAAGATCATTGGTTCAACGAACAGCCACAGAAAGCCGATATTGTGTCGACCGTATCTGGTCATGACTTCGCGCAAAAGAAGCGCGCCGATAACACGCTTCTCGACCAGAAACGCTCTCTTCAGAGGATTGGAAGGGTCGTTGTCGGTCATTTAGATCAGTAACCGTGCTCGCGCACACCCGCAAACAGCATCGAGAAAACACCCCAAGCCATCAGCCCGACGACAAAGACCGCAAGGATGCTGTTCAAGCGCCGAGGTTCGACCGCGATATCGGGACGGCTTGGCTGGACCACGGTTTCTATATAGATTCGCTTGCGGCTGGCTTCCTCTCGTGCATCAGCGAGAGCGGTCATGGCGGTGGCGAGCTGGCGATCAGCGATCTGACTGTCGAGCTGAAGCCGCTGATATCCCGGCGCAGCTCCTGCAAAGGAGTTGGATCCTCCGGTGACCCGGCCCGATTCCTCAGCAATCTGGCGCTTTATGCTGGCGATCCTTGCCTTTAAGGGGCCAATTTGGGGGTTGTCTGGCACCGCCGCCTGGATTTGATCCAACTGCGACTGGTTAGCAATCAGGTCGTCCTGCAGCTTGGCGATCAACTGAATCTGCACGGTCGCCTGTTTTTCCGGATCGAGTACGCGATGAGCGTCGCGATATACCGACAGCTTCAGGGCAGCTGAGCGTGCTTGATCTGCGGCTTGACGCTCGGTCCGTTCGGCGTATGCAACGAGATCTGTTTCGGCTCGCTTGTTCAGTCGGTTCACCAGCTGCTCGCTGAATCGAAGAAGCTGCTGGTTGATCCAGTGTGCGTCCTCGGGACGATAGGCGCCAACGCGAATTTTAGCCAGCGCACTGCGGCTGTCAATTTCGACCGTCACATGCTTTTTGTAATAGCGGAACAGGTCTTCCTTCGATGCGCTGAAACCCAGCGGCGCGAACCTGTCCAAAACGCTGATATCGTGAGACGAAAAGATCTGCTTGAGTCTCTCCTTATTGTTCAGCTGTGATACCGCGTCACGAGATAAGGCGAAATTCTGGACTGAGTAGATGTCGCTATTATCTTGGTAGTAGCCTGTGACGCTGCCCAGCAGCGATCCTAGTGCGGGAGGACTCTTACGTTCTGAAGTTTTGACGATGAAACTCGATTCTGAGACATAAACGTCAGAAGCGAAGATACCATAATATAGTATGGCTAAAGTCGTCGGTATCAGGACAGTAATAAAAAATATCCAGCCCAACCCTTTCATTTTGTATAGCAAGAGTTTCATCGGTTATGCTTCACTACGGGCTTAAAGCCCCTCCAGATTGGTGATGGAAAGGCGCGGAGCCATGCCTGATGGCCTTCTCCTAAGGACCATCAAAAGGCTTTGCAATCACTTCTTAGAGGGCATGGAGCTTGCGCCGGCGCGTCGCGACCCAGCAATATTGCTGCCGTCGCGGTAACGTTGGCCTGTTCACTGGGAGGATTTCCCACCGGGCTCTCAGGTCGGTTACGGACTAGATAGGCTTCGGGCCTCCGCTCAGTTGCTTGCTTGTACATGGTCCGGCTATGTCAGTGTGGGTTCGATCGGTGGAAATGACCAGTTCCCATTTTCTTCAAGAAATCGGTGTAGATTGAGCTAGCATCATGCCCCCTGTTTGTAAGCAGCGCGATCGGAATGCGTTTCTGGAGACGCGCCACGCACGCAAACAACGATGCTATGGCCTCCGCCTTTTTTTCAATTTTCAAAGGTTCACCTTGGCGGGATGAAAAAGATAAGTTGATCTGCGCGACAGCTCCGCTTATCTGGCTCAGACGCTTCTTTAACAGCTTACCCGCCTCATCGCCGTTTATGGGCCGCATTGCGGACGCACCTTTCGCGAGGTGGTGCTAACCTTGCGCAATTCGCCAGCTGTCATCTTGCCAGTGCAGTTGTTCGCGCATTACTTTTGCGTGGAAACGAGAATCTGCATCCCCTGAATGGAGCAAGGCCATGCCATACGCAGTGTAGGCGCCTGCATAATCCTTAAGCTCCTTGCATGCATGGCCCAATTGCTTCCACGCGGAGCTATCCATTGGTCGTAGGCGCAGCAGGGCGCAATAATTCAGGCGAGCGGTTGCCCAATCCTGCCGTCGTGCGGCCCGTCTCGCCCGCTTGAGAGGCAGGCGAGCGAGGTGAGGCACGGCCCTTAAAAATCGGGGTGCCAGCCCACCAACTAAGCGACGACCGTCCGCGATCAGTTCTGCAGTGGGTTTGCTCGGAACGATCCTTTCAAGCAGTCTTTGTGACAGCAATTTTGATGCGACGGCCGACCTTGAAAGCCCCATCCCGTATACCGCCACTTGCCCCGAACCAGCCTCAACACGAAGCGACAGCCTGATGTCCCTCTCAGGGTGAAAAGACAGCGCGATCTGCTTTATCTCTGGATCATTACCGGGGAAAGCCCACTCGTACATCTCGCCCGACTCTTCATCCTCAACGTGGATAGTGCCGCCACCGGGTGCCGCGGCGAGACAACAGAGGATTAGTTTTTCCTCGTATCGGCCCTGTAGGCGCAGAGCCATCTTCATGACTGGCCGACCATATGCTGCGTCGTCCCGGATCTCCTCCCAACCGGATGCCAACGTCGCCAGCGCAGCTGCCCGGCTGGCGATGTCCGCCTCCCGCAATGGTGTTCCAACTGAGCACGGCTGTTCAATGGGCAGGGCGGGATAACGGCGCGAAAGGAAGGGGCGCGACAAAGCGTCGAGTAATCCTGCCGTAAATTCCTGCCAACTCCTTTGACGGAAATTTCGCTGGATATGCTTGCGCAACTGCAGCCTGAAATCATCCTTCAACAAGAGCCGAATCTTAACCAGCGCTGCATTCACATCATCGGGAGGACAATAGAGCGCCGAAGTGCCGCCCGCTTCAGGGAGAGACGTGGTATTGGCAGCCAGGCATGGTGTTCCCCAGGCGAGACTTTCGCTTATTGGCAGCCCCCAACCTTCGGCCAGGCTGGGATAGATCGAAAAAAGACAGTGGTTATAGAGCCAGGCTAAGTCGCTATCGGCTGGTGAGTCGATGTGAAGGAAATGAGTGGAGCGCCAATTCAGCCCCCTCATGCGGCGCAGCAAGGAAGCTACTTTCCAGCCGATCTTGCCGGCGAACACCAGTCGAGGCGCGGCGTCGCCGTGCTCGGCATGGAGCTGATCCCAGATATCCAGCAGAAAAGCGTGATTTTTTCGGGCTTCCAACGTTCCGACGCATAGGACAAAACGTTTCCCGATGAGTTGCCGAACGATCTCGCTCGGCTTTTCTGGCATGTTGCTTGGGAAGGCGGAGGCCATGCCGGTCCTCAGTACGTCCGGGCAAGGCAGGCGCAACGCCATTGCGCAGGCGCGGATCTCATCTTCCACATAGCGGGAACTGGTCATCAGCACGTCGCTTATTCCAAGCATCTGCGAGAAGGCGCTTAGCCAGATCGTGCGGTCCGTCGGCAAAAAGTAAGCCGGATAACGCCAGATCAATACATCGTGAACGAAGGTGGCGATCCGAAGTTGCGGGATCTGACGCATCTCCAGCAGCAGGGACGGATCATGCAGCCAAAAGGCACCGGCGATCAGGAGGATGTCGTCCGCTTCGGGCTCCCACTGCCTGGCAGATGCCTGAACTTGGGCACATTTCGCCTTAATGTCGGTCGCCGCGCATCCGCCCGATTGCAGGTCGGCGAAAAGTGATAAGCTATGGCCCGTATCGATCGCGACGAACTTCAAGCCAGCATAATCGCTCGTCACCGCGCCGCAAGCAATGCCCAGTTGGTCCAACGCCGAAAATATATTAGCAATGACGCGCTGAATACCTGAAACTGTCCGGTTTCCGGCGTTCGCATAGCGCAGAATATCCGTGCAATCGATCCAGAGCCTCTTGCCGGAAAGCCATTTTTCCGTGCCGGACTCGTCGCGGGCGCCTGCGCCGTTTTGATCGGGATGATTCGGCATGATCCAGTGAAACTTCGGGTTGCAGCCCCATATCGACCGCCTTCGTGATCATGAGCTTCGCGCCGCCGCCTGTGCACCGGCGGCGCGAAACGGCTTAGCGGGTCAAGAAGTCGCCCTGAGTCGATACGCGCTGGCGCCAATAATCTAGCAGGTCGCGCATGGTTGTTTCGAACGAGATTTCTGGTTTCCAGCCCGTGTGACTTTCGAACTTGGTCGTATCGGGAACCTGAAGGTCGGCGTCGATCGGACGCAGGCGCTCGGGGTCCATTTCAACATGGATGTTCTTGACTGTCGAATAAGACAGCAGCGTGTCGAGCATGTCCTTGACCGAACAGATGTGGGTGCCGCCGATATTATAGTAGGCACCCGGGGTGGGGTTTATCGTAACCATCATGTAATAAGCGCGAACAGCGTCACGAACGTCCGCCCAGGTACGCAGCGAATCCAGGTTGCCGACCTTAACCACCGGCGGGATGCGGTTCTGTTCGATCAGCGCAATCTGCTTGGCGAAGGTCGATTCAGCGAACACGTCGCCGCGGCGCGGACCGGTGTGCGTGAACATGCGGGTGGTCATGACGGTCATGTCAAACGCTTCGGCGTAGTAACGGCCGATCAGGTCGGTGCCGACCTTCGAAATTGCATAGGGTGAAGCCGGGTGGAACGTACATTCTTCGTTGATCGGTAGCTTTTCCCTTGGTACGCGGCCGAACACTTCCGACGAAGCGCAGACGTGGATCACCGCTTCGGGGCTGTACTTGCGCAGCGCAGCCAGCAGGCGT
Organism: Novosphingobium sp. Chol11; assembly: GCF_900218065.1. Classification (GTDB taxonomy): domain Bacteria; phylum Pseudomonadota; class Alphaproteobacteria; order Sphingomonadales; family Sphingomonadaceae; genus Sphingobium; species Sphingobium agri. Next base: position 1,916,053 of record NZ_OBMU01000001.1, on the reverse strand, counting down.
TCGGTGCCCTGTATGTTCGTGTCATAGGTTTCGAGCGGAGCATCGAAACTGGTCTTGGGAAAACTCTGGGCGGCCAGATGGAAGACATAGTCCGGCTTGGCCTGGCGCACTGCATGATCCAGTGACAGGCTGTCGCGCAGATCGCCATGGATTAGTTGGACGCGGTCCTTGTTGTTGATCCGTGAGATATGGTGCTGAAGATTGTCCATCGGGCTGCGCCACCGGCTAAGACCGTATATTTCCCAATCGGTGTTTGCCAATAGGAAATCGAGCAGGTGAGAGCCAACCATTCCGGTGATACCGGTGATAAGGCATGTCTTTTTAGTGGACACGAAATTCTCCTGATCCGTAATCATGTATGTCAGAAATCACTTGCGAGCACTTTGATAGTTGTGGGAAAACCAATCATAGGTTTTCTTCAGTCCTTCGTGTAGGCTCACCTTTGGGCGGAAGCCCAGGTCGAACAGTTTGCTTACGTCGTAATAGCGGTATTCCTGACCGTCCGGCTTGCTAGTGTCAAATTCGACCTGGCCCATGCCTATGCCGGAAATCTCCGCCAGCGCTTCGATGATTTCGCGGATAGCATGCACATTACCCGAACCCATGTTCATCGCGCCCTGGCCACCGTCCATCATGGTAACCAGCGCTTCCGCGACGTCGGAGCTGAAGGTGAAGTCGCGGCGGGCCTTCCCGGTGCCCCAAGGCTTGATCTTCGTACCATTCTTGGCCGCCATGTAGAATTTGTGCACCAGCGACGGGGTCACATGGCCGTTTTCGATATCGAAACTGTCGTGCGGACCGAATAGATTGCCGGAGATCACGAAGACATAATCCATGCCATATTGCGCCTTATAGGCTTCTAGCATGGAGTAGAGCAGGCGCTTGGAATGAGCGTAAGAATCTTCTGAATGGTGTGGCGCACCCTGAAAGATCATGTCTTCTGTCAGATGTTCAGACGGTGGCGGGTAAGGGTAGACGCAGCCCGAACCCATGGCAACGATCTTGCGCACGCCAACCTTGCGGCTGCCTTCGACGACGTTTGTGTTGATCATGACATTGTCATAGATCGACAATCCCTTGTTATTCATGTTGCCCATAATGCCATAGACGCGGGCAGCCATGTGAAACACGAGGTCGGGACGGAAGCGGTCGAACATGGCGTCTGCCTGTTCGGTCGATGTTAGGTCATATTCGTTGCTCCCCGGCGCGAAGACTTCCACGTCCATACGTTGCAGGCGCGTCTGCAGCGCCTGACCGACCAGCCCTCGGCCACCGGTCACTAGAATTCTGGATTTCTTCTCAATTACAGTCATTGGCTTCCCTTGTAGGCTGAAGGTATGCGCTAAGCATGCCGCGATGACGCATCATAGTTGGTTTCGAGATCGGGATTGTACAGCACGACCGAGGCGCCACTATTTTCAAAGCCGAATGACATATCGACCATGGGCTTCAGACGGTCAATAACGGCCTGCCGATTATGTGGTTCGACGTAGAAGAGTAAGAAGCCCCCTCCACCCGCGCCGAGCAGCTTGCCGCCGATTGCTCCCGCCTCAAGTGCTGCGTCATAGGCTTGGTCAAGGGCGCCGTTCGACACGTTGCTGGACAGCGCACGCTTGCGCATCCAGGCTTCATGCAACAGGCAGCCGAAATCATTGAGGTCACGGCTGCTGTCTTCCAGAATTTCGCGACCTTCGATTACCATGTCGTGTATGGCACGCAGTTCTTCGGTCTTGTTGTTAATTTCTTTGATTTTCTCACCTTCGATCTTGCTTGCTGAACGGGTGAAGCCGGTGAAGAACATCACCAAATTTTCGTTTAGAGTGCGCTTGCGTTCGGGCGAAATCAGCACGGGTTCGACGAAAAAGCTGCTGTCGGCGAAGAAACGGATCTGGTTCAAGCCGCCATAGGCCGCCGCGATCTGATCCTGCGATCCGACTGGTTCTTTCAGCAGATCCTGCTCGATGCGGATGGCTTCGCGCGCGAAGAAATGCTTCGAACCGATTTTGCCGTGATTGCCCAGATAGGCCTTCAGCATCGCAACAGTGAAGGCTGAACTCGACCCGAGGCCCGACTGGGCCGGAAGGTCGGCATTGTACAGGACTTCGTAACCCCAGTTATGCTCTTCACCGTAATTGTTCAGAACGGCCTTAACAATCGGATGTTGGATTTCGGAAATCGACCTCGTTTCCTCGATAATCCGCCAGGATACACGGTAGTTGAAGTCGAACACCCTGGGCAGCTTGCGCAGCGTAACATAGAGGTACTTGTCGATCGTAGTTGAAAGAACCGACGCCGACTCGCCAGTGCGGAACCATGTTGGGTGATCGGTGCCGCCTCCGAAAAAAGAAACGCGCATGGGGGAACGAACGATGATCATGAGCTATCTCTTTTTGCTTATAGTTCAGAGGAGCAGGACATGAGTTCCTTCAGCCCGCAGGTAATGTGATAGAAGGAACTGGCGGGCGCATCTTGCTGCATCCAGCTGCCGTCGGCCATCCAACGGTCATACCAAGTGCCCGGGCACGGCGTCTGGAAATAGGGCACCAGACCACGATAGGCGGCGACCACCTCCTCGGCTTCCTCCTCCGTTTTCAAACGGCGATAACGGGCAACCGCAGCCTTCAATCGTTCGGTCTGCGGCCATAGGCGGGCATTACCGTCGATGATTGACCCGTCGAGCGAGACTTCGTTGATTGCTACGCCCCGATCCGGGCAGATGCCGTACCCGCGAGCGAAATTGGTCAGCTTGGTCGCGACTGGAACCCCGGACAGGTCGCTGAACGCGGTTTCAAAAAGCCATGCCCATTCCATGCAATGACCCGGTTCGACGATGGAGCCGGTAGAATCCTCCAGAGCGTCCCAGTTGATGTCGAAATATTCCGTAACTGCGCCGGTCCGCGCGTTCTGGAATTTGCTTTGGAATAGGCTCAACAGGTCGCGCATCAACGTCTGCCAACGTTCGCCGCCCGTCGCTTCATGAAGCGCATAGGCGGCTTCGAACATATGCATATGCGGGTTCTGGCGGTAGGGCGGGCAGGGGGTGATCTGACCTTCCCAGAATCCGCCTTCTGGGCGGCGCCATTCGGTGTCCATCCGGTCCATAACCTTGTTCGCGATAGCGAAATAGTCCGGACGACCCAGGGCACGGCCTGCATGTGCGAGCGCGAACAAGCCAAAGGCATGATCGTACAAGTCAAGGCGCGGATCAATTACATTACCTGTTTCGTCAAACTGGTGGACGAACAGGCTGCCGTCCTGAAGTCCGCGTTCGAGCAGCAAAGTCATCGCTTTTTCTACCAGCACTTTCCACGGGCCGGCCCATCCCAGTTCGCCTGCAGCAATGAAGCTATAGATTTGCCGAGCTTGGACCATCGTTCGGCGCGGCATATCGACAAACTCGCCTGACAAGGTTAGGCGTTCCGCAAATTGTCCGTCGGAGCAGACGCCGACCGTTCCCCATAGCGGCGCGGCATGATTGAATAGCCAGTCTTTGGCGTGATGCTGGGCATCCCCAATGGTCCGAATTTCAGGTACTTTCGTATTGAAGGCAGGCAAAGGTAACCTCCTGGCAAACTTGGCTGCAGTGGGTGGTGAGTTAGAAAATCAGGCTGGCCCATGCGGGGCTGCTGAAAAGAAAATTGTCCAGTCGGCCGCCCTGAAAAAGTAGGCCGGGGATGCCTATTGCCGCTGCGGCATCCATATCGCTCTGCTGGTCTCCGACGAAAATGGCTCTGTTGGCATCCAGTCGGAGTTGCCTGATAGCGCGTAAGAGCATGGCGGGGGATGGCTTACGGCCCAGCGGTGCGGGCGCGCGATAGGAATCCACTACTGCGTCGGGATGATCTGGGCAGTAGTAGAACTGGTCGATGAACGCGCCGCGCAGGTTTAGTTGCAGCTGGATATGATGGTGAAGGCTCCAGATGTCCGGTTCGCCATAATAGCCCCGCGCCACACCGGCCTGATTGGTCACGACGACCACCGCGATCCCGGCATCATTAGCGGCCTTGATCGCATCAATCGCGCCCGGCACCCACTCCCATTGGTCGGGGGAGTGGGTGTATCCATGGTCGATGTTGAGCACGCCGTCCCGGTCGAAGAAAATGACTGGGCGAGGACGATTGGGCAGTTCTTTCTGCGCCTTCTGCAATGTCTCAGGCAGACCGATGTCGAGGAAATATCCACTGGAGGCGACGCCCACGATGTGGCCGCGGTCGGCCAGCACGGGCAGCACATCCTGCTCCAGCGATGTTGGCCTATCAGGAATTAAATCGAGCACCGACCTGCGCAAAGCATAAATCCCTGCGTTGATGACGCCGCTTTTTCGCGCTGCATCCGCATTTTTTTCCTGAAAGCGGAGCACAAGGCCGTCGTCATCGATATCGACCGCGCCATATCGGCTGACATCCTCTATCTCGCGCAGCCCCATCGAGCAGACCGCATCAGGCGTGTTCGACAACAAAGCATCGACCGCACGGATATTCGTGTCGAAGATCGTGTCGCCGTTCATCAGGATGAAGCGGTCCGCGAGCGCCTGTTTTGCGAACGCCAACGCACCTGCCGTACCCATCGGCTCCGGCTCGATCATCACGTCGATGTCTGCGCCCAAGATGCGACGGTACGCATAGCGGTGGGCAACCTGATCGCCAAGATGGCCGGCAATCAAAAGGACATGGCGGAAACCCTGTCGCAGCACACCATGCAGCAGAAAGTCGAGAAACACTCGATGTTCATCGATCGGCATTAGCGGCTTGGGCGTATTCTGTGTAAGGGAACCGAGCCGGGTTCCCTTCCCTCCCACCAGAATGACAAGCTGTTGTGATGTGCACGGCAGGGAAATAGGGGAAGGGGCAGAAGAGAATAAGCTGGTTTCTGTTAAGGTGGAAGTCATTCTGCTCAATCTCTTGACCGGAGAGTCTTTGCGGTGGAAAGACACAACGCGATTTGCATTGCTTTATCGGGTTAGAGTGCCGACACTTACGGCAGGGAAGATAATCGAGGACAGTAGGGCAGTGAATTTCTGTAGGTCCGCGATCGGAGCATTTGTGACATACAGAAGGTCCTTATCCTTTATCGCGAAATTTTGTGCGATAAAAAATGAAGCCGGATCACGCAGATTCACTTTATAAATGACAGGTACCTTACCGTTCGCAGTCTGAGGCGCATTTTGAGCGGCGTCGGGGGTCAAGGCCTTCCGATCTTCATAACGGAATATGAAGACGCCCTGCGGATTAGCGCGCTGGTCCTGCAATCCACCGATGCGACCCAGCGCCTGAGACAGGGTGATGCCTTGCGCCTCGATGGCGATTTCCTCATTGCGGCCCGTTGCACCCAGCGCCGTGAAGCTGAACGGCTGATACATGGCGGTGATAACATCGCCTGGCTGAAGGATGATGTTCTGGCGTGGGTCGCGGATGACATCGTCAAGCGCCATAGAGTCATTACTGTCGCCGCGCGACAATCGCAGGGTGATCTTGCTTGTCGGTTGCTTCGTGCCCCCTGCGGAAGCCAGAGCATCGAGGATGCGTTCGCCATGGGCGGACAGCGGTAGGCGCATGCTTTGATTCACATCACCTACGATGGTCGCGGTCGCAGCGGAATTACGCGTAATGCGGACGATGACTTGTGGTTTGTGCGCCTTGCCGGCCAAGCGGGACACGATTTCGGCTGCAACCTTGTTGGGCGTGCGTCCGGCGGCTATGATTGACCCGGCGAACGGAACCTCGATCCGACCGTCAAGATCGACCATCTGGTCAGAAAGGTCGAAGGATTGTGACGTATCGGGCGAGGAAGACGCTAAGGCTGCAATCGTCGGTCGGCTGGAACCGAAAAGTGTGGCCGGCGGCGCTTCCCAGATCGAAACATTCACCACATCGCCACGTCCGATAACCGTACCCACGGGCGATCCATTTCCGAATGTTTCCTCAAAAGTAGTGTCTTCCCCAGCCGCAGCCACTTGTCGCGCAACCTCGCTGGTCATGTCGATCATTTGAATGCCGAGATCGGCGTGTGCATGGGTTGCCCTGTCGACATTGTTGATCGCGCGCGTGGATGGGCCATCAGCACCGTTGAAGTTGGTGCATGCCGACATGGTGCAAATGGCCGTGACAGCGCTCGCCAGACGGAATGATCTGGAAAAATGAGAGTAATGCGAGAAAATGGCGGGCGCAGTGTTTTTCAGAGTCACGAAAGAATCCAGTTCATCGGTCATTGTGAGATGACGCATCGTTGCGCGGCGTCGTGCCTAGATTAGACCGGGCAGCTTCGCAAGCTATCGCGTCAACCGGCCACAGTCTGGGCCGTCGTCCGCACTCAGGGTCATCTCCCTGGGGGAACGGGCGTATCGTAATTCATGCAGACCCCTCGATCTTTCGCCTACAGCCGCAGGAATACATGTGGACACCTGACCTCTAACAGGACGTCGGAGGGGCTGTGAGCTTACGAAGCGGCCCAGAGAACGCTTTCACGCGGCGCGTCTCTGGGCGGCTGGCAGAAATCGCACGTGCGACGAAATGAACGTGAATGCCGCGCACGTGATGTTCAGATAGATGACGCGTGCGCAGCATTGTGCCGCTGCTTGCCCGCTTTTCGAGCGAGCTACTTCCTGGCGACCTTGACTGGCTCGCTTGCAGGCGCGACCCTTCAACTATGAGACCGATCGAACGAGCAGCCCGCGCCCTCTGCAAACTAGAGGGGCGCCCCGAGAACATAAAGTTCGAGGGCGCACCGATGTGGCAGAGCTATCTGCTGCAGGCGATCACGGTGGCTGACGCCCTCCAGGAGCCGAGCAGGATGATGAAGGAAGGCGGGGCTGAAATTCTGCGCGCTATGAACGCGGGCGGGACAGAAATGGCAACCGAGGACGACGCGGCAAATGTTTGGCGGCTGATTATCGATGTGCTACGGGATGAAGGGCGATGATGGGCCAAGGTCCGTATAGGCCAGATTTCAAGTTTCTGGCGTTCGCCTTGGGAGTCGTCGCGGCTATTATGATTCTTGGCGCGATGAGCTAGAGTGCGCAAGACCAAGCGGGGGACGTAGGAGTTCCGTTCTCTCAGATAGGTAGCAGGCTCGTTGGTGGGGAAGTAGATCCACAAGATCGGCGTGCTTGTCCTGTGCTCATCTGAAACAAACGCGCTGAGACCAAATCGCTATGATTGGCGGAAGTGCTGGAGCGGGTAGCGGGGATCGAACCCGCATCACAAGCTTGGAAGGCTAGTGCTCTACCATTGAGCTATACCCGCCCGCAGGTCCAGCCCCTGCCATTATTACACGGCATACGTCAACACCAAAACGCAGTCCCGCGAAGCGCTCGGATACACGAACTATCTGGCCCAACCTCAGTATTGCTGCAAGCTATGGCGCACTTCCACACCCTGGTATTTGATGAATTGTCGCCGCCCCTCTGTTGTTGATGTCTAGCAATTGCGCTTACGCGCTCTAGAAGCGAAGCCTGTATCCCACTGTCGCGTTCTGCCTGCTGCTCTCAGCCCCAAATTCACTGCTGGCACCGACAAAAAGGTTGGCGGCAGCCGAAACACGCAAGCTCGCCCCCGCGCCGATCGTTGCGAGAGTTTCGCTGCGGTCGACGCCTGCGACAGTCAGGCCATTGGATACGCCTGTATAGGCGGCAGTGGCAAAGGTCTTCCTTCCGCTTAGCTGATGCAGCACCCCAGCGGAAATCCAAGGGCTGATCTGGGCGTCGACCGAACCACGCAGTTCCAGCGCACCGCGCAGGAAGGTCGCTTTGGTGCGGCGTGCTTCGACGTCGATAGCCCAGACTGCGTCTCCGCTCTCGTTCGCGCCACCGCGGCGGGAGGAGATGTGGGTGACGCCGATCTCGGGCGCGATGGTCCAATTCTGATCCAAGGCGAAGGCATGGCCGAGGGACAGGTCAGCCGTCCAGCTGCGCAGGCGATAGTGGCTGCTGACCTTGCCGCCGCCGAAAAGGGTGCGATCGGTGTCAGCCTTGCTCGCGTCATAGCTCAAGGATGCGGCGATCTGGAAACCGGCTGCGGCACCCTGCGCGATGACGCCCGCCAGCATGCCATCAGCCTCCGTCTGGGCCGCAAGCGCGCCGATCTGCTGCCGTGCGTCGATATAGCCGACATAGGCGCCAAGCGAGGCGTCCTCATTGCCAAAACCGATCCCCCCGAGCGCGCCATAGGTGGAGACATTGGCGCGCGATGTGCCAAGCGATGCCTCGCCGGCCAGGCGACGCCAGCCTCCCAGCGCCTGGCCGAAGGTGAAGAGGCCCGCCTCATCCCCCTGCATGCTGGCCGAGGCAGTGCGGAGCGCCGCCGCGATGGCGAGGCCATTTTCGATCCCGATCTGTGAGGCGGAGGCATAGGCTTCGCCATTGAGGCGTGCGACCGCGGCCTGATTGACCGAACCGTCGGCCAGCAGCAGGGATGGCGCGGCGGCTAGGATGCCGCTGGTGGGGGTGCCAGCGATCAGCAGGCCGTTCAGATAATCGACCGTCTGCGCAACCTGCCCGCTGGCTCCGCTTCCGAGCACGAACTGGCCCAGAAGGTCGATGCTGCGGTTGCCTTGCCGGACAAAGCCCACGACGCTCGACGCCTTGTCGATCGTGGTGAAGCTGCCGACGATGCCGCTGGTGGTGGTGATCAACTCATAGGTGACGCCCGGGGTAAGCGGGCGATTGCCAGTGATGCGCAGCGTGGCCCCTGGCGCGATGTTCAAGCTTCCGTTGACGACCAGTGCGTCGCTGACCGTCGGCGTCATCTCGAACAGGGTCGTCGAGCTGCCCGCCAGCGCGACATTGCCGTTGACGATCATCGTCCCCGGCGAGGAGCCGGGAGAGAGCGTGCCCCGGACCGCGATATTGCTGTTGACCGTGCCTGCGCTGCCGAAGGTCGCGCCTTGGTTTACGAGGATGGAACCCGCGTTGATCACCGATCCGGTGCGGCCGATTAGGCGGCCGCCCGCGATCGTCAGCGCGCCGGTGGTGAAGTCGCCCGACAGGGCCAACGTTCCGCTATCCTGCCGGGTACGTTCGAACCCGGTAAACCCGGCAAGGCGCAGTTCCTGGGGCGCGGCGTCGGTGCCGCCCGTCGCCAGGATCAGCAGGTCGTCGCTGCCATCGGCGGTGACCGGGCCGCTCACCGAGGACCCCGCGCCGATGGTGAAGCTGTTGCTGCCGCTGCCCAGCGTCACTGGTCCGGCGATGCTGCCCAGATTGACGAAGCTGTTCGTGCCACCTGCGAAGCTCAGCCCGCCCATGATGGTGCCAAGGTTGGTGAGGCTGTTGGTGCCTTCGGCAAAGACGATGCTGGTCCCACTCGCCGTTGCCAGCGTCTGCCCTTCGCCCAGCGTCAGCTGCGCGTCGCGCAGAACCAGGCTGTCGATGTTGAGCGGTCCGTCGGTCGTGATCGTGCCGTTGCCGGTGATCGATTGGCTTTCGAAGCTGATGAATTTGTCGAAGGTCGATTGGCTCAGTAGGCCGCCGCCTGTGATATCGATGATCAGCGCATCGGTGCCCACGCCACCGTCGAAAATCCCGTTCAGCGTTGCGCCAAGGCCATGGGTGAAGCGGTCATTGCCATCGCCCAGATACACATTACCGTTGATGGTGCCGTAATTGGTCATCTGGTCATCGCGAGCGCCGAGATCGACCGATCCTGTGATGACGCCAGTGGCCAAGTTGGTGACCGTGTCGGCGGAGTTGAAGGTCTGGATAGCGCCGGCCATGAACTGGCCGGAAAGACCATTTGCCAGCGTATTAGGCACGATTCCGCCCTCAAGCCCCCGGATCGTCCCGGCATTGATCAGGCTGATCTGGTTTGCCGAACCGACAAAGGCCGTCGACCCGATAGCCTCAAGACCGGCCACCACCGGATTTTGCGGGTCGGCCGCGTTCCGGGTCGCGCCGATGGCGGACATCATGGCACCCGCCTCGTTCGCCACCTTGATGGAGGAAAGGCCGCCGCTCGTGGCGTCGATGCGGAGCGCGGTGAGCGAAGCGAGGCTTTCCGGCGTCGAGGGATACCAGGGGAAGGGCGGAGGGCTCGCCGGACGATAGCTGGCCCCGCCATCGGCGCTCAGGACACCGCTGTTGGTGAGGGTCACTGTCGTCGTAGGTCCGCCTGCGACCGGTCCTGACGCCGGATCGAAGCCGGTCAGCTGTTGTTCGGCTGAATGCGCGATGCTGCTGATCGACAGGGCAGAAGCGCCCAGAGCGTCGGTGCCGATCCGCCCGCTATTGGCGATGGCGATCGACTGATTACCAAGGCTGCTGCCTTCGACGGACAGGCGGTTGATCGTTCCGCTGTTGGTCCCCGACGTCGCCGCAGAATTGGAACCAAGATAGGCCGACCCGTCGATCGTTCCGCTATTGGCGAAGGAGAAGCTTTCCTGGTCGATCGCGCCGTAGAGGCCCTGCGTCGTGCCGCCGGTCTGATGGGGCGATTGGGCGAGGCCCAGGGCGATCCCATAGAGGGAGGAACCAAGCGTACCGCTGTTGGTGAAGGTCAGCGCCTTTGCCGCCACATCGGCGACCATGCCGTTGCCCAAAGCGCCGCTGTTGATGATGGTCGCGCGGTCGGCATTGATGTCGGTGCCGTCATAATAATAGCCTTGGCCAAGCGATAGCGCGACGGACGGCGAGACCGCATTGTCGCGGTTGATGCTGCCATCATTGCTGAAGCTGAAATCCTTTGCATTCAGCGATAGCGACACGCCGCCATCGATCGTGCCGCTATTGGCGATCATGGCCGCGCCGATCAGCTGGGTGCCCGTGGCGCCCGAGATGGCGACGCCGGGCGTGTAGTAGAAATAGGGGTCATTGTCGGCGGAGCTGATGGTGCCGCTGTTGCGGAAGGCAAAGCTGTCATCCCCGCTGGCGGTCAGCAGAACAGCTGTCGTGCCGTTGAGGCTGTTGGCGATCACGCCTTCATTTTCGAAGCCGGCAGCATAGCCGCTGATGCCGTCACCGATCGTGCCGCGATTGATGAAGCGCAAGGTCGGTCCTGCGCCAGCCAGATTGAGCGGGTCAGCCGATGTGCCGAGCGTCAGCAGCCTTTCAGGTGCGCCCGTGTCCGCGCTGATATTGGCCAGATTGACGATCGTGCCGTCGCCGACAAGGATGAGGGGCTGGCGGAACGCGCCATCGGCCGTCAGCGTCACCACCGTGCCGCTGCCCAAAGCGCCGATGCCCTGCCGTTCAAACCCGGTGGGAAGGGCCGGGAGAGCGGCAAGATCGACGGTCTGGCTCGCCGCATAAGCGCGAACGAAGCTGTCCATGCCCTCACCCGCATCGATCGTGCCGGTTATGCCCAGCGTATCGCCGGTGGTGACCAGGATATCGTCACCCGCCCCGAATAACAGGTCGCCGTTCAGCGTGCCGCCCCGGTCCACATAGGCGCCGCTGGCATAGTTGGGACCGCTGTAGGGCGAATAGGCAAGATTGACATTGCCGTTGATGGTGCCGGCATTGCTGATCGTACCGCCCCTGGAGAGGGCAATGGCTTCGAACCCGGATCCTGCGGTGATGGTGCCGCCCGCCTGGTTGACGATCACCGCGGGCGAGGAATATGCCGGCACCGGCAAGAGCGCGATGCTAGGCGTTGCGCGTGAAGCCTGGGAGCATGCGGGCTACGAGGTGTATGGCGCAACGCTCTCGGGCATTGCTGCTGAAAATCTCGAGGGCGGCTCTGGCATTGCGTCGCGCACCATCGCCAGCCTCGAGCATCAATGGGCGCAAGACCGTGAGCTGCTGACCGACAGGTCCATTCTCGTGATCGACGAGGCCGGGATGATCGGCACGCGGCAGATGGAGCGGGTAATCAGGGAAGCGGAAAAGCGCGGCGCGAAGGTCGTACTGGTCGGCGATCCCGAACAGCTGCAGGCGATCGAGGCGGGGGCTGCGTTCCGCTCGGTGGCCGAGCGGCATGGCAGCGTTGAGATCGGCACCCTCCGCCGCCAGAGCGAGGAATGGCAGCGGGAGGCGACACGGGCGCTTGCCACCGGGCGCACGGCAGAGGCGATCGACGCCTATGACAAAGCGGGGCATGTCCATGCGGCCGAGACGCGGGACGACGCACGGCGGGAACTGATCGATCGCTGGGAGAGGGACCGCGGCATTGACCCGCAAGCCAGCCGCATCATCCTCACCCACACCAATGACGAGGTGCGGGCGCTCAACGAAGCGGCGCGCGAGCGGCTGCAGGGTGCTGGCGCGCTGGGCGAGGAGATCGAGCTCACCGTCGAGCGGGGGACACGCAGCTTTGCCGCAGGTGACCGGGTCATGTTCTTGCAAAATGAACGCAGCCTGGGTGTCAAGAACGGCACGCTGGCGACGGTGCAAAGCGTCAGCCAGGCCCGCATGGCGGTGATGCGGGATGACGGCCGGAGGGTGGCGTTCGACCTCAAGGACTATGCCGCGATCGATCATGGCTATGCCGCCACCATCCATAAGGCGCAGGGCATGACGGTGGACAGGGTGCATGTGCTCGCGACACCAGGGCTGGATCGTCATGCCGCCTATGTCGCGCTGTCCCGGCATCGCGGCACGGTCGATCTCCACTATGGCCAGGATGACTTTGCCGATCAGGGCAGGCTGGTCCGCACGCTCAGCCGCGAGCGGGGCAAGGATATGGTGTCCGACTACACACAGGCGAGCGATCCGGAGCGGCAGGCAGCGGCTGGCAGGTCGATCGCTGCTCCGGGAGGAAAAAGGCTCGGCGCCGATCCTCCAGAGGGGCCTGAGCAGCAGCCGGATATGATACAGGTGCGGGATCGCGCCATTGCCCGTCACGCCCGCGCCGTGCAGATGATCTACAACATGCAGGATCTGGGGCTCGACCTGTCAGCGGATGAAGCTCGGGAGCTGGCCGATGCGCGCAAGGGGCTGAACGATCTGCGGCCCAAGGCTGCGCTCGATGCCGAGACAGCCTATGCGCGCAACCCCTCGCTCGCAGCCTCAGCAGCGCGCGGCGACACCGAGGCCGCGCGCGTCGCTATTCTCCACGAAAAGGAGGTGCGGACCAATCCGGAGCTCCGCGCCGATCGGTTTGTCGAGCGGTGGAACCGCTACTCCCGTGCTGCCGAGCGGGCCTATGTGGAGGGCGATTATGACAAGCGCCGTACCTATCAGGATAGCATGCGGTCGATGGCGACATCCCTCGAGCGCGATCCGCAGGTGGAATCGATATTGGCCAGCCGCAAGCGAGAACTTGGCATCTCCATCGACAGTGGCCGCAGGCTAGGGGCAGAACTGGCGCTCAACCATGGTATTGATCTTGGGCGAGGACGAGGATTAAGCATCGGCATGTGAATTGATGCCGTCACGCTAATGCGCGATGTAAATGGCGCGTGATCATGGCTATCATTTGCGCCTTGTCCGAAGCGATCTTCACAAAACCAAAATTGTAAGAGCGCCGCAGCACGGACGAACGCGCTGGACGGCCTCAGTGAACCTCGGCGGAGCCGGTGCCGCGCGGCACGAGGTGATATGCCCGATAATTGCCGAATGGCCGATCGTTCTGCACGTCATAAGCTACCCGGAACGCATCGACCCAATGCCGGTGTTCATCATCTGCCAATATCCAGCCGGGCCGCTTGTAAGCGGCTGCTCCCTGCCGGATATAATGCGCGATGGACGCCGCAGGCAGCGGGACGAAGTTGGCGAGGTTGTTGACGCTGGCCCAGGCCGCCCCGGAAGAACGAACCATCAGATAGTTACGATCAAACAACAGAACCGCTCCGGCATGGCGGTGCCGAAGATAGTTCAGGCCCGCAATCGCATCCGCAGGCAAAATGGCCGGCGCGTCGTCGGTCGAGGGGGCGAAGCGGGTAACCAGCCTTGTTGGCCCAACATGCAACGGGCCAACGCGCGCGATGCCCTGCCATAATGGTCTGTAGTCGAAGGTGACTACGAAGATGACCATGGCGACGAGCATTGTGTGACTGAAGGCGCGTCCGAAGTGTCGCGCGGGATCGCTGGTCTTGTCCAGATTTCCGAGGATCGCCAGCAGCACCAGGATCAGCAATGGGAAGAGGTTGAGGATATTATTGTCGTGGCTGCGGCTGATATAATAAGTGCCTGCTGCCAGGAAGCCGAGCAAGCAGGTGTAGAGAGGCCGTGCCTGTGCCGACAGGCCCTGCTGCGTGAGAACGAGAATGCCGAGCGCGAGCGTCGCAAGCGCGATCCAAATAGTGCCTGCAAGATTGACCGGCAGCGCTCCGGGAGGGTGCTGCACATAGGCGAAGAAATCCGCGAGGGTGATCGTCCTCGCCGAAAGCAGCCACAGGACCAGCGCAAGGATGCAGATGCCGACTGTCAGAGCAATCGCTCCCCGAGCTGCCCCTCGGGCGAGCGCGATTAGAGCGCCGCGCCATTCGCCGGCTTCAGTGGCATCGCGCAAGGCGAGATAGGGCCACCAGATCAGCGTTCCGAAGAATGCTGCTTCGGGTGACCAGAAAAGGTCGATCAGCCAAATGCCATGGCCTATCCAGTCCCGGCGGCGCTTGTGATATTCGGCATAGAGGATGTGAAGCAGCAGTGCCGAAATTGACAGGAATCGCAGCCCTGCGACCGACGGTGTGATCACGGGTCCAGCAAAGTTGCTGGGGAAGCCGGTCCACATGAAGGAGGCACAGAACATGGCGAGAAGCGCTAGCCAGCGCACGCCCCTGGATGACTGCGCGGTCAAGATGACCACGCTTCCCGCAAGCGTCGCAAAGTAGAACGCATTGGCGACGACCGTGGTCTCATACATGCCGCGCCAGCAATCCTGACCGCAACCGGCCAGCAGCACGACAGTTGGCCCCAATCCATATTGGATCGGAAAATCGCGATAGGGTACGCCGCCGCCTCGCCATGCCTCTACCGGAGCGAGATAGGCGCCCCAGTGATGCCAGGCGAGGTAGATGGTGTCCGCTGCCTCGAAAGGCGCCGTCAGAAGCCCCGCGCCGACGCCGATCATCGCGCATGGCAGCATAGTCTGGAGCAATCCCGATTGCGCCGTAACTGTTTCTGGCTTCCAGCGTGGCAGGAATCCGGATCCCACAGTCAGCAGGGCCGCGATCGCGGTTGGGAGGAGGCCGAATGACAACGATTGCGTCCACCAGATAGTGGTGGCGAAGAGCAAGGCGGCGGTGATGCCGCCCAAAAGGGCCATGGTTCCTAGACCAAAAAGCGGGATCAGGACAAATATGCCGATCAGGGGAAAAGCCCCCTGACGGAACGCCGTCAGCGCAACCGCCCCCAGGAGCAGAAGGGCGCAGGCCCCCAGTTCGATCCGGCGCTGTCGATCAGCATGCGAGCCAAAGGCTGGGCTGACATAAGGCCTTAGAAGCACGGCGAAGAGCAGCGCGGCATATAGTGCCAACATCGTTATCGAGGAGGTCATCAGCGGCCCCGCAGTTCGAAGAAGGGTCGCGCCGGTCCGCGCCATGGGCGATCCCAGCATTGCCTTTGGTGGATGGAGCTTACTCTGTCCACGGCCACTATGCTGAAGGGGAATGCGTCCCGGGCGGCGAAGTAGGAACTGTGTGGAGGATGCGAGGTGGACTGTCGCTCCCATATCCCTGCAACCGAGCAATGCGGTATAGGCGTGGGGGCGAAGCGGAGCGCGTTCGCAATGCCGATCACGCCCGTAAAGGAGCCGAGAACGATAACAACCCCGAAGCCAACTTTCTCGCGCCAGCCAGCGATGCGCGTTGCCCAGTCGGCATAAGCCACCGCGAGGATCGCCAGCGGCATGATGGAGGCGCGTGTCTGGAAATCATTGAACATGCCGATCGACCAGCTTGGCATAAGGAACAGACAGACAGCCGCGATGGCTAGGCTCGTACGATCGACGCCATTGTTACGATCATGCAGGACCGGCAAGAGAAAGGGCGTCACCTCAAACAGCATAATTAGGAGATAAAGGATTGCGGTGGGCGGACGTAGCCCCCCGCCGACGGCGGCAGAATCTGTCGACAGATAGACGAGCGCGGCGGCTGAAGCTGCGGTCGCGATCAGGCAAGTTGAGATGTCGAGCCAGTTCCACGAACGAGAACCAAGGACACGCAGCGCCGCAAACAAAGCGAAGGGCACCGTTCCAAACAGGATGAGGGGCGACCATAATGCCACGAGAGGCAGGATGGCGCCGAATATCCCGATCGGAACAAGATTTCTGCGCCACAAAAGGTAGACAAGAGCCACAGCCCAACCTGCGAGGGCATGCTGCGGGACCCAGAAGAGTTGGGTTATATGCGCGCTATATTGATAGCCCGCGCCCCAATCCTCGATGTGGTCCCACCGTACCTCTCCAGTCGCCGATTGGACGATGAGATTGCCAAGAACGTCGAGGCCACTAAACATCACGAAGACAATAAGGGCGATCCATCTCGCGCGGCGACCCTCGAACAGGGTCGATCCCAAGGCGAAGAGCAGGCCGAGGATCAGGCTGTTCTGTGCCAGCAGCATCCAATCGCGGCCAAACTGGCTCACCCCTCCCAACAGGGCGGGTATTAGATACATGCCGATAGGCGCGCGTAGCATTTGCGATCGGCCGTCGAGCCAGTAGTCGAAGGGCCAGCGGTACCTACCCATGTCCGCAAGGACAGCGTCGCGAACCTGCCAGTCGGTCGGGGCATAGAAAAGCCGCCCTTCGCCGCCGAGAATCAGCAGCGCCGCAGCGACCAGGAAGCAGACCAATATCGTTGGCAAGCTGATGCGGCATGGGGCGGACGTTAGCCGATAGGCGGCGAAACCAAGTAGCGATGGCAAGAGTAGCGCAAGCGCCCACACTACCAGCGGCGGTCGACCCAAAAAGCCGAGCAGCAGCACATTGTCGAGGGCGAAGAAGGCGACAAGTATCGCCACCGGCGTCCGGTGAGGAACGGATATCAATGCTAGATGTTGAATGCTCGGTAATAACGTCCGTGCTGGCGATAACGTCACGCGGCCTCCGCGCGGAGCTTTTTCCGGAGGGCGCGAACGGGGTTGGACGCCTCCGCCTCGCCCCCTGTCGCAGGTTCCATATTAATCCGCTCCCGCTCGACAACGAGCGGTCGCTTGCGAACCTGTGCGTGAATGGACGTCACATATTCGCCCAATATACCCATGAAGGCCAGTTGGACGCCGGAGAGGAAGAAAAGGGCAACGATCAGCGTCATCATGCCCCTTGGGGCAAGATTGGGCCAGATCAAGTAAAGTCCCACGGACGCGATCGCATAGAGTATGCAGAGCAGCGCCATGGCTACGCCGGCAAAGGTGCATAGGCGCATCGGGACATTTGTGAAGCTGAAGATGCCGTTCAGCGCCTGATCGATCAGCCTCGGCAGATTATTCTTGGATATGCCCGAGCGACGCGCCGCCCAGGTATAGGGTACAATCACCCGGCGGAAGCCGACCGACGCGATGATACCGCGTATATAGGGATAATGATCGTCATGGCTGACGACCGCTTCCCACACCTTACGGTCGAGAAGCTGGAACTCACCGACATTCACAGGAATATCGATGTCGCTGAAGCCACGCACGGTGCGATAGAAGATCGCGCGGCAGGTGCGGAGCGCGAAGCTTTCCTGACGGTTGACGCGGGCGCCCGCTACGACTTCCGCACCACCTTCCCAGAGCTTGACGAATTCAGGGATCATTTCCGCCGGATCCTGAAGGTCGGCGGGCAGAAACACGACCACCGCATCGCCGGTGGCGGCCCGCAGTGCATTGAAGTTGGAACGAAACGGGCCGTAATTGCGAGCGTTCAGGATGACCTTCATCGAAGGATCGCTGGCCGCGAGCGTGCGCAATATGTCCTGCGTGCCGTCGCTGCTATCATTGTCGGCGAAGATATGCTCGCGCGTGTAGCCGGCCAGCTGTGCGCCGGGGGCGAACAGGGCGGCAACGGCATCGCGGCATGCCTCCACATTATCCGCCTCGTTGAAGCAGGGCGTCACGATGGAGATGGTCTTCATGATGTCTGCTCCGGCGAGGCCGCGAACACGAAGCGGCGCATGGCAAGGAAGGTGAGAGTGAAGATCGGCAGGACGATCGCTTGCGCGAGCAGCGGCCCAAGGCCGGCGCGCATCGCAATCTCAAGCAACAGTATGTTGAGGCTGAGCATGCAGCCGTAGACGATGAGGAAGCGGGGCAGCCGGCGCAGATCGCGCGAGCAGAACACGGCGCTGGTCGTCAGGAAGTTGAAGAGGACGCCCGCAATGGTGCTGACCGTCACCGCGACAGACGGGGCAATGCCCATCAGTATCTGCGCGCTATAGATGCTATAGCCGAACAGCGTGTTGATCCCGCCCGCGAGGAGGAAGCCGATGAACCGGCGGTCTACGGCGGGCACCATCACGCGGCTTGCCTCAGTGAATCCACGACGCTGACGAGCCCATCCTCGATCATGATCCGCGGGGTCCATCCGGTCGCAGATGTGAGGCGGCTACAGTCGCCTTCCAGATGCATGATCTGGTTGGGTCCGAACGTAATGTCGCCGAATGTCAGCGGAAGGCCGGGGCAGGCGAGGTCGCGGATACGCTCGACGATCGACCGGACAGAGACAGAGCGACCGCTCGACAGGTTGAACACGCCCTGAGCGCTTTCGGTCACGGCCGCGGCCAGTATGCCCTCTGCGCAATCGGCGATGTGCAGATAATCCCATTTTTGTGTGCCCGGGCTGGTCCGTGGCGCCTGTCCGGCGAGGATCTGGGCCGCGACCGAAGGGATCAGCCAGTTGGGATTGTCCCCGGGGCCATAGGGCGAAAAGAGACGCAGCCAAGCAAAGCCGATGCCTGCTTCGCCCGCGCGCTGGCGGGTCAGATGGCAGGCGGACAGCTTGGCCGCGCCATAGAGAAGGAAAGGCTCGGTCGCGGCGCTTTCGTCGATCCGGCAATCATGCCGGCCATATTCGGCCTGGCTGCCGATGCCGATGAAGCGGCGGGCGCCGACCGCAATGGCGCTGTCGAGCAGTTCGACGGTCGTGCGGATATTGTCGAGCTGGATATCGCCGGCGCGCGCGGGGCCGCCTACCCCTTCCCAGGCGGAATGGATGACAATGCCGGGGCGCGCCTCGACAAGTATGGCGCGTACGGCATCACGATCGGACAGGTCGGCAATGGCGATGGCGCAGCGTCCCGCCAGAGCGACGACGCGCGGCGAGGCGGGATTGCGGACCAGGGCTATGACTTCATGGCCATTGCGGGCCGCAAGATCGGCGACCGCGGCGCCGACGAAGCCACCTGCGCCAGTGATGAGGATGCGGCTCATGCCGGCACCGTGGCGAGGAAGGCCTCGGCCTGGGCGCGCGTGACGGCGCGCTTGTCCTCGGCGCGATACCAGTCTGCGGTCAGCGCGAGCGCCCGATCAAGCGTCAGGCGAGGCCGCCAGCCAAGTGCGGCGGCAGCAGCGGAGGAATCGAGCGTCAGCATAGCAGCTTCGTGCGGATGCTCGCCGGGCTGCGCGGCCCAGGGCCGGGTCACGCCCCAATGACGGCCAAGCAGATCGACGACATCGCGGACGCTCGCCATGTCTGCAGGGGCAGGACCGAAATTCCAGCCACGAGCGAAGCGAGCCGGGTCAGCGTTCAGCGCTTGCGCCAATAGCAGATAGCCAGTCAGCGGTTCGAGCACATGCTGCCAAGGCCGCACCGCTTGCGGATTGCGTATCTCGAGCGTCTGCCCCGCCGAAAATGCGCGGACTGCGTCGGGCACCAGCCGGTCGGCCGACCAGTCGCCGCCGCCGATGACGTTGCCAGCACGCGCAGTGGCGAGGCCTACCCCCCGCTCTGCGAGAAAGCTGTCGCGCCAGCAGGCGCTCACCAGCTCGGCGCAGGCCTTGCTGTTGGAATAGGGGTCATGGCCCCCGAGCGGCGCATCCTCCCGATAACCTTCGGCGCGGCCGTCATTGGCATAGCATTTGTCGGTCGTGACGGAAACGATCGTGCGGATGGAGGGCGTCTTGCGGCACGCCTCCAGCACATGCGCCGTGCCCATGACGTTGGTGTGATAGGTGCCGAGCGGATCGGCATAGGAGGCGCGCACCAGAGGCTGCGCGGCCAGGTGCAGCACGATTTCCGGCTCCGCACGGGTGACGATCGCCTTGACCGCGGCCGCGTCGCGAATGTCCGCAATGTGGTGATCGCACAGCGATGCGCCGTCCACAGCTTCGAACATGGACGGCGTGGTATCGGGTGGAAGCGACAGCCCGGTGACTTGCGCGCCGAGCGTATCCAGCAGGACCAGCAGCCAGCTGCCCTTGAAACCACTATGGCCAGTAATGAGCACGCGCCGCCCCGCCCAGAAGGCAGCTTCCGGTGTAAGCGTCACCGCGCCCTCGCGCTCTAGTGCCAGGTTTTCCATGGGGCCTCTTGCCGTTCCCACATGCCTTCCAGCATCTGCCGGTCGCGCAGCGTATCCATCGGCTGCCAAAAACCATCATGGAAGAAAGAGCGCAGTTCGCCGTCCGACGCCAGGCGCTCCAGCGGCTCGCGCTCCCAGACGCAGCCGTCAGAATTGCTGAGATAATTGCCGATCGAGCGGTTGAGAACGAAAAAACCGCCATTGATCCAGCCGCCCTCATCGAGGGGTTTTTCGGCAAAGGCTGCTACCTGATCGCCATTGAGATCGAGCTGGCCGTAGCGGCTTGCCGGTCGCACCGCGGTCACGGTGGCCTTGCGGCCGTGTGAGCGATGGAAGTTGATCGCGGCGCCCACATTGAGGTCGCTGACCCCGTCACCATAGGTGAGGCAGAAATCCTCATCATCGCCCAGATAGTGCATCGCCTGCCGCAGGCGGCCGCCGGTCATCGTTTCTGCGCCGGTATCGATCAGCGAAATCTTCCAGTCTTCGCAGGCGTTGCGATGCACGTCGGTCGTGCCCCGCCGCAGGTCGATGGTCACATCCGACATGTGGAGGGCGTAGTTGAAGAAATATTCCTTGATCATATAGCCCTTGTAGCCAAGGCAGACGATGAACTCGTCCACGCCATGCTGGGCATAGATTTTCATGATGTGCCACAGGATCGGCTTGCCGCCGATTTCCACCATGGGCTTGGGCCGGACCGAGGTTTCTTCGGCGAGGCGGGTGCCTAGGCCCCCTGCAAGGATGATCGCTTTCATGGGTCAAATCCTATGAACAGGCATGGTAAAGAAATGGTTATGCCGCGAGCCCGCCGATCCGGTTGAGTGCCGATTGGCTGGCCACCAGGTCACAGATTTCCGCCGATAGGGCGATCGGCTGAATGCAGGCGGCGGCAGGCGTGCCTGCGACCGATTCCGTCAGCCATGAGCCGAAGCCGCCGTCGGCAAGATGATCTTCCAGTGTCGTGATACGGCCATGCCGTGCGATCTGGGCAGGCTGGTCCGCCTTGGCGGCCATGCTCCAGAGCGGAAGGGACCAGACGGCCCTACCCTCCGCCCGCGCGACCGCCGCGCCGAGCGCTGCGCCGGTCGACAGCAGGACCGAAGCGTCACTGCCGTCGCGCACCTTGACCCATCGACCCGGCGCAATGTCGGGGATGCTGTCGTGGAAACGCGGCTCTCCGGCCTTGCCGAGGCGCAGATAGGAAGGCCCTGGATTGTCGATCAGCCAGCGCAGGCAGGCGCGGGTTTCCAGCGGGTCGCCGGGTGCGGCGATCGTCATGTTGGGCATGGCTCGCATCAGGGCATAATCCTGCACCGCATGGTGCGAATAGCCGAGCGCCCCGTAGGACACGCCGCCGCCGACAGCAACCACGGTCACGGGCAGGCGGTGATGATCGACATCGTTACGGATCTGTTCGGCGCAGCGGAAGGTCGGGAAATTCGCGATCGAATAGGTGAAGACATGATAGCCTTCGCTTGCCATGCCGGCGGCGAGGCCTGTCATATTCTGTTCCGCCACGCCCGCATTGATGAAGCGATCGGGGAACTGGTCGGCAAAGGGTTCGATCACGTTGTAACCGAGATCGCCGACGATGAGCGCGATATTGTCGTGGGTCGCGGCCAGCGTCGTCAGTTCATCGATGAAGGCGTCACGCATGGCCATTGACCCCTTCGATTTCGGCCAGCGCCGCTTCCAGCAGTTCCGGGGTGGGGTTGCGATAATGCCACTCCACCTTGTTTTCCATGAAGCTGACACCCTTGCCCTTGGTGGTATGGCAGATCAGCATCATCGGCTTGCCGTTCACCCAGGGCGCCCCTTCCAGTGCAGCGGTGAGCGCGGCATGATCATGCCCGTCGACTTCGCGCACAGCCCAGCCAAACGCTTCGAACTTGGAATGCAGGGGTTCAAGCCGCAGCGTTTCATCCACCGTCTGCAGGCTCTGCAGCTTGTTATAGTCGAGGATGCAGATGAGGTTGTCGAGGCCGTGATGCGCCGCGAACAGCGCCGCCTCCCAGTTGCTGCCTTCGCCCCATTCCCCGTCGCTGGTGAGGACGACCGTCCGCCATGCCTGCCCGCGCCGCCTGGCCGCCAACGCCTTGCCGGTGCCGAAGGGGAGGCCATGGCCAAGCGCCCCTGTAGAAAATTCCGCGCCCGGTACCTTGTGGCTGATGTGCGCCATCAGCATCGACCCATCGGTCCCGTATGTTTCGAGCAGCGCGGGGTCGATGAAGCCGGTTTCGGCGAGCGCGGCATAGACGGCGACGCAGGCATGGCCCTTCGACAGGATGAAGCGGTCGCGTTCGGGATGGCGGGGTGCGCCGGGGTGGACGCGCAGCGCCCTGCCATAGAGCACCGCCATGATGTCGGCGATCGACAGCGCCGATCCGATGTGAGACGCTTTGGCGCGTGTGACCATGCGAAGGGCCTGGCCGCGGATGCGCGCGGCCAGTGGCCTGGTCTCATACGGCCGTGCAGCGATGACCTGTGCTTCTTTCATGCCCCCAACATCCCCGGATATGGTTAACATTTGCTCAACCAAGATGCACTAGGCAGATTGCATGATTCACGAACCCATCGTTGCCGCGCGTGCCTGTCCTCTTTGCGGAGCCGGTGCCGATCAGGCCGAACCCTTCCTGTCCGATACGCGCGACGAAAGCCGGGTGAGCGCGTCGAGCTTTGCCTCGCGGAAGGTGCCGGAATATATGAGCCACGCCATGGTGCGGTGCCGGGCCTGCGACCTAGCCTATGTGGATCGCCCGCCGAGTGTCGCGTCGCTGGCGGCGAGCTATCATGAAGCCGACTATGACAGTGCCGAAGAAGCGGAGGATGCCGCCGACGCCTATGCGCGCGCGCTTGGGCCCGTACTGCAACAATTAAAGGGGCGGGGGGCCGCGCTGGAAATCGGAACGGGGACCGCAGCCTTTCTCGAACGGCTCCAAAATGCCGGCTTTACTTCGCTTGTCGGGGTCGAGCCTTCAACGGCCGCCATCGCGGCTGCGCCGACGCACCGGAAGGCATGGATCCGCGAGGGCATTTTCGAGGAAGGGGATTTTGCGCCCGACAGCTTCGATCTCATCTGCTGCTTCATGACGCTGGAGCATGTGCAGGATCCGGGCGCGCTTGTCGCTTCGGCCTATCGCTTGCTCAGGCCCGGCGGCGTGTTCGTCGGCGTGACGCATGACCGGCGCGGATTGCTCAACCGGCTGCTGGGGCGCCGGTCGCCCATCGTCGACATCGAGCATATGCAGCTTTTCTCGGCGAAAAGCGCGCGGCGCCTCCTTCAGATCAATGGCTATGGCGATGTCGGCGGCGCGAGTTTCTACAACAGCTATCGGCCAAGCTATTGGCTGCGGCTTGTGCCGCTGCCCGCTGGACTGAAGGCCGGGCTTACCCGGATGGTACGCGGCTCCTGGCTGGACCGGCGGCGGCTGTCTGTAAATGTCGGCAATTTCATGAGCTGGGGCTTCAAGACGTCCTGAGGCCGGCCTTTCCCGCTTCCTATGACAGTGGTCTGGTGAAGGCCGGACAATTGGTGCCCTTGGGCGGGGCGCTGGGCGGCGTGATGCGTCGATACATATAGAGCATGCGCGTCGGCGGGAGTTCGCGGTAATTGCGCTCTATATAGGATCGCACTTCCGTTCGGCGCAGGAAAAACCCCTGAACATCAAAGGCGCGCGGCTGAAAGACATAGTTGCCGCGCCGCTCGAACATAATAGCCGCGGGCGACGCGCATCTTATCTCGATTGCGGCCTGGTCTTGAATTTGCCGGCCCAGTGCGCGCAGCGGCGCCGGGTTGGGGCCGATCACCTCGGCGTGGGCTATTGCGGGGATCATCCAGTAGCTTGGAAGGCGCGATGCCCAGACAAGGCCGTGATCTTCTACGGTGGGCCAGCCCCACATCGGGTCGCCGGTCGCCATGAAGATCGGGCTGCCCTTGGGCAGGGTGGACAGAAGCGGGTCGACCTGTTCGCGGAAGAAGTTGAAATAGGGGCCGACCTTGATCGGCAGCAGGATCGGTAACGAGAGCATGAACAGCCCTACGGTCATTGGGATTGCGCGGCGCATGTCCGGCATCGTTAATCGCAAGCTCAGGGCGAGCGCAGCCGCGCCGGTGACAGGGATGCTATGATACATCCAACCCTTGCGCTGCACGAGATAGGCGATGCCGAAGCCTAAGGCGACGAGCAGCAGAGTCGACACAAAGGGGTGCGCTTTCCTGCCGAATGCTCCGCCAAAGGTCAGGAAGAAGGCAGCGACAAAGGCCCAGATAACAATCCAGGGCCTGACAAACATCATGTCCCAGCTTGACTCAAAGCCATGGTAGGCGGTCCGCGCCATGGGCACGGCGTTGGTGATGAAGGCGGGCGCAAAGGTCAAAGTGGCCACACCGTAGGCGAGCGCGGCCGCAATTAGCGTGAGGGTTTCCGGACGGATCGCGCGCCATTGCTTACGCATTCGGAAGATCAGCCAGCACTCCAAAAGGAGTGGCACGACGATAAAATAATGTTTGAGTGCGAAGCCGTAGGCGCCCAGTGCGCCTACAAGTAGGGCCAGTGTCAACGGCACCGCACTGTCGGTTGAGCGTCGCGAGATCAATGCAGCGTAAGGCAGGGCGCAGATGAGAGCGAGCTGCTCACGCTGGCCAAAATCATAGAGCGGCATGACCACGGTCAGCCAAAAGGCGAGCAGCATCGTCACAAGTCGACCGAGCGTCGAGCGGTCGCCAGAAAGATGACCCATCAGCAGCGCGGAGAAAGCGCCCGCTCCTACAATGATCGCGATCAGAAGTCGTAGAGGCGGGACATGGAGCCACGCAGCGGCATGGTGGATTGGTAGCGCTGACCAAAACCAGAGCGGCGGATTGACCTCCCAAATGTCGCGGTAGAGCACCGCGCCGTTGCTCAGCTGTCGGGCTACCCAAAACTGCCAGACTACATCATGTGTGATGGGGATATTGCGCAGCCACGCAAAGGTGACGAAGGCCGTCAGACAAAGTGATATGTCGGGCAGGCGGCGCCGCCAGCTGTGAAGCTTTGCACGCCGCTGTGCCGGACCCACAGGTGCGGCTATGACTTCGCCAACGACGTTGAATTCAGTCGAGCCGGATCTCATCAGGCAACCTCCTAGACCGTCTGATTTCATAAACGGAAAATCAGTGAGGCCAACTTCTGATATGCCTACGGCGACCGGCCGGACGGTCCTGCACCGTTCGTTCGCCGTTTAGCGGCTTCCCCGCCATAACGCAGTGAGATGCCAAGTGGCGACGCTAGTCGCGGACGGTGAAATCGTCTATCGTCAGCCATTCGTGAATGCGGGGGACGAAAGCAGATCGCCGAGTCGGCGGTGCCAAGATGCCCTCACGAATATCCTGTCACTTCCACAGTTTCTTCTCATTCCTGTCGTCCGTTCTCGTCTTATCCTTGCGTTTTGTATCTCGAGATGATACGTACCATATCATGATACAAAGCGTTAAAGGGAAGCTGATGGAGCAGGTGCTCGCCGGTAAGGCGGGCAAGGGCTTCCCGTCCGATTTGTTTCGGGTTGCTCTTCGCAAAGTCGCCATGTTGGAAGCTGCCATAAAGCTGGACGATCTCCGTGTTCCACCAGCCAACCGACTGGAAGCTCTTTCCGGCGACAGAGCAGGGCAACATTCGATCCGGATCAACGACCAGTGGCGTATCTGTTTCACTTGGTCCGATAATGGCCCAGAAACTGCTGAAATCGTGGACTATCATTGAAAGGAGAACGCTCATGACCATGCTGCAAGTGCCGGTCCATCCCGGCGAAATCCTGAAGCATGAATTTTTGGAGGAAATGGGTATTAGCGCGGGAAAGCTGGCAAAGCATATCCATGTACCCCGCACGCGGATCGAGCGCCTATGTGCGGAGGAGACTTCCGTCACCATTGATACCGCTATGCGGCTGGCGCGGGCGCTGGGCACAACCGCTGAGTTCTGGCTAAACCTTCAGGCGCATCATGACCTGCTGGTGACGGACGCAGCGGACATAAAGGAAATAGAGCCGCTGCTTGCAGCCTGACCTTTTATCAAAAAGTGGAGTCGGTTCCCCCGCCGATTCCACCTTTTGGCCCGCTCCCTTCAACTCAACTTGTTGATGGACTCGCGCATGTGATCCACGCTGACGCTGGAATAGCGCTGGACCATCCGCAGCGACTTCCAGCCGCCCATGTTCATGATGGTGATGAGGTCGATTCCCGCCATGACGCAGTGGGATGCCCAATGGTGGCGCCAGTCGTGGACCGTGAAATCCTCGATGCCCGCGCGCTTGCAGGCGGTCGCATGCTGATTCTTGATCGGGTTGCCGCCGGGTATGTTCGACTTGCGCGTGTCCGAATAAGGTTTGCCAAACCGGTTGAGGAAGACGTGACCGGTGGTCGGCTGTCCTCGCTTTTCCCAGATCGGCCGAAGCACATCGAACAGCCGAGGATGCATCGGCACAGACTTGATAACTGCGTTTTTACTGTGATTGAGCCGGATCGATCTCTCTTTCATATCGACCCCATCGACGCCCCACGGAATCTGCAATGCCGTCTGGATCCGCGGCCCCTGGAAAGCCAGCATGGTGATGATCGGCTGGATGTGAGGGGAATAGGCTGCAATTAGCCAATCGCGGTCTTCCTTGCTAAGGAAGCGCACCCGCTCATTGTTGAACGGGATTGCCTTGATCCGCAGCGGCGGAAGATCGTGGAGATCATAATGGACATTGATCGCCGCCTGAAACACCGACCGATAACGATCCTGACCGCCCGGGTCATGGCCGGTTAGGTAAGTGCGGCGAAAATGCTCCCATGCCTGTTTGGGTTCGCGCAGGCTGAAGTCGCCGATGAGCGCATTGAGCTTACCGATGCGCAGGATGTCGGATGCGCAAGGAGGCTTGGCCTTGGACAGATAGCTGTCGAAGGCGTCGGCTATGGTTCCTTGAGCGACGAGCGCAGCGGGACCGAACATGAGCTGGTGGCGCAGCTTTGTTTCGTGTTCGGCCATCAGATGGGCTGCCGCATCGCGATCGGTTGTCCTCAGGCTAAACTCCTGGACTTCGATATGCTTGTCGCCAAGCGAGACCGACCCTCGAATATAGTAGATGCCTTTCTTCCCACGGGTACGGATTGAAAGCATGTGATCTTTTCCAGTCGGATGTGATGTCGCGCCTCCGCCGCACGGATTTATCCGCATTTCTGAAGGCGAGGTACGTCATGTTTCGTGAAGAGGTGGCACATTCCGGTGCACGCACGGCGTCGGCATGCTGGGCTGAGAAATAGTGCCCACCAGACTTGAAGGGGCGGTGTGTGTTCCGGCGGATCGCGGCCTCTATGGAGCCTGAAGGCAGCGTGTCTTCTCTTCCCAGCAGGTGAGATTGCCTGCTTTGCGGCGATGCAGCGCCGCTTCGTTCGCGTAACTTGGGTGGTATGCGCAACTGTGGAAACGAGCCGTCCACCGACTGCCGCCGAGGCGTCATATGGCTCCGCGCAAGCAGGTCCGCGAGGCACGAGCGACTCGGGATCTCGCTGGGTTCGCCCAGCATTTTCATGCCCAGAATTTGCCCAAACAGGGTGAAATTTGCCCAGAATTTGCCCAAAAAAATCGGGGGAGGGGCCAAGTCTGCCTCCTCCTCCAGGCAAACAAAAACCCCGCCAAATCGTTGATTTGACGGGGTTTTCGATGGTGGGCGTGGCAAGGATTGAACTTGCGACCCCTGCGATGTCAACACAGTGCTCTACCACTGAGCTACACGCCCACGGGAGTTGCGCCAATAGCGGGGGGTGGTGGGGTGTGCAAGCGGGAAATTCGCTTAAAAGCTAATTCTCTGGACAGAGGGTGCGCAGCCCATATTGTGCGGGGAAACAGGGGGCCCGTCGGCATGAAGGACATCCATAATGCAGCGGGGGAAGCGGCGGGGCCGCTGCCCTTTTATCGGCAGCTTTATGTTCAGGTGCTGGCGGCGATCGCTGTCGGCGTCCTCATCGGGCATTTCCTGCCCCAGACGGGCGTCGCGCTCCAGCCGCTCGGCGATGCCTTCATCAAACTGGTGAAGATGATCATCGCCCCGGTCATTTTCCTCACCATCGTGACCGGCATCGCGGGCATGAAGGAGCTCGGCGCGATCGGGAGGGTGGCGGCAAAGGCCTTCGCCTATTTCCTCACCTTTTCCACCCTCGCGCTGATCCTGGGCTTGATCGTCGCGAACGTCGTGCATCCGGGCGCTGGCCTCAATATCGACCCGGCGAGCCTCGATGCGGGAAAGGTCGCCGAATATCAGCAGCAGGCGCATGACCGGACGCTGACGGGTTTCCTGATGGACATCATCCCTGCCACGCTGATTTCGGCCGTCGCGGATGGCCACAACATCCTGCAAGTGCTGTTCGTCGCGATATTGTTCGGCATCGCCCTGACCCTGATCGGCGATAAGGCGGAGCCGCTGATGCAGGTGCTGGACTCCGCCAGCCACGCCATTTTCAAGCTGGTGTCGATCCTCATGAAGGCCGCCCCCATCGGCGCGCTCGGCGCGATGGCCTTCACCATCGGCAAATATGGCGTAGGCGCGCTTGCGAACCTCGCGGAACTGGTCGCGACCTTCTATCTCACCTCGCTCTTGTTCGTGCTGGTCGTGCTTGGGCTGGTGGCGAGGCTCGTCGGTTTCAATATCCTGCACCTCATCCGCTACCTGAAGGCGGAGCTGCTGCTCGTGCTCGGCACCTCCTCGTCGGAAGCCGCGCTGCCCAGCCTCATCGAAAAGATGGAGCGGGCAGGGTGCCGCAAGTCGGTCGTCGGACTGGTGGTGCCGACAGGGTACAGCTTCAACCTTGACGGCACGAACATCTACATGACGCTGGCGGCGGTTTTCATAGCGCAAGCGACCAATGTCGATTTGAGCATAGGTGACCAGATCCTGCTGCTGCTGGTCGCGATGCTGTCCAGCAAGGGCGCGGCGGGCGTCACTGGCGCGGGCTTCATCACGCTCGCCGCCACGCTCTCCATCGTCCCGTCCGTGCCGGTCGCGGGCATGACCCTGATCCTCGGCATCGACCGGTTCATGAGCGAATGCCGCAGCCTTACCAATTTCATCGGCAATGCGGTCGCCACAGTGGTCGTGTCCGCATGGGAGAGGGGCCTCGATCGGGAGCGGTTCGCTGCTGCCATGGCAGGAGAAGCGCTGCCTCCGACCCCCGATATGGAAGAAGTCGTCCCCGGCTAAACGGCTTTCAGTTCAGCCCGCTCATGCTGCTGCTGCCGAACATACGATCGATCTCCAGCACCAGGTCGCGCAAGTGGAACGGCTTCGATAGCACCTTGGCCTGCGGCACCGCTTTTCCGGCCTTCAGCGTCACGGCGGCAAAGCCGGTGATGAACATGATCCGCATGTCCGGCGCAACCGTGGCCGCATGCTGGGCAAGCTCGATCCCGTCCATTTCGGGCATGACGATATCGGTCAGCAGCAGGTCGAACTGATCCGTTTCGATATATGGCACCGCCTGCGCGCCGGTCTCGACGGCCACCACCTCATATCCCGACCGCTCAAGCGCGCGGGCGAGGTAGGTGCGCATGCTGTCATCATCTTCGGCCAGCAGAATTCGAACCATGGCTCGGGTCAGTCTCGTCTCTGGCCGGTCTCGGCCGATCTCGTGCGGCACCCCTCGCGGGTGGCGCTGCCAGGCATTATATGCGACAACCAACATATATATCCAGCCGGGTAACCATTTTTGCCGCGCCCTGTGGAAGGAGATGATTTGAGCTATTCCGCACCGCGCGCTCCGGCCGAATCCTTGACTTCGCATGATCTCTACGGACCGGATCGGCCGATCGCCCCGGTGGTTATTTCGGTGCCCCATGCCGGGCGAGCCTATGACCCGGCCTTGTTGAACAGCGCCAGAGTCGCGCCCGACGTGCTGCGGCGGTTGGAGGATCGCTGGGCGGACTTGCTCGCCCACCCCTTGATCGAACGCGGCTATCATGTGCTGGTGGCGCGTGCGCCTCGGGCGATGATCGACCTTAATCGGCATGAGCGGGAAATCGATCCCGCGATGGTGACGGGCCTGCCCCGTGACGCTGCTCTTCAAGGCAGCGCGAAGCTGCGCGGCGGCCTGGGCCTGCTGCCGCGCCGGCTGCCGGGGGCATATGAATTGTGGCAGCGGCCTGTCGGGTGGGAGGAGGTGCGCCGCCGCATCGACACGATCCACCGCCCATATCACGCCGCCCTGACCTGCATGATGCGATCCGCGCGAGAGGCGCATGGCCATGCCGTGCTGATCGATCTCCATTCCATGCCGCCGCTTCCCGCAGCTGCCGCCGGTCAACCTGCGCCCACCGCGGTGCTGGGCGATCGCTTCGGCCGGGCGGCATCAGCGCGGCTGATGACGCTGGCGGCCGATGTGCTGGAAGGGCATGGCCTGACGGTGGCGCAGAACCATCCCTATGCGGGCGATCATATGATCGAGCGCCATGGCCAGCCGGGCCATGACCTCTACGCCATGCAGGTGGAGATTGACCGCAGCCTCTATCTGGACGCCGCCTTGGACAATCCCGGTCCCGGCCTGTCGCGGGTCCAGGCGGCTATCGGCTCGTTGGTCGATGCGATCGCCTGCGAAGCGCCACGCGCCGCCTATCCGCTCGCCGCTGAATAGCCGCCCATGCAAAAAGGCCGGGGCGTTATATGCACCCCGGCCGCTCATTATCTTGGCTCTCTAAACGCCCGTCATTCCAGATGCTGGTCAGGCAGGGCGTGCGTCGGCCTTGAACCCCAAAGCGCGTAGAAGAGGATGTACAGTTCGCAGGCAGCCGTCAGCAGGAAGCTGTTCTGCAGACCGTAATTGTCGGCCAGCCATCCCTGCACGACCACCAGCGAGCCGCCAGCGATCGCCATGATCAGCAGTCCGGAACCTTCCTCGGTCAACGGCCCCAGGCCGCGAATGCCAAGGGTGAAGATGGTCGGGAACATGATCGAATGGCCAAGGCCCACCAGGATCAGCGCCCACATCGCGACCGGTCCATGGCTGAACACCGCGACAAGCATCACGATGAACGACCCCGTGGCAAAAGCTGCCAACACCTTGCCCGCGTCCACCTTCTGCATGATCGCCGACCCTACGAACCGGCCAACCATCATGCCGCCCCACAGGAAGCTCAGATAGCGGCCAGCCTGTTCATGAGTCAGATTGGCGATGTCCGGCTGGCTGACGAAGTTCACGAACAGGTTGGCGACGCCGATTTCCGCAATCAGGTAGATGAAGATGGCAGGGATGCCGAAGACCAGATTGCGATGCGACCAGAGTGAGTGCTTCTTCCGTTCCTCCTTGGCCAGCCGGGCGGTCGATGATCCCATCGCAGGAAGGGGAAAGCGGGCAATGACGATCGCCAGCACCACCAACACGACGGCAACCAACCCATAGGGCAGGATCACGGATTGAGCATCCGCCAGCCGTTCCGCCGGAGTCAGCACGACGTCCGCGCTCGACGTGCCGCCCTTGGAACGGCCAAGGATCAGATAAGCACCGAACAGCGGCGCCAGCATCGTTCCGGCAGAATTCATCGCCTGCACCAGGTTGAGGCGCGAAGATGCGGTTTCAGGCTTGCCGACAACCGCCACATAGGGGTTGGCTGCCACCTGAAGCAGCGTGATGCCGCTCGCGATGATGAACAGCATGGTCAATGTGACGCCATAGGATGGCAGGCTGGCCGCCAGCATCATGCCCAGCGCCCCCGCCGCCATGATCAGCAGGCCGATCACCAGCGACTTCTGGTATCCGACACGTTCGATCAGCTTGGCCGAAGGAATCGACGCGACGAAATAGGCGATGAACCATACGGACTCGATCAACGTTGTCTGCGTATAGTTCAGCTCGAACACGCTGCGCAGGTGCGGCAACAGCGTGTTGTTGATGACGGTGATGAAGCCCCACATGAAGAACAGGCTCGCCAGCAGCGTCAGTGCAGGCCCGTACCGGGTGGCGGGATGGTCGCCCGCAGTCAGAGTGGCTGATGATGAGGGAGGTGCAGGCATTCATCTTCTCCAACAGGGGCCAACAGGCTTGTGCTGCTTCTATTTGTCCGAGTATATAGCTGCCCGTCGGGCGTCAATATACCCCGGCGGCAGGGGGATCGTATGCAGAGGGGCTGGATCAGCCATGCTTTTCGAACATCATCGTCCTATTGTTTCGCGTGTCTGATGGCAAGCACGTCAGCACTTGCGGCTGAAGCCAGCCGCGCTCCTGCAGGCCAGCTTCCTGACGGCACGGCCATAGAGGCGATCACTCTTTCCAATGGGCATGGCGTGTCGGCCCGCATTCTCACTTATGGCGCGACATTGCAGTCGCTGTCTGGCCCCGATCGGGACGGCAAGCAGGCTGACGTGCTGCTCGGCTATGACGATCTGGCGGGCTATCTGGCGCGACCCGACTTTTTCGGCGTGACGGTCGGCCGCTATGCCAACCGGATCGGACGCGGCCAATTCACTTTGGACGGCCAAAGCTACCAGCTGCCTCTGAATGACAAAGGCAATACGCTGCACGGCGGCGGCAAAGGGTTCGACAAACAGGTCTGGAAGGTCGTGTCGGTCCGCAGCGAACCGCGCCCGGAAGTCGTGCTGTCCTACAGCAGCCCGGATGGCGAGGCGGGCTATCCCGGCCAGCTCGGCACCCGGATCAGCTATGCACTGGACGAAAGCGGCGGCCTGACCATCAGTTTCGAAGCGCAGGCGAGCAAGCCGACCATCGTCAACCTCACCAACCACGCCGTCTTCAACCTGGCGGGCGAAGGCGCACCGGGCGGCGCCCTCGGTCATCTGCTGACGATACCGGCCAAGGCTTATACGCCCGTCGGCGCGGGACTTATCCCTACTGGTGAGATCAGGCCGGTCGCGGGAACGCCGTTCGACTTCCGCTCGCCTCGCCGCGTGGATGACGCCGTGCGCGACGGTGCCGATCGGCAGATCAGTTTCGGGCGCGGCTATGATCATAATTGGGTGCTGGACAAGGGGCGGACAGCGACGCCGGAGCTGGCTGCGCGTCTTGAGGACCCCGCGTCGGGCCGCGTGCTGGAAGTGCTGAGCACGGAGCCCGGACTTCAATTCTATTCCGGCAATTTTCTCGACGGGACATTCCTTGGCAAAAATGATCATCTCTATCGCATGGGTGACGGCTTCGCGCTTGAGCCGCAGAATTTTCCGGACGCGCCCAATCACCCGGACTTTCCTTCGGCCCGGGTCGATCCCGGCAAGCCCTATCGTCACGTCATGATCTATCGCCTTTCGGTAAAGCGCTGAACCATGGCGCAGTGGCAACTCATCAAGCGCGACATGCGCGACAAGCTGGGCGAGGGGACGCTCTGGTCCGCGCGCGACAATGCGGTCTATTGGACCGACATCATCGCTCCCGCGCTCAATCGCCTTTCCCTGACGGATGGCAGCATCGACCGTTGGGCGATGCCGGAGCCGATCGGCTGGGTTGCCGAGCGGCAGGGCGGCGGCTTCATCGCTGGCCTGCAAAGCGGTTTTGCGCGGCTTTCCCTTGATCCGCTCAAGCTTGAGCCGTTCGGCGATCCTGAACAGCATCTGCCCGGCAATCGCATGAACGACGGCAAGGCCGATGCGGAGGGGCGCATCTGGTGCGGCACGATGGACATGGCGGAGGCGGAGGACAGCGGCGCCTTCTATCGCCTGGACCCGGACGGCCGCTGGACGCAGATGGACAGCGGCTATCGCGTGCCCAACGGGCCTGCCTTTTCGCCTTGCGGCAACTGGCTTTATCATACCGACAGCGCGCGCCGCACCGTCTACCGCTTCTCCCGTACCGAAGGCGGCGGCCTGTCCGCGCGCCAGGTCTTCATCCAGTTTGGCGACGGAGACGGTTATCCCGACGGCATGACGGTGGACACCGACGGGCATATCTGGATCGCGCATTGGGGCGGCAGCCGCATCAGCCGTTTCACGCCCGATGGCAAGCTAGACCGCGCCATCGCCTTGCCAGCGCAGCAGGTGACGAACATCTGCTTCGCAGGTGCCGGGCTGGATCGCATGTTCGTGAGTTCGGCGGCTGTCGGATTGCCGGACAGTGACTATGACGGCGGCTTGTTCGAGGTCGATGCCGGTGTGAAGGGCATGATTACGCCGCTTTATGCAGGCTAAGCCGGGGGCGGCGCGGAACTTTCCCGCGGCACCAGCTCGAAATCGAACTGCGGCGCCTTCGCGGGCCGGTTGATTAGCGCGTCGATGACCGCTGCCCCCATCTGCGCCAGCGGCTGGCGCACGGTCGTGAGCGGCGGCCAGGCGGTGAGGCTCGCGGGCGTGTCGTCGAAGCCGACCACGGAAAGGTCTTGCGGGACCCGCAAGCCCCGCTGCCGCGCCAGTTGCAGAACGCCCAGCGCCATGTCGTCATTGGTCGCAAAGATCGCGGTCGGCGGCTCGGCCAGCCCCAGCAATGTCTCGCCCGCAGCGATGCCAGACGGATAGTCGAACCCGCCTTCAACGAACAACTCCGCCTCCTCCGCCAGCCCCGCCGCGGCCAGTCCTTCGCGGAACCCGTCGACCCGGTGCGTCGCCGCCTCGTGGGCAGGCGGCGGCGTGATGACGCCGATCCTGCGGTGGCCAAGACCTAGCAGATGATCGGCCACCATCCGCCCCGCCTCCCATTCCGGGGTCACGATATTCAGGCTCTGCGCCCCGTTCGGCCCCGCGATCCGCGCGCAGGGCAACTTCTTCTCCGCCAGCCATTCCAGCACGGCGGGATCGTCGGACAGCGGCGGCGCGAGGAACACGCCATCGGGGCGCAGTGCGGCCGCCAGCCCCTCAAGAATGTCGAACCGCTCATCGCCCGCCAGCGGGATCAGCTCGACCACCAGATGATAGCCCAGTTCCCGGCACCGGTTGACCGCGCCCGCCTGGATGCCGCTGATATAGCTTGCGACGGGATTGTTGTAGAGAAAGGCGATCATGAACGACCGCCCGCCTGCCAGCCGCCGCGCGGACTGGTTCGGCCGATAGTCCAGCTGCTGTATCGCCGCCGCCACCCGCTCGCGCAGCTGTTCGCTGACATTGGGCGCCTTGTTGACGACCCGCGACACGGTCTTGATGGAAACGCCAGCCAGCGCCGCTACGTCATGGATGCTGGCCATGAAAACCCCGGACCGCGCCCGCTCTGATATGAACACCCCATGTCATCGCCACCGCATTGGCATGGAAAGCCCACGCAAAACAAGGCCACGGCTTTTTAAGGGCCGAAAGGAAAAAGGACTTGATCGATCCGCCCAACGCTTTAAGGAAGACAGCGTTGTCATACCTGATGGCAATAAGGTCATCCCGGACAGCTGCAGGCTAACTGCACGAGCATGTGGTTGTCCGGGATGCGCTTTCCCACTCAGGGATCGGCATTCCCATCTTTCCAGCCATGCGCGCCGATCAGCGGCACGAACCGCACGGCCTCCAGCACCGTCAGATCGAACTCCTCCTCGTCCTTGCGGATCAGGCGCACAAGCTGCTGTTCGCCGCCGTCTCCCACCGGCATCACCAACCGTCCGCCGATCGCCAGCTGTTCGCGCAGCGGCGGCGGCACGCCCGGACCGCCAGCCGCCACCAATATGGCGTCGAAGGGCGCCTCCTCCGCCCATCCTGCGGTGCCGTCGCCCAAGCCGATCGACACATTGTCATAGCCAAGCGCCTTCATCCGCCCCTCCGCCAGCGCGGCCAGTTCGGCGATACGCTCAACCGCGAAGACATGCGCGGCAAGGCGGCTCATGACCGCCGCCGCATAGCCGGAGCCCGCACCCACCTCCAGCACCCGATCCTCCGGGCTGATCGCCGCTGCCTCTATCATCCGCGCGACGATATAGGGCTGCGAAATGGTCTGGCCTCCCTCGACCGGCAAGGGCCTGTCCTCATAGGCCAGGCTTCGGACATCTTCCGGAACGAAGCGCTCGCGCGGCACGGCCCGCATCGCAGCCCACAGCCGGGGATCACCCACGCCCCGGCGGATGATCTGCTGCTCGACCATCATCTGGCGCAGGCGCGCGCAATCCGCCATCCCGCCTCCTGACCGCTCCTGCGAGCCGCCGACTCACGCCCGCCGTTCGACGATGATCATAACCTCTAATGGTCTTCCGAGCGCTCGCCATTGTGCGCCAACGCCTTAACCTCGTTTAGCCAACTTCCGCGAGTCGGAGTGGTTGGCGGTTCAATAACAAGGCGTTATGATAGGCTCTGCATTTTCCCCAAGTATCGGACACGGCCTGGGCTCAAGATCCTCTACACCAGCGGTTACACCCGCGAAATTTTCCTGCGCGACGGAAAGCTGGACCCGAACATCGCGCTGCTCGCAAAGCCCTTCACGCTCCAGGAATGGGCAAGCCGCATTAGGGACTTGATCGATCAAAGCTGATAAGATCCACATCGACATCACACTGTAAACAGCGTCACCTCATTCCGTCATCCCAGCGAAAG
>NZ_OBMU01000001.1:1615334-1879272 GCF_900218065.1 Novosphingobium sp. Chol11 | reverse complement strand
ATCTCAGGCCACACGGCACAACACCCCCTGAGATCCCAGCTTCCGCCAGGATGACGGTAGATACGGACACTCGGACTGCATCCACATTCGGCCCGCTATTCCAACCGGCCCAATTAAGAACCCCCCACCGGTTCCAAAAGCGCAATATCCATATCCGCCAGCGCCAGCCGCAACAGCTCACTCATCGCCGCTCGCGCACCCTCCGCATCGCCCGCAGCAATCGCGTCGAACACCGCCCGATGATCGGCGAAGGGATCACGCGGGGGCGACTTCCTGCGCTGCTTGAATGTCGTGGTCCAACTGACCGCCGCCCCAACCGAACTTGCCAGCGCAGCCAGCGCGTCATTCTGCGTCGCGGCGAGGATGGCGTGGTGGAAACGCTGGTCGGCGGCGCGTCCTTCTTCCGTCGACAGTCCATGGCCGCGCATCTGCCCAAGCGCCTGCTCCATCGCCAAAAGCTGCGCATCGGTGCGCCGCCGTGCCGCCAATTCCGCCGCTGCCGGTTCTATGACGCCGCGCAGTTCGAACAGGTCCCGGACGAAGGCCGCGTCCGGCTCCCCGGCGAACATCCAGGCAAGCATTTCGGGGTCCAGCACATTCCAGCGGCTGCGCGGCAGGACGCGCGTCCCCGCCTTGGGGCGGCTTTCCAGCATGCCCTTGGCCACCAGTATGCGCACCGCTTCCCGATAAGCGGTGCGGGACACGCGCAGCCGTTCGGCCGCCTCTATCTCGCCTTCGAAAACATCGCCCGGCTTGTGGATTCCGGCCACGATCGCGGTGCCGAGCTGCCGGGCAATCGCCTGGTGGATGCGAAGCCCGCCTTCCTCACTGCCGAACTTTCGTTCCGCCGGATGCCGGTCTTCCTTGCCCAAGCTCTATTCCCCCGCTTTTAATCCTCGAACGCCGCCGTAGGACAATGCTTGCCGCAAAGGAAGGCGTCAGCCACCAGTTGCAGCGGCCTGATGTCGGCGCCGATCGCCCGATCCTTCACCAGCTGGACGAACTGCCGGTACATCTCCGGATATTCGCCTTCTGGCGCCTGCACCATGACTTCGCCGTCCACGGTCAGCTGGTTGCCGCCTTCGGACAGGAGCAGCTTGCCATCCTGCGTTTCGACGGCAATGTCCCATGTCTGCTTGCCGGTCTGCCGCCAGTCGAACGCTGCTTCGATGGGCGCGCCCGACGCGCTCGCCATCTTCAGGCTGGCGGCGATCGGCGCCTGCTTGTTGGCGGGCACCTCAAGGCTCGCGGCCAGCATCGTCACCGGTTCGGGCATGATCTCGGTCAGGATCGACAGCGCGTTGATGCCCGGATCGAACACGCCAAAACCACCTGCTTCCCAAATCCAGGGCTGGCCGGGATGCCAATGCCGCACATCTTCGCGCCACTCGATCGACACGCGCGTGATCTTGCGTTTCGCCATCCATGCCTTGGCATCTGCCACGGCGGCGGCATGGCGGCTGTGCCAGCTTGCATAGATCGTCACGCCCTGCGCGCGCGCCAGGGTGATCAGCGCCTCGACTTGCGTCACCGTCGCGCCGGGCGGCTTTTCGAGGAAGACATGCTTGCCCGCCAGGATCGCCTCGCGCGCGGCCTCGTAGCGCACCTGCGGCGGTTGGCACAGGATCACCGCATCCATGTCGGGTTCGCCCGCCAGCATCGCGTCCAGCGTGGGATAGTTGTTCACGCCATCCGCCTGCGCATTGCGGCTGGCGACTGCCACCAGGTCGATGCCGCCGGTTTGTTCGATCGCGGGCAAATGCTGGTCGCGCGCGATCTTGCCCAGCCCGACCAGCCCCGCCTTGATGATGCCGTTCATGCCGTTCCTCTGCTCTTTAATGATTGTCGCGCGGCAGACCCTGGGTCTGCGCGATCCGCTGGAACTTCTCCGCGCCCTCCAGGATCGCGCCCTTGTCCAGCTGTCCCACCAGAGCGCGCTGGATTTCCTGCCACGGGGTCTGCGACGCCGGATAGGCATAGCCACCCTCCGCCCGCAGCGCCGCGCGCCGCGCTTCCAGTTCCTCGTCGGGGATCAGCACGTTCACCGTCCGCGCCTCCAGGTCCATCCGCACCCGGTCCCCGGTTTTCAGCAGCGCCAGCCCGCTCATCGCCGCCGCCTCTGGCGAGGCGTTGAGGATGGATGGGCTTCCCGACGTGCCCGACTGCCGCCCGTCACCGATGCAGGGCAGGGCGGACACGCCCTCCGTGATCAGATAGGCGGGCGGGCGCATGTTCACCACCTCCGCCGCGCCCGGATAGCCGATCGGTCCGGCGCCGCGCATGAACATCAGCGTGTCAGGCGTGATGCCGACCGCCGGATCGTCGATCCGCGCATGATAATCCTCCGGCCCGTCGAAAACGACCGCCGGTCCTTCGAAGGCGTTCGGATCGGCAGGGTTGGAGAGGTAGCGCTGGCGGAATTCCTCGCTGATGACGCTCGTCTTCATGATCGCCGCGTCGAACAGATTGCCCGACAGCACCAGAAAGCCCGCTTCTTCCTTCAGCGGCTGGGTGAAGGGGCGGATGACATTTTCGTCCTCGATCTCCACCGCCCGGCAATTCTCGCCCATCGTCCGACCGTTCACCGTCATCGCGCCCTCGCGGATCAGGCCCTGCGCGATCAGCTGCCCCACCACCGCAGGCACGCCGCCCGCGCGATAATAATCCTCGCCCAGATATTCGCCCGCCGGCTGCAGGTTCACCAGCAACGGCACATGATGCCCCACCGTCTCCCAATCCTTCAGCGGCAATTCGACGCCGACATGCCGAGCGATCGCCGCCAGATGGATCGGCGCGTTGGTCGATCCCCCGATCGCCGAATTCACCATGATCGCATTATGAAAGGCGTCCAGCGTCAATATGTCGGAGGGCTTCAGATCCTCCGCCACCATTTCCACGATGCGCTTGCCGGTGCGCCACGCGGCCTCCTGCCGGTCGCGATAGGGCGCGGGGATGGCGGCCGATCCCGGCAGCATCATCCCCAGCGCCTCGGCCAGGCTGTTCATCGTCGTCGCCGTGCCCATCGTGTTGCAATAGCCGGTCGAGGGCGCTGACGAGGCCACCAGCTTGATGAAGCCCTCATCATCGATCTTCCCGGCCGCCAGCAGCTGCCGTGCATGCCAGACGATCGTGCCCGACCCCGTCCGCTGCCCCTTGTACCAGCCATTGAGCATCGGCCCGACTGAGAGCGCAATCGCCGGAATGTTCACCGTCGCCGCCGCCATCAGCAGCGCAGGCGTCGTCTTGTCGCACCCCGTCGTCAGCACCACGCCATCGATCGGATAGCCGTACAAGGCCTCGACCAGCCCCAGATAGGCAAGGTTCCGGTCCAGCCCCGCAGTCGGCCGCTTGCCCGTTTCCTGGATCGGGTGGACGGGAAATTCGAGCGCTATGCCGCCCATCTCGCGGATACCCTCGCGAATGCGTTCGGCCAGCACCAGATGGTGGCGGTTGCAGGGCGACAGGTCGCTGCCGGTCTGCGCGATGCCGATGATCGGCTTGCCGCTCCGCAACTCCTCCAGGCTCAACCCGAAGTTCAGATATCGCTCCACATAGAGCGCCGTCATGTCGATATTGTCCGGATTGTCGAACCAGGCGCGGCTGCGCAATTTCCGGTCGGGCTGAGACGAAACGGCCATGAGGGATCCTAAAAAGCATTGAGGCGCGCCACGCATTGACGCTATCGGCTGATCCATATACTCATACAAATAAGCAGACAAGAACGGAAATGACGTGCGCATGAGCAGCTATGACGTGGTGGGCGACTGGGGCACCAGCCGCCTTCGCCTCTTCCGCATGGAGCAGGGGCAAGTCGCCGCCCGCCGCGAAGGCCCGGGCATAGCCGAAGCGGGCGCGAACGCCGCCCAAGCCTTCGCGCAAACCATCGCCCCCTGGCTGGAAGACGGCACGCCCGGCACCATCCGCCTGTGCGGCATGGCGGGCGCGCGGGACGGCTGGGTGGAGGCGCCCTATGCCGACTGCCCCGCCACCGCGCAGGATTGGCGCACCGCTGCCGTGCGTTTCGACTGGCAGGGCGCGCCGCTGTCGATCCTCGCGGGCCTTGCCTGCACGGACAAGGACGGCGTGCCCGACGTCATGCGCGGCGAGGAAACGCAGATTTTCGGCGCGATGCACCGGAATCCCGATCTGGCGCAGGGCCGCCACCTCATCGTCCTGCCCGGCACGCACAACAAATGGTCGCTGGTGGAGGATGGCCGCGTCGTCAGCTTTCGTACCGTACCCACTGGCGAGCTTTTCGCCCTGCTGCGTGATCAGTCCACGCTCGGCCCCAAAGCCGCCCCCGCAGATGCCGCCCAGGAAGCGGAAGGTTTTGCCGAAGGCCTCGGCCGGGCAAGGGAGGGCCGCCTCCTCACCAGCCTCTTTGCCGCCCGCGCCAAGCGCCTGCGCGCCGGACGCTCGCCGGATTGGGCCGCTGGCTATCTTTCCGGCCTTCTCATCGGCTGCGAAATCGCCGAAGTGCGCGCCCTGCTCGGCGGCGTGAGCGGCATCACCCTCATCGGTGATCAGCGCCTGTGCGCCCGCTATGCAGAGGCGCTGGAGGCGCAGGGCCTCTCTTCCCGATCCTTGAGCGGCGATGATTGCGTCCTCGCTGGCCTCACTCTTCCGGAGAATGCCGCATGACCCTCGATTCCCTTCTTGCCGCAGGTGCTCCGCCCGTCTGCGCCATCCTCCGTGGCCTTCGTCCCGAAGAAGCGGTGGAGATCGGCACGGCCCTTGTCGACGCGGGCATCCGCATCATTGAGGTGCCATTGAACTCGCCCGAACCCTTCGAAAGCATCACCGCGCTCCAACAGGCATTCGGCGAGACCGCGCTGATCGGCGGTGGCACCGTGCTGTCGGTCGAAGCGGTGGACGATCTGCGCCGCACCGGCGGACGCATCATGGTGACGCCCAATACCGACCCCGCCGTCATCGCGCGCGGCGCGCAATATGGCTTCGACATGCTGCCCGGCTTCATGACCCCCAGCGAAGGCTTCGCCGCCGTCCGCGCAGGCGCCCGCCGCCTGAAACTGTTCCCCGCCGCCAGCCTCGGCCCCGCCTATATCAAGGCGATCAAGGAAGTGCTGCCCCGCCATGTCGGCCTTTGGGCAGTGGGCGGCACCGGCGCGGACACGATCGGCCAATGGCTCGGCGCAGGATGCGAAGGCATCGGCGTCGGTGGAGCCCTATACCGCGCTGGCGACACTGCCGCGACAGTGGCGGACCGGGCGAAAGCCTTGGTCGAAGCGTGGCGCGCGCTCCGCTAAAGAGCGCCACGCTACCCATCATCCGTTCGCCTTGAGCCTGTCGAAGGGCTCTACTTCCTTTAGAAGGGAAGAGGCTTCGACAAGCTCAGCCCGAACGGATTCAGAGTGATCCGTATGAAAGGCGAGAGTTTGAACAGGCAAGGCCTCCCATCCCGTTCAAGCTAAGCCAAGCTAAGCGCATCAACCCCAAACCCCGAACACTATCCCACCCGCTGCTCGACCCGCCGGTCCAACACCTCCCGCACCTTCCCCGCCAGATCGGCATAGGTGAAAGGCTTGGTCAGCAATTCCACTCCCGGGTCCAACCGCCCATGGTGGAAAATGGCGTTACGCGCATAGCCGGTCGCGAACAGGATCTTGATGTCCGGCCTGCGCGCCGCCGCCTCCCGCGCCACGTCCGCTCCCGTCATCCCGCCGGGCAGAACCACATCGGTGAACAGCAGGTCGATATGCTCGCCCGGCTGCTCCAGCGCTTCCAGCGCCGCCGGTCCATTCCCCGCTTCGATCACATGATAGCCCAGCTCGTTCAGCACCTCGACGGCGTAGGCGCGCACCTTCTCGTCATCCTCGCACACCAGCACCGTCTCGTCGCCGCCGCTGACGGCGGGGCGGGGGACCTCCTCCAACTGGTCGTTGGCAGGAACCAGGCCATGATAGCGGGGCAGGTAGATCTTGACGCTCGTCCCTTCACCTACCTCCGAATAAACCCGGATATGCCCACCTGACTGCTTGATGAAGCCATAGACCATGGACAGCCCCAGCCCGGTGCCGCGTCCCACCTCCTTGGTGGTGAAGAAGGGCTCGATCGCGTGGCTCAGCGTCTCGGCGTCCATGCCTTCGCCCGTGTCGGACAGGCAGATCAGTACATATTGTCCGGGCTGCACATCATCTTCCTGCGCCGCATAATGGTCATCGATATGCGTGTTGGCGACTTCGATGGTCAGCTTGCCGCCGTCCGGCATCGCGTCCCGCGCATTGACCGCCAGGTTCAGCAGCGCATTTTCCATCTGGTTGAGGTCGACCTCGATCGGCCATGCGCGCGCGGCCTGGATCGTCTCCACCTCGATCCTCTCGCCCAAGGTGCGGTTCAGCAGGTCCGACATGCGGCTCACCAGCCGGTTGGGGTCGACGCGTTCGGGCGCCAAAGGCTGGCGGCGCGAAAAGGCGAGCAGCCGCTGCGTCAGCATCGCCGCACGCTCGGCACCTGCCATCGCATTGTCCGCCGCGCGGCGCATCCGCTCATTATCGTTGAGGCCGCGCTGGAGCAGTTCGAGATTGCCGGTGACGACCTGCAACAGATTGTTGAAATCATGGGCAACGCCGCCGGTCAGCTGGCCCAGCGTCTCCATCTTCTGCGCCTGTCGCAACGCGGCTTCCGTTTCGGCAAGGGCGCGAGCATGGGCGCGCTGTTCCGTGACGTCCCGCGCCACGCAATAGACCAGCCCATTGTCGGGCACCGCCGTCCAGCTGAAACTGCGATAATCGCCATCCTTGGTCCGGAACCTGTTCTCGAACCGGATCGTCAACACCCC
Organism: Novosphingobium sp. Chol11; assembly: GCF_900218065.1. Taxonomy (GTDB): domain Bacteria; phylum Pseudomonadota; class Alphaproteobacteria; order Sphingomonadales; family Sphingomonadaceae; genus Sphingobium; species Sphingobium agri. The sequence continues at coordinate 1,872,473 of NZ_OBMU01000001.1, read as the reverse complement.
CTGTTGCAGGGTTTGAACTTCCTCCCTGGTGCGCGCGCTATCATCGGGATGTTCCATCCATTCCGATGTGCGGCCGATCAGTTCCTCCTGGCTCCATCCCAATATGTCCGTCCATGCAGGACTCGCCGACAGCCATTTTCCGTCCATGTCGGCAATCAGGAACGGATCGCGGGCCAGCGTCCACAGGCGGTTGCGGTCAGCCACCATCTCCCGTTCGGCTTTGACCCGCTGCGTCGTCTCGTTGACGATGCACAATGCTCCGCCGATCGACCCGTCCGCTTCGAACACGGGGGAATAGCTGATGTCGAAATAGACTTGCTCGCCCCGTCCACCGTCCCGTTCGATGTAAAAGGGACGGTCCTTGGCATGCACCGTCTCGCCCTTCTGGACCACGGACAGCAGCAGCGGCTCCAAATCGTCCCACAGTTCAGCCCAATTCTCCCGCGCCGGGCGGCCAAGCGCGGCTGGATGCTTGTCGCCGATCGTCGGTGCATAGGCTTCATTATAGAGCGCGCAGAGTTCCGGCCCCCAGAACAGCACGATTTCCGCCTTGGATGACAGCATCAGCCGAACCGTTGAGATCAGCGCGGGCGACCATCGCTCAACCGGGCCCAGCGGCGACCCGTCGCCGATGTGCGCCGTCAAATCCCCCAGGGGACCCTGCGTGGCGATCATTCCGGCGATAGTGTCCGCCGGCGCAATCATCGATTATCCTCTGTTAAGAAGTGCATAGGCGGGATACGCCTGTCCGATGATTTGTATCCGCTCGTTACGGAACGTTGCGACCTTTTGTCCCATGGTCGCCCTCTTGCAACAATAGGGGCATCGGCGCATGGATCGGCGCCATGACCGAACTTGCCCTTGGCCCGGCTACGGCTGCATCCCGTCCGCTCTCGATCGCTCGCTGGCTGCTTGCCGTGGCGGCGCTGGTTTTCTGCATGGTGGTGGTCGGCGGCATTACGCGCCTCACCGAATCGGGCCTGTCGATTACGGAATGGAAGCCGATCACCGGCGCGATTCCGCCGCTCACCCATGCGCAGTGGGAGGACGCGTTTCGGCTCTATCAGCAAATTCCCGAATATCAGCAGCTGCGGCAGGGCATGACCCTCTCCGACTTCCAGTTCATCTTCTTCTGGGAATGGGTGCACCGGCTGCTTGGGCGGTTGATCGGCGTCGCCTTCGCCGTTCCGCTGATCTGGTTCGCCTGGCGGCGCGCGATCCCGTGCGGCTATGGGTGGCGGCTGGTCGCGCTGCTGGCGCTTGGCGGGCTTCAGGGTGCGATCGGCTGGTGGATGGTCACGTCCGGCCTGTCGGTGCGCACCGATGTCAGCCATTACCGGCTCGCCGTCCATTTGCTGACTGCGCTCTTCATCATCGGCGGCCTCGTCTGGACCGCACTTGATCTGCTTGCCCTCGCGCGGAACCCGGCTGCCCGTCCAGCCGCGCTGCGTCCCTTTGCCCTTGTCGTCCTGCTGGTACTGCTGGTCCAACTGATGTTCGGGGCCTTCACCGCCGGGCTCGACGCTGGCTATGTCTCCAACACCTGGCCGCTCATGAACGACCATTTCGTGCCGGAGGGGATTTCCTGGCTGGGATCGCTCTGGGCCACCTTGTCCAGCGATCCTTATCTCGTCCATTTCATCCACCGCTGGTGGGCCTGGGTTGCCGCCGCCATGCTGATCCTCCTTGCCCGCAAGGCGAAGGGGGCAGGGTGGCGCGGCGCCTCGATCGCGATCAACGCTGTGGTCGGCACGCAGATCGTGCTTGGCATCGCCACCGTTATCAGCGGCATCGCTCTGTCGCTCGCTGTGCTGCATCAGGCGGTCGGCGCCCTCGTCGTCGCTGCCGCAGCCTGGGGCGCGCACGCCGTTGGGGAACGCCGGGCATGAGCGGCGTCGCGCTTGTCTACACGCTCTTCGGCTCGGCGGAGGCTGCTGATCGCGTGGCGCGCCAGCTGATCGCGGAAAGGCTGGCCGCTTGTGCCAACATGCTCGGCGCCGCGACTTCGCTTTATGAATGGAACGGCGTCATGGAAAGCAGCGCCGAAGTGCCGGTCCTCTTCAAGACCACGCCCTCCCGCCGCGACGCCCTTATGGCGCGCATCGCCGCACTTCACGACTATGAGGTGCCCGCAATCCTCGCTTTGCCGGTGGAATCGGCTGATCTGGCCTATGCAAAATGGGTCGCAGAGCAGATCGCGAGGTGACGGGTATTATTTTACCCGTCAGGAAACCCGCCGAATCTCTTGACTTCTGAACCCCTCAACGTCATTAGCCCCCATCTTCTGAAAGCCCAGAACGCTTTCAGTTCACTATTTCATTCTGGAGATTGGCACCATGAAGGCGCTGATGAAGACCACCAAGCCGGCAACCCCGGCAACGGTCGAAAAGAAGTGGATCCTGATCGACGCGGAAGGTCTCGTCGTCGGCCGCCTCGCCTCGACCGTCGCGAACATCCTTCGCGGCAAGCACAAGACCAGCTTCACGCCCCACGTCGATTGCGGTGACAATGTCATCATCATCAACGCAGGCAAGGTGAAGTTCACCGGCCGCAAGCTGACCGACAAGGTGTACTACAAGCACACCGGTTACGCCGGCGGCATCAAGGAAACCACGCCTGCCAAAATCCTGGAAGGCCGCTTCCCCGAGCGCGTCCTCGAAAAGGCCGTTGAACGCATGATCCCCCGTGGCCCGCTCGGCCGTCAGCAGATGCGCAACCTGCGCATCTTCGCCGGTGCTGAACATCCGCACGAAGCGCAGAACCCCGAAGTGCTCGATTTCGCATCGCGCAACCGCAAGAACAAGGTGGGTGCATAATGTCCGATAACCGCCAGTCCCTGTCCGACCTCGCGTCGCTGACCGCCAATGCGCCCGCCGCTGCTCCTGCTGCTGCTGGTGAGACCACCGCTGCCGACGCGCCTATCGCGCCGGTTCAGCCTTCGGCTCCCCTGCGTGCGCAGGAAATCGACAGCCTCGGCCGCGCCTATGCCACCGGCCGCCGCAAGGATGCCGTCGCACGCGTCTGGGTGAAGCCCGGCACCGGCAAGATCACGGTCAACGGCCGCGATCAGGAAGTCTATTTCGCTCGTCCGACCCTGCGTCTCGTCATCAACCAGCCCTTCGGCGTGACCGAGCGTGAAGGTCAGTATGACGTGATCGCCACCGTCAAGGGCGGCGGTCTGTCGGGTCAGGCTGGCGCCGTGAAGCATGGCATTGCCCAGGCGCTGTCGAAGTACGAACCGGCACTGCGCAGCGCGGTCAAGGCTGAGGGCTTCCTCACCCGCGACAGCCGCACCGTTGAGCGTAAGAAGTATGGTAAGGCCAAGGCCCGCCGGAGCTTCCAGTTCTCGAAGCGCTAAGCGTCAGGTACAAAGCATTTTGGAAGGGGCCGGTTTTCCGGCCCCTTTTTCTATGGCAGTCCGTTGCGGACGCGTATCAGTGGCAACCTTTCGCTAATCCAGGTTGTTGACCTGCCGTAGATCACGACAGGAGGACAATATGGGTGAAGCGACTGACAAGCTGAAGGCCGCAGGCAACAAGGCTGCAGGGGCCGTCAAGGAAGCGGTAGGCCAACATCAAAATAACGCCGATCTCGCCGCAGAAGGAAAAGCGCAGAAGGCAAAGGGCACTGCTCAGGACGTCAAGGGCTCTGTGAAGGGCGCGCTTGGCGACAAGATCTGATAGCCATCATCGCATCAGGAGAAAGGCCTCGCACGACGCGGGGCCTTTTTCTTAATGGGTCGGCTCTATAGTGGCGGAGGCATCATTGGACGAGCGTAGATAAGCGCGTACGTCCCGCCGCAGTTCTCCAGCGCACAGATAGAGTGCGATGACGTTAGGAATAGCCATTAGGAAGAAGCTGCTGTCGACAATATCCACCACTCGTCCCAGGTCGATCGCCGCGGCGGGCGGTAGCGCCAGAATATAGAGGATTTTGTAACTCCACTGCGCCTTGGGGCCATGGCCAAAAAGATATCCCCAGGCCTGAAGTCCATAAAATCCCCACGCGACGAGCGTCGAGTAGGCGAACAGAACGACGACCACTGCCAGCAGCCACGGAAACCAGGGCGACACCTGCGCGAACGCGGCCGAAGTGATGGCGACGCCTTCGAGCCCGGATGTCCATGTACCTGCAACGACGAGCGCCAACCCGCCAACGGAACAGACGATCATCGTGCCGAGCAGCGGCTCAAGCAGCGCGACCAGCCCCTCCGATACAGGATGGCGTACCCGCGCCAGGCTATGCGCCATCACAGCCGAGCCGACGCCTGCCTCGCTGGCGAAAACGGCACGCCTCATGCCCGAGACGAAGGCGCCAACGGCGCCCCCGGTAGCTGCACTGCCGGTCCAGGCGCCATGCCATATTTGTGCCAGGGCAGCCGGGATTGCTGTAGCATGGATGATAAGGACGGCGGCGACGCCTGCCAGGTAGACGGCGACCTTGAGCGGGGTAAGACGCTTCGCAACCTCACCCAGCCATGCGGCACCCCCTAGGGTGACCAAAGCGACGGCGGCTGCCAACAGCACGCCATAGGCCCAGCCGTTCGACAGACCGGTCACCACCTTGACCTGCGCAAAGCTCTGGTTCACTTGCACCATCGGGATCGCCCCGAACAGCGCGAAGAAGGCGTAAAGCCCACCCAGTACCAGCCCCAGCCGCGGCCAGCCACGCGCAGCGCCGATGGCTCTCAGCACATACATGGGTCCACCATGGACATGACCACGCTGATCGAAGGTCCGGTATTTCAGGCCAAGCGTCACCTCGGCCAACTTCACGGTCATGGCGAACCAGCCGATCACGAACATCCAGAAAATCGCGCCCGGTCCGCCCATTGTGAGCGCAACTGCAACACCCGCGATGTTGCCAAGGCCGATCGTACCGGCAAGGGCGGTGGTCAGGGCTCCCCACTGGCTGACATCACCTTTGGCTTGATCCGCGTCTGGCTGTGTCCGCAAGATGCGCACTGCACGTCCAACCGCCCGAACATTGGGAAACCCGAGCCAGATGGTGAAGAACAACATCGGCGCGGCAAGGTAGAGGACGATCAATTCGATCTCGGTGCCCAGCAAGGGAACCTTGAAGAAGACCGCGCTGGAGAGCGCGTCTACTGCTGCATTGAAGCCGTCCACCTGCTAGGGAATGAAGGGTCGGCGGTGGAAAGTCGAACAAAGATTGCTATGGGGGTCATAGGTTAGCCTCGTGGCAGGACGGGAATTATGAGCAGGCGTTATTTCGGCACGGACGGGATCAGGGGGCGGACGAACCAATGGCCGATGACCGCCGAACTCGCGATGAAAGTCGGCATGGCCGCAGGGAAGCATTTCCAGCGCGGCAGCCACCGGCATCGGGTCGTGATCGGCAAGGACACGCGCCTATCCGGCTATATGGTTGAAAATGCTCTGGTGGCTGGTTTCACGGCGGTGGGCATGGATGTTGTCCAGTTCGGCCCAATCCCTACGCCTGCAGTTGCGCTGCTTGCCCATTCGATGCGTGCTGATCTGGGCGTCATGATTTCGGCCAGTCACAATCCCTATGCTGACAACGGCATCAAGCTGTTCGGGCCTGACGGCTACAAGCTGTCCGACGAAGATGAGCTGAAGATAGAGGCGATGCTGGAGCAGGATATCCCGCTAGCAGCGCCCTCCGAAATCGGCCGTGCGCGCCGGGTTGAGGACGCAAGAGGCCGCTATATCCACGCGGTGAAGTCCAGCTTTCCTGCTGATCTTCGCTTGGACGGCCTCAAGATCGTCGTCGATTGCGCGAACGGTGCAGCTTACCAGGTCGCGCCATCGGCCTTCTGGGAACTGGGAGCCGAGGTGATCGCGATCGGCGTGACGCCGAACGGCATCAATATCAACGATGGCTGTGGATCGACCTCTCCACTTTTGTGTCAGGAGACTGTCGTGTCTTCCGGGGCGGACATCGGCATTGCCCTCGACGGAGACGCGGATCGGCTGATCGTCGTGGATGAGAAAGGCCAGATTGTCGATGGTGACCAGATCATGGCGCTGATCGCTACCAATTTCGCACGTGACGGATCGCTGCGCGGGGGCGGCCTGGTAGCGACGGTGATGTCCAACCTTGGCCTGGAACGGCATCTTGCCGGACACGGGATCAGCCTGGAGCGTACCAAGGTCGGCGATCGCTATGTTCTGGAGCGCATGCGAGAGGGCGGCTTCAATGTTGGCGGAGAACAGTCCGGGCACATGATCCTGTCCGATTACGCGACCACTGGCGACGGCACCGTAGCGGCGCTGCAGGTGCTCGCGGCGCTCGTTCGCTCGGGCAAGCCTGCCAGCGAGGTCTTGCATCGGTTTGATCCCGTGCCACAACTCCTCAAGAATGTCCGCTTTTCCGGGGGCAAGCCGCTGGAGCATGAAGAGGTCAAGCGGGTGATCGCGCAGGTAGAGGGCGAACTCAATGGCTGTGGCAGATTGGTCATTCGCCCGTCCGGGACTGAGCCGGTGATCCGCGTCATGGCGGAAGGGGATCGGGAGGATCAGGTCAAGGATGTCGTCGAGCGGATCTGCGACGCTGTCGCCAGGGTCGCGGCCTGATGCTTGACATGCGTCCAGATTGCGAACGGTGTGGCATGGACTTGCCAGCGGCAGACCCTGGGGCGTTCATCTGTTCTTTCGAATGCACCTTTTGCGCTGGCTGCGCAGAGGCGCTGGACGACCGTTGCCCCAATTGCGGTGGGGAGTTGATGGATCGCCCAACGCGGACAGGCGATGCGCTCGTCCGCCATCCAGCCTCTATCCGGCGTCACTACAAGGGATGAAACCCGCGCGCATTTTGATCGTCGCGGGTTCGGACAGCGGCGGAGGGGCTGGCATTCAGGCCGACATCCGCACTGTTACGCTGCTGGGCGGTCATGCAATGACCGCGATCACTGCCATTACGGCCCAGAATACGATCGGTGTGCAGGCCGTGCATGCGGTGCCAGCGGATATGGTGGTCAAGCAGATGGACAGCGTCATCAGCGATATCGGTGTTGATGCTGTCAAGATCGGGATGATTGGGTCCGCTATGACTGCCGAGGCGGTCGCTGACCGGCTCGCGCAGTTGACCGATGTGCCGATCATATTCGATCCGGTGATGGTCGCGACGAGCGGATCGGTGCTGGCGGATCATGCGACGGTCGCGGCATTTGAGCGGCTGATGGCGTTGGCGACTTTGGTGACCCCGAATATACCGGAGTTGGAGGCGCTGGGCGGTGAACAGATTGCGATCCGCTTCGATACGCATGTGCTGGCGAAGGGTGGGCATGGTGAAGGGGCGATGCTGACCGATCGGCTGATCGGGCCGGGAGGGTTGGTGAAGTCATGGAGCAATGCGCGAATTGAAACGATTCACACGCATGGGACGGGGTGTACCCTGGCCAGTGCTGTGGCTACGCGGTTGGGTCAGGGTGAGGGATTAGTAGAAGCTATTGAATTTGCTAGGAAATATGTTCGGGAAGCGCTGGTGTTGGCGCCGGGTCTGGGGCAGGGGCACGGGCCGATGGGCGCGCCGTTCGGGTTTCATCAACATGCCTGATTTCGCGCATGAGCGATTGCATCATCCCGGGCTGGTCGCTGGAGTGGACGAAGCGGGCAGGGGGCCGCTGGCGGGGCCGGTGGTGGCTGCTGCCGTCATCCTGCGGCAGGAGGATTGCCCGGATGGCCTGAATGACAGCAAGCAACTGACCGCCGCCCGCCGCGCGGTGCTGGAGGGCGAGATCAAGGCGCGGGCGCTGTGTTGGGGGATCGGGGTGGCGTCAGTCGAGGAGATTGACGAGATCAACATCCTTTGGGCGACGATGCTGGCGATGACGCGAGCGGTCGAGGCGCTCAGCAAAGATTGCGCACATGTGCTGGTGGACGGCAATCGCTGCCCCAAATGGCGGTGGGCCTCGACCGCCGTGGTCGAGGGCGACGCCAAATGCCTGTCGATCGCCGCCGCGTCGATATTGGCCAAGGAGGCGCGCGACCGCATGATGATAGAGGCGGCGGCGGTGCACCCCCATTATGGCTGGGAAAGCAACAAGGGCTATGGCAGCCCGATGCATCTGGCGGCGCTCAGGGAACATGGCCCAACGCCGCTGCACCGGCGCAGCTTTGCCCCGGTCGCGCAGTTGGTGCTGTTGTAGAAACTGGAGCGCTTTCGCAGCAGCAGATGGCGTCATCTGCTGGCAGGCGGAAAAACTCGACATAAATGTAGCGTAACCCGATCCAGTGTGATTGGACCATGTCCCAAGGCCAATTGAGTTGAGCTGAGCCGCTCTTGCTTGATCCGCATCATATTCGAGCAGGGTGAGAGACTTCGGTAACTGATTTCCCGACTGATGGGGCTCAATCCATGCGAGATCAGTTTTTAGGTTTGAACAGCCCACAGGTCTGAGGGTGTTCGCGTGCCTTTGCAGCAGCACGCCATGCAGCAGTCTTTGGTGAGGCGGGCGGCTTGTTCAGCGGGGTTGCACGTTCGTCGGACGTCGCTCCCTGCCCACCCCCGGCCCCTCCCGCCTGCGGGAGGGGTGAGATGATGGAGCCACCGGGCTAGTTTCGAGACGCGTTCCAGCTTGTCGACTACGTATCGAGAAAGGGGCAAGCTCTAGCCCTCCGTCAATTCTCAGCGGATCAGCACGCCGAGCGGAGTTCGCCGCGTGCCTCTGGATGCGACAAAGGCTTCTTACTCTGTGCCATGGCGGGATTAAGAATAGTGAGCCACAAGCCGCTTCCGGCTGGCGAATCCGTGCACAATAGTTAAGAAAGACTTTATGCGCGTGATGCCGTTCCTGCTGGCGCTTGCCGCCATAACGCCTGTGTCATCGATGAGCCAAGCGGCCGCTGAGGTCGCAGGCTCGGAAGGACAGGTCATGCAGCCGGGCGGTTATCGTTGGCTGGAGGAGGGGCCGTTCGACGGGCCGCTCTACCTGATCATCAGCCTTCAGCGGCAGATGGTGCATGTCTATAATGGCGACCGGCTGGTGGGGATGGCGAGCGTATCCACGGGCACGCCGGGGCACCGGACGCCGACCGGCGAGTTCACGATCCTGCAGAAGCGGGAATGGCATCGGTCCAACCTCTACAGCAACGCACCCATGCCGTTCATGCAAAGGCTTACCTGGGATGGCGTGGCGCTGCATGCGGGGCATAATCCCGGTTATCCGGCGAGCCATGGCTGCATCAGGCTGCCGACCGCCTTTGCGCGGACATTGTTCGGGATGACGCAGCTTGGCACTTTGGTTCGGGTCAATGCGGATGCCTTGGGACCGGCCTTGATGCTGGATCAACTGGTCATGAATGATCCGGGGACGGCGGTGGTGACATTCACGCCCGATGCCACGCCGCCGGTGGTGGAGCAGGCCAAGGTTGAGTTGGCATCGCGGGATGTGCCTGTGCTGGCGGTTGATCCCAGTGTGTTCCGGCCGAGGTTGCGGCGGTGGTAGGGTTGGTGCCTGTTTTTCCAGAGGTCTGACGTCTTCGTTTTGAACAGATGAGGGATTCGACAAGCTCAGCCCGAACGGGTGTGGGTTGTTGGCCTGAGGCTCAGGGCGACCGGGTTAAGAGTGCTTGCGATCCTTAGAAGGTGATCGTCTTACACGGAAGCATCGGCATTAAGGCTGATTTTCCGTCACCCTGGGCTCGACCCGGGGTCCCGCTGCCTCGGTAGCGTCAGATAAGAAGCGGGACCCCGGATCAAGTCCGGGGTGACGATCACTCAAACATGAACATGCTCTAAACCGCGCTGAGCCCTGCGTCGGCCAGGCCGCGCCACAGGTGCAGGGCCTGGACGCTTTCCTTCACATCATGGACGCGGACCATTTGCGCGCCCGATTGGGCAGCGCGAAAGGCGAGGGCGATGGAGCCGCCGAGGCGGTCGGCGGCGGGGGCTTCGTTGGAGAGGGCGCCGATCAAGCGCTTGCGGCTTCCGGCAAAGAGCAATGGCACGCCGAGGCCCTGGAAAGTGGCAAGGCCATTGACCAGCGCCAGATTGTCGGCGAGCGACTTGCCGAAGCCAAGGCCTGGATCGACCATGATCCGGTCGCGCGCAATGCCTGCACTGACGCAGCTTTCGATGCGGCTTTCGAGCATGTCGAACACATCGGCGACGACATCGCCATAGCCGCCCGGATTGTCATGCGGGTCATCGCCGGAGGACGGCGCATGCATCAGGATGACGGGGCAGGACGCGCGCGCCGCGACTTCCAGCGCGCGGGGATCATGGGCAAGGGCGCTGACATCGTTGATGACCTTTGCTCCTGCCGCGAGCGCCGCTTCCATGACGGCCGCCTTGCGCGTGTCGATCGATACCGGGACGCCTGCGGCGGCGAGACTTTCGATGACCGGCACGACGCGGGCGATTTCGTCGCCTTCCCACACTTTGGGAGCTTTGGGGCGCGTGGATTCGCCGCCGATGTCGATAAGGGCCGCGCCGGCCGCCGCCATGGCGAAGCCAGCGTCCGCCGCCGCCTGGGGGTCGCCCATATGCTTCCCGCCGTCGGAGAAGCTGTCGGGCGTGACGTTGAGGATCGCCATGACTTGCGGCGCATCGAAGCGGATGGTGCGATCGCCCAGCGCCAGCGGATGGCGCTGCGCCGAGATATTGGCTGCGAGACGCGTGGCGCGTTCCGCGAGCGGGGCGGGAAGCGAGGCGATGGTTTCGTCGAACTGCGCCACCGGGATCGTGATCCGCGTCAGGCGGTGCGCGCCCTGTAGTGCGGTCAGCTCATAGGCCTGGAACCAGATCAGGCCATTGGCCATGCGTGCCGCTGACCCATCGGGCAGGCCGATGGGGGAGGGGACGAACCATGTGGGCTTCAGGTAAAGCCGAGCGTCGTGGGGGAGGGTGGATAGGATCATTGCTGGTCTCGTTCACGCTGCGCCTGTCGAAAGCTTTTCCTTGTTAAAGAAAAAGAAGGGGCTTCGACAGGCTCAGCCCGAACGGAAATGCAGGTGAGGGCGTCAGGGCTCGTTTGCGAGCAGATAAGTCTGGCGCAGCGTATCGATGGGCTTGAGGGTGCCGTCGACTTCATGGTGCCAGAAGGTCCAGCCATTGCAGCTGGGCGCATTTTGCAGGGTTGCGCCGATCTTGTGGATCGATCCGGTATCCGCGCCGATGCAAAGCGAGCCATCGGCGCGCACGGTGGCCTGCCAGCGGCGCTTGGCGTCGGTCAGGATCGAGCCGGGCTGGAGATAGCCGGTTTCGACAAGCGTGCCGAAGGCGACCTTGGGCTGGCTCTTCGCGCTTTGCATGATGGTGAGTGCGGATTCGTCCAGCGGCAGGGCGGCTTCGATGCGCTCCATCGCGACTTCGATATAGCTGTCTTCGCGTTCGATGCCGATCCACTGGCGGCCAAGCCGCTTGGCGACTGCACCGGTGGTGCCGGTGCCGAAAAAGGGATCGAGCACGACATCGCCGGGCTTCGTGCACGCCAGCAGCACGCGGTAGAGCAGGGATTCGGGCTTTTGCGTCGGGTGCGCCTTCGTCCCGTTGCGCTTCAGCCGTTCCTGTCCGCCGCAGATCGGCAGCACCCAGTCGGAGCGCATCTGAAGCTCGTCATTGAGCGTCTTCATCGCCTTGTAGTTGAAGGTATATTTGGCGTCCTCGCCCTGGCTGGCCCAGATCAGCGTTTCATGCGCGTTGGTGAAGCGGGTGCCCTTGAAATTGGGCATGGGGTTGGACTTGCGCCAGATGATGTCGTTGAGGATCCAGAAGCCTTCGTCCTGGAGTGCCGTGCCGACGCGGAAGATATTGTGATAGCTGCCGATGACCCAGATGGTGCCGTTGGGCTTCAGGATGCGACGGGCCTGCGCCAGCCATGCCTTGGTAAAGCGGTCATAGCTGCTGAGCGTATCGAATTTGTCCCAGTCATTGTCGACGGCATCGACCCGGCCGCCTTCGGGACGGAACAGGTCGCCGCCGAGCTGGAGATTATAGGGCGGATCGGCGAAGATCATGTCGATGCAGGCGTCGGGAAGCTTCGCCATTTCGGCGATGCAGTCGCCGCGCAGGAGGCTGTTCGCCGGGATGGCGACGGCCTCTCTTTCAACCGGCGCAACCGCCCTTTTACGCCGCGGCGCGACGCGTTCCATGACACCCATTATGTGACCCCCATTCGTTTCGAGGACCAGCGTTGAGTCGTCGGGAGTCCGGCGTCAAGATCAACGGCTTAGCCGCTGAGCCTCAGACAAAAGTTAACAGCAGGAGAACGAAAGAGGTAGACACGACATGTTGAGTCCGGATGTCGCCAGGGGACTCAATATCAGGTGGTGTGACTCAAAAGACTCAGCTGCTGGACCCCGCCAACTTTTTTTGGTTAACGTCGCTTCGACCCTTCAAAAACGGTCTTCGCTTGATCTTCTCATAATCATTTGGTTATGACTTCGCAATGAATGATCCTCTTTCAGGCGGCGACCGCTCGGCGGCATGTGACGAACTTTTCAAGGCGCTGTCCGACGGGACGCGGCGCGCCCTGCTCGAATATCTTGTGAAGGAAGGGGAGCAGAGCGTGCACGCCCTGACGGCAGTGTCGGACGTGTCGCAGCCGATGGTGTCGCGGCATCTGGGGAAGTTGAAGCGCGCTCGACTCGTCACGGCTCGCCGGGCAGGCCGGGAGACCTATTATGCAGCCCGCGTGAAGGGGCTGGCGCCGGTGGTGCAGTGGATGGCGATTTACGGCGCGCTCTGGTCGCAGCGCTTTACCGCGTTGGAAGAATTGAACGAACCGGCCTGACGCGGTTTTCGCCGATCTTTTCCCCTTGCATTGCGGGCCTAAATGATGATCGAAAGCGCGGTGATCCATGTTGCGGGAAGGGGGCGGGGTGGGCCGCCCTGAAGGGGTGCGGCATGGTGACGGGAAAAAAGACGTGGAGCAGAAGATTGCAGGCCGCCTTGACGGGAGACAGGGGCGGGCGCGCTTTGTCAGAGAGTCGCCCGATGTCAGGCGCCAGGCTCTGATCGAAGCGACGGCGCAATGTCTTGCCGAAAAGGGTGTCGCGGCGACATCCGTGCGGGCGATCTGTGCACGGGCTGGTGTGTCTGCGGGATTGCTTACCCATTATTTCGATGGGGTCGACGCGCTGATCCTCGCCACCTATCGCGATGTTGGGGAGAAGGTGGCGGCGGCGCTGGAGCAGGCCGTTGCCGAAGCGGGGCCTGATCCGCTTGACCGGCTATGGGCTTATATCAGGGCGAATTTGCAGCCGCCTGTGCTGGACCCCAATTTGCTGGCGACCTGGATTTCCTTTTGGAGCCTGGTGAAGACCAGTCCGGAAATCGCCGCCACGCATGCGGAGACCTATGGCGGATCGCGCGAACGGCTGGAGGTGCTGCTGAGGGAAGCCGCGCCGCAGATTCCGCGTCCGGCGGCGCGGATCGCTGCGATCGGCTTGACCGCCATGCTGGACGGCTTGTGGTTGGAGCTGTGCCTCGACTCCTCGACCTTCACGATCGAAGAGGCGCTGGAGATGGCCAAGGAAGCCATGACCTATGTGCTCCAGAAACCAAGGGATGAGCTGGTCGATCAATAATCGCTCCGTTGATCGCTTTTCTCAATGACAGGTGTGAATAAAAGCAATTTCCCCTCACCCTGCTCCCTCCCTACATAGGCCAGGCAACAGCAACCCTAAGAAGGAACTGGAAAGCCCATGGCTCTCATCAACACCAGCATCAAGCCGTTCAAGGCAACCGCTTTCAAGGAAGGCAAGTTCGTCGACGTCACCGACGAGGACGTGAAGGGCAAGTGGGCGATCTTCTTTTTCTATCCCGCCGACTTCACCTTCGTGTGTCCGACCGAACTGGAAGACCTGGCCGGTATCTACCCGACGCTACAGTCGCTGAACGTCGAAGTCTACTCGGTTTCGACCGACACGCACTTCAGCCACAAGGCCTGGCACGACACCTCGCCCGCGATCGGCAAGATCAACTATTATATGCTAGGCGACCAGTCGGGCCAGATCACCAACAATTTCGACGTGATGCGTCCGGGCGTGGGCCTGGCCGACCGCGCGACCTTCCTCGTCGATCCCGAAGGCGTGATCCAGTTCATGGAGATCACTTCGGAAGGCGTCGGCCGCAACGCGACCGAACTGCTCCGCAAGGTCAAGGCTGCGCAATACGTCGCCGCTCACCCCGGCGAAGTGTGCCCGGCCAAGTGGGAAGAGGGTGAAGAAACCCTGGCTCCCTCGCTCGACCTCGTGGGCAAGATCTAAGCAACACCTGCCCTTTCGCCGGGTCGGGTCGAGCAACTCCCCGGCCCGGCGGGGGTTTACCAAGACATTTTGAACGCTGTCATGCCGGCCTTTGGGTCGCACCTCCCGGCAAGCGGACCTGCGCGCCCACGGGCGGTGCGCCAATTCAATGGAGCTACGAAGATGTTAGACGCAAATCTGAAAGGCCAGCTGAAGGCCTATATGGCGAACATCACGCAGCCGATCGAGCTGGTGGCGTCGCTGGACGAAGGCGCGAAGTCGCGCGAACTGGAAGGGCTGCTGAGCGAGATCGCCGAGCTGTCGGACAAGGTGACGGTCACCGCCGGCAATGACAAGCGCAAGCCGAGCTTCATGATCCGGCGGGCGGGCACCGATATCGGCGTGACCTTCGCGGGCATTCCGATGGGGCATGAGTTCACCTCGCTGGTGCTTGCCCTGCTGCAGGTGGGCGGCCATCCGTCAAAGGCAGCGCAAGAGTTGATCGAGCAGATCAAGGAACTGGACGGCGACTTCAGCTTCGAAACCTATTTCTCGCTGTCGTGCCAAAACTGCCCCGATGTGGTGCAGGCGCTGAACCTGATGAGCGTGCTCAATCCCCGGATCAAGCATGTCGCCATCGATGGCGCGCTGTTCAAGGAAGAGGTGGACGCGCGCCAGGTGATGGCTGTGCCGACCGTGTTCCTGAATGGAGAGCCATTCGCTTCCGGCCGCATGGAGCTGGAACAGATCGTCGCAAAGATCGACAGCGGCGCGGAAACCCGCGCGGCGGAGAAGATCAAGAAGCAGGACCCGTTCGAAGTGCTTGTGGTCGGCGGCGGTCCTGCTGGCGCGGCGGCGGCGATCTATGCAGCGCGCAAGGGCATCCGCACGGGTGTCGCGGCGGAACGCTTCGGTGGGCAAGTGCTCGACACGATGGACATCGAGAACTTCATTTCGGTCAGCCGGACGGAGGGCCCCAAGCTCGCCGCGCAGCTGGAAGCGCATGTGAAAGATTATGATGTCGAGATCATGAACCTGCAAAAGGCGGCCAAGCTGATCCCGGCGAAGACCGAGGGCGGATATCATGAAGTCGTGCTGGAAAATGGTGCATCGCTGAAAGGCCGCACCGTCATCCTGTCCACGGGCGCCAGGTGGCGGCAGATGGGCGTGCCGGGCGAAGAGGAATATCGGAACAAGGGCGTGGCTTATTGCCCGCACTGCGATGGCCCCCTGTTCAAGGGCAAGCGCGTGGCGGTGATCGGCGGCGGCAATAGCGGCGTTGAAGCGGCTATCGATCTGGCCGGCATCGTTGCTCATGTGACGCTGATCGAGTTCGACAGCCAGCTGCGCGCCGACGCGGTGTTGCAGCGCAAGCTTGCCAGCCTGCCCAATGTGCGGATCATCACTTCCGCGCTTACGACCAAGGTCGAGGGTGACGGGAACAGGGTCACGGGCCTTAGCTACAAGGACCGCAACCATGGCACCGAGCATGATGTCGAACTGGAAGGCATCTTCGTCCAGATCGGGTTGGTCCCGAACACAGAATGGCTGAAGGACGCGATCGCGCTCTCGCCACGCGGCGAAATCGAGATTGACGCCAGGGGCGAAACGAGTCAGCCAGGTATATTCGCTGCGGGCGACTGCACGACCGTGCCTTACAAGCAGATCGTGATCGCCATGGGGGCAGGATCGACAGCGGCGCTTTCTGCCTTCGACTATCTCATTCGTCTGCCCGCTTCCGCGGAAACAGCCGAAGCAGCCTGAAGAGACAACCCCGAGCGGGGGGTTGGGAAGCGGTCGCCCCCAGGCCCGGTGGCGGCCGCTTCTTGATTTAGCCACCGTGTTGCGGGAGCCCCCAATGCTGCCGTGCAAACCGCTGAAGCTCGATCAGCAGTTCGATATCTTCAGGCGCGTTGCCGCCAAACCCGCCATGCGGCATGCCTTCAAATATGTGGAGTTCGACAGGCAAGGCTGCCCGGCGCAGTGCCCGATGCATCCTCACCGCATTGGAAAGGAACAAGTCTCGCGTTCCTGCCTGAATGAAGGCAGGCGGAAAGCCTGCTGAAAAGTCACCGAACAAAGGTGAAAGATAAGGGTGCGCGAGGTCGTGCCCCCCAGCGTAAAGCAGATTAGCGTTCATCAGCGGTCGCGGGAGCATCACGTCCACCAGCTGGTTTGTTTCGAAGCTGTCGCCGGATTCGGTGAGGTCTAGCTCTGGCGTCAAAAGGATCAAGGCAGCGGGCAAGGGCAAGCCCTCGTCACGGCCGCGCAGCACCGTCGCGGCCGCCAGATTACCGCCCGCAGAAGCGCCGCCGATGATGATCTTTTCAGGCGCATGGCTGTCCAAAAGAGCGCGATAGACAGCGACGCAATCATCGAGCGCAGCCGGATAGGGATGTTCGGGTGGCATGCGATAGTCCACCGAATAGCATGACGCGCCGTGCTGGTCGGCGATGCGGCGCGCGCCTGTTCGGCAAAATTCGCCTTCACCATGGACCAGCCCGCCGCCGTGGAAGTCGAGATAGGCGCGGCCGTCTGGAACGTGATCTGCCGGCGTCGCGAGGTGCACGCGGACGCCTGCCATCTCGATGGTTTCGACGGTCGATTTCAGGCTAGGCGACAGGGCGGAGGAGAAATCGGCCATGAACTTGCCGACTGCATTCTTGGACCGGGTCCAGCCTTCCAGGTCGTCAGGCGCTGGCTGCGGCATGGCGTTCAGTGGCAGGCCGTCGGGCCCAGTCATGGTTGCGAGGAAGGCGCGAGCCTGCAAACTTACCGATTGAGGGAAGGGCACGGTTCTGCCGCTTATTCTCACGCCTGTTGGATCATCCATTGCTCATGTTCCTCCTCATTCCTGGCATGATGAGGAGCAAGCGCGCACTGATCAAGCTTGTTGGCGGCGGGTTCCAAACCGGCGCATGGGACTTGCCTCTCAGTTATTCAGCGATGAGGATGGCGAGCGGTCAGCAGATAGTTGATTGCCTTGTTCGAAGAGAGCGTGAAGCCCTTGCGCGGGTCGAAGGAAAGGCCGGTGACATCGGTGACCTCCAGTCCGGCCTTCACCAGCATGTCGGTCAGTTCCTCTGGTGTCAGGAACTTGTCCCAATCATGCGTGCCTTTGGGAATGCCGCCGATGCTTTCGCCGATGCTGATCATTGCGAGGCGTGACAGAGGCGTGCGGTTGGGAGTGGACAGGATGAGCAAGCCGCCGAGGGCCAGTTTCGCCGCCAGCGCGCCTATGAAGGCGGCAGGATCGCTGACATGCTCGATGACTTCCATCGACGTGACGAGGTCGAACCCTTCGCTGTCCAGTTGCTCGACCGGTGTGGCGCGATAGTCGATCAACAGGCCCTGGCGTTCGGCATGGGCGCGGGCGATGGCGATATTTTCCTGCGCGGCGTCGAGGGCTGTCACCGTGGCGCCGAGGCGTGCCAAGGGTTCTGATAGAAGGCCAGCGCCGCAGCCAACGTCCAAGGCGCGCTTGCCCGTCAAGGGACGGAAGCTGCTTTCCTCATCCAGCCAGTGCCTATCGATCGCGCTGCGAATATAGCGCAGTCTTACAGGATTGAGCTTGTGCAGCATGGCGCTGCTGCCGGAAGGATCCCACCAGTCGGCTGCCATCGCGCCGAAATGCGCGGCTTCGCGGGGGTCTATGGTGCTGGAAACTGAGTTGGCCATGCACCCTGCCTATCAAGCTCCGCGATGGTGCGCCACGGGCATTTATTTCTTGCGCGGGGGCGGCCCATCGCCGTCTAGATATTTGTCCTCCGCATCCAACTGCCGATGCAGTTCGCGCGTGGCCGCTTCCGTCCGCGCCAATTCTTCGGGACTCCTGTGCCGCCGGTTGCTCATGATCACATAAATGAGCACCGCCGCGAGCAGGATCGGCCCTCCGATCGTGAAAAGCCCGTAAAGGACTCCGTCCATGGCTTCCTCCTTCTAAATCTTCCACTCAAGGAATGAGCGATGACGCCATGGGGTTCCATATGGCCTTGCTTGCCATATCTGCCGCTGCTGCTATAGCGGCGCCGTTTTTCCCCGGAGGGGGATCATCTTTCCAGATCAGCAGACAGGTTCGACAAGAAAATGGCGCGCATCGTGATGAAATTCGGCGGCACCTCGATGGCGGGGATGGAGCGAATTCGCAACGTGGCCGCGCGTGTCAAACATGTCGTCGAGCAGGGTCATGAGGTCGCCGTCGTCGTATCCGCCATGGCAGGGGAGACGGACCGGCTGGTCGGCTTCTGCAAGGAAGCGTCCGCGCTTTACGATCCGGCGGAGTATGACGTGGTGGTCGCCAGCGGCGAACAGGTGACGAGCGGCCTGCTCGCCATGACGCTCAAAGCCATGGGCGTGGACGCGCGCAGCTGGCTTGGCTGGCAGCTGCCGATCCGCACCAACGAAGCCCATGCGAAGGCGCGCATCGGCGACATCGATACGATCGATCTGCTTGCATCGATGCGGTCCGGCACCGTCGCGGTGATCCCCGGATTCCAGGGCATGATGGAAGACGGCCGCATTTCGACCCTGGGTCGTGGCGGCTCGGACACTTCGGCGGTCGCCGTCGCGGCGGCGGTGAAGGCAGACCGCTGCGACATCTATACGGACGTCGATGGCGTCTACACGACCGACCCGCGCATCGTGGCGCGCGCGCGCAAGCTCGACCTCGTCACCTATGAGGAAATGCTGGAACTGGCCTCGGTCGGGGCCAAGGTGCTCCAGACCCGCTCCGTCGGCCTTGCCATGAAGGAAGGCGTGGTCGTGCAGGTGCTTTCCTCCTTCGATGATCCCACCCAGACCGACCTCCCCGGCACCCTGATCGTCAGCGAGGAGGAACTGGAAGCCAAGCTCAAGGAAGACAAGATGGAACGTCAGCTCATCACCGGCATCGCCCATGACAAGAATGAGGCGAAGATCACCGTCACCCGCGTGCCCGATCGTCCGGGCGCCGTGGCGCACATCTTTGGCCCGCTGGCCGATGCCGCGATCAACGTCGACATGATCATCCAGAATGTCGGCCGCGACAAGGGCGAGACGGACGTGACCTTCACCGTGCCGGGCGCCGACCTTGCCCGCGCGCTGGACGTGCTGGAAAGCCAGAAGGAAGAGATCGGCTTCAACCGCGTGATCCCGGACACGAAGGTCGCGAAGGTGTCGGTCGTTGGCGTCGGCATGAAGAGCCATGCCGGGGTTGCTTCGACCATGTTCAAGAGCCTGGCCGATCGCGGGATCAATATCCTCGCCATCTCGACCAGCGAGATCAAGGTTTCGGTGCTGATCGATGAGGATGAGACGGAACTGGCGGTGCGCGTGCTGCACACGGCCTATGGGCTGGACGCGCCGGTCGCATAATTCAAATGATTACCCCTCCCCTTGAGGGGAGGGGCCGGGGGTGGGGCCTGGCCCCACTGAACAGCGCGTGGGGAGGGCCCCCACCCCAACCCCTCCCCTGAAGGGGAGGGGCTTTGTGCTTCTAGGATTAGACTGATGACCAACGCCAAACTCACTTCCTTGATGGCTCGCGGCACCGAATTTCTGGGCTGCGACGTCGCGATCATGTGCGGGGCGATGAGTTGGGTGTCGGAGCGGAACCTGGTCGCGGCCATTTCCAACGCGGGCGGCTTTGGCGTGATCGCCTGCGGCGCGATGACGCCGGAACTGCTCGACAAGGAAATCGCGGCGACGAAGGCGCTGACCTCCAAGCCCTTCGGCGTCAACCTGATCACCATGCATCCGCAACTGTTCGACCTGATCGAGGTTTGTGCGCGTCATGAGGTGGGCCATGTGGTGCTGGCAGGCGGCTTGCCGCCCAAGGGCAGCATCGAGGCGATCAAGGAGAAGGGCGCCAAGCTCATCTGCTTCGCTCCGGCGCTGAGCCTGGCCAAGAAGCTGGCGCGCTCGGGCGTCGATGCGCTGGTGATCGAGGGGATGGAAGCTGGCGGCCATATCGGACCGGTGTCGACCAGCGTGCTGGCGCAGGAAATCCTGCCGGAAATGGCGTCGCAGCTGCCGGTGTTCGTCGCTGGCGGGATCGGGCGCGGCGAGTTGATTGCGGGCTATCTGGAAATGGGCGCGGCGGGCGTGCAACTGGGCACCCGCTTTGCCTGTGCGAGCGAGAGCATCGCGCATCCGAACTTCAAGAAGGCTTTCTTCCGTGCTTCGGCGCGCGACGCGATCGCCAGCGTGCAGATCGACCCGCGTTTGCCGGTGATTCCGGTGCGGGCGCTGAAAAATGCGGGGACCGAAGCCTTTACCGCCAAGCAACGGGAAGTCGCCAATCTGCTCGATGGCGGCTCTGTCGACATGATGGAAGCGCAGTTGCAGATCGAGCATTATTGGGCGGGAGCGCTCCGCCGGGCCGTGATCGACGGCGATGTCGAGGGCGGATCGGTGATGGCGGGGCAGTCGGTCGGCATGGTGACGAAGGAAGAGCCGGTCACCGACATCATCACGCAGTTGATGGACGAGGCGGTTGTCGCGCTGGAGCGGCGTAGCGCCTGAGGCGTCCTGATTATCGGGACGAACCGAATCCCTGAAGGGACGAAGTGATCCGGGCGATCATCGCCAGGAACGCGCAGCTTTGCCATGAGTTTGGGCCATGAGCTTTGGCGCTGACAATTAATCATAGGGGATAATGGGTTGCCGTTGCGTGCTGCTTCATGTCGCGTCTGGACAATCGCTTCGGTGGCCGCATTGGCGCTGGTCGCAGGCTGTTCCACACCCAAACAGGCGCCGACCCCTCCGCCGCCGGTCGTCCGCACGATCAAGCCGCTGCCGCCGATGGGTGCGGTCGAGGATATGAGCATTCCGGAGGTTGATGCCGAAGGGAAATATCTGACGCCCAATCGCGGGGTCACGGCCAATACGGCGCTGTGGCATGTCCGCATGGCGCTGAACGTCGCGGCGCTCTCCTGCCATGGTGCGGGCGAGCCTGCGCGGATTCAGTACAACAAGATGCTGCATGTCCATAAGGACATATTGCGGGAAGCCAACGCGGCGGTCGATCGCAACTATACCGCCGCTTATGGCAGCGCGGGGCTTCAGTCGCGCGAGTTGCTGAACACGGTCGTCTATAACTTCTTTTCGCTGCCGCCTGTGACCAAGAGCTTCTGTCCCGTGGCGGTGGATGTAGGCGCGAAGATACTTGCCATGCCGTCGAACCAGTTGCTGGCCTATGCGCCCGAAGCACTGACGGCGCTGGAGAAGCCGTTTCAGGAATTTTACGAAGCCTATGCCGACTATCTGCGGCGGCTGGCGGAGTGGCAGTCCCGCTTTGGCGGCACGGTGACGGTGATCGTGTCGCCCACGCCCCTGCCGCCGCCGCCCAAGCCACCGGCCGAGATCAGCCCTGGCTTCGTGCCGCCGCCTGCGCTGCCGCCGCTGCGGGAGGAGAGCGGACAGGCGCTGGTGCCTGGCGCGACATCGGCGCCGCGCGTCAACGTGCCGACTTTCCCGATCAGGCGGTAAGAGGATTTCAGTCGCCTGCTGGCATGAAAGTGACCGGAGCTTTTGAGGGCAGCGGGAAGAGGCGGACGAAGCGTTCTGCCAAATCGCGGTTCCCCTCGATCTTCAGCGCGCCGCCGACATCTTCGAAGCTTGCCCCGCCATATACCACGGCGGCGAGCGCATTCTGATCACCGCTGATCACCGCGTCCGCGCCCTCGACAGGCCCGCGATCCATGGTGAAGGCGCCGTCCTTGAACTGCGCGCGAAATTCTTCTTCGCCGAAACGGAAGCCTATCACCGCGTCTAAGTCAGCGATGCGGCTGCGGTCGATCATGGTGCGCATGGACAGGACGACCGAGACATTGCTCATCGGCTGGCCGGGCTGCATCGTGGGCGAGCGGCAGGCCCAGCGGCCGAGCACCTGGAACAGGATTTCCGACTCGCGGCCCCATTCGGTCAGTTCGTAGATCTGGCTGGCGGCGGGCGGGGGGAGGCGGCGGCGGATGAGGACGCTCGCGGCTTCCAGTTCCTCCAGACGCTGCGTCAGCACATTGGCGCTGATTCCGGGCAGGCTGGCGCGCAGATCGGTGAAACGCTTGGGACCCAGCATCAATTCCCGCATGATCGGCATGGCCCAGCGGTCGCCGATGAGGTCAAGCGCATGGGCAGTTGCACAGCCATCCTGATAGGCGCGCTTTTTGGAATTGCGAGTCATTGGTTATCTTTTCTAACTTTGATGTTGCATAACATAATCATTGGGTCCAAAAAGTTCAAGGCGGTGAGTCGAGTGCCATAGCTCCTTGCCGCGATGTTCAAGGAGATGCGTGATGCCCGATGCCCCCACTCCCAAGATGATTTTCATCAACCTGCCGGTAAAGGACCTGTCCGCCTCCATCGCCTTTTACGAGGCGGTAGGTGCGGTGCGGAACAAGGATTTTTGCAGCGAGGACAGCCAGATGATGAGCCTGTCCGACGCCATTCATGTGATGCTGCTGACGCACGAGCGCTTCGCGAGCTTCACGCCGCGCCGCATACCCAATGCGCATGAAACGGCGCAGGTGCTGCTGGCAATCAGCGAGGAAAGCCGGGCTGCGGTGGATGTGACTACCGAAAAGGCACTCGCCGCGGGCGGGACGGAGCCCAATCCGAGCCAGGATCATGGCTTCATGTATGGTCGCAGCTTTGCTGATCTGGACGGTCATATCTGGGAAGTCACCTGGATGGACGTTGAAGCGGCGCTGGCGACCCATCAGCGGGAAGTTCCCGCCTGATCAATCCGAACAAGGAGAGAGATGATGAGCTATATCGACGGTTTCGTGGTTCCCGTGCCGAAGGGCAACAAGGAGCGGTACAAGGAGTTCGCGACCCGGGCCGCTCCGATCTTCCTGGAGCATGGCGCGCTGCGCATGGTGGAATGCTGGGGCACTGATGTTCCTGTTGGGAAGGTCAATGACTTCCGCACGTCCGTAATCGCCGAAGAAGGCGAGGACGTCGTCTTTTCCTGGATCGAATGGCCCGACAAGGCAACGCGCGACGCGGGGCAAGAGAAGGTGATGAACGATCCCCGCATGCAGGAAGATGGCGAGATACCCTTTTCAGGCAAGCGAATGATTTATGGCGGGTTCGACGTAATGATCGACCAGAAGGCCTGACCAACAGCATGCGACAAGGAGGCGGATGATGAGCGACCTGACCGGCAAATTCTTCTGGTATGAACTGATGACCAGCGATCCGGAGGGCGCGATCGCCTTCTATGGCGATGTGGTGGGATGGACGGCGCAGCCCTTTGGCGGCGAGCGGACGGACGATCCCTATCATGTCGTGTCTGGAAGCGCGGGGCCGCTGGGCGGCATCATGCGCATTCCGGCGGAAGCGAAGGATTGCGGCATGTCGCCCTGGTGGGGCGGCTATGTCGGATCGGCCGATGTCGATGCCGATGCCCAGCGACTGAGCGGCGCGGGAGCGAGCGTGAAGCGGCCGCCGGAAGATATTCCGGGCGTCGGGCGCTTTGCCGTGATGAGCGATCCGGGTGGCGCGATCTTCATGCTGCTCAAGGGATCGAGCCCGGACGGCATGGACGCCGCGCCGCCGATGGCGAGAGGCCATGTCGGCTGGCACGAGCTTTACAGCGGCAGTTTCGACGCGGACCTCGCTTTCTACACGTCCCAGTTCGGCTGGGGGAAGGGCGAGGCGATGGATATGGGGCCAATGGGCAGCTACCAGCTTTTCTCCATGTCCGGCGGGACCGACTTCAACAGCATGGAAGGCGGCATGATGCCCAGGCCCGAGCAGATGGCGGAGCCGCAATGGCTGTTCTACTTCGTGGTGCCGGACATCGATGAGGGCGTGGAGAAGGTGAAGGCAGGCGGCGGCACCGTGCTGAATGGCCCCGCCGAAGTGCCGGGCGGCGCGTGGATCATCCAGGCGACGGACCCGCAAGGCGCGATGTTCGCGCTGGTCGGCATGCGTTCGGCCGCAGCATAAGAGGAGAGAAAGGATGTCGAAGATTTCACCCTGTCTGTGGTTCAACGGACAGGCGGAGGAAGCTGCGCGCTTCTATGTCTCTGTCTTTGGCGGGTCGGTCGATTCGATCAGCCGTTATCCGCATGATGTTCCCGGCCCCGCGCCATTCAAGGAAGGCGACGTGCTGCTGGTGGAATTCACGCTGTTCGGCCAGAGCTATCAGGGACTGAACGGGGGGCCGGAATTCGGCTTTACCGAAGCGGTGTCCTTGTCGATCTCATGCAAGGACCAGGCTGAAGTCGACCGCTATTTCGATGCGCTGACGGCCGACGGCGGCGCGCCCGGCCCATGTGGCTGGGTGAAGGACAAATTCGGCCTGTCCTGGCAGATCGTGCCGGAAGAGGTCATGGAGATGCACCGCAAGGGCGGCCCCGGCATTCAGCCGATGATGGCCGAGATGATGACGATGCAGAAACTGGACCTTGCCCGCATGAAGGCGGCCTATGAGGGAGCGACGGTATGAGCAGCGGGCAACATGAGCTGTCGGTCAGCTGCCACATCGCGGCTCCACGCGAGATCGTGTGGAAGGTTTGGACTGACCTGAAGGACCAATGGTTCTGCCCCAAGCCGTGGCGCGCCGAGGTGATCGAGGAAGATTTGCGCCCCGGTGGCCGTAGCGCCGTGCGCATGTTCGGCCCCGATGGCGAAGATACCGGGCCGATGGAGGGCATCTTCCTTGAGGTGGTCCCCGGCGAGCGGGTGGTATCGACCGATGCCTACGCCTCAGGGTGGATACCGCAGGAGCCGTTCCTGACCTCGATCTGGAGTTTCGTCGAAGAAGGCGAGGGAACGCGCTTTACCGCGACGGCCCGGCATTGGAGCGATGAGGCGCTGAAGCGGCATGAGGCGATGGGGTTCCATCCCGGATGGGACCAGATGGCGCAGCAGTTCAAGGATTTGTGCGAGACTTCGGCGGCGATCGCATGAGATAATTCCTCCCCATCAGGTGATGGGGAGGAATTTGGGGTCAGGCTTTCAGCACTCGTTCCACAGCCGAGCGGAACTTCGCCATATCCTCGGCCGAACCGACAGTGACGCGGGAGACTGTGGGCCAGATGGGCCAGTTGCGGCCGATCTGAACTTTTTCGGGTGTTGCAAGCAGGGCTGCCTGCATGTCCTTGGCTGGTTTCTTCCAGTCCATCATGAACATGTTCGCCTGGCTGCCGGGATGCACGGCGACGCCCTTCTTCGTGAGCCAGGCGATGGTTTCGGCCCGGTTAGCGGCGCATTCCTCGCGCCGGGCCTTGATGAGGCCGCTTTCGGTGTAGACGGCATTGCCGCACGCCATGGCGGTGATTGACAGGCCACCCGCGCTGGGGCCGAACAGCATGATGCGCTTCTGCACCTCAGGATCGGCGAAGGTGAGGCCGAGGCGCATGCCTGCCATGCCGAACAGCTTCGAGAAGGTCCGCATGACGATGATGTCCTTGCGGCCCGCGATCAGGCTGACGGCGCTCGGCGCTTCGGAGAAGTGGATATAGGCTTCGTCTACCAGCAGCATCGCGTCGGCGGGCTTGTTGTCCAGCAGCCATTTGATGTCTGAAAGCGGCGTGATGGTGCCCGTGGGATTGTTGGGCGTGCAGATATAATAAAGGCCGGCATTGGGATTGGCGGCGAGCATCGCTTTGACGTCATGGCCCTTGCCGGGCGCCTGGGCCGCCTTAGCGATCGGCGCCTTCATATAATCGGCGGTGCGCCAGGCGGATTCGAATGTTGGATCGGCGCTCACAAGCCCTTTGGTAGGTGAACAATAGGCAGCGACGATGCTGACCAGCGGCCCGCCGGAGCCCGGCCACAGCATGACTTGCGACTCCGTCAGCCCCTCCACCTTCGCCACGGTGGAGATAAGGTCGCCCCGGTAGTTGTCGGGATCATACCAGTTGCCGAAGGACGACGCCCTTGCCGCCGCTTCCACGCCGGAGGGGAAGGGGCCTGCCCAGCATTCGTTCGACCCGATGCGCACCGCGCCCTTGATCCCGCGCGCGGCCTGCTGCTGCGCATGGGCGGGTTGGATCAGCAGGGAATGTGCCGCAGCGCCTGCACCGAGCAGGGCGGCAATCTTGCCGATGTTGCGACGGGAATAGCCGCGATCCAGCAGGTCTTCGCGGGCATCCTTTTCCAGTATCAAGGTCATGTCATCTGTCCCCTTGTTCGAACCAACCGCATGGTGTTCCGATCGAGGAGACGAAGCGGTCGCTTGTTTCCGCAATATGTCGCCCAAGTTTTTTGACGATTTTGATCGGTTTCCCTGCCGATTGAATTGACTTCCCCTTGGAAAGGCCCCCCGCGATCTGTTAGCGCATTGACATGCCCACGACGCCCGCCGCCGCCGCCCGCCAAATCCTCACCAGCTTGCAGGAGGTGATGGCCGCGCGAACGAGTGCGCAGGCTAAGCTCAACAAGGTCGTGGATATTATCGGGCAGGCGCTGTCGAGCGAGGTTTGCTCCATATATCTGGTGCGCGAAGGGCTGCTGGAACTGTTCGCGACGCGGGGCCTCAAGCAGGAGGCCGTCCATGTCACGCGGATGGCGATGGGCGAAGGTCTGGTCGGCCTGATCGCGACCAATGTCGAGACGCTGAACCTGGACGAGGCGGCGGCGCATCCCGACTATAGTTATCGGCCGGAAACGGGCGAAGAGCTGTTCCACAGTTTTGCGGGCGTGCCGATCGTGCGGCGGGAACGGGCGATCGGGGTGCTGTGCGTCCAGCATGTCGAGCCGCGCCGCTATGAAGAGGTCGAGATCGAGGCGCTGCAGACCGTGGCGATGGTGCTGTCGGAGCTGATCGCCAACGCCGAGCTGGCGGATGATGGCCCGGCAGATCTGCGGGTGCAGGATACGGGCACGATCATGCTGCAGGGATTGCAGCTGGTGATGGGCATGGCGCGGGGGCATGCGGTGTTTCACCAGCCGCGCGTCCATGTCGAACATACGGTGGCCGAGGATACCGAGGCCGAGCGGCAGCGCGTCATTTCCGCTTTTACCAAGATGCGCGAGCAGATCGACCGGATGACCGGCGCGGTCGAGTTCGGGATGGAGGGCGAGCATCAGGAGGTGCTCGAAACCTACAAGATGTTCGCCTATGACGAAGGCTGGATTCGGCGGATCAATGAGGCGATTGATAGCGGCCTGACCGCCGAAGCGGCGATCGAGCGCGTACAGCAGCGCACGCGGATGCGTATGCGGCAAATCGACGATGCCCTGTTGCAGGACCGGATGCATGATCTGGAGGACATGGCCAATCGGCTGTTGCGGATCGTGTCGGGGCAGTTGGGCACGGCGGCGCAATTGGGGCTGAGGCAGGATGCCATCCTGATCGCGCGTAACCTGGGCCCGGCGGAATTGCTGGAATATGACCGGCGGCGACTGAAGGGCGTGATCCTGGAAGAAGGTTCGCTCACGGCGCACGTTACCATCGTCGCGCGCGCCATGGGTGTGCCGGTGCTGGGGCGCGTCCGCGAGATCCGGCAAAAGGTGAATGAGGGCGACCTGATCCTCATGGATGTCGTGTCGAACAGCCTGCTGGTCCGTCCGACGCCGGACATGGACGAAGCGTTCGAGAACAGGCTGCACGTTACGCAGAAGCGGCGGGCGGAGTTCGCCGCGATGCGTGATCTGCCGTCGGTGACGGCGGACGGGCAGCGGATCGAGCTGATGGTGAATGCGGGCCTGCGGGAGGATGCGCAGGCTCTGGATCTGGTCGGCGCGGACGGCATCGGCTTGTTCCGCACGGAGTTCCAGTTTCTCGTATCCGCTACGCTGCCGCAACGGGAGAAGCAGCAACGCCTTTACAAGGACGTGCTGGACGCGGCCGGGGACCGCCCGGTTATCTTCCGCACGGTCGATATCGGCGGTGACAAGGCGCTGCCGTACATGCAGCGCGACGAGGACGAGGAGCTGGAGGACAATCCGGCGATGGGCTGGCGCGCGCTGCGGCTGGCGCTCGACCGAGACGGGCTGATGAAGGCGCAGGCGCGGGCGCTGCTGGAAGCGTCCGCGGGCAAGGTGCTGAACATCATGTTCCCGATGGTGTCGGAGCCGTGGGAATATGAGAAGGCACGCGCTCTTGTCGAGCATCAGCGCGAATGGCTGCTGTCCCAGCGCAAGAAGGTGCCGACGGCGGTACGCTATGGCGCGATGCTGGAGGTGCCTGCGCTGGCCGAAGTGCTGGACCTGCTGTTGCCCAAGCTCGATTTCCTGTCGATCGGCACCAATGACCTGACGCAGTTCCTATTCGCGGCCGACCGGGCGCATCCCAAGCTCGCCGAGCGCTACGATTGGCTGAGCATCGCTATCCTGCGCTTCCTGGACCGGGTAGTGCGTACCTGCGGTGAATATCAGGTGCCCGTCGGCGTTTGCGGAGAGATGGGCGGGCGGACGCTGGAGGCAATGGCGCTGGTGGGCCTGGGCGTGCGGCGTCTGTCGATCACGCCTGCATCGGTGGGGCCGGTCAAGGCGATGATCCGCGCGATCGACGCCGCCGAATTGCAGGCTATGATGCGCGACCTGCTGAATGATGGCGTCGTGGACGTTCGCGGGGCGTTGACCGAGTGGGCGACCGAGCGCGGCATCGAACTGAATTGAACAGGGAAAATGGGTCGGTCATGCCCGCCCCGGCGTTGACAATCCCTGTACCGGAATGAGACAAGACCAGCCTCTAAGATCGCGGAGCAGCATGGCAGAACAACCCGAACTGGAAAACGGCGCAACATCGCCGGACGTGCAATCCAGCACTCCCGGCGCAAAGCTGCGCGCCGCGCGCGAGGCGCAAGGCCTGTCGATGCAGGACGTGGCGACACGCACCCGCATCGCCCAGCGCCAGTTGGAAGCGATCGAGCGCGACGACTATTCCGCACTGCCAGGCATTCCCTATGCCGTGGGTTTCGCTCGTGCTTATGCCCGCGCGGTGGATCTGGACGAAGTGGCGATTGCCGCTGATGTACGCCATGCCGTTCATAATTCGGAACTTGGGACGAACCGGTACGAAGCGTTCGAACCGGCCGACCCGGCGCGGGTGCCGTCGCGCGTCCTTGCATGGACAGCTGCGGCTATCGTGATCCTGCTCGTCGCCGGTTTCACGATCTGGCGCACGCAGATGTTAACGCCCCCTACAGGGCAAGAGATTGCTGCCGAGCAGGCCAAGCCCGTCACTGCTGCGAAGCCAGCCGCTGGCGCTCGTCCCGCAGCGCCGGTCGTACAGACGGTGGTGTTCACCGCCAATGATGATGTGTGGTTGCGCATCTATGACGAGGCTGGCGAGCGGTTGAAGGACGGGCTGATGAAGAAGGGTGAGAGTTTCACTCTGCCTGCCAACGCTCGCAATCCCATGATCCTCACCGGCCGCCCGCAAGCCTTGTCGGTGACGGTTGGCGGCAAGCCGATTGCGCCGCTGGGCGCGCCGGATCGGACCATTTCCGACGTGCCTGTATCGGCGGCCGCCTTGCTGGCGCGGGCGGCGCCTGCTTCAGCGGGTGCGGCTCCACCCTCCGCCCCCTCGGCAGCGCAGCTGCCGCCGGTTCGGCCCGTCACCGGAAGTGTCGCGCCTGCGATACCGGCGGCACCTGCGCCAGCACCGGCTGCCCCGCCGGCAGCGAACTAAGATCGCGCGCATCCTCGCTTGAGCAGCCGCACGTCGCGCTTTACGGCGGCGAATATGGCCTTATGGTTAAAAGCGGGGAATGCGGCTTTTTAGCCGTGTCGTCGGTTAGATAGTTTAGTCGGGGATCATCATGCGTTACGCCTTATTTGCGACAACCGCCCTGTTGTTGGGAGCGCCCGCCATGGTTGCGCTTGTGCCAGCGGCGGCTGCCCAGAATGTGGCGATCGATGTGCGCATCGACCGGCTGGAAAAGGAAATGCGGGCGGTTCAGCGGAAGGTTTTTCCCGCAGGCACTCCGCTGGAGGCGGAGATCACCCGCCCATCTACACCCGCAGTGCCGCCCGGCACACCGTCCTCGTCGCCCGTTGCCGATCTGACCGCGCGGGTGGCTGCGCTGGAGTCCCAGCTTGCGTCGATGACGGGGCAGGTCGAAGAGAACAGCTTCAAGATTCGCCAACTGGAGGAGGCGTTCAACAAATATAAGGCCGAAGCACAGAGCCGCGCCGAAGTCGTCACGCCGCCGCCGGTACGTCCGGCGGTGCCGTCCACCGATGCGGCTCCGGCCGAGGCGAAGCCTCAGCCAGGGACCAATGGTGGCGCGACGGAAGCACGCAAACTTGCGGTGGCTGCCATCGAGCGGCCATCGACGGGAGATGCTGCGGCGGATGCCTATAGCTATGGTTTTCGGCTGTGGGACGCAAAATTCTATCCCGAAGCGCAGGCTCAGCTGAAAGCGACCGTCGAAAAATATGGTGCGTCGCCGGTCGCGAGCCGCTCCGCCAACCTGTTGGGCCGGGCCTATCTGGACGATGGCAAGCCCGCTCTTGCGTCGGTGACATTCTACGACAATTATCAGAAGCGGCCCAAGGGCGACCGGGCCGCCGATAGTCTTGCCTATCTGGGCGAGGCATTGATCCAGCTTAAAAAGCCGGCCGATGCGTGCAAGGTTTATGCAGAGCTGGAGCAGGTCTATGGCTCCAGCATGTCGGCCAGCTTGCGCGGCATGATGGAGAAGGGTCGCACCCGGGCGAAGTGCAGCTAAGGCAAAACCATGGCCGAACCCTCTTCGGCACAATCTGACCTGGAAGCCTTGCTGATCCAAGCGGTCGGCAATCTGGTGGGCGAGGCAGTAGGCCTGCGCTTTGGCGTGGCAGTGTCGGGCGGCCCCGACAGCATGACGCTGCTTGACCTTGCCCACCGCTGTTTCGCTGGCCGGGTCGAGGCTGCGACTGTTGATCATGGTCTAAGACCCGGATCCGCGGACGAGGCGGCGATGGTGGCGCAGTGGTGCAGCGGGCGCGGCATCCCCCATGCGGTGCTTCACCCTGCGGCTCCTTTGACCGGTAACGTTCAGCAATGGGCCCGCGCCCAACGCTATGCCGCGCTTGAGGACTGGAGGGTCGAACGGCGGATCGACTGGCTGTGTACCGCGCACCATGCCGATGACCAGCTTGAGACGGTGCTGATGCGGCTCAACCGTGGTTCGGGGGTGAATGGGCTTTCGGGCATCCGTGCTCGGCAAGGACATGTGCTTCGGCCTTTGCTGAATGCGAGACGCGCGGATCTTCTGGGCCATGTCCGCTCGGCAGGCCTGCCGTTCGTCAATGATCCTTCCAATGCCGATCCGCGTTTCGATCGCGCGGCGATCCGCCAACATCTGGAAAATGTCAGCTGGCTCGATGCGCGGGCGGCTGCACGCAGCGCCGCTGCGCTGGCGGAATGTGCCGAAGCGCTGGATTGGATGGTCGACGATCTTGCAGCGGCACATGTTCGGCGGGAGGGCGGCGCCTGGCTGCTGACCAGGACCGATCTGCCCCGCGAACTGCTGCGGCGGCTCCTAATGCGCATTGTCGCGGAGGCGCAGCCGGGTGCGCTGCCGCGTGGAGACGGGATTGATCGCGCGATTCTTGTCGCTGCTAAAGGCGGGCAGACGAGTCTGGGGGCGCTCTTGATCAAAGGCGGGGCTTTCTGGAAAATCAGCGTTGCGCCAGCCCGAAGATGATAAACAGGATCGCGCGGGTTGGTCGTTACGGAAAGGTTCCACGATCTAACTTATCTGTGGCTCGGCCCGTCGAAATGTTGCAGCGCAATGACCTTTCCTTAATAGCCTCCATGCTTAATGAGCCTGCCCCTCAAAGCATGGAAAGCTGATTATGTTCGAATTTGCGGCGCTGACCTATGGCGTGCTCGCCAGCATCATCCTTTCGGCAGCGCAACGTAACCGGAAACTGGCGCGCCCGCATCCGCCGATGCTGCTATATGTCGGCTATCTGCTGTGCGGGCTGTCGGCGGGCGTGGCGGTGATCCTGGCCTATATCGCCCTGTCGCAATTCGCTGGGGGCTGAACGTCCGGCGGGCAAATCGCCCAACTTGCGATTTTGCCGGAGCACCCTATCTTGCCCGGTGAAAGAGAGTGATGATGAACGACGAGAAGGACCCGCAGGGCAATCCCTGGATCAAAAGCGCGATGATTTGGGCGGGGGTGATTATCGCCCTGCTGCTTTTCGTTTCGATGTTCGACAGCCGCTCCGCTAGCCAAGCAGGCAGCGGCATCGCCTATTCCGAATTCCGTTCGAAGGTTCAGGAAGGTCAGGTCAAGGACGTCGCGATCGCCACGGACAAGATTACCGGCACGCTGACCAGTGGGCAGCGGTTCAACACCGTTCCCGTCAATGATCCGGCTCTGACCGGTCTGCTTGACGATTATAACGTCAAATATTCCGGCCAAAGCGAAGAGCAGCCGAGCTTCTGGCAGATCATGCTCTACCAGTCGCTGCCGTTCCTGCTGATCCTGGGCATTGCCTTCTTCGTGCTGCGCCAGATGCAGAAGGGCGGCGGCGCGGGCGGCGCGATGGGTTTTGGCAAGTCCAAGGCCAAGCTGCTGACCGAAAAGCACGGCAAGGTGACCTTTGACGATGTGGCGGGCATTGATGAGGCTCGCGAGGAATTGCAGGAGATCGTCGAGTTCCTGAAGGACCCGAGCAAGTTTGCGCGGCTGGGCGGCAAGATCCCCAAGGGCGCTCTGCTGGTCGGTTCGCCCGGCACCGGCAAGACGCTGCTGGCTCGCGCGATCGCGGGCGAGGCGGGCGTGCCTTTCTTCACGATTTCGGGTTCCGACTTCGTGGAGATGTTCGTCGGCGTCGGCGCGAGCCGCGTGCGCGACATGTTCGAGCAGGCCAAGAAGAACGCGCCCTGCATCGTCTTCATCGACGAAATCGACGCGGTCGGCCGTCATCGTGGCGCAGGCCTCGGCAACGGCAATGACGAGCGCGAGCAGACGCTGAACCAGCTGCTGGTCGAGATGGACGGTTTCGAGGCGAACGAGGGCATCATCATCGTCGCGGCGACCAACCGCCCCGACGTTCTCGACCCCGCTCTGCTGCGTCCGGGCCGTTTCGACCGTCAGGTCGTGGTCCCGCGCCCGGATATTGAGGGCCGCGAGAAGATCCTGGCTGTGCACATGAAGAAGGTGCCGCTGGCGCCGGACGTCAACCCGCGCACAATCGCGCGCGGCACGCCGGGGTTCTCGGGTGCTGATCTCGCCAACCTCGTCAACGAAGCCGCGCTGATGGCAGCGCGGCGGGGTAAGCGCCTGGTCGCTATGGACGAGTTCGAGGCGGCCAAGGACAAGGTCATGATGGGTAGCGAGCGCCGCTCCATGGTCATGACCGACGATGAGAAGAAGATGACCGCCTATCATGAGGCGGGCCATGCCATCGTCGCCGTCCATGAACCGGCGTCCGACCCGATCCACAAGGCAACGATCATCCCGCGGGGCCGTGCGCTGGGCATGGTGATGCGTCTGCCGGAGCGGGACAGCTACAGCTATCATCGCGACAAAATGCATGCGAACCTGGCAGTCGCCATGGGCGGGCGCGTGGCGGAAGAGATCATCTTCGGCCATGACAAGGTGTCCTCGGGTGCTTCGGGCGACATTCAGTACGCAACCAAGCTGGCGCGCGACATGGTCACCCAGTGGGGCATGTCGGACAAGCTGGGTCCGCTGCAATATGAAGAGCAGCAGGGAGAGACCTTCCTCGGCTATTCGCAGAGCCAGCGCGTCCATATGTCGAACGAGACCGCGAAGGCGATCGATCTTGAAATCCGCACGATCGTCGAGGGTGGTTATGATCGGGCCAAGGATGTGCTGACGGGACATGAAGATCAGCTGCACCTGCTGGCCAACGCCTTGCTCGAATATGAGACGCTGACCGGCGAAGAGATCAAGACGCTGCTCGACAAGGGTGAGATTACCCGCGACGATGGCACGACGATCAAGCCTTCGACGGTGCCTGCGGCAGGATCGTCCATCCCCAAGACGCGCAAGCGCAAGGGCCCCTTTGGGGAGCCTTCGCCTGCGGGGATTTGAGCGGCGGTCAAGGGTTTAAAAGGGGCGCTGCCATTGGGCGGCGCCCCTTTTCCTTTGCCGCTCCCCAATCACGGTGAGATAGGGCGCGCATGGCAAAAGCTGATCGATTGGAACGTCTGGATGCCCGCCGCCTGGAACTGGAGGCGGAATATACGGAGAAGCTGGTGGACGCCTTACGTGTCACGGCTTCAGGGAAATGGGGTTTGTTCGGCTATAAGGATGATCGGGCCAGTCGCGCGGCGATAGCGCCCGTGATCGAAGGACTGGCTGAAATTGGGGAAGCCATAGACAAGGCGCGAGAGCAGCTGTTGATGCCGCCGTTCGCGTTGCAACAGGAGTTTCTGGCATCACGCGGCCCTGTTAGTTCGCAGGCCGTGGGAGAACCGAAGCAGGCGCAGGCATGGCTCGATCGTCTCGTGCCTGCAGCCGACAAATCCTGAACGTGCAGTTTCTCTGTACGGTGAGACGCCCAGCAAGAAAATGCGCCTAAGGTCTGGTCGTTCCGCTGGTTAATGGTTACATGGGCCGCCACGAATCCCCAGCGATCATGCTATGCCCCTTGGCCGATCGCGCAATAGAAAGTGGCTTTTACATGGATATCCGCCTCGGCCTCACCTTTGACGACGTGCTGCTGCAGCCCGGCGAATCTGATGTGCTGCCGAGCCAGGCTGACACCGGCACCTATGTAACGAAGCAGATCAAACTCAACATCCCGATCCTCTCGTCCGCCATGGATACCGTGACGGAGGCCGACATGGCGATCGTCATGGCGCAATTGGGCGGCATCGGCGTCCTGCATCGCAACTTGTCGATCGAAGAGCAGGCAGACGCGGTGCGTGCGGTCAAGCGCTTCGAAAGCGGCATGGTGGTGAACCCTATCACCATCACCCCGCGCGCGACGCTGGCCGACGCGCAAATGCTGATGGAGCGGCATAAGATCAGCGGCATCCCCGTGGTCGAGGATTCGGGCAAGCTGGTCGGCATCCTGACCCATCGCGACGTACGCTTCGCTGAAAATCCGCAGCAGCCGGTCAGCGAATTGATGACCAAGGATAATCTCGCCACCGTGAAGGTGGGCGTTGGTCAGGAAGAGGCTCAGCGCCTGCTCCACCAGCGGCGGATCGAAAAGCTGCTGGTGGTCGACGACGACTATCATTGCGTCGGCCTGATTACGGTCAAGGACATCGAAAAGGCGGTCACCTATCCGCAAGCGACGAAGGATGGGTCTGGCCGCTTGCGTGTGGCTGCGGCGACCACGGTCGGGGACAAGGGGCTGGAGCGTAGCGAAGCGTTGATCGACGCGGAATGCGACCTGATCGTCATCGACACGGCGCATGGCCACAGCAAGCAGGTCGCGGTTGCGGTCGAGGCGGTGAAGCGCCTGTCCAACCATGTTCAGGTCGTGGCGGGCAATGTGGCAACGGCAGAAGCGACGAAGGCGCTGATCGACGCGGGCGCGGATTGCGTGAAGGTCGGCATCGGGCCTGGCTCGATCTGCACGACGCGCGTCGTTGCGGGCGTGGGCGTGCCGCAGCTTACCGCCGTCATGGACTCGGCAAATGAAGCGGCCAAGCAAGGCATTCCGGTGATCGCGGACGGCGGCCTTCGCACCTCGGGCGACGTCGCCAAGGCGTTGGCGGCTGGTGCGGGCTGCGTCATGGTCGGGTCGCTGCTGGCTGGCACGGCCGAAGCGCCGGGCGAAACCTTCCTTTACCAGGGCCGTGCCTATAAGAGCTATCGGGGCATGGGCAGCGTCGGCGCGATGGCGCGGGGATCTGCCGACCGCTATTTCCAGGCGGATATCAAGGACCAGATGAAGCTGGTGCCCGAAGGCATCGAGGGGCAGGTGCCCTTCAAGGGCCCGGCCAAGGACGTCATTCATCAGCTGGTCGGCGGGGTGAAGGCGGCGATGGGCTATACCGGCAGCCGCACGATCAAGGACCTTCAGGAGCGCGCCCGTTTCGTCCAGATCACCAATGCGGGTCTGTCCGAAAGCCATGTTCATGACGTGACCATCACCCGGGAAGCGCCCAATTATCCGACGCGGTAAGATCGCCTATATCCCTCCACTCAATGGAGAGGTGGGGTGGTGAAAGCGTAGCCAGCTTCGGTCGAGTCCTTGAAAGTGCCGCTGGTGCGGCAGGCCCACCCCCGAGGCCCTCCCGCTTGCGGGAGGGGGGAGTATGATATGACACCTGCTGCGCGTGTTCAGGCTGCGATCGAATTGCTGGACGCTATTATCGCGTCTGCGCGCGATGGCGGACCGGCGGCGGACACGTTGATCGCGCGCTATTTCAAGGAACGGCGCTATGCCGGGTCGCGCGATCGGCGGGCCGTGCGCGATCATGTGTATGACGCGGTAAGGCGGGTGGCCGAGCGGCCGGACAACGGGCGGGCGGCGATGGTTGGGCTGGCGCGGGAGCGGCCGGAGCTTGCGGCTCTGTTCGACGGATCGGCACATGCGCCTGCGCCGATCAGCAGCGATGAGCAGGGGGCCGAGGCTGGCGTTGTGCCGGGCTGGCTCAAGCCATTGTTCGCAGCTCCGGTCGAGCAGGAAAAATTGCTCGGCCGCGCGCCTGTCGACTTGCGGGCCAATCGCCTGAAAGCCGCGGCGGCAGAGGTTGCGCCGTTTTTTCCTGAGGCGGAGCCGGTCGAGGGACTTCCCGATGCGCTGCGGCTGCCCGAGGGCTGGCCGGTCGAGCAGAGTGAGGCGTGGAAGCAGGGTCTTGTCGAGGTGCAAGATGCTGGAAGCCAGCTGATCTCGGCAGCGTGCGGGGTCGCACCGGGCATGACTGTCGTCGATCTGTGTGCCGGGGCGGGGGGTAAGACGCTGGCCCTTGCTGCAGCGATGCAGGGGCAAGGAAGGCTGATCGCGGCGGATACGATCCGTTCCCGCCTTGCCCGGCTAAACCCACGGGCGGAACGGGCGGGGGCGACCTTCATCGAAACGCTGCTGCTCGATCAGGGTCATGAGGAGCGTGCGCTGGAGAGCCTGGGCGGGCGCGCCGACGTGGTGCTTGTCGACGCGCCATGTTCCGGCACGGGAACGTGGCGGCGCAATCCTGAGGCGCGCTGGCGGCTAACGCCTGCGCGACTGGACCGGCTGGTTGGAGAGCAGGCGCGAATATTGGACTTCGCCGCGCCGCTCGTCGCTCCAGGCGGGGTGCTTGTCTATGCTACATGCGCGCTCACCGATCGGGAAGGCGCCGGGCAAGTTCAGGCGTTCCTTGATCGTCACGACGGGTGGGCGGCCGAAGATGTGTCGACGGGTGCGGGGCGAGCCCATGGGCAGGGGCGGCTGTTGACGCCCGGACATGATGCGACGGATGGTTTCTATTTCGCCCGGCTGCGCGCTGTTGCATGAAAGAGGCGATGGACAAGCCTGGGCAAAATGACGACACTCGGGTGGAATCATCGCCTGAAACATGGCTGGAGTTGTGCATGCGTTTTACCCCTGCTTCGATCGCCTTGGCCGTTCTGTTGACCACCGTGTCGAGCGCGGGGCTGACACAGCGGCCGGACGCGCAGATATCGCCCTTGTCGGTCGAATGGCAGCAGGCGGGCGTCGCGGCGCGCCAGGCGGGGAATTACGCGGCGGCGAATGATGCGCTGGAAACGGCGCTGGCCGTCGATCCGCGCAATCGCTCTGCCTATATCGAAATGGCCGAAGTGGCGCGTGCGCAGGGCCTTCAGGGCAAGGCGATCCGGCTTTATCGCGAAGCGCTGCTGCTCGATCCAAATGATGTTAATGCCTTGGTCGGTCAGGGCGAGGCAATGGTCGAAAAGGGTGCCATCGCCAAGGCCAGGGAAAATCTCGCCCAGGCGCAAAGTGCATGCAAGAGCGATTGTGCGGCCGTTGGCAAGCTTGCTGCGGCGATCCAGAAGGGGCCGCCCGCGACCGTGCTAAGCGCGAAGGAAGGCGTGACGGTAGTGCCGAAGGCTCCCGAGACGGAGACACCTTGAGGTTTTTAGGCCGGTTTGAGCGTCTTTAGGTAAGCCGCTCACCTCATTTGGCCTCCATGTTCGTTGAGTTCGAGAAAAACGAAGCTCTAGGATCGCTCGCTCATCAGACGGGCTAGAGCCACGAACTCCTCGACGCTCACAGTTTCGGCGCGTCTTTGTGAGTCTATGCCGATCTGTCCAAGCGCATCCAGCGCGCCGGGCACGCTCTTCAGGCTTTGGCGGAGCATCTTGCGGCGTTGGCCGAATGCGGCGGCGGTGAGGCGCTCGAGTTGCTTCAACTCCACGCCCTCCGGCGAGGGCTTGGGGGTGATGTGAACGACGGCGGACATGACCTTGGGCGGCGGCGTGAAGGCGCTGCGGTGGACCTTCATGGCGATGCGGGCCTCGCTACGCCACTGCGACAGAACGGCCAAGCGGCCATAATGGTCGCCACCCGGCTTCGCGACGATGCGTTCGGCCACCTCCATCTGGAACATGAGCGTAAGTGATGACCACCAGGGGAGGGGCTCCCAAGTCGCCGAAAGCCAGCCGACCAGCAGTGCCGTGCCGACATTATAGGGAAGGTTCGCGATGATGTGCGCGCCAGCGCCAGCTTCGGCCTGTGCATCCACCTGCATGGCATCG
This sequence comes from Novosphingobium sp. Chol11, assembly GCF_900218065.1. Lineage (GTDB taxonomy): Bacteria > Pseudomonadota > Alphaproteobacteria > Sphingomonadales > Sphingomonadaceae > Sphingobium > Sphingobium agri. The sequence continues at coordinate 1,833,775 of NZ_OBMU01000001.1, read as the reverse complement.
CCGGAAATGATCCGTAATTGCCCAGGAAAGCTGTCCGACAGTTCGGCGAGCGCAGGGAGGCATCGATCGTCGCGCTCCACCGCCACCAGCCGCGCGCCTGCCCGCAGAATCGCGCGGGTGAGGCCGCCGGGGCCTGGACCGACTTCGAACGCCGGTTGATCCTTTAACGGGCCTGGAATGGCAGCAATGCGGTCGAGCAGCTGTTCGTCGAGCAGGAAATTCTGCCCGAGCGCCTTGCTCGCTTGCAGGCCGTGCGCGGCGATGACTTCGCGCAGCGGCGGCAGGACCGGCCGTGGGTCAGAGGCCATGGGAAAGTCGCGACCGGGCCGCTTCCGCCGCCATCTTCAGCGCAGCCATCATTGCGCCGGGGTTTGCGTTGTCCTTCCCTGCGATGCCGAAGGCCGTTCCATGATCGGGGGAGGTGCGCACGATCGGGAGACCCAGCGTGATGTTGACGCCCTCGTCGAAATGCAGCGTCTTGAGCGGGATCAGCGCCTGGTCATGATACATGCACAGCACCGCATCGTAGGTCTCACGGGCACGCGCATGGAAAAGGCCGTCGGCGGAGAGGGGGCCGACTATATCCATGCCTTCCTCACGAAGGGAGTCGATTGCGGGGCTAATGATCTCTATTTCTTCCCGGCCTAGCGCCCCACCTTCGCCAGCATGGGGGTTAAGGCCAGCGACGACAATGCGGGGGCGGGGAATGCCGAAGTTGCGTTGCAGCCCCTTGACCGTGGTGGTCGCGCGGGCGCGGATCAGGTCGATCGTGAGGACGGAAGGCACGTCGGCAAGCGGAATGTGGATGGTGACGGGCACGACCTTCAGCGACGGCCCGGCGAGCATCATCACGGCATTGTGGGGCGCCACGCCACAGCGTTCCGCAACAAATTCGGTCTGGCCGGGATGGGTGAAGCCGACGCCGTAAAGCTGTTCCTTGCCGACCGGAGCGGTGACGATCCCGGCGGCGGATCCGGTGCGGGCGAGACCCACGGCCGCCTCCAGCGCCTGGAATGCGGTGCGCGCGCCATCGACGCTGGGGGAGCCTGGCACGATGTCGCCAGCGTCAGCGACCTGGAGGCACGGCAGAGCGGAGTCAAACAGTGCCACGGCTTCCTGAGGCGTAGCGATGGGGGCGACAGGGCCAGCCCAGACCCGGCGCAAGGAAGCGGCATCGCCCACCGCAAAGAAGCTGGGCAATCCGCGTGCTTTGCGCATCACCCAGCTTTTTGCGACGATTTCAGGACCTATGCCCGCCGGGTCGCCCAGCGGTACGGCAAAGGGCGCAAGCTCCGGACGAGCCGGGGCTGGATCAGTTATAGTCGATGACGGCATCGCGGCGAAGGTCACGCAGATAGATGCGGGCGCGCTTGTTGACCCGTTCTTCCTCCAACTGTGCCATGATCTGTTCCGCATTCGGCGCTGCGGCGCCGCTTGCTTCGTCGCGGCCGCAGACGACCAGCACGCGCACGCCATCGTTGACCGAACCGAAGGGCGGCGTGGCTTCACCGACCTGCAGGCCAAGAAGGATGTCCTGCAACTGCGGGGGAAGGTCACGGACCTTCACATTGTCATTGTCGACGACATCGGCACCGATCTTGCCGCCCAGTTCATTGGCCTGGCCACATCCTTTGAGCGCCTTGGTCTGCGCGGCGAAGCTCGCGGCCCGGGCGCTCGCCTGCTCCTTGGTGGTGCCTGCGGGGAAACTGATCGACAGCTGCTTGAGGCTGAGCAGGGAATCGCGCGGATCGGCGGTTAGCACCTTGCGCTTGTCCATGACATAGATAACGGAGACGCCGCCCGGAACGGGGATCGGCCCGGCAAGCTGCCCCACCTGCATTTCATTGGCAGCCTTGGCGAGTTCATCGGGCAGCTGCGCGGGGCGGACCCAGCCGAGGTCGCCACCGACCGCTGCGGTCGATGCCTCCGAAAATTGCCGCGCATAGGCGGCGAAGCTGCCGCCCTGCTTGATCTGTTCGATGATGTTGCGGGCGTTGGAGATGATCTGGGCCTGATTTTCCGGTGTCGCGGACAGGTAGATCTCACCGATCCGATATTCATCGCTGCCCTTGGCCGCGTTCATGCGATCGACGACGGATTTCACCTCATCGGCCGAGACATTGACGAAAGGCTGGATGTTGCGGCGGAGCAGGCGGCTCCATGCCAGTTCGCCTTCGATCTGGCGCCTGATGCTGGCGGGCGCGCTGCCCTGAGCCCGCAGATATTGGTCGAACTGGGCGGGTGACTGGCGGAAATTGGCCGCGACCCTTTCATAGCTCTGGTCGACCTCCGCCTTGTCGATCCTGATGTCGTGGGCGGCTGCTTCCTGAATCTGAAGCGTTTCGTCGATCAGGTTGCGCAGCACCTGTACCCGCAGACGCTCCCGCTCCTCGGGCGAAACCTTGCCACCATTGGCGGCGATGATGAGCGCCAGGCGCTGGTCCACGTCCGTGCCGGTGATGATGCGGCCATTGACGATGGCCGTCGCCTTGCGGACGTTGGGGTCATTCTTGCCAAAGACGGTCACGTCCTTCGGCAGGTTCAACTGTTGTGCCGCGACGCCGCTATCATCGTCGTTGACAGTCTGCGCAGTGAGTGTGTTGGCGAACGACCCCATGAGGATCGAGGACAGGAGCAGGGCGCGCGCGCTGGCCCGAAGGGATTGTCCAAGGCGGGAAGGCATGGGAACGACAGGCTGCATCGTCGGGAAAACTCTCCATTACGGTCCGTCGCCTGATGCGACGGTCCGCCTTAACCGGTCCTGAGCGGCAGGGGCGGAGGCTGATCCTTATATGCCGATATTCCGAAAAGCCAGCCGTAGTTGGAAGCTGTTGCCCTTTCGCGCGTCGCCAGCGGCCAGATAATCCCGCCGCCAGGTCAGCCCGAGCGTCAGACAGTCGTCCTCATAGGCGACGCCGAGGCGATGGCGGACGGGTTCGTAGCCGTCGGACGCGCTCAGCGGATCTTCCTTTCTGTCGGTCAGGTTGACGACCGTGGAGCCGAACACGGACCAGAAGCGCGCGAACTGCACGCGCCCGCCAAAGCGCAACTCCTCACGGTCCTGAAGATCCTCAAGGCCCGGCGCGGCGTTGCGGTTGAGCCGGAGATAGCCGACCATCGCGTAGGTCTTGCGGCTCCCCACCGTGGCATCGATTTCGTTGCGGCGGACGGCCAACCCGTCCTTATCCAGGCGAAAGCGATGGATGAGGCTGACGAAATCGCGGAAGCGGACGGTGGTGCGGCCGACGATATCGGACATGCGGTCGGAAAGTCCGGTGCCGTCGGGCAGGATGCTTTCGCGATTGTTGAGTCGATAGCTTTGGCCGACCACGCTTTCCAATGAAAAGCCGGGGAGCGAAAGGCTGTATTCCAGCCCATAGGTGATGCGGGTCGAATCTTCGAACCGGTCATATCCGGCGAAGCGGTTGAGCGCGAACAGGTTGCTGTCTTCCAGGTCGATGGCGCGCGCATCTTCGTTGGGGACGGACAGGTTCGCCAGCTTCGGCGCGGCGACGATCTGCACGCGGGGAGCGATACGCTGCACGCCGCCAAAGGCTTCGCCCATGAAGGGCCAGCGGACATCGATCGCAGCGGCTGCGATGCCGCGTGCCTGCCAGCCTGGATCGCCGGCATAGCGCGCAATGCTGTTCAGGTCATTGTCGCTGCTGTGGTAGACGTCGCCGCGCAGATAGGTGGTGAAATTCACCTCCTGCCCCATGCCCGTCAGCTTGCGCAGGTTCCATTCGAAGGCGGCAAAGGCGCGCTGGGTATCCTCGCCATGCGTGCGGGTAATGGCAAGGCTGTTCGCCTGAAGCTGAATGCGGCCGCCAAGCAGCGGATCGAGAAGGCGCAGGCGGTAGTCGATGACGGGCAGGGCGATCGGCGTCTGCCCTTGAGAATCGCCAAGGCGCAAGGTCTGGACGGCCCAGCCGGCAATCGAGAAATAGCTGTTTTCGCCGATGCGTTGTGCGCCGAGAGTCGAACGCAGCCGGTCGTCGCGGCTGATGTCATAGCGGCGGAGGAAGGTGCGGTCGCTTGCCACGCGAAGCGATCCGTTTACGCTCCATTCCGGCGTCAGCTGCATGGCGCCGCTGGCATCCAGATAGCCGCGGAAGTCCCTTTCGGATCCGACAGGGCCGGTCGCCGTGGGAAGGGAACTACTGGCGTCGATGCGCCGCGCGTGGGTCGCGTAGCCGGTGATCTGATAAGCGCCCCGGTCCCAGCGGTGGCGGAAATTCGCCTCCAGCATCGGCAGCGTCTTGGAATAGATATGCGGCGTGATCGTCAGATCGCGGTTCGGCGCCAGCTTTATATAATAGGGCAGGGCGACTTCGATGCCATTGTTCCGGTCATAGCGGAGGTTCGGCACCAGCAGCCCCGTGCCTCCCGTGCCGCCGACGGGGTGCGAAAAGCCTGGCAGGGGAATGAGCGGCAGGCCAAATATTTCCACGCTGGCATTACGATATCGCACCCGCGCGGCGACCGGGTCATAGACGACCTTCACCGCCTTGATCTGCCAGGTTGGTTCCTTGGGACAGCCATCGCTGTCCTCCACGCTGCAACCGGTATAAGCGGCTTTGTGCAGCGTGTAGACGCCGTTCACCCGAACGCCTTGCACCGCCGCAAGCCTGCCGCCCGACTGGAGGACGAGCAGCATATTCTCGACGGTTCCGTCCTTCAGCGTGTCGGTGACCTGAAAGCGATCGCCGTAAGCGATGTTGCCTTCGGGATCGGTCGCCGAGACATTGCCGCGCGCTTCCACCTGGCCGGTCGTGCGGTTCCACACCACGGTGTCCGCGCGCAGCCGGTTGCCCTGCCGCAGCAATTGCACATTGCCGCTGGCCGTCACAATCTCCGTATTGCTGTCATATTCAAGCGCGTCGGCGGAAAAGCCGATCTGTTCGTCGCTGGTTGGCACGGGGGCATCCGGCGCGCCGATGGTCGCCTGCGGAGTTTGCAGGTCCTGCGCGAGAGCATGGGGGGTCACAGCCAGGCAGGCCGTGGCCGCGCTTGCCGCCAGCATATGTTTCAGACGCGAGGTATGGGAGAAATTCTGCAAGGGGATCGTGCCTCTTCAGGGGCGCTTCGTTGCCGGCCTATCGCACTGCTTTGCGCGCACCGCAATCTTCGTCACGCTTCTTTTACGGGAAATCGGTCGAACGGCTTTGCCAGATGGAGGAAGCGACATTATCTGGCATGGAGCGCTTAGTAGCGCCCCACGATCACAAAGCACATAGAAGGACCCTTGATGGAAATCGCATTCGCCCCGGTGCGTCCGGACGCCGACACCCTGGTCTTTGCCGTTCCCAAGGGCGGCTTCGATGCGTTGCCGATCTCTGCGGCAGCGACTTTGGCGGCGGGCGCGGCGGCGGCGCGCTTCACTGGTGAGGCAGGCGGCAGCTTTGAAAGTTTTGCCGAAGAAGGCGGCAAGGTGCTGCGTATCGTTCTGGTGGGCACTGGCGGCGGAAGCGAGACCGACTTCGAGCGGGCAGGAGCCGCGTTGACAGCGCGCCTGCTCACAAGCGGCGCGAGCCATGCGGCGGTGGAGTTCTTCGGCGGCGCAAGTGGCGACAAGGCCGCTCATTTCGCATTGGGCGCCCTGCTGCGGGGCTGGCGGATTGACACCTACCGCACACGGCAGCCGGAAAAGGCGAAGCCGACATTGACGAAATTGTCGATCGTCGCGGACGGCGCGGATGCGGAGTGGCAGCGGCTTTCGGCGATTGCCGACGGCGTGGCCTTCGCCCGCGAACTCGTGTCCGAGCCCGCCAATATCCTGTATCCGGAAAGCTTCGTCGAACGCTGCCGCCATCTGGAACAACTGGGCGTCAAGATCAGCGTGCTCGACAAGGCGGCTATGGCGGAACTCGGCATGGGTGCGCTGCTCGGCGTGGCGCAGGGGTCGGTGCGTGAACCGCGTCTGCTCGCGATGGAGTGGGATGGCACGAATGGCGCGGGCGGCAAGCCTGTCGTGTTCGTGGGCAAGGGCGTTACGTTCGACACTGGCGGCATTTCATTGAAGCCCGGCGCGGGTATGGAAGACATGAAATGGGATATGGGCGGCGCTGGCGCAGTCGCGGGCGCGATGAAGGCGCTGGCGGGGCGCAAGGCGAAGGCGCGCGTCGTCGGCATCTGCGGCCTTGTGGAAAATATGCCTGACGGCAATGCCCAGCGGCCGGGCGACATCGTCACCTCCATGTCGGGACAGACGATCGAGGTGATCAACACCGATGCGGAAGGCCGCCTAGTGCTGTGCGACGTTATCACCTGGGCACAGAAGACCTATGCGCCTGAGGTCATCATTGATCTGGCGACGCTGACCGGCGCAATGATCGTCGCGCTTGGCGATCAATATGCGGGGCTGTTCGCTAATGATGAAGGGCTGGCTGAAGATCTGATCGCTGCGGGCAAGGTGGCGGGCGACCAGTTGTGGCGCTTCCCGCTTGGCGACGCCTACAACAAGCTGATCGACAGCCCGATCGCCGACATGAAAAATATGGGCGCGCGCTATGCCGGTTCGATCACGGCGGCTCAATTCATCAAGCGTTTCGTCGATGATGGGGTGAAGTGGGCGCATCTGGACATTGCTGGCATGGTCTGGGCCGACAAGCCGGGTGCCACCTGGGACAAGGGCGCGACCGGCTATGGCGTGCGCCTGATCGACCAACTGGTGGCGGACAAGTACGAAGGCTGATGCAGGTCGATTTCTACCAGCTCAGCCGCGATCCGGTGGACCGGGTGCTGCCTGCCATAGCGGCACGCGTGCTCGGCCTGGGTGAACGGCTGCTGGTAGTTGCGCAGGATGAAGCGGCGCTGGACCGAATCTCGGCGGGCCTGTGGAACGGTCCGCCTGAAAGCTTTCTGGCCCACGGCCGGGCAGGAGAGGGGGCGGACGCCGTTCAGCCCGTTCTCTTAGGTCAGGATTGCAGCGCCGCCAATGGGGCCCGGCATATCGCGATTGCCGACGGGCTATGGCGTGAAGAAGCGTTGGAGTTCGAGCGCGCCTTCTACTTCTTCGATTCGCTGACTGTTGAAGGCGCGCGGCAAAGCTGGCGTGCCTTGTCGAAGCGGGAAGGGGTGACGCCTCGCTTCTGGCGGCAGGAGCAGGGGAAATGGGTGCAAGGACCCTAGGCAGGAAGGGCTCGTCGACGCCCCCTTGCGGTGCGGGGCGGCGCGGTCTAAAGGGCGCGCCAATTCCAACCATCCGGAGCTTTTGAGCCTCATGGCCGTAACCCGCACCTTTTCGATCATCAAGCCTGACGCCACGCGCCGCAACCTGACCGGGGCCGTGACCAAGAAGCTGGAAGAAGCGGGCCTGCGCGTCGTCGCATCCAAGCGCATCCGCATGAGCCGCGAACAGGCTGAAGGCTTCTATGCCGTTCACAAGGAACGCCCTTTCTTCGCCGATCTGGTCGCCTTCATGATTTCCGGCCCGGTCGTCGTCCAGGTTCTGGAAGGCGAAGACGCCGTGAAGCGCAACCGCGATATCATGGGCGCCACCAATCCGGCTAACGCCGACGAAGGCACGATCCGCAAGGAATATGCCGAGTCGATCGAAGCGAACTCTGTCCATGGTTCGGACAGCGAGGAAAATGCCGCGATCGAGATCGCCTATTTCTTCAAGCCGGAAGAAATCGTCGGCTGATCTGCCAGATCATTTATGAAAAAGGGCCGGTAGCGCGTGCTTGCCGGCCCTTTTCTTTTTGGACTGAGCTTGGCGACGGGCGGTCAGTTTGAGAGCGGCGGCGCTTCGAATCGGTCGATCACCCATTCCTCAGCCTGCGCGCCACCGATCCATTCCTGCATCCAGGGATGTGCGATAACCGCCTGCATATAGGCTTCGGCGAAGCGCGCGACCGGGAGTTGGTACGTGATAAAGCGCGTGACGACCGGCGCGAACATCACGTCTGCGGCGCTGAATTCGCCGAAGAGGAAATCGCCCGTGCCGCCATAGCGGGCGCGCGCTTGCGCCCACAGCTGCATGATGCGCGCAATATCCTGCGCGACTGCTTCAGAGGGCTGAACGGCGTCATAGATCTGCCGGATGTTCATGCTGTGCTCGCGGCGCAGCGCGGCAAAGCTGGAATGCATCTCCGCCGCCATCGACCGGGCCATCGCGCGAGCGGCGGTATCCGTCGGCCAGAATTTGTCTCCGCCCGTTTTCTCGTTCAGATATTCGATGATTGCCATGCTATCCCAGACGACCGTGTCGTCACCGTCCCACAAAATGGGGACCTTGCCCGAGGAGGGGGCGAATTCGTCGCCCTCGCGCCGTTTTTCCCAAGCTTCGTCGTAAAGCGGAACCACGACTTCCTCGAACGGCAATCCGCTGAGCTTACAGGCGAGCCAGCCGCGCAGGGACCAACTGGAATATGCCTTATTGCCTATGAATAGCTTCATCATCGCCCTTCTTTAGACGGCCGAAGGAAGGGAAGTCGAGAGCTACCGGGCGGCGCATCTGACTCACTTTCTATATTATTGGTAGAAAATCCCACGTGCGGGGCTTGGCTGCATCATGGGGCTCGTCGTATGGCGCGAGGCGAGTTGAATGCCGGAGTAGGGGGATTATGGACTGGCTGCATGGTGTAGCGGGCCTGTTCGTGGGAATCATGGTCGGCATGACTGGCGTCGGCGGAGGATCGCTGATGGCGCCGATCCTCATCCTGCTGTTCGGCGTCGCTCCTGCCACGGCGGTGGGCACCGACCTCTGGTTTGCGGCGATAACCAAATCGGTGGGCGGCGCGATCCATCACCGTCATGGCGGACCGGATGGCGGGCCCGATTATGAAGTGGTGAAGCGCCTTTGTTTCGGCAGCCTTCCCGCCGCGCTCATAACGCTGCTCATCCTTTCCCAGACCCATGTTCAGCAGATCAAGAGCGGTATCGTCACGAACGCCTTGGGCGGGGTGCTGATCGCGACGGCGATAGCGACCCTGCTGCGTGGGCGTTTTCACCGCTGGGCGCTGGCCCGTCGCGTCGGTACGGCGGACCGCTTCATGCGCTGGCAGCCCGCGCTGACCGTCGCCGCGGGCGCGCTGCTGGGTGCAATGGTGACACTGACATCGGTCGGTGCCGGAGCGATCGGCGCGACGTTGCTTCTCGCGCTTTATCCCCTTCGCATGCGGCTGCAGCGATTGGTGGCGACGGACATCGTCCATGCCGTGCCGCTTACCCTGGCAGCGGGGCTGGGCCATTTGTGGATCGGCAATGTGAACGGCACGCTGCTCTTCAACCTGCTGATCGGATCGGTCCCCGGCATCATCATCGGGTCATTGCTTGCCACGCGCGCGTCGGATCGCGTGCTTCAGCCGCTGTTGGCAATCATCCTGGTCCTGGTGGGCTGGCGACTCATCGCCTGAGCAAAAGCTGAGCGCTTTGGAGGCCCGAGCCGGAATCGAACCGGCGTGCAAGGATTTGCAGTCCTCTGCGTAACCACTCCGCCATCGGGCCTCGGCGTGGGTGGCCGCAAATGTGCGGCTTTTGATCCAAAGTCAAGCGGGCGGGTGACCGCCGAGACCAAGATTATCATCTCCGCGCACTGAAAGCCGCTTGGCGTGGCTTGTCCCGTGATCTAGAGGTCCCGATAATGTCAGCGCTGTATTGTCATGCCAATACAGTTGTGCCAATCGAGGTAGTATCGTGACCGAGCAGAATTTTTCATCGATGCGGGCCGCAATGGTCGAAAGCCAGCTTCGCACCAGCGATGTCGATGATCAGCGCGTGATTGCCGCAATGGCCCGTGTGCCACGGGAAGACTTCGTGCCTTCGGAACGACGCGCGATGGCTTATGTTGATCGTTCGATTCCCCTGGCTAACGGGCGCGCCCTCAATCCGCCGCTCGCTACCGGCCGCTTGCTGAAGGAAGCACAGGTGGAGCAGGGCGACCGCGTCCTTCTGATCGGCGCTGCGACGGGATATAGCGCAGCGCTGCTTGCCGCCCTGGGTGCGAAGGTGACAGCGGTAGAGGCTGAAGATGGTCCGCAATTGGCGGCGGAGGGCGCTACCATCGTCCGTGGTCCGCTGGCAGCGGGAGCGCCCGACGGTGCGCCGTACGACATCCTGTTCATCGACGGGGCGGTGCAGGAAGTGCCCGCTGCGCTGATCGCGCAACTAGCCGATGGCGCGCGCGTCGTGACGGGTCTGGTTGAGCGCGGTGTCACGCGCCTGTGCAGCGGCCGCGTGGTATCCGGCGTCCTCGGTCTTGTCAGCCTGACCGACCTGGAGATGGTAGTTCTGCCCGGTTTTGCTGCGCCGGAGCGATTTGTCTTTTAACCGACCTGGGGGCGTCATGACCGCAAAGCAGGTGATTCTTCGGTGCTCCGCTGCCACGGGTCTGCTGCTCCTGAATGCTGGCAGTGCACAGGCCGAGACGCTGCAGGGCGCGTTGGCGAAGGCATACCAATATAATCCGACGCTCACCGGGGCGCGGGCCCAGCAGCGCGCGACCGATGAGAATGTGCCGATCCGAAAAGCGGATGGACGGCCTGATCTCGCCACGACCGCCGAATTCCAGGAACTGCTGGTCAAGCCTGCCCAGGCTTTTCTTGCGCCGGACCGATCGCTCGCGGGCACAGCGACCATCAACGTGCCAATCTATCAGGGTGGGGCGGTTCGGAACGGGGTGAAGGCGGCCAAGGTTCGCGTGCAGGCTGGACAAGCCAATCTGCGCGGAACGGAAGCATCGATCTTTTCGCAGGTCGTCAGTGCTTATATGAATGTCATCCGCGACAGCGCCATCGTTTCGCTCAACCTTGCCAATGTAAGCGCGCTCGGCGTCAATCTGCAGGCGACGAGCGATCGGTTCGAGGTGGGCGACCTTACGCGGACGGACGTCGCCCAATCGGAATCGCGGCTGGCGTTGGCGAGGGCCGATTTGCAGACGGCGCAAGCTAACCTGATCAACAGCCGCGAAAATTACATAGCGCTGGTGGGTGCTGTTCCGGACAATCTGGAGCCGCCGCCGCCGCTCCCCGGTCTTCCCAATGCGCCCGAGACAGCGGTGCAGGTAGCGCTGGCCGACAATCCTGATCTCGCCGCCGCGCGTAAGGCACGGGAAGCGGCCGGCTATGACGTGCGGGTGGCGAAGGCGGCTGTGCTTCCGACCCTCTCAGGCTTTGCGCAGGGCAGCTACACGCATTATCTGGGATCGTTGAGCAGTGTCCAAGGGCAGCCTGATGTCTCGCAGGTCAACAAACAGGCAGTAGCGGGCGCGACCTTGCGTCTTCCTCTCTATCAGGGCGGTCGGCCCGGAGCGCAGGTGCGACAAAGCCAGGCGCTGCAATCTCAGTCGATCGAGCAAGAGATCGAGGTGGAGCGGAACGTCATCGCGCAGACCCGGTCCGCTTATGCAAGCTGGCAGGCTTCAGTGCAGAGCATCGAGTCCAACCAGAAGGCGGTGGAAGCAGCCAACCTGTCGCTGGAAGGTGTGCGGGCAGAAAATTCGGTGGGCAGCCGGACCATCCTGGACATATTGAATGCCGAACAGGAAGCGCTCAATGCCCGGGTCCAGCTCGTGTCGGCGCGCCGAAACGCCTATGTCGCGGGCTTCAGTTTGCTGGCAGCAATGGGGCATGCGGAAGCGGATGACCTGAACCTGGAAACCGGCGCGCTCTACAACCCCATGGTTAATTATGAGCGCGTCAAGGGCAAGTGGTTCGATTGGGATTTCGACCCCGCGCCCCGTTCCCAAGCGACTAGAACCGTTGACACGCCTGCACAAAATGCCAATGTGCCTGCTGGGTTGGCGCAGCAACCTTAGGTTAACAGGGGCTTTTGATGGGTGACATGAGCAAGGAACCCTCGATGGAGGACATCCTCTCGTCCATCAAGCGCATCATTGCGGAGGAAGGCGAGGAGGCCGCGCAGGCGGTGTCGCGCCGTGGCAAGTCCGACACGTCATCCAAGCAGGCCGCCCAAACCGCCGACCCGGCTGTCGAAGAAGTGCTGGAATTGACTGACGAGCTTGGAGCGGAGGAGCCGATGCCTGCCCACAAGACTGCTGACGCCCCGCGAGTCGAACTGGCTGGGGATGACAATTCCATCCTGTCCGTTGAAAGCGAGGTGGCGGCGCGCCATTCCCTCTCGACCCTGTCGTCCATGTTGATGACGCCGAAGGACGGAGAAGACAATACGCTGGATGGCCTGGTGCGGTCGATGCTGAAGCCGATGCTGAAGGAATGGCTGGACGCCCGCCTTCCGGCGCTGGTTGAGGAAATGGTGGCGAAGGAAATCGCGCGGATCACGGGCCGCTAAACCGGAAGTACCGCTGTCTTCTCATCGCCGCGTTCGCTCCGGCGCTGGCTGGGGCGATCTGGTAAAAGCGCTGGAATGGTCGGGGAAGGGGCATTAAGGCGCCATCCCATGACCGAACTGCCCAAGACCTTCGACCCCGCTGAAATCGAATCCCGTTGGTACGCCCATTGGGAAAATAAGGGGCTGTTCCGCCCCGAGCGGCCTACCGCCGAGCCCTTTACCATCGTCAACCCGCCGCCGAACGTGACGGGCAGTCTGCACATCGGCCATGCGCTCGACAATACGTTGCAGGACATCGTCATCCGCTACGAGCGGTTGCGGGGCAAGGATGCACTGTGGGTCGTGGGCACCGATCATGCGGGCATCGCAACCCAGATGGTCGTCGAGCGGCAGATGGAGGCGCGGCAGGACAAGCGTACCAATTACACGCGCGAGCAGTTCATCGACAAGGTCTGGGAGTGGAAGGCCGAGAGCGGCGGGGCGATCACCCGCCAGCTTCGACGCCTGGGCTGCTCGATGGACTGGGCCAATGAGCGCTTCACCATGGATGAGGGCTTTTCGAAGGCTGTCGTCAAGGTGTTCGTGGAACTGCACAAGCGCGGGCTGCTGTACCGCGACAAGCGGCTGGTAAACTGGGACCCGCGCTTTCGTTCGGCAATCTCCGACCTTGAGGTCGAGGCGCAGGAAGTGAAGGGCGGCTTCTGGCATTTCCGCTATCCGCTGGCCGACGGCGTGAAGCTCGCCGATGGCGCGGATCATATTGTCGTCGCGACAACGCGACCTGAGACGATGCTGGCGGATATGGCGGTCGCGGTGCATCCCGAGGACCCGCGCTACAAGGACGTGATCGGCAAGGATATCCTCCAACCGATCACCGGACGCCGCTTCAAGATCGTGGGTGACGAGCACGCCGATCCTGAACTGGGATCAGGCGCGGTCAAGATCACGCCGGGGCATGATTTCAATGACTTCGAAGTCGGCAAGCGGGCGGGCTTCCGTGCGGCCGAGATGCTCAACATGTTCGATGCCGACGCCAATGTCGTGCAGACGGCGGATGGCCTGATCCCTGAGCGGTTCCTTGGCCTGCATCGCTTCCGCCGCGATGGGGTGGATGGCGCGCGCGACTTAGTCGTCGCTGAAATGAAGGCGCTGGGCCTGCTGGTCCCGCATGTTTCCAAGAACAAGGAAGGCGAGGAAGTCCTTTCCGATGCCGAGCCACGCACCATCCAGACGCCGTTCGGCGACCGGTCGGGCGTAGTGATCGAACCTTGGCTGACCGACCAATGGTATGTCGATGCCGAAAAGCTGGCGCAAGCGCCGATGCAGGCCGTGCGCGACGGGCGGATCGAGATCGTGCCGAAGACCTGGGAAAAAACCTTCTTCAACTGGATGGAGAATATCCAGCCCTGGTGCGTCTCGCGCCAGCTTTGGTGGGGGCATCAAATCCCGGCTTGGTATGATGAGGATGGCAATCCCTATGTCGCCGAGAGCGAGGAGGAGGCGCAGGCCCTCGCCGGCAACAAGGCGCTGACCCGCGATCCCGATGTGCTGGATACATGGTTCTCCTCGGCGCTTTGGCCGTTCGGCACCCTGGGCTGGCCTGAGCAGAGCGAGACGCTGGCCCGTCATTATCCAAACGACCTGCTCATTTCCGGGTTTGACATCCTGTTCTTCTGGGATGCGCGCATGGCAATGCAGGGAATGGAGTTCATGGGCGATGTGCCGTGGCGCAAGCTCTACCTTCACGGACTGGTGCGCGCGGCGGACGGGCAGAAAATGTCCAAGTCCAAGGGCAATGTCGTCGATCCGCTCGGCTTGATCGACAAGTTCGGCGCGGACGCGCTTCGCTTCTTCATGGCAGCCATGGAAAGCCAGGGCCGCGACGTGAAGATGGACGAGAAGCGGGTCGAGGGCTATCGTAACTTTGCGACGAAGCTGTGGAACGCAGCGCGCTTCCTTCAGTCCAATGGCGTCACGGCATCGGCGTCGCATGAAGCGCCCCAGCCGCAAGCGCCTGTCAATCGCTGGATCATCGCCGAAACCGTGGCGACGGTCCAAGCGATCGATACCGCGATGAATGAGCTGCGCTTCGATGCGGCGGCGAACGCCATCTATCACTTCGTGTGGGACCAGTTTTGCGACTGGTATATCGAACTCACCAAGGGATCGATGGATGCGGAGACGAAGGCGGTCGCAGGCTGGGCATTCGACCAGATCCTGGTCATGCTGCATCCCTTCATGCCTTTCATCACGGAAGAGCTGTGGAACCTAACAGGCACGCGCGAGACCGAACTGATCGTCGCCCGTTGGCCGCAGGCGCTCTATGCCGTCGATAGCGAGGCGCAGGCGGAGATCGACTGGCTCATCCGCCTGATCAGCGCGATGCGCACCGCGCGCACCGAATTGAACGTACCACCGGGCGCCAAGCTGGCTGTGGTTGTTCACGGTGCATCGGATGAGACGCGCCGCCGCATCGACAGGCAGGGCGCTGCGCTGGCCCGGCTGGGGCGCGTCGAAAGCCTTTCCTTCGACGATGCCGTCACCGGCGGCGCGGCGCAGATCGTCGTGGACGAAGCGACGTTCATCCTGCCGCTGGAAGGCGTGATCGACATCGCAGCGGAAAAGTCACGCCTCGCCAAGGCATTGGCCGCAGCAGAAAAGGAACGGGATTCGCTCTCGGGGCGTCTTGCCAATCCGAGCTTCGTGGAAAAGGCGAAGCCCGAAGCCGTGGCGAAAGCGCGGGAGGATCATGCGGAAAAAGCCGCAGAGGCGGAAAGGCTGGCAGCTGCGCTGGATCGCCTCGCCTGATCTGTTACTGATGTGGCGACATCATGGGAGGGGCGGAGAATGGCGGCAGGAAAGCGCGAAGCGAGAGACCTGGTAAACGGACCTATCGCGTCGTCTTTGCTGTTGTTCGCCATACCTACCCTGGCGTCCAATGTGCTCCAGTCGCTGAATGGATCGATCAACGCCATCTGGGTTGGCCGATTTCTGGGGGCGCAGGCTCTTGCCGCCACTGCCAATGCAAACATCACGATGTTCCTGATGTTTTCCATCGTGTTTGGCTTCGGCATGGCGTCCACGGTGGTGATTGCGCAAGCGGCGGGGCGCGGTGACATGGATGCCGCACGCCGGTCGTTCGGCTCGGCTACTGGTTTCTGCACCATATTGGGCATTGTCGTGGCTGCGGCTGGGTGGGCTTTCTCGCCCGCGATGCTGCGCCTGTTGGGAACGCCGGTAGAAGCGTTCGACATGGCGCTGGTCTATCTGCGCGTGATTTTCATCGCCATGCCGGCAACGCTGATCAGCGTCATGATGATGATGGGGTTAAGGGGGGCTGGCGACGCGCGCACGCCTCTCATCTTCATGTTCGTGAGCGTGATCATCGATCTGGTGCTCAATCCGCTGTTCATTCTGGGATTGGGACCAATTCCGGCGATGGGGATCGGCGGATCGGCTGCGGCGACCGCGGTGGCGGGGATCGTCAGCCTGCTGGGCCTGGTCGTCTATGTCTATGTCAAGGATTTGCCGCTCCGGCTGCGGGGACGGGAGCTTGGTTATCTGGTGCCCGCTCCGGACCAGTTGCGCATCCTGCTGGGCAAGGGACTGCCCATGGGTTTGCAGATGATCGTCATGTCGGCGGTCGGCCTGATGATCATCGGCCTCGTCAATCGCGAAGGTTTTATCGTGACGGCCGCCTATGGCGCTGCGCAGCAGATATGGACCTATTTGCAGATGCCAGCGATGGCGATGGGCGCAGCGGTCAGCGCAATGGCGGCTCAGAACATCGGTGCGAACCGCTGGGACAGGATTGGCCGGATCACAGCTTATGGCCTTGGCTATCTGCTGCTGATCACCGGCGCGATGATCGGCATCATCCTCCTGTTCCATGCGCCTTTGCTGTCGCTTTTCCTTGGTGACAACAGGGCAGCCATCGATGCCGCCTGGAACATGCAGTTGCTGGCGACGTGGAGCTTCCTGCTATTCGGTTCGACCATGATCCTGTTCGGCGTCATGCGGGCCAATGGCGTGGTCGTGAGGCCGCTGATCATCCTCGTCATCACGCTTTTTGGCGTGAGGCTTGGCTTCTATTACTTCGCCTACCCCTATCTGGGCGCTGATGCATTATGGTTGAGCTTCCCGGTGAGTTCGGGATCGTCTTTCCTGATCGCCGGGATCACTTATCTGCTTGGCGGCTGGCGCAAGGCGAAGCTGCTCGTCCCGGTGCATGAGGAAGAATGCCGGGAAAGCGTCAATGCCGAGAGTGAGCCTGCAGGCCGGTTCGCACCTGCCGGTTGACGATCAGCGGCCCTGGCTGCGCCAGCGGGTGATGGTGCGGTCGAGGATGTCGGCTTCCCCGCCAGACTGGCGCCACAGGTTTGTGAAGCTCGGGTCGCCCGACGCAGGGCGCCGTTCTTCTTCCAGATTGTCGAGCGCAACGCGGATCGGCACGGCGACGCCTTCGCCGCATATGATTGCTTCCCGATTGCGCAAGGCCGGGATGGAATCAAGGAAGCCGCGCGCGCCTTCGGGCATTGCGGCCCTCACAAATGCCTGATCTCGATCATTGTTGAGGCGCATGGAGATGATCGTGCCGCATTGCGACAGCACGCCTTCGGCAAGGTCGGAGGGACGCTGCGTGATAAGGCCTAGCGACACGCCGTATTTGCGGCCTTCCTTTGCGATGCGTTCCAGGATGCGGCGGACCGCCTGGCCGTTACCCGTCGTGGTGCTGGGAATGTAGCGGTGCGCCTCTTCACACACGAGAAGGATAGGCCTCTGGGCCTCGTCACGCGCCCAGATCGCATAGTCGAACACCAGCCGCGACAGCACCGACACGACCACGGATGTGATGTCGGAAGGCATGGCGGATACGTCGATGATCGAGATGGGTTTCCCGCCGGATGGCAGACGAAAGATCTTCGCCAGAAATTCCTGCATCGTGTCCGCGACGAGCATTCCGGAGAACATGAAGCTGTATCGCGGGTCGGCCTTGATCTCGTCGACCTTGGTTTTGAGCCGCATATAGGGGAGGGCGCCCGTGCCCTTGTCGAGCTTCCCCATCTCGTTCTGCAGAATGTTGGTGAGATCGGACAGAAGATAGGGAATGGGCGAGTCTACCGTCAGGCGGCCAAGGCTTTCCGCCAACCGGTTCTTCTGCCGCGCGGCGAGCAGGCATTTGGCCAGGATGTCGCAATCGACCGTGCGGTCAGACCCCTGCGAGGTGACGAACACCTCGCAATGCTCCTCGAAGTTCATCAGCCAATAGGGCAGCGCAAGATTGCCAACGTCGAATACCGCGCCATTCTGGGCAAAGGCTGCGCCATATTCGCCGTGCGGATCGACCATCACGATATGGCCTTCGGGCGACAGGTCGCAAATCCTGTGGAGGATGAGGGCGGCGCTCGTCGATTTGCCGGTGCCGGTCGATCCCAGCAGCGCGAAATGCTTGCCCAGCATGGAGTCTACATACAGCGCGGCGCGCGTGTCGGTGGTGGGATAGACCGTGCCGATCTGCACATGTGGCCGGTCATCAGCGGCGTAGATCTGCTGCATGTCGGCGCTCGACACGGCGAATATTTCCGTGCCTGGCGCCGGATAGCGGGTTACGCCACGGCGGAAATGGTGGATCTGCCCGGTGACATCGTCCTCATCCCCTTCTCCAAGGAAGTCGATATCGGCGATGATGAGACCATTGTCCTGCCGGTCGAGCGTCATCGAGCGTACGCTGGCGATCAACCATGCATTGCCTACGCGCATCTTGACCTGACTGCCGACCTGCCCCGCCATCGCCGTGCAAGGATCTTGGTCATGCGCCAGCGCTGCCATGGAAGCTGCATCGATCAGCACCTTGGAACTGGAACCGGCGATCTGGAACACCGCTCCGATAGCAGCAGCAGACGTAGGCTGCGTATGGCCATGCGTGAATTCGGCAGCACCTGGCATGTGGCTCATACGCCCCCCTGAAATCTGTGCCCGGCGCAAGCGGCCGGAATTTGGTGCGCCGTTTTAGCCATGGAGAGGTAAAGAAATGGCTTATCCGAAAGGCTTGAACAGCGGTCTTTGCTACCCTTCGGCCCCGCTATCGCCACCTTCTGCCGTGAGCGGATGCCTTCCGCTCTGGTCCGAATCGTTGGCCATGCGTATCGGGTTCGCAATTGCCGTAAGTTCAGGATTTGCCTTTGACCCAGTTGATGACGGCCGATGCGGCGCGCCGATCCGATGCGATTGCCATAGCGCGCGTGATTTGCATCTTGGGTGTGGTCTACGTTCATGCCTGGACGGGCCTGAACGGGCATGATCTGGAGATTGCCCGGGGTACGCCACAGGAAAATCTCCGGTGGCTGCTGATGGAGATATTTGGCCGCAGCGCCGTGCCGTTGCTGGGCGTCATTTCGGGCTGGTTGGTGAGCGGATCATCCCGAACGCAGAACTGGTTTCGCCATGTCCTGCAAAAGTCGCGAACGATCCTGCTACCGATGATCTTGTGGAATGGCCTGGGCATCCTGCTGGTGTCCGGCGCGGCTTGGTCTCTCGGGCTGTCGGCTCCCGTGCCGGTTTCGTTCGACTGGCTGTTCCAGGAACTGTTCATCGTCAGCCGCAATCCCGACATCAATGTGCAGATGCCTTTCCTGCGGGACCTATTCCTGTGCATGGTCTTCGCGCCGCTGCTGATCCGCCTTCCTAGCCGCTTGCTGATGGGCGTGGCCATGTTGGCTGCGGTTGCTCAGATTGCGGGCTGGGGGCCGCCGATCCTGATGCGCCCGGCAATCCTGTTCTTCTTCGTCATCGGTATGATCGCGCGTCGTGCGGGCCTTGCCGAACGGGTTGCTGCACTAGGTTGGATCGCGGCGGCGACGCCCTTTCTTCTCCTCATGACGGTGCAGCTTCATTTCTCCCTGAAACCCATGCAGGGAGCCGCCATCGGCGTTGCGATGCTCGACCTGGCGGTGCGTGTCGCGGCCGCTACCTGCTTCTGGCGGCTGTCCTGGGCGCTGGCTGCGAGCCCTCTACGTGGCATATTGTTGAGGGTTGAGCCGTTCGCCTTCCTCATCTTCTGCTCACATCTCATCCTGATCTGGCTAGGCGGCCCCGTGCTGGGCGCATTGTTCGGAAAGCTTGGATCGCCCTTCTATCCGGCTTACCTGTTGATCCAGCCGCTCTTGGTGCTGGTGGCCGTGCTGTTGCTGGGCTCGCTGCTCAGCCGGGCCTGGCCGGGTCTTGCCAAGCTGTTGAGCGGCGGGCGGTTGCAAGGGGCGCCAGCACTCAGTTGATTGCCTGGGCGGCGGCCATCGCGATCTCCAGGCTGCGTTTGCGTGCTTCAAAATCATGGATTTGGCCGCCAAGGATCAACTCGTCCACGCCGGTACGATCGATGAAGGCGGCGAGATCCTGCTCCACCTTCTCCTGCGTCCCGATCGTCGTCGCTCTGAGGACGTCCGACAACATGGCCTGCGCACCGGGCGGCAGGCTTTCAAAATAGCCGGGCACAGGCGGTTGCAGCTTGCCAGGTTGGCCGGTGCGCAAACGCACGAACGCCTGCTGCATGGACGTGGCGAGCAGCCGCGCCTCTTCCATGCTGTCGGCTGCGAAGACATTATAGCCTGCCATCACATAGGGACGGTCAAGTTGGGCCGAGGGCCTGAAGTGCCGCCGGTAAACAGCGATCGCTTCATCAAGTGCTCCCGGAGCGAAATGAGAAGCGAACGCGTATGGCAGGCCCAGCGCGGCAGCGAGTTGAGCGCCATACAGGCTGGAGCCCAGGATCCAGATCGGCACATTTTCGCCAGCGCCCGGCGTCGCTTGAAAACCAAGCCGTGCGTCGCCCCCAAAATAGGCCTGCAATTCCATCACATCGCGGGGGAACTCATCCGGCCCGCCGGTAAGTGTGCGCCGCATGGCTTGAGCCACCCGCTGGTCGGACCCCGGCGCGCGGCCCAGTCCAAGATCGACGCGGCCGGGGAAAAGGGCCGCAAGCGTGCCGAACTGCTCGGCTATCAGCAAAGGCGCATGGTTGGGCAGCATGATGCCGCCGGAGCCTATGCGGATCGTGGATGTCGCCTGTCCGATATGGGCCAGCACAACCGAGGTTGCAGCAGAGGCGATGCCAGGCATGCCATGATGTTCGGCCACCCAATAGCGATGAAAGCCAAGGTTTTCGGCGTGTGCGGCGAAGGCGGCTGCGTTGGAGAGAGCCTCGCCAACGCTGCTTCCTTCAATGACGGGGACAAGGTCCAGAACGGAAAAACGGATCATCGCCTGCATATGGGGCGCTGATCCGTTTTATTTCAATACGTGATGCAGCCGATCAGGCCATGCGGCCAAAACCTGCCGGTGGGCTATCGGCGCGACGGCCGAAAGTGGCGGGGCGACGGGCTACCAGCGGATTGGAGTCACGATCGAGGATGGACATGGTTTCGGTAAAGCAAGGCCGCAGAGCGACGACGACTTCGATCAATTCGTCAGGTCCTTCGTGGCTCTCGACGCAGCGCCGCGCGACCATTTCGATCCGTTCGGCCATACCGCTCAGCCGATGGGCGCCGAACTGAGCTGATTCGCCCTTCAGCGTGTGAGCCGGAGTGACAAGAGCGATGGCGTTGCGTTCGCGTATGGCCTGCTCGATGGCGCTGATGGCTTTTTCGCCATCTTCGCGAAAATAGCTCAGGATACGGACAAATGCGCTGCCCAGTTCCGCTCTGGACTTGGCCAGATCGGGCTGGTTGACCAGTTCTGCCTCTTGATATGACACGGTGTCACTCCCTGTTTCACCTTCACGATAGAAGGGGTGCGTAAACAGCAGGTTAAGCCGTAGCGTCAGAACCGGGCAAGCTTCAGGAATTGCGCGACAATTGGAACCGGTCCGGAGCGGTTTCGGCAAAGCCCCAGCCATGCTGCCGGGTCAACGCCTCCAGTTCGCGGGCGGCGTTGGGATCGTCCGCTTCTACCGTCACCAAATCGGCTGACCGCATGGCCCGGGCGGCACGCAGGGCAGGCCAGGGGCATTTCATTCCCCTGGCATTCACATGCACCGGATCATTTGTTGGCATAAGGATTGCGCGCGCTACGCAACGTCAGGCGCACCGGAACGGCGCCGAAGCCCAGCTCCTTCCGGATGCCGTTGACGAGATAGCGCCGGTAGCTTTCCGGCAGTTCGTCCAGACGCGTGCCGAACAGCACGAACGTAGGAGGGCGAGTCTTGTTCTGCGTGATGTAGCGCAGCTTGATCCGCTTGCCGCCAGGGGCCGGAGGAGGATTGGCTTCCAGCGCGCGTTCGAACCAGCGGTTGAGAATGCCGGTGGACACACGTTGCGACCAGGCGGTGCGCGTTTCGAAGGCGACGCGGATGAGATCATCCAGGCCTTTTCCGGTCGCGCCGGAGACTGTCATGATAGGAACGCCGCGAATTTGCGCGAGTCCGTCAGAAAGCGCCTGCTTGATGCCCTGATAGAGGGCCGAGCCATTTTCCACCGTGTCCCACTTATTGAGCGCGACGACGAGGGCGCGGCCTTCTTCCAGCACCTTGTCGGCGATGCGCAGGTCCTGCGCCTCAAGACCACGCGTGGAATCGAGCAGAAGCACGACGACTTCGGCGAAGTTCACAGCGTTCAGACCGTCCGAAACAGCGAGCTTTTCAAGCTTGTCCTGCACCTTGGCGCGCTTGCGCATACCTGCGGTGTCAATCAGGCGGACAGGGCGCGGGTCGGCATCCTCATCGCGAGGATCGGTCCAGGCCCAGTCGACCGCGATGCTGTCTCGGGTGATGCCTGCTTCAGGGCCGGTCAGCAGACGATTTTCACCCAGCAAGCGGTTGATGAGGGTCGATTTTCCCGCGTTGGGGCGGCCCACGATGGCGAGCTTGAGCGGGGCGGCCTCAAGGTCTGCCTCGCTCGGTTCGGCCTCCTCGTCTTCTTCCTCTTCCTCGCGGTCGATATAGGGGAGGAGCGCCTGGAAGAGGTCGGCCATGCCCTGGCCATGTTCGGCCGACAGCGGGACAGGCTCGCCAAGGCCCAGGCTGAAGGCTTCCATGACGCCGTCGGCTCCCGTTCTGCCTTCCGCCTTGTTGGCGACCAGCACGACAGGCGCGTCACCTTCGCGCAGCCAGCGGGCGATTTCCTCATCGAGCGGGGTCACGCCTGCGCGGGCGTCCATGAGGAACAGCGCGACGTCGGCGCTTTCAACGGCAGCCTGCGTTTGCATGCGCATGCGGCCGGGCAAGGTCTGGGGATCTTCATCCTCATAGCCTGCCGTGTCGATGATGGTGAAATCGACACCGAGCAGATTTGCCTGCCCTTCACGCCGGTCGCGCGTGACGCCGGGCTGGTCATCGACCAGCGCCAGCTTCTTGCCGACGAGCCGGTTGAAAAGGGTGGACTTGCCCACATTGGGCCGCCCGACAATGGCAACTGTGGGCAGCATGATGAGGGCCCGTTTCCTTTCTATGGCGCCGCCTTAGCGCAGCGCCGTCAGCTTGCCGTCGTCAGCAAGAATATAGAGCATGTTGTTGGCGACAACGGGGGAAAGCGACATGGACCTGTCCATGTCCACCTCAGACTGGATCGCTCCGGTCGCCGGATCGACATAGTTGAGATCGCCATGCGTGGATACAAGGATCAGGCGTCCTCCAGCAAGTACCGGCCCGGTCCAGCGGATGGCGTTCGCCTTCTTCTTTTCCTTTTCCCACCGGCGAAGCTGGCTGATCCAGCGGATTTTGCCGGTCGCGCGGGCGACGCAGAGCAGCTTGGCGTCGCTGGTCACGACGAACACCCATTCGCCTGCCACCCAGGGGGTCGAGATGCCGGCAATGTTGATTTCCCACAGGCGCTGGCCGCTCACCAGTTCGTAGGAGGCCATGCGGCCGCCCTGTCCGATGGCGAAGACGCGGCCGCGGTCGACAACAGGATTGGCGTCGATGTCGGTGAGCGACGCAACCGCGGTCGAAATGCTGGTGCGCGACAGGGCGTCGCCCCAGAGGGTGCGGCCATTTTCATAGCGATAGGCAGTGAGTTCGCCCGAGCTATAGCCTGCGATCACCGTCCCCTGCGCGGCGGCGGGCGCCGCCACACCGAACACGCCCGTGACCTGCAATGTGCCGCTGTCGGTCCACTGCACTTCACCATCGCTCTGGTTCAGTGCGAAGATCTGGTTGTCCTGGCCCATGACATAGACATGGCCATTGGCGAGCGTGGGCGCCCCCCGCAGCGGGCCACCGGGGCGCTTCTTCCACAAGATGGAGCCGTTCGCCGCACTAAGTGCGGCCACGTCGCCGACGCCCGTGCTTGCGTAAATCTTGTCATCGACGATGCTGACGCCGCCACCGAACAAGGCCCGGCCGCTGCCTTCGGCGGGAAGGGCGGTCTGCCAGAGTTTGGCGCCACTTGTGGCATCGAACGCTATGACACGCGCACCCGCGTCGATGACGTAGAGCTTGCCGTTGGCGATGACGGGCGAGGAGGCGAGGCGCGCGCGCGGCGTGCTTCCTTCTATCGAGCTGGTCCAGGCGGTAGCCGGGGAGGCGCTCAGAGCAAGATGGCCCATCGCCTTGGAAGGGCCGCCGCCCGGCTGGGACCATTGATCATTGGCATAGGCGTCCGGGAGCGTGACGGGCACATCGGCCAGGGTCGGATCGACTTCCACCCCTTGCTCATTGGTCAGGATCGATACGCGGTTGCCGACCACGGGAGTCTTGGGGCCGCCCTTCTTGCCCCCCACGATGCCACAGCCCGCCAACAGCGCGACCATCGCGGCAGCGGTCACGGCCCGGCGGGTGACTGCGAATTTCGTCATGCTGTGCATCCCCATGCGCTTATCTTCATCCCTGTCCCGGTGCGGCTGGCGTTTCGACCGCGTCTATGCCCAATAAACCTGCCATCTGTCGCGCACGTGAACGGATCGACTGCGGCACAGTGGCATCCTTTGCCATCGCGGCGAACAAGGGTCCGGCGAGTTCACGTTTGCCCATCTTCATATAGGCGATCGCGACCAGTTCACCGGCGCTGCCGAACCAGGGAGCGCCCTCCACGGCCAGCGGCTTGAGCCGATCGACAATTTGTTGCGGCTGAAGCGCTTCGAATTCCAATACGGTCTGGCGGATGAGCGCCAGGTCACGATAGGGCTGATCAAGCGAGCTGTCCGCTGCCATCGCCTTGTAGGCTGCGATCGCGCCCTTGTCGTCGCCCTTGCGCGCGGCAACGCCAGCTTTCACCAGCAGGGCCGATGCGCGGAAGCCGGGCTGGCTGGCATTGGTCAGCGCGTCGAGCTGCTTGGCGTCAGGCGTTCCACCACCTGCGGCCGCCGCGAGCACCTTGTCCATTTCCTCCGACACGGCCTGGGACTGGGTAGTGCTGTGGTGCTGCCAGTAGAGCCAGCCCGCAAAGGCCAGGAGGCCGATCACGACAGCCGCGAGAATCCAGCGGCCGAAACGCTGCCAGAAGGTCAGCAGCTGGTCCTGGCGAACGGCCTCATCGACCTCGCGCATGAAGGCTTCGCTGTTTTGCGGCGTCAGGGCCACTTGGGTCTCCAGATATGCGTCAGAAAAAGCTGGCGGAAGGCGCGATCAATAGCGGCGGCGGCGCTTAGCGCAAATCACTTTTTGGGCCGGTACACCTGATCTGCCGTGGGGAAGCTGCGATCGCGCACTTCGGCGGCATAGCGTTCGGCTGCATTGCTGATGGTTTCGGCTATGTTTTCGTATCGTTTCACGAAGCGGGGCACGCGTTCGAACATGCCGAGCATATCCTCGGCAACCAGCACCTGACCATCGCAATGCGCCGATGCGCCGATGCCGATGACGGGTATGTCTAGGCTGTCGGTGATGGCGACAGCCAGGTCCTCCAAGACGCCTTCGAGAACCACAGCGAATGCTCCGGCGCTCGCGACGGCGCGGGCGTCGTCCATGATCTTGGCATGTTCTTCCTGGCTCTTGCCGCGCGCGCCATAGCCGCCGAGCGCGTTGACGGCCTGAGGCGTGAGGCCGACATGCGCCATGACGGGGATGCCGCGCTGGGTGAGGAAGGCGATGGTGTCGGCCATGGCCCGGCCGCCTTCCAGCTTGACGGCGGCACAGCCGGTTTCGGCCATGACGCGGCTGGCGCTGGCGAAGGCCTGGGCATGGGAGGCTTCGTAGCTGCCGAAGGGCATGTCGACGAGGACGAGGCTGTGATAGCTGCCCCGCACCACAGCGGCGCCATGGGCGATCATCATGTCGAGGGTGACGGGAAGGGTGGAGGGCAGGCCATAAATCACCTGGCCCAGTGAGTCGCCAACCAGCAGCATGTCGCAATGGGGATCGAGCAGTTGCGCCTGCCGGGCGGTGTAGGCGGTCAGCATGACCAGCGGCTCGTCCGTCTTGCCCTCCACTTTCCGGCGCTGGATCGCGGGAACGGTCAGGCGCTTCATCGGCGCGGGCGTGGGATTGGCGCGGCTGGTGGATGTGTCGAGCGTGAAGGTGGTGGACATGAGGCCGCTCTACTCCAGCGGGGCCGGGGGCGCAAATCGGGCGGCGGTCCGGTTTGGCCGGATTGGAATTCAATAAGGAAATAGCGAAATAAAAAAGAACGGGAGCGGCAGGCCTGTGCCGCTCCCGCAGGGGGTGAAACTCGTTACGGTATCAGAACGAGAATTTGAGTGTTCCGCCCCAGGTGCGCGGGTCGCCGACCTGGCCCGCGATCAGGCCGGTGTTGCCGGGCGCAACCTGGAGATTTTCGATGTAGTTCACGTCGAAGGCGTTGCGGACCCAGCCGAAGATGTCGAACCCTTCGCCACGGAAACCGGCGCGGAAGTTGGTGAGGGCATAGCCCTTCACGTCCGTGTAGCGTGAAGGCGACGCGTTCGAGTTCCAGTGCGAACGGTAGTTGCCGTCGACGCCCAGATAGGCCTGGCCTTCCTTCGCCAGCAGCGTGACCGGGATGTTATATTCCGCGCCGTAGGAGAAAGCCCATTTGGACACGCCGGGCAGGTCCTGGCCGGAGATGTCGCACTGGCGGGGGCTGGGAGCGCCCGGAACACCCGGCTGCGAATAGTCGGCCGGGACGCCGGAAGGCTGCGAGGGGCCTCCGGACAGTTCAGGCGGGCAGGGCGCGTTGGTGAACTTCTTGTACTTGGCGTCGGTATAGGCCGCGTTCGCATAAGCGGTGAAGCGGTCGCTTGCGACCACCTTGAAGTCCGCTTCGATGCCCTGCGACCGGACCTTTTCAGCGTTGGCAAGATAGCCGCGTACAGTGCCGAACTGGCCGCCGTTCACCGTCGCCTGGAAGTCCTTGATGGTGGTACGGAAGGCCGAAATATTGAAGGTCGCGCGGCGGTCCCAAAGCTGAGTCTTCAGGCCGACTTCGAAATGATGGACCGCTTCCGGCTTCACGGTCGCGGCATCGTAATTGACCGTATTGTCGATGTTGAGCGGCAGACCATTCTGGTTGATGCCGAGCGTCTTGAAGCTCTTGGCGTAGGTCGCATAGGCCAGAATGTCGCGCGCAACCTTATAGTTGACGTTGAAGTCATAGGTGAAGTTCCACGCGCTGTCGGACGGCGCGCTGACCTGCGGCTGGTAGACGCCGCATTGCTGCGACGTGCCCGCGATCGTGCCGGGCGCAGGAGTGGGCGTGCAGCTGATCGCCTGGCCCTGTGCGTTGGTCACGACACGCTGATAGAAGCCGGACTTCTTGTCATAGTTGAGGCGAAGGCCAGGCTGCAGCGTCAGCGCATCGGTGACTTTCCAGCTGAGCTGACCGAACAGGGCGGCGCTCTCAGCCTTCAGATACTGGGTATTGCTGGCGGTCAGGCCTGCGAGTGTCGCGGGGATGTTGGCGGGGTTCAGCGGATTGGTCGAGGGCGCAAGGCTCCATTGGGCAGCGTTGACGCCCTGCTGTTCGGTGCCCTGGGTGTCGATCCGCTGCTTGAAGCCGAACAGGCCGACCACGAAGTCGATCTTCTGGCTTTCGTAATTATAGCGGAATTCCTGGCTATACTGGTCCTGCTGCGAAGGATTTTGCGAGCGGGAGACGATCGACAGGCCAGTGAAATCGCGATCATTTTCTGGTTTCCAGTCCCAGAAACGCCAAGCGGTGACGGATGTCAGCGTGCCTGGGCCGATGTCCCACTTGATGCGCGCCGACACGCCGCCGATCTTGTTGCCCGCGTTCAGGTTGCTGTCGAGATCAGTCAACCGGTCATAGGGATTGCGGCTTGGCACGACATAGCCCTGCGCCGCTGCAAGCGCGTCATATTGACGGTTGAGCGGCCGCTGCGTGCGGCCGACGCGGACGAAGGTGGTGCCGCAGCATTCCGGGTCCTGCCTGCTGTAGTCACCCGACAGCGTGATATCGAGATCGTCATTGGGCCGGAACAGCAACTGGCCGCGAATGCCGAGATTGTCCTGTTCATTGATCCAGCGCTGCGACGTGACGTTGTAAAGCGTGCCCCGGCGGCTGGTCGCCGCCACGGCAAGGCGCGCGGCGACGGTGTCGGACAGCGGGCCGGAGATCGCGGCCTTTGCCTGGCGATAGTTCAGGTTGCCGACGCTCAGTTCCGCGCGGCCTTCGAAGTCGAAGGTCGGCTGGTTGGTCGTGATGTTGATCGCTCCCGCCGTCGTGTTCTTGCCGTAGAGCGTGCCCTGGGGGCCGCGAAGCACCTCGACCTGGTTCACGTCCAGGAAGTCGAAGGTGGCGGCAGCGACGCGCGAATTGTAGACGTCATCGACATAGATGCCGACGCCCTGTTCGAACCCGTCGCTGGTGAGGCCGAACGGCACGCCAAGGCCACGGATATTGACCGAGGTGTTGCGGGGATTGGTGGTGTAGACCTGCAATGTCGGCGCAAGCTGCTGAAGCTTCACGACGTTGAAGTTGCCGGTCGCTTCGATGCTGTCGCCGCGAATGACGGAGATCGCCAGCGGCACTTCCTGCGCCGTTTCAGCACGGCGGCGGGCGGTGACGATGATCACGTCGCCGCGCGGATTGGCTGCCTGATCGACCTGTGCAGCCGGATCGGCGGCTGGTGCAGGCGCTTCCTCAGCATGGACGCTGGACGCAAAGATGGATGCGCTCGCCACGCCGGCGAGCAACAGAGAACGCGCAATCATAGTAATTCCCCTTCCGGAGGTCCGGTGAATGTTGATCGCGGCATTTCCGGTGGGCCGGTCAACGCCGATGGTCTGGGAATGGTATTGGACAGTCAGCGGCCCACCCCCTGCCGCCTGTTATTAACCGCCTGTCCGGCGGCTTGGCCTTGCGACCCTATTGCCCCCCGATCTTAGTCAAGCGGTAAGGCGAGTTTTTTCCGTCACATCGATCTGGACGACGCGCGCGTCATGCACGGTCAAGGTGATCGATCCGAAGCGTAATGCTTCCAGCACGCCACGAACCTTGTCGATGCTGACGGCTATGTCTGCCCTTTGGCCGTCTGCGCGGCCATTGCGGGCAAATTCAACTGTTCGGCTGTCACTCATAAGCACCTCTTGGCCCCGCTTTTATCTCAACTAATTCAATAGACAAAAAAGCAAATATATAGGGCGCCCAAGTTTGACTTGTAGCGCCCGTCCTTTTTTCAGCCGATCATCCGCATTGCTGCCAGCTTCCTTTCCTTATGAGCCATGGGGATGGCGGGCCGCATCTGGCGCATCACAGAGGCCTGTTCATGCGCATTGTCGATCAGCTGTTCCAACAGGGATTGGCCAAATTCCCAACTGCCAAGGTCGGAGTCAGCGTTGATGTGGCCGCTGAAGCCCGCATCGACGAAGGTGCTGCCCCAGTTCTTTGCGATGCTGTGTGCCCGTTCGAAGAATATATAAGGATCATTGCGGCTGGCGACGACCAGCGAAGGGAAGGGCAATTGAGCGCGGGGAGTGGGGCCAAAGCCGCCGATCGTCTCCGGCGTTTCCATTCTGTCGCAATCGGGAGGGGCGACCAGCAAAGCGCCGGTCACTGGCCAGCCATAGGCCTGGCTCTGCAGGGCACCCCACCAAGCGACCGCAAGGCAGCCAAGGCTGTGTGCGGCCAGGATGATCGGCCCCTCAGCTTCCCGGATCGCGGCGTCCAGGCGCGTGACCCATGCATTGCGATTGGGACTGGCCCAACTGCCCAGGTCGACGCGCTGGCAATCTCCTCTGACCTCTTCCCAAAGCGTCTGCCAGTGGCCGGGGCCGCTGTTGTTCAGACCGGGAATGGTCAGCACGACTGGATTGCGCGTGTCGCCCAGATGTCCGAATCGGTCCATTGTCTGATCCTCGTCCAATTACAGGTTGAACATAATTCTATTCTTTAAGTAGACAATGCTTGAGCGACCAATTGTGTCCAAATTTGGGCGACCGGATTCATCTGGCGTTCAGGTCGGGCGAACGGCTTGGGCTTGAGCCGGGAGCCCATTACCAAGGATATATGAGGCCATAATAGGAGAAGACGGTGCGGCCATATGTGTCGTCATAATCCGGCGGAGTGTCGGGCGTGTGACGGGGTGCGCTTTCCAGCATATCCTTGCTGAGATCCACGACATAGCCGCCCTTATCGGTGTCATAGTTCAGCATCGACCAGGGGATCGGGTAATGATCGTTGCCAAGGCCGAGGAAGCCGCCGAAGGAAAGCAGGGCATAGCGGACCTGCCCGCTGCGCTTTTCCACCATGAAGTTGGAGATATGGCCGAGCCTTTCTCCTTGCCGGTTGTAGACGGCGGTTCCTTCCACACGGTCGGAGGCGATCAGGTCACTGGAATTTTGGGTTGCGGGATCAGTCATCGTCACCCTCCTGCATCATAATGCGCTAGACCCATGAAACCGGGGAGGATCAGCGGGGTTCCCACTCTTCGAAACAGGAGGATGAGATGAAGATCAATCGCAGCGGATCGGCGGTATGGAGCGGCGGCCTGAAGGACGGCAAGGGCGCGATGTCGACGCAGAGCGGCGCTTTGGATGCGCACCCCTATGGCTTTGCAATGCGGTTCGAGGGCGTGCCGGGTTCCAACCCGGAAGAGTTGATCGCGGCGGCGCATGCGTCCTGCTTCACCATGGCGCTGTCGATGATCCTTGGCGAAGCCGGGCTGACGGCGGAGAAGATGGAAACCAATGCCGTCGTCACGCTGGAGCAGCAGGAGGGTGGCTTTGCGATCACGGCCAGCAAGCTGACGCTGAAGGCCACGATCCCGGGCGCCGATGACGCCCAGTTTCAGGAACTGGCGGCGAAGGCGAAGGAAAATTGTCCCGTGTCGAAGCTGCTGAAGGCTGAGATTAGCCTGGACGCGGAACTGCTAGGCTGAGGCGGGTCGGCGGGAGCGTATATGTTCCCGCCACGCGATGTAGAGGCCGCTCAGGATGATGAGCGCTGCGCCGATCCAGGTCGTATACATCGGCCATTCGCCCCAGATCAGCAGGCCGAGCATGGTCGACCAGATGATCGTGCTGTAATCCATCGGCAGCACGACCGATACGGGCGCATGGCGCAGCGCCCCGGTCATGCACAGTTGCGCCACGCCCCCGGTGATGCCGACGCCCATCAGCATGGCCCAAGTGATGGGATCATGTGCTTTCCCGACGAAAAGCATCAGGATGCCGAGGGGCGGGATCGAGAGGATCGTGAACCAGAAGACGATGGCGCCCGTCCTTTCCGTCCGGCCAAGGTCGCGGAGCAACAGGCCGATGCAGGCGGTGATGACGGCGGCGGAAAGCGCGACGGCGAGGCCCAGCGGCGGGAAGTGCATGCCGTCCGGGCGGACCATGATGATGATCCCGATGAAGCCCAGCAGGATGGCGGCCCAGCGGTGCGGGCCCGTTGCCTCCCGCAGCAGGAGCGCAGAGAGCAGGGTGGCGAAGATCGGCATGGTGAAACCGATCGCCGTCGCCTCGGTCAGGGGCAGCAGCAGGTAGGAGCCGAAGTTGAGGACCATACCCGTGAGGCCGAGCACGGTGCGGCTGACATGCGCGCCGAGGCGGTTCGTGCGGACCGAGACGAGACCGTCCGTCATTGCGACCCAGGCGACGATCAGCGGCAGAGCCAGCGCCTGGCGGTAGAAGATGAGTTCGATCAGGCTGACGCCGCGCGTGCCGACGACTTTGCCCAGCGCGAACATGACGGCCATGAACATCATGGCCAGCAAGCGCAGGCCTATGCCCTTGAGCGGATGCTCTTCGCGGACCGGCGGCGGTGGAGGAAGCTCCTCGGGCGGGCTGATAGGGGCGGGCGGTTGCACGCGGTTCGCTTTAACCGGCGGACACGGTCACGCAACCACCGGGCGGATAAATTACGATTTATGCGGTGGATAGCGGCTGGGTTGCCGCTATCGCGCGTGCACGATCAGAGGCAGGCTTCCAGGAAGGGCTGGTCGAAACCGAACTGCCGGGCCTTGTCCAGCGTGTAAGGGCGCAGGCCCATCGACCGATATTCGCCGACGATCTTACCGCTGTCGTCCTCGTCATGATATTCGAACTTGAACAGTTCCTGGGTGACGATGACGTCGCCTTCCATGCCGATGACTTCGGTGATGTTGGTGACGCGGCGCGAACCGTCGCGCAGGCGCTTCACCTGCACGATGAGGTCGACGGAGTCGGCGATCTGTTTCGAGATGGCTTCCTTGGGGATTTTGATGTCGCCCATCAGGATCATATTCTCCATACGGCCTAGGCACTCGCGGGGCGAGTTGGAGTGGAGCGTGCACATGGAGCCGTCATGGCCGGTGTTCATCGCGGCGAGCAGGTCGAAGCATTCCGCGCCACGAATTTCGCCCAGGATGATGCGGTCGGGGCGCATACGCAGGGCGTTCTTGACGAGATCGCCGATGGTGATGGCGCCCTGGCCCTCCAGGTTCGGCGGGCGGGTTTCGAGGGGTAGCCAATGCGGCTGTTGCAGGCGGAGTTCGGCCGCGTCCTCGATGGTGAGGACGCGCTCGCCCGGGTCGATCATCTTCGACAGGGCGTTGAGCATGGTGGTCTTGCCCGAGCCGGTGCCCCCCGAGATCACGATATTCATGCGCGACGCGCCCGCGATCTTGAGCGCGGTGGCCATCTTCGGGCTCATCGCGCCCCACTGGGCGAGCATGTCGATGGTGATCGGCTTGGCGGAAAATTTACGGATCGAGATGGCGGTGCCGCGCAGCGAGAGCGGCGGCACGATCACGTTGACGCGGCTGCCGTCGGGCAGGCGGGCATCGGCGAGCGGCGTGGTCTGATCAACGCGGCGGCCGACCTTGTTCACGATGCGCTGCGCGATCTGGAACAGATGCTCCTCATCGCGGAACTTGATCGGCGCGATCTGGAGCTTGCCCTTCTTTTCGATGTAGGTCTGCTCCGGGCCGTTGACCATGATGTCGCTGACGTCGGGATCGGCGAGCAGTTCCTCTAGCGGGCCGAGGCCGAGCAGTTCGTCGACCAGAACCTTTTCCAGCGCGAATTGTTCGCGGCGGTTGAGGGTGAGCTTGAGCTCGGCCAGCACCTCCATGATGATGGGGCGGAATTCCTCGGCCAGTTCATCCTTGCTGAGGGTGGCGGCGGCTTCCGGATCGACGCGTTCCAGCAGGCGGGGGAGGACCTGTTCCTTGATCTTGTGGACGGAGGCCTCGAAGCCTTGCGGCCCCGCATCGGCTACATGTTCGGCGTTGGCGCGGTCCGACAGGCGTTGCAAGGCGTCGGCGTTGCGCTGCATCTGGGTCGTGGGAGCGGACAGCGGATCGACCGGGCTTTCGCTGGCTGGCAAGGGAGCCATGTCGAGCGGAGGGAACTGGTCGCCGCCGCGCGCTTCATCACGCGGTGCGCCGCCCTGCATGGGCCGGGCGACGCCGAAACCCGGCTTGATACCCGCAGGTCCATTTTTCCGTCCAAACGCGCTCATAATTCTCCGCCGGCATGTTCCGATCGATCGAGCCAACCACAAAGAGACCGATCAAATATGGCTGGAGATGGTGAATAGGCCGGAAACTTTGACAAATGGCTAATGGCCGAGGCGAGCGCGCTCCGTGCCGCAATGCAAGAAGGCCGCGTTCCTTGGCGAACGCGGCCTTCTTGGGCAAACGGATCAGGAGGTGCGCTTTGGCTTAGCCAGCATGCTCCGCAAGGACGGTCAGGCCCTTTTCATTGACCTCAGCAAAGCCGCCCTGGACGGGGATGACTTCGGGAGCCGAACCGGCCGAGGCGAAAATCTGGATCGCGCCGTCGCGGACGGTGGACATGAAGGGCGCGTGGCCCTCCAACACGCCGAAGTCGCCATCGGTGCCGGGGACGACGACCTGATAGACCTCTTCCGAGCGGACGAGCTTTTCCGGGGTCACGAGTTCGAAATGCAGTGCCATTTTCGCTTCCTTAGCCCCTCCCTTTCAAGGGAGGGGTTGGGGTGGGTCGATTGCGAAGCAATCGTTGCAACTTTTCGGGATAGGTCGAAGCTCGCGCCGCTCGCGGCCCACCCTTTAATCCCCTCCCGCTTGCGGGAGGGGGACATTGTGGAGCTTACGCCGCTTCGGCGGCCAGCTTCTTTGCCTTTTCGATGGCTTCGTCGATGCCGCCGACCATGTAGAAGGCGTTCTCGGGCAGATGGTCATATTCGCCTTCGACCACGGCCTTGAACGACTTCACCGTGTCTTCGATCTGGACGAACTTGCCCGAGATGCCGGTGAAGACTTCGGCGACGTGGAAGGGCTGCGACAGGAACTTCTGGATCTTGCGCGCGCGGGCGACGGTCAGCTTATCTTCTTCCGACAGCTCGTCCATGCCCAGGATCGCGATGATGTCCTGAAGCGACTTGTACTTCTGCAGGATCGCCTGAACCGCACGGGCGGTTTCATAGTGCTCCTGGCCAACGACGCGGGGTTCCAGAACGCGGCTGGTCGAGTCCAGCGGATCGACCGCCGGATAGATGCCGAGTTCCGAAATGGCGCGGTTGAGAACGGTGGTGGCGTCCAAGTGCGCGAACGAGGTCGCAGGCGCCGGGTCGGTCAAGTCGTCTGCGGGGACGTACACGGCCTGAACCGAGGTGATCGAACCCTTGTTGGTCGAGGTGATGCGCTCCTGCAGCGCGCCCATGTCGGTCGACAGGGTCGGCTGGTAACCCACGGCCGAAGGAATACGGCCGAGCAGAGCCGACACTTCCGCGCCCGCCTGGGTGAAGCGGAAGATGTTGTCGACGAAGAAGAGCACGTCCTGGCCTTCCTGGTCGCGGAAATATTCCGCGATGGTGAGGCCCGACAGAGCGACGCGAGCGCGGGCGCCCGGGGGCTCGTTCATCTGGCCATAAACCAGCGCCACCTTCGAACCTTCGCTGATCGCGTTGCCGTCGGCGTCCTTGGCGATAACGCCTGCGTCGAGGAATTCGTGATAGAGGTCGTTACCTTCGCGGGTACGCTCACCGACGCCCGCGAACACGGAGGTGCCGCCATGGCCCTTCGCGATGTTGTTGATCAGTTCCTGGATGAGCACGGTCTTGCCGACGCCCGCGCCGCCGAACAGGCCGATCTTGCCGCCCTTTGCGTAAGGGGCGAGAAGGTCGATGACCTTGATGCCGGTGACGAGGATCGACGCGTCGGTCGACTGGTCGACGAACTCAGGAGCCTTGGCGTGGATCGGGGCGGTGACGGTGGTGGCGACAGGGCCACGCTCGTCGATCGGCTCACCGACGACGTTCAGGATGCGGCCGAGCGTCGCCGGGCCGACGGGAACGCTGATCTGCGCGCCGGTGTCGGTGACTTCCTGACCGCGGGTCAGACCGTCGGTCGAGTCCATCGCGATGGTGCGGACGGTGTTTTCACCCAGATGCTGGGCGACTTCCAGAACAAGGCGGTTGCCGTTGTTGCTGGTTTCCAGCGCCGAGAGAATAGCGGGGAGCGCATCGGGGAAGGTCACGTCGACGACGGCGCCGATGACCTGCGAAATGCGGCCTACATTGTTGGTGGTTGCCATGACTGCTTCCTTGCGTGCGTGATCTTAGAGGGCTTCCGCGCCCGAGATGATTTCGACCAGTTCGGTGGTGATCGCCGCCTGACGGCTGCGGTTATACTGGATGGTCAGCTTGTTGATGAGGTCGCCGGCGTTGCGGGTCGCATTGTCCATGGCGGTCATCGATGCGCCCTGTTCGGACGCGTTGTTTTCCAGCAGCGCCTTGAAGATCTGTACCGTGACGTTGCGCGGCAACAGGTCGTCGAGGATCGCTTCCTCGCTCGGTTCATATTCCACCGTCGCGCCGATGGCGTTGCGGTCGGCATCGGCAGGGATCTTCACCGGGATGATCTGCTGTTCGGTCGGAATCTGCGCGAGCGCCGACTTGAACTGCGAGTAGAAGAGGTGCGCGACGTCGAACTTGCCGTTCAGATACATGTCGGTCAGTTCATGCGCGATTTCGGACGCCTGGTTGAAGCCGGGTTCCTTGACACCGGTGGTGTCGAACTGCGCGACGATCATGCCGGGGAAGGTGCGGTTGATCACCGGACGACCCTTGCGGCCGATCAGGTAGAAACGAACGGTCTTGCCCTGCGCGATCAGTTCGTCCGCCTTGGCGCGCGCAGCCTTGACGATGTTGGCGTTGAACGCGCCAGCAAGGCCACGGTCGGAGTTGGCGACGACCAGCAGATGAACGTCATCCTTGCCGGTGCCGGCGAGCAGCGGCGACGCGCCTTCGCCCGAACCGCCCGCGATCTTCGAGGCGAGGCTGGCGACCACGGCTTCTAGACGGCTGGAATAGGGACGCGCTGCTTCGGCGGCAGCCTGCGCCTTGCGCAGCTTGGCCGCGGCGACCATCTGCTTCGCCTTGGTGATCTTCTGGGTCGATTTCACCGACCCGATGCGGATCTTCAGTTCCTTGAGGCTGGCCATGACGAACCTTCTGTTCGTCATCCTGACGAAGGTCAGGATCTCGTGCCTCCAGGTTGAACCTTCGAGGCCTGAGATCCCAGCCTTCGCTGGGATGACGGATTATCCTTTACGCAAACGTCTTGCCGAAGCTGTCGAGCGCGGCCTTCAGCTTGCTCTTGGCGTCGTCGCCCAGATCCTTGCTGTCGCGGATCGCGGCGAGAACGTCGGCATGGTCGTGACGCAGATAGGCGAGCATCAGCTCTTCGTAGCGGGTCACGTCCTTGACGGCGACGTTGTCGAGATAGCCGTTGGTGCCGGCGAAGATCGACGCGGTCTGCTCTTCGAAGGGCAGCGGCGAGAACTGAGCCTGCTTCAGCAGTTCAGTGAGGCGCGCGCCACGGTTCAGCAGCTTCTGGGTCGAAGCGTCGAGGTCCGAACCGAACTGGGCGAACGCCGCCATTTCGCGGTACTGCGCCAGCTCCAGCTTGATCGAGCCCGAAACCTTCTTCATCGCCTTGGTCTGCGCGGCGGAACCGACGCGCGACACCGACAGGCCGACGTTAATGGCCGGACGGATGCCCTGGTAGAAGAGGTTGGTTTCGAGGAAGATCTGGCCGTCGGTGATCGAAATCACGTTGGTCGGAATATAGGCCGACACGTCGCCTGCCTGGGTTTCGATGATCGGCAGCGCGGTCAGCGAGCCGGCGCCATTGGCGTCGTTCATCTTGGCAGCGCGTTCCAGCAGGCGGCTGTGCAGATAGAAAACGTCGCCGGGATAAGCTTCGCGGCCCGGAGGACGACGCAGCAGCAGCGACATCTGACGATAGGCGACGGCCTGTTTGGAGAGGTCGTCATAGACGATCACGGCATGCATGCCGTTGTCGCGGAAGAATTCGCCCATGGTGACGCCGGTGTAGGGCGCCAGATACTGAAGCGGAGCGGGCTCCGAAGCGGTCGCGGCGACGACGATCGAATATTCCATCGCGCCATTTTCTTCGAGCTGCTTGACGATCTGCGCGACGGTCGAGCGCTTCTGGCCGACGGCGACGTAGATGCAGTAGAGCTTCTTGCTTTCGTCGCCGGAAGCGTTGACGCCCTTCTGGTTGATGAAGGTGTCGATCGCGACAGCGGTCTTGCCGGTCTGGCGGTCACCGATGATCAGCTCGCGCTGGCCACGGCCAACGGGGACGAGGGCGTCGATCGCCTTCAGGCCGGTCTGCACGGGCTCGTGCACCGACTTGCGGGGGATGATGCCCGGAGCCTTGACTTCAACGCGCTTGCGCTCGGTGTACTGGATCGGGCCCTTGCCATCGATCGGGTTGCCGAGGCCGTCGACCACGCGGCCGAGCAGGCCCTTGCCTACGGGAACGTCCACGATGGTGCCGGTACGCTTGACGGTGTCGCCCTCCTTGATCTCGGCGTCGGAGCCGAAGATCACGACGCCGACATTGTCGGCTTCGAGGTTGAGCGCCATGCCCTGCACGCCATTGGCGAACTCGACCATTTCGCCCGCCTGGACGTTGTCGAGGCCGTGGACGCGGGCAATGCCGTCACCCACGGTCAGCACGGAACCGACTTCGCTCACCTGCGCTTCGGTGCCGAAATTGGCGATCTGGTCCTTGATGACCTTCGAAATTTCTGCGGCGTTGATATCCATGTTCAGCCTTTCATCGCCTGGGCGAGACTATTCAAACGGGTGCGGATGGAGGAATCGATCATCTGGCTGCCGATCTTGACGACCAGCCCGCCCAGGATCGCGGGATCGACCTTTGCATCGAGCGCGACTTCGCGGCCGACGCGCGCCCGCAGATTCTGCTGCAGGGCGGTGACTTGGTTCGAATCGAGCGGATGTGCGCTGGTGACTTCCGCGCGGACTTCGCCCTTGTGATTCGAAAGAAGCGTTTCATAGGCGCGGATAACCGCGGGCAGCTGCGAGAGGCGGCGGTTAGCCGCCAGAACGCCCAGGAACTTGGTCGTCAGCGCGTCGATCCCCATGGAGGATGCGACCGCCGCGATCGTTTTGCCCGCTGCGTCGCGGCTGAGCACGGGATTATTGATCAGGCTCTTGAAATCAGCCGATTCGGCAATCGCCGCCTTGATCGCGCCGAGGCTGGCCGCCACGGTGTCGAGGGCGTTGCCGTCGCGAGCCAGATCGAACAGCGCAACCGCGTAGCGTCCGCTGAGGCTGGCCTGAATGCCGCCGGTAGTCTCCACGCGCTTACCGTCCTCCAATTGATTTGCCGGTCATGCAAAAAAGAGGGGCGCGGTCTATCCGTCCCGATCCCCTGTTGCCGGGCCGGTTAGCAGCGGGATTATGACTATGCAAGCCATGGAACGCGATTCCGTCACAAGGATGGAATCGAAGCGAATAAGCGGCGCGCTTTACCGCGCGGATCGCTTCAGTTCGCCGGGTCGGCCGGGGCGAGCCGTCCCTTGCGGCAGCGGTAGACGAGGCGCTCGTTGGGCTGGGCGGGCAGGAGTGCGCCAAGGTCGCTGCGCAGCGAGGCTATGCGGGCGAGGAGATCGGGATTGTTGCCGCACTCCTTGATCGGCCCATCCTTCAGCAGCGCGCGTGCCTTGTCCATCGTGTCGCCATCGGGCAGCCAGCGCTGGACGCGCAATGTGCCGGTTGCGGGGTCGAAGCGGCTCAGCGCGATGAAGTTGCCGCTTTCGGGGATGGTGGCGCGTTCCCAATCATTGCCGGCGGTCACATATTGGCTGTTGCCATTGGCGCAGCCGGACGCGGTCCAGTTGAAGGGGATGTCGTTCGCCTGCGATATGGTGACGCGGCTGCGATCGAGATCGATCGCGCAGATATTTTCGCCTTCCCACGCATAGGCGCTGTTGCCCGTGACCTGGTCGCTGGCGGCGAGCTTTACCCGGTCATCGATGCTGGAAAAGCTGGGCTTCAGGAAAAACAGCGCGAGCGCGCCGAACAGCAGCACGCCTCCGCCCGCGAGGAACCATGTGGCGCGGCGTTCGCGGCCCTGGCTGTAGAAAAGCCCGCCTGCGCCAAGGCCAAGCACTGCCAGCGCCAGCAGGACAGCCGCGCCCGCCATCGCATTTTCACGGCCGGAGATGACGTCGCGCTCGGCGGCGTCGCGGGCCTTGTCCAGTTCAGCTTCGCGGGCATCGGCCTTGGCGCGCTCGGATTGTTCGCTGCGCTGCGCCTCCCGCTGCGTCAGCATGGCTTCGGCAGCGTCCGCCTCCGCCATGGAGCGGCAGGGGACGACGGTATGGAGCGAGGACACGCCCGCCTGACGCAGGAAGGATGCCACTTCGCGCCAGGACACGGCAAATCCGAACTCCGCGTCATTGCCGTCCGAGATCGATCCGAAGCTGTTGACGCCGAGCACCCGGCCGCAATCATCCACCAAAGGCCCGCCGCTGTTCCCGGCAGCAAGGGGTGCGGTATGGAGGATCGTGTCGAAGCTCTGGCTGGAGCGGCCGGAGGACACATTGCCGCTGGTCTTTACGGTGCCGAGCGGTTCGATCATCTGCTTGAGACCAAGGCCCTGCGCGCGGTCGACATTGCCGGGATAGCCGATCGCCGTCACATGCTGCCCGTCGCTGACGGCGCCGCCGTAGAAGGTGCTCACCGGCAGGCGGCCTTCCTCCAGCTGGATGAGCGCGAGGTCGTTGCCGGGCGAATAGGCGATGACGCGGCCGCCATAGCTTTTGCGCCCTTCCGAAGGGATGACGCCGATGACGAGGTTCTTTTCCTCGCGCGTCAGTTCAACGACATGGGCGTTGGTCAGCACCTTGTCCGGCGCGACGGCAAAGCCGCTGCCATGGCCGACGAAATAGGCATCGCTGCCATCGGTCGCCACGATGGCGATGCGGACGACGCCGCGCGCGGCGGCGGCGATATCCTGCTGTTCCGCCCGCGCGGCGGCAGGCAAGGCAAGGGCCAGGAGGAGGCAGAGACGGCGAAGAAATGCGACCATGATGCGGCGCATTCATATGGTAAAGCCCGGCGGAGGCAATGGCAGAATTGCTTTGAGCGCAAGGCGCGGGAAGGCTGGCCCGATCGCGCCTGCTATCCCATATGGATGAACCAGATGACCGACCTTTCCGCCTCGACGCCGTTGGCGCTGAATGATGATGCCTGCTGGGACGCGTTCCTGCGGCGGGACCGGGCCATGGATGGGCGCTTCGTGGGCGCGGTGCTGACGACCGGCATCTACTGCAAGCCAAGTTGCGCGGCGCGGCATCCAAGGCGAGAGAATATGATCTTTCTTGCCGATCCGGCTGCGGCGCGGCAGGCTGGATTTCGGGCATGCCTGCGCTGTCTGCCGGATGAGGTCGGGCGGGACAGGGTCGCCGTGGAGGCGGCGAAAGCCTTCATCGCGGCTTCAGAGATAGCGCCCTCGCTGGAACAGGTCGCCGCGCATGCGGGCTATGCGCCGCATCATTTCCACCGGCTGTTCAAGCGGGAGACGGGGCTGACACCGGCCGCCTACGCTCGATCTCTGCGTGCGGAACGGCTGAAGGCGGCTCTGGAGGAAGAGGGCAGCGTCACCAGTGCGATTTATGAGGCGGGATATAATGCGCCCAGCCGCGCCTATGCCGATGCGGAGCGGCATCTGGGTATGAGCCCAAGCGCCTGGAAGGATGGCGGGCGGGGCGTCACGATCCGTTATGTGGTGATGGGATCCAGTTTGGGGCCTGTGTTGGTCGCGGCCACGGCCAAAGGGCTTTGTCGGGTCAGTTTCGATGAGGGCGAGGACGATTTGCGGCGACGCTTTCCCAAGGCGGAGATTCTGCCGGGCGAGGGAACGTTGAGCGCGCTGGCGGGGCAGGTGGTGCAATTGATTGAGGAGCCGGGGCGGCCGGTCGATGTGCCCATGGACGTGCGCGGCACCGCCTTTCAGCAGGCGGTGTGGAGCGCGCTGCGGGCGATACCGGCGGGTGAGACGCGCAGTTATGGGGAGATTGCCGCTGCCATCGGGAGGCCGGGTGCAGTACGTGCGGCTGGGACTGCTTGCGGGGATAATGGGCTGGCGGTGTTGATCCCCTGCCATCGCGTGTTGCGCGGCGATGGGAGCTTGGGTGGCTATGCCTATGGCGTGGAGCGGAAGAAGGTGCTGCTGGAGCGGGAAAGAGGAGTCGATTGAGGGGCGCTTTTGGGTGGTTAGCGGACATGCCGCTTCGGAGCGGTGCTATGAGAATAGCTAACGATCAGGCAGTATCGCTGTTCGATACACTCGGCGGAATACCAAATGCAAAAGTATGCCTGCCGGATCATCACATCTATCAATGCCTTCTCGATGTCCATCAAACCTTCCCAGCCTTCTTCCCGATAGCCAGGAGGCAGAGAGTTCGCGATGAGCCTCGGATTTTTCATCGCGGCAGACAGGATCATCAGTGATTGTGAAAACACGCGCACCCGCAATCGCCTCTCAGTGTCCGCCGAATTATAGGCAGCAGCATATCGACCATCCGGCGAGGTCAGCCATGTCTTCTCAATCTCCCTCAGGCTGTTGGCCCAGCTTAGGAGCGGTTCTTGAGTGAGGGTGTGTACCCGGTGATTGTGCGCCAATTCATTACGTATGTTTTTCAGAAGCTTGGCTTCATTCTGCAAAACAGGAGGCAACCAATCAAGACCCGCCGCAATTATTAGGCGCTGTGAGAATGTGCTAAGCGGGCCATTCGAGCCAAAGAAGTCGGCTACTTGCTTTTTCTCAATGTTCCACTGCTCAACGAAATTAGCCTTGAACGTGTCCTCCAAAAAAGAGCCAACGAGGATGCAAAATGTGCGAGTGTCACAATCTCGGGCATATTCGCCAAGGGCTTCAGCCTCATTGACCACCCGCTTCTCGAAATCGGAAAGCTTTCGCGCAATCCCATAACGGCGGGCCGTATCTTCGCGTATGAAATTACGCGCTGCTATACGGTCGATTTCCTCGATTTTCACGTCGTCCACAAACCACCCCTAATTGCCCCATGGTGGCGACAGGCCATACTTCATTCTGATCATAAACAATGTTCATTGTTGCGGATGCACCGATCCAGCGCAAACGGCAAAAACTGGTCGTGAAAAGTCATCGCCCATTGCGTTCGTCACGCGATCGCTTCAGCCGCTCCATGATCGCTTGCCGCTGCGCCTTGCTCATGCCGCGCCAGCGCGCGATTTCTTCGGTTGTGCGGCCGCAGCCGGTGCAGGTGCGGCCTGCTTTGTCCAGCTTGCAGATGTTGACGCAGGGACTTTCCATAAGCGCTTAGGCCATCACATGAAGCTGTAGGGGTCGACATCCACGGCGACGCGCGTCCCTGACTTCCAGGTGATGTTGTCCAGCCACTCCCGGATTGCCGACTGCACATCGATCTGGCGGCTGGCGTGGATCAGCAGGCGGTGGCGATGGCGGCCTCGCAGGACGGAGAGGGGCGCGGGCGCGGGGCCGTAGACGCGCATGCCGTCGATCGGCGGGGCGGACTTGCCGATCAGGCGGGCAACCTGGGCGGCTTCATCGGCATCCTCGCTGGAGATGATGATGGCGGCGAAGCGGCCGAAGGGCGGGGCGTTGGCGCGGCGGCGGTTCTCCGTCTCCACTTCGTAGAAGCGTTCCGAATCGCCCGCGATCAGCGCCTTGATGACTTCGGCTTCGGGCATGCGGGTCTGGATGAAGACGCGGCCGGGCTTTTGCCCACGGCCCGCGCGGCCAGCGACCTGGACGATCTGTTGAAAAGTGCGCTCGGATGCGCGCAGGTCGCCGCCTTCAAGGCCAAGGTCGGCATCGATAACGCCCACCAGCGTGAGGTTGGGGAAGTGATAGCCCTTCGTCACCAGTTGCGTGCCGATGATGATGTCGACCGCGCCTGCCTCCACAGACTTCACGAACTCGGCGGCCTTGGCTGGCGACCAGAGCGTGTCCGAGGTCACAATGGCGGTGCGCGCCTGTGGCCAGAGCGCCTTCACCTCGTCCGCGATGCGTTCGACGCCGGGGCCGCAGGCGACCAGGCTGTCCTCTTCCTTGCATTCCGGGCAGAAGCGGGGCGAGGGGATGACGTGACCGCAATGATGGCAGGCGAGGCGCTTGGTCAGGCGATGTTCGACCATCCAGGCGGTGCAATTGGGGCATTGGAAACGATAGCCGCAATGGCGGCACAGCGTCAGCGGCGCATAGCCCCGGCGATTGAGGAAGAGGAGGCTCTGTTCGCCCTTCTCCATCGTCTCGTCGATCGCCTTGATAAGGGGCGGGGCGATCCAGCGGCCGCGTTCCGGCGGGTCGGTGAGGAGGTTGATTCCCTCTATGCCAGGCATTTCCGCGCCGCCGAAGCGGGCGGGCAGCTTGATCTCGCGATAGCGGCCAAGTTCGACCTGATGCCGCGTTTCGATGGCGGGCGTGGCTGACGCGAGGATGACGGGGAATTTTTCCATGAGCCCGCGCATCACGGCGACGTCCCGGGCGTGGTAATGGACGCCGTCCTCCTGCTTGAAACTGGCCTCATGCGCTTCATCGACGACGATGAGGCCGAGATTGGGATAGGGCAGAAACAGGGCGGAGCGGGCACCGACGACGACTGCTGCCTCACCCGAAGCGATGGCGCGCCATGCGCGGCGGCGTTCGGATTGGCGCAGGCCGCTGTGCCAGCTGATGGGCACCGTGCCGAAGCGCTTTTCGAACCGTTCGAGGAAAGGCTCGGTCAGCGCGATCTCGGGCAGGAGGACGAGGACCTGGCGGCCTTCGCGAATGGCGGCGGCGATGGCTTCGAAATAGACTTCCGTCTTGCCCGAGCCGGTGACGCCGTCGAGCAGGAAGGGGGCGAAGTCGCGTTGTCGGACGGCATTCACGAACTCGGTTGCGGCGCTGGCCTGACCGTCGGATAGCTGCGGCGGCGCATGATCCGGGTCGGGGCGGGGGAAGGGGGTATCGATGCTGACTTCCACCGCTTCGAACGCGCCTGCCTTCACGAGGCCACGGATGACGGCATCGCTGACTCCGCCGATCAGCGCCAGTTCGCGGATCAGGCCCTGCCGCTCGCCGATGCGCTCCATCGCCTGGGCGCGCTGTTCGGTCATGCGATCGGGCAGGTCGCCGGTGGCGCGATATTCGATGACGGTGCGTGCGCCCTCCAGCGCCGACATGGACGCCAGCGTCATGCGCAGCACCGATGCGATGGGCGCGAGATAATAGTCCGCCGTCCACTCGATCAGGCGGCGGAGGGTTTCGGGGATCGGAGGCGCGTCGACTGGTCCCACGATGTTGCGCAGGCGGTTGTCGCCGACGCTTTCGACATCGGGGAAGCTATCCTCTTCCCACACCACGCCGATAAGCTGACGGGGGCCGAGCGGGGCGACGATGATGCTGCCGGGCTGCACGGTCATGCCGTGCGGCACGCGATAGTCGAGCGGCCCAAGGGCAGCGTTCAGCAGGATGACACGGGCGCGCGAACTCATCCGCCTCTCCCTATCGCCTCAAGGGCGGGAGGCAAGGCGGCGCGTTCAGATTTTCCAGCTGAGGGTGAGCCAGGGGATATGGGCGACGGCGTCGGGTGCGTTGTCGCGGAAGGTCTGTTGCCGCATGTAGAGCAGCTGCGCGTCCAGCGATCTGCCGAGTGGCTGGCGCAGGCCGACCTGCTGGCGCATGACGGCAAGGCCGGTCTTGTCGCTGGGCTTCGCGCGGTTCAAGTGGAAGAAGAACTCCGTCGCGGCGATGAGCGTAGGGGCCTTTGATGAGCCGAGGGGAATGGACGCCTGAACCCTCTGACGGAGCCGCCAGCTTGGCCG
Organism: Novosphingobium sp. Chol11; assembly: GCF_900218065.1. Lineage (GTDB taxonomy): Bacteria > Pseudomonadota > Alphaproteobacteria > Sphingomonadales > Sphingomonadaceae > Sphingobium > Sphingobium agri. Next base: position 1,789,043 of record NZ_OBMU01000001.1, on the reverse strand, counting down.
GTCGGCCGTGTCGAAGAAGCGTTGCTCCATCCGGGTGCGGGCGAGGAAGATGCCGCGCGTGAAGGTGGCCTGCTGGAACAGGCGCAGCTCCTGTTCCGGTTCGGAGTGGAAGAAGGCGATGCCGCCGCCGATCTGGACGCCCCTGGCTATGCGATGGTCGATGAGGATGCGGGCCGTCTGCTGCTCTCCATTGGAGCTTTCGCGGCGGAAACGCTGACTGAGGTCGAGCGTGATCGTGTCGGCTGGGGTGGCTGTAACGACCAGGGATTCGGTGATCCAGGCTTGCGACTCTTCGGTGGCAGCAGCGGTGGGCGTGGCGCAGGCCGCAGCCAACGGGAGAAGCGCGCCCTTGATGTGGTGCGGGCGCATATGGCGGTGCATTGATCGGTCCTTTGGAAAGGTGCCGCCGTCATAATGTTACGGAGCTGTTTCCGTAAAGCCTGCCGCTGGCAATAATGGCTAAAGGCGGGATCAGCCGCTAAAGGGGAGCCGATTCGCACATCCCGCCCGGAGCAGACCCCATGAAGTTCTTCGTCGATACCGCCGACACCAACGAAATCCGCGACCTGGCCGCCACTGGCCTGCTGGACGGTGTCACCACCAACCCGTCGCTGATCCACAAGTCGGGCCGCAAGTTCGTGGAAGTGGTCGAGGAAATCTGCGCCATCGTCGACGGCCCCGTCTCCGCCGAAGTCGTCGCTCTCGACCATGAGACGATGATGAAGGAAGCCGCCGTGCTGCGGAAGATCGCGGACAATGTCTGCATCAAGGTGCCGCTGACGATCGACGGCCTCAAGACCTGCAAGGCGCTGACCAGCGAGGGCGTACAAGTGAACGTGACGCTGTGTTTCTCCGCCAACCAGGCGCTGCTGGCGGCGAAGGCGGGCGCGACCTTCATTTCCCCCTTTGTCGGGCGGCATGATGACAATGGCTTCGACGGCATGAAGCTGATCGAGGACATTCGCCTCATCTACGACAATTATGCGTTCGACACGGAAATTTTGGTGGCAAGCGTGCGCCACCCGATCCATGTGCTGGAAAGCGCGAAGATCGGCGCGGACGTAATGACGGCGCCGCCTTCGGTCATCAAGGCGCTGTTCAACCATGTGCTGACCGACAAGGGCATCGCGGGGTTCCTGGCGGACTGGGAGAAGACCGGGCAGTCGGTTCTCTGATCCTGGTATCAATCTCTGGAAGCTAGGCAAAAAACCCGTTCGCCCTGAGCCTGTCGAAGGGCTCTTCCTTGTTGGAAAAGTAAGAGGCTTCGACAAGCTCAGCCCGAACGGAGGGGAGGCGCGCCAAGGGGGCGCAACCTCTGACCCGCTGCGTCATTCTCTCCCTGAAGGAGAGGTGCGATGTTCGTCGCGGTTTACTGGTGGCGGGTGCATCCCGGAAAGGAAGATCAGTTCCGCGCGGCATGGCGGCGGGGAACTGACCTGATCCGGGAGAAATATGGCAGCTACGGATCGCGGCTCCATCGCGACGCGGATGGGCGCTTCGTCGGCTATGCGGAATGGCCGGACGAAGAGACCTGGCGCGCGGCGTTCGACCGGAAGATGGTCTATGACGAGCCGGAAACCCGCGCCGCCTTTGTCGATGCGATCGCTGAAGTGCCAGCGGACGCCGACCCGATCTTCACCATGACGGTGACCGACGACCTGCTGATGCGGGCGCGGCCGGACGACAGTCCGCTCGATGGCGAATAGGAACGACCTTGATTTCGGCTGGGGCTTCCTGGCCGCCGCGATCCTGATCGCCGGGTTGCTGATGCTGCTGCTGGGCTGGCGCTTGTAGGGAGTATGGCGACCCCGACAGGATTCGAACCTGTGACCATTCGCTTAGAAGGCGAATGCTCTATCCAGCTGAGCTACGGGGCCGCATTGGCGCTTCGATAGCCGGGCTTGTGCCTGCGCGCAATCATGCCTGCCATTGCAATTGCGCGGCAGGCCGATATGCAGGGGCCCCATGACCGATTTGGGGGTTCAGAAAATCGATGCGCAGGCGCTTCGCGAGCGGCCGATGCGCTATTTCGATTTCTTCATCGCGGCGTTCGTCGCCATATTGTTGCTGTCGAACCTGATCGGAGCGGCCAAGCTGTCCACCGTGGGCGGCTTTACATTCGGTGCTGGCATCCTTTTCTTTCCGCTCGGCTATGTGCTGGGCGACGTGCTTACGGAAGTCTATGGCTATGCCCGTGCCCGCCGATGCGTGTGGGCGGGCTTTGGCGCGATGCTGTTCATGGCGCTGATGAGCTGGGTGGTGGTGAAGCTGCCGCCTGCGGAAGGCTGGCCGGACCAGGCAGCTTATGAGGCGGTGTTCGGCAATACCTGGCGCATCGTCTTTGCGTCGCTTGCGGCATTCTGGGCAGGGGAGTTGGCCAACAGCTTCGTGCTGGCCAAGATGAAGCTGCTGACACAGGGCAGGCATTTGTGGATGCGGACGATCGGATCGACGATCGTCGGGCAGGGGGTGGATAGTTTGCTCTTCTATCCGCTGGCCTTTTTCGGGGAATGGAGCAATGCGCAGGTGCTGACCGTGATGGTCACCAACTGGCTGATGAAGGTGACATGGGAAGCGGTGCTGACGCCTTTGACCTATGTTGTGGTGAACAGCCTGAAGCGCGCCGAGGGGCTGGACGTCTATGATGAGGGGACGGATTTCACGCCATTTCGGACGAAGCTTTAGGGGGCTGGAGATCCCAGCTTTCGCTGGGATGACGAGATTTTAGTAGGCCGCTCTCACGAAATACAGGCCATCGGGGGGCGCGTTGAGGCCTAGAGCCGCGCGGTCCTTCGCATCGCGGGCGGCGCGCATGTCGTCGACCGACCAACGGCCCATGCCGACCAGCGCGAGACAGCCGACCATCGAGCGGACCTGATGGTGGAGGAAGGAGCGCGCTTCGGCATGGACGGCGATCCGGTCGCCTGTCCGTGCCACGTCGAGGCGATCGAGCGATTTGAGCGGGCTTTCGGCCTGGCAATGAGCGGAGCGGAAGGTGGTGAAGTCGTGGCGGCCGACGAGGAGCTGGGCGGCTTCCTGCATGGCGTCCGCGTCGAGCGGCTGGATGACGCGCCAGCACAGGCCATCCTCGAAGGTCAGCGGCGCGCGGCGGTTGGCTATGCGATAGACATAGGCGCGGCCGACGCAGGAAAAGCGGGCGTGCCAATCATCGGGCACCACTTCGCAGGCGAGGATCGCGACCGGATTCGGCCGCAGGCGTGCGTTCATCGCTTCCATCAGGCGGAAGGGGGCGATCGGCTTGTCGATGTCGGCATGGGCGCGCATGGCAAGAGCATGGACGCCTGCATCAGTGCGCCCGGCGGCGTGGATGACTGCGCGCTCGCCGGTGATGGCTTGGATGGCATCCTCCAACGCCTGCTGGACGCTGGGGCCATGCGATTGCCGTTGCCAACCCATGAAGGGGCGGCCGTCAAATTCCACGGTGAAAGCGAAGCGGGTCATGGGCAGGGTGGCGCGATCTCAATCCTCTCATGCGTCATCCCAGCGGAAGCTGGGATCTCGCGAGAGGGAGTGCCACATGGCCGGAGATCCCAGCTTCCGCTGGGATGACGGGGTGGAGGCGAGATGACGTTAGCCATCGACGCGCGACCCAGCGGGCATGTCATATCCACGGAGCAGTTCGCCCGGAGACATGGCGCCCTTGCCTGCGCGCTGGATGAGGGCGGGACGGATCGCGCCGTGACCGCAGCCGATGAGCAGACTATTGTCGAGCAGCTCACCGGGCTGGCCGTTATGATCCTCGATATGGGCCGCGAGGATGCGGAAACGTTCGCCGCGATATTCCATGAACGCGCCTGGCGCCGGATTGAATGCGCGTATTTGCCGTTCGACCTGATGTGCATCACGAGTGAAGTCGATGCGGGCTTCGCTCTTGTCGATCTTCGCCGCATAGGTGACGCCATCATCCGGTTGCGGGACAGGGGGGTGTGCGGGGAGGTCGTCCAGTACCTCCACCATCAGTTCCGCGCCTGCCTGCGCCAGTTCGGCAGTGAGGGTGCCCGCCGTCTTGTCTTCGATCGGGGTCACATGTTTTGCGCGCATCGGGCCGGTGTCGAGGCCAGCCTCCATGTCCATGATCGTGACGCCGGTTACATTGTCGCCTGAGAGGATTGCCCGCTGGATGGGAGCTGCGCCGCGCCAGCGGGGCAAGAGCGACGCGTGGATGTTGAGGCAGCCAAAGCGGGGCGCATTCAGCACGGCGCGCGGCAGGATAAGCCCATAGGCGGCCACCACAGCGACATCGGCGTTCAACGCGGCGAAGGCGGATTGCACCTCCGGGTCCTTGAGCGAGACGGGCGTGCGCACCTCTATGCCCATCTGCTCTGCCTGGGCCTGAACCGGGGAGGGGCGCAGCGCCTTTCCGCGCCCGGCGGGACGGGGCGGCTGGCTGTAGACCGCAACGACCTCGTGCCCAGCCTTGGCCAGCGCGACGAGGGCGGGGACGGCGAAATCCGGGGTTCCCATGTAGATGATGCGCATAGTGGCCTCTCAACTCTTTTGACCCCGGACTTGCAAGCCCCTATCTCGGTTCCATGGCTTCTTCAGAGATCGATGCGCTGACGCAGGCGCTATCCCGCCTGCCAGGCCTTGGCCCGCGTTCGGCGCGGCGCGCTGTGCTGCATTTGCTGAAGAAGCGGGAAAGCGCGCTCGAACCGCTGCTGCGCGCGCTCGATGCGGTGAACGATCGGCTTGTGACCTGCGGCATTTGCGGCAATGTCGACACGGTCGACCCTTGCGGCATTTGCGCGGACCCGCGCCGCGACGCGCGGGCGATGTGTGTGGTGGAGGATGTCGCCGACCTGTGGGCGCTGGACAAGTCGCGGCTGTTTCCGGGCCGATTCCATGTGCTGGGCGGTCGATTGTCGGCGCTGGAGGGAGTGCGGCCGGAGGACCTTTCCATCGACGCGCTGATCGCGCGGGTGGAGGCGGGCGGCATCGACGAGGTGGTGCTGGCCATGAACGCGACGCTGGAGGGGCAGACGACGGCGCATTATCTGGCAGAGCGGCTGGAGCGCTTTCCAGTGCGGCTGACGCAGCTGGCCCATGGGGTGCCGGTGGGCGGCGAGCTTGATTATCTGGACGAGGGGACTTTGGCACAGGCGCTGCGGGCACGGCGTCCCGTTTCGTGAGCTTGGCGGTCGCTTGAAAAAGCCCGCCATTGCGGCTATTTTAACCACATGGCCATTCTTCCGATCCTTGAGGCGCCCGATCCGCGCCTGCGTACCATTTCGTCTCCGGTGGAGGCGATCGACGACGATCTGCAGCGCCTGATCGACGACATGTTCGAGACCATGTACGACGCCCCCGGCATCGGCCTGGCTGCGATCCAGGTCGGCGTACCCAAGCGCGTGCTGGTGATCGATTTGCAGGAGCCCGAATCGGACGAGGAGGGGGCGCCTTCGGTGAAAAAGCCGATGGTGTTCATCAATCCCGAGATTCTGGAAGGCTCGGCGGACCTGTCGGTTTACAATGAGGGTTGCCTGTCGGTGCCTGACCAATATGCCGAGGTCGAGCGCCCCGCGACGATCCGGGCGAGCTGGATGGACCGGGACGGGCGCATCCATGAGGAACAGCTTGAGGGTCTGCTGGCAACCTGCCTGCAACATGAGATGGATCATTTGCAGGGCGTGCTGTTCATAGATCATCTGTCGCGGCTGAAGCGCGACATGCTGCTGAAGAAGCTGACGAAGGCCCGCAAGGCGGCTTGATACGCCCTTGAAAGGTTGCGGAAGCGCTCTGGTCGGAAGGCTGGAGCGCTTTTTCTGTTGATATATTGATGACCTTCAGCTCACTTTCCCCTCCCGCAAGCGGGAGGGGCTAGGGGTGGGCGCGAGCGCAGCGAGCTCCCCGGCCAGCCGTTGACAACTAACTCGGACGTTGCGCCAGCCCACCCCCTGACCCCTCCCGCCTGCGGGAGGGGGGATGAATGCGGGGCACTCAAGCCAACCGATCCTCTACCCTACGCCATCCGTATCCAGCGCATAGCCCGCCGATCGGACCGTGCGGATGATGTCGCGATATTTGCCATCAGCGTTGATTGCCTTGCGCAGGCGGCGGATGTGGACGTCGACGGTGCGCAGTTCGATATCGCTGTCCTGACCCCATACGCTATCTAGCAGGCGTTCGCGGGAGAAGACCCAGCCGGGATGCTCCAGGAAATGCTTGAGCAGGCGGAATTCGGTGGGGCCGAGCGGGATCACCTGGCCACCGCGCCGGACCTTGTGACCGACCGTGTCCATTTCCACGTCCGCGAAAGTCAGCGTCTCGCCCGCAAGCGCCGGGCGGACGCGGCGAAGGACGGCGCCGACGCGGGCGACCAGTTCGCGGGGAGAGAAAGGCTTAGTGACATAGTCGTCCGCGCCGGTTTCGAGGCCGCGCACACGGTCTTCTTCCTCGCCGCGCGCGGTGAGCATGATGATGGGGACATTGGCGGTCCCGTTCATGCGGCGCAGGCGGCGGCAGACTTCGATGCCTGACAGGCTTTCGACCATCCAGTCGAGCAGGACGATGTCGGGCACATTCTCCTGCGCGAGCAGCAGCGCTTCCTCGCCATCGACGGTGTGCGCGACGTCGAAATCCTCGCGCTTGAAATGCCAGATCAGAAGTTCTGCGAGGGCCGCGTCATCTTCAACCAGAAGCATCTTGGCTCTCGCCATATTCAGTCCTCCAGGGGCTGGGTGCCGCCGCGCTCGCGCTCCGGCAGGGTCTGGCCGGTCGCGGCGTAGTAGACCATCTCGGCGACATTGGTCGCGTGGTCACCGATCCGTTCGATATTCTTGGCGACGAACAGCAGGTGCGCGCACTCGCTGATCGTCTTGGGATTTTCGACCATGAAGGTGACGAGCGTGCGGAAGACGCTATTGTAGAAGTCGTCCACGACCGTGTCGCGCTCGATGACAGCGAGCGCGAGATCTGCGTCACGCGCGGCGAAGGCATTGAGGGCGTCATGCACCATTTCAGCCGCGACTTGACCCATGGATGGAAGCAGCGAGACCGGCTCCAGCGTGCGCTGGTTGGCGGCAATCAGCGGCACGCGCTTGGCGATATTCTTGGCATAGTCGCCGATGCGCTCCACCACGCCGACGATTTTCAGCGCGGCGATCACGTCGCGCAGGTCGTTTGCCATGGGCGCGCGCAGGGCGATGACCTGGATCACCAGCTTTTCGACTTCGGCCTCGATCGCGTCGATGCGCTTGTCGTCGGCGACGACCTGGGCCGCGAGCGACTTGTCCTGACGCTGGAGCGCCAGCATCGCGTTCTCGATAGCGGCTTCCGCGCGCCCCCCCATTTCCGCGATGAGGCCGCGCAGCTTGTCGATTTCCTCGTCGAAAGCCTTGATCGTATGTTCAGCCATGTCTCGTCTCCCCCGGTTCAGCCGTAGCGTCCGGTGATATAGTCCTTGGTCCGCTCCTGACGCGGATTGGTGAAGATGTCCGATGTCACGCCATATTCGACCAGTTCGCCCAGGTGGAAAAAGGCGGTGCGCTGCGACACGCGGGCGGCCTGTTGCATGTTATGGGTGACGATGACGATCGCGTAACGGCCGCGCAGTTCGTGGATCAGTTCCTCGATCTTTGCAGTGGCGATCGGGTCGAGCGCCGAACAGGGCTCGTCCATCAGGATGACTTCGGGTTCGACGGCGATGGCGCGGCCGATGCAGAGACGCTGCTGCTGCCCGCCCGAAAGCGCGGTGCCGCTATCGTGCAGTCGATCCTTCACCTCGTCCCACAGGCCCGCGCGGCGCAGCGACTTTTCGACGATTACGTCGAGGTCCGCCTTGCCATGGGCGAGGCCGTGGATGCGGGGGCCGTAGGCGATATTCTCGTAGATCGACTTGGGGAAGGGATTGGGCTTCTGAAAGACCATGCCGACCCGGGCGCGCAGCTGCACCACGTCCATCGACGGGGCGTAGATATCCTCGCCATCGAGCGTGATCGTGCCTTCGACCCGCGCCGAAGCGACGGTGTCGTTCATGCGGTTGAGTGTCCGCAGGAAGGTCGACTTGCCGCAGCCCGACGGGCCGATGAACGCGGTCACATTGTCCATGTCGACGTCGATCGAGACGCCCTTGATCGCCTGCTTTTCGCCGTAGAAGACCTTCACGTCGCGCGCGGTCATCTTGGTTTCGGTGGCGGGCACCAGTGTTTGCGGTTCGTGCATCATTGTTACCACCGTTTTTCGAACTTGTTGCGCAGGTAGATGGCGAGGCCGTTCATCGCGAGCAGGAAGACCAGCAGAACGATGATGGCGGCGGAGGTCTTTTCGACAAAGCCCTTCGAGACTTCGTCCGACCAGAGGAAGATCTGCACCGGGAGAACCGTTGCAGGGTCGGTGATCCCGCCCGGCGGCGTCGCGATGAAGGCGCGCATGCCGATCATGAGCAGCGGCGCGGTTTCGCCAAGCGCACGGGCCATGCCGATGATCGTGCCGGTGAGGATGCCGGGCAGGGCGAGCGGCAGGACGTGGTGGAAGACCACCTGGACCGGGCTTGCGCCGATGCCGAGCGCCGCGTCGCGGATGCTGGGCGGCACCGACTTGATGGCGTTACGGCCCGCGATGACGATGACCGGCATGGTCATGAGCGCCAGCGTCATGCCGCCGACCAGTGCGGCCGAGCGCGGCAGATGGAGAAAGTTCAGGAAGATCGACAGCCCCAACAGGCCGAAGATGATCGAGGGAACGGCCGCGAGATTGTTGATCGACACTTCGATAATGTCGGTCAGCCAGTTCTTGCGCGCATATTCCTCCAGATAGACGGCGGTCGCGACGCCGATCGGGAAGCTCAGCACCAGCGTCACCAGCATGGTGAGCAGCGATCCCTTGAACGCGCCCCAGATGCCGACGCGCGTCGGATCCGTACCGTCGCTGCCGGTCAGGAAGCCGCTGTTGAAGCTGGTCGACAGCAGCCCCGCCTTTTCGAGGCGGTCCACTGCGGCTTCCGCTTCCGCCGTGCCGTCACTCTTGGCGGCCAGATCGATTCCGGTCGAAGCGGGCAGGCGCAGGGTCTCCGTGCGGCCGAGAATATCGGGGTCGGCCTTGATCGCATCGCGAACCACGGTCCATGCGGCAGGCGACACCCATTCTTCGGCATCCGGGCCAAGCGCCTTCTTCACAGCCTCCCCCGTCACCATCGGCAGATTGGCGTTGGCAAGCGCTTCGTCCGTGATCGCGGAGGGATCAAGCAGGATGGGAGAGGCCGGGAAGTCGATCTTCACGGCGATTTCCGTCTGGCTGAAGCCGCGCAATCCATTGCCGAGCATGCTGAAGAGCAGGAAGGCGAGGAAGGCGGCTGACAGCGCCACGGCGAGAAGGCCGGCAGCCTTGAAGCGGCGTTCCGACGCATAGCGGCGGGCGATCCGCTTGCGCATTGCGTCCGACTTCCAGTCGGTGGGGAGGCGTTCGCTGTTCACAATATTGACCCCGTTCGCCCTGAGCCTGTCGAAGGGCTCTTCAGTTCTGGACGAGAAGTGAAGGGCTTCGACAAGCTCAGCCCGAACGGATGACGGATATGAAGGCTCATTCGTAAGCCTCGCGATATTTCTTCACGACCCGCAGGGCCACGATGTTGAGCAGCAGGGTCACGACGAAGAGGACAAGGCCAAGGGCGAAGGCCGCCAGCGTCTTTGCGCTGTCGAATTCCTGGTCCCCGGTCAGCAGCTGCACGATCTGGGTCGTGACGGTGGTCACGCTCGCGAAGGGGTTCAAGGTGAGGTTTGCCGCCAGGCCCGCAGCCATGACAACGATCATCGTCTCGCCGATCGCGCGGCTGACGGCGAGCAGCACGCCGCCGACGACCCCGGGAAGGGCGGCGGGGATCAGCACGCGGCGGATCGTCTCGCTGGTGGTCGCGCCCATGGCAAGGCTGCCGTCGCGCATGGATTGGGGTACGGCGGCGATGCTGTCGTCCGCCATGGAGGATACGAACGGGATGATCATCACGCCCATGACGAGGCCAGCGGCAAGCGCGCTTTCCGACGAGGCACCCTGAATGCCGATCGCCACGGCGAGGTCGCGCAATGCGGGGGCAACTGTCAGCGCCGCGAAATAGCCGTAGACGACAGTCGGAACGCCCGCGAGCACTTCAAGGATGGGCTTCATCCATTTGCGGACGGTGGGGCTGGCATATTGGGTGAGATAGACCGCGCTCATCAGGCCGAGCGGGATAGCAACGACCATGGCGATGATCGCGCCGATGAAGATGGTGCCCCAGAATAGCGGGACGGCGCCGAAGGCATCATCATTGCCATAGCCCATCGCCGCAGACTGCGGACTCCATTTGGTGCCGAAGAGGAAATCGACGGGGTTTACCATCGAGAAGAAGCGGAGGCTCTGCCACAGCAGCGATACGACGATGCCAAGGGTGGTGACGATCGCCAGAAGGGAGGCGATGAGCAATACGGCCATCACGAGCCTTTCAACCCGCGTGCGTGCCCGGAAATCAGGCCGCACGCGGGTGAAGGCGTAGGCGCCCCCGGCAAAGGCCAGCACCAGCGCCAGCGCTGCGCCGGCCATGCCATATTTGGCGAGCGCGTCACTATAGGGTTGGACGAGGCCCTGCGAGAGCGGGTTGAATGCTCCCGCCTGCGATCCCACCGCGATTGCCCGCGCTTCGCCCAATATCGCGGAGCGCGAGAAATCATCGGCTGGCAGGCCCTGCGCGGCCGGGCTGTGCAGCACATCCTGGGTAACGAGCCCAGGCGCGATGTTCGCCCAGATGGCGAGGAATATCGCCGCCGGGACAAGCGTCCACAGCGCGACATACCAGCCATGATAACCCGGCAGGCTATGCACGGCATCGCGGCGGCCCGAGGCGCGCGCGGCGGTTTGCAGCCGCAGTGCGCGCGCCCGGGCGCTGACCCAGGCGATCGCGCCAAGGCCCGCCAGCAGCAGGAGGATTGCAGGACCTGTCATGTCTTCCGCTTACTTGAGCTGCGAACCGTCGAGAACAGTCAGCGACTTGACCGCTTCCGCGCTCGCCTTGCGCACATCATCAGGCGCGGCGACCATGCCACGCTTCGTCAGCGCGCCACCTGGACCCCAGTTGGCGGCGAAGCTGTTGAGGAAAGCCTGAAGACCTGGGATAGCGGTCATGTGCGCTTTCTTCACATAGATGTAGAGAGGACGCGCGCCGGGATATTTGCCGGTGGATACGGTTTCATAGGTGGCTTCGACACCGTTGAGCGAAACGTCCTTCAGCTTGTCCTTGTTTTCCTCAAGATAACTGAAGCCGAACACGCCAAGCGCATTGGGATTGGCGGCGAGCTTCTGGACGATCAGATTGTCGTTTTCGCCCGAATCCACATATTTGCCATCTTCACGGACGCGGGTGCAGGTCGCCTTGAACTCGTCCTCGCTCTTTTCCTTGAGCGTCTTCATGGCAGGATCCGTTTCGCAGCCCTTGGTCAGCACCAGTTCGGCGAGCGAGTCGCGCGTGCCGCTGGTTGATGGCGGGCCGAAGACGCTGATGGCGGTCGCGGGAAGGCTCGGATCGACGTCCTTCCAGGTTTCGGCCTTGTTCGGACCCTTGCCATAGGGGTTCGCGGCAAGCGCTTCATAGACGATCTTGGGCGTCAGCTTGAAGCCGGGTCCGGCCTTCGATTCAGCGAAGGCGAGGCCGTCGACGCCGACCTGGATTTCGATGATGTCCTTGACGCCATTCTTCTGGCAATCCTCGAACTCGGCCTTCTTCATGCGGCGCGAGGCGTTGGCGATGTCAGGATATTGTGCACCGACGCCAGCGCAGAACAGCTTCACGCCGCCACCGGTGCCGGTCGATTCGATGATCGGCGACTTCATGCCGGAATTGCCCTGCACGAACATCTCGGCGACGGCGGTTGCGAAGGGGTAGACGGTGGATGAGCCAACCGCGCGGATCTGGTCGCGCGTTGCGCTGCCGCCGCCAGATTCGCCGCAACCGGCGAGGGTGAGAGCGGCTGCTGCGGTAGCAGCCATCAGAGCGAAATGCTTCACGGATAGTCTCCTTGATCAAGGCCGCGATTCGCAATCGCCGCCCCCCTGCGGGCGCCTTAGCCGCGGTAAGTCGCGCCTTTGTGACAATCCAATTGCACTTTTATGACATAGCCACCGGTCTGCCCACCGGATCGCAGATTTTCTTTCAAAGCCTGGACGCCGACATCTTCTCTTCAAGGGGCATTGGAGGCAGCAGCACGGTGATCGTCGTCCCTTTGCCGGGCGTGCTCGTGATATCGAGCCTGCCACGGTGCCGTTCCACAATATGTTTGACGATGGCGAGGCCCAGGCCCGTGCCGCCCACGGCGCGGCTGCGGCCCGAGTCCACGCGGTAGAAGCGTTCGGTGAGCCGGGGGAGGTGATCGAGGCCGATGCCTTCGCCTTCGTCCGCGACCATCAGGCGGGTCATGCCGCTTGGTCCTGCGGCCAGGCTCACGCGGATCGGCGTGCCCGCCTTGCCATATTTGACCGAGTTGCCGATCAGGTTGTGCAAAAGCTGCGACAACTGCGGCCGGTCTCCGGCGACTTCCGGCAGGCCGGGGGTGACGTCCAGTTCCACCTCCCGGCCCCGCTCGCCATGGCTTGTTCGGAAGACTCCCACTACTTCAGCCGCCAACGACCCCAGATCGACCGGGCTGTCAGGCGCCCGATATTTTTCCGCTTCGATCCGGGAGAGGGAAATGAGATCGTCGATCAGCCGCTGCATCCGGCGCGCTTCGCCATCCATGATCTTCAGGAAGCGCTGCCGGGTATCATTGTCGCGGCCAAGGTCGGGGTCGCCGAGCGTCTCGATAAAGCCCAATATGCCCGCGAGCGGGGTGCGCAGTTCGTGGCTGGCATTGGCCACGAAATCGACGCGCATCTTTTCCGCCGCATAGGCGCCACTATGGTCGGCGAGATGGACGAGCCGGCGGATATCACCTTCAGCGCCGAGCGGCGCGATGCGCATCTGCCAGCGCTGATCGCGTGTCCCAAGGCCGACGAGGTCGAGCATCATGGCCTCCGACATGGGAGCGAGGCTCGCAAGCCGTTCGGCTGCCGCGGGATGCCGGATGGCTATGCGGGCGTCCTCACCTTCGATATGTGCGCCCAGCAAGCGTTGGGCGGCGCGATTGGCGCGTACGATCCGGCCGCGCTCGATCAGCATCAGCGGGTCGGTGATCGCCTCCATGAGGTCGGCAAAGTCCGGATGATCGGCGATATTGGCCGCTTGTTCGGCCGGAGAAGGCGGGACCGGTTCGAGCGGCGTTCCCTGCGCCGTGATAAGGAGGACGGCGATACCCGCAAGTACCGGGAGAGCTATGGCCCACAGGGGGGCGCCCATCAGCAATGTCGATCCGGTAGCCAGGAACAGCATGGCCAGCGAGGCGATGATCTGGGAAATGCTCAGTCGATTCATGGTTACCGTGCTGGATTATTGGCTGCTTTGCTGCAATGGCTGGCGCAATAGCGTGGATTCTTTACGCTTTGGCAAGCGCGATAGCGGATCAGGATGATATGACAGAGCCATCGTCCGGACAGCATCTTTCCGATTCCGCACCTGCAGAAGGTACGGAGCGGGACGTCGATTCCATGGTGCCTTCGCGCCGCCAGATCTTGATGGCTGGCGCGGTGGCGGCGTCTGCGATCGTGTCCATTCGTCCGGCGCTGGCCAACACGGCTGCATCGGTGCTGAACTGCACGATCCCGGTTCCCGATCAGGCGCGGGCTGGCAAATATATCGCTCCCAATGGTCAGGTCGTTCCGGCTGGGACGGCGGGGGCCGTGCCCACGCAGGGACGCAGCTATAGCGGTGAGGAGGTCCGGCGGGCCCTGCGCGGCGGACGGCTGCCCGGCACCAGCTATGAGCAGAATCAGGCCTATCTGAACTATATCCGCCGCCTTCAGTCCGGGACCAGTGGCTTTACCTGCTACGCATCATTGCAAATGCCGCGTTAGGCAACTGCTTACTCCTGTCCGCTACAGAGGAGCGCCGCCAGGGAGTTAAAGCAGATCGTGACCGCAGAGCGTCGTTATCATCGAGACAAGGACGCTGTTGCATGCGTGCTGGAGGACATCACGCTCCTTTATCATCGCGCGTCGGGCCAGACGCATATGATGATCAGCCCTGTTCCGGAGATATTGGACGCCCTGGACGAGGAAGCTGATTCGACGGCGGCGCAACTACATGCCCTTCTGGAACGTCATTATGATCTGGGCGAGCCGGAACAGGCCATCGCTGAGATAGAAGCGCATCTGGAATCGTTGACTGCGCTCGGCCTGGTGTGCCGGTCGTGAGGCACCAGCTTTCCCTGACGATCGGCCCTGCGTCCTTCCGCATCGGTTCCGCCTGGCGTCAGCCGCTGCAACAACTGGCGGAGCTCTATGAGGGCTATCCCCGGCCGAGCGGAGAGACAGCCGACTTCACCGTGAGGCTGGAGCCGACAGCTCTGCTGCGTAAGTGGTTCCGCCCGTCTATCTTCATAACGGGCGACCATGGGCTGGCGGATGCGGCGCCGATGAGCCTGAACCACGGGCTGCTCGCCGCCGAAATGGGTATGAACCTTCAGATGGCGCTGGGTTGGCGGCGGCATCTGTTGCTCCATGCGTCGAGCGTGGAGAAGGACGGGCGTGCCCTTGTCATGACCGGCGAGTCCGGGTCCGGCAAATCGACGCTTGCAGCCCAGCTTGGCGAACGCGGCTGGCGTCTCATGGGTGATGAATTTGCGTTGCTGGACCTGGTTACAGGGGAGTTGCTGCCGTTTCCCCGGCTCGTTTCGCTCAAGAACGGCGCCATCGACGTGATCGCCGCTGAAGTCTCCGCCGATCGCATGGGGCCTTTGTTGGGGAATACGGCGAAGGGGGACATCCGGCACCTCGTACCCCGGGATGACGCAGTTGCGCGGATGAGGGTAGGGGCACGGCCCGCGCTGTTGCTTTTCCCGCGCTTCGGACATGCCGTCGATGTCCGGCCGGTCGGGCAGGGCGAGGTTTTCATGCGCCTGACCCAGGCTTCCACCAACTATGTCGCCTTGGGAGAAGCGGGCTTTGGCGCCCTGACCCGATTTGTGAAGCATGTCCCTGCGCGGGCCATCGACTTTCCTTCGGGAGAAGACGCGATCGCCATGGTCGAGCGTCTGTGGGAAGAACTCGCATGAGCGCGGCGCTGCTGGTTTCGGTCCTGAGGGATCCGGATGTGGTCAGCGCTCTGGATGAGGCTGGATGGAACGCGCTGATCGCGGCCGCGAGGGCGGAGCGGCTGATCGGAACATTGGCGCTGGCGCTCGATGAGCGGTGCGTGCCCGAGAGCGTCCGGCCGATCCTTGCCGATGCCCGGCTGGACGCTGCGCGGGAGGCGCGGCAGGCCCTGTGGGAGGCGGACAGGGCGGCGGAGGCGCTTGGGGAGCCGGTGTTGCTGCTCAAGGGCACTGCCTATGCCGCCGCTGGGCTGAAAGCCGGGGAAGGGCGGTTCATTGGCGATCTCGACATCCTGCTTCCTCAAAAAGAGTTGAGCCAAGCCGAAGACCGGCTGATCGCGGCCGGTTGGGAGTGGGTCAAGGAAGACGCCTATGACGACGCCTATTACAGGCAATGGATGCATGAATTGCCGCCTATGATCCACCGTGAGCGCGACAGGATGATTGATGTGCATCATACGATCCTGCCGCTGACGGCGCGTCCGACACCCGATGTGGAGGTGATGCTGGCGGATGCAGTGCCGGTGACTGATCGTCTGTCGGTGCTGGCGCCCGAGGATATGATCTGTCATTCGGCTGCACATCTCTTCGCAGACGGCGACCTGGCGGGTGGGCTCCGCAACCTCTGGGATATTCATTGCCTGTACTGCGAGTTTCGGGAGCGAAGACCGGATTTTGATCTTGCTCTGCTCGAAAGGGCTGCGGAGCATCAGTTATATGCAGTGGTGTTGCGGGCGCTCAGGCTGGCGCATGGCTTGTTCGGCTCTCCTGTTCGCCAGCTTGGCGCGCCCATTCAGGCCGATTATTGCCTCAGATGGAGTGACCGCCTTTTCATTGCTCGCTTGCTCGCGCGCGATGGCTGGGGTCGCGAAACGCGCAAGCTGCTCCGCTTCGCATTTTACGTCCGTTCCCACTGGCTGCGCATGCCGCCGCTCATGCTGGCGCGGCATTTGCTGACCAAGTGGCGCAAGGGGCACCGGCCCGTCTAGAGATCGGGCCCCGCGCCAAGACCCGGGACGATCTGCGCAAGATTTCGAAGCGCCGCGAAAGGCGTCGGCCGTGCTGGCGGGGCTGTGGCAGGCGAGATTGCCATGCCCATCCACATGACATCATGCCACGCACCGAATTTGAAACCGACTTCCTTGTAGATGCCGACCTCTTTCATGCCCAGAGCGCTGTGGATAGCTACGCTGGCCGGGTTAGGCAGGGTGATGCCTGCAAATAGACTGTGATAACCCTGATGGCGCAGCAGAGTGACCAACATGTCGTAAAGGCGCCTGCCGATGCCGCACCTGTGATGATCCGCAGCTAGATAGACGGAGATGTTGGCGGACCAGTCATAAGCGGCTCGCGCGCTATGGGGTCCGGCATAAGCATAGCCGACGACTTGGCCTTCCACCTCTGCGATCAACCAGGGATAGTCGGGCAGGCAGGCGGCTATCCTGGCCCTGAACTCTTCTGCGTCCGGCGGCACGCTTTCAAAGGAGATCACGCTGTTCAGCACATAGGGAGCGTAGATTGCTGCCACGCAAGGCGCGTCATCCTCTACCGCGATCCTTATCCTTGCCGTCATGTTCTCGGCCCCCCGATGCCGCGACTTATCGCTTGAGGATGTTGAGGGCGAGCACGGTCATGGCCTCGCTTGCGGTGGCGATGACCTTGTCGGCCTCTGGCGCCCAGAAGGGGCTGTGGAGGGAGGGTAGGGCGAGTTGACCGGCTGCTGCCTTTGCCATCTGGTCCGCGGGAACGCCGCCGACCCAGAAGATGAAGCTGTTGAGGTTCTTGTCAGCCCGGTAATAGCGGCCGAAATCTTCGCCCCCCATTGATGGCTTTGTCGCGATCACCCGGCCTTCGGGGAAGTGCGCCTTGAGCAGCCCCGCCATTTCATTGGCGAAGGCGGGCGGATTATAGGCGGCTGGCGTAAATTCATCTTTCACGGACACGATCGGCATTCGATCATCGGGAACGCCTGCCGCAATGGCTTCGCCGCGCGCGATGCGCTTGATGCCTTGGATGAGGCGTTCGCGCGTTCCGTCGGAATAGCTGCGGACGGTGAGGAGCAGCTTCGCCTCGTCAGGGATGATATTATGCTTGGCGCCGCCCACGAAGCTGCCGACCGTGACGACAGCGGGGTCGAGAGGATCCTGCTCGCGGCTGACCAGGGTTTGCAGCGCTCCCACGATCCGTGCGCCGAGCACGATGGGGTCCTTGGCAGTTTGGGGATAGGCGCCGTGGCCGCCGGTGCCGCGCACCACTATGTCCACGCTGTCGACATTGGCGAGCGTATAGCCTGGCGTGTAGCCGATGACGCCCGCCGGCAGGTTGGCCGCGTCGTGAAAGGCGATGGCATGGGTCGGATGGGGAAAGCGGGTGTAAAGGCCGTCGTCCAACATCGCGCGTGCGCCGCGTCCGACCTCTTCTGCTGGTTGAAGGATCATGACCAGTGTCCCCCGCCAGCGATCCTTCCTTGACGAGAGCAGATGCGCGGTTTCGATGAAGGCGGTCATATGCGTGTCATGGCCGCAGGCATGCATAACGCCGGTTTCGATCCCATCCGGAGTCTTGGTGCGCACTTTCGATGCGAAAGGAAGGCCGGTCTGTTCCGTGACCGGCAAGCCGTCCATGTCCGCGCGGATGAGGAGAACGGGTCCCTCGCCATTTTTCATCACGGCGACAACGCCGGTGCCGCCTACCTTCTCAGTCACATCGAACTTCATCGCCCTAAGGCGGCGCGCAAGCTTTGCAGCGGTCGCTGTTTCCTGTTCCGACAGTTCAGGATGGGCATGAAGGTCGCGGTAAAGCGTCATGAGGCCGCTCATGTCGCGGCTGATCTCAGCATTTATCTCGTTCAGTTGCGGAACGGGAGATGTGTCAACAGGCGCGGCACCGGTCTGTGCAGTCGCGGCAGACGAAAAGGTGGCGGCGGCCATGATGAGATTGAACGCGTGACGCATCGGCTATTCTCCCTGTGGGATGGGAGCATAGGAAGATTTCGCGGCACAAGGAAAGTGGCTGACATGAAAAGACGCCCGTCCTCGGGAGGACGAGCGCCTGATCCTATTCTGCCGCGACGGGATCAGAAGTGGAAGATCACACCTGCGGTCGGACGGAAGCTGTCGAAATCATAGGTTTCGGTCTGGAAGCGCAGGCGAATGCCGCTGTTGCCGGTGATGCCGCCAAGGCCGATATCCTTCGGGCCGACTTCAACGCCGACGCCGTACATCCAGTCCTTGCGGTTCGGCCAGCCCTGCTTGCCGTTGACCCACTGGTAACCGGCCGAAGCGAAGATCATCCCGCTTTCACCAGCACGGGCGCCGAAGCGGCCCTTCACGCCATATTCCCAGTCGATGTCCGAAAAGCCCTTGGTCGCGTTACCTTCGACGCCGACAAAGACAGGGCCGAGGGGAACGTTGACGCCTGCAACGCCGCTGATGATCGCGCCGTTCATGATCGTTTCACCGGGTACGCTGCCGAATTCGGAACGGCGATCGAAGGTGTGATAGCCGCCCAGAATACCGACATAGGGTTCGATGCCGAAGGCTTCGGTTCCGTCAGGTGCAGCTTCTTCCTGCGCATGAGCAAGCGAAGGCAGCGCCGCCAGCATGGCGGCTGCGAAAAGATACTTCTTCATATGTGGCTACTCCCTTGAGCCTTGATCATCAGATGCCCGAGGGTAACGGGAGCAGCCCCTTATGGTTTCCCCGCCAAAAACAATTGCTTCAACAGCGTGGCAAAAATGCCACGGCTGTCACTGTGCCGTCCAGCCGCCATCTATGGTCATATTCGCGCCTGTGATGTTGGCTGCCGCGTCGCTGCACAGGAACAGGGCCATGGCGGCGACCTGGTCCACCGTCACGAATTGCTTGGTGGGTTGTCCTGCCAGAAGGACATCGTTCATCACCTGCTCGCGCGTCATGTTACGTGCCTTCATCGTGTCGGGAATCTGGTTCTCAACCAAGGGAGTCCAGACGTAACCCGGTGATATGCAATTGGCGGTGACGCCGAAGGTGGCGAGTTCCAGCGCCAGCGTCTTGGTGAACCCCGCAAGGCCATGCTTGGCGGTCACATAGGCGCTTTTGAAGGGCGATGCCCTCAATGAATGGGCGCTGGCCGTCTGGATAATGCGGCCCCATTTTTTGGACTTCATATGGGGGATGGCGAGCCGTGAGGTGTGGAAGGCGCTGGTCAGGTTAAGCGCGATGATGAGGTCCCATTTATCGACCGGGAATTCTTCGACCGGAGCGACATGCTGCATGCCCGCATTGTTGATCAGGATGTCGACGCCGCCGAAGGCACTTGCCGCTTCCTGCATCATGGCTTCGATCTCGGAGGCCTTGGTGAGGTCATGCCCGCTGTAGAGCGCCTTTGCTCCGCTGGCCTGTTCCAGCGCCTGCCGCTCCTGCTCGATCGCGGCGCTGTCGCCGAAACCGTTGATGATGATGTTCGCACCCTCAGCCGCGAGGGTCTTGGCATAAGCAAGGCCGATGCCGGAGGTGGAGCCTGTGATAAGCGCTGTCTTTCCGGCGAGGGACTTGGTCATGCGTTCTTCTCCTTGAGAGTGTCGGGGGCCTGAAGATCGAAGGTGGCGCTTTTGCCGTTGATGATGTTGCGCGCGATCAGGTCGCCCTTGTGCATCACCTCTTCCACGGCATCGCGGCCCTGGCTCCAATGGTCCAGCATGGTGGACCGGGAAAATTCAAAGTCGCGTGCGCCGCTTTCCCAGGCGCGGCTGCGATAGATGAGGTGGACGATGTTGACCGATCCACGGTCGAGATATTGCCTGAGGCGCAGGGCGTCGGCATCGTCCCTCAGGTCCGGCGGCAACTTGTCCAGCAATGCCTTGATCGCCTTGTGCTCGCGGCGCAGGCGCAGATATTGATCGGTCACCTGACGGGTGCGGCTGGAATATTGAATGTCCTTGGCGCGGGAATAGACGTCCGTCATCTGGCGCGGCATCGGACCTTCGGCAGGGAAGAGGTCGACCTGAAAGACGAGCATGTCGTCATTTTGATGTTCCAGCACATGGGCGAGTGGCGTGTTGGACACGATGCCGCCGTCCCAATAATGCCGCCCGTCTATTTCGACCGGCGGCAAGCCCGGAGGAAGGGCGCCTGAAGCCATGATATGCCGCGCGTCGATCCGCGTGCGTCCATGGGGTCCGCGCGTGTCCCAATAGGCGAAGTTTCCGCTTTCCACGTCCACCGCGCCGACCGAAAGGCGAACCGGCCCATCGTTCAGCAGATCCCAATCAACGCAGGCGTCCAGCGTTTCTTTAAGAGGCGCGCTGTCGTAGAAGCTGATCGCCCCTGGCGTGCCTTCCGGCATCAGCACGGAAGGCCATAGGCGCGGGCGGAACATGCCGGGCACGCCAAAGGTCGCGACCGCGCCAGCCGCCATCAGATGAGCCGCCTCGCGAATATGATCTATTTCGGGGAGGACGATATTGGGAAGTCCGCCGGACACCGTCAGCCAGAACTTCTTCATGCGGCTGATGCGGCGGTGCGGTGGATTGCCCGCGATGATCGCTGCGTTCACTGCGCCGATCGAGATGCCTGCAACCCAACTCACGTCGATGCCCAGTTCGTCCAGGCGTTGGTAAACCCCGGCCTGAAAGGAGCCGAGCGCTCCGCCACCTTGCAGCAGCAGCGCGACTTCTTGCGGCAGAGGGAGCGGCGTGCCTGCCCGGCGCGGGATTTGGGGGTCTATGTCGGCCATGTCGCAGTGCAATATAACGACAAGCGCGGAGGTTCCAACTTAATGTGCTGTAACAATCCGATAAGCTGAAGCAACCAACTCCATATCGCAGCCGTTCCACCCTTCGCAGCAATCAGCTAGGCAGGTGAGGAAAGAGAGGGCGTCATGCGGCTGGACGATGAACGGGAAAGCTCCAATTTCGAGGTTCAGAGCGGCCGTGGCGGCTTCGGAGGCGGGCTAGGTGGCGGCCTTGGCATGCTGTTGCCCTTCATTGGCAGCCGGTTCGGCTGCGGCGGGATCGTGGTCGTGTTCATCATCCTGGCGGTCATGGGGGTCAATCCGCTCAGCCTGATAGGGGGCGGGGGTGGCGTTCAGCAGAATGTCTCGGTCAGCCGCGATCCCCAGAAATTGTCGGAAATCCAGCATTGGTCGCTCAAGGTGCTGGGATCGACGGAACGGGTCTGGGGCCAGATTTTCCAGCAGTCCGGCCAGCAATATCAACCGACCGTCCTGTCCTTTTACTCGCAGGCTGGAGCGTCGGGCTGCGGCGCGGCGCAAAGCGCGATGGGACCTTTCTACTGCCCGAACGACAAGAAGGTTTATCTGGACACCGATTTCTTCACAGAGCTTCGCCAACGCTTTGGCGCGCCCGGGGACTTTGCCCAGGCCTATGTGATCGCGCATGAGGTCGGGCATCATGTGCAGGACCTCGAAGGCACTTTGGGTCAGGTGCAGCAGCGCCAGCGGAGCGTCGGCGAGGAAGAAGGCAATGCCTTGCAAGTGCGCGTCGAATTGCAGGCGGACTGCTATGCGGGCGTCTGGGCGAAGCGCACGGGGCTGATGGAAGCGGGCGACTTGGAGGAAGGGATGACAGCCGCGCAATCGATCGGCGATGACACATTGCAGAAGGCAGCCGGACGTCGCCCCGTACCGGAAAGCTTTACCCATGGGTCCAGCGAGCAGCGGATGACCTGGCTGCGGAAGGGACTGGACAGCGGCGATCCTGCTCAATGCGATACTTTCGCGTCGGCGGCGCGATGAGTGCTCTTTTCAGGGATCAGAATTGAGGAGCGTCCGAACTTGCATCCGCAT
The DNA here is from genome assembly GCF_900218065.1 of Novosphingobium sp. Chol11. Lineage (GTDB taxonomy): Bacteria > Pseudomonadota > Alphaproteobacteria > Sphingomonadales > Sphingomonadaceae > Sphingobium > Sphingobium agri. The sequence continues at coordinate 1,767,090 of NZ_OBMU01000001.1, read as the reverse complement.
CATTGTCTGCCGCTCCGCTTTCCGGAGCAGATGATGTGCCAGGAAGCCCGTTTCCGGGTGAGAGAAAGGGTTTTCCAGCCTCCGGCATCGGTTGGCCGAACGACATGGGCGGGGATGCGGGCTGCTCCGCGGCAGGCGTTGCGATAGGTTGCGGCGACGGGACGGCTTGCTCAACGACGGGCCGCATGGGAGCGGACATGTTCTGCGCAGGCACGTGAGGCGCGAGCCCCTGAACCATCAGGACGATCAGGGGTGCCGCCACCAGCGTAATGACAGCAAAAGCCTTGTAGAGCATGCAAGCGCATCCTGGATCAAAGAGGCGCTCGTCTTAACGGTTTGCGGTAAATAAAGTCCTGCCGCCAGCCTTAGTGCCGGTCGAGCTTGTCCAGCAAATCCAGCATGTCCGAAGGCAAGCTCTCGCGCCCTGCGCGAAAGGTGGAACGAAGCGCATTGCCAACGCCTTCATATGGCTGAGGCACGCCCACGGTCATAAAGCTGCGGTCAGCGCTCGCTCGCCCAATGCCCGACCGGCCTGCTGATTTGCGCTGCATTTCCATGTTCATACAACGGGCATAGGCGGGAAAAGTTTCTGGCTTTCAGTGCAGCCTCGGGCGATAGCTCCGCCATGATTGGAGAAGTTGCGTGACGGATTGGGCGGCTGCATTGGAGCGGATGCGTGCGCATTCGCCTTTTCTTGCCAGGCAGATGGACCGGTTTCCGGATTTGACGGGCCTGCTGGCTGCGGGTGATGTCGACGCCGCACTCAAGGCGGTGCGCGACGTGTCTGGTCCCGATGACGGCATCGCCAGGTCGTTGAGACGGCGCAAGGGCGCATTGTCGCTGGTGACGGCTGCTGCTGATCTGTCAGGTGTGTGGGACCTGAACCGCGTTACGCGTACCCTGTCCGACTTTGCCGACCAAGCCTTGGAAGAAGCGCTGCTCGCGACCTTTGCCGAACGCTATCCGGACGCGGAACCTAAAGGGTTCGTCGTTCTCGCATTGGGCAAACATGGCAGCCGCGAACTCAACTACTCGTCCGACATCGATCCGATCCTGCTCTACGATCCGGTTACCTTGCCACATGGCGAGCGGGAGGACCCGGCGGACGCGGCGGTGCGGATCGGCAGGCGGGTCAGCGAACTCCTGAACGCGCGCGATGGCGATGGCTATGTGTTCCGCGTGGACTTGCGGTTGCGGCCATCGCCTGAAGCTACCCCCATTGCGCTGCCGGTGGAGGCGGCGATCGGCTATTATGAGTCGATGGCGATGGGATGGGAGCAGTCGGCCTTCATCCGCGCTCGCCCGGCAGCCGGGGACATGGCGCTCGGTGACTATTTCATGCAGCAGATCCGCCCATTCGTATGGCGGCGGAGCCTGGATTTCGGCGCGATCGATGCCATCACGGATATTTCGCGGCGGATACGCGACCATTATGCGCAGGGTCAGGCTTTCGGGCCGGGCTATGACCTGAAACGGGGACGCGGGGGCATCCGTGAGGTCGAGTTTTTCGCCCAGACTCACCAGCTGATCCATGGCGGGCGCGATCCGGCGCTGCGGTCGGGAAATACGCGGGAGGCGCTGCAAGCCCTGGCGGCGGCGGGGGTGTTCGATGCCGAAGTGTCCCGGAAGCTCGACGAGGCCTATGTTCTGTTCCGCACTATCGAGCACAGGCTGCAGATGGTGGAGGACCGTCAGACGCACGAACTGCCCAAGACCGCTGAAGCGATGGACAATGTGGCGCGGCTGCATGGGCTCGAGACCGGCGGCGCTCTGATCGAGCTGCTGCGGCCCAAGGTGGAGTGGGTCGGAGCCAATTATGACCAGCTGACACCAGCCCAGAAAGCGGAGTCGCTGTCGCATGATGAAGGGCGGCTCGCAGACCAGCTGGCCGAGATGGGCTTTGCTGATCCGGAAGCGCCGGTCGCGCGGATCGGGCGTTGGCGCACGGGGACAGTCAGGGCGTTGCGTAGCACGGCCTCCAGGGAAGCGCTGGAAGATTTGTTGCCGAACCTGATGCGGACGCTCGCCGCCGCTCCGGACCCAGTGCGGGCGCTTAACCGCTTGGACGACCTGATCGGGCGGTTGCCGAGCGCGATCAACTTTTTCAAGCTGCTGGCTGCGCGGCCGGGTCTGGCGGAGTTGATGGCGGAGCTGCTGAGTCACGCGCCGACTTTGGCGGATGCGTTGGGGCGGCGGGCCGAATTGCTCGATGGTCTTATCGATACATCGGCCTTCGATCCGCCGCCTGCGGTGGATCAGCTTGCGGAACAGTTCGCGCAATTGGAGCAGGGCGAGGATTATCAGGCGCTGCTGGATCGGGTGCGGCAGCGCGTCAATGACCGGCGGTTCGCGCTGGGGGCCCAGATCATTCGTGGAAGCGATCCGCTGGAGGCAGGGCGCGGATATTCGCGGGTGGCGGAAGCCGCGATCGAGGCGCTGACGCGGGCGACCATCCAGGAATTTGAAGCGGTGCATGGGCGGGTGCCGGGGGGCGAGATGCTGATCCTGGCGCTGGGCCGATTGGGCGGGGGCGTGTTGACGCATGCTTCTGATCTGGATCTGGTCTATCTTTTTTCCGGCGATTTCATGAAGGAATCCGATGGAAAAAAGCCGTTGGGGGCGACGCAATATTTCAACCGCTTGGGGCAACGCATAACCAATGCGTTATCGGTTCAGACTGCCGCCGGGCCGCTTTATGAGGTGGATACGCGGCTGAGGCCATCGGGCGCGCAGGGGCTGCTCGCCGTCAGTCTCGACAGTTTCGCCAAATATCAGCGGGAGGAAGCCTGGACCTGGGAGCATCTGGCGCTGACGCGGGCGCGGCCAGTGTTCGGGTCCGCACGCGGCCGGGCTGCGTTGAGCGCCATACTTGCCGAGACATTGGAGCGGCCGCGCGATTTTCCGGAACTGGCGCGGCAGGCGGTCAAGATGCGGAGCGACATCGCCAAACACAAGCCGCCTGCCAGCGAACTGGACGTGAAGCTGGTGCCGGGAGGGCTGGTCGACCTGGAATTCCTGATCCATGTGTCGCAGTTCAAGCATGAGATGGCGTTCAATCCCGATCTTCGCGCGGCGTTGGATGAACTGGTCGGGGCGGGCCATTTGCCAGCCGAGCTGATCGATGCGCACGACCTGATCACGCGATTCCTGATCGTGTCGCGGCTGGTGTCGCCCAAATCCACCGAGCCGCCGGAAGCCACCCGTCCGCTCGTCGCGCGGGCATGCGGCGTCGAAAGCTGGGACGCGCTGCTTGAAAGCTATGCGCAGGCCCGGCAAAGGGTGGGCGATGCCTGGGCCGCGCTGTCGGCGCCCTATTCGGAGGAAGAAGATGCTGGAAGCCGGTGATAGCCTGCCGAACGTGACGTTGAAGGATGCGGGCGGCGCCGACTTCAGCTTGGAACGGTTCAGGGGCAAGCCGGTCGTGGTCTATTTCTATCCCAAGGCGGATACGCCGGGCTGCACGAACGAGGCGAAGGACTTTACGGATCTATCGAGCGAGTTCGCCGCGCTGGGCGTGCCGGTGGTGGGCATTTCCAAGGACAAGCCCGCCAAGCTCAAGAAGTTCGCTGACAAATACGGCCTGAACGTCACGCTTGCTTCCGACGAGCCTGGTGACGCGTGCGAAGCGTTCGGCACCTGGGTCGAAAAATCCCTCTACGGCCGCAAATATATGGGGATCGAGCGGGCCACGTTCCTGGCGGACGCATCGGGCAAGATCCTGCGCGTGTGGCCCAAGGTGAAGGTGAAGGGCCATGCAGCCGAGGTGCTGGAGGCCGCGAAAGCGCTTTGATTTTGCCGCGCGAGGTTGAAGGCGTAGGCCAGGCCTGCGCGCATGTACTGATGACGCCGGAGCCGCGAGCCAAGCTGATGGCGGCGCGCGCCGCCTCCCGGTGCTGGCGGCAGGGCCGGTTGGCGCATCGCTTTGATGCCGCGATGCCGGATACGCCTGCGCGGCCGGATGCTCCGTTGCTGTTGCCCGCCAACCAGATGCCCAAGCGCGGCAAGATCGGTTCCGATCGGTCGCGGATCGCGATACTGCATGCGCTTGCCCATATCGAGTTCGTGGCAATCGACCTCGCGTTTGACCTGATCGGACGGTTTGGAAGCGCGTTTCCGCAAGGTTTTGTCGATGACTGGATGCAGGTGGGCGCGGAGGAAGCGATGCATTTCGCCTTGCTGGACCGACGCTTGCGGCAGTTGGGGAGCTTTTACGGTCAATTGCCCGCGCATGACGGATTGTGGCAGGCGGCGTCCGAAACCGCGCAGGATGCAATGGCACGGCTGGCGATCGTTCCGATGGTGCTGGAAGCGCGTGCGCTGGATATCACGCCGTCCACGATCGCGCGGTTCGAAAGCGTCGGGGACATTATATCGGCACGCATGTTGCGCCGCATTATGACAGATGAGATTCGCCATGTGGCGGCGGGGACAAGGTGGTTCGAACATGCGGCGAAGCGAGAGGGGCTGACCCCCGCAAATCATTACCAAATCCTTGTAAAACGCCATTTTAGCGGCTCGCTCAAACCTCCGTTCAACGACTCGGCGCGTCGACAAGCCGGTTTAACGCTGGATTTTTACGGCGCGCTTGCACAATGAGACGGGAAATGTCCTTTTGATGATGCGGGTGGCGATCTAGGTCGCATTTGGTCAACACGGGGAGCGCCGAGAGGCTTAAAGAGCCTCCGGAGGATAAGTCGGGGTCGGCATGTTGTTTCTTCGTTCTATGAATGCGCGTGGCGCGCGATGGTTCCTGTCTGCGTGCAAGTCTGTTGGTGTGATGAGTGTGGCGGGTGTGTTGTGCGCCGCCGTCCCAGCCCAGGCGAAGGCGGTCGGTGACGATCCTTATGGTGAGGCGTCGGAAATCAACAACAGCGCGCTCGGCCCGGCCGACATCGGTTTTTCTAATCTCTTTTCCAGCATGCAGCGGCTTGATGGTGGCGTGAAGGCCGCCAACAACAATATCCCGACCGGACGCCCGGTGCTGAAGCTGTCGCTGACGTCGAACTTCGGCGTTCGCTCCGATCCTTTCAATGGCGGCGCCCGGATGCACAAGGGCATCGATATTCCCGGTCCCGTCGGCACCCCGATCTACGCTACCGCAGATGGCATTGTGAGCCGCGCCGGTTGGGCGAGCGGCTATGGCAATCTGGTCCAGATCACCCATGGTGGCGGTCTTGAGACCCGTTACGGCCACATGTCCAAGCTGATCGCAGCCCCCAACAGCTTTGTCCGTCGTGGCCAGCTGATCGGCCTGATGGGATCGACGGGCCGCTCGACCGGCAGCCATCTTCACTATGAAGTCCGCGTGGATGGTCAGGCGATCAACCCCATGCCTTTCGTCACCGGCCCCGACGTCCTGGTGGCGATGAACACGAAGCCGCCGATCGCGATGGGTGGCCCGACCAAGGCGCAGGAAAAGGAAGCCGATTAACGGCCAAGCCGCTTTTGCGTGCAAGGCTCGGCGCCGATGGGTTGCCGGGCCTTTTGCTTGACCTTATCTAATGCGCATGTCTGACATCGACCTTACCCCTTCCGCCGCTGCCCGTGTGGCCGCGATCGCCGCCAAGCAGGGCAAGCCAGCGATCCTGCGGCTCGCCGTCGAGGGTGGCGGATGTTCGGGCTTTCAGTACCGGTTCGGTTTGGCCGATGCGGTGGAGGCGGACGACTTGGCCGTGGAGCGGGATGGCGTGACGCTGGTCGTCGATGATGTCAGCCTAGACCTGGTGCGCGGCGCGGCGGTGGACTTTGTGTCTGACCTTGGCGGATCGGCGTTCAAGGTGACGAACCCCAATGCTACCGCTGGCTGCGGCTGCGGATCGAGCTTTTCCATTTAATCTTGGGGGCTCCCTTGTCTAAGGGCTGCTCACCTCTTTAGGGATGCGCGGGAGGAGAAAAGCCCCATGCGCATCGCGACATTCAACATCAACGGCATCAAGGCACGCTTGCCGCGCCTGCTGGAATGGCTGAACGAAACGCAGCCCGATGTCGCCTGCCTTCAGGAAATCAAGACTTCGGACGAGACCTTCCCGCTGAAGGACATCGAGGATGTCGGCTATGGCGCGATCTGGCACGGGCAGAAGGGCTTCAACGGCGTTGCCATATTGGCGCGTGGCGAGACGCCGGCCGAGATACGCCGGGGCCTGGAGGGCGAGCCCGAGGATGAGCATAGCCGCTATATCGAAGCCGATGTGAAGGGCGTGCGGGTCGCCAGCATCTACCTGCCCAATGGCAATCCGCAGCCGGGGCCGAAGTTCGATTACAAGCTGCGCTGGATCAAGCGCCTGCGCGACCGTGCAACGGAAATCTGGACGGAGGAAGTGCCCGCCATCCTTGCTGGCGACTATAATGTCATCCCACGCGACCGGGACGTCTATTCGGTCAAGGCGATGGCCGACGACGCGCTGATGCAGCCGGAAAGCCGCGCCGCTTACCGCCGATTGCTGGGCGACGGGTGGACCGACGCGATTGCGAGCCGCCACCCGGCAGGCGGGGTGTGGACCTATTGGGATTATCAGATGAACGCCTGGCCACGCGACGCCGGTTTCCGCATCGACCATCTGCTGCTGAGCCCTGCGGCGGCGGATCGCCTGGTGGACGCACAAGTGGACAAGGATTTTCGCGGGCGGGAAAAGGCAAGCGACCACGCGCCGACCTGGGTCGAGCTACGCGAGTAATCAGGGCCTGCTCGATCTTTCGTCATTACCGGAATCTTCAGCTTTTGCCTTCAAAAACAGCGGCAACTGATCGATTTCCAGGATTGAAGCATGCCCATCGACAAGCAGCAGAAGGTTTCCGTCATTGGCCTTGGCTATATCGGGTTGCCGACTGCGGCCCTGATTGCGCGCGGCGGAGCTCAGGTCGTGGGCGTGGATGTCAGCGCCCATGTTGTGGAGACGGTCAATTCGGGCCGTGTCCATATCGAGGAAGTTGATCTCGACGGCCTTGTCCAAGGCGTTGTTGCGCGCGGAAATTTGCGGGCCAGCCTGATCGTCGAACCAAGCGACGTCTTCATCATCGCAGTGCCCACTCCGGTGGCGGAGGATCGCGCTCCCGATATTTCCTATGTGCTGAACGCCGCACGGACCGTTGCCGAGGTGTTGAAGACGGGCGACACGGTGATCCTGGAGTCAACCTCGCCCGTTGGCACGACCGAAGCGATGCGGGACCTGTTCGCGCAACTTCGCCCTGACCTGAAGATGCCGGGCCCCGGCACTGCAGGAGACGTGGCGATTGCCTACTGCCCAGAGCGCGTTCTGCCGGGCCGCATCCTTGTCGAACTTATCGACAATGACCGTTGCATTGGCGGCATCACGCCGCGATGCGCCCGCAAAGCGCTGGCCTTTTACCGCCAGTTCGTGCGCGGCGCATGCATCACCACCAGCGCGCGTGCTGCCGAAATGGTGAAGCTGGTCGAAAACAGCTTCCGTGACGTCAACATCGCTTTCGCCAACGAATTGTCCGTCATTGCCGAGGGCATGGACATCGATGTGTGGGAAGTGATCCGGCTCGCCAATCGCCATCCACGCGTGAACATCCTTCAGCCCGGACCGGGCGTTGGGGGACATTGTATCGCTGTCGATCCCTGGTTCATCGTTCATGGGGATCCCGAAAACAGCCGCCTTATCCGGGCGGCACGGGAAGTGAATGATGCCAAGACGGACCATGTCGTTGCAAAGGTATCGGACCTGATCGACGACTTTGCGGGCGAGGACGTCGCTTGCCTTGGCCTTGCGTTCAAGGCGAACATCGATGACTTCCGGGAAAGTCCGGCGGTGAAAGTGGCGAGCCGTCTCGCCCGCCGCTATGGCCGCAGGATCAAACTGGTCGAGCCCTATGCCGACGCCTTGCCCATGGAATTTGCAGGCACTGGGGCGCAGCTGATCGATCTCGATACGGCACTGGAACAATGTGGCGTATTCGTCATTCTGGTTGATCATGACATGTTCAAATCAGTTCCGGTGGACGAGCGTCTTGGCAAGGCGGTTTATGACACTCGCGGGGTATGGCCTGACCAGCCTCGCCGCCTGCCGCACGATCAGCCGGGGCGTATCGCGGTCTGACCGACTGCGGACCGTTGCGCGAGCGCGTGGCCGTGGTTGCCATGACCATTTCGCCTCGCTAACCCCACCGCAGGCATCCGCCGTCTGGCGGAATGCCTGAAATATGTGGGGAATTTGTCATCGATGGGCAGGCCGACCGACAGGACGCATCAGACTTTGGGCATCCTCTTCGGCTGCGCCCTGCTTGGCGGATGTGCGACGGCCGAAGATGCCCCGCGTGAGGCTGCGGCCTATGCGTTGATGCCTGCCGCTCCGGCGGTGGGCATGGATTACCGCATTGCGCCCGATGATGTGCTGCGCGTGCAAATATATCATGAGCCCGAATTTTCGCTGGAAGATGCCGAGGTGACGGCGGCAGGCATGGTCCGAATGCCGTTGATCGGAGACGTGCCGGTCGCCGGGCTGTCGGCGGGCGAGGCGTCCGACGTGATCGCGGGCAGGCTTGGCGAGCGTTATCTGGTCTCGCCGCAAGTCACCGTCTTCGTCAAAAAGGCCGTAGGCCGCCGCATCACGGTGGATGGAGAGGTGAGGGAGCCTGGGCTCTATCCCATCGAAGGGCGCACCGGGCTGCTGCAAGCCGTCGCCCTGGCGAAGGGTCCCAGCCGCCTTGCGAGCCTGAAGCAGATCGTCATTGTCCGTCAGGTGCAGGGCCAGCGGCAAGCAGCCAAGTTCGACCTGGACGCGATCCGCAAGGGTGAGGCGGCTGATCCTGAGGTCCTGCCCGGTGATACAATCATTGTCGGCCTGTCACGGGCTAAAGCGATCCTGGGCGGCAAGTTGCTGGCTCTCCCGGCGCTGGGAGCGGCCTTCATAGCGCTGGACGGAGATCGTTGATGGCGGGACGTATCATCCGCATCGACAATGACCACGCCTCCGCGATGCCGGAAGGGCGTAGCGCTCGCATGGTGACGATCGCTCGTTCCGCCTGGACAGCGATATGGCGGCACCGCATCATCCTGTTGGTCACCATGGCGCTTTGCGTATTGGCGGGCATCATCTTCATCCTTCTCTCCACCCCCGATTATCGCGCGACTGCGTCGGTGGAGGTCGAGGATGTGCCCGCAGGAGCGGCGGGGGCAGGGGCGACCCAGCGGCCAGTTGCACCTGCCGACAATGAAGCGCTGATGCAAACCGAGCAGGAAGTGCTGCGCAGCCGCGCGCTTGCGGAAGATGTCGCGCGCGAGCTGGCGCTGGTGGGCAGCCGCACCTTCTTCGACGGCATGGATGAACGGCGCCCCGAGCGGGGATCAGGATCGCTCAGCCAGCGGCAGGTGGAAACGGAGGCGGTGATCAACCTTCTCCGCGAGAATCTGGACGTGCAGCTGCCCGGCAAAAGCCGTGTCATCCGCATCAGTTTCACGAGTTCCGACCCGACGCTATCGGCGCGGGTGGCGAACAGCTATGTCGACAGTCTGATCCGGGCGGACCTGAAGCGAGGCTTCGAGTCCGGGGTTCAGGCGCGGCGCTTCCTGTTGGGTGAACTGGATGCCGCTCGCCGCGATCTGGAGCGCGCCGAGCGAGACCTTGCAACCTATGCCGCGAGGAATGGGTCGCCTTCCCAAACCGCTGGCACCAGGGATGGTCCGCCTGACAGCTCCGCGGGCACGACCGCGACCCGGCTCGCGCAACTCAATGCCTTTCGCGCCCAAGCCATGGCAGACCGGATCGCGGCGCAGAAGCGCTGGGAAAGCGCGCGTCTGTCGAGCGTCGAGACGCTGCCTGAAGTGCTGAACAATGGCGCCATGCAACAGTTGATGGCGCAGCGGGCGCAAGCCCGGGCATCAGTCGTGGAGGAACGGCAGTTCCGCAAGGATGCCCATCCGGAAATGAGGGAGGCGCGCGCCCGGTTGGCGGCGCTCGACGATCAGGCTGCGGCAATGGCAAACAGCATCCGCGCGTCCCTTCGGGAGCAGTTTGACGTTGCCGTCCATGGCGAAAAGCAGATCGAAGCCGAGATCGCGGGTGTGGAGCGCCAGGCGCAGGCGGAACGTGGGCGCGGCGTGCAGATGAGCATCTTGGAGCGGTCGGTCGATACGTATCGATTGCTGCATGACAGCCTGCTCCAGCGCTATCGCGACATGGCGTCGCAGGCGGGGTTTCAAGCAGGGCGCATCCAGCCGCTGGACCGTGCCGCCGTTCCTTCACGACCATCTTCTCCCAACATCGGCACCACCATGCTGATGGCCTCGCTGGGAGGTCTGCTTTTGGGTTTGCTGATGGTTGCGGGACGGCATGTGTTCGATGACGCCGTGACGTCTGCCGACACATTGGCGGAGCGCGCTAACATGCCATTGCTGGGTACGGTCCCCGTGACCGACAAGCCGGCTGCGGAAACCTACGTCCCCATTGCATCTTCGCTGTTGCTTGCCTCCTCCGCAGGATTGCCGAAGTCGATCCTGGTCAGCAGCGCTCAGGAAGGAGAGGGGAAGTCTTCGACCGTCCACGCCTTGGCCTTGGCGCTGGCCAAGCTCGACCGCAAGGTGCTGGTGATCGACGCCGATATGCGCAGACCGCGCCAGCATGGCCTGTTCGGCATCACGCCTGACCGGGGCCTCAGCGAGGTCATGACGGGGCAGGCGAAGCCGGAGGACGTAACCGTGCCGAGTGGAATTCCCGGCGTATCGCTGCTGCCCAGCGGCGCCATACCGCCTAATCCGGCAGAGCTACTGTCCACCTCCGCGCTGGATGTGCTGCTGGCGAACGTCCAGGGCGGATATGATACGGTTCTGATCGACGCGCCCCCTATCCTGGGGGTTCCCGATACGTCGCTGCTGGCAGCAAAGGCAGAGGCGGCGGTGCTGATCGTGGAATGGGGCCGCAATCATCATGGCGGATTGCGGGTAGCAGTGGATCGTCTGCGCCGAGCGGGCGGTGCGATCATCGGTGCGGTGCTGACAAAGCAGCAGGGGCGCGCCTTCGAATATGAGTATCACAGAAACGGTTAGAGCCGCGTGACGGTGTTACTCAATGCTTCGTCACCATGACTCACGGGTGTATCTGCCTGGCAGCGGGTTGCGCTAGCCGCTGAAGAATGGCTGTACCATGGAATGGAAACGCGTAGCCGGGATGAACCCACGGCCATGCGTCTATTGGCGAAGCCGCTCGATAGCCTGGGCGAGGGCGACATAGAGCTTGCCCATGTCCGACGAAAGCACGGCAACCCCGAGCGCGTTGCCGTCCCGTGCCGACAGGATGATCCGCAGCAGGGATTCGAAATCATGAATGTACCGGTTCACATGCTCCTGGAACTCGGCGTCATTGTCATAATGCAAGGCGATCTCGCGCGATTCGCCTGCATCCAGCAGCTTGACGGCGCGGCGGGTGAAGACGCCGCGATCTCCCTTTAGATAAGAAGCCCAGGCGGAATCCGTCACATCGTTCGACAGGATCTTGGCGACATCGATCGAGGTGCTGTTGAGCGATTCTATGAGCAGGGCAGAGCGGCGGGCGAAATGATCCCGGTCGCGGTCTTCCGCGGCTCGTTCTGCTTCCTCGATCCGCGATTGAACGCTGGCGCTCGTATCGGCGATGGTGAGTAGCTGCCGCGTAAGGCGATCGGACGCTTGGTGCGCCGCCCGAACGGCTTCCTCCGCGACTTGAGCGAGCTTTTCGATCTGCGCTGTGACCTTGTCATTGACAGCCTGCTGCAGCGCGACTTCGCTTGCTTCGGCGAGCGACTGCGCCGCATCTGGAATTGCGCGGCCCAATGCCTGGCGCGCGCGTTCGGCGGCCTGATCAGCCGTGTCCTTGACGCGCAGCAAGGCGGTCACCAGCAACGGGCCAGCGCCCTCGGTGATCCGCGTTGCATCTTCATGGGCATGGTCGAGTGCCGTGCGCAGCTTTTCAACCAGCTCGCGATTGGCCTCGACCCCGCTTTGCGTGCTTTCCAGCCATTCGGTGAGCCGACGGCCTTGGCCGCGCAGCAGCTCTTCGGCTTCCTGCGTGCGGCCGACCAGTGCTTCGGAAATTGCCTCCAAACGCTCCATTTCGGGGGCCGCGCTGTCGAGCAGCTCGCGGCTGGTGGAAATGCGGGCATCGAAACGCTGAAGCGCGGCCGGGAAAGTTTCGTCCAGTTCGCGAACGCTCGAATCGAGTGCCACAAGCAGGGTTTCGGCGCAGCTGATGAGCTTTTCTGCCGTGACCCCGCCGGCTGCGAGCGCTTCATCGATGCGCTGTGTCTCGACCGTGAGGCGCGAAAGTGCGTCAGTGAGGCGGTCATTGCGCGACAGGGCGCTTTCTTCCAGCGCGGCGAAGCGCGACTGCGCGTTGTCGATGGCATCGCCAAGCGTCGTGTGCAGCCCAGCCACCAGTGTGCGCTGTCCCTCGACCAGATCATTGATCTGATGCAGGCGGCTTTCCACTTCCGTCATATGGTCGGAAATGGCGGAGACGGTCTCATCGCCGATGCTGGCGATATTGCCGCGCGAGCGGGCGACCAATGCGTCAAGTGCCTCAGCCTGCCGAGCGAGACCTTCCTCAGTGATCGTCACGCCTTCGTGAGCGCGAGCGAAGGCAGCTTCTGCGCGTGCGCGAAGCTGAAGCTCGATCTCTTCGGCGTCGCGAGACAGAGCGGCAAGGGCATTCTGGCTGGTCGCGGCGATTCCTGCTTGCGCGGTCTCGACAAGGGCGCGGAGTGACTCCGCCTGCGCGGTGAGATCGCGATCGGCCGCCGACATGCTTTGTTGTGCGTGATCAACGGCATTTTCCAAGCGCTGCCGCACATCGCCTTCAACCCGGTCGAGATTTTGCGTCAGCAATTCGATCGTGGCTTCGGCACTGTTGGTGATGCCCGCGCGCGCTCTTTCCAGAAGGCTGGCAAGGGTGCTTGCCTGCCGATCGATTTCGGCGGCGCCCTCCTGCATCGTGAGACGGGCACTCTGCGCCGTGGCGTCTATCCGCCCGGCGGCGATGTCCGCCATTCCGTTCACTTCTTCCGTCGCGGAGCGGGTGGCTTCCTGCAGCTGGGTGAGCTGACTCGACAGGCTCTTCGTGGCGGTGAGGGTGCGCGCCCGCGCATCGTCGGACAGTTCGCCCAAAGCATGGAGCCGGGCTTCCAAAGTATCGATCCGCTCGGCCAAGGCATGGCCATTGTCGATGATCTGGGCGGCCATGCGGGTGGCGCGCTCTTCCAGTTCCGGCATGGCTGCTATCAATGCGTCCATGCGGCCGACCAAGGCAGTGCCTGCACGCTCGGCTGCTTCGGCCTTTTCCGTCGTGCTGTGCGCGCGGCTGGCGATCAGCTCGGCCGATGCTTCCATATTGCTGCTCGCCGCTGCGCCGTAGCTATCGAGCAATTCCGCCTGATCCTGCATCGCATTGCGGGCGGTAGCGAGTTGGCGGTTGATGCGGTTCAGCCGGGCTTCGAGCTGCTCTGCTTCCGTATGCAGCACACGCGCGGCGTCCAGATAGCGGCGCGATTCGGCCCTGCTGGTGCGGGCGAGCAACAGATAGCAGACCCCGAGGCCCACCACCGGCAGGAGCATGGTCGTTACAAGGCCGGGCCAGGCAGCAGGTCCCGCCTGCCATTGATGCGTGGATATGGTGGCCCAACCGGCAAAGCCCAGCCACAGCAGCGCGGCCAGCCCGAAGATAGCCTGCGTTCGTCGATCAAAGGGATCCCGCCGCTCCACGGCTTCGTCATCGGTGTCTGCGTCCTCGACGACCTGCTCCAACAGCAGTGCTTCGTCCTTTTGCGACTCGCCAGTAGTCGCAATGCTCTTGTCTCGCCAGAATTCGACGATGGTGCTGCCCCCGTTCATGACCCCATCCTATCATCTTTTCAGCGCAACAAAATGCCCTGTTACCAAAACTTAACGCAAGCCCGATAGCGTTCGGCCCATGTCCTATGATCCTGGCGCCCTGAATGCTGCTCTTGCTGCCGCTGTTGGCGAAGATTTCGCGCTGATCGCCGATCTGCGTGTGGCCTTCATGGAGAGTGCCGAAAGGCAGCTGGACCTTTTGCGGAACGCGCAGAATGATGCTGGCTGGGAAGTCGCATCATGGCGGCTGAAGGGTTTGGCGGCGAGTTTTGGCCTCACCCATCTGATGGCGCTGGCTGATGAGGCGGCGGATTGTACGCCCGGAGATCCGCGCATTTTGCGTCAATTGCGGATGGCGATAGACCGGCTTCAGCAGAGCTGAACCGCAGCAAGCTTGCGTGATGGCAACAGCCTTGCGAAAAGGCGGGATCACACAAGAACGGGTCAGTTCCATCTCAGCATGACTTTTGCCGCCATTCTCAGCGCCAGCCGGGCGTCCAGCGATTCTTCGGGCGCACTTCGCGCCAGCCTGCACTTTGCGGGCCAGACGCTGGTGGAATATCAAGCGCGGCAGGCCGCTAGGGCCGGGGCAGACCGGATAATGATCCTGGTGAGCGTCATCACGCCCGCCCTGTCGCAGGCCGTCGATCGGTTGAGCGCCGATGGCATCGCTGTCGCCTTGATCCGCGATATGGTCTCCATGGTGCGGGACGCGCCGCGCGACGCGGATGTCGTCCTTGTCGCTGACGGGGTCGTCATCGCGCAGGGGCATTTCGATGCGATCGCGGAGCGGGATGGCAATGCCCTTCTGGTCACCGACGACAGCCGCGCCAGCGCTCCGTTCGAGCGGATCGACGCGGGGCAGCGCTGGGCAGGCCTTGCCCGGATAAGTCCTGACCTGCTTTTCGGTACGCTCGACATGATCGGCGATTGGGACCTGTCGCTGACGCTTGTGCGTGCGGCGGTGCAGAATGGCGCGCGCCGGATCACGGTGCCGCAGGATGACCTGTTGACCGGCCGTGTCGCGCTGGTCGACGGGCAGGCGCAGGCGGACCTTGTCGCCCAGGCGGTGATGTCCGCCGGATCCCTGGCGAAGAGGGTGCGCGGCCTGGCCGAACATTATCTCCTGTGCCCCGCTGCCCGGTTGTTCAGCCCGGCTTTGATGCGCACGCAGGTTCCCGCGACGCAGGTGCGTATCGCCGCCATGGCGCTGGGGGCTATCGCCCTGGTGCCGATCGAATTGCTCTGGCCCGCGACAGGGTTTCTGTTGTTGCTTGTGGCACTGGCGCTCGCCGAAATCGCGGATCGGCTGGACGAGCTCGCTCTTCGCGCTCCCCCGGCCGGGTGGGTAGCCTTTGTCGTTCCCTTCTTCGCCGTGGGAGGAATATCGCTGGCCGGTGGCAGTGTGTTGGCGACCTGCCTCGCGCTGCTGCTAGCAATCATCCAGTTGGCCGATCGCTGGCAACGGACCGGGGGCGCCAGGGCGTGGATGATCTTCACGCCTGCCAGCGCGGTCGTTCTGTTGTTGCTGACGACGCTGCTAGGGGCGACGATGATGGGCTATGAAGTCGCGATGCTGGCCGCGATCGCCTCTGCAGGCGCGATCATCTTACGCAAAGCGGCCTGATTTTATTTCAGCGATAGGGTTTAGTGCATTTTAAGGACGTGCAGCTATGTTGCCCGTCATGAGCGCCTTTTCGTTCCTTACCGGACCGACTGCGGCGGACAGTTGGCCTGCGGCTCCCGTCCTGGCCGGCATGTCCGCCGTTCCTGTAGGTCATGCCATTGATCTTGCCTTTTTCTTTCCCAATGAGGGACGGGAGCGGCATGACGCACTGATGGCGGAAACACGCCGCCATCTGGGTGGCTGTGTCGCTGGCATCGAGCATTCGCTGCGATTCGCGCTGGAACGGCCTGACCTGACGAGCATCCTGGCGCAACATCCTGAACCTGTCTGTTGGCCCACCATCTGCGCCCAACCGACGTTGTTGGGACCGGCATTGCTGTCCCATATGCAGATGCGCGCCGGCGTAACGCTCCTGCTAAGGCAATTTGGCCAGCCGGACGACCGGCTGGACGAAACAGAGGCGGAAATCTTCTTCCCGGCCGATGATCCTGCGGTGACGGAATCGCTGGTTGCGCTTGCCATGGCAGAAGGGCGCTGGCTGGCGCTGGGCGGAGAGGATGACGCGATGCAGCCGGACCTCCCGGCGGAACATTATGCCGAGCTCATGTGGACAGCGGCGGCATGTTTGATGGCAGTCGTTCAGCGCACCTCGCTTGTAGACGCCGGAGAGATATTGCCTGCTTTCGAAAAGGCAGGCTGGGCGCTGCTGGCCGAACATGACGAAACCCGGGGTCCCATCGCTGCGGCGGACAGGCTTGTGCGGCGCCTGGGCTCACGGGCCGACATGCCTGAGTTGCTGGGGGCAGCCCTTAGCCAGAGGCGCTTCCTGCTGTTCGCGTCACTGGCAGCCCGGCGGCTCCGCATGGATGGCGCGCATGTGGCGGACATATTGGTGATGGGCCCTATCAGTGAACTGGCGGCGCTCTGCCGGTCGCTCGGCGGTTCGGATGCGGACTACCGGCATTTGTTGCTGGCGCTGCGTCCCGTACGGCCTTCACTGACCGACGCTGCCATCATCGTCGAGGCAGAACGGTATCAGTCGTTGACAGAGGGGCAGGCGGACGCTTTGGTAAATGCATTGCGCGCGCCTCGTTCGCTCCGCGCGAAAATCGATCATCTGCGGCGGATCACCACCTGATGAACATGTCGGCGCATCCTGCCATCATCCGCGCTACCGTGGCGGCGAACGGATTGCTGCTGAGCGCCGATGCACCGTTGCTGGCTTTGCAGCGGGAGGCGGGGTCGGATGTCGGGGCGGTCCTTGCCATTCCTCAACTCGCGGCCTTGGCGCGGCTGGCGTCGCGGCTCTCGATCGCCGTGTCCCGTACTGTCACCGCCGCCACCGAGCGGGGTGACGTGGACATGTGGGTGCGCGCCAAACCGGAAGCTGACGGAGTGCAGCTTTCCGTCATTGAGTGGAACGAGCGGGCCGCGGCAGCGGCCCCCACGGACATCATACGCCGGGAAGCAGATATTGCGGCGGTCTCGGAGGGGTGGACCTGGCAAGTCGATACGCAGTTGCGGTTTCAGATGGTGCTGGAGGGTGCTGGGCCGGAAAGCGCTCTGCCACAGACACCGCCTTTGCCCGGCAGCCGTCTGACCAGCTATTTTGAATTGCGTCCTGACGAGGAAGGCGACCTTGCCATTTTGCGCGGCTTTGCGCAGCGGCGAGCCTTTCGCGACCAGATCGCCACGTTGATCGCAGAGCCCGAACAATGTTTCCGTCTGTCCGGTTTTCCAATGTTCGATCTGGCGGGGCAGCTGTTGGGTTATCGGGGCAAGGCCTTTCCTTTGGATCGGGCCATCCTTGCGCCGCATGTGCCGCCTGCACCGGCCGTCGTCATATATCCGGCGGAATTCGGACGTCGCCTTGACAGGTCCTTGCGCCAGCCGCTGGGCCGGATCATCGCCAATGCGGATTCCATCAACGCCCAGTTCGACGGTCCCTTGCGGCCGGATTATGCGGGATATGCGTCCGACATCGCAGCGGCCGGGCGCCATCTGATGGCTTTGATCGACGATTTGGCTGACTTGCAGGCGATCGACAGGCTGGATTTTACCGTTGCTACCGAGGATGTGGACCTTGCCGACATCGGGCGGCGGGCGGCGGGCCTGTTTCTCGTCAAGGCTATGAGCCGCAAGATCCGGATCATCTCGCCAGAGCCCGATCAGAAAGCCATCGCGACAGGCGAGTTCCGCCGGGCTTTACAGATCCTCATGAACCTCGTCGGCAATGCGGTGCGCTATGGGCCAGAGGATAGTGAAGTCAGGATCGAGACCGGCGTCGATGAAGGGCGGGCCTGGATTGCCGTGATGGACCAGGGCGCCGGTGTTCCCGAGGATATGCGGGAGCGGATTTTCCACAAATTCGAGCGGCTTGGCCGCAGCGATCCTGGAGGTAGTGGCCTCGGCCTCTATATTTCTCGGCGGCTGGCGCTTGCTATGGGCGGGGATATTCACATCGGTGATGCCCCTGATGGAGGGGCGCGCTTCATGCTGACCCTGCCGGCCAGCGAATAAGCCGCAAACAAAAACGGCGCCTTGTTGGGCGCCGTTTCCATTTTCACCAAAGCTGCGATGATCAGCGCTGGCTGACCGGCACATAGTCGCGCTGTGCGGGACCCGTGTACAGCTGGCGCGGGCGGCCGATCTTCTGCGCGGGGTCGGAGATCATTTCGTTCCACTGCGCCACCCAGCCAACGGTGCGAGCGAGGGCGAAAAGAACCGTGAACATCTCGGTCGGGAAGCCGATCGCGGACAGGATCACGCCCGAATAGAAGTCCACATTGGGGTAGAGCTTCTTTTCGATGAAATAGGGATCATTGAGCGCGATCTGCTCCAGTTCCTTGGCGACGTCGAAAACCGGATCATTGACGCCAAGCTTTTCCAGAACATCCTTCGCCGTCTTCTGCATGACGGTCGCGCGTGGATCGTAATTCTTGTACACACGATGGCCAAAGCCCATCAGACGGAACGGGTCATCCTTGTTCTTCGCGCGGGCGATATATTCAGGGATGCGGTCGACGGTGCCGATCTCACGCAGCATGTTGAGCGCGGCTTCGTTCGCGCCGCCATGCGCGGGACCCCAAAGGCAAGCGATGCCGGCCGCGATGCATGCGAAGGGGTTGGCGCCCGACGAACCAGCGAGGCGGACCGTAGAGGTCGATGCGTTCTGCTCATGATCGGCATGAAGGATGAAGATCTTGTCCATCGCATCGACGATGACCGGATCGGGCTCATATTCCTCGGCCGGGACCGAGAAGGTCATACGCAGGAAATTGGCGGTGTAGCTGAGGTCATTGCGCGGATAGACGAAGGGCTGACCCACCGAATATTTATAGGCCATCGCTGCGATCGTCGGCATCTTCGCGATCAGGCGGTGGCTCGCGATCTTGCGCTGTTCCGGATCGTTGATGTCCGTCGAATCATGATAGAAAGCGGAGAGGGCGCCGACGACGCCGCACATGATCGCCATCGGGTGCGCATCGCGGCGGAAACCGCGATAGAAGGTGGTCAGCTGTTCATGCACCATGGTGTGGCGGGTGATGGTGCGTGTGAAGTCTTCCAGATCCTTCTTCGAAGGCAGTTCGCCGTTCAGCAGCAGATAGCTGACTTCCATGAAGCTCGACTGTTCAGCGAGCTGATCGATCGGGTATCCGCGATGCAACAGAATGCCAGCGTCGCCATCGATATAGGTCAGCCCCGAATCGCAGCTGGCCGTGGACGTGAAGCCCGGATCATAGGTGAACATGCCGGTATTGGCGTAGAGCTTGCGAACGTCGATGACCTTCGGGCCGACAGAGCCGCTCAGGATGCCATATTCCTTGGCATCGCCGCCGACCGTCAAAGTGGCATTATTGTCCGACATCTCGTTCTCCTTAATTGCCAACAGCCGGCGATGCCTGCCTGGCATCCGCGAGCCGCTCCAAGCTCCCGTCTTTTCCAAGAAGGAAAAGAACATCAAATATCCCCGGCGAAACCGTGCGACCGGTCAGCGCCGCGCGTAGCGGCTGGGCCACTTTGCCCAACCCCAATCCGGCTTCCTCTGCCACGCGGCGGATCGCTTCCTCGATCGCTTCGATCGTCCAGGACTGGACGGAATCAAGAGCGTCGGCTGTCTTCCCAAGCAGCTCGCGCGCCGAGTCGTCTAGCAGAGCCATTGCCTTGTCGTCAAAATCCAGAGGGCGGCTCTTGAACAGAAACTCGGCGCCCTCGGCGATTTCGTTCAGGGTCTTGGCGCGCGGCTTGAGCGAAGGCATGGCCTGCGCAAGCAACGTCTGGGCTTCTTCCCCCAGGGTTGTACCA
Organism: Novosphingobium sp. Chol11; assembly: GCF_900218065.1. GTDB lineage: Bacteria > Pseudomonadota > Alphaproteobacteria > Sphingomonadales > Sphingomonadaceae > Sphingobium > Sphingobium agri. The sequence continues at coordinate 1,747,339 of NZ_OBMU01000001.1, read as the reverse complement.
AGCCGTTGAGCGACGCGGGGCAAGACCAGTTCCGCGAGGCGCTGATCGTCCGCTTCGCGCAGGTAGAATGCGTTAAGATTTTCCAGCTTCTTGATGTCGAAACGGGACGGAGACCGGCCTACGCCGTCAATGTCGAACAACTCGATCGCGCGTTCCCGCGAGATGGTTTCTTCGTCGCCATAGCCCCAGCCCAGACGCAGGAGATAGTTGAGCACCGCCTCAGGCAGCATCCCCATCTCATCGCGATAGGCGTCGACACCAAGAGCGCCGTGCCGCTTCGAAAGCTTCGCGCCGTCCGAACCGTGGATGAGGGGGATGTGAGCGTAGACAGGCTCTTCCCAGCCCATCGCCTTGATAATTCCAAGCTGGCGGAAGGCGTTGTTCAGATGATCATCGCCCCGGATCACGTGCGTGACGCCCATGTCGTTATCATCCACGACTACCGCGAGCATGTAGGTGGGCGTGCCGTCCGAACGCAGCAGGATCATATCATCCAATTCCGCATTCTGTACCACCACGCGACCCTGCACGGCATCGTCGATGACCGTCTCGCCCTCACGCGGCGCTTTCAAACGGATGACGAAGGGCGCGCCCGCTGGAGCTTCGGAAGAATCCCGATCGCGCCAGCGGCCGTCATAGCGCATCGGTTGCTTCGCGGCGCGCTGCTGCTCGCGCAGTTCCGCCAACTCTTCCGGAGTCGCGTAGCAGCGATAGGCGTGGCCGGCGGCCAGCAATTGGTTGGCAACCTCCGCATGACGCTGCGAGCGTTGGAACTGGAAAACAGCGGGCTCGTCACCGGTAAGGCCAAGCCATTCCAGGCCGTCGAAAATCGCGGCGACCGCTTCTTCGGTGGAGCGGGCGCGATCCGTATCTTCAATCCGCAACAGGAACTTGCCGCCATGATGCCGGGCGAATAACCAGTTGAACAACGCTGTACGCGCGCCGCCAATATGCAGAAATCCCGTGGGCGATGGCGCGAAACGGGTTACCACCTGCTTGTTCAAACCCGTTGCACTCACCGCTTTATTCCTCGACATCCGCCTTGCTCAATCATGAACGCGACGCCCCCTAGCATGGCTTTTGAGCCACGACAAACGTCCGTTGCCCGGATTATGACAGGCGGCGGACATCGATTTTTCATGGCTGTCGAAGGCTGGCTGGAGTCGGAGCGCGAACAGCTTCCGCTATGGATACCGGTCGGCCTGGGGCTAGGCATCGGCGCTTGGTTCTCTCTCCCTAATCCATTGGAATGGTTGGGCTTCTGCTGCTGCGCACTAGCTATCGCCTGTGGCGGGATGATGCTGCCGGCGGGCGGTCGCTTGCGCCAATCGATGATATTGGGGGGCTTGCTCGCCGCCTTTGGCTGTGTGCTGATTTGGTGCAAAGCCGTGGCCATCGGATCAGCGCCATTGCCCCGCGCGATCTTTATGGAGGTGACCGGCGAAGTCAGGACGGTTGATGCCGTTCCTGCCGAGCAGATGAGTCGTGTGAAGATAAGACCGATGGGCACGGCCGGACTGCCCCCGCTGATCCGGGTGAACATGGCCGCGGCGGATGTGCCTGACGGGCTTGGCAGAGGTGCCATCATCCGATTCCGCGCCCGGTTGATGCCTCCTGCCGAAGCAAGCCTACCAGGCGCATATGATTTTTCGCGCCGCGCCTATTTCCAGGGGATTGGAGCTACGGGAAGAGCGTTGAGGCCGATAACAGTGCTGCGTCCATCTACCGATGGCCCGCCTCTGCGCAACCGCCTGTTCGCGCACATATTGGAGAAGGCCGACGGCGACGGGACCGGCATCGCCGCAGCGCTGGCCACGGGCGACCAGGGCGCAATCAGCGAGGCGGACGCTGAAGCGATGCGGCGGAGCGGCCTTGCCCATCTGCTTTCCATCAGTGGCTTGCACGTCACCGCCCTGATCGGTGCGGTCATTTTCCTGCTGATGCGCATCATGGCGCTCAGCCCGCGTGCGGCATTGAACTGGCCGTTGATGCTGGTCGCGGCGGCGGGTGGCGCGTTGGCGGGGATTGGATATACCCTGCTCACCGGGGCAGAGGTTCCGACGGTTCGGTCCTGTGTTGCCGCGCTGCTCGTGCTCGGCGGGCTTGCGCTTGGCCGCGAGGCAATCACGCTGCGATTGATAGCTGCCGGAGCGTTGGTCGTTCTGCTGCTGTGGCCAGAAGCTTTGGTAGGCCCCAGCTTTCAGATGAGCTTCGGGGCGGTGATCGCGCTCGTGGCCTTGAGTGAGCATCCTCGCTTCCGCGCCTTTGCGGCGGCCCGGGAGGAGACAGGGTTTCGGCGACTGATGCGGCACCTGGTCATACTCCTTCTTTCCGGTTTCGCGGTGGAACTGGTTCTCGCACCGATCGCGCTGGCGCATTTCCACAAGGCGGGGATGCTGGGCGCTTTCGCCAATCTCATCGCTATTCCCCTGACCACCTTTGTCGTGATGCCGCTTGAAGCGATCGCCTTGCTGCTGGACGTCGCGGGTCTGGGCGCTCCGGCCTGGTGGCTAACCGGCCGAGCGCTCGAGCTGCTGTTGATGATCGCCCATGGCGTGGCGGCAGGTCCGTGGGCGGTCGTTACCGCGCCGGTCGTTCCGAACTTTGTTTTTGGGATGATGGTGCTGGGCGGGCTTTGGTGCTTGCTCTGGCGGAGTGCCTGGCGCTGGTGTGGTTTAGCGCCCGTTGCCGCGGGCGTCGCTGTCATTGTGTTGAGTTCTCCTCCGGACATTCTGGTCACGGCCGATGGGCGGCATGTAGCGGTGCGGGAGCAGGATGGCGGCATGGCGATCCTGCGAGCGCGCGCAGGCGATTATGTCCGAGACATGATCGCCGAGAGCGCAGGCTATGAGGGGACTTTGAACCCGATCGCGCAATTGCCCGAAGCGCGCTGTTCGATTGACCTCTGCATGGTCGCCGTCAGGGGAGGAGGGCGCCTGTGGCAGTTGCTGGTAACGAGGACAGGCGTCGTCGTTCCGAGGGAAAGCCTGCAACGGGACTGTGCGCGCGCGGACATAGTTATCGCGGATCGCCGCATGCCCGCCTGGTGCCGTCCGCGCTGGTTGAAAGCGGATCGGCGGATGTTGGCGCGAACGGGCGGGCTGGCAATCGATCTTGATGGAGGGACGGTACGTACTGCCAAGAAGGCGGGCGACGCACATCCGTGGGTTGTGCAGCCGTCCTACTTACCGTCCCGCCACAAGTCCGATCAATTATATCGCCGCAGCAATCCCGCGAGCTTGCCCTGAATGCGCACCTGCTTGGGATCGTAGATCTGCGCTTCATAAGCGCTGTTCGCCGGGTCAAGCCTGACCTTCGGCCCTTGCCGATGGAAATATTTGAGCGTCGCTTCGCTTTCCTCGATCAAGGCAACGACGATCTGGCCTTCGCGAGCCACTTCGGTCCGCTGGATCAGCGCGAAATCGCCATCGAGAATGCCTGCGTCGACCATAGAGTCACCGGAGACCTCCAGAGCATAATGGTCCCCAGCACCCAGCAGTGCCGCTGGAACGGACAGCATATTCTGTCCTTCCATGGCTTCGATCGGAACACCCGCCGCGATCCTGCCGTGCAGCGGAATTTCGATCACGTCATTTGCGGCGATCGGAGGCTTTGCAGCCAGTTGAGGCTTGGGCGGAGAGACGGCCTTGGGCGCGCGGTTCATCGCTTCGGGCAGCTTCAGCACTTCGAGTGCGCGTGCGCGATTTGGCAGGCGGCGGATGAATCCGCGCTCTTCCAGCGCATTGATCAACCGGTGTATCCCGGATTTTGATCGCAGGTCCAAAGCTTCCTTCATCTCCTCAAAAGAAGGCGAAACACCGCCTTCCTCGAGCCGATTTTGAATGAAGCTCAGCAATTCCTGTTGCTTAGGCGTCAGCATGCCCGCTTGTCCTCCATGGAACGGATGGAGAACGCATAGGAAACGGAAGGGGGCGAGTCAAGCGGCTTGCGCCAAGCGTAACGAAAGGAACGGACCTGCGTCACAGCCGTTCAATAGCCGCCTTCCTAAAGAGGGTGAATAGGAGAGAATGATGGCGAACCAGAACAACCAGGACAGCAATCAGCGCCGCCAGCAGGGTGGCGACCGTTCCAGCCAGGGCGGCCGTCAGCAGCAGCAGGAAAACCGTCAGGGTCAGATGGGCGAAAGCCACAAGGACAAAGGCGGACAAGGCAAGCAGCAGCGCTGATCGACCTATTGGTTGAAGCATGGGAAGGGGTCGCATCGCGGCCCCTTTCTCTTTGCTAAAGCGGCAGGATGGTGACTTGCTCTCCGGCGGTTGCCGGGGGCGAACCTGCGGGCCGCACGATAAGGCATTCCGCTTGGGCGAGCGCAGCGGTCGCAGCGCTGTCCTGCGAGGTGACCGACACCAGCCCATCGGCAGTGTGGAAGGCGCGGAGATAATCATCGCGCTCGCCCGTCGCGGGAAGCGGCGCTGCAAGTGATGCGATCGCGGAGCGCGGGAGCGGATCCGCCGCACCGGCCAGGTGGCGGACGAGCGGCAGCAGGAACAGCGTGGCGGTCACGAAAGCGGATACGGGGTTTCCGGGCAGGCCAAGGAAGATGCTGTGCCCGAGCTTTCCGGCCATCAGGGGCTTGCCGGGGCGCATGCGGATCTTCCAGAAATCGAGACTGCCGCCCGCTGCTGCAAAGGCGGGGCGGACCAGATCATGATCACCAACCGACGCCCCGCCGGTCGAAAGGATGATGTCGGCCCTGGCGGAGTTTTCCAGCGCCTTGGTCAATGCTTCGAGGTCGTCGGGGATGATGCCGATGTCGATCACCTCCGCTCCTATGGCGCCGAGCATCGCAGCAAGCATGGGCGCGTTTGAGCAAGGGAGGCAGCCGGGCGGGGTGGGCGCTCCAGGGGGGACAAGTTCATTGCCGGTGGAGACCAGGGCGACGCGGGGACGCGCGCCGACCGGAAGGCTTCCATGTCCACCCAGGACGGCGAGCGCGATCTGGGCGGGGCCGAGCGCTGCTCCGGCTGACAGGAGCCGCTGGTTCACGGCGAAATCCGTCGCGGTGGCACGAACATGCCGCCCTGCCTTCAGCACGTCGCCGCGCGGATATAGGAGCCCATCGCGAAGCTCGGCATCTTCCTGGATCAGGATGGCGTCCGATGCAGGTGGAAGTGGCGCGCCGGTGAAAATGCGGCAGCTCTCCCCGGTCGCCAGTGGCGGGGGGAGGGCTGCTCCCGCCGTGCTTTCGATGGCGATCCGCCAAGGGCCGGGCCATTCTGCTGCCTTGATGGCGTAGCCGTCCATCGCGGAGAGATCGGCCCAGGGTTGGTCGCGCAGGGCAAATATGTCGCGTGCCAGCCACCGGCCTGCACAGGCAGATGCCGCTACCTCCTCCTCTGGCAACCGGCTGCCCAGCGCGAGCAGGCGAGCTTGGGCCTCCGCGACAGGGAGCAGGCTCATGGGGCCCGCCAGTCGCCCGACTTACCGCCCGATTTGGCAAGCAAGCGAACGTTGCCGATAACCATGGCTTTATCCAGGGCCTTTGCCATGTCGTAGATGGTGAGCAGCGTTGCGGAGGTGGCGGTGAGTGCTTCCATCTCGACGCCTGTCTGCCCAGCGCTTCTCGCGGTGGCCGTCACCGTGACGCCCTGTGGCTCAAGATCGAAATCGATAGAGACGGATGTCAGCGCTATCGGGTGACACAGGGGAATGAGGTCTGCGGTCCGTTTCGCCGCCATGATGCCTGCGACGCGAGCCACAGCGAGCACGTCGCCTTTCTTGACGAGGCCCTGGGCGATGGCGGCCGCTGCTTCGGCGCTCATGGCGATATGACCCGTAGCAATCGCTTCGCGGGAGGTTATTTCCTTTGCCGAGACATCGACCATATGGGCCGATCCATCTTCATCAAGATGGGTGAGCTTGCTCATGCGCCGGTCAGCAGCGCATGGGTCGCCGCTTCTACATCGGCTTGGCGCATCAGGCTCTCACCCACCAGGAAGCAGCGGACGCCATGTTCGGACATGGCGACGAGATCCGCATGGCTGCCCAAGCCGCTCTCTGCAACGAAGGTGCAACCTTCCGGCGCTTGGCCGACCAGTTCGTAGGTACGAGCGAAGTCTACGCTGAAGTCACGCAGGTCACGGTTGTTGACGCCGATCAGCCGTGAACGAAGCTTGAGTGCGCGCTCCAGTTCATGCGCGTCGTGCACCTCCACCAGCGCGTCCATGCCGAGGCCGAGTGCCGCGTCCTCGATCTCTGCCATTTGGCCGTCATCAAGCGCGGCGGCGATGATGAGGATGGCGTCGGCGCCAAGCGAGCGGCTTTCCAGCACTTGCCAGGGGTCGACCATGAAATCCTTGCGCAGGACCGGCAGGGCGCAGGCGGAGCGGGCGGCCATGAGATAGTCGTCATGGCCCTGGAAATAGGGCTCGTCCGTCAGGACGGAGAGGCAGGCGGCGCCTGCGGCGGCATAGGCCTGGGCATGGGCAGGCGGGTCGAAATCTTCGCGGATGAGACCCTTGGAGGGGCTGGCCTTCTTTATCTCGGCAATGAGGCCGAAGCCTGAACGTGCGGCGCTGTCGAGAGCTTGCCGGAAACCACGCGGAGGCGTTTGTTCGGAGGCGCGGGCGTGAAGCGCCGAGACGGTGGTGACAGCCTTGCGGCGGGCCACTTCCTCACGCTTCGTGTCGCAGATTTCGATCAGCTTGTTCGTCATTTATAGGCAATCCAGCAGTTGAGCAGCGCATTGGCAAGGCCGCGATCGATGGTTTCAGCCGCTTCCTCGACGCCTTCGCGCAGGTCCGCAACGGCGTCCGCGACAAGCAGCGCTGCGGCGGCGTTGAGAAGGACGGCGTCGCGATAGGGGCCTTGCTCGCCCTGAAGAAGGGCGCGGAGGGCAGCGGCATTGTGTGCCGGGTCGCCGCCGCGAATGGCTTCCACAGGATGCGTGGGAAGCCCAGCGTCGGCAGCGGTCAGCCGGCGCATGGCGACGAGTCCCTGCGCGGTGACTTCCGCGACGTCATTGCCACCCGCGAGCGACAGTTCGTCCAGACCCTCGTCACCCGACACGATCATGGCACGATCGACGTCCAATTCGGCCAGCGCCTCGGCGTAGATGGGCACATAGGCGGGACGGGCAATGCCGACGAGCTGTCGGCGGACCGCTGCCGGATTGGCGAGCGGCCCCATCAGGTTGAAGATGGTGCGCTGGCCGATCGCCTTGCGGATCGGGCCAAAGCGTTTGAGCGCGGGATGATGTTTTTGCGCAAAGAGGAAGCAGATGCCGAGATCGCCAAGCGTGGCTTCCGCTGTGTCGGCGGCGCGATCAAGGTCGAGGCCAAGCGCTTCGAGCGTGTCAGCCGCGCCCGCCTTGGACGAGGCTGCGCGATTGCCATGCTTGGCGACGGGAACGCCAGCGGCGGCGACGACGAGGCTGACGGCAGTGGAGACGTTGAGCGTATGATGTCCGTCACCGCCAGTGCCGCAGACGTCGATTGCGCCGGGGGGGGCAGTGACCGGGATCATGCGGGCGCGCATGGCGCGCGCAGCGGCGGCGATCTCCGTGGCGCTCTCGCCGCGCTTCGCCATGGTCACGAGAAAGGCTGCGATGTCCTCTTCGGGCAGGGTGCCGTCGAACAGAAGATCAAAGGCGCGTGCAGCCTCGGTTGTGCTCAACGGCGTAGCGGGATCGGGCAGGCGGGTCATCGCGCCTGCCTTAATCACGATGGGTGGCAGGAGTCGAGGGCGGGGTAGGGGAAAGTCGTCGTGCCTGCCGCTGTGGGCCGCAAAATTCAGGCGGCAGCGCGCTCCCGGACTGGAATGCCAGCGATGCGCATGAAGTTGGCCAGCATGTCATGCCCATATTCCGTCGCGATGCTTTCCGGGTGGAATTGGACCGAGTGGATGGGGAGGCTCTGGTGACGGAAGCCCATGACGGAGCCATCCTCGCTAGTCGCATTGACGACGAGGTTATCGGGAATGTCTTCCACGATAAGCGAGTGATAGCGGGTGGCGGTGAAGGGAGATGGAATGCCCGTGAAGAGGCCGCTGCCGTCATGGGTGACGGGCGACGTCTTGCCATGCATCAGGCCGCCGCGAACGACTTGGCCACCGAAATGCTGTCCGATCGCCTGATGGCCAAGGCATACGCCGAGCAGCGGTGAGCCTGCATCAGCGCAAGCAGCTACCAAGTCGAGGCTGACCCCTGCCTCATTTGGCGTGCAAGGGCCGGGCGAAAGCAGGAAGGCGCTGGCGCCGCTGGACAGCGCCTGACCTGCGGAGATGGCGTCGTTGCGAACGACATCAACCTCGGCGCCCAGCTCCATGAGGTAATGGACCAGGTTCCAAGTGAAGCTGTCGTAATTGTCGATGACGAGGATCATGGGATGAGGGCTATAAAGATTGAAGTGCGCGGGGCCAATCGGAATCAGTCCCCCAGCGCGTTGAACCCGTGTGCGGCTTTTGCGTTGTCCTTCCGAAACGAAAATGAGGGAAGGTCGTATGAAACGCTATGCCTATGGTTGGATCACGGCCCTGTTTTTCCTGGTGTCGATCGCGGGGCACTGGCTGTTTGGCTGGTGGGCCTATGTCGATGAGGCTCGATCGCATGGGCAGGTGCCTGAACTGGCGTCCTATGCCGTCGAGATGGGGCGGGATACGTTCGAGAATTGGCAATCAGAATTTCTGCAGTTGATCTGGCAGGTCGTTGGCCTTGCCTATTTTCTTTATGTGGGATCGCCTGCCTCGAAAGAAAATGACGATCGGCTGGAAGCCAAGGTGGACGAGTTGCTGAAGATTGCTGGTGGCAAGGATGCCGAGCAGCTGATCCGCGAAATCGATGATCGTTATCTGCGTGCCGGCGGGCATGCGAAGCCGCACGGCCATGATGTGGGGCGAGAATGACTTGCAACGGGAACCGGGCCGCACCTCAGCCGCTTTCTCGCAATATCGTTCGTGAGGAGGACAGAGATGGCCAAAGCTGAGTTTACCGACGCGATCGCCCTGTTGAAAGCCGATCACCGCAAGGTCGAGGAATTGTTCGAGCAGTTTGAAAAGGCGAAGGCTGCGAACCGTAAGCAGGAAATCGCGCGTCAGATCTGCACGGAACTGAAGATCCACACGATGATCGAGGAGGAGATTTTCTACCCTGCTTTCCGCGGGAAGATCGAGGACGACACGCTGGATGAAGCCTATGTCGAGCATGACGGGGCCAAGGTGCTGGTCAACGACATCGAGGCCGGATCGCCCGAAGACGATTTCTACGACGCCAAGGTCACGGTGCTGTCCGAAGAGATCAAACATCATGTGAAGGAAGAGGAGCGGCAGTCCGACGGCATGTTCGCGCAGTGCCGCAAGACGGGTGTAGATCTGGTAGCGTTGCGTGACCAGATGATGGCCCGCAAGCAGGAATTGATGGCGCAGGCGAAGGCGAGCGGTTTGCCTGTAGCCAAGCCCAAGGCCGTGCACTTGGTTGCCGCCTGATCCGGCAGTTGAAAAAGCCGGCGCATTATCCCATATGCGTCGGTGCCGGGTTCGCCCGGCTATGGTGATAAATTGTGTCGTGCAATAGGCGCAGCGGACCCGGGGGCAGTACCCGGCGGCTCCACCACATGTCCCGCATTCCGGGATGTCTGACGGGGCCGAACTAGGATCGACGTGTGTTGAAAAGCGATGTTTTCACCCGGCCTGAGTAAGCCGTAAAAATGTTCAAAACACGTAAGTGCCAACGATAACGAGGCTCTTGCTCTTGCTGCGTAATTGATGGCCTCACGGCCAGATATTACTCAAAAAGAACGCGGTTGAACCCACCGGGCAACAGAAGGGAATTCAGCGGCTTCCGGAGGAGCCGGGCAACAGAATCCTCCGGACTTTCCCTGATTGTCTGACCTTCATCATCTCGCCAATGAGCGGACCGCATTGTCGCGCCAAAGACTGTTCTCCGCATGCGTCCGAATCGGGGCGGCGCAACGGAGACATTGCGATTACACTTTTATGACAGTTGTGCGAAAATCTTATAACGTGCTGAAATAGAACGAATAAAATTCCTTTATCATGTTCTTTCATTCAGTTGTAGTCCTGTCATCAAGATGAAATAATCCCGGCTATTGTAGAAGGTTTTTTCGGGAGAAATCGGATGGTGAGAATGGCGGCGATAGTTGGGCTGGCGCTGGCGGCAAGCATGTCCAACGCTGCTGCGGCAGCGTCTGATGAAGTCGTGGTCGTCGGCGTGCCGGACGGCCGATTGGCCGCTCCCGCGCTGATAGCTAGAGATTATGAAAAAGCGGCCCGCCGATTGGCGCCTATGTGGCCGGAAGGCGCAAATGATCCTGCTCGCCTCATCAACCTGGGCAACGCCTATGCAGGGCTCGGTAGAATGAAGGATGCGCGCGAGGCATATCGTTCGGCGCGCTTTGCCCCCGAGTCCACTCTGCTGCTCGCCAACGGTGAAGCGGCATCGTCGCGCGACGTTGCGCGCCGCGCGCTCGATCGCCTGGAAGCGAGCTACGCGATGCGCTGAGGCTCCGGTCTCTGCTGACGGAGAAAGCGTCGTCCGCAAGGGTGACGCTTTTCTTTTACGCGGGCCTCGTCGTTAAATTGCAACAATAGTCTTCAAAACGTCATTTTAAAGTCACGCTTCCGTCACTGAAGCAAAATGCGCCTGTCATGTGCCGCCCTTAGCTGCCGCGATTGAGGGCGGCAGGGGGCGTTGTCCGATTCGAAAATCCCCTTCGCTCCGCATCCAATCACAAACCGGCAACGCCGGAGCGGAGACGACATGGTCAAGACTAATCGCATCACTAGCATTCTGATGGCGGGCTGCGCCTGCGCCGCGCTGAGCGCTTGCGGCGCCGACGACATCGCATCGCCGGGCGAAGGAACCATCGTCCTGCCTGCGCCGACACCGACTCCCACGCCGGGTACGCCTACGCCCACGCCGGGCGTCGTAACTCCGGCCGCGAACTGTCCGAGCATTGCAGGATCTGACCAGCTGACTGATCTGGGCACGATTTCCAACGGTACGAGCACCTGGCGCAATTGCGGCTTCCCGGCGCGCTTCAACAGCTCAACCGCGATCGCGAAGGTTGCGGGCGTCGTCTATTCTATGCCGGGTCGCGTCGATGTCGGCACCGATCAGGGCGCGGCGAGCACCAACACCGCCGTGACGCTCAGCATCGATCCGGGCGTGGTCATCTTTGCCGGCACTGGCAACACCTTCCTGGCGGTCAATCGCGGCAACAAGATCAATGCCGTTGGCACCGCATCGCAGCCGATCATCTTCACCAGCCGTGAAAACGTTCTGGGCACCGCCACTGATCAATCGTCGGGTCAGTGGGGCGGCGTCGTGCTGCTTGGCCGCGCGAAGATCACGGACTGTCTGGCTCCCGCTGCTGCTGCGGGCACCACGGCCTGTGAACGCGACACGGAAGGCGCGAGCAACGCCCTGTATGGTGGCGCGAACGACGCCGACAGCTCGGGCCGCATGAGCTATGTCCAAATCCGCTATTCCGGGTTCGTCCTTTCGGGTTCCAGCGAGCTTCAGGGCCTGACCCCTTCGGGCGTTGGCACCGGTACACAGCTTGACCACATCCAGGTCCACAACAGCTCCGACGATGGCATCGAAATCTTTGGCGGCAGCGTCCATCCTCGCTACCTGGTGCTAACCGGCAACGAAGACGACAATCTGGACACTGACGTCGGTTTCCGCGGCACGGTTCAGTATCTGCTGAGCGTCCAGCGCGAAGGCAATAACATCGGCGACAGCTTCCTTGAGACCGACTCCAACGGAGGCTCGGCGTCGAACAACGGCGAAGACGTGCTGCCGCGCCAGTATCTGAAGGTCGCAAACTTCACGGCCATTAATCGATCGACCACTGGCTCGAACGGTTCCGCCATGCTGCTGCGCGGCGGCGCTGACCTGACGCTGGTCAACGGCTTGATCGTCAGCCCCACCCAGACCTGCCTGCGCATCGACAGCGCCACGACGGTTCGCGATGCTGACACGGCCCTGCAGGATGCAGGCAAGCCGCGTTACATCTCCGTTTCGATGCAGTGCCTGCCGGCAACGCCCTACAAGGGTAACAACGGCGTGACCGCAGCAGTGGTCCAGTCGATCTTCGAAGCCGGCCCAAACAGCACGATCAGCTACACCCCGTCGCTGACCAGCCTGTTCATCAACGGTGCTACCGAAACGGCGCGTCCGGCGACCGACCCCAAGACGATCGATGCCGCCTTCACCACGACCAACTATGTCGGCGCGGTCAAGGACAGCAATGACACCTGGTATGCCGGTTGGACCTGCAACTCCGTGACGGCGAGCTTCGGCAGCGCCAGCGGCAATTGCACGGCCATTCCGACGACCTGATCTGACCTGACCTCAACAGGGGCGGGGGAGCGTGCAACGGCGCTTCCCCGCCCTCTTTGCAAAGAATTTCATCCCAAGGGGGACCTAAGCCATGTCGAAGCCGCTCAGCCTGGCTCGCCTGCTGCTCATTACATCCGCGCTGTCCGCTCCGTCGGTGATGGCGCAGACCTCAACCGTTTCGACGCCCTCGGCAGGCGATCCCGCTCCGACGTCCGGCGTTCCGAGCGCTTCGGAAGAAGCCGACGCGCAGACCGGCAATGTCGATATTTCGATCCCCGGTTCCGATATCGTCGTGACCGGCCGCCGGACAACCAATGTGTCGCGGGCAGCGCCGCAGGTCGTGAACGTCCTGTCGGCCGCAGACATCAAGCGCACCGGCGAAGGCGACATTGCGGGTTCCTTGCAGCGCGTCACCGGCCTGTCGGTCGTGTCGGGCGGCTATGTCTATGTGCGCGGCCTTGGTGACCGCTATTCGCTGGCGCTGCTGAACGGTTCTCCGCTGCCCAGCCCCGAACCGCTCAAGCGCGTCGTCCCGCTCGACATCTTCCCGACGAGTGTGATCGCTTCGACATTGGTTCAGAAGAGCTTTTCCGCGAACTTCCCCGGCGAGTTCGGTGGCGGCGTCATCAACCTGACGACCAAGGCCATTCCGGTCGAAAGCTTCCTGGAAATCGGCGTCGGCAGCTCGGCGAACACGGAAACATCGGGTCAGCTTGGCTACACCCATTATGGCAGCAAGTCCGACTGGACCGGCTTTGATGACGGCACCCGCGACGTGCCGGGGCTCCTTGCCAACGCCATCAACAGCGGCACGCCATTTTCCAACATTCCACGCGCGGACCTGCGGGCAATTGCGACCCAGTTCCAGAACAGCAACACCTCTGTCGTGCAGCGCACGAACAGCTTGCCGTTCAACTTTTCCGCCTCGATCAACGGCGGCACCGCTTTCGATGTCGGCAGTGATGGCCGCTTTGGCGTTCTTGCCACCGCATCCTATAGCAACAAGTGGCGGACGCGTGAAAACCTGCAGCAGGCGTCGCTGGATGTCGCCGCAGGCGCGGGCCGCAATTACAACCAGATCAGCACTGAAAATGATGTAACGGTCAACGGCCTGCTGGGCTTTGGCCTTGAACTCGGCAATCAGAAGCTCCGCTGGACCAACGTCTATATCCGCGACACGCTGAAACGCAGCGCTCTGGCGATCGGCCAGAATGACGGCCAGATTCAGGGTGCGGATTATCTCAACCAGCAGACCGGCTGGTATGAGCGGCAGCTGATCGACACGCAGCTGGTCGGCGAATTCAAGCTGAGCGACGCGCTGAGCCTGGATGTGCGCGGCGGCTATGCCAACTCGCAACGGGAAGCGCCCTATGAGCGCGAGTTCGAATATGTCCGCACCAACCGCGATCTGGCAGTCGATCCTGTTGGCGACCGCTTCGTCAATGCTCTCAATCGCCAGCGCGGCGACGCGTCGATCACCTTCAGCGACTTGAATGAAAATCTGTGGTCGGCTGGTTGGGATCTCAGCTACAAATTCTCGCGCGATGTGTCGGCGACGGTAGGTTATGCGTTCAGCGACACGAAGCGCCGATCCTCCCGCTACGAACTGCATTTCGACGCCACCAACCTGCCGGTGCCGGTTCAGCAGTTGCGCCCCGACTATCTGCTGTCGGACGCGTCGATCCAGCTGTTCGACATCAGCCTGCTGGAATTTTCGGGCAATTATCCCGTCTATGACGCTGCCCTACGTACCCATGCGGGTTATGCCCAGGTGAAGGCATCGGTGCTGCCGGGTCTGTCGTTCGACGCTGGTGTCCGCTATGAAAAGGGGCGGCAGTCCGTGACCGGCGTCGATGTTTACAGCACCGGCGTGACGCCGTTCAACCAGATCCGAAAAGACTATTGGTTGCCCGCTGTTACCGTCACCCTTGAAGCGGCGAAGGACCTGCAATTCCGGGTGAGTGGATCGAAGACCATCGCTCGGCCGCAGTTCCGCGAATTGATCGCCCAACCCTATCTGGACACCGAGTCCAACCGCTTCTTCCGCGGCAATCCTTTCCTGCAGGACAGCGAGTTGTGGAACGGCGATATCCGTGCAGAATGGTATATTGGGCGTGAAAAACGGCTGACAGCCGCTGCCTTCTACAAGAAGATCAAGAACCCCATCGAAACCTTCACGACGATCACCGACACCTATGCGGTGACGACCAGCTTCGCCAACGCACCCGAAGCGCAGCTGTATGGCGCGGAGTTCGAGGCGCAGAAATATCTGCCGCTCGATGGCTGGTCGAACTCGCCGTTTTTTCAGACGCGTCGGATCGTCCTGATCGGCAATTACACCTATACCCAGTCGAAACTGAAGGTGAGTGAGGGGGATACGACCATCCCTTATAGCTACACGACGGGCCCTTTGCCTGCCGCGTCGGACTATTTCCAAGATGGCGCTCCGCTGACCGGTCAGTCGGACCATCTGGTGAACTTCCAGATCGGGCTAGAGGATACGGACAGGCTGTCGCAGCAGACGCTGTTGCTCACCTATGCCAGCCCCCGCGTCACAAGCCGTGGGCCCAATCTTCAGCCTGACATCAAGGAAAAGCCGGGCCTGACGCTGGACTTCGTCGCGCGTCAGGGCGTGACCCTGCCGGGTGGGGTGAAGAGCGAGTTCAAGTTTGAAGCCCGTAACATCACCGGCCGCAAGTTCCAGGAGTTCCAACAGCTTGGCGGCAACAAGGTGTTCTACAACCGCTACAAGATTGGGACCACCATCGCGGCTTCGCTCACCGTAGCCTTCTGATCTCATCGGCAATGTCTAAGCAAAGCGGCCGATTCGCATGGCGTGGGTCGGCCGCTTTGCCGTTTACAGGGTTCGTGCGTTCTCCCGATCTGTGATAGCCGATCAAGGCAATCGGAGGCTGCGGTGGATCAGGAAGTCGAACTGAAACTGGAACTTTCGCGCGAAGCGGCGGATGCGTTTCAGCAACTGCCCCTGCTGCCGGAGGACGTCCAGCGGGCTGAACTTCGCGCCATCTATTTCGACACTCGCGATCGGCAGCTTCAAAAGTCGGGATATACGTTGCGGGTCCGCAAGTCGGGAAAGAAGCGCGTCCAGACGGTCAAGGCCGATGACGGCGGCCAGGGCGGCGGCATTTTTGCGCGCGCCGAATGGGAAATGCCTGTCGCCTCTGATGAGCCGGTGATCGATAGCCGTACGCCGCTTGCCGCTATCCTAGGCGATGCGGCGGAAATGGTCGAGCCTGCCTTCGAAGTCGAGGTCGAGCGGCGAACATGGATTGTGAAGGAAGGCGCGGCCGAGATCGAGCTTGTGCTCGACCGTGGATGGGTGCGCGCAGGCGAGCGGCAGGCGCCGATCTGTGAGGCCGAGCTGGAGATAAAGACCGGGGAGCCCGCCGCCTTATTCTCCCTGGCGCGCCATATTGAGGCAACCGTGCCGGTGCGGCTGGGGGTCGTGGCGAAATCCGAGAGGGGGTATCGGCTGCTTGCGTCGGCGCCTTCCTGCTTCAAGGCTGAACCGGTGACGCTGAACGCTGGCGCCAGTGCGCAAGAGGCGTTCGCAACGATCGTCCGGGCTTGTGTGCGGCAATATCGGCTGAACGAAGATTTGCTGCTGGATCAGTATGACCCCACGGCCTTGCACCAGGCGCGCGTGGCCGTTCGGCGGCTCCGTTCTGCCCTTACTCTGTTCAAGGCGAAGTTGGCGGACCAGGATGTCACGCGATTCCGGGAAGATTTGCGATGGCTGGCCAGGTTGCTGGGCGAAGCGCGCGACCTGGATGTGCTGATCGAGCGGATCGATCTCGGCGGTCTGCATGAGCAGATCAGCGAGGCCCGGGCAGTCGTTCATGGACGAGTGATCGAAGCGCTCCATTCCCCTCGCGCGCGTACGCTGATGTTGGATATCGTGGAGTGGCTGACACTTCGCGAGGGTGACAGTAATCACGATGAGGGCGCGGAAGCATTTGCCGCCGGCCGCTTGCAGCATTTTCATCATTGGATGGTCAAACATGCGGCCCGCCTCGCCAAGCTGGACGATGAACATCGTCATGAAGTGCGCAAGAAGGCGAAGAAGCTGCGCTACGCGGCGGAATTCTTCGCAAGCCTTTTCGCTGGCAAGAAGCAGCAGCGGCGTTATGGCCGCTATGTCGAAGCGCTGGAAAATTTGCAGGATGAGTTGGGCGCGCTCAATGACCTTGCCAGCACAGGCACGATATTGGCGCGGCATGGGCTGCCGATCGATGCTGAACTGTCAGGCAGTGCGCGCAGCAAGAAGAAACTGTTGGCTGCGGCTGAGGACGCTTATGAGGCGCTGGCGGACATGAAGGGCTTTTGGCGCTAAGACTCCACCCAAATCTTTTCCCGATACCATTTGGTGATGATGTATTTGACGCCGCTGCGCACCTTCATCCCATGGTGCAGGCTGGCGTCATTACATCGGCCGGTTTCCAGACGATTGTTCCAGGCCAACAGCTTTCCGCTTTCCGGTTGCACCATTTTGCCGATCTTCACGAAACGGGTCGCGCCGCCCGCCGAAGGTTGATTGAGATAGACCATCAGCGTCCAGGTGCGATTGCCGGAAAGGGAGCAGTAGCGCACGAAGTCCAGCCCGGCGGGATCGAAATAGTCGGTATGGGGCTTGAATTCCTGACCCACGGCATAGCGTTGTCCCTGGATTGGTTCTCCGAACGCCGGATCGATGCCTGCAAAGGCCGCGAGCTTTTCGTCGATTGCGGCAACAAACGGGTCCGCTGTGTCAAGATCGCATGTCTCGCTGGTGCGGAAGGCCGTGTCTCCATTGGCATCGGCGATGGTGGAGGGCCGACGGCGCGCTTCTATCCGCTCGATCAGCCCGGTGCATTCCTCCGCCGTCAGGAAGTCGCGCTGAATAAACAGCGTGAGGTCGCGGCTAGGCACCCGCTGCACGCGTGGATGTGAAGCGATCCAATTCGGGTCGGCATCGGCAGCTACAGGGATGGATGGGCTCGGCATGAGCGCTGCAGTGGGCGAGTGATATGACATTTTTGCTACCGTCTGGCGCTCTAAATGCAAGCGCCGTCGCTTGCGGATTGCGCCTGTCATGGATAGGTCACATTTTTGTCATCCAGCAGTAAAAACAATTGCCTAGCAGCGCGGGTGTCAAGGGGGATTACCAAGTTCCATGCGCGTGCCGTTTCGCAGTAACTTTCAGGGCCTTAGCAGCCGCCTAGCACCCATCGATTGGCTGCGGGTGGTCGAGAAGCTGTTGCTCGGGCTGCTGACGGTGCAGTGCGCGAGGCTGATCTGGGCACTGCTGACGCCGGTCGGCAGCTTTGGTCCCTGGGAAGGGCGGCAGGCGCAGTTTCCGAATTTCGCTGCGCGTCAGGCGCTCTTCTCAAGCTTCGACCCCTTTTACCGCGCTGGTCCGCAACAACCGGCCAACGGCGGCGTGGTCACTTCGCTTGCGCTGACCGTCTATGGCATCCGGTTGAACGAGGGGTCTGGCCTTGGGTCGGCGATCATCGCTGGACCTGACGGCGTGCAGAACAGCTTTGCGGTGGGTGACGAGATATTGCCCGGCGTCCTGTTGAAGGCCGTGGCGTTCGATCATGTCACCATCGATCGCGGCGGCGCGGAAGAGCAGATATTCCTTGATCAATCCCAGCCCGCGCCCGCCGCTGCGCCGGGCGAAGCCGGTGCCGTTCCGGCGCCGGCGGGCGGCATCGACAATCCCACGGCGGACGGGCTGAAGCGCGACATCGGCTTTGCGCCCCGCATGCAGAATGGGCGTATCACGGGCCTCTTCCTGACGGCCAGGGGACCCACTTTCCAGAACGCCGGTTTCCAGCCCGGCGATGTCATCACCCAGGTCGATGGACAGCCGGTCGGCTCGCCCAGCGACCTTCAGGCGCTGCAGGGCAAAATCATGCCCGGCGCGCGCATTTCCCTGGCCGTCGAGCGGGGCGCTGGCCTTTCGACGATCAACCTGACCCTGCAAGGCCAATGACCAGAAAACTCCTTCTTTCCGCTGCTACCGCCCTCGCGCTCGCATCGCCCATGGGCGCGCCGGTCCTGGCCCAGCAGACGCTCAACGTCCGTGACGCTGACATCCGTGCCTTCATCCAGGACGCCGCGCGGGTGACGGGGCGTACCTTCATCATCGACAATCGGGTGCAGGGGAAGGTGTCGGTCGTCACCGACCGGCCGTTGTCGCGATCGGAATATTTCGAGATCTTCCTGTCGACCCTGCGCGCCAACGGCCTTGTGGCCGTGCCGGCGCCGGGTGGGGCTTATCGCATCCAGCCAGCCGATGGCGCGGCGGGCCAGCCCAGCGTGGTGGGTCGAGGGGCAAATCGCAACCAGTTCGTGACGGAGGTCTTTCGCCTGCGGTCGATCGACGCGGCAAGCGCGTTGGAGACCCTGCGGCCGCTGGTCAGCAAGGATGGGTCAGTGACCGCCAATCGCGCGGGCAACAGCGTGGTGGTGGCGGATTATGCCGACAATATCGGCCGCATTCGCCAAGTGCTGGCTCGGATCGACCGCGACACGGCGGCCACGCTGACCGTCACTCTGCGTAATGCGGGCGCGCGGGAAATCGCGACATCGCTTCAGGCGCTTGTACAAAGCAGTGGCGAAGGCGCGCAACGGGCGGCGACGATCGTGCCGATTGACAGCAGCAATTCGGTCGCGATCCGTGGCGATGCCGGGACGGTAGCGCGGCTGGCGCAAATGGCGCGCGACCTTGACCGGCAAGCGGCGAGCGGCACGGAAATCCGTGTTTACTGGCTGGAACATGCGGACGCCGAAAAGCTGCTGCCGGTGTTGCAGCAACTGGTGGGGCAATCGACCGGCTCTGCTGTGACATCGTCGGTCCCAGCGGCGGCGGGGGCTCCATCGGCCGTGCCTCCAGCATCGGCCCCGCCTGCGGTGATGAACGCTGGCGGATCATCAGGCAGCGGCATTTCGACGCGCGGCCCAGCGATCGTCACCCGCTATGAAGGGGCGAATGCGATCATCGTCGCGGCAAACAGTGACGTGCAGCGCATGCTGGGCGAAACCATCCGGCAACTGGACACGCGGCGCGAGCAGGTTCTGGTGGAGGCGATCATCGTCGAGATCAGCGACGCTGCCGCCAAGAAGCTGGGCGTGCAGTTCCTGATCGGCAGCACGAAGACGGGCTTTGCCGCGACCAACTATTCCAACGCTTCGCCCAATCTGCTGACTCTGGCGGGGGCTGTTGCTGCCAATGATCTTGGGACGACCACGACAACGGTAGTGGCTCCTGATGGAACCAGAACGACAACTGAGACCCGCCAGAATGGCGACCTAGCCAACACATTGCAGCAGGCGGCAGTCGATAGTCTGATGAACGCGACCGGCGGCTTTGGCGGGGTGGCGACACAGATCGGACGCAACGGCATCTTCGGCGCAATCATCAACGCCGTTCGATCCGACACGGACAGCAACATCCTGTCGACGCCCTCTGTCATGACCCTGGACAACCAGAAGGCGTCGATCCTGGTCGGGCAGCAGGTGCCGATCACTACCGGCGAAGCGCTGAGCCAGAATTTCGACAATCAGTTCCGTACGGTGCAGCGGCAGGATGTCGGCATCAAGCTTGAGGTGAAGCCGCAGATCAACACGGGCGGTGCAATCAAGCTGTTCCTGAAGCAGGAAGTGTCGAGCGTCGCGGGGCCGGTGTCGAACAACAACAGCGACCTCATCATCAACAAGCGCGAGATCGAAACGACGGTTACGGTCGATGATGGCGAGATATTGGCACTGGGCGGACTGCTCGACGACAACGAGCGCAAGACGATCGAGCGTATTCCGCTACTGTCCGATATTCCAGGCCTTGGTGAGCTGTTCAAATCGCGCAGCAAGAGTCGGAGCAAGACGAACCTCATGGTCTTCATCCGCCCGACGATCCTGCGGTCGAAGGAAGATGCGCAGCGGCTGACGCAGCAACGCTATGGCTATGTGCGGAACATGCAGATGGCGCGCAATCCCGATGCCGAACCCAGCATCGATGAACTGGTGCGCGACTATATGGGCGCGACGCCGCCTGCGCCTATGCAGGCTGGCGATGCGGTGGTGCAGCCGGGAGCCGAGGCTCCGCCTCAGGCACAGGTGATCGAGCCGACGATGCGGCAATCGAGCGGCGTGGTGCGGCCAGTGGACGTTCCGGCAAGTGGAGAACGACGGTGACGGACGCAGGCCCGCAAGGGAGCGAGCCCCTGCACCTTGCACCGCGTGCCGTCGATATTCCCTATGTCTTCGCGCGCAAGCATGGCGTCGTCATGCTGCCGCTGGACGGCGAGCGGCTGATCATTGCCGTGCGCGAGGGGAGCGACCCGCGCGTACTGCTGGAGGTGCGGCGGCATCTGGCGCGCAGCTTCGACGTGCACTTCGTGGATGGGCCGCAGTTCGATCGGCATTTGTCCGACCATTATGCGATGGAGGGCAGCGCGGCCGCCATGGCGGGTTCGCTGGAAGTCGGGGCGGACGAGCTGGACATATTGGCCGCCGATATTCCAACCGCTGACGATCTGCTCGACAGCGCGGATGACGCTCCTGCGATCCGCTTGATCAACGGCATCATCGCGGAGGCGGCACGACAGGGCGTTTCGGACATTCATATCGAGCCCTATGAAACGGGCTTGATCGTGCGGATGCGAATCGACGGCGTGTTGCGCGAGACCTTGCGGATGCCGCCGCATGTCGCGCCGGTCGTGGTGAGCCGAATCAAGGTGATGGCGCGTCTGGACATCGCCGAGCGGCGGGTGCCGCAGGATGGGCGCATCGGGCTGACGCTGGGCGGCAAGTTGCTGGACGTGCGCGTTTCGACGCTGCCGAGCCGGGCGGGAGAACGGGTTGTGCTGCGTATTCTCGACAAGGAGAATGCGGGGATGAACCTTGACCTGCTGGGCATGGCGGGGGCGGCGGATCGGATTTTTCGTGAAGGATTGCATGAACCGAACGGGATTATCCTGGTCACGGGTCCTACAGGGTCGGGCAAGACGACGACGCTTTACGCGGGGCTGAGGCAGCTGAACGACGGGACGCGCAATATCCTGACCGTGGAGGACCCGGTCGAATATGCGGTCGAGGGGGTCGGGCAGACGCAGGTGAATGCGAAGGTGGGCCTGACCTTCGCGGCCGGGTTGCGGGCGATCCTGCGGCAGGACCCCGATGTGGTGATGGTCGGCGAAATTCGCGACCGGGAGACGGCGGAGATTGCCGTTCAGGCGTCCCTCACGGGGCACCTGGTGCTGTCGACCGTGCATACCAATGATGCGGTCGGCGCGATCACGCGGATGCGGGACATGCGGGTGGAGCCTTTCCTGCTTGCCTCGACATTGCGCGCGGTGATTGCGCAGCGGCTGGTGCGGCGGCTGTGCCAGCATTGCCGCGAGCCGGTGCAGGCGGACAAGTCGGCAAGCGCACTCCTTGGTTTCGATCCCGGAACGATCATCTATCGGGCGCGGGGTTGCGAGCAGTGCAACGGAACCGGATACAAGGGCCGGATCGGGGTGTTCGAAGCGATCCGGGTGGACGACACGATCCGCCGCCTGATTAATGATGGCGGCGATGAATCCCTGATCGCGCGGCACGCTTTCCTGAACGCACCCAATCTGGGGTCTGCGGCGCGGGCACTGGTGCGCGACGGGCAGACCACGGCGGAAGAAGCCATCCGCGTGTCGCGGCGCGATGCGGCGGAGGTGGAAACCATCGCCGATGGCTGAGTTCGATTATCTGGTCATCGATCCGGCGGGCAAGGAACGCACCGGCAAGGTGAAGGCCGAGACGGTCGAGGATGCGCGCGCGAAGCTGGACGCGCGCAAGCTGTTCATCGTGCGGATCGAGCCGGGCGTGGTGGAGAAGGCGGCCAGGCGCGCGGCCTTTTCCCTGCGCGCACCGAGGCTGTCGGCCAAGGAATTGACGCTGTTCACGCGGCAGCTTTCGACGTTGATCCAGGTGAGCCCGCTGGAGGAATCGCTGCGGACGATCGGGCGGCAGAGCGAGCAGGAGCATGTACGCGCGATCGTCAGCAAGGTGCATTCAGGCGTACTGGAAGGGCGGCGGCTGGCGGATGCCCTGGGCGCGGAGCCCAGGAGCTTCCCGGCACTGTATCGGGCGATGATCTCTGCGGGTGAAAGCTCCGGCAGCCTGCCGACGATCATGGAGCGCCTGTCCGACCTGATGGAACGACAGGCGGTGATCCGGTCCAAGGTGCTGACGGCGATTGCCTATCCAAGCGTGCTGGCTGCCTTTGCCGTGTGCGTGGTCGCGGCGCTGATGATCTTCGTTGTGCCAAAAGTCGTGGAGCAATTCGACACGGTGGGGCAGGACCTGCCGCTGCTGACGCGCATGGTGATGGGGATTTCGGCTTTTCTGGCGGGCTATTGGTGGCTGCTGGCGATCCTGATCGCGGTGGGCGCTTTTGCCTTCTGGCGCGCCTTGAAGGTCGAAGCCTTCCGCTATCGATTTGACGCGACGTTGTTGCGGCTGCCGCTGCTGGGGCGGTTGATCCGCGACTTGCATGCGGCGCGCATGGCGCGGACCTTGTCGACCATGGTGGCAAGCCGCCTGCCATTGATGGAAGGTTTGTCGCTTACCACGCAGACGGTGCATAATCGTGTGTTGCGGCAGGCTTCGGAAGAGATTGTCGAGGCCATTCGCGGTGGCGGCAGTCTGTCGGCGGCATTGCGGCGCGCGGGCGTATTTCCGCCGCTGCTGGTCTATCTGGCGGCGAGCGGGGAGAGCGCGGGGCGGCTGGACACGATGCTGGAGCGGGCAGCCGATTATCTGGAGCGGGAGTTTGACAGCTTCACCTCCGCCGCGCTCGCCATGCTGGAGCCGGTGATCATCATATTGATGGGCGGGATCGTGGCGGTGATCATCTTGTCGATCCTGCTGCCTATCCTGCAATTGCAGAGCCTTACGGGGGCTTGAGGAGTGATTATGTCTATTTCCAGAGCCATGCGCTTTTTCCAGAAAGAGGAAGGGCACTTCGATAAGCCCGGTGCGAACGGAGGCCGGAACGCAGGCGAGGATGGCTTCACCTTTTCGAGGCGTTCCGCCGAACACGGCTTTACGCTGGTCGAACTCATGGTGGTGATCGTCATCATCGGGTTGCTGGCGACGATCGTGGCGATCAACGTCATTCCGGCGACCGACACGGCGCGGGTGGAGAAGGCGAAGGCGGATATTGCGACGATCGAGCAGGCGCTGGAGCAGTATCGGCTTGATAATCTGAGCTATCCTTCGCAGACGGATGGATTGCAGGCGCTGATCAATCCGCCCGCTTCGCTGGCGCAGCCGCAACGGTATCGCCGGGGCGGCTATATCAAGAAGCTGCCGCAGGACCCGTGGGGCCGCGCCTACACTTATGCGGTGCCAGGGCGGAAGGGCGCGTTCGACATCAGTTCGCTGGGCGCGGACGGCCAGCCGGGCGGCGAGAGCGAGAATGCGGATATTTATTCCAGCGAGCTTTGAGGCCGAGAGCTCGCCTTCCGACGAGTGCGGCTTCACCTTGATCGAGCTGATGGTCGTGTTGACGATCATCGGCTTCATTTCGGCTGCTGTGGTGCTTGCCATGCCTGATCCGCGCGGACGGGTTGTCGAGGATGCCGATCGCTTTGCCGCGCGCGTTGCCGCCGCGCGCGACGAAGCGGTCGTGACTGCGCGGCCAATGGCGGTGTGGGTGTCCGCATCAGGCTATGGATTTCAGCGCCGCGATGGCGGGCAATGGGTGCCGGTGGAGGAGAAGCCGTTCGTGACGGCGAACTGGACGTCGGGGACACGGGCGCTGCTTGGCAAGGACGGGCGGCAGCAGATTGGTTTTGATGGGACGGGGTTGCCGACCGATCCGATGACCGTGACCTTGGCGCGGGAGGCGGAGCGGGTGTCCGTCACCGTCGATATGGCTGGAAAGGTCATGGTCGGTGGGTAGCTTCGGCCGATATTTGGCTCATGTCGGCCTGCAAAGCGCTATTTTCTGCGCTCCGGTGCTCACGTACCTTAGAGTACGCTGCGCTCCGGTGCTCAAAAATAACGCTTTTCGGCTCGACCTGAGCCAAATCTCGACCAAAGCTAAAAAGGAACAAGGCTTCACGCTGCTGGAGATGCTGGTGGCGCTTGCCGTGTTCAGCCTGGCGGCGCTGGCGCTGGTGCGGTTGCAGGGGGTGACGTTGCGAACGGCGGCGGACCTCGACAGCAAGGCGCTGGGACAGATCGTCGCGCGCAACCTGATGGTGGAGGTGCAGACCGATGCCGCGCCGCCCTCAATTGGGAGCGAAGAGGGTGATGTCGAGAATGGCGGGCGGCGCTGGCATTGGACGCGGATGGTGAAGGACACGAGCGACAAACGGCTGTTGCAGGTCGATTTGACGGTAAGTGGGCAGGCGGGGACGTCGCCGGTCGTGTTGAGCTTTGTGCGAGCGGTGCAGTGATGAGGCGCCGGGATCAGCAGGAATCGGGGGCGAATACCGGCCTTCTCCGTTCAGGCCGGGCGCAGGCGGGCTTTACCTTGATCGAGTTGCTGGTGGCGCTGATGATCTTCGCGATGCTGGCCGCGGCAGGCGTGCTGCTGCTCGGCAACAGCGTGTCGGCACAGGCGCAGGTGAAGGCGCGGCTGGATGACATGGCCGCCGTGCAGCGGGCAGGCGGAGCGCTCGCGGCCGATCTTGGGCAGGCGGTGCCGCGTATCAGCCGGACGGAGGCAGGGACCCTCGCCCCTGCATTCTGGTCGCATCGCGAGGGCGAGGCCGTGCCGGTGATGCAGTTCGTGCGGGGCGGATGGGATAATCTGGGCGATTTGCCGCGCCCTTCGCTGCAAAAGGTCGAATATTGGGTGCGGCAGGGTCGGCTGGAACGGCGCACCTATGCGCAGGTCGATGGTGCGGCCGGGGATGATCCGGCCACGCTGCTGGATCATGTCGATGATGTCGCCCTGCGCTTTCGCGATGGGCAGGGCGAGTGGCGCAATGAGTGGATCCCGACGCAACCCGACCTGATGCCGCGCGCTGTCGAAATGACGGTGACGCGCACCGGCGAGCCGCCCGTTACCCTGCGTTTTCTGGTGGGACCCGGGCCTGCGGAGAAGCTGGCAGGGGAGATGGCCGGTGCCTGATCCCGGGAAGAAAGGCGAGCGCGGCGCGGCGCTGCTGACGGTGTTGCTGCTGGTCGCGGTGATGGCGGTGGTTGCTTCAACGGCGTTGGAGCGGCTGGCGCTTGCGACGCGGATGACGGGAAATGGCGGCGCGGTGGATCAGGCGCGCGCCTTTGCCGACGCGGGCGTGGAGATGGCGCGGCTGCGGATCGGCGATCTGGTCGCCGCCAGTCCGGGCAAGACGACGCTGGCCGGGAATTGGATGGGGACGCCGCAGCCGGTTGCTGTTCCGGGCGGAGCGGCGAGTGCACGAGTGAGCGACGCGGGCAATTGCTTCAACCTCAACAGCGTGGTGGCTGGCGAGAATGAGTCCAATCTGAAGGTCCGGCCGGTCGGCGTGTCGCAGTTCCAGGCATTGTTGCAGGCGCTGGGCGTCGATGCGCGACAGGCGCAGGTGGCGGCGGCATCGCTGGCGGACTGGATCGACAGCGACAGCGTGCCGCAGCCGGGCGGTGCGGAAGATGAGGTCTATGCGCAGGCGGCGCGGCCCTATCGCACGGCCAACCGCTTCATGGTGGATGCGAGCGAGTTGCGGGCTGTGCATGGCGTAACGCCCGCCATTCATGATCTGGCGCGGCCATGGGTGTGCGCATTGCCGACATCGGATCTGTCGCCGATCAACGTCAATACGCTGCTGCCGGGACAGGCGGTGCTGTTCGCGATGCTGCTCCAAGGACAGGTGAGCGTCGCCCAGGCGCGGCAATATTTGGTGCAGCGGCCCGCCGAGGGCTATGGCAGCACAGTGCAGTTCTGGGCGCCGCTCGCCGCCCAAGGCATCAATCCGCTCGAGGAAGCGGCCAATCAGGTCAAGCTGACCACAGGATTTTTCGGGGTGGACGTGACGGTGGACGTTGGGGGTACGCAAGTGGTTGAGCGGGCGCTGATCGATGCCCGGGAGAGCCCGGCCAGGTTGATCCGCCGCAGCTGGGGAACCGGCGCATGAGCGTGGGGGAGGGATTGATCGTCGCGCTGCCTGAAGACGGCGAGCCGCTGTGGATGCGGGTCGTCGATGGTGCGGTGACGCAACGTGGCGAGGGGGCGAATTGGTTGGCGGCATGCGGCCTTACGGCCTTGCCTGCCGACGCGGTGGTGATGTTGGTGCCGCCTGCTGCGATGGTGACTTTGCATTGGGCCGAATATCCCGAGCTCGCACCCCGGCAGGGTCGGGCGGCGGCGCGACTGGCGGCGCTGGCGGGCGGGATCGTGCCTGCCGATCAGCTTTTCGCGGCGGCCGATGAGAATGATGACCCGGCCCGGCCGCATGTCGTTGCGGTCGCGGCGCGCAGCGACATGCAGCATTGGCTGCTCTGGGCGCAGCATCACGGGCTGGACCCCGACATCATCGTGCCTGCGCCGCTGCTTCTGCCGGAGCCGGACGAGGGCTTTGCGCGCGGTTCGCTTGGCGGCGAGGTGATGCTGAGGGGAAGGGGCATCGCATTTGGTGGCGACCTGGCGCCTATATTGGCGGCTGGCGCGCCGATCGAGGATGTGCCCGTCGATGTGGTGGAGGCGCGGGCGGTCGACGCGCTGAAGCGGCCGCCGCTCGACCTGCGGCAGGGCGACTTTGCCAAGCGGGTGCGGCGGGTCGCGGACAAGGCCGTGCTTCGGCGAATTGTGCTGTGGAGCGGGCTGATCCTGCTCGTCAGCCTGCTTATTTCGCTGACGGTGCTGGTGCGGCAGCATGTGGCGGCGCGCGGACTGGATGCGGAAAGCCTGGCGCTGGCGCGGCAGGTGGTGCCGGGCGCGGGCGACCTGGCCCAGGCCGAGGCGGAGATCGAGCGGCAGCTGGCGGCGCGCGGGGCGGGGGCCTATGCCTTTACCGCGCCGGTGGCGGGATTGCTGAACGCACTGCAGGAGGCGCCCGGCGTGTCGATGACGGCGCTGTCGCGTGATCCGGACGGGATGATCCGTGCGACGCTGGCGGCGGCCAAGGTGGAGGAGATCAACGCGGTGCTGCTGGCGTTGCAAGGCGCGGGCTTCACCATCACGGCGACGCCTTCGCAGGACCCGGGCGGGCGGGCGCTCGCTGACATAACGGTGCGATCATGATGGACGCGGTGAAGACCATGTGGGGCGAACGATCGCCGCGCGAGCAATGGATGCTGGGCGTGATGTTCGCGCTGCTGGCGGTGGTGGTGCTGTGGCTGGGCGTGCTGTACCCGCTGGCGGCGGCGCAGCGGTCGGCGCGTGAGGCGCTGATCGAGGCGACCGACCGCAATGCGGCGATGCGGGCGAAGGTCAAGCTGCTCAAGACGCTGCCGCGCGGGGTGGCGGGTGCTTCTGCCATGGTGGCGATCGATCAACTGGTGAGCCAGAGCGCGGGCGAGGCGGGGTTGACGCTGGAACGGGCTGACGCGCAGGGCGGCGCGCGCATCGAGATTGCGATGGCGTCGGTGCGGCCGGTGGCGCTGTTTTCCTGGCTGGCGGCGCTGGAGGCGCAGGGTGTGCGGGTGGAGACGATGAGCGCGCGGCCTTCGCCGACAGCGGGCAGCGTTTCGGTGCAGGCGGTGCTCGTGCGGGGGGCGGGGCAATGACGCGGCTCGGCTGGTCGCGGCGGACGCGGATTGGGATCGTGCTGCTGTTCGTCCTTGGGCTGATCCTGTTCATGCCGATGCGGATCGCGCTGGGGCTATCCGGCCTTGAGCGGCTGGGCGTCGCCGCACGGGAGGTGCGGGGTACGCTTTGGAGCGGGCGGATGGACCAGCTTATGCTTGGCACGATGCCGGTCGGAACGGTCAACGCCGCCTTGTCGCCGGTGCAGTTGCTGATGGGACGGGCGCGATTCGATATTTGGCGGCGGCAGGGCGCGGCGGATGACTTGGGCGGTGCGCTGACGGTGGGGTTCGGTCGCGTGGGCATCGATGATGTGACGGGGACGGTGCCGCTCGGCCGAAGCTTCGCGCCGTTGCCGATCGCGAGTTTGGCGATGGAGGATGTGACGGCTTATTTTACCGGCGACCGCTGCGGTCATGCCGAGGGTCGGGTGCGGGCGCAGATGGCGGGGCAGTTTCCGGGCCTCAACCTGACGCAAGGGCTGTCAGGCGTGGCGAGCTGCGATGGTAAGGCGTTGCTGTTGCCGCTGGTGAGCCAATCGGGGCTGGAGAAGATCAACCTGCGGATATGGCGGTCCGGCCGCTATGTCGCCGAAATGCGGGTGGAGACGGCAGACGCGGCGCTTGGCGATGCGCTGGCGAAGGCTGGCTTTGCCGGGACAGGCGGCGCGCGGGTTTTGACGGTCGAAGGGACGCTGTGATCGATCCGCTGTGGGCGGTGCTGGGCGCGGCCGCGGGCGCGATCGCAGGCAGCTTTTTGGGGACGCTGGTGCTGCGCTGGCCGGAAGGGCGAGGCGTCGCAGGTGGACGGTCGGCCTGCGACGGGTGTGGGCGGGTGCTGGGCGCAATCGACCTGGTGCCGGTGATCAGCGCCCTGGCTTTGCGGGGACGATGCCGAACATGTGGCGCGAAGATCGATCCGCTGCATGGGTGGATGGAGGCGGGCTGCGCGGTTATCGGAGCGCTGGCGTGCGGGGCGGCGCCGGGGCTGGCGGGCGCGGGTTGGGCTTTGTTCGGATGGCTGCTGCTGACGCTCGCTGTGCTGGATTGGCGGCACTTCTGGCTGCCCGATGCGCTGACCTTGCCGCTCGCCTTTCTTGGCCTGACGCTGGGGCTGTGGGTGACCGATGTGACGCTGGTGGACCGGCTGATAGGCGCAGCGGGGGGATATGCCGTGCTGCTGCTTGTGGCGGTCAGCTATCGCGCGGCGCGGGGGCGTGACGGGCTGGGTTTGGGCGACGCAAAGCTGATGGGGGCGCTGGGCGGATGGTTCGGTTGGCAGGCGCTGCCGTTCATATTGCTCATGGCGGCGAGCCTTGGGTTGTTGGTGGTGCTTTCCGGCATGGTCGGGGGGCGCAGGATAACGGCTGCCACGCGGGTGCCGCTGGGGACATTTCTTGCGGTCGCTGCGCTGCCGGGCTGGTGGGTGTTGGCGTCGATCCGCTGATGGACGTGCTCAGCGGACCCGCCAGCGATAATCTTCCTCCCGCACCTCCGTCACCGCATAGCCGTCAGGGTCGCGGGCGGGGCGGAAACGGTAGCGTTCCATGATGATGCGGCAGGTCATCCCGTCGAGTTCGGGATAGCCGCTTCCTTCGATCACCTCGCACTTGTCCACTTGCCCGGACGGACCGATCGCGTAGCGGACGCCGATCTTCACCCTGCCTACGCCGCGCAGGGAGTCGGGGAAATCCGAATTGCGGAAGCGGCCGCCGGTCTGGCGGGCTCTCGAAAAGGCGCCTTCGCCGTCTCCCTCGCCGGAGCCCGAACCGGTTCCGGTGCCGCCGGTTCCGCTTGCCTGGCCCATGCCAAAGCCATTGCCGCCGCCTGCGCTGCCTGCGCCGCTTGTCATAGACGATGACGGGGCGGCAGATAGAGCGGGTTGAGGCGTTACGATGATTGGCTTGGGCGCAGTGATGGCAGCGGGTTCCGGCGGCGCTGGTTGCTTTTGCATGGGAGCTGCCGGGGAAGCGGAGGGGCTTCCGCCCTCGCGCTTAGCCTCGCGCGGAGGTTCTGGACGTTCAGGCATGGAAGGTTGCAGGTCGAACAGCGCGAGTGGCGAACGATGAACCGCGGCGCGCCATAATGACGGTCCGCGGAGGCCGATGATCAGGGCATAGCCAATAAGGGCATTGACCAACAGCGCCGCGACAGCAGGGACGATCCTGTCCCGACCCTGCCATCGCTGCGCCTGAGTTGTGGCCATGTTACCTGTCGCCGCGCATGTTGCGCGGCAGCCTCACAGCTTAGCGGTAGACGCGGCGGCCGTTGCGATCGATATAATATTCCCGGCCGCGACGATCGCGTTCCCACCGGCGATCGCCATCCGAAGTCGCTGCGCCTACGACAGCACCACCTGCTGCGCCGATGGCTGCACCTTCGGCAACGCCAAGGCCAGGCACGATCGCGCCCGCCACTGCGCCGCCAACCGCACCGATGCCCGCGCCGCGCAAGCCATCGCGCGTCGTTTCACGCGAGCAGCCGCCCACGCTGGCTGCGGCTGCCAGTCCGGCGATCAATAAAATTGTGTTACGCATGGTTGGTCTCCAGTTTCGACAGGTGTGAAACGACAGAGACGCCAGTTTGTTCGATCCAAGCGCGACAAAGATGCGCAGGCTTCAGAAAACACATATAAATGCGCGTTCGCCAGGCCGATGGCTAAATCTAGGCGGCCATTTGCAGGTGAGCGGCTGAGGCTGGCAAATTTCCGGTGGGAAGGAGGTGGTGACCCCTACGGGAATCGAACCCGTGTTTCAGCCGTGAGAGGGCCGCGTCCTGACCGCTAGACGAAGGGGCCGTGGCCGCATGGCGGCTGGCAGGCGGTGGCGTTTAGGGGGAGAAGGGGCTTCCCGTCAAGCGAAACCGCTTTCGCCCGACCTTTCGTCATTGTCCTTCGACCCATAAAAAACCACCCCATGTAAAACATGGGGTGGCCAAGGTTCAGGGAGGAGACGCCTCCAAAAGGGGGAGGCGCCCATACGACACACCCGAAAGGGGGGGCAGGTGCGCCGTATGTTCGAAAGATAAAGAAGGCCCCGCTCACTTTCAAGAGGCGAGCGAAAAGCTTTTCCTTAACATGCTTGATCCAGGTTGCTTTTCTTCTTCAGGCTTCGGCGGGCTGAGGCGCTTGCGGGATGGAAATCGGTCCTTTGCCCTGTGCAACTTGCGACTCGAACACTTCCCGGATCAGCTGGAGTGAAAAGAGATGGGCGTAGATGAGGGGAAGCATGCCGTTCTGGCTGATCTTGCGCAGCTGATCGCCACGCATGTCGCGCAGCTTTTCCTCATTCACCATGCGGAAACCGCGATAGACGAAGGGTTGATCGTTACCGGGCACCTGGATGGCGACTTCGCCGTCCATCAGCAGGTCGAGTTCCTTGAGGTCCTTCATGAACTGGCCCGTGCGCGCGGCCGCCTGTTCGAAATCCTCGCAGAATTTGAGCACGCCCTGTGTGAGTTCGCTCGGCTTGCCATCTTCGAACAGCGGCTGGCCCTCTTCGAACTCGCCGATCGCTTCGCTGGTGGGGTCGAAGCAGAGCGACAGTTCGTCGGTGTCCGGGCGCAGCTTCGCCAGCATCCAGGGATAGCGGCGGACATAGGCAGGAACATAGGCGGGGCCGCGCAGCTTGCCTTCATCGTCCAGGAAGGTGTTGATGCCCTCGTTAAGGCCCATCAGCGCCAGCGGCACCGCTTCGTCGCTCGCCGAAAAAATGATCGGCACGTAACGCTGGGCCGCGACGAATTCGTCGACGGTCAGCGGCACGGCATGCTGCTTCGTCAGGAAGGGAGCGGATTCCACCGACCGGCTGCGATAGCTTGCATGATCAACGCTGCTGAGCGGCAGCAGGTCGTTGTAGAAAACAGGGAGGTTATTGGCGGGCGCGCTAGCCATGATCTGTTCCATTCTATCGAAGCAGCGCGTGCGGAAGCGCCACCTTTCCCAAAAACTGGGAGAGGGCGATAAAGACCTTGGCGATGGGAGGCAATTGCTTTGTCTTGCCCGCGGCGTTCAGCCCTCTTCTGGGCGCGGGATCAGCTTGTCGGGGTTCATGAGGCCGAGCGGGTCAAAGGCGGCCTTAATCGCGCGCAAGGCATGCAGCCGCGCGGGGCTGGCGAGGCGGCCGAGTTCCGCCCGCTTCATCTGGCCGATGCCATGTTCCGCCGAGATGGAGCCGCCTGCGGCGGCGACCGCATCATGGACGAAGGCGTTGATCGCTTTTCCGTCCGCAGCGATCCAGGCTGGACCGTCTGTCGTGCCCTTTGGAGCACGGACATGGAAATGGACATTCCCGTCGCCCAGATGGCCGAAGGAGGAGGCGGTGGTGCCCGGGAATGTTCGTTCCGCAGCGGCAGCCGTGTCGATCATGAAAGCAGGCATGCGCGCGACGGGAACGCTGATGTCGAATTGCAGCGCCGGGCCCTGTGCGCGTTCGGCTTCGGAGAGCGATTCGCGCAGGCGCCAGAATGTAGCGGCCTGCGCTTCATTGGCGGCGATCGCGGCATCGGTCGCGATGCCCTGGGCCAGAGCTTCGGCCAGGGCTGCTTCCATGCGCTCTTCGGGGGAGGGTGGCGACAGGTCGGCATGATCGACTTCGATCAGGACGTGCCAGGGCGTGCGGGTTTCGATCGGGCAGCGGGTGCCGGGAATGTGGGAGAGGACATGGCCAAGACCATCGTCGGCGATGATCTCAAAACCTTCGACACTGTCACCCAGCCGCGCTTCGGTGAGGCGGAGGAGGGCGAGGGCGTCGGCCGGTGAGGCGACGCCCACCCATGCAACCGCGCGGGCAGCGATCGCGGGGACGAGCCGGAGCGAGGCGGCGGTGATGATGCCGAGCGTCCCTTCGGCGCCGACCAGCAATTGCTTGAGGTCATAGCCCCGATTGTCCTTCTTGAGCGCTTCCAGGCCGTTCAAGATGCTTCCGTCCGGGAGCACTGCCTCCAGCCCTTCCACCAGGGCGCGCACCGTGCCATGGCGCAGAACTTGGGTGCCCCCCGCATTGGTCGAGATGAGGCCGCCGATGGTTGCTGAACCTTTCGCGCCTAAGCTGAGAGGGAAGCGGCGTCCTGCTTCCTCGGCGGCATCATGCAGGGTCGAGAGGATGACGCCCGCCTCACATATGGCGAGGTTGTCGTCCGGCGATAGCGATCGGATGCGGTTCATCCGGCGCAGCGAGAGAATCAGCGCTGACCCGTCTTGTGGTGGAGTCGCCCCCCCGACCATCGACGTGTTTCCTCCTTGAGGCACCAACGGCACGCGGAGTTCGGCAGCAAGTGAGACGATCGCGGCGACTTCCTGCGTGCTGGAGGGCTGGAGGATGGCCGCTGCGGCGCCATGAAACCGGCCGCGCCAGTCCGTCAGCCACGGCGCGATATCCTCCGGATCGGTTATGACGCCCTTGGGCCCCAGCAGCGCTGCGAACCTGCCGATGATCTCTTGTCCTATCATGACACGATGCTATGCCCCGGAATTCATCGACGGTTCAACCACCGGCCCATAGCGTGCCGCCCCAAAAGGGGTTCGATTTGCTTCATTCCGTCCTGCTGCTCCTTGTCGCACCCACTGCCGGGCCTGTGCAGATGGCTCAGATGTCGATTGAGCAACGGGTCATCATCCGCGTGCCGATGGCGAAAAAAGGGCGTGCGCCTGCGCGCATCGCTCCCCAGGCGGGACGTGAGTGGAAGGAAAGGAAAGGGCCGCGTTGTATCGCGCTGCGGTCTATCCGGTCGGCAAGCGTCGTGGTGGGGCATGGGGTCGACCTGCTGCTGGCCGATAACCACCGTTACCGCGCAAGGTTGGAGCGGGGGTGCAGCTCTACCGGCTTCTATTCGGGTTTCTATGTCGAGCCGGATGATGACGGGTCGCTTTGTTCAGGTAGGGACGAATTGCAGGCACGCAGTGGCTTGAGCTGTGTGATCGACAGTTTCAGGCGATTGGAAGAGGCGGAACAGGACGATTGACCCGAGTTTAAGCTGGCCGCAATGCGCGAATTTCTTGACAAGACGCCGATATTTCAGCAAGGCGCGCGCGATTTCCGTGGTGCAGGAGCGCGTTGCGGAGAGCCTCTGTCCCGGACAATTGAATGACTTTTGCCGATCTCGGCCTATCCGATGAACTTTTGAAGGCCGTTAACGAGGCCGGATATGACACGCCCACGCCTATTCAGGCGCAGGCGATCCCGCCTGTCCTGATGATGAAGGACATCATCGGCATCGCGCAGACGGGGACGGGCAAGACCGCCAGCTTCGTGCTGCCGATGATCGACATATTGGCGCATGGCCGCGCCCGCGCGCTGATGCCGCGCTCGCTGATCCTGGAGCCGACGCGCGAACTGGCGGCGCAGGTTGCAGAGAATTTCGAGAAATACGGCAAATATCACAAGCTCAACATGGCGCTGCTGATTGGCGGCGTTCAGATGGGGGATCAGCTCAAGGCGCTGGAAAAGGGCGTCGATGTGCTGATCGCCACGCCAGGCCGGCTGATGGACCTGTTCCAGCGCGGCAAGATATTGCTGAACGGCTGTTCGATGCTGGTGATCGACGAAGCTGACCGGATGCTCGATATGGGGTTCATCCCGGATATCGAGGAAATCTGCACGAAGCTGCCGTCGCAACGGCAGACGCTGCTCTTTTCAGCGACCATGCCCGCGCCGATCAAGAAGCTGGCGGATCGGTTCCTGAGCAACCCCAAGTCGATCGAGGTGGCGCGTCCGGCAACGGCGTCCACCAACATCACCCAGCGGCTGGTGAAGGTCGATTCGCGCAAGAAGCGCGAGGCCTTGCGCGCGATGCTCGAAGGCGAGGACGTGCAGAGCGCGGTGATCTTCTGCAACCGCAAGACGACGGTGCGCGAACTCAACAAGAGCCTGCAGCGCCATGGCTTCAAGTCCGGCGAGATCCATGGCGATATCGACCAGTCGGCGCGCATCGCCGAGCTGGAGCGGTTCCGTGCCGGTACAGTGAATATATTGGTGGCTTCCGACGTCGCGGCGCGCGGGCTCGATATCAAGGGTGTGAGTCACGTCTTTAACTTCGATGCGCCCTGGCATCCCGACGATTATGTCCACCGCATCGGCCGAACGGGCCGTGCGGGTGCGAAGGGGGCAGCCTTCACTTTCGTGACGGCTGATGACGCGGAAGCGATCGACAATATCCAGAAGCTGATCGGGCAGAAGATCGAGACGATCGATGCGCCTGCCGGTGCTGCAAAAGCGGAAAAGGCGGACGAGCCCCGCCGCGAGCGTGAGCGGAAGGCGGAGCGCAGCTCCAGCAAGCGCCGGGACGACCGCCGCGAAGAACCGCGCGCCCCCCGGAGTCAGGGCAATGGTGCGCCCCCGCGCCGGGCCGAGGTCATGGACGATGGTCCCGACGAGGGTTGGAACGGCCCTGTGCCCGAATTCCTTTCGGTAGGATTCAACGCCTAAGGGAAAACTCTACAGCAGCCCCATTGCGCGCAAGCTGCTGTGGCCCTGCGATCCGATGATGATGTGATCGTGGACCGCGATGTTGAGGCGCTTGCCCGCCTCCGCAATCTGGCGGGTGATCTCGATATCCTGACGACTGGGTTCGGGCGAGCCGCTCGGATGATTGTGGACGAGGATGAGCGCGGATGAGCCGAGGTCGATTGCGCGCCGGATGACTTCCCGCGTGTAGATGGCGGCTTGGTCGATCGACCCGTCACCCATATGTTCGTCACGGATCAACATGTTGCGGCTGTTGAGGTGAAGCACGCGGACGCGCTCCACCGGCAGATAGGCCATGTCTGCGCGCAGATAATCGAGCAGCGCCTGCCAGCTTGCCAGAACCGGCCGCTGGGCCACTTCGCTGCGAAGCATGCGCAGCAGCGTGGCGTGTACGATCTTGACGGCTGCGATGCTGGTATCGCCCATGCCGGGCACCCGCGCGATCGCCTGCCAATCGGCCGTCATCAGCCCCCCAATGCCGCCAAATTCCCGCAGCAGCGCCTTTGCGAGCGGCTTGGTATCGCGCCGCGGTATGGCGAGAGCGAGCAGATATTCGATCAGTTCATGGTCGTGCAGCGCATCGCCGCCGCTTTCCGCCAACTTCTGCCGCAGCCGGGCGCGATGACCCACGCCATCATGGCTGACCGCAACATCCCTGTCCGCCAATGCCTTATAATCCCCTGTTCAGGGAAATGGACCTATGCGTTGCGTAAATGCGGGGCAAGGATATTTAAGGCAGCTCAGACGTTATGCAGGCGTTACGGATAAGGGTTGAGAGCCGGGGTTGGCCATAAGCATCGAAGATGAGGACGGCGAAGAGGAATCTCGTCGTGGCTGGTTACGCTGGCTGGGTGTCGGGACAGGATCCCTGGCGCTGATCCTTGTTGCTTTGTGGACCCAGCGGGCGCCCATCGCCGAAAACTTCATCGGGCGGGAAATGAACCGCAGGGGTGTACAGGCGAGTTATGACCTGAAGGACATCGGCCTGCGTACCCAGCGCATCGAGAATATCGTTCTTGGTGATCCGAAAAATCCGGACCTGACTGCTCGCTGGGTGGAGGTGGACCTCGCCTTTACCGGTCTTTCCCCGCATGTGGCGGAGGTCAGGGCGGGAGGTGTGCGGTTGCGGGGATCTTACCGCGGCGGCGTGCTCCGACTGGGAGAGCTCGACAAGTTCCGCGATCCCACCTCGAAGGCGCCATTCAGCTTGCCCGACATAGCATTGGCGCTGCGGGATGCGCGCATCCGGCTCGATACCGACGCCGGGACGGTCGGCATGCAGATCGAGGGCAAGGGTAAGTTGAAGTCGGGCTTTGACGGCCGTCTCGCCGCCGCCATGCCTCGTGCGGCAATCGCCGGATGCAGCGCAACCCGCATGACCGCCTTGCTGGACGTGGCGATCAGGAATGAGCGGCCCCATCTGATCGGACCAGTGCAAGCGGCGGCTCTTGGCTGCCGGGGAAGCGGGACGGCTGCCGCGGCGCCGCGCGCTGAGATCGATGTGTGGCTGGGCAAGGCGCTCGACCGATGGAACGGGCATGTCACCCTGGGGGCAGAGGCGCTGAAGTCCTCTGGCATGGTGCTGGCCAAACCGGCAGGGCGGATCGATTTCAACGGCAACGCGTCGGAGACCGCTGGCCGGGCGCGGATCGGCGTGGCGGCGCTTGGATTGGCAAGCATCAAGGCTGGTGAATCGGAGATTATCGGAGCCTGGCGCGTCGGTCGCGGCACGTCGCAAGCCAGCGGGCGGCTATCGGCACATCAACTGAGCCTGGCCGGTCGTGACCCGCTGGCCGGGTTGAAGCGATCTGCCGCCGGCACGCCTCTGGCGCCTTTGGCTGCGCGACTGGCGGATGCCGTGGCCCATGCGGGTGAAAATAATGTGCTGCGGACCAACCTTGCCTTCGCTCAAAGCGGCAAGGGTGGCAGCGTCGTACTGACGGGCACCGGCTTTAACGCGCGTAGTGGAGCCCGGATCGCCGTTCCGGGAGACGGCGAGATAATGATCAGCTGGCCCGGAAAAGGTGGCGCGGCGATTGATTGGGCGCTGGATGGCGCCATCACGACTGATGGAGGCGGGCTGCCCAAGGCTGCGCTGAGACTGGCGCGGCGGCCGGGCGGCGGATTTGGCGGGCAGCTGTTCATCGACCCTTATGCTGCCGGGAATGCGAAGCTTGCGCTGGAGCCGGTTCGTTTCACGGCGGGACCTCGCGGGGATACCTTCTTCTCTACGGTGGTGAAGCTCGACGGGCCGCTTCCGGGCGGACGGCTGCGCGGACTCGCGATGCCGGTGACGGGAGAATTGAGCGCGAACGGGGCCATCGCGATCAACCGCCGCTGCGTGCCATTGGCGCTGGAGGAGGCGCGTTACGAGAGTTTCGCCATCGGCCGGACCCGGCAGACGCTATGCCCGATCGGGGGCGGCGCGCTGCTGGCGACAGGGCCGGGCGGAGTGCGCGCGGGTGCGGAGATCCGCAATCTCGACCTGCGCGGCCGCAGCGGCCAAAGCCCGATGCGGCTGTCGGCCGAGCGGGCGAGGGTTGCTTTGGGGCAGGACGGCTTTGCGCTTTCCCGCGCGGAGTTCGCCATCGGGCCGCAGGCATCCCCGGTACGGCTGGTGGCGGAAACGCTGACCGGCCAGGCTACGGCCCAGGGGCTGAAGGGAAGGCTCGCCGGAGCGAATGCGCGGATCGGTTCTGTGCCGCTGATCGTGGAAGACGGCACGGGCGAATGGAGCTTCGCGCAAGGCGCACTGAGGCTCGCCGCTGCAATGATGGTGCGCGATGCCCAGACGCCGGGACGGTTCGAACCGCTCAAGGTGCCGGACTTCGCCCTCACATTGCGGGAGGGCAGGATTTCGGGGACCGGAACGCTGCGGGTGCCGCGCAATGATGCGTTGGTGGCGTATGCGGACATAGCGCATGATCTGGGTTCAGGGCGGGGCAAGGCCGACCTTAACGTGCCGGGGCTGGTATTTGGTCCCACTTTGCAGCCTGAAGAAGTCACGCGCCTGGCGCTGGGGGTCGTTGCCAATGTCGAGGCGACGGTGACGGGGGAAGGGCATATCCGGTGGAATGGCAATGCGGTGACCAGCGATGGGCTGTTCCGCACAGACAATGCCAAGCTGGCGGCAGCTTTCGGCCCGGTCGAAGGATTGTCGGGCGAGTTGCGCTTTACCGATCTGCTCGGATTGGTGAGCGCGCCGGGACAGGTGCTGCGGATCAGGATGGTCAATCCAGGCATCGAGGTGCGCGACGGCACCGTCCGCTACAGGCTGGAACCGGGGCAGAAGGTGCATATCGAGGGCGGGGGGTGGCCCTTCTCCGGAGGGCAGCTCGTTCTTTTGCCCACGACCATGGATTTCAGTGCGGATGTGGACCGTTATCTGACGTTCCGTGTGATCGGCATCGACGCGGGCGCCTTCATCCAGGCGATGGAGCTGGACAATATCTCGGCCACCGGCACGTTCGATGGACTGATGCCGCTGATCTTCAATTCGCAGGGCGGCCGCGTCGCCGGTGGCGTGCTGGCCGCGCGGCAGCAGGGCATGCCGCCGCTTATCATGCCCGAAGGCGTATTGCCGACGGTTCCGTGCGATCCCCAGCGCCAATCCGGAACTTTGTCCTATGTCGGGCCAGTCTCCAACGAGCAGCTTGGCGTGATGGGCAAGCTCGCCTTCGATGCGCTCAAGAACCTGCAATATAAGTGTCTCACCATCCTGATGGACGGCGCGTTGGATGGCGAGATGGTGACGAATGTGGTGTTCAACGGCGTCAACCGGGGCAAGCTCGGGGACGTGCCAGACGGCATGGCGCGCAGCCTGACCGGCTTGCCCTTCATCTTCAATGTGCGCATCGCCGCGCCGTTCCGCGGCCTGCTGGGCACCGCCAAATCCTTCATCGATCCCACCACGCTCATTCAGAACAGCATAGGCGATCAGATGCAGGAGAAGATTCGCGAAGGCATTGCAGTTAAGCCTGCGGAAAGCGACACTGTGAGAAACAGGGAACAGCGATGAAAAAACGAGCGATATTTGCGGCGGGTTTCGCCGGTTTGGCCTTGGCGGGCTGCATTCAGGTGAAGGCACCTGACAAGCCGATCGAAATCAACCTGAACGTAAAGGTGCAGCAGGAGGTGGTCGTTCGCCTTCAGCGCGATGCACAGGATCTTATCCAGAATAACCCGGAGTTGTTCCCGCAATGACACGCAAGCTTTTGATGATCGCCGCAGGTGCCGCCGTCGTGCTGGCGACCGGCTTTGTCGCCAGCGCGCCTGCGCGCGCGCAGTCGGGCGCGGTTGCGGCGGCGATGGCGGAGGGCGCCGTGGGCGAACAGGCGGATGGCTATCTGGGCATCGCCGGGTCGGTCAGCGGGGCTGTGCGATCGGAAGTCGAATCGATCAACATAAAGCGGCGGGCGGCCTACACCGACCTTGCAAGCAAGCGCGGTGTGACGGTTCAGGACGTGGCGGCTGCCACTGGCTGTCAAACGCTGAGCAACCGGGTGAAGCAGGGACAGGTGTATCGCGTGGGGGCGGGACCTTGGCAAACCAAGGGCGCCGGGCCGATTGCGCTGCCCAGCTATTGCGCGACCGCGGGGTAATTCCTGCGGCGCGTGGGAGTTTCTTTGCTGCGTTCGGGCGAAGCACGATTCTCGTGTCCAACTACGGTTGACTATCCCGAAAGCCCTTTCTAAACGGGCCGCGCCTTGACGGGTGCAGCCGCACGCGCCATGCCGCCTGACGCGGGCTTATCTGCCTGAACGGAAAGGAATGGTCATGGCGGAGGATGTACCCGGGCAAGACCCGGCGGATGAGGACGCGCGCATCACTTCTCTTGAGGAGCGGATCGCAAAGGCCGAACGAGCCGAAAAGGTCAGGCAGGGGACCACGAAGCAACAGGCCGACGATGGATCGCGCCTGGGCAACAGGGTTCTTGCAGAACTGATCGGTGGTCTTGCCGGTGGTGCCGTGGTTGGTGGGACGTTGGACTACTTTCTGCGGACATCTCCATGGCTCCTGCTGGCTTTCCTCGGTCTTGGGATCGTGGTGGCTTTCAGGAACATCATCAGATTGACGACGACGAAGCGTCCCGGCGAATAGGGGCGCTTTTATCTTAGTCCGAATACCAGACGTTACAGGGGTCAACGTGGCAGAATCCGGCAAAATCGATCCGATGCACCAGTTTGCGATCGAACCGCTGTTCGGTACGGATCACTTGTCGCTCGGCGGCTATAACATCGCCTTCACCAACAGCGCGCTTTACATGGTGGCTGCTGCCGTGGTGCTGTGGATCTTCGTGATTGGTGGCATGAAGCGCGAGCTGGTGCCCGGTCGCTGGCAGATGGCGGTCGAATATATGACCGGCTTCATCAAGAGCCTGTTGATCGCCAATGTGGGCGAGGGCGGCAAGAAGTATATTCCTTATGTCTTCTCGCTGTTCATGTTCATCCTGCTGGCGAACCTGCTTGGCCTGCTGCCGCTCGGCCTGATCGGCCTGCACCCGTTCACCTTCACCAGCCACTTCACAGCCACGGGCGTACTCGCGATCCTGAGCTTCTCGATCGTGTTAATCGTCGGCTTCTGGAAGCATGGGCTGCACTTCTTCTCGCTGTTCGTGCCGCATGGCACGCCGCTGCCGATGATCCCGGTTATCTTCCCCATCGAGCTGGTGTCCTTCATGGTGCGGCCATTCAGCCTTGGCCTGCGACTGTTCGTTGCGATGACCGCCGGACACGTTCTGCTCAAGGTGTTGGCCGGGTTCGTGATCAACAGCTCGAACGCTGGCGTCGGCTATGGCCTGACCGTCGGGTCGGCGAGCTTCATCCTGATGATCGGCATCAGCGCCTTGGAAGTGCTGGTCGCGGTGATCCAGGCCTATGTGTTCGCCCTGCTGACTTCGGTCTATCTGAACGACGCTGAGAACCTTCACTAAGTTTCCGCTATTTTTCCAACCATTTGTTCGAGTTTAGAAAAGGGAGTTTACGACATGGACGCAGAAGCCGCAAAGCTGCTCGGTGCTGGCCTGGCCGCCATTGGTGCGGGTCTCGCTTCGCTCGGTGTGGGCAACGTGTTCGCATCGTTCCTGGAAGGCGCGCTGCGCAATCCGGGCGCCGCTGACGGCCAGCAGGGCCGCCTCTTCATCGGTTTCGCCGCAGCCGAACTTCTGGGTCTGCTGGCGTTCGTTATCGCCATGATCCTGGTGTTCGTGGCCTGACAACCGCTTGGCGAGCGGGCAGGGCGGCCTTCGCTGTCCCGTTCGCTCGCTATGAATTGACGGTGCCCTGATCGGACGGACCCAAAATGCCTCAAATCGCGCAAATTGCCGAAACTTATGCGTCGCAAATCTTCTGGATGCTGCTGACGTTCGGCTTTGTCTTCTTCGTCATCGGCCGGGGCATGGTCCCCAAGGTTCAGGCGACGGCCGACGCGCGCGACGCGAAGATCACTGGTGATCTGGACGCCGCCAAGGCTGCCTTCGCCCGCGCCGATGAGGCAGAGGCCGATTACCGCACCCGTGACGCGGAAAGCAGGGCTGCGGCCCAGGCGACGCTTGCCCGTGCGAAAGCGGAAGCTGCCAAAGCCTCCGAAGGACAGCTTGCTGCCGCCGACGCTGAAATCGCCACTCGGATCGGCGCTGCCGAAGCCCGCATCCAGGCGGCCAGCCAGGCAGCTATGGCAGAGATTGAAACCGTCGCCGCCGAAGCGGCGCGCGACATGGTGGCCCGTATTTCCGGCGTGAACGCGTCGGACGAAGCGGCCCGCAACGCAGTAAAGGCGGCACTGGCCCATGGCTGAGGCAGCAGCACAGCATAGCGAAGGTTCGCCTCCGCATATCGAAGAGGCGATTCACGCCGAGGGGATGGAGCCGGTCGGCACCGTCGCGCATGAAGGCGTCGTACCGCACACGGATCCGAAAGCCGTCGGCATGGACGCGACCGCCTGGGTCAGCCTGGCGATGGCAGTCTTCATCCTCATCCTCCTGATCAAGAAGGTGCCTGCGCTGATCGGCAATGTGCTCGACGGCCGAATTGCCCAGATCAAGGAACAGCTGGCGGAAGCGGCAAAGCTGCGCGCTGAAGCCGATGCGCTGAAGGCGGAGTATGAAGCGAAGCTGGCCAATGCGGCCGGTGAAGCTGAAGCGATGCGCAAGTCGGCTGAAAGCGAAGCGGCAACGCTGCTGGAAGATGCCAAGGCAAATGCAGTCGCGCTGGTCGCTCGCCGCCAGAAGATGGCGGAGGACAAGATCGGAGCAGCCGAACGCGCGGCCATTGCGGGTATTCGCACCAAGGCCGTCAACGCCGCCACCAGCGCGGCCGCGACGCTGATCGCACAGAATCATGATGCCGGCGCCGATCGTCAGCTGGTGGACAGCGCCATCAAGGGGCTGAGCCCAACCGTCTGAGCCCTAGCCATGTTGCTCGAAAAAGGGCCGGTGCGGATTGCTGCACCGGCCTTTTTTCTTGTTGGGAACTCTTCGGTTGGGTGCGCCTGATGATCAGACGCGCCCGGCAAGTCGGTGTCAGCCGGCAAGCGTCGCATTGTCGATAACGAAACGGTATTTGACATCGCTTCTTTGCATTCGCTCATAAGCGGTCTCGATATCGGGCGCCGCTACCATCTCGATGTCGGCGACAATGCCCTTGTCAGCACAGAAATCCAGCATCTCTTGGGTCTCCGCGATTCCGCCTATTAGAGACCCGGCGATCGATTTCCGGCCGAAG
This sequence comes from Novosphingobium sp. Chol11, assembly GCF_900218065.1. Lineage (GTDB taxonomy): Bacteria > Pseudomonadota > Alphaproteobacteria > Sphingomonadales > Sphingomonadaceae > Sphingobium > Sphingobium agri. The sequence goes on along the minus strand of NZ_OBMU01000001.1, from coordinate 1,704,116 downwards.
ATCAACATGCCGATATTGGGCGAAGGGTGCGGATGTTCCGGCACCCCGACCAGCGTCATCGTCCCCTCCCGCTTCAGAAGAGCGGTGAACTGATCGAGATTATGACTAGCGGCAACGGTATTCAGGATGAAATCGAAGCTGCCTGCGTGAACGGCCATTTCGTCAGCGTTGCGCGACACGACGACTTCCTGAGCGCCCAGGTCCAGCGCATCCTGCCGCTTTGCTTCAGACGTGGTGAACGCCACAACATGCGCCTCCATCGCGTGGGCCAGCTTAACGCCCATGTGACCGAGGCCACCGATCCCCACGATCCCGACCTTCTTGCCCGGCCCTACCTGCCAATGTCGGAGAGGCGAGTAGGTCGTGATGCCCGCGCATAGCAGCGGCGCAACCGCAGCGAGTTGGTCGACGGGGTGTCGAATCTTCAGGACGAACTTGTCCTTCACCACGATGTCCTGAGAATATCCGCCAAGCGTGTGGCCGGGTGGGTCCTGCGTCGCGCCATTATAGGTGCCGACGAAGCCGGTTTCGCAATATTGCTCCAGCCCTTCCTCGCACGATGCGCAGTGCTGGCAGCTGTCCACCATGCAGCCCACGCCCACGGTATCGCCCGGCTTGAAGCTGGTGACATGTTCACCCACGGCGGTTACCTGGCCGACGATTTCATGTCCAGGAACGCAGGGATAGAGAGTGCCCGCCCACTCCGAACGGATCTGGTGCAGGTCTGAATGGCAGATGCCGCAATAGGCTATCGCGATCTGCACATCATGAGGACCTACCGCCCTGCGTTCGATGTCGATCGGTTCCACGGGTTTGTCAGCGGCATAAGCGCCATAGGCCTTTGTCACCATATTCATGACTTTCTGCTGGTCCCCGAGGCTTGCCTGCAACTTTGACCGCGAGGAGAGTGGAGTGGCGAGCGCTAGGTGGGAAATCGCCCGGCTGTTTCAATGCCTCCAAGGCACCAGGAGGGCGCTCGGCCATTGCGCTTGGCTCTGCCCCCGCTATCTCTGCAACCATGTCGCATCCCCAATCGCCCGACCGTTTTCACGAGGATAAAGCCAGCTTCACTGTACGCGGCGCAGGCACGCCGGACATTGAGGTGGGCGTCGAAGCCATTCGCACCACATTGAAGACCCTGCCGACGCGGCCCGGTGTTTACCGCATGCAGGACGCGCGCGGCGACGTGCTCTACGTGGGCAAGGCTCGCGCGCTGCGTAATCGGGTGGCCAATTACACGCAGGTCGATCGGCTGCCGAAGCGGTTGCAGCGGATGGTGGCGCAAACTCGGTCCATGACGATCGTGACGACCAACAGCGAGGCTGAGGCGCTGCTGTTGGAGGCGCAGCTGATCAAGCGGTTTCGGCCGCCCTATAATGTCCTGCTGCGCGATGATAAAAGCTTTCCGTTCATCCTGCTGCGGGAGGATCATTCCTTCCCGCGCGTTCAGAAGCATCGTGGCGCGCGGAAATATAAGGGGCGCTATTATGGTCCCTTCGCCAGCGCCGGGTCGGTGACGCGGACCATCAATGCGCTGCAAAAGCTGTTCCTTTTGCGCAGTTGCACCGACAGCTTTTTCGCGAACCGGTCGCGGCCCTGCCTCCTGTTCCAGATCAAGCGCTGTTCCGCGCCCTGCGTTCAGCGGATCGACGAGGCTGGTTATGCCGAGCTGGTCAAGGATGCGCAGGACTTCCTGGGCGGCAGGTCGACGGCCGTGCAGAAGAAGCTGGGCGAGGCGATGCAGGCTGCTTCAGAAGCCATGGATTTCGAGCAGGCCGCGGTTTTGCGTGACCGGCTGAAGGCCTTGACTTTCATCCAGGGTAGCCAGGCGATCAATGCGGAAGGGCTGGGTGACGCCGATATTTTCGCGCTGGCGACCAAGGGCGGGGCAATGTGCATCCAGGCCTTCTTCATTCGCGGGGGACAGAATTGGGGGCACCGCAGCTTCTTTCCGGTCCATACGGCCGAAGTGGCGGAGGATGAGGTGCTGGCGAGCTTCATGGCGCAATTTTATGAGGAAGTGCCGCCGCCACGCCTGATCCTGTCCGATCGCACGCCTGTGGAATGTGAACTGATCGCACAGGCGCTCGGCGAACGGGCTGGCGCGAAAGTGCGTATCGAGGTGCCGCAACGAGGCACGCGGACGCGGCTGATCCGGCAGGCGCAGCGCAATGCTGTCGAGGCACTGGACCGACGGTTGGCGGAAACGACGACCCAGGCGAAGGTTCTTGAGGAGATGGTCGAGACATTCGGACTGGACGGAGTGCCTGACCGGATCGAGATTTATGACAACAGCCATATCCAGGGCAGCCACGCCCTGGGCGCCATGGTAGTCGCGGGGCCGGAGGGGTTCCGCAAAAATGCCTATCGCAAGTTCAACATGAAGAACCCGGAGACGTCGAACGACGATTTCGCGATGATGCGGGAGATGTTCGAGCGGCGCTTTGGGAGGGCGGCGCGGGAGGATCCCGATCGCGACAGTGGTGAGTGGCCCGACCTGGTGCTGATCGATGGCGGCAAGGGGCAATTGTCGGCGGCGCGAGCGATCCTGGAAGACTTGGGCATCGAGGATGTTTGCATGATCGGCATTGCCAAGGGGCCGCATCATGGACGGGAGGGGCGGGAGATATTCCATATGCCCGACGGTCGGGAGATCAGCTTTCCGATTAACCATCCCGTGCTGTTCTACCTCCAGCGGTTGCGGGACGAGGTGCATCGCTTTGCGATCGGGGCGCATCGGCAGAAGCGGAGCAAGGCCATTTCCACCAGTTCGCTGGACGAGGTGCCGGGCATCGGGCCTTCGCGGAAGAAAGCGCTGCTGATGCATTTCGGAACGGCGAAGGCGGTGAAGAGCGCGGCGTTGGAAGATTTGCTGAAGGCGCCGGGCGTTTCGAAAGCTGTGGCGCGGCAGATTTATGATTATTTTCATGAATGAAATAGCGGGAAAACGCGGTTTTCCATGATTTTGTTACGACATCGAAATGATGTGGGCGTGGAGATATGTGCCTGATTTCGGCGTGATTCTTCCTCCTGCTCTTGCCTTGTGGTTGCACTCCTGCAATGATCTTTCCAGACGCTGACAATGATGGCGCGGGTCGGAGGAGAAGGGTCGTGGAAAAGCCTTTGAGCTTGTTTAATGTCGTGGAGATATTCCATCGGCATGTATCATCAACGTCATTTGATGATCATCCTTTTTAGCAGATGCAATCTGCGTTCACTTTACCTTCACTGCGTAAAGTGAATGAATACTTATCAAAAGGCATATATCTGAAAATATAACTGCCAATAAGGCGGAGTTGTGACAGCATGACCAATGGACATGCGGACATGTTGCGGGCTTTCAGAAGGCGGCCCCGGGCCGGCCTTTCCGCGCTTCGGCCGTGGCGCATGCTGGACGTCACACGCCTTGTACTCGCCCTCGTCTATACGGTGGTGAGCTTTGCATTCGCTTCGCCGCGCTCCTGGGCCGAGATTGCGGAGAACGGCATCATCTTCGCCATGCTGCTGCTCGCGCTGGGCGCACTGATCCTGTCGGCGCGGTCGTGGGTGACGGAGATGCGTGTCCGAAAGCCGGTGGTTTTTCTGGACGCGCTGCTGTTTCTGTCGCTGCTGGTGGTGACGAACGCGTCGGACAGCCCCTATTTTGTCGGCAGCCTGTTCGTCGCCATCGAGATCGCGCTGATCGTGCGTCGCCGCTTCCACCTTCTGGTCGGCGCTTTCGCGGCCATGACGGCTTTGCTGACGGTCTGGATGGACAAGATCGTCGAGGTGCCGTCCGAGCCGGACCCGGAACGCGTGGCGCTGCGCGTGCTCTATCTTGCGGTGGTGATAGTGGTGACGGGCATGTTGCTTGGCCCGCGCCGTGAGAAGTTGTTGCAGGAGGAAAAGGCGAGGCGGTTGACGGAAGGCAGTTTGCCGCTTGTGAAGGGCGGTTCCGAACCCTTTCTGCTGCAGGCGTTGAAGATCGCCACGGGGAGCGAGAATGGGGCGGTGTTGTTCCGTACGGCGAGCACCGAAGCCTACCGATTTGCGTCAAGCCGGTTCGGCGAAACCAGGCCCGAGGGCAGCAATGGATTGCTGGCGGTGGAGACGGGCTGGCATGACTGCCGCCGTGGCGCGTCGATCGGCCTGTCACAGGACGGAATAAGCCATCTGGCCCCTCTGAGCCCCGGAGGGCGGGCCTGGGCAGCCATGCTGGAGGCGGAAACGCTGATGACGCTGCGGGTGTCGTTGGGCACGTTCGATGCCGTGGGCGCTGTCGAGCTGGATGATCCGACGCATGAAGATGCAGCGGCGATCGCGCAGCGCGTATTTGAAAGCGCCTGCGACGAGATGATGGTCCGCAACAGCCTGGACCTTGCCCATGTCATCGCTGGTGCGCGTGAGCGCGAGCGGTTGCAGCGGGAACTGCATGACAGCGTGCTGCAGGCGCTGGCCAGTATCCGCTATCAGGTCGCGCCGGTCCTGAACGGAACGATCGACGATCCCTTTCCAGTGCTGGCGAATGTGGATCGGATCGCCAAGGATCAGATCGGCACCATCAGATGGATCATCAACCCGGTCGAGGACGATGAGGATTTCGCCTATCTGCCGGAGACGCTGTCGATGGTGGTGCGGTCGCTGGCGGAGCAATGGGGCATAAGGTGCGAGCTGCGGGTGGAGGACGGCAATTGCGCGACCAGCGCGATGATCGGACGCGAACTGAGTTTCGCGGTGCGTGAGATCGTCGCCAATGCGGTCCGCCACGCGGGCGCGCATGCGGTGGAGTTTTCGCTGCAGCCGGCGGGCAACCGGATTGCATTGCATGTGACCGATGATGGCGTGCCCAATCTTGCGAGGCTGGGGTCCACGGGCGCGGTGCAATCCCGGTCGTTGATGCGGCGGGTGCAGGCGCTGGGCGGCGAAGTATATCTGCGGAATATCGGTGGGCGAACGATGATCCAGATTACCGTGCCCCGGAAGTGAGAAGGGCTGACTGCGGGCGTTGAGGAAGGGATGCTGCTGTGCCTTGCCGTTCGATTGTCCTCGCGTAGGGCTTCGCAGAACTTTTAAGGCGGTGGGGGCGTTTTACCCCGGGTTAACCAGAATGGTTGATAGATGACCCTTCCGATGATGCGGCGAGCGGAGGTCCGGTTTCCATGGTGCGATTGGTTCAGGATCATCTTTACCGCAAAAGCGTGGCGCTGGTGCTGTCATTACAGCTGAATTTGCCGCGCATCATCGGCACGTGGATCCTGATCGCCGCCTTTGCCTGCGGCCTCCGGCTGGCATTTCCGGCCACCCCCTATGCCGATGCGCCTTGGGCAAGTGGATTGGGCCTGCTGCCCTATATGCTTGTCGTCGGTGCTCCGGTGGCGACGCTGCTATTGGGCCTCAAGTTGTTTCCGGCGGGGCGTTTGCACGCGCAGCCTGGTTTGCGGCTGGCGCAAGTGGGCCGGTGGCGCAAGGTCGATTGCCTGGAAGCGCGCGAGATGTCGCAGTTCGGCCTCTATGGCGTGATGGCGTCGTTGCTGCTGGGCATCGCGCTCAATGTTCCGGTGCGCACGCTTGAGTTCTTAAGCGCGGTGCCTGCATTGGGCAGCTATGCACCCACCTGGTTCATCAGCCTTTATGCGGTGATGCTGGCGGACGTCGTGCTGCTGTCATGCTTGTACATGTTCGCATTCGCGATGGCATTGCGGATGGTGCCGCTCTTTCCCCGCTTTCTGGCGATGGTGTGGGGCGTGGACCTGATGGCGCAAGTGGGGATCGCGCAATTGGTCGCGCGGGTCGGAGATGTTCCCCCGGCGGTGGAAATGGCGCTGGCGGATCTGCTGAGCGGCAATGTGAAGAAGGTGCTGATCAGTGTCGCGCTGTGGTTGCCGTACCTGTTGTTGTCCGAGCGGGTGAACATCACATTCCGTAATAGGGTAAGCGCCTGACGAAGTGCGCTGGCGCTCCTTCTGCGGTGTGCAAATCCATGCAGATGATTCGGTTTTTCGAGACGTCGAGCTGTTGCTGATTCGCGCCGGAGCGTGACCCTGGCCGATTGTGCCGCCGGAAAGCGGTGCGTCCTACAAGAGGGAAGGGGTGGACTCTCAGGCGGTGTATCTGATCTGAATTAGGATGTGATCCTGCATGAGCGGCCATAGATATATATCGTTAATTATGCGGTTATACTAGAATTAATACTGCAATAGAGGATCAGTAAATTGGTCATTTAAATATGGTGAGTAAGTTATATTTGTCTAACTCGACCTATAATCCGGAAGAAAATAAAAGTATTTCTCTGTTTTTCGACCGATATATAACCAAAGATATATTATAAAATATTTACGGGTTACTTGCTGCGGCAAGTAGGGAAAATGAAGATGGTTAACAAAAAATCGACTTAACGGACTGAAAAATAGACATATTTTTTACCATGTTGACTTGCCCCTTCATTGGTTCATTTTGAACGCAAGTTCTACGGGAACTGCCCAACTGCCTGGCGAAGGGGAACACCAACGCTAGGGTCGCCAGGTGGCAAAGGCCCCTCCGCAGAACTGTGCAAGAGCAGCCGAAATGCTTTCGGCGCAATAGGGGTGAAGAGACATGACTTTTTTCAAGACACTCTGGCGTGACCAGAGCGGCGCTTCGGCGGCGGAATATGCGCTGATCCTTGCGATCGTGGGCACCGGCATAGCACTCGCAGCAGTTGGGCTGGGGCAGTCCATTTCGACGGCGATGAACGAGGCTGGTAATTGCATCAAGACGCCGCCGACCTCCAGCACAGGCACTGCGAACTGCTAACGGCAGGTCGGATTGCTGGGATAGGAGTAATTGGGATGAACTTCTTCAAAAATCTTATGAGGGATCAAAGCGGTGCTTCAGCCGCCGAATATGCCCTTATTCTTGCTATCGTCGGTACCGGTATTGCGCTGGCCGCCGTTGGTCTTGGTGAATCTATCTCCACTGCTATGAATGAGGCGAGCAATTGTATCAAGACGCCGCCCACGTCTAGTACAGGTACCGCCAATTGCTAATGAGTATGGAGGCTGCCAACCAGATGGCTGTCAGCCTCCATAAGTCTTGTATTCCGGGGGGAAGTCGTGGGGCAGCGCAGATCTCTTATCATCCTTGGCTTCGCGATCGTGCTGGGTCTGGCAGCGGTATTCGTCGCCAATAGCTATTTGAGCAAGGCGGAGCAGGCGCAGGCAACGCCGCAAGGCGGTATGGCCAAAGTGGTCGTCGCGTCGATGCCGCTGGCCTTTGGGACGGCGGTGACGCCGGAAAAGATCAGGGTGGTCGACTGGCCTGCGGCTTCCGTGCCGCCCGGGGCTTTTCGTGATCCGGTCCAGCTCACGTCCCTCGGCAAGCAGCGCGTGGTGCTGCGGCAGATCGAGCCGGGTGAGCCGATCCTGACATCCAAGCTGTCCGCAGAAGGCGGCCGCGCCACCATGTCCGGTGTGCTGCGGCCTGAAATGCGTGCTGTCGCGGTTCGCGTGAGCGATGTGGCGGCGGCGGGCGGCTTTGTGCTGCCGGGCGACACGGTCGATGTCTTCGTCACACGGACCGCGCAGGACGGCATGGGCGGCGGCGGTCAGCAGATCACCGATGTGCTGCTTCAGAATATCCGCGTGATCGCGATCGACCAGAATGCCAATGACAGTTCGAAAGACCCGGCGATCGGCAAGACCGCCACGCTGGAAGTCAATCAGGTCGATGCGCAGAAGCTGGTCCTGGGCCAGCAGGTCGGCCAGCTGACGCTGGTGCTGCGCAACGTGACCGATGAGCCCAACCCGGCGGTACAGACGGTGGGGACGGAGGACCTGCGCGACGGGGCTTATGTCGGCGGTTTTTCAGCGCCGCGCGGCCGGATCGCCGAAGCGGCCTATCTGCCTGCTCCGATGCCCGTGATGCGTGCGCCGCGTCGCACTGTCCCCAGGAATGTTTCCGCTCTGCCAGCGACCGCATCGGTCGAGATCGTCCGTGGCACGACCGGCACCAGCTATGAGGTGAAGCGCTATGGTTCCCGCTAAGTCCTTGTCCATGCTGGCGCTGGGGACGGCGCTGGCTTTCGGGGTGGCAACGTCCGCTCCGGCGCAGATCGCCTCTCTGACTGCGAGCAATGTGGATCATGCGGGGCAGCTGGACGTGCCGCTCAACAAGAGCCAGGTGCTGACGGTCGACCGGCCTTTTTCCAAGGCTTTGGTGGGCAATCAGGAGGTCGCCGACATCCTGCCGATGACCAACCGGTCGCTCTATGTGCTGGGCAAGAAGGTGGGAACGACCAGCCTTACCCTCTATGACAGCCGCAACATGCTGATCGCGGTGGTCGATGTGGCGGTGGGGCCGGACGTCGTGACGTTGAAGCGGCAATTGTCCGAGCTGATCCCGGGCGAGCAGATCGGCGCGCGCATTTCCAATGACGCGGTGGTGCTGACGGGGACGGTGTCGAGCGCTTCGGCGGTGGATCGCGCGGTGCAGATCGCCAGGACCTATGCGGGTGGGGACGAGAAGGTCGTCAACATGCTGTCGGTCGGCGCTTCGCAGCAGGTGATGCTGGAGGTGCGCTTTTCGGAGGTGAACCGGTCGGCGGCGAAGGATATCGGGCTGAATCACAGCTTTGTCGGCAACAGGACCGCGGGCAGCATCGGTGATCTGTCGGCTGACTCGATCGTGCCGACGAACAATGGGCGGACGCCTACCATCAAGCTGGATGGCCTGTCCGACGCCTTTGGCGTGGGGACATGGGCGTACAAGATCGGCAGCCTCAACATCTTTTCCGCGCTGGATGCGCTGGAGCGCAAGGGGCTGGTGAAGACGCTGGCCGAACCGACGCTGGTGGCGCTTTCTGGTGAGACTGCGTCATTCCTGGCGGGTGGCGAATTCCCGATCCCGGTCGTGCAGAATGGCGGCGGCGGGGGCGGCAGCGGCAATAATGGCATCACCGTCGAGTTCAAGCCGTTTGGCGTCAGCCTGGGCTTTACGCCCACGGTGCTGAGCGACGGCATCATCAACCTGGTGGTGGAGCCGGAGGTCAGCTCCATCGATCCTTCGGCTTCGGTGTCGATCAACGGGCTGGTGGTGCCGGGCTTACTGACACGGCGGGCGAAGACGGTGGTGGAGTTGCGCGATGGGCAATCGTTCGCGATTGCGGGGCTGCTGCGCAACGACTTCCAGGATACGGTGCGGCAGCTGCCGGTGCTGGGATCGATCCCGATCATCGGGGCGCTGTTCCGCTCGACCGGCTTCCAGAAGCAGCAGACCGAACTGGTCATGATCGTGACGCCGCGCCTTGTGAAGCCGATGCGGGCGGAGGATGTGCGCCTGCCGACCGATCGCGTGGGCAATCCGCATGAGCTGGACCTGTTCCTGATGGGGCGCACGGACAAGGCAGTGGGGATCAATCCGCTGAACCCCGACGCGATGCCGCCGTCTTCGAAGCGGCCTGCGGCTCCGGCTCCGGCTGACCCGGCTCCGGCGGGCGCGGCGCAGAGTGGATATGAGCTATGAGGGAGAGGAAGACCATGGGCCGGTTGATCGTCGCGGCGATGCTGGTTGGTCCGGCTTTGGCGGGATGTACCGCCAACGACCCGACCTTTGGCGGGGCGGTGCGCAGCAACTATGCGGTGCAGGTGATCAACCCCGAGCCGCGCTATGAAGGCGCGCTGGCCGAAGGCGGTGACGGCGCCCGCAGCGCGGCCGCGATCGAACGCTACCGCACCGACAAGGTGAAGAAGCCTGAGTCGATCCGAAGCACGCAGCGGAGCAGCGGCTCCAGCGGCGGCAACTGAGTGAGGAGAGGGCGCATCAATGTTTGCCCGTCGGACCAGCCTGATACAGTCAGTTAGCGGCGCGGTCGCGCCGACGGTGGCTTTGTCACTCTTTGGCCTGATCGCGGCGGGAGGCATCGCCTTTGATTATGCGCGGGTAGCGAGCCTGGATTCTGAACTCCAAGGCGCGGCCGACCAAGCTGCGTTGGCAGCGGCCAGCCAACTGGACGGAACGAGCACCGCCATCACGCGGGCGACAAGCGCTGCTCAAGGCCTGGTAGTCAACTTGACCCGTTTTGCAAATGACGGCGCTTCTTCGGGTCGGACCGTAACGGTGCCCACCGCAAACCTGACCTTCTATTCCGCATATAATTCAGACACCGACACCGGAACGGTAACGACTAGCGCGACGGCTGCTCGCTTCGTCCAGGTATCGGTGGCGACGCGCGAAGCGGTCTATGCGTTGACACCTGTCGTTCAGATGTTCCGCTCTGGCGCGATTGGAGGTCTTGCGACAGCGGGTGTGGGATCGTCGGTCTGCAAGGTGCCGCCACTCATGTTGTGCATCCCGGCAGAGGATTTCCCGAGCGCCAGCGACGTGGGCGACGGCTTGCGCTTGCAGCCGGGGCCCCAGACCGGCGCGTGGGCGCCGGGAGACTACGGATATCTCGATTTCGGCAACGGCGCGAGCGGGCTGTCTACTAATCTGGGTGCAAATAACGAAACCAATGGCTGTTTCGACAATTCAGGTGGGCTGCAAACTGAGCCCGGCAACAAAGCGAGCGTGACCAAAGCGCTCAATACGCGGTTCGACCTCTATGAGCCAAGTGCGGGGACCTGCAACTCGACCAGCGGAGACTACTGCCCTGCTGAAAATGTTGGCAAGGATTTCGCCAAGAAGGAAGTCGTTGAATTCAAAAATGTAAGTGGTACGACAGTGCCAGCTAATCCTGGTTGTGGCGCGGCAGGCGCGACGGTTACGGATTTTGAACAGTATTCCGGCGCCAAAGGATTTACTCGCGACAATTGTCACATAGATGGAAGCTGTACATCCAACTTTGGAAATGGAAGTTGGGACGTTGCTGGATATTTTGCTGCAAATCATCCGAGCGATACCGTGCCGACCGGATCGGCAGCTACACGGTATAATGTTTACCAATGGGAGCTGTTATCCAAGAGCACCCGCTTGCCTTCCAAACTGCTGAATCCTGGTGATTTGCCTGCTACGAAGACCACGGGTCCCTCGTCCAATCCAAAAACCGATTACACCTACACCAATTACTGCGCCTATCCGCAGCCAAAGAATGGCACCGGCGTGGCCGCCAGCACCACGCAAAAGGACCGGCGAGTGCTGACAGTCGCTGCGGTGGACTGTACAGGCCTCAATGGTAAGGGTGCGGTGAAGGTCAAGCAGTGGGTCGACGTGTTCCTTGTCGAGCCGTCCGCTGACCGATCCTCTCCATACGCAACTGGCAAAAGTCAAATCTACGTCGAGATCATCGGGAAGGCGACCAAGCCTGGTGGTGAGAACGCTTTCCAATATTACGGCCGCAACCGGCCGTACCTGTTGAAATGAAGAAAAATCGGTCCTTGCTCAATGCCCGCGAAGGCAGCGCTGCAGCGGAGATGGCTCTGGTCGCGCCGATGCTCATTACTCTCATGTTCGGGAGCTTTGAGCTGGGTAATTATTTTATGAGTGAGCATGCTGTGGCGAAAGCAGTGCGAGATGGCGCTCGCTTCGCCAGTCGGCTTCCCGCCTCCACCTACAATTGCCCTGCTGCTGGAGCCGATGGTTCGGCTGGTAGTTTCGTGGTTTCCGCCGCGAGTACGCTAGCCCAAGCCCAGATAAAGAATGTCACACGCACTGGCAGCACTGATGGCTCCGGCACGCCGCGTCTATCCTATTGGACTGCTGCAAAGGAAATGGCGGGGCTGCCGGGCGGCAGTCCAATTACGCTTACGGTGACTTGCCGGCTAGCAACCACCTTCACTGGTGTATTCTCAGGTATTGAGGGCAATGTTCCAGTAATCACTGTCTCAGCCAATGTCCGATATCCATCGTTGCTCGGGCAGATCGGATTATCGGATACGAATCTCCGGCTGCAGTCGGAATCTCAGGCAGCGGTGATGGGCATATGAAACGGTTAGTGGCCTTTCTTCGCGATCGGCAGGCCAGCTCATCTGCGGAATTTGCTATGGTTCTGCCCTTGTTGCTCATCTTCTTGCTGGGCATCATCGACGTTGGCCGGCTGCTCTGGACGGTGAATCGTATTGAAAAAGCTACTCAAATGGGCGCTCGTTTTGCGATCGTCACCGACCCTGTTCCAAGCGGTCTGAGATCGCTAACCGCTGTTGGGCTGACGGATTCAACGGGGCATGTGCTCACAAATGGGGATTTACTGAACAACTATGTCATGGCGAAGGCCACCTATAGCGGGACAGCGGGCACGACTGCGCCGACATGTACTGGTAACTGCACAGCCCTTGGCAGCGCTACGACGACATCATTTGATGCCATCTATAACCGGGTAAAAGCCTTCCTTCCCGAATTGGCGCGAACCAGCCTTGATGTGAGTTACTCCAATTCCGGCCTGGGCTATGCTGGCGATCCTGGCGGTCAAGACTTCTATCCGATCATCACGGTGTCTGTGCGCGATGTGACCTTCAAACCTATCAGCCTGGCACTATTCAACAGCAGCTTTACTCTCGCACCCATTAGCGCCGCCCTCACCATGGAAGACGGCCAGGGCTCGCAGTCAAATTGAGGAACAAGATCTTGGGCATCGTGAACACAACGGAAGCGGCCGAGAGTTGGACCCTCAATGTGGGGGATGAGGGCATCTATCTGATCCTTTCGGAGCAGGAGGTTGCGGCTTCGGATATTCTGGGCGATCGGTTGGGGGGGCTGTCGTTGACGCTTTCCATGCTGCCGGCCGGAGCGGCTTTGCCGTCGCAACTGGTTGCAGAGGCGAAGGCTGTCATCCTGGAGGTGCAGCCGGATGACGAGGCGTCCATGCGGCGGCTGTCGGCCTTGCGGGCGGCCAATCCGGCCTTGCTGGTGGTGGCGGCTGTGCGCAATGCGGAGATCCCTCTGGTGCGCGCGCTGTTGCGGAGCGGGATCAACGATGTCGTCGCGCTGCCTTTACAGGCTGCCGAATTGTCGGCGACCATCGATCATCTGCGGGCGGAGATCGCCGCCAAGGGCGGGCGCGATGTCAAGACGGGTGCTTTGGTGTCGATCATCAAGAGCGTCGGCGGCGTCGGTGCGACGACGATCGCCACGCAGGCGGCCAGCCTGCATGCGCGGACGGTGAAGCAGGCTGGCGAGCGGGTGTGCCTGTTCGATTTTGATGTGCAGTTCGGCAATGCCGGGACTTTCCTGAACATCAGTTCTCCGCTGACGCTGGCGGATTTGTTGCAGGGCGGGAACCGGGTCGATGCCGAGTTGCTCGGTTCCGTCACGGTGGAAACGCCGACCGGGCTGCATGTCGTCACCGCACCCACGGAGATCATGCCGCTGGAAGCGATCAATGCCGATCAGGTGTTTCGTGTGGTCGAACTGGCGCAACGGAACTTCGACACGATTTATCTGGACTTGCCGGGCAATTGGACCAACTGGTCGATGTCGCTGGTGGCGCGGTCGGAAGTCGTATTCCTGGTGTGCGAACTGACCATCGCCAGCCTGCGTCAGGCGCGGCGGCAGATCGCATTGCTGCGCGATCAGGATATCGATCCGGCGCGTATCCATGTGATCGCCAACCGGGTGGAAAAGAAGCTGTTCCGTGCAATCGGGCTGGAGGATGCGGCAGCAGCGCTGGATCATCCCGTGACCTTGAGCATCGCGAATGACTTTCCGCTGGTCAGCTCTGCGCTGGATCAAGGCGTGCTGATCCAGGAATTGAAGGCGCGGAGTCGCATCTGCAAGGACATGGCCGACATTGTCGATTGCACCGTGCAGGCGGCTGAAGCACGGCGGGCGGCGGAGAAGGGCTGATGTGGCAGATCCGAAAGGGCGACAGCCGGTTTGAGGCGCGGGACGAGGTAGGACCGACCGATACCCAGCTGGTTCATTGGGAAGAGGACCGGCATACCGAGTTGAAGGTCGCGCTGCACCAGAAGCTGATCGACCTCATTAACCTGTCTGCGCTGGAAAATATGTCGCGAGCGCAGGTGGAAGCGGAAGTGGGCGAAATCGTCCATGAGCAGTTGGCATTGCAGAAGCATGCGCTGAACCTGGAAGAGCGCAAGCGGCTGGTGTCCGACATATTGGACGAGTTGCTGGGCCTGGGGCCGTTGGAGCCGCTGCTGAAGGATCAGAGCGTCACCGACATATTGGTGAACGGGCACAAGATCGTCTTTGTCGAGCGCGGCGGGCGGCTGGTGGAAACGGCGGCGCGCTTCAAGGATGAGAAGCATCTGCTGCGCATAATCCAGAAGATCGTGGCGGCTGTCGGGCGGCGCGTGGACGAAGCTTCGCCCTTTGTCGATGCGCGTCTGGCGGATGGGTCGCGCGTCAATGCGGTGGTGCCGCCGCTGGCGGTCGATGGATCGCTGCTGTCCATTCGCAAATTCGCCAAGGTGCCGATCAGCATGGCGCGGCTTTCGGAACTGGGCAGCGTGCCCGCGCCGATGGCGCAGGTGCTGGCGGCGGTGGTGGCTTCGCGGCGCAATGTGCTCATTTCGGGCGGCACGGGGTCGGGCAAGACGACGCTGCTGAACGCCATGTCGGCGAGCATCGATGAGGCCGAGCGGATCGTGACGATCGAGGACTCCGCCGAGCTTCAGTTGCAGCAGCGGCATGTGGTGCGGCTGGAGACGCGGCCGCCGAATATCGAGGGGCGCGGCGAGGTCACGCAGCGCGACCTGGTGAAGAACGCGCTGCGTATGCGGCCCGATCGCATCATCGTGGGCGAAGTGCGCGCCGGGGAGGCATTCGACATGCTGCAGGCGATGAATACGGGGCATGATGGGTCGATGACGACGGTCCATGCCAACACGCCGCGCGATGCGCTGTCCCGTGTCGAACAGATGATCGGCATGAGCGGCATCGACATTTCGCCGCGATCGGCGCGGGCGCAGATTGCTTCGGCGCTGAACGTCATCGTGCAGGTCGGGCGCTTGTCGGACGGGCGGCGGCGCTTGCTGAGCATTTCGGAGATTACCGGCATGGAGGGCGAGGTCATCACCATGCAGGAAATCTTCCGTTTCAAGATGACCGGCCGTGATGAGAATGACATGGTGCGCGGCCATTTCGAGGCAACGGGCATCCGGCCCAAATTCATGAGCGAACTGGCCGACCGGGGCATTCATTTGCCCGCCGACCTGTTCCGTCCCGATGCGGTGGTGCAATGATCAATCCGCTTTACATCCGCGCATTCGTGCTGGTCCTGCTGTTCGCGGCGGTGATCCTGACGATCGAGGGCGTCCATGGCTGGTTCCGCGCGCGCGCTGGCAAGGAGCGGGTGGTCAACAAGCGGCTGAAGATGATCGCTCAGGGCTTTGAGCGGAGCACGGTGCTGTCGCGGCTGCGGCGCAATGACGACAGCATGAACTTCAACCATGACAGCGTCTTTGGGCGGATGGCTTTGGGCGTCGTGCGGTCGCTGCATGGCGCTGGCCTGAGCGTGCCCGCGCGCACGGTGCTGACGTTCATGGGCATGGGCACGGGCGTGCTGTTCCTGATCGTGGTGATCGGCGCGCTGGCGGCGGGATATGGCATGACGGCGGGCATGATCGTGATGGCGGGGGCTTTTGCCGTGTCGCTCGGCGTGCTGCTGCCGGTGATGGTGCTCAGCCGGTTGAGCCAGCGGCGGCGCAAGAAGATGGAGGAGCAGTTTCCCGTTGCGCTCGATACGTTCGTGCGTGGCCTGCGCGCCGGGCACCCGATCGCAGCGGCGCTGGACCTGCTGACCAAGGAGATGAAGGACCCGATCGGCAGCGAGTTCGGCATCGTCGTCGATGAGGTGACCTATGGGTCCGACCTGCGCGACGCGCTGCAGCGCATGGCGGAACGGTGGGACATGAACGAGATGCACATGTTCGTGACGTCGCTGTCGGTGCAGGCGGAGACGGGCGGCAACCTGGCCGAGATATTGGAAAATCTGTCGCTGGTGATCCGTGAGCGGGCGAGCCTGTTCATGAAGGTGCGGGCGCTGAGTTCCGAAGGGCGGATGACGGCGGTCATGCTGACGGCGTTGCCGATCCTGGCGTTCGTCGCGCTGTTCCTGCTCAACCCCGCCTTTTACCTGGATATCGCGCAGGACCCGATGTTCATCTTCGGCTTTTCCGGGCTCATCATCCTCTACATCATCGGCTTTGTCACGATACGCCGCATGGTTGATTTGAAAGTGTGACCTGATGCTGGATTTCGCCCTGATTTCGCAATTGCGGCCGGTGCTGCTCGTCTTGCTGTTCGTCGCGATCGTGGCGATCGTCTATGGCGTGACGGAGATGATCGCGCGCACGTCGCGGGTGCGCAGCCGGCTCGACATCGTGAGTGAGGCGGGCAGCGCCGTGCAGGGCGGCGGGCAGTCGCTGCGCAATGAGCGCAACAACAGCGAATGGAAGAAGCTGGTCGACCGGATCGAGAAGCTTGGCATTTCGCTGGCCGACACGAAGAATGATGCCTTGCGCAAGCGGTTGATCGCAGCGGGCTATCCTTCGCCCGAGGCACCGAAGATATTCACATTCGTGCGGCTGGTGATGACGCTCGCGCTGCCCGCGGTGCTGGTGCTGATGTCGCTGAACAAGCCTGAGCCGCCGAGCCCGATGAAGCTTTATTTCATGGCGATGGGCGTCGCGGTGATGGGGCTGTATTTGCCGAACCTCTTCATCTCCGCCAAGGCGGCGCGGCGGCAGGAGGCGATCGTCCATGGCTTTCCCGATGCGCTGGACCTGATGCTGGTGTGCGTCGAGGCGGGGCTTGGCCTGGAAGCGGCGATGGACCGGGTGGGACGGGAGCTTGCCATATCGCATCCGCTGGTGTCGCAGACGCTGGGCAAGGTCGTGCTGGAATTGCGCGCGGGGCGCAGCCGGGCGGATGCGCTGCGGCGGATGGCCGACGATGTCGATGTGGACGAGATTCGATCCTTCGCAACGCTGCTGATACAGTCGGACCAGCTGGGGTCGAGCGTCGGGCAGACGCTGCGCGTCTATGCGGCGGAGATGCGGGAGAAGCGGCGGATGCGGGCGGAGGAGAAAGCGCATCGATTGCCGGTGCTGCTGTCCGTGCCGCTGGTCGCGTGCATGCTGCCGGTGATGATCGGCGTGCTGATGTTGCCCGCAGTGGTGCGCGTGGTGCGGGATATATTGCCGGTCATGACACGGTAGAGGGAACGAGGGGGGACAGGCATGATGAGACGGATAG
The DNA here is from genome assembly GCF_900218065.1 of Novosphingobium sp. Chol11. Classification (GTDB taxonomy): domain Bacteria; phylum Pseudomonadota; class Alphaproteobacteria; order Sphingomonadales; family Sphingomonadaceae; genus Sphingobium; species Sphingobium agri. Next base: position 1,687,013 of record NZ_OBMU01000001.1, on the reverse strand, counting down.
TGGCGATCGCGCTCATCTTCGCGAGCGGGGCATGCAGTTCGGGGAACCGGGATGTGGCGATCCGGCCGGTGAACGCCGATGCTGCGGCGGTGGCAACGGCGACGGAGGCACTGGCGCGCGGACAATTGCTGTTTTCCCGTGGCGAGCATGCGCTGGCGCTGGACGCTTTCAGACGGGCTGTGCGGCAGGATCCGGGTAACGCCACTGCGCTGAACGGCGTGGCGATCAGCTATGCCGCGATGGGGCGGCATGACCTGGCGCGACAATATTTCGAACTGGCGCTGGCCCGGGCGCCGCTGGATGAGCGGGTCCATCGCAACTTTGCACGGAGCCTGATGGCGCAAGGATTGCGGGATGACGCCAATGCTCTGCTGGCGGAGATCGAGCAGGGGGCTGGCTTGGCCGGGGCGCGGCGTGTCACGTTGGCGCAGTTGGCGGCGACGGGAGCGGGGAAGCCCGCAGCCGCCGTGCAGACCGGCGGGCTGGAACTGGAGCGCATTTCCATGGGCGAGGTGCGGCTGCGCACAACAGCCGCGAGCAACGGCCAGCCAGTGCTGCCTGGGCGGCGCACGGCGCAGCTGAATACCGCGATCGTCACCGTGGCGAATAGGGAGGGAGCATCCCCGGCCATCTCGCTGTCGCGCGAGCTGAAGGCTCAGATCGTCAAATCTGCAGCGTCGGCGGACGCGCCCTCCTGCAGCGGAGGCAGTTGTCCGGCGATGGCTGGCGGTGATGAGCCGGACCGGCTGTTTGAGAAGCTGTGGAAGTGGAGCGGAGGGCAGGGATGAGCCTGCTGCTCCTGTTGCTGGCGGCGGCGGCGAATGCGCCAGTTGCGGAGGCCTCTGGAGCCACAGTCGGTGCGCCGGTGGATTATGGCCGGTTGATCGACAATGCGATCGACGGGAACCGGGTCATTCAGGCCGACACGATGCTGGCACAATGGCGGGCCGACCCCGCGCCGGGTGACAAGGCCGGTATCGCGATTGCCGAGGCGCGCCTGGCGCTGGCCAAGGGACAGGATGCGGAGGCGGAGGCGCGATTTGCCGCGCTGGCTCAGGCCGGCATGACGGATTGCCGGATCGATGAAGGGCTGGGCATCGCGCGGCTGCGGCTTGGACGGCCTCAGCAGGCGACAGAGCTTCTGCGCCGCGCCGCCGACCATTGCGATCGGAGCTGGCGGACATGGAATGCACTGGGCGTCGCCTATGATGCAGGCAAGTCGTGGGCGCTGAGCGCGGCGGCCTATGAGCGTGCCTTTCAGCTCACTGGCAGGCCCGTTCAGGTGCTCAACAATTATGGGCTGTCCCTGATGGCGCAGGGTGAGGCGGATAAGGCGGCCGTGATATTCGACCAGGCGCGCCGGATGGCGCCTGATGATGCGCGGATCATCTCGAACGGGGATGCGGCGCAGATCATGGCAGGACGTGACATAGAAAGGCGTGCCGAGGATGATGCCGACAGCTGGGCCAAGCGGCTGGGCGATGCCGGTCAGGTGGCGATGCGCATGGGGGATGCGGTGAAGGCGCGCGCTTATCTGAGCCGCGCGATGACGGAAGCGGAAAGCTATCAGCCCAAAGCGGCGGCCGCCCTGGCGGCGATGGGGGCGAGGCCATGATGAAGGACCTCATCCTGCTGGCCGTATCCGGGGTCCTGCTGGCTGCGGCGATCGAGGATATTGCGCGGTTGAGGATTTCCAACATCTTCCCGCTCCTGATCCTGGGATTGTTCGTGCCCTGGGTCGCCGTGACAGGGTGGGAGAATGACGTCTGGCAGAATGGAACGCTGTTCCTGGCCGTCTTTGCCCTTGGATGCGTGCTGTTCGCGATGCGGTGGATGGGCGGGGGTGACGTCAAGCTGCTGGCGGCGTGCGCGCTGTGGTTCGATTGGGGCGCGGCGCTGCCTTGGTTCGTCTATGTCACGGTGGGCGGCGGCCTGCTCGCCTTGCTGATCATGGTGGGGCGGCGGATGGTGCCCAAAGCGGTGCGGGAAGGGTCGTCACTGGCGATATTCGCGGCGGGGGGACCTATTCCTTATGGCGTCGCGATTGCTGCCGGGACGGTGATGGCGCTGTATATGGTGGGGCCTAATCCTAGCGGCGTGGCGCATTTGCCGGAGTTTGTGCGGGGGTTGAGGTAGGGCGGGGGGTTGGGCTGTGTGGACCTGCCCTGGTTATGTAATCTGCCGCGGAAGCTCGCTTCGCTCGCGCCCACCCCTAGCCCCTCCCGCCTGCGGGAGGGGGAGGTGTTGGATGGGTGGGTAGCTGACCGCCGGCCTCAGGGCTGTTTGCGAAAGTAGAGCGCCGCAAATGGTGCACTGTCGCCCTCTGCTGGAAACTCTCCCGGCTCTGTTGCTGGCGCAATCACCGCCGAAAAGGGAAAGCCGACTTCGCGTTGTATGCACTTTACCACAGAAAGGCTTGAAGGATTACCAGGTGCCCAGTTCGTTGGAAATGACACATACTCGCTGTGTGTCCATGACCGATCGACCGTCACCTTCGATGGGCCGCAACTAAACACTGCCCTCATCAAAATATCATACGACGCGAAGCACTGCGGCTTCATAACGGGCCTGCCCTCATCATCTTTGCATTGAGCATGGCCTGCGATTGGGCCGCTCAGATTGTCATCGATACTGAGGACAACGAGTTTAGCCGTTGAATTTTCTGTCGCGACTGTTGGTTGGGAAGAACAGCCCGCCAGCGAAGCTGACCCGATAGCAAATGCCGCCATAATGGCACGAGTTTGGCTGAAAAATCGATCCATGCGGCTTTATGGGGGCCGAACTTCATGTCCGCAACTGGGATGCTTGAAGCCGCACTTAAAGGTCGGATTCTTGGTCGTTAGCCGACACTCTCCACTTAATCATGCCAGCGCAAATTGGCATCTCAGCGACGGCACGGCGCGGCCTCCTGCGATCCCAGCCTTCGCTGGGATGACGGATGTGGCGGGTGGAGCGGGAGCGTGAAGGGTGAGACTAAAGGTGGCGCGCGCCGGGGTCAGGCGTTCGCCAACAGTCCCTCAACCAGACCTTCGAACAGGCGGCGGCCGTCGGTTTTGCCGTGGGCTGGTTCGATCACGCGTTCGGGGTGCGGCATCATGCCCAAGACATTGCCTGCTTCGTTTAGGATGCCGGCGATGTTGCGGGCCGAGCCGTTGATGCTGTCGGCGTAGCGCAGGGCGACGCGGCCTTCGCCTTCGAGGCGGTCGAGCGTTGCGCTGTCAGCGAAATAATTGCCGTCATGGTGGGCGACGGGGAAGGTCACCTGTTCGCCAGCGGCATAGCGGCTGGTGAAGGCGCTCTGGGCGTTCTCGACCGTCAGCGATGCATCGCGGCAGACGAAATGGCCACCTGCGTTGCGCAGCAGGGCGCCGGGGAGTAGGCCGCTTTCGGTCAGCACCTGGAAGCCGTTGCAGATGCCCAGCACATAGGTGCCGCGCTCGGCCGCCTTGGCCACCGCCTGCATCACGGGCGAGCGCGCCGCCATCGCGCCGGAACGCAGATAGTCGCCATAGGAGAAGCCACCGGGTACGCCGATCAGGTCGATGCCTTCGGGCAGTTCGATGTCGCGGTGCCAGACCATGACCGGCTTTTCACCGCTCACCGCCTCGAAAGCCACGGCTAGGTCGCGGTCGCAATTGCTGCCGGGGAAGACGATGACGGCGCTCTTCATGGCTCAGGCCACCTTTTCGATGCGGTAGTTTTCGATGACGGTATTGGCGAGCAGCTTGCGGCACATGGCGTCGATATCGTCATCGCTGGTGCCATCGGCAAGGTCGAGCTCAATGAGCTTGCCCGCGCGCACGTCATTGACGCCGGAAAAGCCGAGGCCGTCGAGCGCGTGGTGGATCGCCTTACCCTGCGGGTCGAGAACCCCGCCCTTGAGGGTGACGAAGATGCGGGCTTTCATGAGGCCAAAACTCCGTGGATTGCTATGGCGCACCCCCTAGTCGCGTGGGGCGGGACAAGCAAGGCATTATCCCTTTCTTAGCGAGTGGCCGCTATGGTTGGGGCAGGGGATAGAGGGTTTTCAAGATGGCTGGTCTGGCACTGGCGATGTTTGTGGGGCTTTTCGCCTTTGGGCAGCAGATCGTCGGCTATGACGATCCGCATGGCCGCGTGCAGTTGGCCCTGCTTGCCACATTCGCTTTCGGCGTTCTGATCGGATATCGGGCAAGCGCCTGAACCTTTGCGAAAAATGCTGTTCGCTCAGGGCCCCGCCTTCCTTTAGGGCGGGGTCATGAGCGGTGACTATCTCTATTACACATGCGCGATCGTGGCGGTGGTTCTTTCGGGCCTTGCCAAGGGCGGTTTTGCCGGGGCGGGCGCGCTGGCGATGCCGATCATGGCGCTGGGCATCGATCCGGTGCGGGCGGCGGCGATCATGCTGCCTATCCTCATTTTGCAGGATGCGGTGAGCGTCTGGTCGTTTCGGCGCAGCTGGGACCGGCATATATTGAAGGTGATGATGCCCGGCATGGTTGTCGGCGTGGGGCTGGGCTATCTGTTCGCTGCGCAGGTGTCGGAAACGGCTGTGCTGGGAGCGCTCGGCTTTATCTCGACGCTGTTCGGGGCGCAGCGGCTTTGGATCGAGCGGGGCGGGAAGGTGGTGCTGCCGTCCAGTTCGCCTGACTGGGTCGGGACCTTGCTGGGGATCGCGAGCGGTTTTACGAGCCAGATCGCGCACGCGGGCGCGCCGCCATTCCAGATGTGGGTGCTGCCCAAGCGGCTTGCGCGCGACGTGCTGGTCGGCACCACCGCGATCGCCTTTGCCGTGATGAACTGGATCAAGGTGCCCGCTTATGCGGCGCTGGGGCAATTTACGCGCGCCAATCTGATGGCGACGGCAATGCTGGCGCCGCTGGCGATCGGGGCGACCTATGCGGGCGTTTTGTTGGTGCGCAGGGTCGATCCGGCGCGATTCTACACGCTGATCTACGTGTTGATGGTGCTTTTGGGGATCAAGCTGATGGTGGATGCGGTGGTGGGGTGAGGAGGTTCACCCCACCACGCGCTTGGCCAATCAGTCCTTGCTGCGCTTCTTGCGGTGGGTGTCGAGGTCGAGGACGGTCGTATCCGCGCCTTCGGGCAGCAGGCCCAAGCGGCGGGCGACTTCCTGATAGGCTTCGACTTCGCCGCCCAGGTCGCGGCGGAACCGGTCCTTGTCGAGCTTTTCGCCGGTGTTCATGTCCCACAGTCGGCAGCCGTCCGGGCTGATTTCGTCCGCCAGGATGATGCGGCTATAGTCGCCGTCCCACAGGCGGCCGAACTCCAGCTTGAAGTCGATTAGGCGGATGCCGATGGCGGCGAAGAGACCGCACATGAAGTCGTTGATGCGGATCGCCATGTCGGCGATGTCGTGCATCTCTTCCTGGCTGGCCCAGCCGAAGCAGGCGATATGTTCTTCGGACACGAGCGGGTCGCCCAGCGCGTCATCCTTGTAGCAATATTCGATCAGGGTACGGGGCAGCTGCGTGCCTTCCTCGATCCCCAGCTTCTTGCTGAGCGATCCGGCGGCGACATTGCGGACCACGACTTCGATCGGCACGATTTCGACCTGGCGAACGAGTTGTTCGCGCATGTTGAGGCGGCGGATGAAATGGGTGGGGACGCCGATCTGGCCGAGCAGGGTGAAGATATGCTCGGAAATGCGGTTGTTGAGCACGCCCTTCCCGGAAATCGTGCCCTTTTTCTGCGCGTTGAAGGCGGTCGCGTCGTCCTTGAAATATTGGATGATCGTGCCGGGCTCAGGGCCTTCGTAAAGGATCTTTGCCTTGCCTTCGTAGATCTGGCGGCGACGGGCCATGCGCGTTCCTGTCTTCCCGAGAAAAGAATGTGCCCCGGCAACGCGAATCAAGGAGGATAAGCGGGTGCCGGGGCTGCTGGGCACGGCCCATAGACCAAAGCTGGCGGAGGTGCAATTAGCCGGCTGAGCGGCACCTAATGCGCGGTTTCGATTTGCTCCCTGGCCGTGCTGTCTTCCTGCCGCGCCGCGATCAGGCGTTCGGTGAAGCAGCGGCGCCACCAGCTGATATCCTGTTCCTCGACGCAGTCCATCATCGAACGCCAGCGGCGCTGGCGTTCGTCGAGCGGCATGGCAAGCGCCCGGGTGATGGCGTCGGACATTTCCTCCGGGCTGTAGGGGTTGATGAGGAGCGCGTCCTTGAGCTGCGTCGCGGCGCCCGCGAAACGGGAGAGGATGAGGACGCCGGGATCATCAGGGTCCTGCGCGGCGACATATTCCTTGGCGACCAGGTTCATGCCGTCGCGCAAGGGGGTGACGAGGCCGATGCGCGCGGCGCGGTAGATCCCGGCCAGCTTGTCGCGGGGATAGCCCTGGTTCACGTAGCGGATGGGGGTCCAGTCCACGTCGCTATATTCGCCGTTGATGCGCCCGGCGATGGCGTCGAGGGTGGAGCGGATATGCTGGTAGCTTTCCACCTCCCCGCGTGAGGGCGGCGCGATCTGCGTCAGGACCACCTTGCGATGATGTTCCGGATGGTCCTTGAGGAAGCGGGAATAGCCGCTGAACCGCTCCTCCAGGCCTTTGCTGTAGTCGAGCCGGTCCACACCCACGATCATCGACCGGTCCTGCAAGGATCGGCGGACCTTCTCGAACATCTCCTTGGCGGGATCGCTGACGGCCGCGTTGGAGAATTCCTGCGCGTTGATGCCGATCGGGCAGGCAATCGCCTGAATCGTGCGATCGCCCAATGTGACGAAGTCGCCATCGACGGTGCCGTTCATCTCCCGCTCCACATAATGGCGGAATGACTCCAGCCACTCCTCGGTGTGGAAGCCGATGACGTCATAGGCGAACAGGGTCTGTACCAGCTTGGTATGATGGGGCAGCGAGACGAGCAGGCGCGTGGGCGGCCAGGGGATGTGGAGGAAGAAGCCCATCCGGTTCTGGTGCCCCTTGTCCCGCAACATCTGACCGAGCGGGATCATATGGTAATCCTGCACCCAGATGATGTCTTCGGGCTCGATCAGCGGGCTGGTCGTGTCCGCGAAACGCTTGTTGACGCGGTTGTAGCCGCCTTCGAAATCGCGCGCATATTCGGCAAGGTCGATGCGGAAGTGGAACAGCGGCCAGAGCGTCTTGTTGGCATAGCCGTTATAATATTCGTCGACGTCCTGCTCTTCGAGGTCGATCGTAGCGGTCTTGACCCCTTCGTCCTCGGAAAAGCCGATATGGCCGGTGAAATTTTCGGTGACTTCGCCCGACCAGCCGACCCAGATGCCCCGGCTTTCCCGCAGGGCCTGGGCCAGCGCGACGGCCAGCCCGCCCTGATTGCCGGACTTGTTGGGCCTGCTCACCCTGTTGGAAATGACTATCAGGCGGCTCATCGCATCACGCTCCACGGCTTGCTCAGCAGAACGGCGCAGTTGATGATGCCGACCAATGAGTAGGTTTGGGGATAATTGCCCCACAATTCGCCGGTTACCGGATCGATATCCTCCGACAAGAGCCCCGCAGCGGTGCGGCGGGACAGCATTTCTTCGAACAGCAGCCGCGCCTCTTCGGTGCGGCCGGTGCGATGCAGCGCCTCGATCAGCCAGAAGGTGCAGACGTTGAACGCCGTGACCGGCTCACCGAAATCGTCAGGCGCGCTGTAGCGGAGCATGTTGTTGCCGCGCCGCAGATCCTTTTCCAGCGCCTTCAGCGTGCCGATGAACATCGGATTGTCGGCGGTGAGGAAGCGCAAGTCCAACAGTTGGAGCAGCGAAGCGTCGCGGGCGTCATCTTCGAAATTGGCGGAAATGGCGTTGCTGTCCGTCCGCCAGGATGACTGAAGGATGCGCGCCTTCATGATTTCGGCCCGCTCGCGCCAATGGCTTTCGCGGTCGGACAGATCGAGCGCGGCGGCGGCATGGGCGAGGCGGTCGCAGGCGGCCCAGCACATGACGGCGCTGTAGCTGTGGACATGGGCGCGGGTACGTAGTTCCCAGAGGCCGGCGTCAGGCTGGTCATAGACAGACCATGCTCGTTCGCCGACCGCTTCGAGTGCTTCGAAGTCGGACATGCCCGCCATGCGCAGCAGGCGCTGGTCGATGAAGCCCTGAACCGATGACAGGACGATCTGACCATAGGCGTCATGCTGAATTTGCGAATAGGCGGCGTTGCCGACGCGTACCGGGCCCATGCCGCGATAGCCCGGCAGATTTTCCGCCTCCCGTTCCTCCAGCGTCGCATTGCCGCGCACGTCGTAGAGCGGCTGGATATGGCCGCCCTTCGCGCCGTCGACGATGTTGCGGAGATAGACGAGGTAGCTTTCCAGCACGTCGAGCGCGCCGAGGCGGTTGAGCGCTTCGACCGTATAATAGGCGTCGCGTATCCAGCAGTAGCGATAGTCCCAATTGCGCCCCGAATCGGCATGCTCCGGGATGCTGGTGGTGAGCGCGGCGACAATCGCGCCGGTTTCCTCATGCTGGCAGAGTTTCAGGGTGATGGCCGAGCGGATGACGGCTTCCTGCCACTCTGCCGGGATGGCGAGGCCGCGCACCCAGACCTGCCATTCGAGGATCGTGTCATCCAGCATGCGTTCGACCGCGGGACGAAGCGCGTCGGAAAAACTCTCGTCCGGCCCGAGGAAGAAGTGCATGTCATGTTCCAACCGGAACCAGCTTTCCTGGCTGATGAGGCCGATGGGCGCATTGGTCGACATGCGCATCGCCGTGTAGGACAGGACCAGTCGGATATGGTTGGAGCCATAGCTGATCGGCACCTGCTCCGAATGCCATGACGTCGTGGGACGCAGCCGGACGCGGACGCGGGGGCTGCCTGCCACGGGCCGCACGATCCGGCAAAAGGCGACAGGGCGGTACATACGGCCAAGGTGCCGGTGGCGCGGGCAAAAATCATAAAGTTCGATGGCGTTGCCATGATCATCGGTCTGCCGCGTGACGAGGATCGGCGTGTTGCGGATATAATGTTGCTCGACGGTGACGCAGTTTTCGAGCTCGATCGCCCAGAAGCCGCGTGCGTCCGGCTGATCCCAACCCTTGTCATCGAGAAGCGCGGAAAAGACGGGGTCTCCGTCCACACGAGGCACACACGCCCATATCATCCGACCCGCGCGATCGATCAGCGCGGATGCCTGGCAATTGCCGATCGGCCAGAGATCGAGATTGCGTTCGTTCCCGGCGAAGTGCGTTTGACTATTCCTGACTATCGTTCTGCCCCCTGGTTCGTTCGAACAAGGGGCGCCAGCCACGGCTCAGCCCGGCCTGACGACCCCCTTTTCAAGATAATGCCTGACGGCGGCAACCTGTTCCAAAGAGAATGCGGCAAGCGTTGCGCGCGGCGGGCCGACCAGAATGCCCGCGCCACCCAATTCGGCGGCGGCGGCGAAGCCTTCTTCATCCGTGACGTCATCGCCGATGAAGAGCGGACGGCCGCCAGCCATGGGAGAACGGGCCATCAGGGCGTGAACCGCGCTGCCTTTGTCCGCGCCGCCGGGGCGCAGTTCGAACAGCATCTTGCCCGGCTGGACGGCGAGGCCAAGCCGTTCGGCCAGGTCGGTGGCCAGTTCGCCTGCCTGCTCCCCCCATTGAGGCGCGCCGCGAAAGTGCAGGCCGACGCTGATCGATTTGCGTTCGACAAGCACGCCGGGCTTGTCATCGGCGAATGCGTGAAAAGCGGCTTCGGCATCGTCCACCGCCGGGCGGCGGGGAGGGGCTTCGACCTGTTCGCCGGGCTGGGCGAACTCCAGCCCGTGGGTTCCGGCAAGCAGGAAGCCGCCAAAGCCAAGATCGCGCAATGTCGCGATCGACCGGCCGCTGACAATCGCCAGACGGCCTTCCAGCGCATCGCGTAAATCCCCGAGCATGGCGAGCAACTCTTCATCGACGATGACGCCGTCGGGCGTCGGCGCGATCGGCGCGAGGGTGCCGTCGAAATCAAGGAAGAGCGATGCGCCCGTCAGCAGGGAAGCTGGCGGCGCGGGAAGGTGGGTGAGAGAGGGGATGGAATCGGACACGGGCGCAAATTGGCGCGTCGCAGCAAATGTGCAAGTCCCCAAGGGAGCCATAAGGAATTTTCCCTTGAACCGCCGATTGCGTACGTGGGGAGAACCCCGCAATCCCCGTTTCCGTTTTGTCGTTGCGCTGCTATTCCGATCGCGATGACCGATTTTCGCGACCCGTTCGACGCTATCAAGGATCACCCGTTCGATGAGGCGCTGTCGCAGCGCTACCTCGTCTACGCCCTTTCCACCATCACCGCACGGTCGCTGCCGGACCTGCGCGACGGGTTGAAGCCGGTGCATCGGCGCCTGCTCTGGGCCATGCGGCTGCTGCGGATGGAGCCGGGTGGCGCTCCGCCGGACGTGCTGGTCGCCAATCCTGCGCGCAATACGACTTCCTACAAGAAGTGCGCGCGCGTGGTGGGCGACGTCATCGGCAAATATCACCCGCATGGCGACACTTCCGTCTATGACGCCATGGTGCGGTTGGCGCAGGACTTTTCGCTGCGCACGCCGCTGGTCGACGGGCAGGGCAATTTCGGCAATATCGACGGCGATTATGCGGCGGCGATGCGCTATACCGAAGCGCGGCTGACCCAGGCGGCGGCCGACCTGATGGCCGGGCTGGACGAGGGCACGGTCGAGTTCCGGCCGACCTATAATGGCGAGGATGAAGAGCCGGAGGTGTTTCCGGGGCTTTTCCCCAACTTGCTGGCCAATGGCGCGAGCGGGATCGCGGTCGGCATGGCGACCAGCATTCCGCCGCATAATGTGTCCGAGTTGATCGATGCGGCAAGCCTGCTGATCGACAATCCCGACGCTGAACATGCGGACCTGATGCAGATCGTGCGTGGGCCCGATTTCCCGACCGGCGGTGTGCTGGTGGACAGTCCCTCGATCATCTCTGAAGCCTATGCCACCGGCCGGGGCAGCTTTCGCACGCGGGCGCGCTGGCACAAGGAGGATGGCGGACGTGGGACGTGGGTGGCGATCGTCACGCAGATCCCGTTCCAGGTGCAGAAATCCAAGCTCATCGAGCAGATCGCCGCGCTGATCAATGACAAGAAGCTGCCGATATTGGCGGACGTGCGGGATGAAAGCGACGCGGAGATACGGATCGTCATCGAGCCGCGCGCTCGGACGGTAGACGCGCAAGTGCTGATGGACAGCCTGTTTCGGCTGACCGATCTTGAGAACCGCTTTCCGCTGAACCTCAACGTGCTGGACGCCACGCGTACGCCGCGCGTTTTGGGCTTGAAGCCGGTGTTGATCGAGTGGCTGAAGCATCAGATCGACGTGCTGGTGCGGCGTGCGCGCCATCGGCTGGACAAGATCGCGGCCCGGCTGGAACTGCTCGACGGCTATATCATCGCCTATTTGAACCTCGACCGCGTGATCGAGATCATCCGGACCGAGGATGAGCCCAAGGCCGTGATGATGGAGGAGTTCGGGCTCAACGACCGGCAGGCCGAAGCCATCCTCAACATGCGGCTGCGATCGCTGCGCAAGCTGGAGGAGATGGAACTGCGGCGCGAGCATTCGCAACTGCTGAAGGAACGCGACGAACTGACGAAGCTGGTCGAAAGCCCAACGCGCCAGCGCAATCGATTGAAGAAGGATCTGGCGGAACTGCGCAAGCGCTACTCGCCGGAGACGGAAATGGGCAAGCGGCGTACCTTGGTCGAGGAAGCGGCGCCTGCGCGCGAAATCCCGCTGGAGGCGATGATCGAGCGTGAGCCGATCACGGTCATTCTGTCGGAGCGGGGCTGGATCAGGGCGATGAGCGGTCATCGCGATCTGGCTTCGGCCGACACGCTGAAGTTCAAGGAAGGCGACGGGCCCAAGATCGCCTTCCATGCGCAGACCACGGACAAGCTGCTGCTGGCGACGGCAAGCGGGCGCGTCTTCACGCTGGGTGCGGACAAGCTGCCGGGTGGGCGCGGCTTTGGTGATCCGGTGCGGTCCTTGGTCGACATGGATGATCAGGGGGACATTGTGGCGCTGTTCCCTGCCCGCGCGGGAAGCGAGTTGCTGCTGGCGGCGTCGGACGGCAGGGGCTTCGTCGCGGCGGTGGCGGACGTCATCGCGGAAACGCGCAAGGGCAAGCAGGTGGTGAATGTGCGGGCCGGAGCCCGGCTGACGGTCGTGCATGTCATAGCGGCCGAAGCGGACAGCGTTGCCGTAGTGGGCGAAAATCGCAAGCTGCTGGTATTTCCGCTGGTGGAGATGCCGCGCATGGCGCGTGGGCAGGGCGTTCAGATGCAGCGCTATCGTGATGGCGGGCTATCGGATGCAGTCGCTTTCCGCATGAGCGATGGTTTGAGTTGGACGATGGGTGGTGAAAGCGGCCGAACGCGCACCGAAGCCGATATGACGCCGTGGCGCGTGGCGCGCGGTGCGGCAGGCCGGATGCCGCCGGTCGGCTTTCCGCGAGACAACCGCTTTTGACGATCGCGTAACAATCCGCTTATCTGCTTGAAATGACATCCCGTCGTTTCCTGAAAATTTACCACTGGTGCGTAATCCGGGGGTATGAAATCGGTCCCTGTGCGTATTCGGCCAAGTCAAAGGCTGGACGACAACCTCCTTGCGAGGTTCGAACGCACGCATCTGCGGTGCCGGGCTGAAATGGAGCATTGGCTGGAGGCCGTGCCGCATGCAGCGGCCATGTTATGCTTCAAAGGCAATGACTTGCAGCTCGTTTCTGTCAACAAGACTTTCTATAGCAGCTTCCTGGAAAGCAGCGATCCCGACGCGGAAATGCCCTATTGCCAGGATTGGCGAGAGCGAATCCTTGAGGTTGCGCTCGCCGACAATGTCTCTTCATCATTTGAACTGCGGCGTGATGGGCCGTTGGGGCCGGAATACTTCTCCTGCACCGCGGGGTTGCTGCCTTCGAATGAGGAGGGGGTGAACCTCATCCTGTTCACGGCGATGGACCGCACCAGCGACCGGGTCACCGAAAGAAACCTGCGGCGCGAATTATTGTCGGACGGGCTGACAGCGTTGCCCAACCGGACAGGTTTTGGCGAAGAGATTGACGACCGGCTGCGCAATACCCCTTGGGCGGGCAATTCGCAGTTCGGGATTATCGCGATCGACCTCAGCCGGTTCAGCCGCGTCAACGAATCCTTGGGTCCCATGGCTGGCGACGAGCTGCTGATCACGGTCGCCAAACGGTTGAAGTCCAACCTGCGGCAGGGCGATGTGCTGGCCCGGATCGGCGGCAACGATTTTGCCATATTCGCGCGTCTGAACAATGGCTTGTCGGACTGTCTTCATATCGTTCAGAGGGTCAAGGATGCGCTGAACTCGCCGATCCGCCTGAGTGATTTGCAGATCCGGGTGGATTGCGCGATCGGCTGTGCGCTTTCGACCAGCCTTGATGATGACCCCGACGATGTGGTGCGCAAGGCGCAGGCGGCGGTGAAGATCGCCAAGCGCAGCGGCAAGGTGGAAATCTACCGTAACGGGGTGCTGAAGGAAGCGCAGCGGCGCTTTTCAATCGAAAGCCGTCTCCGGACGGCCTTGGCGCAGGGCGATCTAACACTGGCCTATCAGCCGTTGATCCAGTTGCAGACGGGCGAGATCACGGGGTTCGAGGCACTCGCCCGCTGGAATGATCCTGATCTAGGCAATGTGTCGCCTTGCGAGTTCATAGCGGTGGCAGAGGAAAGCGGCCTGATCACGCCGCTTGGGCGGTGGGCGGCCTATGAAGCCGCGCAGGCGCTTAGCCGGTGGGACGCCAAGTTCGGGCAGGCTCTGCCGGTCGGCATCAATGTGAACCTGTCGCCTATCCAGATGGCGCGCGACGATGTGGCGTCGATGTTCGAGGAAGCGCTGCGCTATTCTGGCGTGTCGGGCAAGCGCCTGACCGTCGAACTGACGGAAAGCGCGATCATCGCCGACCCGGACAAGGCGCGAAAGCTGCTGGTGGCGCTGAAAGACCTCCAGATGCCGATCGCGATGGACGATTTCGGCACGGGCTATTCCAACCTTGCCAGCTTGCACAGCCTGCCGATCGACATTTTGAAGATCGACCGCAGCTTCGTGTCCACCATGCTGGAAGACAAGGACAAGCAGGCGATCGTCCGTACGATTCTCTCGCTGGCCGAATCACTGAACCTGCATGTCACGGCCGAGGGTATCGAGACGCAGGAACTGGCCCACGCGCTGCAATCCATGGGCTGCGGCCATGGACAGGGCTTTTATTTTGCGCGCCCGATGCCGGAAAATGAGGCGTTCGATTATTGGCGGGCGCGCTGGAATTTCGAAACGATCTGATCCGCGATCTGGTCGACACGGCCTTCCTCCGGGAAGTCTTCCTCTACCCAGATGCGTTGGACTTCCCCCAAGGCTTTGGCCACGTCAGGACCGGGCGTCAGGCCGCGCGCGATGAGGGCGCCCCCGCCGATCGGCAGTTGAGGCGGGGTCCAGCCTTCGAGTTGGGCAATGCTGTCGATCGGTGATGAGGGGTCGAGCAGGAGTCGATCAATCGCGCCTTCCACACCGACATGGAAGGCAAGTGCCCTGGCCGGAACTGCGGGAGCCATCGCTTCAAGAGCCACGCTGAGACGCTTGCGGGCTTTGTTGGACAGTTTCAGCCGTGCGCCTACCGCATCGGCCGTTCGAGCGTCGGGAGGCAGCAGGGCGGCCAAGCGCCGCAGGGCGGCGGGCGGAACAGCCGCCTCGATCTCGCGCACCACAAGCTGTTCTACCCGCGCAAGCCCATCCGTGCCGATTTCGGGGAGTACGGGACGAAAAATGCCACCTTCGACCATCAGGCGGAGCGAAGCGAGCGGGTTGGGAAGGGCAAGCAGCTTCAGCAGTTCGTCGGCAATCCGCTCGCGCGACAGAGCCATGAGGCTGTTGGCGGCGGCGCGGCAGGCCTCATAGGCATCTTCGTCCAGCGTGCCGCGTCCGAAGCGGGCGAGGAAGCGGAAGTAGCGCATGATGCGCAGATGATCCTCCGCGATGCGTTCAGCGGCGCTGCCTATGAAGCGGACACGGCCTGCGCGCAGATCATCGACGCCGCCGAAAAAATCGGTCACTTCATGGGTGTAGGGATCGGCGTAAAGGGCGTTGATCGTGAAGTCGCGCCGGGCGGCATCCTCGCGCCAGTCCGCGGTATAGGCGATAGTCGCACGGCGTCCGTCCGTGCTGACGTCGCGGCGCAAGGTGGTGATTTCAACAGGCCATCCCGCGATCACGGCGGTGACGGTGCCATGATCGATGCCGGTGGGCACCGCTTTGATCCCGGCGGCCTTGAGGCGATCCACCACTTGCTGCGGTTCCAGCGCGGTGGCGATGTCGAGGTCGTTGACGGGAAGCCCCAGCAGCCCGTCGCGCACCGCTCCCCCGACATAGCGGGCAAGGCCCTGATCGGCCCCAAGCGCGGCGAGCAGGCCATCGAGGCCGGGCCGGTGGCGCCAGTCGGCGTCAGGCAACAAGGCGGTCAAGGTCGAGCCTCCGCGACAGATTGGCAAGGATGGCCGCAGTGATGCCCCAGATGCGGCGACCGTTCCACATGATTTCATAATAATGCCGCTCAACCCCCTGAAACTGAACGGCATGTTTGATTCGGTTGGCGGGATCCAGAGCGAAAGAGAGGGGCAGTTCGAACCAATCGGCAACCTCGTCCGCCTGAGGCGTCAGCGGCAGGTCCGGGGGGATCACACCCAGCACGGGGACAATGTCGAAGCCGGTGAAGGTATGATAGCGGTCCGTCGTGCCGATCACATCCACCATGTCCGGAGCCAGCGCTATTTCCTCCTGCGCTTCCCTCAGCGCACCGGCGATTTCGCTGGCGTCTTCCTGATCCACGCGGCCGCCGGGGAAGGCGATCTGCCCGGCATGCTTGCGCAGGGACGCCGCGCGCTCTGTGAGGATGAGGCCGGGCTCCGGCCGGTCGGTGATGGCGACGAGCACGGCGGCAGGCGCGAGCACAAGCTCCCCATCGATGCGGGGATCGCGCGTGTCCGATGTCGTGAGCCCGACTTCACGCGCATGTCCTTGCGCCAGCGCGGATCGCAGCCGATCGGCCAGGCTCATGCGCAACCGTCCAGCCGATAGAAGGCGCCGTTGCTCCACAGGCCGACCGGATCGTTCGCTTCATCAAGGGCAAGGTTCATCAACTCATAATAGACGCTGCGGTTGACCAATGCCTCTAGTCCGCCGCGCACATGAAGATAGGGGTGCGGGCCGTCCGGTGTTTCCCGGATCACCAGAGGGTGTTCGGGCCCTGCGGGGATGAGGTCACCGGTGTTGAGGCGAAAGGCCAGAGCGCGGCTGCGGCCTTCGCCCTCGCTCTTCAGTTCCACCGCCAGGAAGGGTGCATCCTCCACCTCTATGGACAGCTTTTCAACCGGTGTTACAAGAACATAGGAGCCATCGCTCTCACGCCGCAGGATGGTGGAAAAGAGCCGCACCATCGTCTCACGGCCGATCGGCGAGCCTTGATGGAACCATGTGCCGTCACGGGCGATGCGCATTTCGCTGTCGCCGCAATGATCGGGGTTCCACTTGTCGACCGGCGGCAGCCGCTTTTCCTCCGCCAGGCGAACTATGTCGGCGAGAGACAGGCTTGCGAGATCGGGCAGTGGGTCCATCGGCATGCCGCCGAGATAGGATCACGCGGCGGGGAAGGCAAAAGGGAAATCAAACCGGCGCGGTGATTCGCGGTCCAAGCATGCCTACTCCCCCGATCGCCGCGCCATCGGCCGAAAGGGCGAGCAGGCGGCGCGCTTCATAAGGGCCGGGACATGTCCAGCCGCCAGTGGCTGCGGCGGAAAAGCCCCAGAAGCGGCCATAATATTCCGGATCGCCGATCATCATCAGCGGCTCGCTATGATGGGCGCGGGCTGCATTGACGACCGCGTCCATCAATGCACGGCCATGGCCGGCCCGCTGAAGTGCCGGTGACACGGCGACGGGACCCACCATGATGAGGGGCGTCTGCGTTCCGTCGGCATGGGTGAGGGCGACCGGCCAGCTTTGCAGCGATCCTACCAGTTCCCCATGTTCGTCCATCATGCCGAAGGAAAGCTCCGGCACCCACGGCATGCCTTGCCGGATCAGATAGGCGGTGCGGCCGTGCCGGTCGGGGCCGAAGGCTGCGTCGAGCAGCCGCTCGATCGCCTCTTCCGCCACGATGTTGAGGGGCACAATATGAGACACGTCTTGCCGATCCGCCATCAATGGCGCATGGACCGCGCCGGGAGCGGCGGGATTAGCGCCTGCTCCGCAAAATTAAAGTCTATTCTGGCCATCGCCAGCAGCAGGAAAGCCATGAACAGCGGATTTGACGATTTTCTGACGCTGGAGGTCAATCATCTGGACGTCGATGTCCTGACGGGCATCTATTCGGAAGAAACGCATTTGCCGCAGCCGCTGCGCATATCCATCCGCGCACGGTTGAAGGTCGCCGATCATTATGAGCTGGATACGCCGCTATCCCGCTCGAAAAATTACATGGACCTGAAGCATGCGGCCACGGCTGCGTTGCCGGAGGGGCAGCATTTCACGCTGATCGAAGCGGTAGCCGATCATATTATCGACACCATTTTTCTTAAGGATGACAAGGTGTTGCAGGTCGAAGTTAAGATCATAAAACTAGCGCTGAGCGAGAAGGGCGAAGAAATCGGCATCACCTTGGGCCGGTGGCGCAAATAGGCTGGCAGGCGCTCAGCCTTTCACCAGTCCGATCTCGCGCAGCCGCTCGACCAGATAGTCGTGCGCGGTGATGGGCGGATCGCGGCGGGGGTGGTCGGCATCGACGCATTGCAGCAGCGGATCGATCAGGAAATCCGGGCGCAGGTGCAGGAAGAAGGGCATGGAATAGCGAGCCATGCCGCGCCTTTCCGGGGGAGGATTGACGACGCGGTGGCTGGTTGATCGCAGGCGGTGGTTGGTCAGCCGCTGGAGCATGTCGCCGACGTTGATCGCCAGCGCGCCGGGCGGGGGTATGACGGGCAGCCAGTTGCCTTGTCGGTCCTGGATTTCAAGCCCGCCTTCTTCTGCGCCGAGCAGCAGGGTAATAAGGTTGATGTCCTCATGCGGGGCAGCACGAATGCCCGGAGCTTCTGCCGAAACAGGTGGATAGTGCAGCAGGCGCAGGATCGAATTGCCGTCTTCGATAGCATCATCGAACCAGCGTTCCGGCAGCCCGAGATCAAGGGCGATGGCAGCCAGCAGTTCAGCGCCGATACGATCGAACTCATCATAGAGACGGATGAAAAGCTCTTGGAAATATGGAATTTCCTTCGGCCATATGTTGGCGGGCATGGTGGCGGTCAGCCGATGTGTGCCGGGCAGATCGCGGCCGACATGCCAGAATTCCTTCAGGTCATTTTCGCTCGCGCCCTTGGCGATTTCTCGTCCGAACGCCGTGTAGCCCCGCTGGCCGCCATTGCCGCTGGCGTCATAGCGGCGCTTCACATCATCTGGCAGAGAGAAGAAGGCGCGGGCGATCCGCCAGCCATCCTCGATCAGGGCGGCGTCCATGCCGTGGTCCTTCACCATGGCAAAGCCGAACTCCCGAAACGAATCGCCGAGCGCCGCCGCAAAATCCTGCTTCGTCATGGCTGTCATCGACAGCAGCGGGACCTGGTCCAGGGTTGCGTGCGGCAAGTTTCGACTTTCCCTTCGAATGACGGTCCGATCCTTGATCGTCCCCTTCGGCTGAGGCAAGGAGGCGGTCATGAACTACTGGCTCATGAAATCTGAACCCGATGTCTTTTCCTATGACGACCTGGTCGAGAAAGGAAAGGCCGAGTGGGATGGCGTGCGCAACCATGCGGCGCAGCTGAACATGAAGGCGATGCGCAAGGGCGATCTTTCGATCTTTTACCACAGTAATATCGGCGTGGAAGCGGTCGGCATCATGAAGATCGTCGAGGAAGCGGCTCCCGACAGTACCGATGACAGCGGCAAGTGGATCGCCGTACATGTCGCGCCGGAGCGGAAGCTCAACAAGCCCGTGACGTTGAAGACGATGAAGGCCGACCCGGCGCTGGCCGATATGGTAATGCTACGCCAATCGCGTCTGTCGGTTGCTCCCCTCACCGAAGCTCAGTTCCGTCACATCCTTTCCCTGTCCGAGGCGTGAAGTCCCGCCGGTTGCGTCAACCGCAACTGGTGATCCGTTTTTTGCGATTGCAGGGCTGTGGCTTGCGCATAGGCTGGCGGCCAACAGAACAAGAAGATGCAGAGGTGTTTGATCGGCATTCACAAGGAGAAAACCTATGCGAATGCTGTCGAAATTCATTCTTACCGGTGCAGTTGCCACCATCGCTGCCGCTCTGGCACCCGCTCAAGCTGAAGAAGCCAAGCAGCGCTTCACCCACGAAGGCTACACCTATGTGTATGAGGTGAAGGATACCAAGACCGGGCAGCAGATTTCCGGCCGCCGCTATCCCGATGCCGTGGCGTTCAACCTGGCGGTTCGCAAGGGCAAGGTGTCTGGCGTGTCCGGCGGCCAGCCGGTTGCCTTCAAGGTTGAAGAAGCCCGCGGCGCCGCTTCAAAATAAGCGCCCATCCTTACCATATATGAAAAGGGCGGCTCCCGGTCGGGGAACCGCCTTTTGCTGTGCATTAGTAGATTAGCGGCAGCGGCGCTTGCTGTCGATTTCCTTGCCCAGCAGCGCGCCACCGGCAGCGCCCAGGATCGTGCCGGTCGCACGATCGCCACGGGTATCGATAGCGCGGCCGAGCAGGGCGCCGCCCACGCCGCCGACGATCAGGCCAGTCGTGCCGTTCGACTTGCGGCAATACATGCGTCCGTCACGGCCACGCCATTCGCGATAGCGATAACCGTCGCGGGCGCTGGCGCCATCCGTGGGGATAGCCATGGACACGGGGATGGCCATCGAAAGGGCCGACAGGGCGATAATGGCTTTGCGCATAATTCTCCTCCGAAACAATGATTTGCTGTTGAACCCGCTGATAGTGGACGAGGTTGCATGAACCTGCGGCAACAAGCTAAATAGTTGAAAACGATACGAAATTTTTTTCGGATAAATGTGGCTGGTTGAGCGCGATGCGGCGATCGGGAGCCATAAATTGGCTGGATAGTGGAGTTCAGCGCCTGCGTGTCTGGTCCGATGCTCTTATTAAGGGCGTTTACCCGACGACTTTCACGAAAAATGCGACGGGTGCCGCGCATGTGAAAAATTTGCCATCTACAGACATGTTAAAGCCAATCGACGGCGCGCGCCGGGCTCGCTAAGGGGAGTCGCGATGACATGTTCCCGGTCAACTATCGCCCATGCATGACAAGTCCAAACGTGGCCGGGCCATCACCATGCCCCGAAGCGAATTTCGCGCGCGGGCGACGGAGTATCTCGATTTCCTCGCGGCCTGGGTTAAGAAGCCGCGCCAGACCGCCTCGGTGGTGCCGAGCAGCCGCTACCTCGCGCGGTTGATGGTGGCCCATATCGATCCGTCGGATGGCCGGGTGATGGAGCTGGGCGGCGGCACCGGCGTGTTCACCCGCGCGATCCTGCAAACGGGCCTGGCGCCTGAAAAGCTTGAAGTGGTGGAGATCAATCCGGCCTTTGCGCGCGGCCTGCGGCGGCACTTTCCTCATGTGTCGGTGCTGGAAACGCCCGCCCAGATCGTCTCGACGGCGGCGGCCGGTGAACCGGGCCAATATCAGACGGTGGTTAGCGGCTTGCCCTTGCTGGCGATGGACCGGCACATGCACGCTGATATTTTGTCCGAAGCGTTCCGCATGCTGCGCCCGGGCGGCAATTTCATCCAGTTCACCTATTCGACACGCCCGCCTGTCAGCCGCGACGTGCTGCACGCGCTGGACCTTGAAGTCGCGCGCGTGGGACAGACCGTGCGCAACTTTCCGCCCGCCACCGTCTTCCGCTTTCACCGCCGCGGCGAATAGTCCGGTTGCGCACAGGCCGTGCGACCTTATCTAGGCGTGCAGATAAAGAGGGGCATTCGCGCGCATGGCGTCCATCATTACCGTGTCCGGGCTGAAGAAAAGCTACGCTTCAGGATATCAGGCACTCAAGGGCATCGATCTGGAAATTGAGGAGGGCGAGATATTCGCCCTGCTGGGCCCCAATGGCGCGGGCAAGACGACGATGATCTCCATCATCTGCGGGAATGTGCGGCCAAGCGGCGGCAGCGTGACGGTCGCCGGGCATGACATCGTGCGCAGCTATCGCGGGTCGCGCTCAGCCATCGGGTTGGTGCCGCAGGAACTGCACACCGATGCGTTCGAGCGGGTGATCGACACCGTGCGCTTTTCCCGTGGGCTGTTCGGCAAGCCGCGCGACGACGCCTATATCGAGAAGGTGCTGCGCGACCTGTCCTTGTGGGACAAGCGCAACAACAAGATGCTTGAATTGTCCGGTGGCATGAAACGGCGCGTGATGATCGCCAAGGCGCTCAGCCATGAGCCGCGCGTGCTGTTCCTGGATGAGCCGACGGCTGGCGTCGATGTCGAACTGCGCCGCGACATGTGGAAGCTGATCGGTGAATTGCGGCAAACCGGCGTCACCATCATTCTCACGACCCACTATATCGAGGAAGCCGAGGAAATGGCCGACCGGGTGGGCGTGATCAACAAGGGCGAGCTGATCCTGGTCGAAGAGAAGACAGCGCTGATGAAGAAGCTGGGGAAGAAGAGCCTGACGGTGACGCTGGCCCAGCCGCTGACGCAGATCCCGCCGGAACTTGGCGAATGGGATTTGGCGCTCAAGTCCGATGGAAGCGAGATCGAATATGTGTTCGATACGCGGGCAGAGCGGACTGGCGTATCGTCGCTGCTGCGCAGGCTTGGCGACCTTGGCATTGGCTACAAGGATCTCAACACGCAGCAGAGCAGCCTGGAAGATATCTTCGTCAGCCTGGTCCATCAGGAGAAGGCGGCATGAGCGGGTTCAACTATCGGGCCATCTGGTCGATCTACAAGTTCGAGTTGCACAGGTTCAGCCGTACCCTGCTGACCGGCTTGCTGGTGCCGGTGATTACCACATCGCTCTATTTCGTCGTGTTCGGCGGGGCGATCGGATCGCGGATGACGCAGATCGACGGCATCGACTATGCCGCGTTCATCGTGCCTGGTCTGATAATGATGTCGATGTTCACCGAGAGCATCTTCAATGCGAGCTTCGGTATCTACATGCCGAAATTCGCGGGCACCATCTATGAGTTGCTTTCCGCGCCCGTGTCGGCCACCGAGACCGTCATCGCCTATGTAGGCGCGGCGGCCACCAAGTCATTGAGCGTCGGAACGATCATCTTCGTGACGGCCCATCTGTTTGTCGACGTCCATGTCGAACATCCTGTCGCCATGGCGGCGTTCATGGTGCTGATCGCGGTCAGTTTCTGCCTGTTCGGATTTATCCTGGGCATCTGGGCGCAAAGCTTCGAGCAGTTGCAGGTCATTCCGATGCTGCTGATCATGCCGATGACGTTCCTGGGCGGCGCCTTCTACTCGGTCCATATGCTGGCCGAGCCCTGGCGTACGATCACCTTGTTCAACCCGATCGTCTATCTGGTGTCAGGCTTCCGCTGGACCTTTTTCGGTCGGGGCGATGTTGGGATCGAGTTCAGCCTGCTCTTCATCGCTGCGATGCTGGCAGTGTGTCTGACCGCCATCGGATGGGTTTTCCGGACAGGTTACCGGCTGAAGAAATGACCGGAGCGGCGCCGCGTGGCCGCTCCTTAAATTGTCAGGCGGCTGCGCTTTCAGGCGCGACGGCGAACAGGGTCACGCCCTTATATTTGTCGTCATCCTCATTGTAGAGGCCGTACATGGCCTCGAACGTCTCATCGAGGATGGATACGTCGTTGAGGCCCGCGAGCTTGAACGTTCCGAGCTTCAATTCGCGCGGTGGGCCGCCTTCACGCTCGACGGTGACAGCGTCGATGAACATCTCATCATGGCGCGTGTAGAGGATGTGGGGCGCCAGCTTGACGACCATCTTGTTATAGGTCGCCTTGAGGCATTTCTGGAGCGCGATGGCTTCGAAAATGGTCGTCGGGGCAGTCATGAATGTCGTCATTACCGATTCGCAGGCTGTCTTCAATTGCTTTGTGCGCCGCAGCATGCTCCTAAAGTGCATCCGGGCGCTTTTCAGGGTGAGCCGACGAGGCCCAGCCGGTAGCGCATCATCCATCGCGCGAGCAGCAGCACCGCTACCACTCCAAGGCCGCTCGCCAGCCCGAACCAGATGCCCAGGCCCTTCATGCCGAGCGGGAAGGCAAGGATGGTCCCCACGCCGACGCCGATGATCCAATAGCCGACGAGCGCAAAGATCATGGGCACTTTGGTGTCGTGCAGGCCGCGCAAGACGCCTGCGGCGACCGCCTGGGTGGCGTCGACCAGCTGGAACAGCGCAGCGACCGCGAGGAAGCTCACTGCAAGCGCTGCGGTCTGGTTGTTGGCAGGATCGGTCAGGTCGAGAAATGCGCCGATCAGCAGGCGGGGAACGGTGATGAGCAGGATGGCGGCACCCAGTGCAAAGCCGAAGCCGAGAAGAAGCGCGAGCCACCCCGCGCGTCCGATCGCTGCTGAATCGCCGCGCCCGTGGGCAAGGCCGACGCGCACGGTCGCTGCCTGCCCGATGCCCATCGGCACCATGAACAGCAGCGCGGCGATCTGGATGGCGACGGCATGGGCGGCGAGGGAAGCCTGACCGATGAGGCCCATGAGCAATGCCGAGGCGTTGAACACGGTGGTTTCAAACCCCACGGTGATGGCGATCGGCAGGCCTAAGGCCCAGACGGCACGATGCCGCTCGCGGTCGCGGGTCCAGAAGCGGCCCATCACCCGATAACGACGAAAGCGGCGGTCGATCAGTATGACGCCAAGCAGGCTGAGGAACAGAAAGCAGGAGGAAAGGGTGCTGGCTAGTCCCGCGCCCAGCAGCCCAAGCGCCGGCAAACCGAAATTGCCGAAGATGAGCGCCCATCCAGCCAGGACGTTGAAGGGGATGGCGAGCAGCATGATGACAACGGCCCAGATCGGCCGTTCCAGCGCGGATATGAAATTGCGCAACGTCGTGAAGGCCAGGAACGGGAGCAGGGCCCATTGCAGGCCGCGCATCATCAGGCCTGCCTGATGGGCGAGGTCCGGCTGCTGGCCCATGGCGAGCAGGATGGCCTCGCTCTGCCAGAGGAGGAGCCAGGCGGGGAGGACAAAGAAAAAGGCGGCCCGCAGGGTTTGCTGAACCGTGCGGCGAACATCGCGAACGGAATGGCGGCGGCGGCCTCGCTCGTTGGCGATGAGCGGCGCGGCGGCTGTGACAAGGCCCATGCCGAAGATGAGCAGGGCATGGAAGAGGTTGATGGCGAGCGCGCCCGCCGCCACACCCTTTGCGCCCAGGCGGCCGATCAGCAGAAGGTCGGTTGCGGCAATTCCTGCCCACGCTACGTTACCCGCGATCATAGGTAGGGCAAGCGCGAGCAGGGCGCTTGCTTCGACGCGCCAAGGGGACGGAGTTTGGAGCATTTCCATCTTCAGTTCGCCTTGTTCGGCAGGCTTCGCGCCGTTCGCCCAACGGCTCCAATTCTTGAGAAGGGCTTCGACAGGCTCAGCCCGAACGGAGGTAAGGTTTACCTGGCAGGCAACCAAGCTTCGAATGCAGTCGCGTGCTTAATGTCTTTTGAACAAGTGCAGTACCGCGACGATGATTCCCCCGATTACCAGGCCGACGATGGCCCCGCCGATTGCGTTCACGGTCCAATCGAGGAAGGGGCCGATCGCAGGCGCGGTCGCTGCCACGCTCTCGGCAGCGTGGTGGATGGCGCCGGGGATCAAGTCCCAGTGAAATTCATGCAGGCCATGGACGATCAGGCCGCCGCCGACCCACAGCATGGCCGCGGTGCCCACCACCGAGAGGATCTTCATCAGGACGGGCATGGCATGGACCAGCCCGCGTCCCACGGCGCGCGCCACCGATGAAGAACGTTCGGCCAGGTGCAGGCCGATGTCGTCCATCTTCACGATGAAGCCGACGACCCCATAGACGCCTGCCGTAATGAGGACCGCGACTACGACCAGAATCAGTGCCTGTTCCCAGAGCGGTTCCGCGGCAACGGTGCCGAGCGCGATCGCCATGATCTCACCGGACAAGATGAAGTCGGTGCGGATGGCGCCGGACACCTTCTGATCCTCTAATTCCTGCGAACTGTGCGTGGCCAGCGCTTCCTCCGCCACGTCATGGCCGCCTTGCACCGCTTCCAGCAGCTTTTCGACCGCTTCGAAGCAGAGGAATGCGCCGCCCAGCATCAGCAGCGGCGGGAGAAGCCACGGCGCAAAGGCACTCATCAGCAGCGCGGCGGGCAACAGGAAAAGCAGCTTGTTGCGCAGCGAACCGCGCGCGATCTTCCAGATGATGGGCAGTTCGCGATCGGGCGTCAGGCCAACGACATAGCGCGGGGTCACTGCCGCGTCATCGATCACGACACCCGCCGCCTTTGACCCGGCCTTGCCCGCGGCGGCGGCAACATCGTCCAGCGAGGTGGCTGTAAGCTTGGCTATTCCCGCTACATCGTCGAGCAGCGCGATGAGACCCGAAGGCATTGGCTAGATTTCCCCTGTTTCAGGCCCCAGGCAGAAGCGCGAGCCGTTACCGCCCAGGCTCATAGAGACGGGGCGGGGCAGGGGCAATGACCCGCACGTCAGGATCGATCAGCTGACGCCTCAATAGTTGCCCGGCGGATCGCTTGCGGGGAAGGACTCATCGACCTGCTCATCGACCATGTCCCAGTCGCTGGCGTCGATATGCTGTTCCTCGGGCCCTGCATCCCTGACGATCCCCGACGATCCGACGGGGCCGCGGTCATCCGCGGGCGCTGGAGCGTGCCGGTCCTGCCAGGCGCGCCATGCCACGGCGCTAAGCCCGCCGATGAATGCGAGCTTCAACAACCCCTTCATGATGATTTCTCCTGCCTGTCATGCACATGATACCAGTCGGCACGGTCGCGGGTCACTTCGTGCGGGTGAAGCGAAAATTCGCCTTCTTCGTCGGTGCCGGGTTCGGCATGGTCGCCGCCGGGATGCGTCGCGACGACCCATCGCTCCCGCAGTGCTGCGTTGATCATGGCGCGCCATTGCGCCTGATCGCCGGCCTCCCGCATGGCAGGATCAGGATCCTTCATGATGGCAAGGATGCTGGCGGCGTCGGCGACCCGTGCGTGCCACTGATCCGGATCGTCAACGGCGAGGTGACGGGCGAGCCGTTCGATAAGGGTGCGCTCTTCCATGGCCGGGGAACGCGTGCTGCTTGCCTTCCGTTCCGCCGAACTCATGCGGCAGTGAACGGGATCGGCTGGCGATCGTTGGTGTAGCAGGAGAAGATGCTGACAGGAGGTCAATCATGCCGCGTGGCGACAAGAGCAGCTATACCGACAAGCAGAAGCGCAAGGCCGAACATATTGAGGAAGGCTATGAGGAGCGCGGCGTCTCGCGCAAGGAGGCCGAACGGCGCGCCTGGGCGACGGTGAACAAGGAGTCGGGCGGCGGCAACAAGTCGGGGTCAGGACGCGGGAAGCCCGACACGCATGAGTCTTCGCGCAAGGGTGGCCGGAAAGGTGGTGCGGCGTCAACGCGGCGGTCTGCCGCTGATCGGTCCGCTGCGGCGAAGAAGGGATGGGAAACGCGGCGGAAGAGGGCGGCGAGCTGAGCCCCCGGCTCTTACTTCCCCGTCGATGCGCCGCCCTTGGGGTTCAGGCGGATCTCGAACAGCTTGGGCCAATATTTGCCGGTGACGAAAATGCGGTCGCGTTTCTGGTCATAGGCGATGCCGTTGGGCACGCCCTCACTATCCGTGACGCCGCTTTCGCGCATCAATGGGGCGATATTGATCCAGTCGATGACCTTGCCGGTTGCAGGGTCAATGCGGGCAATGCGTGTGTCGTACCAGATGTTCGCCCACAGCTCTCCCTTTACATATTCCAGCTCGTTCAGGCGATCGACCGGGCGGCCGTTGTAGGTCACGGTGA
This sequence comes from Novosphingobium sp. Chol11, assembly GCF_900218065.1. Classification (GTDB taxonomy): domain Bacteria; phylum Pseudomonadota; class Alphaproteobacteria; order Sphingomonadales; family Sphingomonadaceae; genus Sphingobium; species Sphingobium agri. The sequence goes on along the minus strand of NZ_OBMU01000001.1, from coordinate 1,660,080 downwards.
TGCGGCGGGCTTCGCGCAGCGTGTCGGGGTCGAGGAAGCGCAGCTGCGATGTGCCGTCGCTCATGATGAGGTTGCGGCCATCCTGGGTCAGGCCCCAGCCTTCACCTTCATAGCGGAACTGCGACAGCGGCTTGAAGCCGTTGAGCTTCCAGACGAAACCTTGGCGATGACGCCAGGTGAGGCTGATCAGCCGATCCTTCCAGTTGACGATCCCCTCGCCGAAATATTGCGGAGCGAGGGTGCGGCTTTCGAGCACCTTGCCGTCTTCGAGCGAGACCTTGCGGATGTCGGACCGGCCCTCAAGGCCGGTGCTCTCGTAAAGCATGCCGTCATGAAAGAAGAGCCCTTCGGTGAAGGCTTTCGGGTCATGGGGGTAGGCCTTGACCAGCGTCCAGGGGGTGTCGGCCCATGCGGGGGCGGCAATGCTGAGGGCCCCGAGCAGGGCGAGCAGTAGGCCCTTCATCCGGCGGCATGCTCCGCGATTGCGGCAGCGAGCCATGGGGGCAGCGTTGCTGGATCGATATCTTCGACCCGGCGCAGTTCGATCGACAGGCCAAGGTCGGGAAGGGCGGCGCGCTGGCGCTTCTCGTCGGCTTGCGTCAAGGGCACAGCGACGAGGCGGCGGTTCACCTTGCTGCGATAATGCATGCGGGCCGTGTTTTCCTGACCGACATAGCAACCCTTGTCGAAGTCCACGCCGTTTAGCTCGCCCGCATTGGTCTCCAGCCATAGTGTCTGGTCCTGGCCGAGTTCGCCCGCCCCTTCGAAGATGCCGAGCGACAGGCGGTGCGCGCGGAAGGCGGCAGCGGCGTCGCCGGGTGCTGGCGGAGCGAGCCAGCGATGGCCGAGGGCGGCGAGGCGGGGATCGGCGGGCTTGCCGGGGGCTTCAAGCGACCAATGAACCGCCAGCATCTCCTCCCGTTCAATCACCACCTTGCGGCGGAGGCGGTAGAGTGTGAGCCGCTTGGCCAGCGCTTCGGCTTGCGCCGCCTCGCAATCGATCAGCACATCGTCGCCATCCGACCAGAGGATGAAGTCGTAGAGCGCCTTGCCTTGCGGCGTGAGCAGGCCCGTCCAGCGCGGTTCGCCTGCCCTGAGCGTCAGGACGTCGCGGGTGAGGAGGCCCTGAAGGAAGGGCCGCGCCTCTTCGCCTGAAATTCTGATGAGTGCGCGGTCGGTTAGGGTGGTGCCGGTCATCGGCTTTAGGTAGGACAGACGCCGATCATATCCAAGCGGCGAGCAATCATGTCCCAGAATTTCGACCTGATCCTGAAGAACGGCACCGTCCACACGCCTGGAGGCGCTGAACAGACCGATGTCGGCGTCCGCGGCGGCAAGGTCGTGGCGATCGGATCGTCGCTGGGCGATGCGGGCGAGGTCATCGACTGTACGGGGCTGGACGTGCTGCCCGGCTGCATCGACAGCCAGGTGCATTTCCGCGAGCCGGGCCTTGAGCATAAGGAAGATCTTGAATCCGGAAGCCGCGCCGCCGTGCTGGGCGGTATCACGGCCGTGTTCGAGATGCCGAACACAAACCCGAATACGGACAGTGCCGAGCGCGTCCATGACAAGCTGGCCCGCGCCCATCACCGCATGTGGTGCGACCATGCCTTCTATGTCGGCGCGACGGCGGACAATGCCGAAGCGCTGAAGGAACTGGAGCGTATTCCCGGCACGGCGGGCGTGAAGATCTTCATGGGCGCATCGACAGGCAGCCTGCTGGTGGACGATGACGCGGCGCTCTCCCGCGTGTTGGCGAGCGGCACGCGGCGCGTTGCCGTCCATGCCGAGGACGAAGCGCGGATGAACGCTCGCAAGGATTTGCGGGTGGAGGGAGATCCATCCTCTCACCCCATCTGGCGCGACGATGAAAGCGCGATGATCGCCACGAAGCGCATCATCGGCCTTGCCCGGCAGGCGCGGCGGCGAATCCATATCCTGCACGTTACAACTCCGGCGGAACTGGAATATATTGCGGGACACAAGGATATCGCGACCTGCGAAGTGACGCCGCAGCATCTGACGCTGGCCGCCGAGGATGCCTATCCCCGGCTTGGCACCTATGCGCAGATGAACCCGCCGATCCGGTCGGCGGCGCATCGCGATGGACTCTGGCACTGGCTCAATCAGGGCGTGCCCGATGTGCTGGGCAGCGACCATGCCCCGCATACGGTGGAGGAGAAGGCCAAGGCCTATCCGGCGTCGCCCAGCGGGATGCCCGGCGTCCAGACGCTGGTGCCGTTGCTGCTCAACCATGTAGCGGGAGGGCGTTTGTCGCTGCGCCGGTTCATCGAACTGACATCATCCGGGCCGCAGCGCGTGTTCGGCCTTGTCGGCAAGGGCCGGATCGCGCTCGGTTATGATGCGGACTTCACTGTCGTTGACCTCAAGAAGCGGTGGACGGTCGGCAGCGACTGGCTGGCGTCGCGCTGCAACTGGTCACCGTTCGAGGGGATGGAACTGACCGGCAAGGCGGTGGGCACCATCGTGCGCGGCAACAGGGTCATGTGGGAAGATGCACTTGCCAATGAGGCCGTGGGTGAGGCGGTGCGCTTCGAAGCGACCGAGTTCGCCTGACGCCTTAAGCCTTACGCCGCCGCAAGCCTGTTCTTGCGCGCGGCGGCGAGGCTGTCGGTCGCGAACAGGACAAGCCCGATCCAGATGAAGGCGAAGCTGATCATCTGGCCCTGCGTCAACTTCTCGCCATAGAGCAGCACGCCACACAGGAATTGCAGCGTCGGCGCGATATATTGGATCAGGCCCAGCACCGTTAGCGGCAGGCGCTGTGCCGCCATGGCGAACAGGATCAGCGGAATGGTGGTCAACCCGCCCGAGAGGATGAGCAGGCTGATTATATAGCCATCCTGTCCAAAGCTCAGGGCGCCATGCCCCCACAGCCATAGCAGCGAGGCAAGGGCGAGGGGAGCGAGCAGCAGCGTTTCCGCGCCCAATCCGACCATGGGTGCTACCGGCGTCAATTTGCGGATGAGGCCATAGAGTGCGAAGCTGACTGCGAGGCCCACGCTGATCCACAAGGTGGTGAAGGCGGCGGCTGCCATGATCGCCACGCCGACGGCTGCGATCGCGATAGCGATGGCCTGCCCCCGCCGCAGCCTTTCCTTCAACACCAGCACGCCGAGCGCGACGTTGACCAGCGGATTGAGGAAGTAGCCGAGGCTGGCGGCGATGACATGGCCATCATTCACCGCCCACACATAGACCAGCCAGTTGACCGCAATGAAGGCCGCCGAGGCCATGAGAGGCAGGACGATCCGCCTCTCGCGCAACGCCGCCGCCAGCTGCCCAAGGCTGCGCCGTGCGGCAAGTACGCCAAGGATCAGCGCCAGCGACCAGAGGACGCGCTGCGATACGACCTCCACAGCATTGACGCTGTGGAGCAGCTTGAAGAAGATGGGCAGCAGGCCCCAGACGCCATAGGCGCCGAGCGCGGCGAACAGTCCGGCCCTGACCTGCTGATCATGCGGATTCAGAAAATGCCTCCGCCCAGGAACAGTCGGAATGCGCCGATCGCCGCAACGATCAGGCACAGGTTGCGGCCGCTGTTGCGCGTGGATAAGATGCCGATCAGGGCGCCGAACAGGGCGATCGGCACCAAAAGCCAGTTGGCGATCCCCAAAAGCGGCAGGAATGCCGGGATCATCAGCAGGAAGGCGAAGAGGCCGATAAGGACCGAGAGGACGTTCAGCATCGCCTTGAAATGGACCTTGTAGCCGCTTGGCGCAAGATGGCGGCGGATGCCATTCGCGTCTGAATGGCATGGGAATATTTAGCGATTTACCACAATCCCTAACGAAAAATTAACTCCTGACATTCACCCCTTGTTTACGAAGGAGTGAAGTCATGCCGCCTTTCCGTTCAGTTTATGCCGCTGCCCTATTGCTCGCGCTGCCGCTCGCGGCCTGTGGGAAAGGGGACAAGGACGCTGATCTGAACGCGCTTGACGCTCAGCTGACCAACAATGCCATCGATCCGGGCCTTCAGGAGGCATTGGATGGGAAGATCAGGGTTGATCCCAAATATGCCGATCAGTCCGGGCAGCCCGCCAGCGCGAATGCGCCGAAACTGAGCGGCGAGGCGGCTAAGGCGTTTGCCGAATCGGTGAAGCTCGCGGGCGGCAAGCTGCTCGCGACGCCTGCTGCTGTGGAAGGTCCCGGGAAGGAAAACCCCGCCATGCTCGCTGCGATGGCGAAGGATCAGGATAAGCCCGGCGGCAACATCTTCTGCCGCAAGCAACTGGCCTACGGCATGCAATGGGCAAGCCGCATGCCCGATCCTTTCGGCGTCTATCCCGGCGCTCAGTTGAAGGAAGCTGCGGGCGCGGACAAGAATGGCTGTACGCTCCGGGCTGCGACTTTCGTCACGCCAGTGCCGCGCCAGAACGTCATGGACTATTATTACACCCAGGCGCGCCGTTCCGGCTTCGACGCAGAATATCGGATCATGGGTGGTGATCATGTGCTGGGCGGCACGCGCAAGGATGATGGCGCAGCCTACCTCATGATCTTCACCGCAGCGCCTGGCGGACGCACGAACGTCGATATAATCGCCGACAAGGGGCAGTAAGCGCGCAGAAAGGCACGCGCTGCCATTTTCTTTACCGCGATTTGCCTCTAGGGCGGGCGGGATGAACAATATCCTCCTAGTCATGGGCGGCGGCGCGGTGGGCGCGCTGGCGCGCTATCAGCTGGGCCGCTTTGCCGGTCACATGCTGCCGGGTGCGCAATGGCCCTGGGGAACCTTCGCCGCGAATGTGCTCGGTGGCTTTGCCATGGGACTGCTCGCCGGATGGCTGGCGCGGTTCGGCAGCGCTTCGGGCGAGGCCCTGCGCCTGTTGCTGGCCGTTGGTCTGCTTGGCGGCTTCACCACCTTTTCTTCCTTCAGCCTCGAAACCGTGCTGATGATCGAGCGCGGGCAGTTGGTCATGGCCATGAGCTATGCCGTCCTGTCGGTCATCGCGGCCGTCGGCGCGCTGGTCCTGGGCCTTGGCATGATGCGGAGCGTGGCATGAAGGGACGTCCTCCCGGCAAGCCTTCCGGTCCGTCGCGCGGGGGCAAGCCCGGTGGCGGCGCGCCCGGTCGCGCCCGTGGTGGTGCAAAGGCGGCGCGCGCCCGCAAGCCGGATGGGCCCAAGTCACCGGCGAAGCCTGCTTCCAAGCCCGCTGCCGCCAAAACCGCTGCGCCAAAGACCGCGACGCCCAAGACTGGAGCGCCCAAGGGCATTTCGCTGGACGTGCGTCAATTCCGTGTTGGGGCGGATGACGACGGCATTCGGCTGGATCGCTGGTTCCAGCGCCACCTGCCCGACATCGGCTTCAACAGCGTCTCGCGGTGGGCACGCACCGGCCAGTTGCGGGTCGATGGCGCACGCGCTGCGCCGGGCGACCGCGTGACCGAAGGCCAGCTGATCCGCGTTCCCCCCGCCGAGCCTAAAGCTGCCGAGACGGCCAAGCCCCGCCGGGTGAGGCCGGAGCTTAGCGAAGACCAGATCAGCTTCGCGCAGAATATGGTGATCCATCGCGACGCGCAGGCGATCGTCATCAACAAGCCGCCGGGCCTCGCGACGCAGGGCGGCACCAAGACCGATGACCATGTCGACGGCTTGCTCGACGCTCTGGAGTTCGAACTGGACCAGCGCCCGAAGCTTGTACACCGGCTGGACAAGGATACGTCCGGCGCGCTGCTGATCGCCCGCACGGCCCGGTCAGCCGCCTATTTCGCGAAGGCCTTTTCCAGCCGCACCGCGCGCAAGGTCTATTGGGCGATCGTCATGGGCGTGCCGTCGATCGAGGACGGCATGATCGAACTGCCGATCGCCAAGCAGCCGGGCACGGGTGGCGAGAAGATGCATGTTGATGAGGAGGAGGGCTTGCCCGCCCGCTCGCGTTATCGCGTCATCGAACGCGCGGGCAACCGCGCCGCCTGGGTAGAGCTGCAACCCCATACCGGCCGCACGCATCAGTTGCGTGTGCATATGGCGGCAATCGGCCATCCGATCGTTGGCGATGGCAAATATGGCGGCAAGGAAGCCTTTCTGTCGGGCACGATCAGCCGGAAGATGCATCTGCACGCGCGCCGCATTCGGGTTGATCATCCCGATGGCGGCCGGGTCGACGTGCGCGCCGAACTACCCGAGCATTTCGCGACGAGCCTCGTCTCGCTCGGCTTCGACATCAACGCAGGCGACCTGCCGCTGGACGAGGAAATCGCGCGCGCGCCCACCCGCGAGGATGAGAAGAAGGCCGCGCGCGCTCACGCCAAGCAGCTGCGAAAGGGGCGGCGGGGCGAGCGGCGGTCCAGAGGGGCGGGCGGGCCGCGCAAGAAATGAGCAATCGCCTGGCCGTCTTCGATTGCGACGGCACTCTGGTCGACAGCCAGCACAGCATTTGCACGGCAATGACGCTGGCGTTCGAGGGCGAGAAGCTGGCGGTGCCTGACCGCACAACCATATTGTCCGTGGTCGGGCTGTCGCTACCTCTGGCGATCGCGCGCCTGCTGCCCGAAGCGGAGGCGGACTTTCACGACCATCTTTCGGAAAGCTATAAGCGCGCCTTTCAACAGATGCGCCGGGACAACGCCGTGTCGGAACCGCTCTATCCCGGCATCGCGGAGTTGATCCGGCAACTGAATGCGGATGGATGGCTGCTGGGGGTGGCGACGGGTAAGTCCGATCGCGGGCTGAACCTCTGCCTGTCGCATCATGGCATTCATGCGCATTTCGTGACGTTGCAGACCGCTGATCGGCATCCGTCGAAACCGCATCCTTCCATGTTGCTGACTGCGATGGCGGATGCAGGGGCGATTCCGGAGACGACGGTGATGATCGGCGACACCAGCTATGACATCGACATGGCGCTTAATTCTGGCACAAGGGCACTGGGCGTTGGCTGGGGCTATCATCCGCCCGCTGACCTGATCGCGGCAGGCGCCCATGGCGTGGCGATGGACAGCGACGAACTCAATGCCCATATCCGCGCAGCATGACCGACTTTCCTCCTCCGCCTCCAGTCGATCCTGAAAAGGTCGCGCGCCAGCGTCACTTTGCGCTCGGCATATTCCGCCTCTCGGGCGCCTTGCTCGTGATGTTCGGCTTCCTGATCCTGATGGAGCGTTTCAGCTGGGTTCAAGGCGGCAAGGCGAAGGCGATGGGCATGATCTTCGTGCTGGTCGGCCTGTTTCAGTTCGTCATCGTGCCGCGCCTGCTGCTGAGCCTGTTCCGGAGACCGCCGCAATGAAACGCTTTTATAAGGATGTCGCGGTGATTTCCGGCGGCGCCGGGCATGAGGTCCAGCTTGATCGCCGCCCGGTGCGCACGCCTGCGCGCGCTGCCCTGGCATTGCCGACGGCGCGGCTGGCGGAGGCTGTGGCGGATGAATGGCGGCGGCAGGGTGATACCGTCGATCCGCGTTCCATGCCTTTTACCGGGCTCGCCAACGGTGCGATCGATCAGATCGCGCCCCATCGCGAAAGCTTCGCGGCGGGTATAGCCAATTACGGGACCAGCGACCTCCTCTGCTACCGCGCCGAAGGACCGGCGGAACTGGTTTCGCGGGAAGCGGCGGCCTGGGACCCGCTGCTGGACTGGGCGCGGCAGCGTTATGACGTCACTTTCCGGGTGACGCAGGGGATTATTCCCGTCGATCAGCCGCCAGAGACTCTGGAGCGGCTGGACGCAGCGGTGAAAGCCTATGATCCCTTCACGCTGGCAGGCTTGTCGACTTTGGTGACGCTGTCGGGATCGCTGGTCTGCGGTCTGGCGATTGTCGAAGGCGGGCATGACGCCAACGCGATCTGGACCGCTTCGGAAATCGACGAGGCTTGGGAAGTCGAACAATGGGGCGAGGACGCCGAAGCTGCCGCCCGGGCGGCACGGCGGAGAGAAGAGTTCGCCATGGCGCAGCGATTCTGCGAGTTGGTGGCGCAATAGGTTTAGAGCTGGATCACCCTAAACCGACACAACCTCTACCCCCGTTCGCCCGAGCGGTCGCATGGCTAGGATTAAGCACATTTTGCTTGAGAAGGGCGGTAATGGCGCTGGGCGGGTACGCCCGACCTCAAGCCCCCATGGCGGTAAGCTTGTTCGCGTAGATCATGCGACCCGGCCCGAGCAGGCCCAGCAACTGCGGCAGCATATGCCGGGCAACGGCAAAACAGCCTTCGCTCCGGCCGATCTTGCCCCATGTCGCGATATGGTCTTCGCTCACATAATCTGCGCCGTGGATCACGATCGCCCGCATTTCGGCATTGTTGTTTTGCGCGTCCAGACCCGCGAGCCGCATGGCCCGGCCATGCTGCCCCTCGTAAATCTGGCCAGTCTTGTACGCGCCCGCCGAACTGGCGAGCGAATTCGGTTCGTTGGAAAATGTTTGCAGCCAACCCGAATGACCCGGATCAGATCCCCGGCCATGAGACACAAGGTAGGAACTGGCGTGCCCTCCCAGCAAATCGACGATGTGGAAGCGCAACTCGCGCGAGGGGGCGTTGAAGTCGGCCAGCGCGATACGGTCGCGCAGTTCGAACATATGCGCATGCTCGTCCAGTGCCGCTTTCGCCCGATCGAGCAGCCGCGCATAGGGCTGCCGCGTCAACGGCGTTACCGGGTGAGGCGTAACGGGTGGCGGCACAGGCGCGGCGGGCTGTAGGTTGGCCGTCAAAGCCGCGCGACCCGCGCTATCTGCTAGAAAAGAAAAGGCAAGTCCGCTCAAAGCGGCCTTCGTAAAACTGCGGCGATCCATGAATCGCAATATAGCAAAGCTCCGCGCCCGCTTAAAGGGCGGGGCGAAGACAGGCCGCCGCCACTCGTCCGAAGGTGGCCATCCTTCGGCTCAATCGGTCGAGTTGCTCGCCTCGGACGACTGGTCCAACCGTGCGGTCATGCCGGTCGCTTCAGCGTCATCCTGGATTTGCTGCTGCTCGGAAATGCTTGGCGGCGGCGCAGGTTCCGGCGCGGCCACGGCATTATTGGCTGGCGGCAGCGGCGCTTCCGGTTCCTCGATGATCACATTTTCAACCGGGGGTTCGACCATGTTGTTGGTCGCGGGCGCCTGCTCTTCCTTCTTCCCGCAAGCGGACAGGGCGAGCGCGCCAGCAAGGGCGGCGAGGGCAATCTTGCGCATGGGGTCTTAGTCCTTCGATGCGATGGTTGGCGCAGGTGCGGCGGTGGGATCAAGGCGGCGGCTGGATGCTTCGATCTTCCGGGCGAGAAGCTTGTCCCAGCCATAGGGATCGGACCGGAAATTCATGGTGCCGTTACCGCTGGCAAAGGCGGTCCAGTAAAGCAGATAGACCGCCACTTCCTTGGGCAACTGCACGCGCTGCGTCTTGCCGGTGTCGATCAGCGACTGGACCTTGCCCGCCAGCTTGGGATCGCTCTGCACCATCAGTTCCGCGAGCGGCACCGGCTTTTCAAGCCGGATGCAGCCATGGCTGGCGAGCCGGTCATAACTGGAGAATTTCGCGCGGGCGGGCGTGTCATGCAGGTAGACTGCGAAGGGATTGTTGAAGTCGAACTTCAACCGGCCAAGCGCGCTGCTGGGACCTGCGGGCTGAACGATCCGCTCCCCGTTTTCCGGAGTGCCCACGATCTTGTAGCCCTGCCGCAGCAACGCCGCGCGCCCCTTTGGCCACAATTCCTTCTTCGCGATGGAAGACGGGACATTCCATGGCGGATTGACGACGATGGAATGGATGCTGGACGTCAGCATCGGCGTCGCATTGTCGGGCGACCCGGTGACGGCGCGCATGGAGGTGACCGGCTGATCGCCTTCGAAGACGGTGAGCACGGCAGCGGCGATGTTCACCTGAACGCGATTGACCGGCAGTTGGCGCGGCATCCAGCGCCAGCGTTCCATGTTCGCCATGATGGCCGCGATACGGTCCTCGACCGGAACATTAAGTTCCTTGAGCGTGCGCGCATCGAGCAGGCCGGTCGGGTTCAACCCATAGCGCCGCTGTGCCCGTTGCAGCACGTCGGTCAGCGCTTCGCCCGGCTGCACGCTCTTGTCCTCGATCGCGAGACGCTTGCGCACCGCGTCGGGCGCGGACTTGGCATTCAGGACAGGCCAGCCGCCCGCATCGCGAATCCGCTCATAGGCGGCAAGCCCACGACGCAGGCCATCATAGCCGGAATAAGGCGGCGTCAGGCCGGACGCCCATTGGGGCAGGCGGTCTTCGACAATGGCGCGTGCGAGCCCGGGGCGCGGATCAAAAGTGGCCGGGCGAAGCGCCCAGATGTCGAGAAAGTCTGCGGTATCCACCCTTCCCGTGCTGAGCGCCTTCGCCCGGTCCAGCACAGCGGACACCAGGGCATCGCCGGAAAGCGATGCCGTCGCCTTGCTGCGGGCCATCAGGCCCTGCTCGGCGCCGCCCTTCAGCCAGTTGTTGAGCCAGGCCTGTTGCGCGGCCGACAGCGGCGGGATGGGGACTGGCGGCGTCACCACAGCGGGCGGTGCGATGACCGGCGGCGCGGACGGTGGCAGCGTCGGCACAACCGCAGGCGGCTGCGCAATCGCTGGCGCGGCGGCGAGGCCGATGAGGGGGCTGAGGCAAAAACGGATCAAATCGGGACGGTTCATGCTGGACCAGATAGCGCAAAGCCCTCATCGTTCAAACTTATCATCGCGGAAAAAAGATGATGCTCCATGTCGTTCACCATCCTGCCTATGTTTCTCCTGCAACAGCACGCAGCCGCTTTCGTTTTGATAAATATGGGCTGGTTATGGAAGCACTTAGGCTAAGCGGCGCTGCCTTTACGCTCCATGAACCCGCGCCCATGCCCCGTCCTTGGATAGAGGCGGTGCACGACCCCGACTATGTCGAAGAGGTCGCGACCCTGACGGTGCCGCGCGACAAGCAGCGGCGGATCGGCTTTGCCGTCAATGAACGGACCATGCGGCGGTCGATGCTTTCGCCTGGCGGAACCTGGGCGGCGGCGAAGCTGGCGATGGTGCATGGCTATGCTGCCAATGCGGCGGGCGGCAGCCATCATGCGCTTTATGACAGCGGTGCGGGCTATTGCGTGTTCAACGATCTCGCCATCGCTGCGAATCGTTTGATCAGGGAAGGGGACGCGCAGCGCGTGTTCATCCTTGATCTTGACGTTCATCAGGGGGACGGCACCGCGCAGTTGATGGCTGGGCGGGATGATGTCTTCACCCTCTCGATCCATGCGGAGAAGAACTTCCCCGCACGCAAGATGCGTTCCTCGCTCGACGTCGCATTGCCTGACGGCGTGGGTGACGCGGATTATATCGCGATGCTGATGCAGGTGTTGCCGCAGGCGCTCGATAGCTTCGGTCCGGACCTGATCCTGTACCAGGCCGGGGTCGACCCCCATGCCGACGACCGGCTGGGAAGGTTGGCGCTCAGCGATGCGGGGCTGGATGCGCGCGACCGCGCCGTCATGCGGGAAGCCCGCCGCCGCGGCATCCCGCTCGCCAGCACCATGGGCGGCGGTTATGGCGAGGACAGGATGGCGGTGGCGGAGCGTCATGCCGCCTGCATGATCCGGCTTGCTGAGGAGGCGGGTAGCGGCTTCAGTGCATCGTTGTAGCGCTGGGCGAAGCGACCGGAGCCGTAGCGATCAGCCGGGCGGCGATAAGCCCGGCTGCGGCCAGCGCGATAAAATCGCTGAAGGCGAGGTAGAGGATGTAGCCCCAATGCGCGTGGTTGAACACGGCCTGCCCGATGTCCAGCCATAACACCGCGGCCAATGCCGAAAGCAGGGCGATGCGCGCGCGGCTGCCAAAGTCCGCCGCCGCGAACCTCAGCGCCAATGCGATGACGACACCTGCGATGAGGGCGAGGACCAGGCCACCGATCAGCGCGGCGCTGTCGGTCACTGGAAAGCCGCTACTGTTATAGAAGATGGTCGCGATTGGACCCTTTCCGTACAGGATCGTGCCTTGCGCGGTGGCCGGGTCAGGGACGATGTAGACGCCCGTTCCGGTCGGCGTCAGTGATTGGGCCAGCGCTGCCTGAAGGTTGGCGCCGGGCGCTTCACCCGCGCGATGCAGGGCAAGGGCGCTCAGCGGCGTCTGCCAGAATAGGAAGCGGATGATGAAAAGAGCGAAGCCGCCCAATATGCCGCCCGCGATCGTTCTTACCATGCCGTGGTCTCCCTGTTCGGCTTAAAGCAGATCAGGAAACGCGGATGGCTGGATTTCTTTCCGGCAGCCGGTCAGTCCTTTGGCCGGGCCGCCTTTTCGGCGATGCCCGACACGCCCTCCCGGCGGTCCAACTCATCCAGCACGGCGTCGAGCGGGATATCGAGATCTGCGAGTAAGACCATCAGGTGGAAGATCAGGTCAGCGCTCTCGCCAACTACACCTTCACGGTCGGAGGCCATGGCGGCGATCACGGTTTCCACCGCTTCCTCGCCCACTTTCTGCGCGATCTTTCCCCGGCCCCGAGCCGTCAGCTTGGCCACATAGGATTGCGAGGGATCAGCCGTCCGCCGCTGCCGGATGGTGTTTTCAAGATCGTGGAGGGTCGAGCGCATGGGTTCCATCAAGCCTTCACCGCGCGGCCCGTCAATGAAAAGTTGCTCACCGCGAACGCACCGGCACGCCGGCAGCGGCCAGTGCTTGATGCGCCTCGGCGACAGTATGCTGGCCAAAGTGGAAGATGGACGCGGCCAGCACGGCGCTCGCATGACCTTCGATCACGCCTTCCACCAGATGCTGCAAGGTGCCCACGCCGCCGCTCGCGATGACGGGCACGGATACCGCGTCGGCAATGGTGCGGGTGAGGGCGAGGTCGTACCCCTGCTTCGTGCCGTCGCCATCCATTGAAGTGACCAGCAATTCGCCCGCCCCAAGTTCGGCCAGCCTCACAGCATGTTCGACCGCGTCGATGCCGGTGGGCTTGCGGCCACCGTGAGTGAAGATTTCCCAGCGCTTGTCCCCGACGCGCCGGGCATCGACCGACCCGACGATGCACTGGCTGCCGAAGCGATCGGCTATATCGGCCACTACCTCGGGGCGCGCCACTGCGGCACTATTGACGGCCACCTTGTCGGCCCCCGCGAGCAACAGCGCCCGCGCATCCTCCGGGCTGCGCACGCCGCCGCCCACCGTGACGGGCATGAAGCAGACCTCGGCCGTGCGGCGCACCACGTCCAATATGGTGCCGCGCGCCTCATGGGTCGCGGTGATGTCAAGGAAGCACAGCTCGTCCGCGCCAGCCGCGTCATAGACCCGGGCCTGTTCGACAGGATCGCCCGCGTCGCGCAGATCGACGAAGTTCACGCCCTTGACCACGCGGCCATTGGCGACATCCAGGCAAGGGATGACGCGGGTGCAGACGGTCACGCCGCCGCCTTTGCAATCGCCAGCGCCGCCTTCAAATCCAGCCGCCCGTCGTAAAGCGCACGTCCCGTGATGACGCCCTCGATGCCTTCATCGGCATGCAGGCTGAGAACGCGAATGTCCGCGATCCCTGCCACGCCGCCGCTGGCGATCACGGGAATGTCCGTTCCGCGCGCCAACTCGACGGTTGCGTCGATATTGCAACCCTTGAGCAGGCCGTCGCGGCCGACATCCGTGAAGAGCAGGCTTGCGACGCCCGCATCCTCGAACCGGCAGGCGAGGTCAGCGATCGGCATGTCGGACTTTTCGGCCCAGCCGTCAGTCGCGACGAACCCGTCCCGCGCATCGACGGCAACGACGATACCGCCGGGAAAGTCACGCGCCGCCGCTTTCACGAAAGCCGGATCCTTCAATGCAGCCGTGCCGATGACGATGCGAGACACGCCAAGGTCGAACCAGCGCTCGACCGCTTCGCGATTGCGGATACCGCCGCCAAGTTGGACGTGGCCGGGGAAGGCCTCGACAATGCGCTCGACCGCCTCGGCATTGACCGCATGGCCCGCAAAGCTGCCGTCCAAATCCACGACATGCAGATGCTCCGCGCCCGCTTCAGCGAAGATCAGCGCCTGCGCGGCGGGATCGTCGCCATAGACGGTGGCGCGGTTCATATCGCCTTCGGCCAGGCGGACGACCTGTCCACCTTTAAGGTCGATTGCAGGGAAAACGATCAGGCTCATATCAATATCCGAACGAGCGAAGAGGGGTCACGGACGCCACTTCAGGAAACGGGAGAGGAAGGAAAGACCATAGGTCTGGCTCTTTTCCGGATGGAATTGGCAACCGATGATCGTGTCACGGGCAACCGCTGCCACCAGCGGGCCGCCATGATCGGTGACCGCAGCGACATGAGCAGGATCATCGGCTTCGAAATGATAGCTGTGCAGGAAATAGGCCTCGCCCGTTTCCAGCAGCGGCGGCGCTCCATTCAGCGTCACCTTGTTCCAGCCCATGTGCGGCACTTTGATCGCGGGATCATTCGGCTCGATACGCCTTACTGTGCCGGGCACCCACCCCAGACCCTCATGCCGGCCGAATTCCTCGCCCGCGTCCGCGAGTAACTGCATGCCGACGCACACGCCCAGGAAGGGCGTGCCGCGCTCGCCCACAGCTTCGTTCATCGCGTCGATCATGCCGGGGATGGCGGAAAGCGCATCCATGCACGCGCGAAAAGCTCCGACGCCCGGCAGGACGATGCGATCGGCCTTCGCCACCAGCGCAGGATCGGCGGTGATGACGGCATCCTCCGCTCCCGCCTTGCGCAGGGCATTATGGACGGAATGAAGGTTGCCTGCGCCGTAATCGATGAGGGCGAGGGTGGTCACAGCATCCCCTTGGTCGAGGGGATCGCATCCGCCTTGCGCGGGTCGATCTCCACCGCCTGGCGCAGCGCGCGGGCAAGCCCTTTAAAGCAGCTTTCGACGATATGGTGATTGTTGCTGCCATAGAGATTTTCCACATGCAGCGTGATCCCGGCAGCCTGTGCGAAGCTGTGGAACCAGTGCTCGATCATCTCGGTATCCCATTCGCCCAGCCGCTGCACGGTGAAGGGCGCCTTGAACACCAACCAGGGGCGGCCGGAAATGTCGAGCGACACGCGGGTGAGCGTCTCGTCCATCGGCGAATAGACGCTGCCGTAGCGGGTGATGCCGCGCTTGTCGCCCAGCGCCTTTGCCACAGCCTCGCCAATGGCGATCGCGGTGTCTTCGGTCGTGTGATGCTGGTCGACATGCAGGTCGCCGACCGTCTTCACTTCCATGTCGATCAGCGAGTGCCGCGACAGCTGCTCGATCATGTGATCGAGGAAGCCGATCCCGGTGGAGACGGTATAGACCCCCGTGCCGTCGAGGTTGACGGTCACGTCGATCTGCGTTTCCGCAGTGTTGCGGTGAATTTCGCCCGTGCGCATGGCTGCGCCCTATACCGAAGTGGGGGCACCTTGCAATGTGGCGTTGCATGTGTGGCCTGCTCTTGACCAGCCGCGCCGCGCCGTTAGGACAATGGGGGATGAGCGATGACTTGCCTGACAGCCTGATTCCCTATGACGAAATCGTGCAGGAGGCCCTGCGCGCGGTGGTCGGCCGGGTGCTGGGTGAAGTGGAGCATTCAGGCGGCCTGCCGGGCACGCATCATTTCTACATCACCTTCAAGACGCAGGCGCCGGGTGTGGAAATCCCCAAGCAGCTTGTCGAGCGTTTCCCTGACGAGATGACCATCGTCCTCCAGAATAAATTCTGGGACCTGAAGGTGGGGGGCGATGGCTTCGGCGTCAGCCTGACCTTCAACCAGGTTGCAGCGCATCTTTCGATTCCCTTCGCGGCGATTACCGCCTTTGTCGATCCGGCCGTGAATTTCGCGCTCCAGTTCCAGGTACAGTCGGACGTTCCGCCCGAACCGCATGAGGAAGCGGAGAATGACGCGCCTCAGGTAACGACCGAAGACGGCTCTAACGTCGTCACCGTGGATTTCGGCAAGAAGAAATAATGTCTGGCGGATAGCCGCCGCTATTACCAGATTGGCTCCCGGACCTCATGTCCTGGGAGCCTTCGCATGGAAAGCCGCACCGAAACCGACAGCATCGGCGCCATAGAGGTGCCCGCCAACGCCTATTGGGGCGCGCAGACCCAGCGCAGTATCGAAAATTTCCCCTTCGGTGCGATGGAGCGTATGCCGATCGGCATCGTTCACGCGCTCGCTATCGTCAAACAGGCTGCGGCTCGGGTCAATCGTACGGAGGGACTGGCGCCGGAACTCGCCGAAGCGATCGAGGCAGCCGCCGGTCAAGTGATCGCAGGCGACCATGACGACCAGTTCCCCCTCGTCATTTGGCAGACGGGCAGCGGCACCCAATCCAACATGAACGTCAATGAGGTGATCGCGGGCATCGCCAACGAAGCTTTGACTGGCAAGCGGGGCGGCAAGTCGCCCGTCCATCCCAATGATCATGTGAATATGGGCCAGTCGTCCAACGACAGCTTCCCGACCGCCCTCCACATCGCCGCCGCGCGTGCCGCGATGGAGCAGCTCTTCCCGGCGCTCGATCGCCTGCACAAGGCGCTGGATGACAAGGCGCAGGCCTGGGGCGATATCGTGAAGATCGGCCGCACGCATCTACAGGACGCAACGCCGCTGACGTTGGGTCAGGAATTTTCCGGCTATGCGCACCAGCTCTACCGCTGCCGTCATCGGATAGAGCCAGCCGTGATGCACGGCATGATGGCGCTGGCTCAAGGTGGAACGGCGGTGGGGACGGGGCTCAACGCGCCGGAGGGCTTCGGCATCGCCATGGCAAGGGAGATCGCGGCCATTACCGGCCTGCCGTTCCGGACCGCCGATAATAAATACGAAGCGCTCGCCTCCAACGATCCGCTCGTCCATCTTTCTTCGACCCTCGCCACACTGGCGGTGGCGCTGACCAAGATCGCCAACGATATCCGTCTGCTGGGCAGCGGGCCGCGCTCGGGACTTGGCGAGTTGGACCTTCCCGCCAACGAACCGGGCAGTTCCATCATGCCGGGCAAGGTCAACCCAACCCAGTGCGAGATGCTGACCATGGTCGCGGCCCAGGTGATCGGCAATCATCAGGCGGTGAGCGTCGGCGGTCTTCAGGGTCATCTGGAGCTGAACGTCTTCAAACCGATGATCGGTGCGGCCGTGCTGCGCTCGATCCACCTGCTCAGCGTCGGCATGCAAAGCTTCGCCGAGCGCTGTGTTGAGGGGCTGGAAGCGAATGAAAAACGCATCGCCGAACTGGTCGACAGGTCATTGATGCTGGTCACTGCTCTTGCGCCCGAAATCGGCTATGACAATGCCGCCAAGATCGCGAAACATGCGCATGCAGAGGGGCTGACGCTGAGGCAAGCGGGCCTCGCTCTTGGCCTTGTCGACGAAGAAAGCTTCGACCGGCTCGTTCGGCCTGAAAATATGGTGTGAACTGGCGGAACCGCCGCTCTTGCGATACATTAAGGCTTCATGAAGAAGATCACTTCCAATCAGCCGCTCGTCACCATCCGCCCGCCGCGCAAGGCGGGGCTGTTGCGAAAGACGGCGCGTCTGGGCGCCGCCGTGGTGGCCGCTCGTGTCGCTGCGGCGACGGGCAAGAAAGGCGCCGTCGGCCTCGTCGCCGGCTTGGGCGCAAAGCGGTTGATCATGCGCTATCCGCTGGGCGCGCTGTTCGTCACTGGCGCTTATCTCGCGGGCAAGGCCTATGAGACCAAGCGCGAGGTCGATCGCAAGCGCGCGGTAAAGGCGCTCCCCGACCTCAGCAACGAACCTGTGCCCATCACTGAAGCCCGCGAAGCGCGCGCCAAAAAGGTTTAAAGGGCCGACTGCCAGCTTTTTACCGCCTCGATCGGCCAGGCAAGCATCAGCACGTTCAGCGTCAGATTGTCGCGTATCGCTATGAGCGCGATGAGTTCCAGCGCCATGCCAAGGCGCACCGTCACCGCCACTGGAGCACGGGCAGCGATCAGGAAGCCCAGCGCCATCATCCCGATGTCGCTCATGGAGTTGAGGATGCTGTCGCCGCTATAGCCCAAGGCAATGGTCGCGGCCCGATAGCGGTCTATGATGATCGGCGAATTCTCTAATATTTCCCAGATAGACTCGACCAACACGGCAAGTGCGAAGCGTGGCCCAAGCGGTTGCCGCCGCATCATCGCCCAAGCGCCTGCATAGAAGATAAAGCCGTGGATCACATGGCTGAGGCTGTACCAGTCGGCGATATGCTGGCTATTGCCGCTGTCCAGCGCCCCATGCCACAGATCGACATGGCCGCATGTGCAGATCGGCGGCCGCGCCATCAGGAACAGTAGCGCGCAGGTCAGCAGCACGATGATCCCGGCGGCCACGAAGCCCCGGCGATTGCGTAATGCCTTGCGTCTCAACTATCGTCCCCCCCTTGTCACCCCTCTTGCCAAATGCGTTCCACGGCGTCACTAGCGGCCATGGCCGACAGCATCCCCATTGAGACGCCCGATTTCAAGCGGCGTGGCGTGCTCTTCGTTCTCTCCTCGCCATCGGGCGCGGGCAAATCCACCATCGCGCGCAAGCTTCTGGCCGCAGAGCCGGACCTTGCCATGTCGGTGTCCGCGACCACGCGGCCGATGCGTCCGGGTGAAGTAGAGGGCAAGGATTATCATTTCGTCGATCTGGAGGAGTTTCGCCGGATGACGGCGGACCATGAATTCCTCGAATGGGCGCATGTCTTCGGCCAACGCTACGGCACGCCGCGCGCGCCTGTGGAAGCGATGCTGAAGAGCGGACGCGATGTCCTGTTCGACATCGACTGGCAAGGCGCGCAGCAGCTGCACCAGATCGCAGGAGGCGATGTCGTGCGCGTGTTCATCCTGCCACCCTCGATGGAGGAGCTGGAGCGCCGCCTGCGTGGCAGGGCGACCGACAGCGAGGAAGTGATTCAGGGCCGCATGTCCCGTGCCGCCAATGAAATCGCGCATTGGGACGGCTATGATTATGTGCTCTGCAATGTCGATGCCGAGGATTGTTTCCAGCGAGTCCAGACGATCCTGCATGCCGAACGCATGAAGCGCAGCCGCCAGACTGGCCTCATCGGCTTCATCCGCCGGTTGAGCCGCTATTATCAGGAAGATTGAAGAAGCCGCTGTCTTCTCAATCTCAGGGTTGTTCGAGAGAGGTTTAGCTTATCTCTCAAATCCTGCCGGTTCCGCCCAGTCCGGATGCACCCAGGCCATCGCCTTGAACAGCGTCCCCATGGCATTGCCATCGGTCAGCCGTAGCCGCGCGGCCTCCACCTCCGCAGCGCGCGCGGGAGTGGTGCGGGCCAGCTGATCCGCCCGCGCATCGATGCCCAGTTGCCGGAGAAATTCGCCCTGGCCTATCGGGCCCATCACCCGCAGCCCAGCCTGCCGCGCCATATTGCCGATCATCGTGAAATCGACATGGGTGGTCAGGTCGCTTTCCCCCGGTTCCAGAAAAGGGTCGGCAAATCGATGCTCGCGCACGGCCTGCAACGTGTCGCCGATCGCGGTACCCTCATAGCCATAGTCGATAATGATCGCAGCGCCGCCCTGCCGGGCGATGCGCTGCGCCAGGTCAAGCGCGATGGCCGTGCCCGCCAGCGGTATTTCAAGGATTGCACCCTCGGGCGCGTCGGCGGCGATGGCCGGTATGCCCGATTCGACCCGCCGGTATCCGGGCAAGGCTTCGAACCGGTCCGGCTGATCTTCGTCGGGGCAGATCACCACACGCTCACGCCATTCATCGCCAGTACGGACGATCTGGCGAACGGGCAGGGCGTCGAAAAACTCGTTGGCGACCACCAGCAACGGCGCATTGTCCGGCAGCCCGCCGACACTGTCGCGGTGGAAGACATTGGGGATGAGCGCGCGCTGCCGCTCCTGCAGCGTCGGGCTGGTTTCCACGAAATAGGATTGGGGCGCAAAGCCTGTGCTCCCCATCGCCCGCAACGCGTCTGAAGCCAGCGTGCCGCGCCCCGGCCCCAACTCTGCATAAACGGCATTTTGCCGACTACCCGATCGCATCCACAGGTCAGCCAGGCAGAGGCCGATCAATTCGCCGAACATCTGGCTGATCTCGGGCGCTGTCGTGAAATCGCCTGCCGCGCCCAGCGGATCGCGCGTGCCATAATAATGCTGGTTCGCCTCGGCCATATAATGGGCGACCGAAATCGGGCCGCCGGCATCGATCTGCCGCGCGAGGCGCTGGGCGAGGGTCAGCGGTTCAGCTGACACTCGCGCTGCCCGCGATCGGCTCCACCCGCACCCTGCGGCCCTTGGCGGTCACGATCAGGTAAAGCCCGCCCAGGATCATCGGAATGCACAGCCACTGACCCATGTGCAGGCCGGTGCGCGCGGCGAATTCCATCAGCTGCGCGTCAGCCTCACGATAATATTCGATGCCGAAACGGAAGATGCCGTAGAAGAACAGGAACAGGCCCACAAGCATGCCGGGCTTGTAGCGCGCCCGTGTCTTCCAGAAGGCGAAGGCCAGGATCAGAAACAGGATGATGCCTTCGAAAAAGGCTTCGTAAAGCTGGCTCGGATGGCGTGGGAATGGGCCGCCGGTCGGGAAGATGATCCCCCAGGGCACGTCCGTTTCCTTGCCCCACAGTTCCCCATTCACGAAATTGGCGAGGCGGCCGAAGAACAGGCCAAAGGGTACGCAGCAGGCGACGAAGTCATGGATGCGCAGCCAGGAAAGCTTTTCCTTGCGCGCCATGTAGAGGATGCCGAGCGACACGCCGATCGCTCCTCCATGGAAGGACATGCCGCCGTTCCACAGCTTGAAGATGTCGAGCGGATTGCGCAGGATTTCCGGCTGGTAGAAGAAGACATAGGCCAGCCGCCCGCCGATGATGATGCCGAGCGTCGCGTAGAAGATCATGTCGTCCGCATGCCGCCGCGCCATCGGTGAACCGGGCTGGGCGATCAGCTTCAGCAGATACCAGTAGCCGATTAAAATGCCCGCGAGATAGGCGAGGCTGTACCATTTGAGCGTGAAGAAGCCGAGGTCGAGCGCGACCGGGCTGAGCCCCAGCTGATCGAAGCGAATTGCGCCCGCAGCCGCGGCGGCAAGGTCAAGGATCAAATTGTAGCTCCCCTTCGGAAATATGGCCTTCGCCATAGAGCAGGATAGGGTAAGGAGGAAAGGGGGCTATCATTTTGGCGCAGGTTTTGGATGATGGCTGAACAAAATGGGGTTCAGGGTGGGAATGAGCCGGATTGGCTGATCTCACCTGATGCTATTAACGCGCTGGAAACCCCTCAATGCGAGTATGGTGCCATGGCTATCGAACCAATTTTGGAGCAAACTCCGGAACGTGGCGACAAGCGCGCCGATGTCCGCTGGCCCATCCGTCTTGAGGCGCCCGGGTCGGTTGGCGAAGGTGCCACTGACGTCGTGGTCCACGATATCTCCACGGCGGGGATGCTGATCGAAACCAGCTCGCAGCTGAAACTTGGGCAGGCGCTGCTGCTGTCCCTGCCTGAAGCTGGCTCCGTTTCCGCTCATGTGGTGTGGCAGGATGAGCCGCTCTTTGGATGCCGCTTTGATGAGCCGCTGCCTCAAGCCGCCGTCAGTGCGACCCGCCTTCGCAGCACGATGCGCGGCGATGGCAGGCCGGTCGATCATGTGGCCGATGCGAAGGGACCGGAGATGCTCCCAGCGCGCCTCCGCCGGTTGCGCCGTGAACGCGGCCTTAGCCGAGAGGCGTTGTCTCAGCTGACCGGTTTCAGCAAACCGTCGCTCTGGGCGTGGGAAGTGGGCAAGACCATGCCCCGGCGCAGGAGCCTGGTTGCGCTTGCGCAGGCTTTCGGCCTGACAGAGCAGCAGTTGCTCGTTGGTGAGCCGCCGGTTGCGTCACATGATCCCGCAAAGACAGGCATGGCCCGTCCGGGGCAGCAGCTTCATGAGGTGATCGATTCGGCCAAGCGTGAAATCGCCAAACATGCAGGCGTCGATGTCTCGCAGGTGCAGATCCGCATCGATTATTGAAGCATCGCGCGCGGGTGGGGGTGTGGTTTTGATTGCTCCGGTGCGGATGAGTTTCTCTGTCTAAATTGCATGATCTCGTGCCCTGCGAAGGCAGGAGCCGATGAGGCGCGCCTGCACTAGCGTTCAGAGCAAAAAGGCCTTTTTAAAAACTTCACCCGTTCGGGCTGAGTTTGTCGAAGCCTACTCCTATTTAAAAATAGAGCCCTTCGACAAGCTCAGGGCGAACGGTGTTATGAGGCTACGCCGATTTAAAGCACGAAAATCTCGAAGAACGCCTTTTACAAATCCTGTCTTGAGCAGCCGAAGGGCTCAGCTCGAACAGCCTTCGGTCCGGATCAAAAACAAGCGGTTCTCGCAGGCTGATGCGCCTGCCGACGTGCCTCATCCACTGTCACGATCAACAAAAAAGCCGCCCGGTGAGGGGCGGCTTTCTTTTTTGTCCGGAGCGGAAAACTCAGGCTTCTTCAGCCGGAGCTTCTTCTGCTTCAGCGGCGATTTCGCCAGGTTCAGCGTTCGGATCATAATCTTCGGTGAAGCCGCTCTCGTCCTTTTCGAACAGGTCGGCCATCACGTCCACGCCCTGCGCCTGCAGTTCGGCCTCTTCAGGCGAACGGGCGACGTTCACCTGGATGGTGACAGCGACTTCGGGGTGCAGCGCGACCTTGACGTCGAACAGGCCGAGCGTCTTGATCGGGCGTTCCAGCACGACCATCGCCTTGGTGACGTTGGTGATGCCTTCGGCCTGCAGCGCTTCGACGACGTCACGGACCGCGACCGAACCATAGAGGTGGCCGGCGTTGGACGACTGGCGGATCAGAACGATCTGCTTGCCGTTGACACCTTCGGCAGCCTTTTCAGCGTCGCCACGGCGGGCAGCGTTGTCGGCCTCGATCTTCGCGCGGTTGGCCTCGAAGACCTTCTTGTTGGCGGCGTTCGAACGCAGCGCCTTCTTGTTGGGCAGCAGGAAGTTACGGGCGTAACCGTCCTTCACGGTGACGACGTCACCGATGGCGCCCAGCTTTTCGATGCGCTCAAGGAGAATGATTTCCATGGGTCTTTCTCCCTTACTTCACGATGTAGGGCAGCAGGCCCAGGTGACGGGCGCGCTTGATGGCCTGGGCCAGCTCACGCTGCTTCTTGGCGGACACAGCCGTGATGCGGCTGGGGACGATCTTGCCGCGCTCGGACACGAAGCCCTGCAGCAGACGGACGTCCTTGTAATCGATCTTCGGCGCATCCTTGGCGGCGAAGGGGCAGCTCTTGCGGCGGCGGAAAAACGGGCGTGCCATTGTTCAGATCTCCTTATTCGCCAGCCGGGGCTTCTTCGCGCTCGCGGCGCGGGCCACGGTCGCCACGATCACCGCGCGGACCACGCTCGGCGCGTTCCTGCTTGCGCATCATCACCGACGGGCCGGTTTCCAGCTCGTCAACCTTGACGGTCATGTAGCGGATGATGTCTTCGTTGATCTGCGTCTGGCGCTCCAGTTCCGCGACGACACCAGCAGGGGCGTCGATGTTCAGCATCACATAGTGAGCCTTGCGGTTCTTGGCGATCTTGTAGGCGAGGCTGCGCAGGCCCCAGGTTTCCACCTTGGTCACCTTGCCAGCATTATCCTCGACGATCTTGGTGGCGGTTTCCGCCAGCGCATCCACCTGCGCCTGTGCCAGGTCCTGGCGCGCAAGGAACACATGCTCGTAAAGAGCCATGGGTATTGCCTCATCTGTTGGCCGATCGCTGACGCCCACCCCATGTGGAACGCCCCTCCGGCTGTCGTCTCAAGCATTCATCCGCGCGGCCGCCGAGTCACCCCGGCCCACGCGAAGCGGCGCCTATGGCGGAAATGCGCCAGCTTGGCAAGGAAGACTTCTTCAGTTGCGGTGCATCTCGGCCGTGCCGATGAAGTGCGCCCGCGTGGAAGGTCCCGCCTGTTCGAGCAGGGCTGCCACCTTGCTCTTCAGGTTCGATGATGGCCGTGCCGGATCATCATAGGCCATGCCCCAATTCCCGAACTCGCGGGCGTCGATTTCCTGCTTGCGCAGCATGACCAACGCGCGGTGCCTGCCGTCCCGACCTATCCGTTCATAGACCCGCTCGACATTTTCCCTGGGTCCTTCGAGGACCTGGAGGAAACGCTTGCCATTGTAGAGCAGCAGGCCAGTGACGTCCTCGCTGCTGTTCTTCTGCGCTGCGGTCTGCGCGATCGTTGCGCACTGGCTGTACGAAACGTCGCCCGTCGCGCTGCTGATATACATGATCTGGTACAAGGACATGGTGCTTCCTGGATGACTGACCCCCAACCAGCCATCTTAACGTCCAACACTTTATATATCGTATTTGACATGGATCATGGAAAGCCCCGGAAGAGCGACGCTCCGCCGGGGCAATTCTGTTTTGGTAAGAAGTGGGATATCAGCGGATCACGCTGCCGATCACCGCGCCGATGATCCCGCTTGTTATCGCGACCAGCACGGCGTCATTTCCCGAGCGCACCCAGTGATAGCCGCGCGGCGGGGCGTTCAGGCGATAGTCGCGATAATTGTTGATCACGCGATAATCGCGGGCATAGCGGCGGTCGAAGCGCTGACCCTTGCCCCAGCGGCGATAGTCGTTCTTGCGCACGACCGTCTTCTGCTTGACCACGGTGCGGCCATGCGGGCCCTGATGCGCGACGCGGGTGACTTCGCGATGCGGGGCGGCCTGCGCCTGCGCGGCGACCATCGGGCTTGCGACCATCGTCGTTGCGGCCAGGCTCATCAGCAGTTTCTTGATCATCTCACTTGCTCCTTTATCTGTCGCGCCTTTGCTTCGGCGTTGAAGACAGATTTAAGGCGGACTTGTCGCAAGCTTGTGCCGGTGAGACGGGTCAACTGTCCGAAATTGTAACAGCCTCTATTCGTGCCGCAGCGCGTCGATGGGATTGAGCGCCGCCGCGCGCCGCGCCGGGAAATAGCCGAACACCACCCCGATCGCCGCGGAAAAGAGGAAGGCGATCATGTTCACCTTCACGTCGAAGATGAAGGGCACCTGCATCAACGGCGCTATCGCTACCGACGCAATCAACGCGAGGACCAGCCCGATCAGACCGCCCAGGCAGGACAGAACGATCGCCTCGACCAGGAATTGCATCAGCACCTCGCGCGCGACCGCCCCGATGGCAAGACGAATGCCGATCTCCCGCGTGCGTTCGGTCACCGACACAAGCATGATGTTCATGATGCCGATCCCGCCCACCAGCAGGGAAATGGCCGCGACCGCCGCCACGATCTGCGTCAGGATGGTGGTTGTGCCGGTCAGCGTGTCGCTGATCTGCTTCGTATCGAAGACGTTGAAATTGTCATCCGCCCCCGGCTTTACCTTGCGCCGCTCGCGCATCAATTCTTCCAGGCTCGCCTGCACCGTCGAGGTGTCATAGGCATCGTCCACCGCGACCATGATCTGGCTTATGTCGCGATCCCCGGTGAAGCGGCGTTGCACGAACTTGATCGGCATGACGACGACGTCATCCTGATCGCCAAAGCCGCCTTGGCCGCGCGTCGCGAGTGCGCCGATCACCTGACAGGAAACACCTTTGATGCGCAGTCGCTTGCCAGTCGGATCAGCTCCCTGGAAGAGGTTCGTGCGCACCGTATTGCCGATGATGCAGACGGCTTTTCCGGCCTCTTCCTCCTCCGGCATGAAGAGGCGGCCGGCATCTGCCTTCCAGCTTTGCACCTCAAAATAGGCAGCGGTCGTGCCATAGACGGTCGTCGACCAGTTACTGCCCTCATAGATGGCCGTCCCGCTCGACTGGACCAGCGGCGCGACGGCGCGCACGCCCGTCAGTTGGTTCTCGATGGCCGTCACATCCGCTGGCTTGAAGTCGGGCGGCCTTGGCCCGCCGCCGCCCCGGCCAAAGCCTTGGCCCGGCCGCAGCTGCAGCACATTGGCGCCCAACGAGCTGATCTGCTCGCGCACGGCCGCCGTCGCTCCATTGCCCAGCGTCACCATGGTGACCACCGCCGCCACGCCGATGATGATGCCCAGCGTGGTGAGGAAGCTGCGCAGCTTGTGCCGGTTGATCGCCCGGAACGCGAGGATGACAGTGGTGCCTAGCATCCCAGTCTCCTCGCCCCTTCAGGGGAGAGGATAGGCAGCCTTGCTGCTTCAGCAGCTAGGCGGACTTGGAGAGGGGGAGGGGATGCGCAACACCCCCTCATCCAACTCCGCCTAGGCGCCTTCGTCGCCAAGGCTGCGTATCCTTCTCCCCGGAGGGGCGAAGGTTTGAAAGAGGCCCCTCTCACGCCTCCGCCCCCGCGTCGATCCGTTCCACCAGCCCATCCTTGAAGTGCACCACCGTCCGCGCATAGGCGGCCATGTCGGGCTCATGCGTCACCATCAGCACGGTGATGCCGCTATTTTTGTTGAGATCGGTCAGCAACTCCATGATCTCCACCGACCGTTCCGAATCGAGATTGCCGGTCGGTTCGTCGGCCAGCAGCACGGCAGGCTGCGTCACGATCGCCCGCGCGATGGCGACGCGCTGCTGCTGCCCGCCGGACAATTCAGCAGGCGTATGGTCCCACCATTGCTTGAGCCCCACCTTGTCGAGCGCCGCCATCCCCGCATCATAACGGCTCTTCTTGTCCTCGCCCCGGTAGAGCAGCGGCAGTTCGACATTCTCCAGCGCGCTTGTTCGGGACAAGAGGTTAAAGCCCTGAAACACGAAGCCAAGATAGCGGCGGCGAAGCAGGGCCCGCTGATCACGATCCAGCCTTTCGACATGGCGCCCCTTGAACAGGAACTCGCCGCCGCTCGGTACATCAAGGCAACCAAGGATGTTCATCGTCGTCGACTTGCCCGACCCTGAAGGCCCCATGACCGCGACGAAATCCCCCTCCTCGATGTCGAGGTCGATGCCCTTCAGCGCCTGAAAGGCGGTAGCGCCCGAACCATAGATCTTGGTCACGCCGCGCAGGGAAATGATCGGATCAGCCACTGCGTCAGGTTCCATTCTGCCGCCCGGTGCCGCGCGGCTCACCGCCGCCGGAGCGGTCGCGCCGCTGGCCGCCGCCGTTTGTGTCCTCCGCAGGCTGTTCCTGTCCCGCTGCCAACTGGCCCGTGATGACCCGCATGCCCGGCTTCAACGCGCCGCCCGTGATCGCCGTGCGCGCGCCGTCGCTGGCGCCGACGGTCACCTGCAAAGGCTTGGGATTGCCGTCTTCGCCCACGACATAGACCGTCTGGCTGCTGCCGATGCCGAAGCTGACCTGCCGGTTGGCGCCGCCACGGCGGAAGCGGCGAGGGCCTGGCACGATCTGGCTGGTGATGCCGCCGCCCTGACCGGCGCCTGTGTTCGGCTTGAACCGGAGCGCCGCGTTTGGCACCAGCAGGACGTTGCTCAGTTGCTGCGTCACGATATCGGCGGTCGCGGTCATGCCGGGGCGCAGCGTCTCCCCCTTGTTATCGACGGCAAGCACCGCCGTGTACGCCACCACAGTTCCGGTGGTGCTGGCGGCCGTGCTGCTGCCCGAAGAGGAGGATGAGGAGGAACTGGTCGAAGCATTGGAGCCGACATTGACCCGCGTCACCCGAGCGGGGAAGCTGCGGCCCGGAAAGGCATCGACGGCGAAAGTCGCCACCTGGCCTTCCTTCACCTGGCCGACATCGGCCTCGTCCACCGCGACCTCCACCTCCATCTTGGTCAGGTCTTCGGCGATGGTGAACAGCACCGGGGCATTGAAGGAAGCCGCCACCGTCTGCCCGGGCTCGATATCGCGCGAAAGGACGACGCCGGTCACTGGCGATACGATCTGAGCAATCGACAGGTTGGTCTGCGCCGTCGCAAGCTGAGCCCGCGACACGCTGACCTGCGCCTGCTGCGCCCGCAAATTGCCAAGCGCGGACTGATAATCGGCACGGGCCGCGTCCAGCTCCGTCTTGGCAGGCACGCGGCCGCCCGACAGACGGAAGACGTTCAGTTGCCGGTCGAGCGTAGCCTTGGCCAGCGCGACTTGCGCCTGCGCCTGTGTGACGCTGGCCTGAGAGGCCGCTACTTGCGCCCGGTTCTGCGTCACCGAATCCACCAAGCGCCGCGTGTCGAGTTCCGCCAGCCGCTGCCCTTTCGTCACGCGATCGTTCACATCGACATAGACGCGCGTGATCTTGCCCGACTGTTCGGAGCCCACATCCACCTGATTGATCGGCTTCAGATTGCCGGTTGCCGATACCGTTACCGTCAGGTCGCCGCGCCGCACCTCTCGCGTGGCGAAGTTCGGCTTGTCCTCGCCAGAAAAACAACGCGCGAGCAGCAGGATCAGGATCAGCAGCGCCAGCCCGATAGCGCTCCGCACCACCCATTTGCGCCACGGGCGTTCAGGGCGCGCGCCGAGAAATTCGTCCAGGTCCTTATCCGTGCTCACATCTTCACTCATTGGGGCGGTTGTCCATGTTCTGCCAGCCGCCACCCAGCGCATTGTAGAGCTGGGCGATGGCGAGGACCTCGTCGGCTTGCGCGGAGGCAAGGCTGTTGCGCGCGTTCAGCAGCGTGGTTTCGGTGTTGGAAAGCGTCTGGAAATCTATGAGCCCCGACTGATACTGGCTGCGCGCCAGCAGGGCGGCATTGTTAGACGCATCGAAGGCGGTGGCGAACTCGGCCTTGCGCTGGCGGGCGCTGTTCAGGGACGCCATCGCATTTTCCACATCTTCCAGCGCGGTCAGCACGCTCTGCTTGTACGCAGCGAAGGCGGCATCCGTCGCCGCCCTTTGCGACCGCACCTGCGACGCGAGCCGTCCCCCATCGAAGATGACCTGCGCGACATTGGCGAAGACGCCGCCTGTAATAATGTCGAACAGGCTTTTGATGCTGGTGGCGTTGGTGCCGATATTCCCGCTGATCCCGAGCGAAGGGTAAAGCTGAGCCTGCGCAACGCCAATCCGCGCCGTTGCCGCAGCCAGAGCCCGCTCCGCCGCCCGTAGGTCAGGCCGCTGGCGCAGGGTGTCGGCGGGAATCCCTGCAGCGATCGTCGTCGACGCGGCCGGTATCGGAGCAGGGGCCTCCAGCGCGCGGGTGGCTTCGCCCGGCGCTTGCCCGGTCAGCACGGCTATACGGTTCAGGCTGCCGCGCAGGCTCGCCTCCAACTGCGGGATTGCCGCATTCGTCTGGGCCAACTGGGCACGCGCCTGCTGCTCGTCGAGCGATGAAACCAGCCCCGCCTGAAGCCGCCAGTTGGCGATGTTGTAATTATCCTGCTGGATCGCCTGTGTTTCGCGGGCGATGCGTAGCTGCTCTTGCGCCTGCCGGGCCTGAACATAATTGGTGACCAGTTCGGCGATGATGGTCATGCGCACATTGGCAAGGTCATAGCCGGACGCGGCCAGGTCCGCGCGCGCCGCCTCGGCGGATCGGGACAATTCGCCGAAAAGGTCGATCTGCCAGCTTGCATTGGCGCCCAGCGAATAGCTGCTGCTCCAGCTGTCCGATCCGGTGGACACGACATTGCCGTCGATGACGCGCGTGCCGCCGCCGCGATTGGAATAGTTGCGCCCGCCCGAACCCGACGCATTGACCTGTGGCAGGAACGCCGCCCGCGCCTGCACCAGCGACTCCCGCGCCTGCCGCAGTCGCGCCTGCGCCTGCACGATGTCGAGATTGCTGGCCACCGCCTGGTCGATCAGTCCTGTAAGCGCCGGATCATTGAACCGCGTCCACCAACGCGCAAGCTCCGCCTCGCTCAATGCGCCACTCGCCGGTGCCGTATAATAGCTGCCCGGCACCCCCAATGCAGCCGGTTGCGGCGCCCGATAGTCAGGCCCCGCCGCGCAAGCCGAGAGCGTTAACGCCGTCCCGCTGATCCAGCCAATGCGATATCGCACCTTTTCCTTGCACTCCGTCGTCGTTAAAGGGACGCCACCTTGGGGGTTGAGGCGGTCCGGTCGGGGAAACTGCCGAAAGGGACCGGATGTCTCAACGGCATTTGTGTCTCAAAGTGTAACGATGTTGAAAAACGGCGCTTTTGTGGGCGTCCTTGCGTCAGAAGGTGAATGATGAGGGCATTTCTGTTTCCGGGGCAGGGTAGCCAGTCGGTTGGCATGGGCAAGGCGTTGGCCGGAGCGAGCCCGGCGGCGAAGGAACTGTTTCAGGAGGTCGATGACGCCCTGTCGCAACATTTGTTCCGCATTATGGTGGAAGGTCCGGAAAGCGACCTCACCCTCACGGAAAACGCGCAGCCCGCAATCATGGCGAACGCCCTGGCAACGCTGCGCGTGATGCAGAAGGAAGGCGGCTTCTCGCTGGCGGAAAAGGGCGATTTCGTCGCTGGCCACAGCCTTGGCGAATATAGCGCGCTGTGTGCCGTCGAAGCGTTCGACATCGGCACGACTGCGCGCCTCCTTAAGTTGCGCGGCCAGGCAATGCAGGCTGCGGTTCCCGTGGGGGAGGGTGCGATGGCGGCCCTGCTCGGCGCCGACATCGAAAAGGCGCAGGCCTTGGCCGATGCAGCCGCGGAAGGTGAAGTCTGCACCGTCGCGAACGATAATGACCCGACCCAGGTGGTGATTTCCGGACATCGCGGCGCGATCGAGCGCGCGGTCGCTTTGGTAAAGGACCATGGCATCAAGCGCGGCGTGCTGCTGCCCGTCTCCGCCCCGTTCCACTGCCCACTGATGCAGCCCGCCGCCGAAGCGATGGAAGAGGCGCTGGCCAAGGCAGCGATCAACACGCCGCTGCTCCCCGTCTATGCCAATGTCCTCGCTGCTCCCATCGCAGACCCCGAAGAGATCAAGCGCCGCCTGGTCGAACAGGTGACCGGCCGCGTCCGCTGGCGCGAATCCGTCGCCGCAATGTGGGACGCAGGCGTCACGGAGTTCGTCGAACTGGGCGGCAAGGTGCTCGGCCCCATGGTCAAGCGCATCGCCCCCGACGCCACCGTGCGCAGCATCGTCACCATGGACGACATCGAAGCCGCGCTCGCTGGTTTTTGAATCACGCGGAGGCGCGGAGACGCGGAGTGGCCTTGATTGAGATCGATAGCATCAGTGGCGATGTCCTGGACATCGCGCTGCGGGTGCATCGCGAACTTGGACCAGGCCTGCTCGAAAGTGTCTATGAAATGATCATGGCGGCTAAACTGGCCGCAATTGGGTATCAGGTCGAACGGCAGCGTCCGATCGACATTGAATATGACGGTTTGAAATTCGAAGCGGCGTTCCGGATCGATCTGCTCGTCGGTGGGCGTTTGCTGGTGGAAATTAAATCAACGGAACGGTTGAGCCCCGCCCATGGCAAGCAGTTGCTAACTTATCTGCGTCTGACGCGGCAGCCTGTCGGGCTGCTTATCAATTTTGGCGGCGCCACGCTAAAGGAGGGAGTGAAGCGTGTAGTCAATGACTATCGCCCCTCCGCGTCTCCGCGCCTCCGCGTGAACCAAAATGGAGAATGACATGTTCGATCTGACAGGCATGACCGCGCTGGTGACGGGCGCTTCGGGTGGCATCGGGTCCGCGATCGCCCGGTCGCTGGCGGCTCAGGGCGCGACGCTTGCGCTTTCCGGCAGCAATGAGGAAAAGCTCAAGGCTTTCGCGGCGGAGCTGGGCGGGGATCATAAGACACTGGTCTGCAACCTGTCCGATCCCGCGGCAGTCGATGGCTTGGTCGCGCAGGCCGTGGAAGCGCTGGGCGGCAAGATCGACATTCTCGTCAACAATGCGGGCATCACCCGCGACAACCTCATCATGCGGATGAAGGATGATGAATGGTCGGACGTCATCTCGGTCAATCTGGAAGCCGCGTTCCGCCTTGCTCGCGCGGCCGCCAAGCCGATGATGAAGGCACGCTTCGGCCGCATCATCTCGATCACCTCGGTCGTCGGCGTCACCGGCAATCCGGGGCAAGCCAATTATGCCGCGTCGAAGGCAGGCATCATCGGCATGTCCAAGTCGCTTGGCCAGGAACTGGCGAGCCGGGGCATCACCGTCAACTGCGTGGCGCCCGGCTTTATCCGTTCGGCCATGACCGACGCGCTCAATGACGCGCAGAAGGGCGCCATCCTGCAGAAAATCCCCGCAGGCGACCTCGGCAACGGCGAAGATATCGGCGCCGCCGTCGTCTATCTCGCCAGCCGCGAGGCGGGGTACGTCACCGGCCAGACGCTGCATGTCAATGGCGGCATGGCGATGATCTGAACCTTTCAAGGGGGCCTGGAAGCGGACGCTCATCCGTCGCAATTGGACGGTCTTGTACCATTCAGGCGCAAGGAAGGGCGTAAATCATGCGTTTCGATCTTTTCTTGCCTCTTGCCTCTGCCGGGCCTTGCCTCTAGGGCATGCCTTAACAAATATTCACAACCTCAACGATACCCAGTAAAAAGGACCACTCATGAGTGAGACCGCGGATCGCGTTAAGAAAATCGTCGTCGAACATCTGGGCGTCGAAGCCGAAAAGGTGACCGAGGATGCAAGCTTCATCGATGATCTGGGCGCAGACAGCCTCGACATCGTTGAGCTGGTGATGGCGTTCGAAGAAGAATTCGGCGTGGAAATTCCTGACGACGCGGCTGAGAAGATCGGCACCGTCAAGGACGCGATCGATTATATCGACAGCAAGCAGTAAGAATGTCGCGCGGCTGACCGGGGGGTTGGCTGCCTGACGTTTTTGAAGGAAATGGCTCCTCCTGTCCGGCGAATCCGGTCTTGGGGAGCCTTTTCGTATCTGGCCTACCGTTCACAAGCGCTCTCGAAGCAGCTAAGGAGCGGCCCAAACCTATGAAGATTTTCGGAGCAGATATATGCGTCGCGTAGTCGTAACCGGCCTCGGCATGGTGAGCCCGCTTGGCGGGGATGTCGAAACCACCTGGAAGAACATCCTCGCGTCGAAGTCCGGCGCGGCGACGATCGCGCGCTTCGACGCCAGCGAATATAAGTGCCGCATCGCCTGCGAAGTGAAGCCCGCGGACCATGAATATGGCTATGATCCGAACCTGGACGTCGATCACAAGATCCAGCGTCAGGTCGATCCTTTCATCGTCTACGGCATTTCCGCCGCTAGCCAGGCGCTGCGCGACGCGGGGCTCGACAATATGAGCGAGGAAGAGCGTCTGCGTGCCGGTTGCTCCATCGGTTCGGGCATCGGCGGCCTGCCGGGCATCGAAAGCGAATCGCTGGTGCTGGCGAACAAAGGCCCCGGCCGCGTGTCGCCGCACTTCGTCCATGGACGCCTCATCAACCTGATTTCGGGGCAGGTTTCGATCAAATACGGCCTCATGGGTCCGAACCACGCCGTCGTCACTGCCTGCTCGACCGGCGCGCACTCGATCGGCGACGCCGCGCGCATGATCGCGATGGATGACGCCGACGTCATGCTGGCGGGCGGCGCGGAAAGCGCGATCTGCCCCATCGGCATCGCCGGTTTCGCCCAGGCGCGCGCTCTTTCGACCGCCTTCAACGACACGCCGGAAAAGGCGAGCCGCCCCTATGACGTCAACCGTGACGGCTTCGTCATGGGCGAAGGCGCAGGCGTCGTCGTGCTCGAAGAATATGAGCATGCCAAGAAGCGCGGCGCGCATATCTATGCCGAAGTCATCGGCTACGGCCTTTCAGGCGACGCTTACCACGTCACCGCCCCCCATCCGGAGGGCAATGGCGGCTATCGCTCAATGGAAATGGCGCTCAAGAAGTCGGGTCTCAGCCTTGCCGACATCGACTATGTGAACGCGCACGGCACCTCGACCCCGCTCGGCGACGAGCTGGAGCTGGGCGCGGTCAAGCGGCTGTTCGGCGACAATATCTCGACCATGTCGATGAGCAGCACCAAGTCCGCCATCGGCCACTTGCTGGGCGGCGCGGGCGCTGTGGAAAGCATCTTCTGCATCCTCGCCATCCGTGACCAGATCGTGCCGCCGACGCTCAACCTCGACGAACCGAGCGAAAGCTGTGCGGGCGTCGATCTCGTCCCCCATGTGGCGAAGGAGCGGAAGGTGCGTGCCGTCCTCAACAACAGCTTCGGCTTCGGCGGCACCAACGCCTCGCTCATCATGAAGGCGATCTGAGGACAGGGCCATGCGGCGGTTCGGGCTGGTTATCCTAGCGATCGGCCTGGCCGTCGCCGCCTTTGTGGCGTTTCGCTTCGTCTATGGCTGGACCGAAGCGGGGCCTGCGCCACGCGACATAAGCGTCGTCGTGCCCGATGGCGCCACCGTTGCCGATGCCGCCGTCCTCCTGAAACAGGCGGGCGCGGTGCGTTCCGCAGACGCATTCCTCACCCGCACCAAGGTGTTCGGGCGTGGAAAGTCGATCAAGGCGGGCGAGTTCCTGATTCCCAAAGGCGCGAGCAACGCCGACATTTTCTCGATCCTTCAGGGCGGAAAGACGCTGACCCGACTGGTGACCATACCCGAAGGCATGCCTTCCATCATGGTCCACGAACGGCTGATGGCGAATGAAGAGTTGACTGGCGATGTGCCAGTCCCTGCCGAGGGCAGCGTACTGCCGGACAGCTATGCATTCGACAAAGGCGAAAGCCGCGCCGCTGTGCTGAAGCGCATGCAGGACGCCATGACCCGCGCTCTCGCCAAGCTATGGGCCGAACGCGCGCCCAACAGCGTGGCGAAGTCGCCCAGGGAGGCCATCATCCTCGCCAGCATCGTCGAAAAGGAAACCGCCGTGCCCGCTGAACGGCCCACGGTCGCGGGGGTCTATGGCAACCGCCTGAAAGCCGGGATGATGCTTCAGGCCGACCCGACGATCATCTACCCCATCACCAAGGGCAAACCGCTCGGCCGCCGCATCAAGAAGTCGGAGATCGCCGCGGTCAATGATTATAACACCTATGCCATGACCGGCCTGCCCAAGGGCCCGATCGCCAACCCCGGCAGACTGTCGATCCTCGCTGTTCTGCATCCCGCCGAAACGAAGGCGCTCTATTTCGTCGCTGACGGGAAGGGCGGCCATATCTTTGCCGACACGCTCCAGCAGCATAATGAGAATGTCCGCAAATGGTTCGAAATCCGCCGCGCGCGCGGAGAACTCTAAGGCCCTTTTTGACCCTGATTTCTCGTCATCCCAGCGAAAGCTGGGATCTCGTCGGCTAGGCTGAGTGCAGTCGAGAAGGATGCCAGCCTCCGCGGGCATGACAGCAAATTAAGCGATCGAACGACCGCTATTGAAACTCTCAGAGCTGAGATAGCGCCTACTACACTCACTTCACCGCAAAACGCCCTTGGTACGCAAGCGCGCGGCATAGAGCAACTGCCCCACTGCGATGGCGACGATCACCGCCGGAAACACCGCCGCCCCCGCGCCCTTCACCGCCCATAAATCCGCTCCCAGAAAGCTGTAGCCGAACTGCACCACGACGGCGGCCAGCGACAGCGCGAACAACGCCACCGCCGCCGCCTTCCTCAGCAACAACAGCAGCGCGCCGACCGTCCCTGCACCCACTGCGACCGCGTAAGCAGCCCAGACCCATCCCGGCATTTCTGCAAAGATGCGCGCCGTATAAGGATCGCTTTTCGCCAGAACCGCCAGGTCGGCTCCATATTGCATTGCAAAGGCGGCCACGCCGATCAGATTCCAGATCAGCAGGCCGATTGCGATGATTTTGAAGGATCGCGACGCGCCCATAGGAGTTTCCCCTCTCTCAAATCTTTTGCCACGCGGCAGGGCGACCTTATAGATGCACCCGACCGTGGGAAAGCATGCTGACCGGGAGACGAAGAGATGCTCGGACGTTCCGTACCTGATGTGACGCTGAAAACGCGTGTGCGCGATGAAAGCGTCGGCGGCCCCAATCCTTTCCGCTGGCAGGACATCCAGACCGGCGACCTGTTCAAGGGGAAGCGCGTGGTCGTCTTCTCGCTGCCCGGCGCTTTCACGCCCACCTGTTCCACCGAACAATGCCCGGCCTTCGAACGCTTCTATGATGACTTCAAAGCGCTGGGGGTGGACGATGTCTACTGCATCTCGGTCAATGATGCTTTCGTCATGTACCAATGGGGCAAGCATCTTGGCGTCAAGAATGTGAAGCTGCTGCCAGATGGTTCGGGTGACTTCACGCGGCGCATGGGCATGCTGGTGAAGAAGGATCATCTCGGCTTTGGCGATCGCAGCTGGCGCTACGCGATGGTCGTCGATGATGGTCAGGTGGTCGCCTGGTTCGAAGAACCCGGCATCAATGACATTGGCGAGGACGATGATCCCTACGGCCAATCGAGCCCGGAGCCGGTGCTGGACTGGCTGAAGGAACATCCGGCTGCCTGATGCCGCAGGCGGCGCGCCGATCGTCGTGACGGCGCTCATGGGGGCGGAGGACTTCGCTTGGGCGGATGGCCTCCGCCGCGCCCATTTCCCGCCGGAACGCAACAAGGTGCCCGCCCATATTTCGCTCTTCCACCATCTGCCGCCGTCGCTGCTGCCTGAACTCAGCGACCGCTTGAAAGCCTCATGCGCCGGTCCACCGCCGCTTGGCCTGATAACCGGGATCAGGCTGCTCGGCCGTGGCGTCGCCTTCGACGTGCGCAGTGACGGCCTGCTCGCCATCCGCGACGAACTGGCCGATGCTTTTAGAGGGCTGCTCACCCCACAGGATCAGGCGCGCCCTCGCCTGCACATCACGATCCAGAACAAGGTTGAACCACCTCTCGCCCGTGCCCTCGCCGACCAGTTGAAGGCCGGGTTTCGGCCCCGCCCGCTCCGGATAGCGGGTCTTGCGGCGTGGCATTATCGCGATGACGGTCAATGGAGCCTTGCCAAAAAGGCCAGCTTCCGGTCAGCCCGCTACCTCATATAGTTCCAACGGCAGCGCATCGGGATCAGCGAAGAAGGTAAAGCGCCGTTCCGTATAGGGATCGATCCTGACAGGCTCGCACTCAATCCCTGCCGCTTTGAGCCGCGCGACTTCATCGTCCAGGTCCTGCACGCAAAAAGCCAGGTGCCGCAGCCCGCACGCCTCTGGACGCGTCGGACGGCGGGGAGGGGCGGGAAAAGAGAAAAGCTCGATCTGCGCATTTCCGGCGTCCAGGTCGCATTTCCACGATTGCCGTTCTTCGCGCCACACTTCACGGACGACAGGAAAGCCTAGTATCTCCGTGTAAAAGCGCCGCGATCGCTGATAGTCGGAACAGATGATGGCGATATGGTGGATGCCCCGCATGGCGCGTGCACTAGCATGTTGCACCGGCCGCCGGAACCTTGATCGCCTCGGCTGCGCGGCCTAAACCCCGTCCATGACCCATGCTTCCTATCCGGCGCTCCGTCTGCGCCGCACCCGCGCCGCCGCCTGGACCCGCGCGCTGCACGCCGAAAACCGCTTGCACCCGAGCGACCTCATCTGGCCGCTGTTTGTCACCGAAGGGCAGGGGGAGGAGGAACCGATCTCCTCGCTTCCCGGCGTCTCGCGCTGGTCGGTAGACGGCATCGTCGCCCGCGCCCGGGAAGCGCGCGATGTGGGCATTCCCTGCCTTGCCCTCTTCCCCAATACGCAGGCCGACCGCCGCAGCGATGATGGGGAAGAGGCCCTCAACCCCGACAATCTCATGTGCCGCGCCATCCGCGCGATCAAGGACGCCGTGCCGGACATCGGCATCCTCACCGACGTGGCGCTCGATCCCTATACCGCCCATGGGCAGGACGGCCTGCTAGACGAGCAAGGCTATGTCATCAACGACGCCACCATCGACGTGCTGATCGGCCAGTCCCTCAATCAGGCAGCGGCGGGCGCGGACATCATCGCGCCCAGCGACATGATGGACGGACGCGTCGGCGCGATCCGCGAGGCGCTGGAGGAAGAGGGCCACGCCAATGTCCAGATCATGGCCTATGCCGCCAAATATGCGAGCGCCTTCTACGGCCCGTTCCGCGACGCGGTAGGCTCAAGCGGCCTGCTGAAGGGCGACAAGAAAAGCTATCAGATGGACCCCGCCAATAGCGAGGAAGCCCTGCGCGAAGTCGCGCTAGACCTGGCCGAGGGCGCGGACAGCGTCATGGTGAAGCCGGGTCTCCCCTATCTCGACATCATCGCCCGGGTGAAGGACCGGTTCGAGGTCCCCGTATTCGCCTATCAGGTGTCGGGCGAATATGCGATGATCGAAGCCGCCGTCGCAGCGGGAGTTGGGGATCGCGACGCGCTGGTGCTGGAAACGCTGCTTGCGTTCAAGCGCGCCGGTTGCTCGGGTGTCCTCACCTATCATGCGCTCCACGCCGCGCGCCTGCTTGGAGCCTGACGCCATGCCCGACCATCCGCACGCCGCGCATGCCGATCATCCGGGTGCCACCATCCTGAGCTTTGGCGGCAAGACCCCGGTCATCCATCCCAGCGCCTTCATCGCGCCGGGCGCGCGGATTATCGGCGATGTGGAGATCGGGCCGGACAGCAGCATCTGGTATAATTGCGTCGTGCGCGGAGACGTGAACGCGATCCGAATCGGCGCGCGCACGAACATTCAGGACGGCAGCGTCATCCATTGCGACGGCCCCGATCCCGCAAAGCCGGAAGGCTGGCCCACCATCATCGGCGATGATGTCCTGATCGGCCATATGGCGATGATCCACGGCTGCGACCTCAAGGACCGCGCCTTTGTCGGCCTTGGCGCCGTGGTGATGAACGGCTGCGTTATCGAGAGTGACGCCATGCTGGCCGCCGGGGCGCTGCTATCCCCCAATCGCACGGTGCCTCACCGCCAGCTCTGGACCGGCCGCCCCGCCAAATATGTCCGCGATCTCACCGACGAAGCGCTCATCCGCATGCGGGAGGGCGTTGACCGCTATGTCCACAATGCAAAAGCCCACAAGGGCGCGCTGAAGGCCGACGGCTAACTCTTACCGGGCGGGGCTGATATCAAGGCTGCGCTAGGCGCGCCTTCACCGCGTCGATCCGGTCATTCTGCGAATCCACGATCCCCAGCGCCGCCTTGCGCGCCACGTCGATCTGCTCCACGCCGCCCCGAACCTTGCCCTCGGCCACCGCATTGCTTCGCTCGACATAGAGCGTGTCGAGGCTGGCCAGCGCCGACACGCTATCGTTCCGCGCCGCCTCCAACGCACTGATCGCAAGTTGCGCCGCGACCCACGCCTCGCTCGATACCGCCGCGCCCGCAGCCGACCTTGTTGCGCGGTCCGCCGCAGGCCAGGCCCTGTCGAAGGCCGCGCTTCCCGATTGCGCCTGCGCCGAAAGCCGATCGACCTGCGCCTGCAACGCCGGGTCGGCCTCGACCGGCGCGGGAGCAGCCACGGGCTCCGCAACCGGCGCATTCTCCACCGCCCGCTTGGCGAGCGAAGGATAGCCCGTCAGCGTCTCCGCACAGCCGGAGAGGAACAGGGCGAGGGAGGGCAGCAGCCGGCGCAGGATCATGGCGTTGATCTAGGACGGGAAATCCCGCCGCGCAATGGCGTCAATCATCCTCGTCAGCGGGCCAGTGCCGCCGCCTCGCGCGCCAGCGCCTCGATCTTCGCCCCATCGACCGGCCCCTTGGGCACGACCCAGCTGCCGCCAACGCATTTCACAAAGGGTTCGGCCAGCCATTTCGGCGCATTTTCCGCCGTGATCCCCCCGGTCGGGCAGAAGCGTGCGACATGCAACGGCGCCGCCAGCGCCTTCAACGCAGGCAGCCCGCCCGAAGTCTCCGCTGGGAAAAATTTGAAGTGCGTGAGGCCCAACTCCAGCCCGCGCATGATGTCGCCCGCCGTCGCCGTTCCCGGAAGGAAAGGCACGCGCGCCGCGACCGCTGCCTTGCCCAGCGGCTCGGTGAGGCCCGGGCTGACGATGAACCGCGCGCCTGCCTCCATCGCCGCGTCCAGCTGCGACGGGTTCAGCACCGTTCCAGCACCGACGACCGCACCCTCGACCTTCGCCATCTCGCGAATCACATCCAGCGCGGCGGGTGTGCGCAGCGTCACTTCCAGCGCTGGCAGCCCGCCCTTCACCAAAGCCTGCGCGATCGGCAGCGCATCCTCCACTCGCTCCACCACCAGCACCGGGATGACCGGCGCCAGCTCCATCACTTGTTCAACGCTGAGCGACATCATTTCTTCTCCCGAAAGGCGGCGGCCGCCCCGTAAAGTCCAATCTCTTCATGCACGGCGAGACGAATGGGCACCGTCGCCATCAGGCTTTCGAACCGCCCCTTGGCGGTAAAGCGCCGATGAAAGCCGCTCTGGGGCAGCAATGCGCGCATCCGCTGCGTCAGTCCCCCGGCCAGCACGACCGCGTTCGGCCCCTGCGCCAGCGCCAGGTCGCCGACGACCGAACCATAGCAAAGGCAGAAGCGGTCGAACGCCGCGCGGGCGAACTCGTCCGTCCCGTCGATCGCCGCCTGCCACAATTCCGCATCTTCCATCAGCATCACGCGCTCATGGCCGATGGTCGCCATCGCCTTGTAGATATTGTTGAGCCCCGGCCCCGACACCACCCGCTCGGTCGACACCCGCAGGAACTTGTCGCGCAGATAGGCGAGGATCTTTTCCTCGAGCGTGTCGAGCGGCGCGAAGTCGAGATGCCCACCCTCGGTAGCGATCACATGCGGCTCGCCATCATCGAACGCGATCATCGCGACGCCCAAGCCGGTGCCCGGACCCACCACCGTCACGCCGCCGTCGCGCGGGAAAGGTCGGTCCTGCCCGAAGAGCAGCGGCAGATTGTCGTCGGGAAGGCGCGCGACGGCATGGGCCACGGCCTCGAAATCATTGACGAGCCGCATCTGCTTGAGGCCCAGTTCCTCGTCCAGAGTCTCGGGCCTGATCATCCAGCTGCTGTTGGTCAGCTTGATGACGTCGCGCCCGATCGCGGTGGCAAAGGCGATGGAAGCGGCCTTGGGCAGGTCGCCGCCCTCGTCCCGCACGAATGCGGCCCAGCAGGCCTGCAGGCTTTGAAAGTCGGCGACCTTGTACTTCCGCACCTTGCCCAATGTAGGCACGTTGCGCGCATCGAGCTTCGCACGGGCGAAACGGGCATTTGTGCCGCCGATATCGGCAGCGATGATGTCGGTCATAGGACCACTCCAGTCATGGCGTCATCCCAGCGCAAGCTGGGATCTCGTGAGGCCGGGCCGTGCCCTCTCGCCTGAGATGCAAGCCTGCGCTGGCATGACGGGTGGGGGATTATAGTTCAGTTTCCATCGCCGCCAGGATGGGCGAAGCGCCACTTTCCGCCAGATCGCTATGATGGCGGAACAGCGCGAACAGCTCGCGGCCCGTGTCATAGGGCGGGGGCGGCGGCACGGGCATGTCCCGTGCGTCCCACTCCGCCGCATCGACCAGCGCCTCGATCACGCCCTTGTCGGCGCACACCCGCACCATGTCACCATCGCGCAGCTTGGCGATCGGTCCTCCGCCCAGCGCTTCAGGCGACAGATGGATGGCGGCAGGCACCTTGCCCGAAGCCCCGGACATGCGCCCGTCGGTCACCAGCGCGACGCGAAAACCCCGATCCTGCAACACGCCGAGCGCCGGGGTAAGCTTGTGCAATTCCGGCATGCCGTTCGCGCGCGGCCCTTGGAAACGGACCACCACGACGACATCCCGCTCCAGCTCTCCCGCCTTGAACGCGCGCAGCACATCATCCTGATCATGGAAGACGGCCGCCGGAGCCTCGATGGTCCACCGTTCCTTGTCGACCGCGCTCACCTTCATGACGCAGCGGCCGAGGTTGCCCGCCAGCAGGCGCATGCCGCCATCAGGATTGAACGCACTGGATACCGGCCGCAGGATCGATTCATCGCGCGACACCGGCACGTCGCGCCATTGCAGCGCCTCGTCCTCCAGCACCGGCTCCTTGCCATAATCGGTGAGGTCGGCGCGCGCGACCGTCATGATGTCCCGGTGCAGCAGTCCATTATCCAACAACTCGCGGATGATGAAAGACATGCCGCCAGCGGTATGGAAATTGTTCACGTCGCCCGCGCCATTGGGATAGACCCGCGCCAGCAGCGGCACCACATCGGAAATCTCCGCGAAATCGGTCCAGTCGATGCTGATCCCCGCCGCGCGCGCGATCGCGGGTAGGTGGATGGCATGGTTGGTCGATCCGCCCGTCGCCATCAGGCCGATGATGGCATTGACGATCGCCTTCTCATCGACGCAATGGCCAAGCGGCCGGTAATCGTCGCCATCCCATCCGATGCTGGCAAGCCGATGCACCGCCGCCCGCGTCAGTTCGCTGCGCAGCTTGGTGCCCGGATTGACGAAGGATGCGCAAGGCATGTGCAGCCCCATCACTTCCATCATCATCTGGTTGCTGTTGGCCGTGCCGTAGAAAGTGCAGGTGCCCGCGCCATGATAGCTGGCGCTTTCGGATTCCAGCAGCTCCTCCTTGCCGACCTTGCCCTCGGCATAAAGCTGACGGATGCGCACCTTTTCCTTGTTGGCAAGGCCCGATGGCATGGGCCCGGCGGGGATCAGGATCGTCGGCAGATGCCCGAAACGCAGCGCGCCGATCAGCAGGCCCGGCACGATCTTGTCGCA
Organism: Novosphingobium sp. Chol11; assembly: GCF_900218065.1. Lineage (GTDB taxonomy): Bacteria > Pseudomonadota > Alphaproteobacteria > Sphingomonadales > Sphingomonadaceae > Sphingobium > Sphingobium agri. The sequence continues at coordinate 1,617,781 of NZ_OBMU01000001.1, read as the reverse complement.
TATGCCCAGCAGCGCCGCGCCCTCGAACATCGCGTGGCTCAGCGACACTGCCGTCGCCAGCGCGATCGTGTCGCGGGAAAATAGCGACAGGTCCATGCCTGCCTGACCCTGCGTCACGCCGTCGCACATGGCTGGGACGCCGCCCGCCACTTGAGCCGTCGCGCCGACCTCGCGCGCCGCGATCTTGATCGCTTCGGGATAGCGCCCATAGGGCTGATGCGCGGACAGCATGTCATTGTAAGCGGTGACGATGCCGATGTTCATCGCCGCGCCCGTGCGGATCACCGGCTTGTCCTCGCCGCTCGCCGCAAAGCCATGGGCAAGGTTGCCGCATGACAGTTGCGCACGGTTGGTCCCGGCGTCACGGCCACGTTCGATCAGGTCGAGATATTGGCGGCGGCGCGGCGCGCTCCGCTTCACGATGCGTTCGGTGACCTTCGCGATCACCGGATGAAGGTCAGTCATGCCAGCTGGCTCCGTCTCGTTCAATCAGGGCAATGGCCGAAGACGGCCCCCAGTTCCCCGAAGCATAGGGCGATGGCTTCACCCCTGCTTCCTTCCAGCCGTCGATGATGGAATCGATCCATGTCCACTGCGCTTCGACCTCGTCCCGGCGCACGAACAGCGTCTGGTCTCCCGCCAGCAGGTCCAGGATCAGCCGCTCATAGGCGATACGCCGCCGCTGCCCGGCGAAGGCGGCGGTCAGCGACACGTCCAGCGTCACCTCCTCCAGATGCACTTCGCGCTCCAGCCCCGGCCTTTTGCTCATGATCAGCAGGCGGATATATTCCTCGGGCTGAAGGCGGATGATCAACGTATTGGGCTCCAGCCCTCCAGCGCGGCCAAAGATCGAATGGCGCACCGGCTTGAACTGGATCTGGATTTCCGATTGGCGCGCAGGCATCCGCTTGCCTGTGCGGAGGTAGAAGGGCACGCCCTGCCAGCGCCAATTGTCTATATGGGCTTTCAGCGCCACAAAGGTTTCGGTGTCGGACGGCTGCCCCAATTCGTCACTATATCCGGTCACGATCTCGCCGCCGACCGCGCCTGGCGAATATTGCCCGCGCACGCTGTTGGTCTTCACCGTCTCCGCCGTCATCGGGCGCAGCGAGCGCAGCACCTTCACCTTCTCGTCGCGCACGGCGGTCGGGTCCATGCGGGCAGGGGGCTCCATCGCGATGATCGACAGGATTTGCAGCACATGGTTCTGCACCATGTCACGCAGCGCGCCCACGCCGTCATAGTAGGACACACGGCCTTCCAGTCCCACCGTCTCGCCAACGGTGATCTGCACATGGTCGATCGCCGTCGCGTTCCACAGCGGCTCGAACATCACATTGCCAAATCGCAGGGCGAGCAAATTCTGAACTGTCTCCTTGCCCAGATAATGGTCGACCCGGAAAATCTGGCTCTCGTCGAACAGCGCGCCGATGCCGTCATTGACCTCTTTCGACGAAGCGAGGTCTTTGCCGATCGGCTTTTCCATCGCGATCCGCGTCGTCGGCGTGATCAGTCCCGCCTCGGCCAGCCCCTGCGCCGTGGGCGCGAAGAGGGAAGGGGGCGTCGACAGATAGACCGACAGCCCGCGCTCCGCCCGTCCGTCGAGCCGCTCCGCCAGCTTCCTGAATTGCTCCGGCTTCCCCGCCTCGACCGGCTGATAGCCGATCATCGCCTTCAGCCGCGCCGCGACTTCCGCGTCATAGCGATCAGCGCCGACGAACTTTTGCAGCGCCTTGTCGATGTCGGCCCGGAACGCCTCGTCATCCATCTCCGTGCGGCCGGACGCGACGATCATGAAGTCATCGGGCAGCAAGCCGTCGCTCAGCAGATTGTAGAGCGAGGGAAATATCATGCGGTGCGCCAGATCGCCGGTGGCACCAAAAAGCAGGAATGTGGCAGACGGATCGGTCAAAGGATGCCCTTTTCCGTTTGGAGGAATTGTTCAGGTCTGCACGAAACGGTCCTATAGCGGTCCGGTTTCGTTACGCAAGCAGGCTATCGGCGCACAGCCGCCCCTGCAACCGCCCGGCAGACTTATCCTGCACCTGGTCTGATTTTTGTCTGGACGCTGCCAGCTGATTTTGCCATTTGGCGCGGGCAGGCCATGCATGCGGGCGTGGTGAAACTGGTAGACGCGCCGGACTCAAAATCCGGTTCCGAAAGGAGTGTCGGTTCGATTCCGACCGCCCGCACCACCCTCCATATAGTGGGAAAAGAAAGACCCGGCAGCATGAAGCCGCCGGGCCAAGGGGGGCTTTCACCAGGTAAAAGCCTCGGGTCGCGCGGCTTCCCTAGCGCAAAAAGATGACAATTCCAGTTAATCGGCGGCGGTCGATCCGTAATGGATCAAACAACGTCGGATGGCCGGCCAACATTCACGTTGCCGTTTTGAGCAGAGGCCCCCACAGCTTCGCGTTATGAACAACTTCACGTCATGCCAGCGAAAG
>NZ_OBMU01000001.1:1594262-1615309 GCF_900218065.1 Novosphingobium sp. Chol11 | reverse complement strand
ATCTCAGGCGATACGGCACGGCCTAACCTCACAAGATCCCAGCCTTCGCTCGGACGACATGAATCTTTCTCAATTTCCTCCGCGTCTCCGCGCCTCCGCGTGAAATCCTAAACCACCCGCCGCTGCGCCCTAAACCACGGAACAAGCCGCCGGATCGCTTCCTCCACCCGGTCTGTCGACACGGCAAAGCTGATCCGGATGTGCCGGTGCCCATCCACCGGATCAAAATCGATCCCCGGCGCAGTCGCGACGCCGGTCTCCTCCAGCAACTTCTGGCAAAAGCCCAGGCTGTCATCCGTCAAATGCCCCACATCGGCATAGATGTAGAAGGCCCCATCCGGCGGCGCGATTTCCTTGAGGCCCAGCGCTGGCAGCGCTGCCAACAGCAATTCCCGGTTCCGCCGGTAGTTCGCGACATGCCCCTCCAGCTCGTCAAGGCAGTCGAACGCCTTCAACCCCGCATGCTGCGCGAGGGAAGGGGGCGTCAGGAACAAATTCCCCATCCGCGCCCGCGCCGCCTCGACCAGCGTCCTTGGAAACACCACCCAGCCAAGCCGCCACCCGGCCATCGAAAAATATTTGGAAAAGCTGTTCACCACCACCGTATCGGGCGCGAATTCCAGCATGGAATGCGCCGCCTCGCCATAGGAAAGGCCGTGATAAATCTCGTCCGACACGATCCTGATCCCGCGCCGCGCGCAGACCTCCGCGATTCGCGCCATCTCGTCGGCAGGGATGATCGTGCCCGTAGGATTGGCCGGGCTCGCAATGATCACGCCATCGGGCGCAGGTTCCATCGCCTCCAGCGCCGCCGCGCTGATCTGGTATCGCTCGGCGGGCCCGCAATCGACCTCCACCGGCTCCAGATACAGCGCCTTCAGCGTATTGCGATAAGCCACATAGCCCGGCCGCGCCGTCGCCACTCGCGCGCCCGGCGCGAACAGACAACTGAGCGCCAGCACCAGCCCCGGAGAAGCGCCACAAGTCAGCAGGACCTGCTCCGCCACCACCACTACGCCATAGCGTTCCCGATACAGCAGCGCGATCCGCTCTTTCAGCGCCGGGCTCTCCCAATAGCCCATAGGGTCGCTGTCCAGCACCTGATGCGCCTCGGCAATCGCAGCGGCAGGCGCGCCGGTCGAAGGCTGCCCGAACTCCATATGCAGGATCGAGCGCCCCTCAGCCTCCAGCCGATGCGCCTCCACCCCAATCGCGATGGCATGAAAAGGATCGATCTGCGCAACCATGCGCTGGTTCACTCCGAAATCCAGACCTCGACCGACACACCATGCTGGCACAGCGCCACCCGGATCGGCAGCTCGTCGACCGGCCCGCCAGCCAGCGCCCGGTCATAGACCGCCTTCTTCGCAGCCCCGCCAATCTGCAAAAAGATATGCCGGCTCTTCAGGATCGCCCTGGCGCTCAAAGACATGCGCTGATGCGGCGCGGCAGGCGGCGTCACCGCAACCGTCAGCGCATGGGTGGAAAGACCTTCCGCCAACTCCTTCGCCTCCGGAAACAGCGAAGCCGTATGCCCATCCTCGCCCATCCCCAACAGCACGATATCCAGCGGCCAGGGCAATTCCGCCAGCGCCGCCTCGCAAGCGGCCTGCCCGGCATAGGCATCCGCTGCGTCATTCTTCATGCCAACAAACCGCGCCTTCGCCGCCGCGCCTTGCAACAGCGTCTCACGCACCAGCCGCTCGTTGCTGTCCGCATGATCCGCCGCCACCCATCGCTCATCGACCAGCGTCACGACGACCTTGTCCCACTCCAGCGCAGCGCCCGACAGCGCCTCCAGCACCGGCCGGGGAGAGCGCCCGCCCGACAGCGCGATCGTCGCCACGCCCCGCGCCGCGATGGCATCGCCCAGCACCACCGCGATCCGCCGCGCCATGTCGGCAGCGGCAAGCGCGCCATCAACGAAAAGATGTTCAGTGGGCATCGCGGTCGCCCCTGATGTCGGTCAGCTTACGCTCCCATGCCAGCGCATGCGCGACGATCTGGTCCAGATCGGCATGGCGCGGCTGCCACGGGAATTCCGCCATGATCGCACGATTGTCGGAGATCAACGAGTCCGGATCGCCCGCGCGCCGTCCTTCCATCCGCCGCTCGATCTTGATGTTCGTCACCCGATCGACCGCATCCAGTACTTCCAGCACCGAAAAACCACGCCCATAGCCGCAATTCAGCAGATAATTCTGTTCGGGCTTCGCCATCAGCGCATCCAGCGCCAGCACATGCGCCGCCGCCAGATCAGTGACATGAATATAGTCGCGCACGCCCGTGCCGTCAGGCGTATCGAAATCCGTCCCGAACACCGACACAAACTCCCGCTTCCCCAGCGCGGCCTCGACCGCCACTTTGATAAGGTGCGTCGCACCCGCCGTCGACTGACCCGTCCGCCCCTGCGGATCGGCGCCCGCAACGTTGAAATAGCGCAGCGCGCAGAAGTTCATCGGGTGCGCCGCGCTCACGTCGCGCAGCATATATTCGGTCATCAGCTTCGACATGCCATAGGGATTGATCGGCCGCTGCGGCGTCGTCTCCTTGACCGGGCTTTCCTCTGGAATGCCGTAGGTCGCGGCGGTGGAGGAAAAGATGAAATGCGGCACGCCGACCGTCACCGCGCTTTCGATCAGGTCGCGGGTCTTGGCGCTGTTGTTATGATAATATTTGAGCGGGTTCTCCACCGATTCCGGCACCACCACCGACCCGGCAAAGTGCATGATCGCCTTGACGTCATGATCGCGCAGAGCCTTCTGCACCAGCGGCTGATCGGCGATATCGCCCTCGACGAAAGCCACATCCTCCGGCACCGCCCAGCGAAAACCCGTCACCAGATTGTCGATCACCACGACGCCATATCCCGCATCGCGCAGGGCCAGCACCGCATGGCTTCCAATATAACCGGCACCACCCGTGACCAGAACCGTGGGCTTTTCGCTCATAGAATAGGATTTCCTCTGACAGAATCGGGCGTTCATCCTCCGTCATCCTGAACTTGTTTCAGGATCCATGGTGCCTCCACACTCAGGCGGAGCCGAAGGCGAGATGGATCCTGAAACGAGTTCAGGATGACGAGCGTGGGGATAGCCGCTGCCCGACGACTAACGCACTGAAGCTACAATGCCCACCCCGTTCATGCTGCACCGCGAGACGAAAAGGGGTTAGAGAGGGACACGCTGCGTGGCTCCTTACAAACCCTTGTCATACTGACCTCGTTAGCTGTGCTGGCCTTTGGCTGAGGATCTATCGTGCCCCGCACTCAGCTCCGGCCGATAGCGAGATAAATCCTGAAACAAGTTCAGGATGACGGCAGGTTAGTTTTCCATCGTGCTGAACAAACCCTCAAGCCGCGGCTGCCCTCAAACTTCCATCATAAAAAGTCGCCCCACTAGCCGCCATGTCCTGCAACTGCACCGTCGGCGCAAAGCGATCCCCATGCCGCGCCGCCAGCCGTTCCAGCACCGCCACCACATGCCCGATACCAACCGTATCCATATGGCTGAACGGCCCCCCGGTCCAAGGCGCAAAGCCCCAGCCGAAGATCGCGCCCAGATCGCCATCCTCCACGGTTTCCAGCACGCCTTCCTCATAGCAGCGCGCACATTCCACCAACTGGCGATAGAGCAGCCGCTCCTTCACTTCCTCGACATCGGGCTGCACCGCCGCACGCGGGAACATCTCTTCCAGCCCCGGCCACAGATGCTTCTTCCCACCCTCGGGATAATCATACCATCCCTTCGCGCTCTTACGGCCCAGCCGCCCTAGCTCGACCATGCGCGCCATCACCGCATCGGACGGCTGCGCCACATAGGCATCGCCCAGTTCCTTCTGAGCCGCGACGACGATCTTGTGGCCAAGCTCGATCGACACCTCGTCACCGACCGCCAGCGGCCCCACGGGCATGCCCAACTGCCGCCCGGCATTTTCGATAAGCGCCGGATTGATCCCCTCGGCCACCATCTCCACGCCTTCCTGCACATAGGTGCCAAAACAGCGCGAGGTATAGAAACCGCGAGAGTCATTGACGACGATCGGCGTCTTCTTGATCTGGCTGACGAAATCCAGCGCCTTGGCGATGGCGGCCGGGCCGGTTTCCTTGCCCAATATGATCTCGACCAGCGGCATCTTCTCGACGGGGGAAAAGAAATGGATGCCGATGAAATTGGCAGGCTTGCTCCACGCCTTGGCGAGCTTCGTTATCGGCAGGGTCGATGTGTTGGACCCAAAGATCACATCGGGGCCGAGCACCTCCTCGACCTTCTTCGTCACCTCCGCCTTGATCGCGACATCCTCGAACACCGCCTCGATCACGAAGTCGGCTCCGGCAAGCGCCGCATAGTCGGTCGTCGGCGTCACGCGCGCCAGCGTCTCGGCCATCTTCTCCGGCGTCATGCCACGGCCCAGCCGCTTCTTCAGTACATCCTCGACATGCGCCTTGCCCTTTTCCGCATAAGCAAGGTCACGGTCGAACAGCATGACCTCCATGCCGGCCTGCGCCGCCACCGTCGCAATCCCCGCACCCATCATGCCAGCGCCCAGCATGGCCAGCTTCTTCGTCGGCGCCTTGGACTGGTCCTTCGGCCGCCGCGCACCGCGTTCGGCGGCGTTCTTGTTTACGAACAGGCTGCGGATCATGTTCGCCGCCTGCGGATCGGCCGCGACCTTCGCGAAATATTTGCTCTCCAACCGGATCGCCCGGTCGAACGGCAGCAGCGCGCCTTCATAGACCGCCGACAGCAAAGCGGTGGGCGCATTCATGTTCCGCTGCGTCTGCTTCAGCGTCATCGGCACTGCGCCGACCATCGTCTGCACGAAAGCGGGATTGAACGCACCCGCACCACCGGGGAATTTGAAGCCTTTCACGTCCCACGGCTGCGCGATCGCGGACGGGTTCGCCTTCACCCACTCCTTGGCCTTCTCGACTGCCGTGCCCTGCGGCACGACTTCATCGACGGCCTTCAGCATCGCCGCTTCGGCGGGGCGGAACAGCTTGCCCTGCAACATGTACATTAGCGCCGCCTGCACCCCGATCAGGCGCGGCAGCCGCTGCGACCCGCCACCGCCGGGGAAAAGGCCGATCAGGATTTCCGGCAAGCCAAGCTGCGTCTTGGGACTGTCGCCCACCACCCGCCGATGGCACGCCAGCGCCAGTTCGAACCCGCCACCGACGCACGTGCCCTCGATAGCGCATGCCACCGGCTTGCCGCATGTTTCCAGCCGCCGGAACAGTTGGTTCAGCACGAAAACCTGCTCGAAAATCTCGGCCGGGGCAGGGCGCTTTCCCGCGCCGCTCGCCAGCATCGACCCGAAATATTTAAGGTCCATGCCAGCCATGAACCCGCTGTCCTTGCCCGAAGCAATCACCGCGCCCTTGATCGCTTCCTCCGACCCAATGCGCGTAATCGCCTCATCCAGATCGGCGAGGAAGTCGGGGCCGATGACGTTCATCGACTGGCCCGGCACATCGATGGTCAGCGTGGCGATGCCGTCCGCATCGATGTCAAAATTGATGGTCTGCACGATCCTGCTCTCCTGTTAGCCCCTCCCCTTCAGGGGAGGGGTTTGGGGTGGGGGCCATCCTCCAGAGCCGCGCTCGGATCAGCCCACTGCCAACCCGTTTTCAAACCCGCTCGATAATAATCCCGGTCCCCATGCCCGCACCCACGCACAGGTTCACCAGCGCCGTGCCCTTGCCCGACCGCTCCAGTTCATCCAGCGCCGTCCCCAACACCATCGCCCCCGTCGCGCCCAGCGGATGGCCCATCGCAATCGCGCCGCCATTCACGTTGATCCTGTCATGGTCCAAATCCATCGCCTGCATGTAACGCAACACCACGCTCGCAAAGGCTTCGTTCAGTTCCCAAAGGTCGATGTCATGGCTGCTCATGCCCGCTCGATTGAGCAGCTTGCCCGCGACGAACTCCGGCCCCGTCAGCATGATCAGCGGCTCGGACCCGATCGACGCCATCGCCTTGATCCGGGCGCGGGGCTTCAGGCCATATTTCTCGCCCATCTCCTTGTTGCCGACCAGCACCGCGGCCGCGCCGTCGACGATGCCGCTGCTGTTGCCCGCATGATGGACATGGTTCACCCGTTCCAGCTCTGGATATTTCAGCAGCGCAATAGCGTCGAAGCCCGGCATTTCCTCGCCCAGCGCGGCAAAGCTCGGCTTCAGGCTGCCAAGCGACTGCATCGTCGCGTCGGGGCGCATATGTTCGTCATGGTCCAGAACCACTTCGCCGATCACGTCACGCACGGGAAGGATCGACTTGGCAAAGCGCCCTTCGTCCCAGGCCGCCTTCGCGCGCCGCTGGCTTTCGACCGCATAGGCATCCGCATCATCGCGACTGATGCCGAACTTGGTCGCGATCACATCGGCGCCGATCCCCTGCGGCGCGAAATAGGTCTTGTAGGCGACCGCCGGGTCCATGGCGATCGCGCCGCCGTCCGAAGACATCGGCACGCGGCTCATGGATTCGACGCCACCGCCGATCGCGAGGCCCGCTTCGCCCGAATAGATTTTCGCGGCGGCAATGTTCACCGCTTCCAGCCCGGAAGCACAGAAACGGTTGATCTGCACGCCCGGCACCGTCTGCTCATAATCGGCGTTCAGCACTGCGGCGCGGGCAATGTCGCCGCCTTGCTCGCCGATCGGCGTCACGCAGCCAAGGATCACATCGTCCACATCCGCCGTGTCGATCGCGTTGCGATCCCGCACCGCCTCCAGCACCTGCGTCGCCAGCTGGACAGGGGTGATCTCATGCAACGACCCGTCCGGCTTGCCCCGGCCACGGGGCGTCCTTACGGCATCGTAGATAAAGGCTTCCATCGCTCGGTCATTCCTCTCGGCATTGGCGTCAGGCGCGCCGCAAATGTATTTACGTTTACGTAAAGTGCAAGCGCAAAGGCAATGCGGATCGCGCTTTTCCCGCTATTTCCTTCATTGAATTGAACTCCTTTCGTCCCTTCCGGGTTTGACGCTCCAGTCGATTTCAGGTTCATGCATTTTCAGTGTCAGAGGCAGATTCCCCTCCAGCGCCAACGCCCTTCGCCATCCCCATCTTCCGCGCGATATGGTTCGCCAGCCTCGCGTCGAACTTCGGCGGGCTGATCCAGTCCGTCGGCGCGGCATGGATGATGACGTCGCTGTCTGGCTCTCCCATGCTCGTCGCGCTGGTCCCGGCCTCGACGACCTTGCCGATCATGCTGCTCTCGCTCTGGGCAGGTGCGGTCGCCGACAATCTCGACCGCCGCCTCGTCATGCTCGCCTGCCAATTGTCGATGCTGCTGGTGTCCGCTCTCCTCGCCCTGTTCGCCTGGATGGATTTGCTGACGCCCTGGTCATTGCTCGCCTTCACCTTCCTCGTCGGCTGCGCGACCGCGATCAACGGCCCAGCCTGGCAAGCGTCGGTTGGCGACATGGTCCCGCGATCCCAACTCCCCAGCGCCGTCGCGCTCAACAGCATGGGCTTCAACCTCGCGCGCAGTGTCGGCCCGGCGCTTGGCGGCATCATCGTCGCCGCCGCCGGAGCCGCCGCCGCCTTCCTCACCAATGCGCTCAGCTATATCGGCCTCTCCCTCGTCCTGCTGCGTTGGCAGCCGGAGCGCGTGCCCAAGCTCCTGCCGCGCGAACGCCTCGGTCACGCCATGAGGGCAGGGGTCCGCTATGTCACCATGTCGCCGAAGATCCAGCTCGTGCTCATTCGCGGCGCCGCCTTCGGCATCGGCGCAAGCGCCGTCTCCGCGCTCATGCCGCTGGTCGCGCGCGACATATTGAAGGGCAGCGCGTTGACCTTCGGTATCTTGAGCGGGGCGTTCGGCATCGGCGCGGTCCTCGGCGCGCTGTCGTCAGGCAGGCTCCGCCGCCGCTTCCCCATCGAGACCATCGTTCGCTCCGCCGCGCTTGCGCTTGCCCTTGGTACGGCGATCACGGCGTCCACAGGCTGGCTTGTCGTCGCGATCATCGGCTTGCTGCTCTGCGGCGCAGGCTGGGTCATCGCGCTGTCGACCTTCAATGTCTCGGTCCAGATGTCCGCCCCCCGCTGGGTGCTGGCCCGCGCGGTCGCCCTATATCAGATGATGGCGTTTGGTGGCATGGCGCTCGGCGCATGGCTGTTCGGCTGGCTGGCGGAGCATATGGGCGTCGTGACGTCGCTCCACGTAGCCGCCGGCGTGCAATTGGCAGCAGCGATGATAGGCCTTTTCCGCCCGCTGCCCCAGACGGGAGATGAAAATCTAGACCTCCTAGACCGTTGGCAGGAGCCCCAAACGGCTGTGCCGATCGAACCCCGTAGCGGACCCGTCGTCATCACCATCGAATACCGCATCCCTGCGGGCTCGGTCGTGCCTTTCCTCGCCGCAATGAGCGAGCGGCGCCGCATCCGCCGTCGTGACGGCGCGCATGGCTGGTCCCTGATGCGCGACCTCGCCGACCCTGAGCTATGGATCGAGCGCTACCATGTCTCCACCTGGCTCGACTATGTCCGCCACAACAGGCGGCGCACCATCGCTGACACGGTGAATTTCGACACACTCGCCGCGCTGCACAGCGGCCCCCATCCGCCGGTCGTCCATCGCATGCTGGAAAGGCAGACGGGGTCGCTGCCGATAAGCCGCATGCCCGATGTGCGGGAAATGGACGATCCCATGACCGATCCCACCCGGTCGAGCTAATTCCCCGCCAGATCTTCCGGCGTATCGATATCGATCAGCGAACTGCCCATCGCCTCCACCTGAACGCCCCGGCTCAGCAGCGCCCGTGCGCCCTGATCACCGCGCAATGTCAGCAGTTCAGGAAAGTGCTTCCGCCCGATGAATGCAGGCGGGGATGAAGAGAAGTCGTCCGTACTCGCCACGACAGAACGCACATCTTCGGCCGCCAGGCATATGCGATTATAATGCGACTGCGGCACAAACGGCATGTCGCCCAGGCAGATCAGAATGCCCCTGCACCGTTTTATCGGCATGACGTGGAGGACTGCTCGGACGATGCTGCTCGCCAGCCCTTCTTCCGGCCGATCATTGACCAATATGCTGTAGCCGCGCCGCTCCAGCCTTCGATGAATGTCGGGAGCATCGGCGATCGGCCGCGTCACCGCCACCAGTTCGCCAAAAGCGAGCGATGCCACGGCCTCAAGCGTATGAGCGATCACCGGCTTGCCATTGAGGTCAGCGATCAACTTGTCATCCTCCCCAAAACGGGATGATGTGCCAGCGGCCAGCAGCACGGCGGCGATCTGTTCAGTCCGCACGCTTTAATCCCGGGCGGAAGGATATGGGGAGTGGGCGAGCGACGGGACAGCCATGCTTTTCGGATCGGCTTTATATGTTGGGCGTTGATGTGCCACCCGGCACCACCCCTGTCCATAGCATAGGTAAAGGGCTGGCATTCCGCTGACAGAGCGGTCATATGCGCCCTGAACAAAGATAAAGAGGAGTAGTGCCATCCATGGACTATGATCCCGATGCCGAGGCCGTAGGCGAAGCGATCAAGGAAGCTGTGCCCGCGAATGTGGCGGACGCCATCCGCACGTTGATCCGTTGGTCTGGCGACAATCCCGACCGCGAAGGCTTGCTTGAAACGCCCCAACGCGTCGCGCGCGCATGGCGGGAATATTGCCGCGGCTATGGCGACGATCCGGCCTATCACCTCTCGCGCATCTTCCATGAAGTGGGCGGCTATGATGATATCGTGCTGCTCAAGGACATCCCGTTCCAGTCGCACTGCGAACATCATATGGCGCCGATCATCGGGCGCGGGCACATCGCCTATTTGCCAGGCAAATATGTTGTCGGCATCTCGAAACTCGCTCGCGTGCTGCACGCCTTCGCCAACCGGCTTCAGGTCCAGGAACGGCTGACCGCCGAAGTCGCCAACTGCATCTGGGAACATCTGAAGCCCCAGGGCGTGGCCGTGGTGATCGAAGCGACGCACGGTTGCATGACGGGTCGGGGTGTCCGCACGCCCAACGTCCTGATGAAGACCAGCCGCATGCTCGGCGTGTTTCGCGACGATGAAAAAAGTCGCGAGGAAGTGCTGAAGCTCATCGAATCGTGAACGGGGAAGACGCACCTGCCTACCGGCCTATAGGCGGCGCGCGAGAGCGGAGCGAGGGCCCGCTGCCGCTGGCGAACAAGCGCCTGGCGCTCATCACGGGCGGTCACCGACGGCTTGGAGGTGTCATTGCCGCCGGGTTCGCCCGCGCGGGCTATTCGCTCGCAATTCACGGCAGCCACGACACTCGGCTGGATTCCGCTCTCGCCTTGACGCTCGACGAGAACGGCACGGAATGGGACGGCTTCACGGCCGACTTCGCCGATCCCGAAAGTGCGGAGGAATTGGTCGCCAAGGTCGCGGAGAGGTTCGGCCGACCGCCCGACATATTGGTGAACAGCGCCGCGATCTTCGGCCAGGACCGGCTCGACAATGTGTCCGCCGAAGACCTTATGCGGCATTATGCCGTAAACTGCGCCGCGCCCGCCCTGCTGACGAAGGCGTTCGCGACGATCCCTGCCGGGGTAGCGGATCGGTGCATCATCAATATTCTCGATCAGCGGATAGATCATCCGCATGCCGACCAGTTGGCCTATACTTTGTCGAAGTCGGCACTGGCCGGACTCACCCGCCTGTCCGCCTCCAGCCTTGCGCCGAACATCCGGGTTAACGCAGTCGCGCCCGGCCTCACCATCGCAACGCCCGATTATGACGAGGCGCAGATGGAAAGGCTGCAATCGGCAATGCCCCTCGGGCGCCTGCCCTTGGCGGAGCAGATTGCGGAAGCTGTGCTCTATCTCGCGCAAGCGAGCGCCGTCACCGGGCAGACGCTCTATGTCGACGGCGGCGCGCATATGCGCAGTTACGACCGCGATTTCATGCATATGGGACGGTGACCGGAGGCCTCGCTTGCGCCTGCCGCACCGCAGATTTGAAGGAAGATGACGATGAGCTTCGAAACGATCCTGATCGAACAGCGCGATGCCGTCACGCTGGTCACGCTGAACCGGCCACAGGCGCTGAACGCCCTCAATACCCAGGTGCTGGCTGACCTCAGCGCCGCCTTTGCCGCTTATGATGCCGACCCATCGCAATTATGCCTGGTGCTGACCGGCAGCGAAAAGGCGTTCGCGGCAGGCGCTGACATCAAGGAAATGGCCAGCAAGGCCGCTGCCGACTTCTTCCTGGAGGACTTCTTCTCCGGCTGGCAGAGAAATCTTGTCGCCACCCGGAAGCCCTGGATCGCGGCTGTCGCAGGCTTTGCGCTTGGGGGTGGTTGCGAGCTCGCCATGATGGCGGACTTCATCATCGCCGCCGACACGGCCAAGTTCGGGCAGCCGGAAATCAAGCTCGGCGTTGCGCCCGGCATGGGTGGATCGCAGCGCCTGACCAAGGCCGTTGGCAAGGCCAAGGCCATGGAAATGTGTCTGACGGGCCGTATGATGGGGGCGGAAGAAGCCGAACGTTCCGGCCTTGTCTCGCGGATCGTACCGGCGGCTGAACTGCTGGACGATGCGTTGAAGACCGCTGCAGCCATCGCCGCCATGCCGCCCATGGCTGCGATGGTGAACAAGGAAATGGTGGATCTCGCCTTCGAAACCATGTTGGGGCAGGGGCTGACGACCGAGCGGCGTTTGTTCCAGCTTCTGACCGCAACCGAGGATCGCGTCGAAGGCATGAATGCCTTCGTTGAAAAGCGTCCCGGCGTGTGGAAAGGGCGCTAAAAGCGACAGGCGAAAAATTATCCACAATTATCCACAGCTTTAGGCGGAGTCTGTCACCAGCATGCCAGATTCCGCTTTGAGCGACTCGCTTTTGGTGAGACCATCCTCCTATCGAAACGGACGACGAAACGGAGAAATCCGGATCATCAAATCGGCGATGATATCAAGGATTTGAGCGAAGTTTCGATCACATCAGGCTGACGTTGGGACCACCCGGTTCGAACGGAAACTGATGGTCTTCAAAGGCGATATCATGCACGCGCGAAAGCGGACGTCGGATATTGTAGTTTGAAGGCACGCTGCGGAACATGGCCTCATAGCCGGAAAGCCGGAGCAAACACGATGCCAAGCCTTTCTGACGAAAGCATCGCGCGCCGAGTCCGATGATCGCATCCTGAACGGGAAGCGGATCCGGGACACGACGGAAGTGGGGACCGGCAGAGATGCCGGCCCCCATTTTGCGTTTGGTTTGCCTTTTTCTTTGGCCCTATACTAAAGTCGATAGCTCTTTTTTGCCAAATCTTCCGGATGCTTCACCTGTTAATCTACGATCCGAATAGAGAAGGATGGCATCATGGACGATCAGTTGAATTCGCCGGCAACCGAAGACAGGCGCAATTTCCTAAAGACTTGCGGCAGGTTCGCGGCAACGGTGCCGCCCGCGATGACCATCCTCTTGTCTACTTCGCTGAGTTCCGAAGCGATCGCCGCATCCAGTGGCGGCGGCGGCGGCGGCGCGCCCAGGGACACGGGCATAAAAGGCGGCCCTGACGCTCAGCCCAGAACTGGTTCGCTCGACACCGGCATAAAGACGGTGGAAGTCACGCGGCCGAAACTGGGCAATTAGGACAACGCGTCCGGCGATCTGAAGAAGGCGCGCGCCACGAGAGAGATGGTGCCGGCTAGAGGGCTCGAACCCCTGACCCCCTGATTACAAATCAGGTGCTCTACCAACTGAGCTAAGCCGGCGCGTCCATCGGACGGTGAAGCGCCTTACTATCAGATGATACCGAACGTCCAGCCCTCCGTTGCGGCAATATGCGGATTGAGCGCAGGTGGCGCCCATAGGCTCGGTCGTGGCGCGACGTTGCGCATCCACGCGGCGGTCACGATCGCGTCGGCGCCATGATCATCCGGCGGCAATCCTTCATAGGGCGCGGAGCCCAACGCGCAGAGCGCATCGTCGAGTGCGGCGAGATCTCGCATTTTCGTCCGCCCCTTGGGCCGCCCTGCCGCGCGCGCTGCGATGCTGGTGTAGATTTCCACCACCAATGACCCACTGCTAGGTGCCGGATCGAACGGCCAGACCGGAACATGATCCCGCACATGATGGAGCAGGCGCATTCCCGCAAAGCTCGCCTTGGCGACCTGCGCCGCGCCGATCGCGTCATAGACGGTGGACGGCTTCCCCCCGCCGCCCGCATTATAATGGGCTTCGCACACCCGGTTGTGCATGAAGTCGGCCTTCGGCCCATCCGCCTTGCCGAAGTAGAAATGGCGGCGGTGGGTGACGTGCAGCAGGCTCGCCGCGCCCAGATCGGGGTCATCGCAGACGCTGTCCACATAGGCCCAGAAGTCAGGCCCCGTCACCGGCACATTGTCGCCCGGCAGATAAGCTTCCCGCGCCACGAAGGGCGGCGCGAAGCTGAAATCGAACCCGAACAGCGTCGGCGCCTGCGCAGCGGCATCGATCAGCCATTCCGCCACCGCCGAACGTGACCAGAAGCCTCCACCGTCCGGATGGACGAGCCGGGGCACGGCGTCTCCACGCTCGCACAGCGCAACCGCTATCCCCTTGTGCCGCACGCCCTTCGCGCCCGACCAATCGATCGCGGCATAACGGGCAAAACGCGGAGTCATGGATGCAACCGCTTCCTTAATCGCCGCCGCGCTCGGCCCGCAGCCGGTCCCAATAGGCCATGCGCTCGGCTATCCGCGCTTCGAACCCACGATCGGTCGGCGCGAAGAAGGTCTGCGGCTCCATCTCCTCGGGCCAGTAATTGTCGCCCGAAAAACCCTCCGCATCGTCATGATCATATTGATAGCCCTTGCCATAGCCGATGGTCTTCATCAGCCGGGTAGGGGCGTTGAGGATGTTCTTGGGCGGCATCAACGACCCTGTATCCCGCGCCGACTTCCACGCCGTCTTCATCGCAGCATAGGCCGCGTTCGACTTGGGCGCCGTCGCGCAATATAGGCACGCCTGCACGATCGCCAGTTCCCCCTCCGGGCTTCCCAGGAAATCGTAACTCTCCTTGGCGGCCAGGCACTGAACGAGCGCCTGCGGGTCGGCAAGGCCGATATCCTCGCTCGCAAACCGCACCAGCCGACGCAGCACATAGAGCGGCTGCTCCCCTGCCGTCAGCATCCGCGCCAGATAATAGAGCGCTGCCTGCGGGTCGGATCCGCGCAGCGACTTATGCAACGCCGAAATGAGGTTGTAATGCCCCTCCCGATCCTTGTCATAGACCGCCATCCGTCGGTGCAGCAGCGCCGACAGCCCCGCCGGATCGAGTGGCTCGCCGATATCGATCGAATAGAGCGTCTCGACCTGATTGAGCAGGAAACGCCCATCGCCATCCGCGCTCGCCAGCAAGGCGTCCCGTGCAGCCGGGGTGAGTGGCAAGGGCCGCTGCGTGATTGCCTCCGCCCGCTCCAGCAACAGCTCCAGCGCCGACGCATCCAGCCGGTGCAGGATCAGCACCTGCGCCCGGGAAAGCAGCGCCGCGTTCAGCTCGAAACTGGGATTTTCCGTGGTCGCACCGACCAGCGTCACCGTCCCATCCTCGACAAAGGGTAGGAAGCTGTCCTGCTGCGCCCGGTTGAACCGGTGGATCTCGTCCACGAACAGCAGCGTCTTGTCCCCACGCCGGGCATGCTCCTTGGCCGCGGCGAAGACCTTCTTGAGGTCGGCCACCCCGGAAAAAACTGCCGAGATGGGCTCGAACCGCATATCCAACGCATCGGCCAGCAGCCGCGCGATCGTCGTCTTGCCTGTTCCCGGAGGCCCCCACAGGATGATGGAGGAAAGCCGCCCCGCCGCCACCATCCGGCCGATCGCGCCCTCCGCCCCGGTCAGATGCTCTTGCCCAACGACATCGGCCAGGGTCCGTGGCCGCAGCCGGTCGGCCAGCGGCGCATTCTCCCCGGCATCACCGGGCATGTTCACGGCATCGGAAGCAAAAAGATCGGCCATCGTCCCGATATAGGGAAGGCGGGCGCTTTAAGGAACCGGGCTGGAGCGCAGCCGCGCGCCCTGCGCCCGCTGGCGGATCACACGGAGATAGGTGTCGACCAGCGCCTGGTTCACCTGATCCCATCCATATCGCTCCGCTTCCCCCATGGCGGCTGCTCCCGCAGCGGCTCGCGCGGCGGGATCAGTGCAGTAGCTCGTCAGCGCATCCGCAAAAGCCCCGATCGCTCCCGGACGGATCAGGCGCCCGGTCACGCCTTCGGTGACAAGGCTCTCGCTTCCCGTCGCCCGCGCCGCCACGGTGGGGAGGGCGCAGGCCATCGCCTCCAGCGTCACATTCCCAAACGTCTCGGTGATCGAGGGATTGAACAGCATGTCCATGCTGGCGACGGCACGGCCCAACTCGTCGCCCTTCTGAAATCCCGTGAAGACCGCATCCGGCAACCGGTTCTGGAACCACTCCCGCGCGGGGCCTTCGCCGATGATCAGCACCTTGTGCCGGACATGGCGCATCTTCAACTGGTCGATCGCGTCGGAAAAGACGTCCAGGCCCTTTTCCATCACCAGCCGGCCGATGAAGCCGATCACCGGCTCATCATCCTCTATCCCGAGCGACCGCCGCCAATCCATGTCGCGGCGCCCCGGGTTGAAGATCTCCCGGTCGATCCCGCGCGTCCAGATGCCCACATCATAGCTCATCCGCTGTTCGCGCAGCAGTTGCGCCATGGACTCCGAAGGCGCGACGATCGCATCGCAACGTCGGTAAAAGCGCCGCAGCATCGATTCGATCACGGGCTCCAGAAATGCCAGCCCGTAGTAGCGGGGATAAGTCTCGAACCTAGTATGGACCGAAGCCACCGCCGGGAGCCCGCTGCCCCGCGCCCATGTGACCGCGCGATGTCCCAACGGGTCTGGGCTCGACACATGGACCAGGTTGGGCTGGAACCGCTTCAGGTCGCGCCTGACGCGCCCGCACATGCGATAGGGGACGCGATATTCCTTCCGCCCCGGTATCGCCAGGGACGGAGCGCTCACCAGATCGCCGGTCGGCTCGAACGCGGGTGTCGCGATCGTGGGCGAATAGACGCGCACCGCCGCGCCCTGACGCAGCAAATAGCCCACGAAGCGGTTGAGCGCCTGGTTCGCGCCATCGCGCACATAATTGTAATTGCCGCTGAATAGCGCAACGCGAAGGCCAGTGACGTCCATCTGCCGCCCCTTAACCCAGGCGAACGAAAAACCCAAGGGAACCCCGCCCGCAGCCGGGATTTTTGTCATCGCGATTTCATGAAACGCCGCCATGCGCGTGCGGCAGGAGAGGGTTGAGAATGGTCGAAGGCTTCCGCAAAGGCATGCGGGTCAAATGGAACTGGGGCCAAGGCGTGGGCCGTGGCCGTGTCGCGGAGCGCTTCGACGCCCAGGTGGAAAAGATGATCGAAGGCGCGTTGATCCGCCGCAACGGGTCGGCACGGAACCCCGCTTATCTGGTCCAGACCGATAGCGGCAGCGAGGTGTTGAAGCTCGCATCGGAACTCAGCCGCGCCTGAGGCCCTCTCGCCAAGGCTTCGCGCCACTGCCATAGGGGCGGCATGGCTGAACATCTGACCATCGCCGCATTGCTGACCGGCACGCCCATGCCCTTTCGCGACGGCGATTATAGCGCCATCGCAAAGCGGCCGGTGGACGGCGTCGTCCGCGTAAGATGGCAGGGGCTGGAGGGCGACGCGGTAGCCGACCCCATCCATCATGGCGGCTGGGACAAGGCGATCCACCTCTACCCGCAGGACCATTATGACTGGTGGCGCGAACGCAAGCCTGATCACCCGCTGCTTCAGGCGCCCGGTGCCTTTGGTGAAAACATCGCTTCCTTGGGCATGACGGAGGAGGAGATCTGTCTCGGCGACCGCTTCTCGCTCGGCAGCGCGCTGGTGGAGGTGAGCCATGGACGTCAACCATGCTGGAAGCTAGATCACCGCTTCGGCACGCGCGACGTGCTTGCCAGCATCGTAAAGACAGGCCGCGCAGGCCTCTATTTCCGCGTCCTGCGGGAAGGGGAGG
Source organism: Novosphingobium sp. Chol11 (assembly GCF_900218065.1). Classification (GTDB taxonomy): domain Bacteria; phylum Pseudomonadota; class Alphaproteobacteria; order Sphingomonadales; family Sphingomonadaceae; genus Sphingobium; species Sphingobium agri. Next base: position 1,598,331 of record NZ_OBMU01000001.1, on the reverse strand, counting down.
CGGAAGCGAAAGGGCGCATGGAACTACTCGACCGCCCATTTCCCGACTGGCCGATCGCGCGCGTCTTTCGCCTGCTCATCGGCGGGCGGCACAAGGTCGAACCTGACGCGGTCCGTGCGCTGGCAAACATGCCCGTCCTGGCCGAAGTCTGGCGCGACCGTGCCCGCAAGCTGGTCGAATAACGGCACCCGTCCTCTCCCCTCCCGTCAGCGGGAGGGGCCGGGGGTGGGCAGGGCGTGACTCCCGTGTAACTCAAGGGCACGCCCCTTGATCCGTCCGCCTCACCAGAAGCGACCTCACGCAGCACCCAAATTTACCCCGCCATCTGGCATGCGGTCCAACCCATCCCTATAGCTAAACCATGGCATCGACCCAAAAGCAGAAAAAACCCGCCAAAGTCCGGCCCGCCGGCTTCCCCACCCGCGATCAGGTGATGGAGTTCATCACCTCCTCCGATCAGCCCGCAGGCAAGAGGGAGATCGCAAAGGCGTTCGGCCTCAAGGGTCAGGAAAAGATCGCTCTTAAGGCGCTGCTGAAGGACATGGCCGACGAAGGTCTGCTGGACATCGGCCCGGCCCGCGCCTTCCACAAGATGGGCGGCGTGCCGAAGGTCACCGTGCTGCGCATCGTCGATGTCGACGACACCACCCTCATCGCCACGCCGGAACGGTGGGAAGCCGAGGGCCAGCCCGCGCCTCGCCTGCGCGTGCTGGAACGCGGCAAAAGGGGCGCACTGACCATCGGTGACCGCATCCTAGCTCGCACGGAAGAGGCGGGGCGCGGCTGGGTCGCCCACCCGATGAAGAAACTCGCCAAGGCGAGCGAGGAACTGCTGGGCGTGGTCGAAGCGGGTGAGGGCGGCAAGCTCTGGCTCCGTCCCGTCGACAAGCGCATCCGCAAGGACACACCGATCAGCGACGCGGGCAATGCTCAACCCGGCGACCTCGTGCTGGCCGAGCCCGTGGGCCGCCCGCCACGCATCAGCGCGCGCGTGACCGACATTTTGGGCGATCCCTTCGCCCCCCGCAGCTTCAGCCTCATCGCGATCCACAAACATGGCATCCCGCACGTCTTCCCCGAACAGGTGGAGGATGAGGCGGTGGCGGCATCCGGCATCGCCCTTAATGAGGACAAGCGCGAGGACCTGCGCCACCTGCCCGTCGTCGCGATCGATCCCGTCGATGCGCGCGACCATGACGATGCCGTCTGGGCCACGCCAGATGAAGACCCCGCCAACCCCGGCGGCTATCACGCCATCGTCGCCATCGCCGATGTCAGCTATTATGTCCGACCCGGCAGCGCCCTCGACAAGGAAGCACGCAAGCGCGGCAACAGCGTCTATTTCCCTGACCTCGTCGTCCCCATGCTGCCGCACCAGCTTTCATCGGACATGTGCTCGCTCCGCGCCGGGCACGACCGCGCCGCGATGGCCTGCCACCTTACCGTCGACGCCTCCGGCAAAGTCACCAACTGGCGCTTCACCCGCGCCATCATCCGCGTCGCCGCCGTCCTCGCCTATGAAGACGCCCAGGCGGCAATCGACGGCACATCTCCCCTCCCGCAGGCGGGAGGGGCCGGGGGTGGGCAAGGCGAAACCCCGCCGAACCAACTCGACCTCCTCGAAACCGCCCTCAAACCCCTCTGGGCCTGCTGGAAACTCCTCCGCAAGGCCCGCGACAAGCGAGACCCTCTCGCCCTGGATCTCCCGGAACGCCGGGTCGTCCTCGACGAAAATGGCAAGATCGTCAGCGTCGCCGTCCGCGAACGCCTCGACGCGCATATGCTGATCGAAGATTATATGATCGCCGCCAATGTCGCCGCCGCCAAGGCGCTCGAAGGCAAGAAGGCGCCGGTCATGTACCGCGTCCACGAACCGCCGAGCCGGGAAAAGCTGGTCGCGCTGAAGGAATATCTTGCAACCTTCGACGTCGACTTCGCGCTGGGGCAGGTTATCAAGCCTTCGACCTTCAATCGCCTGATCGACCGGATCGGCGAAGCGGAGGAAAAGCCGCAGATCATGGAGCAGATCCTGCGCAGCCAGACCCAGGCCTATTATAGCCCCGCCAACATGGGGCATTTCGGCCTCGCGCTCGGTTCCTACGCGCATTTCACATCGCCCATCCGCCGTTACGCGGATCTGCTGGTCCACCGCGCGCTGGTCGGTGCCTACAAGCTCGAATTGCCCGCGTCGAAGGGCGGCGTGCTGCCCGATCGGACTTCGCTCAGCGCCGATGACTATGACAATATGGCGCGCGTTGGCGAGATGATCAGCCAGCATGAACGCCGCGCGATGGAGGCGGAGCGGGAGACGGTCGACCGCTATGTCGCCGCCTATCTCGCCGCCCATGTCGGCGAACTGGTCGATGCGCGGATTACCGGCGTCCAGAATTTCGGCTTCTTCGCGACGGTCGCAGGGCTCGGCGGCGATGGCCTCGTCCCGGTCTCCACCATGGGCGCCGAGCGCTTCTTCTTCGATGAAGCGGGCCGCGCCCTGGAAGGCGTGGAAAGCGGCGACCGCTACACCGTCGGCCAGCATCTCCAACTGCGCCTGGCAGAGGCCGATCCTATCAACGGCTCCCTGCGCTTCGAACTACCCGACGCCCCGCCGCAGCGGCCAAGCTTCAAGAAGGACCGCGTACGCCCCGGAGCCAAACGCGGCCGCCCCGCAAACATCCGCCACATCGGCTCAAAGCGGGGACGGCATAAGCGATAAGCCGTCGCTTCCGTCCTCCAACTCGTCATCCTGAACTTGTTTCAGGATCTATCATGCCTCACAGGCCAGAGCTCGATCGGTAAACCCGGCAGCCCTCCTGGATCAACCACCACCGCCCCTCAACTCAACCGATCGATCGCCTCCGCGCTTAACCCGCCCGGAATGACCATGATCGGGCAGGGCAGCTTGCCCGCATCCGCGCCCGCAAAGTGCGACACCAGTGCACCGGGATGCCCGCTCGCCGCCGCCCCCAGCACCAGCGCCGCAACATCAGGCATCTCGTCCAGCGTTTCGCGCACCACCGCCACCGCGTCACCCTGCCGCACCGTAATGCTCGGACGGATGCCGGACTCCTCCGTCAGCGTGCCCGCCGCGCTGGTGACGAGCGCTTCGGCGCGCTGCCGCGCCTCATCCTCCATCGTCGCCTGAACGCCGCCCCACTGCACGAACTCGGCGGGCGGTACGAGCGCAAGAATGCGGATAGACCCCGCCGTCTTCGCCGCGCGCCGGGCCGCGAACCGCAGCGCCGTCTCTGCCTCCGGCGATTCGTCCACTACAACCAGATAAGTCCGCATCGCTGTCGCACCCCACGCCAAAATGGCAGCCAACGCCTTCGCCGCCCCATTGTTCGAACCCATCTGGTAAATTGTGAACCAGTCTGGTGAAATGTGGCGGATTATCGCCAAAGGCGCAAGGCGCGCCCTTGACCCTCCCGCCCAAAGGGTCAAAACGGCATCCAACGCTTACCCGCTCGGCCGGGAAAAGAAGAGAGGCCTTCACGCATGAGCAAGAAAATCCAGATGCCCGCCTTGTCTCCCACGATGGAAGAGGGGACGTTGGCTAAATGGCTGGTGAAGGAAGGCGATACCGTTTCGTCGGGTGATCTGCTCGCTGAGATCGAGACGGACAAGGCCACCATGGAATTCGAAGCCGTGGACGAGGGCAAGATCGCCAAGATCCTCGTCTCCGAAGGCTCCGAAGGCGTGAAGGTCGGCACCGTCATCGCCATCATCGCCGAAGAAGGTGAAGACCTCGCGCAAGCAGCAGAAGGAGACTCCGCGCCCGCACCCAAGGCAGCGCCGAAGGCCGACCCAGTCCCCGCCAAAGCGGAAGCACCCGCCCCGAAGGCAGACGCTCCCGCACCCAAGGCAGAGGCCGCACCCGCCCAATCTGGCGACCGCGTAAAAGCCAGCCCGCTCGCGCGCCGCATAGCGGAGGAAAAGGGCATCGACCTCGCTAGCCTCTCCGGCTCCGGCCCCAATGGCCGCATCGTGAAAGCCGATCTGGAAGGCGCTTCGGCCAAGGCCCCCGCCGCCGCCCCAACGCTCGCCGCCGCCGCCCCGGCCCCCGCGCCTG
>NZ_OBMU01000001.1:1555939-1594237 GCF_900218065.1 Novosphingobium sp. Chol11 | reverse complement strand
CGCCGCCCCAACGCTCGCCGCCGCCGCCCCGGCCCCCGCGCCTGCCGCGACCCATGCCGCGCAGGACTTCGGCATCCCGCACGAAGTCATCAAATTGAGCGGCATGCGCAAGACGATCGCCCGCCGCCTGACCGAGTCCAAGCAGCAGGTGCCGCACATCTATCTCACCGTCGACGTTCAGCTCGACAAGCTGTTGAAGCTGCGCGCCGAACTCAACGCCGGTCTCGCCAGCCGCAACGTCAAGCTGTCCGTCAACGACCTCCTCATAAAGGCGCTGGGCGTCGCCCTCATCCAGGTGCCCGAATGCAACGTGCAGTTCGCGGGCGACCAGATGCTGCAATTCAGCCGCGCCGACATCAGCGTGGCCGTATCCATCCCCGGCGGCCTCATCACTCCGATCGTGACCGGCGCTGACAGCAAGGGCGTCGCCGCCATTTCCACCGCCATGAAGGACCTTGCCGCCCGCGCGAAGGACGGCAAGCTCAAGCCGGAAGAATATCAGGGCGGCACCGCGTCGCTTTCCAACATGGGCATGTTCGGTATCAAGCAGTTCGAAGCCGTCATCAACCCGCCCCAGGCCATGATCATGGCGATCGGCGCGGGCGAAAAGCGGCCCTTCGTCGTCGATGACTCGCTTCAGATCGCGACCGTCATGTCCGCCACCGGCAGCTTCGATCACCGCGCCATCGACGGCGCTGACGGTGCCCGCCTGATGCAGGTCTTCCGCGAACTGGTCGAAAACCCGATCGGCATGCTCGCCTGATGCGCGCCGCCGACGAGCTGCCGCCGGAGGAAAGCCCCGCCGTCCGCGTCATCGCCATGCCCGCCGACACCAATCCCTATGGGGATATTTTCGGGGGCTGGCTGATGAGTCTGATGGACTCGGCGGCGGGCTCCGTCGCCGCGCGCCACAGCAAGGGCCGCGCCGTGACCATCGCCGTCGAAGGCATGACCTTCCTCCGCCCGGTCGTCGTTGGCGACGAAGTGTCGGTCTTCGCAAAGCTCGTCTCGGTCGGCCGCACATCGATGAAGATCGACGTTGAGGCCTGGCGGCGCACTCGTCATGACGACCGATCCTATCGCGTGACCCGCGCCACCTTCACCTTCGTGGCGATCGGTGAGGATCGCCAGCCCCGCACCGTGCCGCCCATGACCGCGGCATAAGAAGAGAGACCAGGATAATGGCTGAGAATTACGATCTGATCGTTCTGGGCTCCGGCCCCGGCGGCTATGTGGCCGCGATCCGCGCGGCCCAACTGGGCCTCAAGACCGCCATTGTCGAGCGTGAAAATCTCGGCGGCATCTGCCTCAACTGGGGCTGTATCCCGACCAAGGCGCTGCTGCGCTCGGCGGAAATCTTCCACTATATGCAGCATGCCGGGGACTATGGCCTCGCCGCCGAAAAGATCAGCGCGGACATCGCCGCCGTTGTCAAACGCTCGCGCGGCGTCGCCAAGCAACTCAATCAGGGTGTCACGCACCTGATGAAGAAGAACAAGATCGCCGTCCACATGGGCGACGGCAAGCTGACCGGCAAAGGCAAGCTCTCCGTCACCAAGGACGGCAAGACCGAAGAATTGACCGCGAAGAACATCATCCTGGCCACCGGCGCCCGCGCCCGCGACCTGCCGGGCGCTGCCGCCGACGGCAAGCGCGTCTGGACCTACCGCCACGCCATGACCCCGCCGGAAATGCCGACAAAGCTGCTCGTCATCGGCTCCGGCGCGATCGGCATCGAATTTGCGAGCTTCTACAACGACATGGGCGCTGACGTCACCGTCGTCGAAATGATGGATCGCGTCGTGCCGGTAGAGGATGCGGACGTCTCCGCCTTCCTCGAAAAGGCGCTGAAGAAGCAGGGCATGACCATCCTGACCGGCGCTGGCGTCAGCGATATTCAGGTCGGCGCCAACGGCATCAAGGCGAAGCTGAAGGACAAGGCGGGCAAGGAAAGCGCCGCCGAGTTCAGCCACATGATCGTCGCCATCGGCATCGTCCCCAACACCGAAAATATCGGCCTGAAGGAACTGGGCGTCGCGATGGACGATCGCGGTTTCCTGAAGACCGACGAGATGTGCCGCACCAATATCGACGGCCTCTGGGCGATCGGCGACATCACCGCCCCGCCATGGCTCGCGCACAAGGCCAGCCACGAAGGCGTCATCGCGGCCGAAGCGATCGCGGGCAAGCATCCCCACGCCATGGACCCGCGCAACATTCCGGGCTGCACCTATTGCCACCCGCAGATCGCCTCAGTCGGCCTCACCGAAGCCAAGGCCAAGGAAGCAGGCTATGAGGTGAAGGTCGGCATGTTCCCCTTCATCGGCAATGGCAAGGCGATCGCGCTCGGCGAAGCGGAAGGCTTCACCAAGACCGTGTTCGACGCAAAGACCGGCGAACTTCTGGGCGCGCACATGGTCGGCGCTGAAGTCACGGAGATGATCCAGGGCTTCACCATCGGCAAGACTATGGAAACGACCGAAGCGGAACTGATGCACACCGTCTTCCCGCATCCGACCATCTCGGAATCGATGCACGAAAGCGTGCTCGCCGCTTATGGGCGCGCGCTCCATATCTGATCGCCGCTCATGGCGAAGAGGCGCGGGGATATTCGTCCTCGCGCTTCTCGGCGTGCTGGCCATCGCGCTGCTTCAGCGGTCCGGCTGGTTCGATCCGCTCAACATCGCTGCGATGAAGGCGGCGGGAGCGGGCAGGGCCGCTGCCCCATGGATCACCACGGTCATGGTCGCAGCGTCCGCTGTCGGCGATACGATAGGACGCCTTTTCATCATGGCGGCGGTGGCTTCAGGCTTGCTCTACCGGCGGCAGCGCCACGCCGCCCAATGGCTCGCGCTGGTCGTAGTCGGTGGCACCTTGCTCAACACCGGCCTCAAGCAGATTTTCGCCGCGCCGCGCCCCGATCTGCTGCCGCACATCGACATCGTGCACAGCTACAGTTTTCCCAGCGGCCATTCCGCCGGCACCATGATCCTGTTCGGCGCGCTTGCCATGCTGATGCATCATGCGCTCACCCGTCATAGCCACCCAACCCCGCTCGCCCTGAGCTTGTCGAAGGACTCAGCCCGAACGGAACCCAAGGGTCGGGGTAAGGGGCTTTACGCCTTACCCTATCTCGCCGCCGCGCTCATCATCGCCCTCATCGGCACCAGCCGCGTCTGGCTCGGCGTACACTGGCCGAGCGATGTCCTTGCCGGTTGGGTAGAAGGCCTGGGCTGGCTATGCCTCTGGCGCCACTGGCTACCAGCGGGGCGAGGGCAGGAGCAGCGCGTCGCTTAGCCGTTCATGCGGCGGCATCCCGTCCGCCGTAACGAAGCCGTGCACCCAGAAGCTGTCATAAGCGCTGGCGAGCGCGATCATCAGCAACAGCAGCGCCGATCCGGCAAAAACGCCGCGAGCCCCGCGTAACCCCGTTTCCGGCATCAGGGCCAACAATGCCAAGGGCAGCAACGGCAGGAAATAGCGGCCCTGCGTCCCTTGCACATAATCCGCCCCCAGCGGCGTTCCCGTCAGATACATGGCCGTTTCGATCAGCAGGCCGGTGCCGGCTACCACGGCGAGCCACCACAGCCTTTGACCAAAGCTGACCCGCACGCCTGATCCGCTCGCCACCGCCGCCGCCAACATGACAGCCGCCACCGGGTAAGCGAGCAGCGGCAGCAGAATCGCGTTCCACCCGAACCGCCCTGCGATCTGCAACGCATATACCGGCGACCGTTCAACGATGCTGGACCCTAGCGCACGAACATAGGCGGCCGGGTCGGCCAGGATGACGCCAAGCTGCGCGGCAAGCGGCGCGGTCATGACATCCTCACCGGTCTTGCGCGACACGATATGATAGAGCGCCTGGCTGCCGCCCGACATCTTCATCCACAGGATGAACGCCGCCGCTCCAACGGCCATCGCGCCGATCAGCAGCCATGGCCGCATGTCCCGCCGATGCTGCGGCCATTGCAGCCCCGCTGCCATCAGCGGCAGATAAACACCCTTCGCCAGTGCAAGCAGCGGCGCGGCGAGCATCAGCCCCGCGTTTCGGGCCGGACTGCTTCCCATCGCGGCAAGCCGCAGCGACAGCGCAAGACCGGCAAAACCCATGCCGTTGATGACCGCGTCAGGCGAAAGCGAACCCGTTTGATAGCAGAATGTCGGCAGCAATGCGGTCGCCAGCAGGGCCGCGCGCCCAAAAGGCATCAGGCCAAACGCCACGGTCAGCAAGATCAGCCCGCCCGCAGCATTGACCAACCGCCCCACATAGAAGCTCCCGATACGGGGCAACCCCACGGCATCACCGATCATCAATCCAGCGGCAGAAGGCGCATAGAGCGTAGGCGCATAGTTGGCGACATTGGGAAAGTCAGCAAAGGCAGTGCCGGGCCGCCCCGCGTCCGCGCTCCAGGCGCGCTCCACCATCGTCGGATCAAAGCGCCGCGCCTTGCCGGTGACCTCGGTTGGAAAATCCACCCCATGCAATTCCAGCGCGGATCGCGGCAACTCGGCCCCGATTTCCGGCCCCCGCTGCTCCGTCATGACCCGGCCGTCCGCCAGCAGCAGCGCCTTCATATAATGCTGATTTTCGTCGGGCGCCTGAAAGGGCGGCGTGATGATCGCGAACGCCAATGTGACGGCGCACACCAGCGCCAGCAGCCAGCGCTCCAATCCCGTCACCGGCACCGCAATGGGCGACAGAACCGCTCGCCCCGTAGAAATCGATAATCGCTCGTGCCGCAAAACGCTGCTCCACCCCCAGAAAACCCTCTCCCCTCCGGGGAGAGGGCAGGTTGAGGGGGCAGCGCAACACTCGTCGGACCCGCACCCTCACCAAATTGCTCCCAACCGAAAGCATTGAGGCAGCAGAAGCCTAACGATCAGCTCTTAACATTTCCCCAGCATTGCCCGCGCGTCCCGATCATTGCGGCGGGCGTCTGCTTTCATTCGACTTCCTGTTCTTCTTTTTCGACAGGCGGATGCAGACGCAACCGCGTCACCCGCCGCCCGTCGCTGCCGATAATCTCCAGCTTCCAGCCGCTTTCCTCATGGTCGAGTATCTCGCCCGCATCCGGCACCCGGCCTGCAATGACGAAGGCAAGGCCGCCCAGCGTGTCGACATCTTCCTCCACATCGGCAAGGCGCGGATCGATTTCTTTCGCGACGTCTTCCAACTCGGCGCGCGCATCGGCCTCCCACAGCCCGCCTTCCAGCGGCACCATCAGCGCTTCGGGCGCGTCGTCATGCTCATCCTCGACTTCGCCGACGATTTCCTCGACCAGATCCTCGAATGTCAGCAGCCCTTCGGTGCCCGAATATTCGTCCAGCACGATCGCCAGATGGGTCCGCTTGGCCCGCATTTCGGCCAGCAGGTCCAGCGCGCCCATGCTTTCGGGCACATAGAGCGGCTGGCGGATCAGCGGCTCCAGGCTGTCCGGCACGGGCGATTTGCCCGCAAGGATGGCGAAGGCGTCGCGGATGTGGACCATGCCCACGATGGTATCCAGCGTCTCGCGATAGACCGGGATGCGGCTATGCCCGGCTTCGGCGAACAATGCCGCCAGTTCGGTAAAGCTCGCCCGTTCCTCGATCGCGATGATGTCGGCGCGCGGCACCGCCACGTCATCGACCGTATGCTCGGAAAAATGCAGGAGATTGCGGACCATCTGCCGCTCGATCGCGGACAGGTCCCCCTTGGCGGGAGCAGGAGCGCCGTCCTCCTGCTCATCCTCATCATATTCGTCGAGCGCCTCTTCCAGCTCGCGCCGCAGGCTGGGGCTCTCTTCCTCGCCGAACAGCAGCGACTTCAGGCCGCTCCATAAACCGCCTTCTTGACTACTACTGTCCGGTTCCTTTGAACCGTTGCCGTCCTTCGGACTGCCTTCAGCCATCGTTCTTCCTATTATCCTGTCAGGCGATCCCCATAGGGATCGGAAATGCCAAGGCTCAGCAGCGACTGCGTCTCCAACGCTTCCATCGCTTCCGCCTCGGCGTCCTCCATATGATCATATCCCAGCAAATGGAAAGTGCCATGAATGATGAGGTGCGTGGCGTGGTCGGCGACGGAGATGCCTTTTTCCGCCGCTTCCTGCGCGCAAACCCCCTCGGCCAGCACAATATCACCCAGCAGCACCTCGCCATCGTCGGTGTTGCCGGTCGCCTCCAGCAGGTCATGCTGCACCATCGGGAATGACAGGACGTTCGTCGGCTTGTCCTTGTCGCGATAGGCACGGTTGAGGCCGTGCACTTCCTCGTCGCTGGTCAGCTTGACCGCGACCTCATACAGCGCCTCGTCCGTGGCAAAGGCGGCATAGGGGCTATGGGTGATAGCCGCCACGACCGCTCGCTGCGCTAGCAGTTCCCAATCTTCCTTCGGCCAGCCTTCTTCCTGAAGGACCGCAACTTCAATCATCGTTCAATCATCCGTTCGTTTCGGGCGAAGTCGAGAAACAGCGTCCCGCTCAAGCATCCGGCCCCTCATAGGCCTGCACGATCCGCCCGACGACCGGGTGGCGCACGACGTCGCCGATCCCGAACGGCACCACCGATATGCCTTCGACGCCCTCCAGCCGCGCCACCGCATCGGCAAGGCCGGATATGCCCGGCTGTGGCAAGTCCACCTGCCTCGGGTCGCCGCAGATCACCATCCGGCTCCCCTCGCCGAAGCGGGTCAGGAACATCTTCATCTGCGCGATCGTCGTATTCTGCGCCTCGTCCAGCACGATGAAGGCGTTGGACAGCGTCCGCCCGCGCATGAAGGCGATCGGCGCGATCTCGATCTCCCCGCTCGCGATCCGCCGCTCCACCTGCTCGGCGGGCAGCGTGTCGTACAGCGCGTCATAGATCGGCCGCAGATAGGGATCGACCTTCTCCTTCATGTCGCCGGGCAGGAAGCCCAGCCGCTCGCCCGCCTCGACCGCCGGGCGTGAGAGGATCAGCCGGTCGACGCTGCCCGTGATCAGCTGGCTCACCGCCTGCGCGACGGCCAGGTAGGTCTTGCCCGTACCCGCCGGCCCCAGCGCGAAGATGATGTCGTTGCGGGTCAGCGCCTCCATATAGGTGACCTGCGTCGCGGATCGCGGCACGATCGTCTTCTTGCGCGTGCGGATCATCACCTTGGGCGGCTCGGCGACGTCGTGGCGGATGATGCCGTCCAGCGTCGGTTCGGCGGACATGGCGATCACCGCCTCCACCGCGCCGCTGTCGATTTCCTGCCCCGCCGCGATCCGGTTGTAGAGGCCCGTCATCACGTCCCGCGCCCGCGCAGCTGCTTCCGCCTCGCCCTCGATCTGCAGCTTGTTGCCCCGCGCCGCGATATAGACGCCCAGCCGGTTCTCTATCGCCACCAGATTCTGGTCATATTGCCCGAACAGCGCACCCAGCAGGTGCGGCTTTTCGAAAGTCACTTCCAGCCGGGCGCGTTCCGCGGTGTCGCTGCGCTGGTTCTGGTTCGGTTTCTTCGACATTCAGCAGCCTCCCTTTCCACAAGTCCTATCCGCAAGGGCGGATATCCATCTCTCGGGCCTTGATCCTGCCAGCCAGGTCCGGAGATGAGCTCCCGTTGCGCCGGGAACGACTTGTAATGGGTTCAAGCGGCTTTCCTCCTGCTGAGTTCGCCGGCCAGACTGTTCGGACCGGCACTGATGATATCCACTTCGACCATGTCGCCGATGAAAAGTTCCGGCGCCATGACATGGACAGATTGCAGCCATGGCGTTTTTCCGATGAGCTGGCCGGGATGACGCCCCTTGCGCTCCAGCAGGATCTGCGTCTGCCGACCGACGGTCGCTGCGTTGAACTCGACCTGATGCCGGTTGATCAGCGCCTGTAGCCTCGCCAGCCGTTCATCCATAACCGCCGCCGGGATCTGCCCGTCCATGTCCGCCGCGGGCGTGCCGGGGCGGGGGCTGTATTTGAAAGAATAGCATTGCGCATAGCGCACCTGCTCGACGATCTTCAGCGTATCCTCGAACTCCGCATCCGTCTCGCCGGGGAAGCCGACGATGAAGTCGCCCGACAGTGCGATGTCCGGCCGCGCCTCCCGCACCCGCTCGATGATCCGCAAATAGCTTTCCGCATCATGACTGCGGTTCATCGCCTTCAAGATGCGGTTGTTCCCCGACTGCACCGGCAGATGCAGGAAAGGCATCAGCTTGGGCTCGTCGCCATGCGCCGCGATCAGCCCGTCGCTCATGTCGTTGGGATGGCTGGTCGTGTAACGGATGCGCTCCAGCCCGCCGATCTTCGCCAGTTCACGCACCAGGCCGTCCATGCCCTGCATGCGCCCCTTATCGTCCTCGCCCGCCCAGGCATTCACATTCTGCCCAAGCAGCGTGATCTCGCGCACGCCGCCATCAACCAGCGCCTTTGCCTCGTCCAGTATCGCGCCCCAAGTCCGGCTGATCTCCGCCCCGCGCGTGTAAGGCACCACGCAATAGGTGCAGAATTTGTCGCACCCTTCCATGATGGTGAGGAAAGCCGTGGGCCGCGCCTGCTTGGTCCGCGCGGGCAGCGCGCCAAACTTCGACGCCAGCGGCATGTCGGTATCCACCGCTTCCTCGCCGCGCCCGGCTTTTTCGATCAGGTCGGGCAGCCGGTGATAAGCCTGCGGCCCCACCACGATATCGACGCTTTTCGCGCGGCGGCTGATCTCGCTTCCTTCCGCCTGAGCCACGCAACCAGCGACCGCGATCATAGGCCGCGTCCCGTCTTCACGGTTCAGCCGTCCGATGTCGGAATAGACCTTGTCCACCGCCTTTTCTCGGATGTGGCAGGTGTTGAGGATGACCAGATCAGCCTCCGCCCCGTCGGCCGCAGCGGTCATGCCCCGCTCGCCCAGCATCTCGGCCATGCGCTCGCCATCATAGACGTTCATCTGGCAGCCGAAGGATTTGACGTGGAATGTCGCTGGAGTCTTGGGGGCGTCGTTACGATTCATGTGGTCCAGCTATACAGGCGGCGACAGCGGAGCGAAAGGCGGCAGGTGCATGGCCATGCTCGTGGCGATCCGCTCCCGCGCCACCGCCGCCAATTGCTTGCGATCCGGGTAGAGCGCCGGATCGAACGGCTCCAAAAAACGCAGCGTCACCTCGATCCGGCCGGGCCGCTCCAGCAGCCGCTTGGCATTGCTGCCCGCCGGTTCATCGCTATGCCAGGCGATCTCGTCCGTCGCTGCCCCATAGTCGATATGTGCCGGCTGGATCATCACCGCGCGCGGCGGGGGCAGCAGCACCGCCAGCAAAGACGGCTTGAACGGGAGCAAAGCCTGCCCATCGCTCGTCGTACCCTCCGGAAAAAGGGCGACCGGCTGATGCCCCGCCAGCGCGGCGCGCAACGCCTCGATCTGCCCGCCCAGCGCACCGCGCCGGTTCCGCGCCACGAACAGCGTATTATTCTGCGCCGCCAGCCAGCCGATCACCGGCCACCCGGCAATCCCGTCATGCGCGACGAAGGCAGCGCCGGTCGCGCCACCCAGCGCCAATATATCGACCCAGCTGACATGATTGGCGATGACGAAGCTGTCGCCGTGAAAGGGATGCCCGTCCACCCGCACCCGCGCACCCACCGCGCGCGCCGCCATTCCCAGGAAGCGGCGGGGCCAGGGTGACCGGGCGCCCACGGCCCGCCACAGCAGATGCGGGATGAGGCAAAGCAGCAGCGACGCCGCCAGCGCGCTCAGCCGGTAGAAATAGCGCAGCCGCCGCAAGGCTGTCAGTTCTTGCGTTCCAGTGACACGCCGTACAATTCCATGCGGTGATCGACCAGGCGGAAACCCAGCTTCTCGGCGATCTGCTTCTGCAACTGTTCCAGTTCCGGATCGACGAACTCGATCACGTTCCCGGTTTCGACATCGATCAGATGGTCGTGATGCGCTTCGGGTGCGGCCTCATAACGGGCACGGCCATCGCCGAAATCATGCCGGTCCAATATGCCTGCTTCCTCGAACAGGCGGACGGTGCGGTAAACGGTCGCGATCGAAATGCCAGGGTCGATGGCGGACGACCGCTTGTGCAGTTCCTCAACGTCCGGATGGTCGGACGCATCGCTCAGCACTTGAGCGATCACGCGGCGCTGTTCGGTGATGCGCAGGCCCTTCTCATGGCAAAGGGCTTCTACATCGATCTTGCGGTTCATGCGGGCTCGCTCATTGGGGTGTGTCAAATAATCAGCCGGAATCTAGCGGCATCGACGCCATTATAAAAGGGGCGCACGGCAAATGCGCCCCTTCTCATGACGGATCGTCCGTGCCGCTGTTTATTTCGCGCGCGTGCGGCGGCGCTTCGTGCCAAGGCCAATCTTCTTCGCCAGCGACCGGCGCTGTTCGGCATAGTTGGGCGCGACCATCGGATAGTCGGCGGGCAGGCCCCACTTGGCGCGATAATCTTCCGGCGTCATCTGATAATGAGTCATCAGGTGCCGCTTCAGCATCTTCAGCTTCTTGCCGTCTTCCAGGCATATAATATAGTCGGGCTTGATCGAAGAACGCACCGACACGGCGGGTTCCGGCTTCACTTCCGGCGCAGCGGCAGGCTTCGCCAGCCCGGAAAGGGCGGCGTGGACGTTCTGGATAAGCGTCGAAACGTCAGATACGGCGACACTGTTGTTGGAAACATGTGCTGCAACAATATCCGAAGTCAAAGTAATGAGCAGCTCGCTCTGGGCTGATTCGATTTCCATTTCTTTTATCCCGCGAATGCTGAATGTAATGCGACCCGCCCAAGTAAATTCGTTTCAGGAGCGGTATGTCTGCGTTATACCCTGATCTTCCCTTTAGCAAGGGTGATCAGTCTATCCCAGCATTTCTATACGAAAGCTGAGGGCGTCATGAAGTTGACCGTCCGCTCCCCGGTAATAACCAGGGCGCCTATGCACATATTCAAATCCCGTTTTTTCGTACAGCTTGACGGCTGTATTTGACGAACGGACTTCAAGGTTCATGGATTTTATACCACGGCGTCGCGCGGTCTTCAGGCTGTCGATCAACAGTTCGCGGCCAATGCCTTTGCCGCGCCATGCTGGATGGACAGCCAGCAGCAGCAATTCACATTCGTCGAGCACCGACCGGACGAGGGCGAAGCCCAGCGCCGCCGCATCGACCCGGGCGATGGTGAGCCAGGTGCCCGGCATCATCATGACGCCCGACAGTTGCGGCAATGTCCACGCCTCTCCATAGGCAGGGTCGAACGCATGCGCCATGACGTCCATCGCGTCGGCCAGCGCATTGCGCTCGCCATCCTCATACATGTCCAGAACCAGTTCGGGGATCATGGACGGGCCTGCTGCGGCATGGGCTGCGCGTCCGCTTCCCGGCAATAGATGGGGGAGGGCGGCAGCGGCGCGAGACCTGCGATGAGCGGGAAGTCGGCGGAGTTGGGATAAAGGCTGACGGCGGTGCCATGGCCACGCGCCGTCACCAAAGCTTCGGCGCCGGTGCCGTAAATCACCGGCTGATCCAGCATCGTGGCGAGCGTCGCGATCGGTGTCGACGCTGGCTGGGTGACGGCGGTCAGGCCATCGGCGTCGAAACATTGCCAGAACAGTTCGCCATGCCCTCCGGTGATGGTGACCGCGATCTGCCCTCCATCCTGATCCTGACTTTGCGCCGCCTTGGCCGCAATCAGCGACAGTGCGCAATATCCATGGAGCGGCAGGGACCAGGCCAGGGCAAGCGCTCGGGCAGCCGCGATGCCGATGCGAACCCCCGTGAAGCTTCCGGGGCCAAGGTCCACGGCGATCCCCTCGGCCCGGCCGCCATCGGGCAGGGCGGCGATGGCTGGCACCAGCGCTTCGGCGTGGCCTCGGCCAACGACCTCGTGGAAATGACCGATCGTCTTGCCGTCATCGAGCAGCGCCACGGACAGCGCCTGCGTAGCGGTGTCGATGACGAGAGTGCGCAAGAAAATCCCCTATGAGAAAAGCGGACGGGCGTGATTGGCTATGCGAAGCGGTTAGTCGATCCGGATCGATTTGCCAAACGCCGCCGCTCCTGTTTCAGACGGCGCGTACTTCCGTCACCTCGGGAACATAATGTTTAAGCAGTTGCTCGATGCCGTTCTTCAACGTGGCACTCGATGACGGGCAGCCGGAACAGGCGCCCTGCATCCGCAGATAGACCGTCCCGCGATCGAAGCCACGATAGACGATGTCACCGCCGTCATTGGCGACGGCGGGCCGCACGCGCGTGTCGATCAGGTCGCGGATCTGCGCGACGATCTCCGCATCGGCCGGGTCGTCGGCAAATTGCTCTTCTTCCTCGGGGATGAAGATTTCGCCCGCCGATCCGGGCGTGAACAGCGGCATGTTCGCCGAAAAATGCTCCAGCAGGATCGACAGGATATCCGGTTTCACGTCGCTCCACTGCGCGCCGGGCGCGATCGTGACAGAAATGAAGTCGCCGCCGAAAAAGACTCCCGTTACGTCGCCCAAGCCGAACAGCGCAGAGGCGAGGGGGGAAGCTTCGGCTTCCTCGGGCGTCGCGAAATCGCGCGTGCCCATGCCCATGACCACCCGGCCGGGGATGAACTTGACGGTCGCCGGATTGGGCGTTGGTTCGGTCTCGATCAGCATGGCCGCTATGTGGAGAGAAGGGGGCGCAAGATCAAGCGTCCAGACGGGCTTTTGGGGGAACTTCGCCAGTTGCTGTCGATTAAACCCATGTTTGGATGAACAGGAGAATGAGGATGAGCAACGAGTCCGATATCCGCCATCGTTTTTGGACCGAATTGTCGGAAAGCCCCTTTCTGATGATTGGCTTGCAGGGATCGCATGAACATAGTCTGCCGATGACCGCGCAGCTTGATCCTGGCGCGAACCACTGCTTCTGGTTCTACACGACGAAGGAAAACCGTCTCGCTGCCGGTGGTCCCGCGATGGCGCAGTTTTCGGGTAAGGGTCACTATCTCTTCGCCTGTATCGACGGCACTCTGACGGAAGAGACTGACCCTGCGGTAATCGACCGCTACTGGACGCACGAAGTCGCGGCCTGGTATCCGGGCGGGCGGCAGGACCCCAATCTGCTCATGCTCCGCTTCGACCTTGGCCATGCGGAAATCTGGCGCGCCGACATGTCGCTCGGCGGCGTCTTCAAACAGCTGTTCGGCGGCGATGTGCGTGACGAAATGCGCGGCAAGCATGTGGAAGTGTCGCTCTGAATCGTCTCCTAAGGGCTCCGTTCGCGCGGGGCCCTTGCTTTTTTGCATGAATGAATGCATATGCGGCGCAGCGCAGCGGGCGGCCTTCATGGCCCATCAGCGATTGGCAGCGTGATCGTTCCGGCCCTTTGAACATAAGGGGTTGCGGGGCCGGCCAATGAAAGTCTGCGCCAAGCTTTTGAGGCTTCCCTATTCACGCGGGTCGTTTCGCAACCCGCCTTGCGTCCAGTTGCGATATGCAACTCGTTGGCGCCTGAGCCTTTTTATTTCGAGAGTTCATTCATGCATTTCACCGACCTTGGTCTCGCCGAGCCCATCCTGAAGGCGCTCGCCGCCAAGAAATACGCCAATCCCACCCCCATCCAGACGCAGGCGATCCCCGTTCTGCTTCAGGGCAAGGACCTGTGCGGCATCGCGCAAACCGGCACCGGCAAGACCGCTGCCTTCGCGCTTCCCAGCCTCGACTATTTCGCCCGCAATCCCAAGCCGACCCCGCTTCAGGGTTGCCGGATGCTCGTCCTTTCCCCAACCCGCGAACTCGCCGCCCAAATCGCGCAGAGCTTCCGCGACTATGGCCGCTTCATGAAGCTGTCGGTCGAAGTCGTCTTTGGCGGCGTACCGATCAACAAGCAGATCCGCGCACTAGGCCGCGGCATCGACATCGTCGTCGCCACGCCCGGCCGTCTCCTCGACCTGATCGACCAGCGCGCATTCACCATCAAGGACACGGAAATCTTCGTCCTCGATGAGGCCGACCAGATGATGGACATGGGCTTCATCCATCCGCTGAAGCGTATCGCCAAGCTGCTGCCCAAGGACCGGCAGAACCTGTTCTTTTCCGCCACCATGCCTGGAGAGATCGAGGCACTTGCCGCGCAGTTCCTGCATGATCCGGTCAAGGTCAGCGTCGCTCCGCAATCCACCACGGCCGAACGTGTCCGTCAGCAGGCGACCTTCGTCAACCAGGCGGAAAAGCAGGCGTTGCTCAACCTCACCATCCGCAACGAGCCGATCGACCGTGCGCTGATCTTCACCCGGACCAAGCACGGCGCCGATCGCGTCGTCCGCTTCCTCGAAGGTGCTGGCATTCAGGCCGTGGCTATCCATGGCAACAAGAGCCAGGCGCAGCGCACCACGGCTCTCCAGGCATTCCGTCATGGTCATGTGAAGCTGCTCGTCGCCACCGACATCGCCGCGCGCGGCATCGACGTCTCAGGTGTCAGCCATGTCATCAATTTCGAGCTTCCCAATGTGCCCGAACAATATGTCCACCGCATCGGCCGTACGGCGCGGGCAGGGGCGGAAGGCGTTGCCATCAGCTTCGTGGCCGACGATGAGCGGCCCTATCTGAAAGCGATTGAGCGGACCACCAAGGTGAAGCTTGACATCGTGCCCCTGCCGGAGAACTTCGTCGAAGCTGTCCGCAACCTCCCCAAGGCTGCGCCGCAGCGCAAGGGCCGCGAGCAGACGCCGGAGCAGAAGGCGCGCCGCGCCGACGGCCAGCGCCGCTATCAGGATCAGCAGAAGCAGCAGCCGCGCGGCACCGCCGAGCGCGCCCATCGTCCCGATGGCGATGCCAAGCCCGCAAAGAAGAACTTCCGCCGCAACCGGGGCGGCGTCGGCGCGCACAAGGGTGCCGTGCAGAAAACCGGGGGCCGCTGAAGTTCGACAGGACGGCGCTGCGCGGCGCCGTCCTGAATCCTGCAGAGAGCCGGGATGCTCTTTGTCAGTAGCCATTCAGAATTTTGGCTCTAGGCTATGACGCCATGAGCTTTTCCTTCCGGCGTCCTGCCGTTTCGCTGTCCGTCATCGCACTGCTGCTGTCGGGCTCGCCTGCGTCCCTTTCGGCTCGAACTGATCCGACGATCACGAAAGCGGCCCCTGTTGCCGGTAGCGCGCAGGCGCAGGTCAGGCCATGGCTCTACGAAAATAGCGACGTGCCCATCGACCCGGCTTGGCGGTTCGGCACGTTGCCCAACGGCCTGCGCTATGCCGTCCGCCGTAACGGCGTTCCGCCCGGCCAGGTTTCGGTGCGCCTTCGCATGGACGTCGGCTCCTTGATGGAGCGGCCGGATGAGCAGGGCTACGCGCATTTCATGGAGCATCTGACCTTTCGCGGATCGCGCCACGTGCCCGACGGCGAATCCAAGCGGATATGGCAGCGGCTCGGCGTGACCTTTGGCAGCGACAGCAACGCGCAGACGACCCCCACCGGCACCACCTATGCGTTGGACCTGCCGCAAGCGACGCCGACAAGTCTTGGCGAGAGCATGAAGATCCTTGCCGGTATGATGGCCGACCCCAACATCATCGACAGCGCTGTGGCGGCGGAGCGCGCGGTCGTGCTCGCCGAACGCCGCGAAGGCGACGGGCCGCAAATGCGCATCTCCGACGCGAGCCGCCGTCATTTCTTCGCCGGTCAGCCCCTTGCCGATCGCAGCCCGATCGGAACGGTCGCAACGCTGAATGCCGCCACCGCAGCCCGGATGGAAGCTTTCCATCAGCGTTGGTATCGCCCGGAAAATGCGGTGATCTCGATCGCTGGCGATATCGATCCCGCCGTTGCGGAACAGATGATCAAGGACAATTTCGCGTCCTGGTCCGTCCCAGGGAAAGGCGCTGCGCTGCCCGAATTCGGCGAGCCGAATCCCAAGGCTCCCGCGACCAGCGTCGCCGTCGAACCCGGTGCGCCCACGGGCCTGACCATGGCGTGGCTGCGTCCGTGGAAGCCGCATGCGGACACGATCGTCTATAATCAGGACAAGCTGACAGACATGCTCGCGCTGCAGATCATCAGCCGCCGCCTTGAACAGGTTGCCCGCAGCGGGGGCAGCTTCATTCAGGCAAGCGTCGATCAGCAGGATGTCAGCCGATCGGCAGACGGCACTTTCGTGACGATCGTCCCGTCGGGCGACAATTGGGAAAAGGCGCTCGGCGACGTACGGGCCATCATCGAGGACGCAAAGGCCAGCCCGCCCAGCCAGCTCGAAATCGACCGCGAATATGCGCAGATCGACACCGCACTGGCTATCCAGGTGGAAAATGCCGATACCGAAGCTGGCGCCAAGCAGGCCAGCGATCTGGTGAGCGCCGTCGACATTCGTGAAACCACGGTCAGTCCTCAAGCCGCGCTCGACATATTCCGCTCCGGCAAACCGGCGATGACGCCCCAGAAGATCCTGGATTCGACCCGCCGCCTATTCTCGGCTGGCGTGTTCCGGGCGCTTTTGATCACAGGCAAGCTTGTACCCGGAGCCGCCGCCAAACTCGCCGCAGCCGTAGCTGCGCCCGTCAAGGCGGCCACCAACGCCCGGCTGGCGGACAAGGCAGTCACCATGGCGGATCTGCCGAAGCTCGGAGCGCCGGGGAAAGTGGTCTCCAGGACACAGGTCGGGCTCCCCGGCATGGAAAGCATCACTTTTGCCAACGGTGTGAAACTCACCCTGTTCGCCAATGATGCGGAAACGGAAAAGGTGCGGATCAATGTCCGTTTCGGGCATGGGCAGCAGGCCTTTTCCCCAACCAAGCCGGTTCCGGGTTGGGCGGCCAATTATGCCCTGGTGGCAAGCGGCATCGGCAAGCTTGGCCAGCGTGAATTGGACGACCTCACGAACGGCCGCCGCATGGGGATGGATTTCTCCATCGACGACGACGCCTTCGAAATGCAGGCCGTGACACGCCCCGCCGATTATCGGGACCAGCTACAATTGTTCGCGACCAAATTGGCCGCGCCTGGTTGGGACCCGGCGCCGATCGCGCGGGTCAAGACGGGCACCGCCGTTGCCTATGACGCCATGGGCCGCGCCCCGGATTCGGTGCTGGCGCGCGATCTCAATTGGCTGCTGCACGACAAGGATGTGCGCTTCCGCACGCCATCGCGCGAGGAAATCGACGCGCTGACCCCCCAGGCATTTCGTGCAACTTGGGAACCGCTGCTCGCGTCCGGACCGATCGAGGTGCAGATATTCGGCCAGGTGAAGCCGGATGAGGCGATACAGGCAGTGGCAGCAACTTTCGGCGCCCTGCCGGCCCGGGCGGATGTCCCTGTTCCTGCCGTGAACAAGCAGATGCGTTTCCCCGCTCCTGTCTCAAAGCCCGTGGTCCTGCGTCACAAGGGCGACAAGGAACAGGCCGCCGCCGTCATGGCGTGGCCGACGGCGGGCGGCTTCACGCTCACGAAGGAAGCGCGGCAGCTCGAAATATTAACTCAGATTTTCAACGATCGTCTGTTCGACCGGTTGAGATCGACGGAAGGTGCCGCCTACTCGCCAAGCGTGCAGAATAACTGGCCTTTCTCGTATGAAAGCGGCGGCTACATTCTGGTGACCAGTCAGGTCCGGCCCGACCGCGTCAACTATTTCTACGGCGTTGTTAAGGACACGGCGGCCGACCTCGCCAAAAATCCGGTGAGCGATGATGAATTGCAGCGTGCCGTCGCGCCGATGCGCCAGCTTTTGATGCGGGCGAGCACTGGCAACGCCTTCTGGATGAACCAGATGGAAGGCGCGACCCAGAACCCGCAATATGTCCAGGCCATGCAGACCATGGCCAAGGACATGCTGTCGGTAACGCCCGCCCAGCTGCAGGCGCTTGCTGCCAAATATCTGATCGCGGGCAAGAGCTGGTCGGCCGTCGTCCTCCCCGAGGGCGTGGAAGCGCGCTGAAGGGGCAGCTGCTTTGACGGCAAGAAGCAGGAGGCCAATGCCGGACCAAGTGGATTATGCCGCGGCCCATCCATCAGCAGAAAGGCCGCGCCATGACATCCGCCTTTGACATATTTCCGTCGCCGGTCGGCGATCTCACCATGATCGTCAGCGACACGGGCCTCGCCGCGCTTCTATGGGAAAATGATGACCCGCGCCGTGTGCGGATTGATCGCGGAGAGAGGGCGTCAGGCCATCCGCTGCTCTGCGAAACGTCCAAGCAACTGTGCGCCTATTTTTCAGGCCATCTGACCAGCTTTGATCTCCCGCTCGATTTGCAGGGCACCGCCTTTCAGAAACAGGTCTGGGCGGCTCTGCTTCGCATCCCGTTCGGAGAAGTGCGCAGTTACGGCGCGATAGCAGCGGACATCGGCCGCCCTACGGCATCGCGTGCGGTCGGGGCGGCGAACGGACGCAATCCCATCTCCATCATCGCGCCATGCCATAGGGTGATCGGATCGGCGGGAGCGCTGACCGGCTTTGCTGGTGGCTTGGAGGCCAAGCGATACCTGCTGGATCATGAGCAGGCGGTGCTTAAAAATGGAGGAAAGTGGCGCACCCAAGAGGATTCGAACCTCTGGCCTTTGCCTTCGGAGGGCCAAGGAAGGCCGGTATCATTGAACCGTTGCCGATTCGTTCACGCGAACAGTGACGGAACAAACCGCTCGTGTGCGTTTGAAGCGCACACATTACCGCACACAAGCCGCTCCCGCGCCATCGCCTCACAGGAGGGGGAGTGATGGGATGGCTGCGCGCCGGTATAGCTTACCAGCTTGTCAGGCTGGCAATGTGGCTGCATCCGCCGATCACTAGCGATCTGGTCGATATGGTCATTCACCCGCTGCTGAACGATGGTGAGCCAATGCCGATAAGCAAAAGGAACCCCGCTAATGGCAATCAGTGACGCCCTAGCCCATCTGGACGACGCGCTAGACGCCCTCACCCTGGAAGCCTATCGCGGGGCAGGCACGGACAGCATGGAGCGTGTGGCACCCATCCAAGCAACGCTGGCGATCGAATTGGAGCGGATCGACATGGCTCTAGGACCACGTGGGCAAAGCATGTTCGCTCCCATTGCTGAAGAGATCAAGCGCGCTGTCATCGCTATAGTGGCGGCGAAGGAAAGCCTGGGGGATAGAGCATGACCGACGAGACAACCCCTTGGCCCACAGACGCGCAATATGCTTTCGGCGATCTTGTCCAGAAGAAAGGCCGATCAAGCTGGCGTGGCAAGATCGTAGGCTGGTATCGCACTGACATTACCGCCCTGGGGTATGCCATAGAAAGCATATACGAGCCGGGGAGTGTTCAGATTTACCCGGAATCGGCTATCGAAGCCCTTCTATCGGAGAAGCCTGCATGACAGCATGGGACAAAATGTCAGAAGCGCAATTGAGAGCCATGGTCGAGCGATCTATCCCCGCCATGAACCAGGCTGGCAATCTCATGGGCTCTGTGCCGTCCATGGATCAGTGGGCCTTGATTGCGGACGGGAACAGGGCGCGAGAGGAATTGGCCCGGAGAAGGGAGAAGCCTGCATGATCCTCGCAATCAAGAAGCTACTCCGGCGCGATCGCCCGCAGCAGTCTGCCGAGGAAGGCCAGAAGCTGGAAACGACGCGCGAGGTGCTTGGCCTCCCTGCTGGATACCACATGGTCTTGGACTCGCTCAGAGGCGGCTATACAGAGGGCTTTGACCCGAACAAGATGTATCGCTTCCGTCGCCCCGGATGGGCTAAATCGCAGAGTTTCAGGTTGCGTGATCAGGGGCCGTATTTCAATGTTGCCGCGCTTTATTGGCGCGATCCATTCGCATAAGGGATTCCCTTTCTCTCACAGGGGAGGTAAAAGGGCGCTCTAACAATACGCGGGTCAGGCTTCATCTGATGGCCGCAGCGCCTGGTAAGCGCACTGAGTGATGGCAGCAGTATACCAGCCAGCCTAGGCCGATCCATCGCAAGGCTGACAGACGGGAAAGACCGTCACCCCTTGCCCGAATCAGAACATTCCCCGAACAAGGGGCATGAGCCAGCTAGACATCATCCAATATGGCAGAGACCCCGTCATCCGGGAATATCAAGCCTTGTTGGAGCAGATCGAGAAGGGCCAACCCATCCACCCGCAAGAGGTGCAGATGGTTATCGATGCACTGGTGGAGGAGGGCTATCACCAGCAGGCCGATCATCTGGCAGGGCTGAAGGCCAATTGGGATCTAGGCTAAGAGCCCATTCCCTAACGGCTTCAAGGCTGTTTCGACCAATCCTTGATCCACGCCAGCGCATCCCGGCAGTCCTGCCCGGCTTCAACCAGATCCACGATGAAGCTCGCTATCTCGCGGTCAGTGTTCCCCGAAGGAGGGGATGGCTGAGCAGCGCAGGTCAGGCGTTCAGGTGGCGGAACGATCCGCTCAACGCGCGTCTCGCCGCAGCCGGTCAAGCACAGCGGTAACGCCGGGGCCAGCAACAGCATCAGTGCCATTTTCACGGACGATCTCCCTGAGTTC
This sequence comes from Novosphingobium sp. Chol11, assembly GCF_900218065.1. Classification (GTDB taxonomy): domain Bacteria; phylum Pseudomonadota; class Alphaproteobacteria; order Sphingomonadales; family Sphingomonadaceae; genus Sphingobium; species Sphingobium agri. The sequence goes on along the minus strand of NZ_OBMU01000001.1, from coordinate 1,573,878 downwards.
GGTGATTTGCTCGCGAGTTTTGGCGCGGCGAGCCATGTCGGCCAGTGTGGCAGCGCGCTCGACCTTCTGTGCGGCCTGCTGCACCTTCAGCGATGCTTCCAGGTTAGTGTTGGCGGACGCCAGTTTGCCGGCCGATTTGCCCTCGCAGTAAGCCAGGGGCAGGCAGAGCAGGGCCCCCAAGATGAATGCCGCGGCTATACGCCCACCCCCTCCCCGAACAGCCACGGGAGGGCTGGCGGCTTGTGCCTGTCGAGATCACGCAAGCAATGCTGGACGCGACCTGTTGCGACGAGGCCGACGACCGGCAGATGCGCGACGCATGGAAGGCGCTTTTAGCAGCGGCACCCACTCCACCATCCACCGAAACGAAGGAGAGCGGGGAGTGAGCGACTTTAACCCCGAAACGGTAGCCGCCGCCATGCGCAAGGCGTGGGTCGAAGCTGAGGCGAAATATGGCGTGGCCCCAAAAGGCTTCTATGCCGCGCCCAGCCTCGTGAAAAAGTTGGAGGGGCATCTCATCGGTGGCCCGATCCGTGAGGAGGAAACTTGGTCGTGGGGATGGATGCTTGTTCTCGCAGACGGGAGTTTCAAGCCATGACATCGAATAAGCCAGTGCCGCACATCATGGATCCAAGCCTTACGCTCGCACATGTCGATAACTGCCCCGGTTGCATAGATTGGGCGCGTCGGATGAACGAATACGCAGCCGCCCATCCCCAAGCATCCCCGCCCCCGGTGCAGGGCGAGGCATGGGAGCGTTGCCATGTCGGATCGTGCAAGCGCCATCAGGGCTGCATGTATACGCCTTGTCGCGCCCACTCGCAGACCGATACGCAGGAGGGGGAAGGCGCAGCCGCGCTAGAAGCAGAGGCGCGCTTCCTAATTGACCGACTGGCTGAGTTTGAAGCTGGCATCGAAGATGGCGAGACATTCCGCGAATATAACGGGCATGTAGCACCATCTGCCGCACGGCTTCGCGCCTTTCTCCAGGAACAGGAGAAGCAGAATGGATAGCATGGTGGAGAGGATCGCCCGCGCCATCTATGACGAGATGGAGGGTCCGGTGAATAATCAGGACTTCGCGCGCCAGACGCGGCAATGGGCATTAGCACAGCGCCTCGCCGCCGCCGCGCTCACCGAGTTGAACAATCCCACAGAGGCGATGATTAGCCATGCCGTGGATTACACAGGCCCCGTTGGATGCTGCAACATCAGCGGCACCGATGCCATGGAAATCTGGCAAGCCATGCTCACCGCCGCTCTCTCCGACACAGAGGGGAGGTAGGGGATGACCAGGCTGATGACCGCCGAGCAGATTGCGCAGGACTTCGGGCTTCCGTCGCCTCGCACCGTCCGCACCATGCGAGCGCGGGGGCTTCCCGCCGTCCGTCTGGGCAAGGCATATCTATACGAGCATGATGATGTGGTCGCGTTCATACAGGGCGCAAAGGAAACGAAATGCCAAGACCGAATCGCGGCGCCTACCTCAAGTGGATCGAGGAGAGGGGCTGCTTCTATATCCAGTGGTATGAGCAGGGACGCCCACGAAAGCGCTCGACTGGTCATGCAGATGTGCGGGACGCAGAACAGGCCCTCGCGCAGTTCATCGCAGAGCGGCAGCGTCAAAGAGTTTCCGGGCCGCGAGAACCGAGCCAACTCCTAGTGACCGACGCACTCGCCTATTATGTCGAGCATCACGCGGACACGGCGGCTGACCCGGTGCGGATCAAGCAGGCGGTCAAGGCGCTTGTCCCGTTCTGGCTTGGCGTCATGGTCGATGGCATCACGAAAGGCACCTGCCAGCGCTACCAGAAGGAGAGGGGGAAGGCGGTCGCCACCGTGCGCCGGGAACTATCCACCATGCGCGCCGCCATCAACTATGCCCACAGCGAAGGAGTACTGACCCGGCCCGTTCCGGTATGGCTCCCGGACAAGCCCGACAGCAAGGATCGCTGGCTTACCCGTGCGGAAGCGGCGGCTTTGCTGAATGCGGCGCGAACGGGGCGCAGTGATGTGCGCTTCTATCTGCCGCTATTCATTGTGCTGGGCCTCTATACCGGCAAGCGCAAGCAGGCGATCCTTGATCTGCGCTGGCCGCAAGTGGATCTGAAAAACAAGCTGATCGACTTCCGCAAGCACAGCGATGAAGGAAAGGTGAAGGGGCAGACCAGCAAGCGCCGTGGTCGCCAGCCCATTCCGAATCGGCTGCTCACCTTCCTGCGACTCGCGCACAAGCGGCGGCATGGTGATCTGGGCTATGTGATCCACGACAAGGGACGGCGCATCATCGACATTGGCGACGGCAAGAGCGGGAGCTTCGGCACCGCCTGCAAGAACGCCAAACTGTCAGGCGTCACTCCACACACGTTGCGTCATACCTGCGGCACCTGGCTCGCGCAGAAGGGAGTGCCGCTGTTCCAGATCGGGGGCTGGCTCGACCACTCAGACAGCCGCACGACCGAGCTTTACGCGCATCATCATCCCGATTTTCAAGGCGAGGCTCTGGAAGCTTTCAACCGCCGAAATTAGGGGTAGCATACACATAACCGCACACATATTTGGCCGAAGCCAAAAAGGAACCTGCTAAGTGATTGAAAAATGGCGCACCCAGCACGATTCGAACGTGCGGCCTTTGCCTTCGGAGCTAGAACTACAACGCTACGCTAGGCTTTTCAATCCAACGCTAGGGCACCCTAAGTCTCTGTTTCTACATAGATTTCTTGACAACAAGGGTATTCCAGACTACGCAAAAACACCCCACAGTTTTCGATCTGCTGGTGAGTTTTTGGTGAGTTTTCTGGACCCGCTCTAGCGAGGTGCATATGCCAAAGCTGACGAAAACCGTCGTCGACAAAGCCGATCCGCGTGACCGGCAATATACCGTTTGGTGCAGCGATCTGAAGGGCTTCGGCGTGTTCGTGCTGCCCTCCGGCACGCGGACCTATTTTGTCGATTACCGTAACGCCAACAATGTGCGGCGCCGGATGAAACTCGGTCGCCACGGCACCGTCACCGCCGAACAGGCGCGGACGCTGGCGATCCAGGCGTTGGCCGACGTCGCCAAAGGCAACGATCCGCTCGAAGATCGGAATAGCGCCCGCAAGGCGATCTCGGTCAAGGAACTGTGCGAACTGTATATGGCGGAACTGGAAGCCGGCCGGGTTCTCGGCAAGGGCGGCCGGCCCAAGAAGGCCAGCACCAAGATCACCGATCTTGGCCGGATCACGCGCCACATCATTCCGCTGCTCGGCTCGAAGCGCGTCACGCACGTCACCAAGGCGGACGTGACGGCGATGATGAAGGACATCATGGCTGGCAAGACGCGCTCCACGGAGAAGACGAAGAAGCTGCGCGGCAAATCCATTGTCCGGGGTGGCCTTGGGGCGGCGAGCCGCACGGTCGGCCTGCTGGGCGGCATCTTCACCTATGCGCGGGACGAGTTGGGTATCATCGAGAACAATCCCGCTCACGGTGTCCGCAAGCCCAAGGACGTGGTGCGGAAGCGTCGCCTGAACGAGGACGAGTATCGGACGCTCGGCCGCATCCTCGCCAAAGCGGCCGAGGACGAACGCTATACGCGCACCGTCGACATCATCCGGCTGATCGCCATGTCGGGCTGCCGTCGCGGCGAGATCATCGAGGTGCGAAAGGCCGAGATCGACACAGTAGGAAGCGCCTTCCGCTTCGAGGATACGAAGGAGGGCCAATCCGTTCGCCCGATGGGCTTGCCCATCGCGGACTATTTCGACGAACGGGATATGGACGGCGACAGCCCCTATGTGTTTCCGGGCGAGAGGAACGCGGACGGGCCGTTCGGCAGCTTCCCGCGGCATTGGGAGAAGATTTTCGGCGGGACGGAACTGGCGGACCTCACCGCGCATGTGCTGCGGCACAGCTTCGCCAGCCTCGCGAACGATCTGGGCTTCACCGAGATCACCATCGCGGCGTTGCTCGGCCATTCCTCGGGTTCGATCACGAGCCGCTATGTGCATACGCTCGATGCGGCGCTCGTTATGGCCGCCGATACGGTGTCGGGCTATATTCAGGCATTGTTGAATGGGGCCGTGCTGTCCCATACCCATTATGCCCTTGATCGCGGTTCGCGAAAGGCGGCGCTTATCCGATTCCTGACACCTGTGGTGCAGCCAGGAGAGACGGAAGCTCTAGCGGCTTGAGCGGACGATGGGGAGCGTCGCACCATCATAAAGTGGCCCGTGTGGTCGCCCTATCGGATGTCGAGGCATCTACTTTGCTCGATCAATGGACGGTCAGAAAAGATATCAACCCGGCAATAGTGTCGTTTGTAAGCTCAGGTGCGAAATAGCGGCAACGAATAGGGAAGTCCGGCAGATTTGGGGGGTGTATCGGGAGATAATTGCCGTCGTCTCTCTTGAGCACGATCGCTTGGCCTTCGGAGCTGCTCCTTTATACTGCCTGCGGAGTTTTGCCCTCCTTCCCTTCAGTCAGCAGTCGCGCTCCTGAGCCCTCTTGCCCCAAGGTATCGTCGGGATTACGCAACGGGCACTCCTTGAGAGAAAGACAGCCGCCGCCAATGCAGTTTCCCAACTGATCGCGAAGCTGCGTAAGGCTGGTGATCCGTTCATCGAGCATGGCGCGCCAGTCTTGAGTCAATTGGTGCCATTGACGTTTTGAAATCGGCCCCGTCGGAAACCGATCAAGATGCTCCTTTACGAGGGCAAGCGGAAGGCCCACCCGTTGCGCAATCCGAATGATTGCGATTCTGCGCAGTATCTGCCGCGGATAGCGTCTTTGATTCCCGGGCGATCGCCAGCTCTCGATTAGACCTTTCGATTCATAGAAATGGATAGTGGAGATCGCCACGCCGCTGCGCTTCGCGACGTCCCCGACGGTGAGCGTCTGATGCTGATCCCTCACGGCAGAAATCCCTTGACCTCAACTATTGTTGAGGTTGTAGTAAGTGAGTCGGCCCTTTTCCGCAAGCCTCACAGGCGGAGCCCACCAATGCGAAGCCGACATGATCTCATTGTGCGAAACGAAGACGAGACTGCCCGATCCGGCCCGCTCCGAGGCCAAGTCTGTTGATCTCGGGAAACGGGACCGACGCGGCATAAGGCGCACCAAATGGATGCCGTCGTCTCGTCTTTGGTGGAAGCCGTGCAACGGCAGTAGATGCCCCCTTGCTGTTGCCGGCTTTCGCCGGCCTGTCAGCCATTTGCGCCGCCCTGGTGAGAAAACCCCACGCAACCGGGTATGGCTGGCAGGCCCACTTTCCATGCTCCGTGTCCACCGCGATGCGGCGCGGGCGGAGGTTTGTTCGGCATGAACGGCCTTCCGGTTCTCACCGAGCTTGAGCGAACGGCGCTGCTGATCGGCGTCGACGATGCCCGCCATCGTCGGCGGGTCGCAAAAGCTGAAAACAACAGATGCCTTTTGCGGATCTTGTTCGATCGCAGCGTTGCAAGGCCCCTTGCTCATCCTCAGCTTGAGGCGCTGCGCTGTGTCGCCATGTGGAGTGCCGGCAGGTCCGGCTCCCGGCCCGAGCACAGCGAATGGGATGAGCTAGACCCTCGATTGCTGCTGTCTGCGCGACTGTTTCTCGCGAAACAGGGCATCGGGGAGTTTGGATCGGAAACCAGCTCCGTCCTCACCGGAGCGCTCCAAGGTTCGGAACCGCTCGCGCAGCGTTTCTCGGACGCGAGCGGCCGTGATTGTAGCGACGCTCAAGACGCTATCGGTCTCGCCGTGAGATTGAGGCCGGAACCCGGCGGCGACCGATCGAACGACAGCTCAATGGACATAGCGCCGGACCACATAGGTGCCTCTGTGGCCGCCCTCAATGATGTGCTCGGCGCGCATGACCGTGAGCGACAGAAACCCCCGAAGGAAATCCGTAATATGCTGTTCCGCCTGCCCGCGTTACTCGATTCCAGCCCTCCACTGCGCGAGACGGGGTGCCTGAAGTCAATGCACTTCTCGGCCCCGCTGTTCGTCAGCCGGGAGAGGGTATCATGACCGACTCCGTTCACGACATCCCAGAGCGCGATCGCTCGGCGCGTCCCCAGCCTCGCACGATCATCATTACCGTCATCGTCCTGGTCGTGCTTCTTGGCGGCTTGTTCCTCTGGCGCACGCTGCGGAGCGGTCAGGGGCAAGGCTGGCAGCAGCAGGCGGTGCCCGTCGCTGCGACCCTCGTGAGCGCACGCGAAGTGCCCTCGACGCTCGATGCGGTCGGCACGCTTACGGCTGTGCGCGAGGTGACGCTTTCGCCCGAAACCGCCGGGCGGGTGTCGGCCATCAATTTCACCGCCGGTTCCCAGGTGGGCACCGGCGCGCTGCTGGTTCAGCTTTTCGACGGACCCGAACGCGCCGATCGGCAGGCCGCTCAGGCGAGAGCCAATTTTACGGGCATCCAGCTCGCTCGTTCCGAGCAGCTTGCCCCGACCGGCGCGGAGCCGCGCGAACTGTTGCAGCAGCGCCGCGCCGAGCGCGATCAGGCTGTGGCCGCCGTGCGCCAGATCGACGCGCGGCTGGTCCAGAAGCAGGTCCGCGCGCCCTTTTCCGGCGAGATCGGCATTCGCCGCATCAATCTCGGCCAGTATCTCAATCCCGGCGATCCCATCGCCACCCTCACGGCGCTTGATTCGCTCTATGTCGAGTTCGCCTTGCCCCAGCAGCAATTGGCGAGCCTGAAGCCGGGATCGACCGTTTCCGTCACCAGCGACGCCTATCCGGGCCGGACCTTCACCGCGCGCGTCAACGCGGTCGAACCCAAGATCGGCGAGGACACGCGCAACGTCACCGTGCAGGCGATCCTCGCCAATCCCGACCGCGCGTTGCGACCCGGCATGTATGTGACGGCCTCGCTCGTCCTGCCGCCCCAGCAAGGCGCGCTCACCGTGCCGGCGACCGCGATCCAGACCTCGCCGCAAGGCGACAGCGTGATCGTCATCCGCGGCGGCAATGCCCGCAAGGGCGGCAAGGCCGAGATCGTTCCGGTCCAGACAGGGCGGCGCATCGGCAACGATGTCGTGATCGACAAGGGCCTCAAGCCCGGCGACGTCGTGGTCTCGGAAGGCCAGCTTCGCGTCCAGCCGGGCGCCGAGGTCAAGGTGTCGCGGCTCGTGTCTGCGGGAGTGCGCTGACATGGCCTTCACCGATATCTTCATCCGCCGCCCGATCCTGTCGATCGTCGTCAGCCTGCTCATCCTGCTCGTGGGCCTGAGCGCCACGTTCAGCCTGCCTATCCGGCAATATCCGTCGATGCAGAGCGCTACGATCACTATCGACACGGCCCTTCCCGGTGCGTCGCAGGACGTGATGCAGGGCTTCGTCACCACGCCGATCAGCCAGGCCATCGCAACTGCCAACGGCATCGAATATCTCACCTCCACATCGAGTCAGGGCAAGAGCCACATCGGGGCGAAGCTGGTGCTCAACGCCAATGCCGACCGCTCGATGACCGAGATCCTCGCCAAGGTGCAGCAGGTCAAATACCGCCTGCCTGCGGGCGTGACCGATCCTGTCATTGCCAAGATCACGGATGGTGCTTCGGCGATCCAGTATATCGCCTTCGCGAGCGAAACGCTTTCCGCCTCGCAGATGGCCGATTTCGCGACGCGGGTCGCACAGCCGCTCATAACCTCGGTGCCGGGCGTCGCCTCGGCGACGATCACCGGCGGCGCGCCGCTCGCCATGCGTATCTGGGTCGATCCGGTGAAGCTCGCCGCGCGCGGCCTCACGGCAAGCGACGTGGCGAATGCGTTGAGGGCCAATAACGTTCAGGCAGCACCCGGGCAGCTCAAGGGATCGAACACCGCTATCAACATCACCGCGTCAACCGATCTGCGCGACGTCGAGGCGTTCCGCCAGATGGTGCTCAAGACCGGCCAGGATAGTGTCGTGCGCCTGCGCGACGTGGCGACGATCGAGTTGGGCGGGCAGAATTACGACGGCAGCTTTCTCGCCTCCGGCCGGCCCGGCGTGACGATCGCTGTCTCGCCGACACCCGACGGCAATCCTCTTGAGATCGTGAGCGCGATCAAGGCCCTGCTTCCCGAGATTCAGCGCGTCGCGCCGCCCGGTCTCAAGGTAACGAGCGTGTTTGATGTCGCGCGGTTCGTCGATGCCTCCATCGAGGAGGTCGAGCATACCCTGATCGAAGCGATCGTCATCGTGATCGTCGTGATCTTCCTGTTCCTCGGCACCTTCCGTGCGGTCATCATCCCCGTCGTCACCATCCCGCTCTCGCTGCTCGGCACGGCGGCGCTGATGCTGGCCTTCGGCTTCTCGCTCAACCTGCTGACTCTGCTGGCGATGGTGCTGGCGATCGGCCTCGTCGTTGACGACGCCATCGTCGTGGTGGAGAATATCCACCGCCATATCGAGGATGGCTTGTCCCCCGTGGACGCCGCTTTGGTCGGCGCTCGCGAGATCATCGGGCCGGTCATCGCCATGACGATCACGCTCGCGGCCGTCTACGCTCCCATCGGCCTGATGGGCGGTCTTACCGGCGCCCTGTTTCGCGAGTTCGCCTTCACCCTTGCAGGATCGGTGATCGTCTCAGGCGTGATCGCGCTCACCTTGTCGCCGATGATGAGCGGCAAGCTGCTCCACTCGAAAATGGGAGAAGGAAGGCTCGCGCAATCGGTCGAGCGCACCATGCACCGGGCGACCGAGGGCTATGTGCGGCTGCTTGACAAGACACTCGCCGCCCGTGCGGCCGTGCTGATCGTCGGTGTCACCGTTCTCGCCGTGATCGTGGTGCTGTTCTCCGGCGCCAAGCGCGAACTGGCCCCGCAGGAGGACATGGGCTATGTCTTCGTTCAGACGAAGGCGCCGCAATATGCCAATGTCGACTATACGGCGCGGTTCAGCGCCGAGGTCGAGCGCATCTTCCACCAGTTCCCTGAATTTTCGGCGAGCTTCTTCGCCATCGGCGGCGACAATAACGCCAATGGCGGCTTCGGCGGCATCGTGATGAAGGATTGGGCCGAGCGTTCGCGCAACGGCGATCAAATCCAGGCCGAACTCGCCGGTCGGACGGCAGGCGTCACGGGGGTCTATGCGACCGCCTTCCAGGACAGCCCGTTACCTGCCGGCAGCGGCGGCCTGCCGGTGCAGATGGTCATCCGTTCGGCTGATGATTTCCCGGCGATCTACAAGACGCTCGAAGGGATCAAGGGCGCGGCGTGGGGCAGCGGCCTGTTCGCCTTCGTCGACAGCGACCTCGCCTTTGACAGCCCCGAGGCGCATGTCACCATCGACCGCGAGAAGGCCGGCGAGATGGGCGTCACCATGTCCGAGATCGCCGATACGCTGGCAGTTCTGGTCGGCGAAAACTACGTCAACCGCTTCAACTGGCACGACCGCTCCTATGACGTGATCGCCCAGGTGCCGCAGGACCGGCGGCTGACCCCGGACAATCTCGGGCAGTTCTATGTGAAGGCGGCTTCGGGCAAGCTGGTGCCGCTCTCCACGGTGGCGCATGTCGAAATCCGGCCGCAGCCCAACCGGCTGCCGCAGTTCAACCAGATGAACTCGGCGACGCTTTCGGCGGTGCTGCTGCCGGGCGTGACGATGGGCCAGGCGGTCGATTTTCTGAATAGCCAGCCGCTGCCGCCTGGAACGACGGTCGATTGGCTCTCCAACAGCCGGCAATATGTGCATGAGGGCAACCAGCTCACCATCTCCTTCGCCTTCGCGCTGATCGTGATCTTCCTCGTGCTCGCCGCGCAGTTCGAGAGCTTCCGCGATCCGCTGGTGATCCTCGTCACCGTGCCGCTGGCGGTCTGTGGGGCGCTGGTGCCGCTCTATCTCGGCTTCACCACGCTCAACATCTACACGCAGATCGGCCTCGTCACGCTGATCGGGCTCATCTCCAAGCACGGTATCCTGATGGTGTCCTTCGCCAACGAGATGCAGCACTCGGAAGGGTGGAGCCGGATAGAGGCGATCCGTCATGCCGCCGCCGTTCGTATGCGTCCCGTGCTGATGACCACTGCGGCGATGGTGGCCGGCCTCGTGCCACTACTGTTCGCGGCCGGCGCAGGCGCGAACAGCCGCTTCGCGATCGGCATCGTCGTCGTGATGGGGATGCTGGTCGGCACGTTGTTCACGCTGTTCGTGCTGCCGACGATCTACACGCTGATAGCCGGCGATCACCGCCCCAAGGCCGCTGTCGACCCAGAAGGTCAGGCCTCGTCCCAAGACAAGCCCGCGCCCGAAGGAGGGCTGGTCCATGCGTAAACTCAAGCCCCTGGGTCTCCTCGCGCCGCTTCTTGCCTCCGCCTGCGCCGTTGGCCCCAACTATGAGCGACCCGCGACCCCGGTTGCGTCGGCAGAGCCGTTTGTCACCAAGGGAGCCGGCCTCGATCCGGCGGCGGCGCTCCCCGATGACTGGTGGCGGCTCTACCGCGATCCCGCGCTCGATAGTTTGATCGAACGCGCGTTCGCCGCCAACACCGACCTGCGCGTCGCCGCGGCCAATCTGGCCAAGGCACGCGCGGTGCTCGGCGAGGCCCGAGCTGGACGTCTGCCCTCGACCAACATCAATGGTGGCGTCACCTATGGCGACGGCGTCCAGGGTGCGGGCGCCACGGGCTTCCCCAGCAATCTCGGCGATGCCCAATGGTCGCAGTTCGCCAGCGGGTCGCTGTCATGGGAAGTCGACCTGTTCGGTCGCGTCGGCCGGGCCATCGCCGCCGCTCGTGCCGACGCGGACGCAGTGGAGGCGGCGCGCGACGCGGTGCGTGTCACCGTCGCGGCGGAGACGACCCGCGCCTATTTCAACGCCTGCGCCTCTGCGTTTGCGCTCGACGTGGTCCGCCAATCCTACAAGACGAGCAGCGACAGCCTCCGGCTCGTCACCGAACAGGAACGCGCCGGATCGGTCGGCAAGCTCGATGTCGAGCGGGCGGCCGCAGCTGCGGCTACCGCGCGCTCGGCCATCCCGGCGCTCGAAGGGCAGCGGCAGGTGGCGCTGTTCGAGTTGGCCGCCTTGCTCGGCACGACACCCGGCGATGTTCCCCAGGCCGCGCAGACCTGTTCGGTGCCGCCGGAACCTGTGGCAGCACTTCCGGTCGGCGACGGGGCGGCTCTGCTTCGTCGGCGGCCGGACATCCGGCAGGCCGAGCGGCAGCTTGCGGCCGACACCGCCCGGATCGGCGTGGCGACGGCCGATCTCTATCCGAGGATCAGCCTTGGCGGATCGGGCAATTTCTTCCGCAACGACACCGTGCGAGGCGGCGACTCCTTCTCCTTCTCGCTGGGGCCGCTTATTTCCTGGAGCTTCCCCAACATTGCTGTTGCCCGCGCGCGGATCCGCCAGGCCGAGGCGCAGGGCGATGCATCGCTGGCGGCCTTCGATGGGCGGGTCGTGGCCGCGCTCAAGGAGGTCGAGCAGGCGTTGACGACGGTCGCCACCGAGCAGCAGCGGCTTGATGCGCTGCGCGAGGCGCAGGAGCGATCCGAGCAGGCCTACCGCTTCGCGGATCTCCGCTATCGCGCCGGTTCGGTCGCCTATCTCGACGTGCTCGTGGCGCAGGCTGATCTTCTGTCCGCGCGCAGTGCCTATGCCGGATCGATCCAGCGGCTTTCTTCCGCGCGGGTCGATCTGTTCAAGGCGCTTGGCGGCGGCTGGCAGAACGGACAACTTACCGCGCAGCAGTCGGATAATACCGCAGTGGCGCTGACAGCGCCTGCGTTGGACAAGCGGAGGAACTGATGGCTCACCTCCGCACCGCCCTCGCGTGGCTGCTGGGCGCGTTCTTCGTCATCGGCGGCGTCACCAATCTGCTGGCATCAGAAGGAACCCAGGCGCAATATGCGACGTGGGGCTACCCGGACTGGTTCCATTATGTGACGGCTGGTCTGGAGTTCGGCACCGCTGCGCTCCTGTTCGTCCGCAAGTCGCGCATTCTTGGAGCCGTGCTCGGTGTGCTCGTCATGTGCGCGGCCGCGGGAACGCTGATCCGCAATGGCGAATATGTCCACGCGATTATACCGGGCGTCGTTCTCGTCCTTCTGGTGATTACCGGACGAAGCACGCTGCGGCACCAGCGCTGGCCTATTTTGCCTTCCCGCGAGACAAATCCCTGGGAAGGCGAGGAAGATTGAGCGCCGGCCAAATCCCTTCGTGGCTCCTTGGAGCCGCGCTCACCGTGGGAGCGATCAAGCACGGGATTCCTGCTGCCCCCGTTCGCGATCGTTACGGGCGTCGGGGTTACTCGCAGCGGTTTCGCCGCGCGCTTGCGGGCCTGGCGCTTGTTACCGCAGGATTGGTGGTCGTGGCCCCAACGCGCACGCTGGGCACCGCTCTCGCCATCGCGATCACAGCAGGCATGATCGGGAGCGCTCTCGCGCTTCGTGCCCCAGGAAGGGCGATCCTGCCGGCAATCATCCTGCTGCTCGCCATCGTGACCAATCTGATTTCATCATCGTGAACCACCCTGCACTCTGAGGAGAATGTAATGGCTTTCGAACTGCCTGCACTGCCCTATGCGAAGGATGCTTTTGGAGACATCATCTCGGCAGAGACCTTCGATTTCCACCATGGCAAGCATCACAATGCCTATGTCGTGAAGGCGAATGAACTGGTGGCGGCCAACTCCGAATTTCAGGGGAAATCGCTGGTCGAACTGATCGAGCTGACGGCCGCCAGAGGCCCCAAGGGCCTGTTCAACCAGGTCGGGCAGATCTGGAACCACAGCTTCTATTGGCTTGGCCTGTCGCCGGAGAAAAAGGAGCCGACCGGCGAGCTGCTGCGTCTCATCAATGAGAGCTTCGGTTCACTTGACGGCCTTATCGAGAAGCTGAAAGCGGAAGCTGTCGGACATTTCGCAAGCGGTTGGGCCGCGCTCAATCTGAAAGAGGGCGAGCTTGAGGTCACTTCCTATCATGATGCGGATACGCCGGTGGCTCACGGAGCGACACCGCTCCTCATCCTCGATGTGTGGGAGCACGCCTATTATATCGACTATCGCAATGCGCGTCCCGACTATGCGGATAAAATCCTCCGCAACGCGATCGATTGGGACTTTGTGGCCCTAAACCTCGATCGGTTGGGTCTGACCAGGGCTGACCAACTCGGATAATCATCGCCTCGCTCAAACGCTGTGCGGTGCCTGGCGGCATTAACTGGATGATCGAACTACGCCAACTTCGCTACCTCCTCGCGGCAGCACAGGCAGGCAGCTTTAGTCGGGCGGCACGCAACATGAACATAAAGCAGGCCACCCTCAGCCGACACATCATCGAAGTCGAGAAGCGGCTCGGGATAACGCTATTCGACCGCAGGACGCGCGGGGCGACCTTAACGCCAAACGGCAAGACCTACCTGCGCACCGCCCAGCGGATTGTGAAGGAGTTTGAGGAGCTGAACGAATGGGTCCGAGCCACTCAGAAGGGTGAGACCGGGCGGCTGGCGGTAGGCTTTTACACCTCCTTCTCAGCCGGCAACCTGCGCGCCACGCTGAGCGACTTCAGCGCACGCTTTCCCGCTGTCAGAGTGCAGGGCTTCGAACGGGATCGCGACATGCTGCTGGCCGGCATTGAGAGCGGTCTGCTCGACATCGCGATCATGATCGGCGAACGGCTCTATCCGGGTATCGGAAGTCGGCCGCTTTGGAGCGAGCGCCATCTGGTGGTGATGCCCGAAGGTCATCCGCTGGCGTCCCGCGAACGCATCCATTGGCAAGACCTCGCCGGCGAGCGCTTCCTTCTGACCAAACGCGATCCCGGTCCTGAAACGCGCAACCTGCTACTCGGGAAGCTGGGCAGCCCCGGTTACACCCCCGAGATCGACATGGACGACATCGGGCGGGATACGGTCATCAGTTCCATCGCGCTCGGCGGTCGCCTGGCAATCTTCGCGGAATCGTCCGCCGGCATTCAGGTGCCAGGCGTCCTGTTCCGCGAGATCCATGAAGCCAACGGCCACAGCCGCATCGGCTATTCCGGCTATTGGCGCGACGACAACGAGAACCCGGTGCTGCGTCGTTTCCTCGATTTCGTGGCCACTCGATATTCGCTCCCCTCGGGCTCCGGGCCACAGCCTGCTCAACAATCGGGAAAGGAACCGCCATGATCCAAGGAAAGGCATGGATCGCCGTGCTCGTCGCGCTGGTCGTCGGATTCGGCGCGGGCTTCACGCTCCGCCCCATCATTGTCGCGCCGAGCGCGCCAACGGCGATCTCCGCCCTGCCACGGCCGCTGCCGCAGGCCGCGACCGAGCCGCGCGGCAAACCCTATTTCGCGGCGCATCTCGACGAAGCCCGCCAGATCGTAGCGGGCTGCGCGGCCGGCTCGGTCAGGGGGGACGAATGCTCGAACGCGGAACAGGCCGTCGTCGAAGCGGAAGGCCGGGACCGCTTCAAGCGCTTCATGGGAAATTGACGCGCTGCTCGCGCGGGTCAGTCGGCCCGCGTGCGGTGGCGGCGAAAGCCGCGGTCGGTTTCCATGAAGCGGGCGAGCATGGGCGCGACCAGTTTCTCAGGCGCGGCGGGCTGGCCGCCCGTCTCGGCTGCGTGGGCTGCGGCATAGGCGACAAGATCGCGATGGACGGCGGCGGGCAGCTCCACGGCGAGCTTCACCGGCCGATCGTCGGCAAGCGGTCCTAGTTTCAACTTCGTCATCGCGTCGCTCCAAGAGGTTCGAGCACGAGATCGCGGGTGACGATCACGCGCAGCGGATAGCCGGGCCGGATGGTGAGCGTAGGCTGGATGTTGAGCTGACGCTGGACGATCTGCTGGCCGGCCTGGTTGATGGTGTCCTGCGTGCCGAGCCGGAGCGCGCGCACGAGATCGCTGTCATTGTCGGTGGCCAGTTCGGTCCCGACGCCGAGCAGGGTCGAGATCATCGCGGCCTTGAGCACGCCGCCCCAATGCTGGTCCACCTTGTCCTGCAAGCCGGCAAAGCCGGCCGCGTCGGCGCCGGGCTGGCGCTCGAGAACGATCGAGCGCCCGTCCGGCATGATGAGCCGGTCCCAGGCGAGCAGCACGCGGGTCTGCCCTGCGGCGATCTGGCTGTCATATTCGCCGATCAGCCGCGCGCCTTGCGGGATGAGGAGGATACGGCCGGTGATGCTGTCATAGACGTTCTGCGTCACCTGGGCGGTGATCTGACCCGGAAGGTCGGAGCGGACGCCGTTGATGAGCGCGGCCGGGATGATGCTGCCGGCCTGCACGATGTTGGGCGATGCCGGGGCCGCAAGCCGCTCGACGCTCACCGTGCGCTGGTTTGAAGCCTGAGCCATGAAGGCGCGCTTGCCGGCCTGGTCGCCCTGAGCGGTCGTTGCAGCCGGCGCGGGCGGTTCTCCGGCCGCGGCGACCTGCGGAGCGGCGGCGGTCCCGCCGCCTGTCCCGCCGCCTGTCCCGCCGCCTGCATTGCTGCCGAGAAAGACCGAACTGGTGCGCGCGGCATCGCGTTCCTGCTGGGCGCGCTGGCGAGCGGCTTCGGCCGCCTGCGCGCGCGGATCAGGCTGCGCGCCCGGTGTCCCGATCGGCGGGACAGGGACATCCTGCCCACGCTGCTGCGCCGAGACGATCGGGCGGCCTAGGTCGCCGGGGAGCGGCGGGCCAAGCCGCGGCGCCTGCGCATAGTCCTTCGGGCCGGAGGTGATGGTCTCGGCCGTTGGCCGGCTCTCGGTGCTGTAGAGTTCCTTGGCCTGCTTCTCGCCAGCCGGCCTCAGCGCGTAGATCAGCGAGCCGCCGATGCCGAGGCCCGCGGCCACGCCCACGACGGCGAGCGCCTTCCTTGACAGTCGCATGACGCGGGGTGGGTCGCCCCTGAGCTGGAACGCGCGCGGGTCGGAACGTGCGGGCTGCGGCGCAGCCGGCTCGGGCGGGGTGTCGACGGGATCAGCCATCACCGCCCCCGTCGCCCATCGTCGCGGACGATCCGCACGTGCTGTTCGCTGCGCTTGTCGCCCAGGCGCAGTTCGGCGGCGGCGAACAGCCGGTCGACAACCATGTAGCGGCCCTGGACGCGGTAGTTGACCAGCTCGGCGTCGCCGGCCGCGCCGGTCACGAACAGCGGCGGCATCTCGCCCTGAGAGATCCCGGCCGGAAACTCGATGAACACCTGCCGGCCGTCGTCGAAGGCGCGCAGCGGTTTCCACGGCGCGCGGTCGCCCTCGATGCGGTAGCGGAAATTGAGCGCGGAGACGTCCACGCCGGTCGCCGCCGGGGCGGCGGAGGCCGCTGCGGCGTTGCGTGCCTGCAAGGCGATCAGCGCATCATGCGGATAGGTCCACGAGACCGACGCCATGTAGGTCGCCGCCGTCGCGCGCAGCTCCAAATGATAGGTGCGCCGGTCGGTGTTGATGACGAGATTCGTGGACAGGTCGGGCCGGGTGGGCTTCACGAGGATATGCACGCGCGCCGTCGGCCCGCTGCCGCTGGTGGTGTCGCCGATGATCCAGCGCACAGTGTCCCCGGCCGCGACGGGGCCTGCGCCCACAAGTTGCTCGCCGTCCTGAAGCGCGATGTCCGTCACCTGGCCGGGCGCGGTATAGACCTGATAGAGCGCGCCATCGGTCCAGGGATATTGCTGGATGGCGTTGAGGAAGCCGTCGCGCACAGGCTGGACGCGGGCGGCGGCGTTGGCCGCGCCGACGCGCGTGCGAGGATCGGCCGGCTCGGGCGGCGTAGCGGTTGCGGCGACAGGCTTCATCTGGCCGGGGAGCGGCAACGGCTCGGGGATCGCGACCACCTCGACGGGTCTCGGCGGCTCCGGCGCGGGCGTCGCGGCGATCTCAGGCGGCGGATTGTCATAGGCGATGGCGGGCGGCTTGACCGATGTGGTCGCGCAGCCGCCCAGGGCGGAAGCGGACATGAGCAGGACCGCCGAGGCGGAACGTCGGAAAGGCGTCATTGCGACAGCTCCTTTGACCAGTTGAGGGCGTTGACGAAGACGCCGAGCGGATTCTTGCGCAGGCTCTCGGGCGTGCGGGGCGGCTGGACGACGACGGTGAGGATCGCAGACCAGCGTTCGGTCGCGGCGAGGCTGCCGTCCTGATAGCGGCGCTCCACCCAGGCCACGCGGAAGCTGTCGGGCGAAGCGCGGATGACGCTGGAGACGTCCACCGCGACCTGCACCTTGCCGACCTGGGTGAACGGGTCGTTGGCGCGGGCGTAGTCGTTGAGCGCCAGCGCGCCCTTATCGGTCGTGAAATCGTAGGCCCTGAGCCAGTTCTGGCGGACGATGACGGGATCGGCGGGGATCGAGCGGACCTGCTCGATGAAGCGCGCGAGGTGGAACGCGATCTGCGGATCGGTCGGAAGGTAGCCGGACTCGGCCGGAGCGACCGCCTGTGCTTCGCCCAGCCGGTCGACCTGCACCACCCAAGGGACGATGTGACCGCGCGCCGATTGCCAGATCAGGCCGCCGGTCAGCCCGAAGTTCAGCGCCGTTGCGCAAAAGAAGGCGAGCCGCCAGTTCTTCCCCTGAACGACCGGCTGGCCCATGCGGCTGTCCCATTCCTGCTGGGCGGCCTGGTAGGGCGTGACGGATGCGGGCGTGTGGCCGTAGCGGATGGAGGGGCGTCGGAACATCTCAGTCTCTCTCCCGAATGTCGGGGCCGGAGCCGCCGCCGTGGCTGTCGCCGGCCTTCAGCGTGTGTGCGGCGAGGGTCGCCCCGTGAGTCATGGTCTGGCGGCGCTTCATCGCGGCCGCCCATGCGGGCGGGCCGGACGTGGACGTGGCGGAAGTGTCGCCGGTCGCGGCGGCAGCGGTCGCGGGTCCGCCGGTGATGGTGCCGCCCGTGGCGGCGAAGCCCGCGCGCGCGCCTGAGCGGAAACTGGCCTTCATCGTCTCGCCGCCCTTGGCGGCCGCCTTGCGCAAGGGGGAAAGGATGGCGTCGGCGGCGCTTCCGGCAGCCGCTTGGCCGACCGCGCTCATGCCGCCCGCGACTGCGCCGGCGCCGCTTTTGCCGAGCGAGCCCAAACTGTAGGCGCTGGCGG
>NZ_OBMU01000001.1:1534647-1555914 GCF_900218065.1 Novosphingobium sp. Chol11 | reverse complement strand
GCCGGCGATAGCGCCAGCGGCGGCCAGCACGGTTCCCGCCGCCGCGCCTGCGCCGAGCTGCGGGCCGCCGGAGACAATGCCGTTGGCGATGCCGGGGCCGAAGATGGCGAGGCCGAGCAGCGACAGCGCCGCGAGGGCGATCGCCATAACTTGGTTGATGTCGGGCGCGACGCCGAGGCTGGCGTTGGTGAACTGACTGAACAGCGTGGTGCCGATGCCGGTGATGACGGCCAGGACCAGCACCTTGATGCCGGTCGAGACGATGTGACCCAGCACGCGTTCGGCCATGAAGGCGGTGCGGTTGAAGAAGGCGAAGGGAAGCAGCACGAAGCCGGCGAGCGTCACCAGCTTGAACTCGATCAGGGTGATGAAGACCTGCACCGCGATGATGAAGAAGGCGAGCACGACGATGGCCCAGGCCAGCAACAGCACGAGGATCAGCGCGAGGTTCGCGAATACGGCCCAGAGGCTGGAGAACTGGCCGGCCGCATCGAGCAGCGGTTTGCCGGCCTGAAGTCCGGTCGCCGCGATGCTGCCCGGCTTCATGAACTCGACCAGGGTGAGGCTGCCGCCGCTGGCCTTGAGGCCCAGGCCGGCGAAGCTCTCGAAGACGATGGTGGCCAGCGTCTGGAAGTTGCCGATGATGAAGGCGAAGACGCCGATGTAGAGCGTCTTCTTGATGAGGCGCTGAAGCACGTCCTCGTCGGCGCCCCAGGCCCAGAACAGGCCGGCGATCGTCACGTCGATCGCGATCAGCGTCGAGGACAGGAAGCCGACCTCACCGCCGAGCAGGCCGAACCCGCTGTCGATGTAGTTTCCGAAGACGCCGAGGAAGGTGTCGATGACGCTGGTGTCGTTCATCGCCCGGCGCCCTCGGGCTCACCCTGACGGAAGAAGCGGCGGCGGTTCTCCGCCCAAGCCGCTTCGCAGCCGCTGTCCGGCATGGTCAGGCTGGCGCAGCGCTCCAGTTCGCGGGCGAGCCGGCTCGGTCCCGCCTCGTCGCGCACGGTCGCGGGCGGCGCCGACGTTGGGGCGCGATGCTGGGTGGCGGCAACGATCGCCACCGCCATCATCAGGCCGGCCAGCGCCGCGATACCCGCGATTTTCGCCGTGCGCGACATGGGCCGCCTCAGTTGCCCATGAAACGGCGGAAGCGTTCGCGCCCTTCCGCCTCCTCCGCCGAGTGGCGGGCCGATTCCAGCGCCTGCGCCCGGCTCTGGGCGGCGACCAAGGCGGTCAGGTCCGCGAGCTGCTGCGATTGCAGCGCCAGGAGCTGGTTGCCGGCTTGCGATGCCTGGAGCGCGCCGGTCGCGGATTGGCTGGCCGAGACCAGACCGTCCATCGTGGTGCGTGCGCCGTCGATATTGCCGACGACGCCGGCCTGCACGCGCAGCGCATCCTCGAACGCGCCGACGCTATCCTCCCAGCGCGCGTTGGCGTTGGCGACCATTTGCGCATGGTCGCCGGTCAGCGCCGCGCCCTTGTAGCGGTCGGTGAACGCCTGCTGGATGTTCTGGACATCATAGGCGATGCGCTGCGCCTGCCCGAGGAGCTGCTGGGTGCGCTGCACCTGTTGCTGCAACTGCTGGAGCGAGCTGAACGGCAGCGACGCGAGGTTGCGCGCCTGATTGATGAGGCTCGTCGCCTGGTTCTGGATTTGCTGAATCTGGTTGTTGATCTGCTGGAGCGACCGGGCGGCCGTCAGCACGTTCTGCGCATAGTTGGTCGGGTCATAGACGATCCCGCCGAACTGCGCGTGCGCCGGCATGGGCGCGACGATCGGGGCGACGGCCGCGCTGGCGATGACGCCGGCCAGGATGGCGCGGCGCAGGGGAAGTCGGGTCATAGGGGTAGCTCCTGCTGGCTGGGGGGAAGAAGCTCGACCGCCCAGGCGCAGCCGCGATGGCGCAGCCATTCGGCCGCGAAGGCGGCGCGGCCATGCGTGTCGATGATCTCGGCGATGCGGAGCTGATCGGTCTTGGCCGAGGCGGCGGCGAAGGCCAGCGCGACCTCGCCCAAGCCCAGCTCGAACAGGCGATTGCCGCGCCGCGACTGGCAGTAGTAGTCGCGCTTGGGCGTCGCCCGGCTGAGGATTTCGATCTGGCGGTCGTTGAGCCCGAACCGTTCGTAGATGGCGGCGATCTGCGGCTCGGCCGCCCGCTCGTTCGGCAGGAAGATGCGTGTCGGGCAGCTCTCGATGATCGCGGGCGCGATGCTCGACGTCTCGATGTCGGCGAGGCTCTGGGTGGCGAAGACGACGCTGGCGTTCTTCTTGCGCAGCGTCTTCAGCCATTCGCGGAGCTGGGCGGCGAAGTCCGGGCTGTCGAGAACCAGCCAGCCCTCGTCGATGATGATGAGGGTCGGCAAGCCGTCCAGCCGGCCTTCGATCCGGTGGAAGAGGTAGGACAGCACGGCGGCCGCCGATCCGGCGCCGACCAGGCCCTCGGTCTCGAACACCTGCACGGGCGCTTCGCCGAGCCGTTCGGCCTCGGCGTCGAGCAGCCGCCCCCACGGCCCGCCGATGCAGTAAGGCGCGAGCGCCTGCTTGAGCGACTGGCTCTGAAGCAGCACGGCGAGGCCGGTCAGCGTCCGCTCGGACATCGGCGCGGACGCCAGCGAGCCCAGCGCCGACCAGATATGCTCCTTGGCCTGCGGATCGACCGAGACGCCTTCGGACGCGAGCACCGCCGCCAGCCATTCGGCCGCCCAGGCGCGCTCGGCCGGATCGTCGATATGGGCGAGCGGCTGGAGCTGCACGCCGTCGCCGGCCTCGTCGTCCAGCATCCCGCCGAGATCTTGCCAGTCCCCGCCCATGCCGATCGCGGCGGCGCGGATGCTGCCGCCGAAATCGAAAGCGAAGACCTGGCCGTTCTCGTAGCGGCGGAACTGCATCGCCATCAGCGCCAGCAGCACCGACTTGCCGGAGCCGGTGGGACCGACGATCAGCGTATGGCCGACATCGCCGACGTGAAGGGAAAACCGGAACGGGGTAGAGCCTTCGGTTCTTGCGTAGAGCAAGGGGGCTGCACCGAAATGCTCGTCCCGTTCCGGCCCCGCCCATACTGCTGACAGGGGGATCAGGTGGGCGAGATTGATGGTGGAGATCGGGGGCTGGCGGACGTTGGCGTAGGTGTGGCCGGGAAGACTTCCCAGCCATGCCTCGATCGCGTTCATGCCCTCGGGAATGACGGTGAAATCGCGGCCCTGGATGACCTTCTCGACCAGCCGCAGCTTCTCCGCGGCGATGGTAGGATCACGGTCCCACACCGTCACCGTGGCGGTGACATAGGCCATGCCGGCATAATCCGCGCCCAGCTCCTGCAGGGCCATGTCGGCGTCGGCCGCCTTGTTGGAGGCGTCGGAGTCCATCAGGACCGACGCCTCGTTAGTCATGACTTCCTTGAGGATCGCGGCGACCGACTTGCGCTTGGCGAACCACTGGCGACGGATGCGCGCGAGCAGCTTGGTCGCGTCGGTCTTGTCGAGCATCAGCGCCCGCGTCGCCCAGCGATACTCGAAGGCGAGCCGGTTCAGCTCGTCGAGTAGGCCGGGGAACGTCGCGGTCGGAAAACCGACGATGGTGAGCGTGCGGAGATGGTGGTCGCCCAGGCGGGGCTCCAGCCCGCCGGTCAAGGGCTCGTCGGCCAGCAGCGCGTCGAGATACATCGGCGTTTCGGGGACACGCACGCGCTGGCGGCGCGTGGAGATTGTGCTGTGCAGGTAGGTCAGGGTCTCGGCGTCATCGAGCCAGCGGACCTCGGGCACGAAACCTTCGACCAGATTGAGCACGCGATCAGTGCGGTCGGTGAAGCCCTTGAGCAGCTCCCAAGGATCGACGCCGGTGCGCGAGCGCCCCTCGTAGAGCCATGCTTCGGCGCGCGCCGAATCCTCGGCCGGCGGCATCCACAGCAGCGTCAGGTAATAGGCGCTCTCGAAGTGGGCGCCTTCCTCGCGGAACTGTTCGCGCCGCTCCATGTCCACCAGCGCGGACACGGGATCGGGAAACGCGGCGTCGGGATAGTCGAGCGCGGGCGAGCGCTGCGCCTCAACGAAGATCGCCCAGCCGGAGCCGAGCCGGCGGAGCGCATTGTTCAGCCGCGCGGTGGTGGCGACCAGCTCGGCCGGCGTGGCGCTGTCGAGATCGGGGCCGCGGAAACGCGCGGTGCGTTGAAAGCTGCCGTCCTTGTTCAGCACGACGCCTTCGGCGACGAGCGCGGCCCAGGGCAGGAAGTCGGCCAGGCGGTCGGCCTTGTTCCGATATTCGCGCAGGCTCATCATGGCCGCACCCAGGCCGGATAGCGCAGGTGCCGCCGCGCCACGTCCACGAACTGCGGATCGCGGCGCGCAGCCCAGACCGACAGGGCGTGACCGACCGCCCAGATGACCAGGCCCGCGATCCAGAGCCGCAGGCCGAGCCCGATCGCGCCCGCCAGCGTGCCGTTGACGATGGCGAGCGCGCGCGGTGCGCCGCCGAGCAATATCGGCTCGGTCAGCGCCCGATGGACCGGCGCGAAATAGCCGGCGATCGGCTCTACGGGATCGGCCGCTCCGGTCATGCGATCAGCGCTCCGCCCCCGAAGGAGAAGAAGCTGAGGAAGAAGGAACTGGCCGCGAAGGCGATCGACAGGCCGAACACGATCTGGATGAGCCGGCGGAAGCCGCCCGACGTATCGCCGAAGGCGAGCGTCAGGCCCGTCACGATGATGATGATGACCGCCACGATCTTGGCGACCGGCCCCTCGATGCTTTCGAGGATCGACTGGAGCGGCGCTTCCCACGGCATCGAGGAGCCGGACGCATAGGCCGGCGTGGTGGCGAGGAAGCCCGCGGCGGTGATGCCGAGGATGCCGAAGCGGTCGAGCGCGCTGCCGGCGAGAAGCCGGACTTTGAGTCCTTTCATGATGCGTCTCCAAGGTTGGGGGATGTGAGGGAGGTCAGGCGGTAGTCGCCGGTCGCGGCGTCGAGCCCATCGACGTGGGCCAGCTCGGTGAGCCGGCGGCCGGCCCCATCGCGGACCAGCACGGCGATGAGGTCGATGGTCTCGGCCAGCAGCGCACGGGGGACCGTGACGACGGCCTCTTGGATGAGCTGCTCCATTCGACGCAGCGCGCCGAGCGCGGTGCCGGCGTGGATCGTGCCGACGCCGCCGGGGTGGCCGGTGCCCCAGGCTTTGAGGAGGTCGAGCGCTTCGGCGCCGCGCACCTCGCCGATGGGGATGCGGTCGGGCCGGAGCCGAAGACTGGAGCGCACGAGATCGGACAGCGAGACGACGCCATCCTTGGTCCGCATGGCGACCAGATTGGGCGCGGCGCATTGCAGCTCGCGCGTGTCTTCGATCAGGACGATGCGGTCGGTGGTCTTGGCGACTTCGGCCAGCAGCGCATTGACCAGGGTGGTCTTGCCGCTGCCGGTGCCGCCGGCCACGAGGATGTTGGCGCGGGCGGCGACACCTTCGCGCAGCGCGGTCGCCTCGGCGGCCGACATAATCCCGGCGCCTGCGTAGTCGTCGAGGGTGAAGACAGCGACGGCGGGCTTGCGGATCGCGAAGGCCGGCGCGGCCACCACGGGGGGAAGCAGCCCCTCGAACCGTTCGCCGCCTTCCGGCAGCTCGGCTGAGACGCGGGGGCTGCGCGCATGAACTTCGACGCCGACATGGTGCGCGACCAGGCGCACGATCCGCTCGCCATCGGCGGCGGCCAGCAGCTCGCCAGTGTCGGCGATCCCTTCACCGAGCCGATCGACCCATAGCCGCCCGTCGGGGTTCAGCATCACCTCGATGACGGCGGGGTCTTCCAACCACGTCGCGATCGACGGTCCCAAGGCGGTGCGCAGCATCCGTGCGCCGCGTGTCTTGGCTTCGGATCGGATCGGGTGGACGGTCAAGGATGAGCCCCTGAATTGGGCCGGGCGAACCGCCGCCCGGCTTCAGGGACACATCAAGAGAGACAGAAAAGGACGCGCTTCAACAAGTAAATGCGGGCGTCGTAGTCTGGCGTAGAGATACAAGAACTGGCGTAGTGCGCCTATTCTTCTTGAGGCGGCAAGTCCTCGCCGATCTCCTGCCGGACCTTCGGTCCTTTCGCGAGTCGGCGGCCGAGCGCTTCCATGAAAGCGTCATAGCGGTCGCCGCCCTGCCGACGCATGGCGGCACGCTCCGCCTCGGGCGGCGATGGCGTGTTCGACAGCCAGAAGCGCACGAACAGCGCGATCATCTCGACGCCGATCCCGACATCACGCTCCAGCCGGGTCTGGCGGCGGTCGAGCCGGTCGAGCCGCTTGGCGATGGCCGCCTCGCGCTGCTCGTCGGCATCGGGCGAGAGGAAGGACGCGATGGCCGCCTCGGCGACGAGCGAGCGCGATTTGCCTCTGCGGTCGGCGTAAGCCGCGAGCGCCTGCATCAGCTCCGGGTCGAGATAGACCGAGAATGGAGTCTTGGTGGTCATAGCTCGATGCCATCACCGGGATCGAGCGACGCCTGCCGGGCAACACCCTGCATCTGGCGGCGCACGGCCGCCTGCCGGGCCGCGTCGCCATCTGGCTCCGGCTCCGGCTCGTCCAGCTCGAACTCGTTGGCGGGGGCGGGCTTGGGCGGCGGCGCGATGTCGATATGCCGTTCCATGTCGGGTTGCCGACGCAGGCCGGCGTTGGTGGCGTCTTCTTCCTCCAGCTCCTCCTTGTGCGCGGCTGCGCCCGGCCGATCTTGCGGAGGTTCGGGCTGGGGCTCGGCCGGCGCGGCGATCGGCGGCAAGCTGCTCCAGTCGTCAGGACGGGGCTTGTCCTGTCCGGCCCTCGGATCGGGTGGCGGCAGCACCCGTTCGGTGAACCGGCGATCCTTGTAGTAGCGAATCTTCGTCGCACGGATCGGATGCACGCCCGCGACCATGACGATCTCGTCGGCGGACGGGAGCTGCATCACCTCGCCGGGCGTGAGGAGCTGCCGAGCCGTCTCCGAGCGCGACACCATCAGATGCCCGAGCCAAGGCGCGAGCCGATGGCCGGCATAGTTCTTCATTGCCCGCATCTCGGTGGCGGTGCCCAGCGCGTCGGAGATGCGCTTGGCGGTGCGCTCGTCATTGGTCGCGAACGAGACGCGGACATGGCAGTTGTCGAGGATCGCGTTGTTGGGACCGTATGCCTTCTCGATCTGGTTGAGGCTCTGTGCGATCAGGAAGCACTTGATCTTGTAGCCAGCCATGAAGGCCAGCGACGTCTCGAAGAAGTCGAGCCGGCCTTCCGACGGGAACTCGTCGAACATCACGAGCAGCTCGTGGCGCCCGGCCGCCGGAGCGAGATCCTCAGTCAAGCGCCGCCCGATCTGATTGAGCATGAGCCGGATGAGCGGCCGGGTGCGCGAGATGTCGGACGGTGGGACCACGAGGTAGAGCGTGGTCGGGCGCGGCGCGTCGACCAGATCGGCGATGCGCCAGTCGCAGCGTCTCGTCACCTGGGCGACGACGGGATCGCGATACAGGCCCAGGAACGACATGGCGGTCGAAAGCACGCCCGATCGCTCGTTGGCCGACTTGTTGAGCAGCTCGCGCGCGGCGCTGGCGACGACGGGATGAACGCCGGCCTCGCCCAAGTGCGGCGTGGTCATCATCGCCCGCAGCGTCGACTCGATGGGTTGGCGCGGGTCCGAAAGGAACGCCGCGACGCCGGCCAGCGTCTTGTCCTCGCCGGCATAGAGAACATGGAGGATCGCGCCGACCAGCAGCGCATGGCTGGTCTTCTCCCAGTGGTTACGCTTCTCCAATGAGCCTTCGGGGTCCACCAGCACGTCGGCGACGTTCTGCACGTCGCGCACCTCCAAGGCGCCTTTGCGGATTTCGAGCAGCGGATTGTAGGCGGCCGATCGGGCATTGGTCGGGTCGAACAGCAACACCCTCGTCTGGCCCGCGCGAAAGCCAGCGGTGAGCGTCCAGTTCTCTCCTTTGATGTCATGCACGATGACCGAGCCCGGCCAGGTCAGCAGGGTCGGCACCACAAGACCGACGCCCTTGCCGCTCCGGGTCGGCGCGAAGCACAGCACATGCTCCGGGCCGGCGTGCCGCAGATAGTCGCGGCCGAGCCGCCCGAGCATGACACCGTTCGGACCTAGCAGCCCGGCGGCCTCCACCTCCTTGCGCTCCGCCCAGCGGGCCGATCCATAGGTTTCGGCGTTCTTCAGCTCCCGCGCCCGGCGCACGGACATTCCGATAGCGACGATGAAGCCGAGGAATCCGCCCGACGCCGCGATGGCCGCGCCGATCGCGAATATCCTCGGCGCATATGCCTCGAAGAAGAAAATCCAGAAGAAGAAGGCGTAGGGCGGATAGATCGGCCAGTCGCCGAGCATGAACCAGGGCGGGCCAAGCTGCGGCTGATAGTCCAGCGCCGCGGCGGTCCATTGGGTTGCGGTCCATATCGCGGCGACGATGATCGCGAAGACGGTAATGACCTGGCCCCAGAGAATCTTGGTGGCGGGCATCGGCTATCTCCTTGGAAAGATCACAGCCCGAGCCCCCGACCGCGCCCGAACGACCAGTCCACGCCCCCGTCGCCGCGCAGGACGCCGGAGATGTGCTTGCCGATCTGGCGGTCGAGCGAGGGCGACCAGGGCACGAGTTGGAAGCCAAGGCCGTCGTCGATCATCGCGAAGCGGCCGGAGGCGAGCGTCAGGCGCTGGCGCACGGTGCCGGCGACATATTCGCCGGCCTTCGACGGGGTGTGCGGCAGGCCGACCTCGGCGGATAATTCCTTGGCGGCCGCGTCCAGCTCGCGCCGCTTGAGCGTGTCGAGCAATCCGCGCGCGAAGATGATGCGCTTACCGTGCCTGCGGGCCAGACCATCATCGGCGAGATGCTCGGCGCGCGCCTCCATCGCGGCGCGCACTTCGGTCCCGAACCCGCCGCCGAGGTCGCGGCCGTCGCTCGAAAGGTTCCGGCGGTCGAGCCAGGTCGCCCCCGGCGCGCGGACCTGTGCGCCGATGTCCATGTCGGAGCGCACGGCCAGCGCCACCCGCTGGCGGCCCTTGCGGTCCTCGAAGCGGCGCAGTTCGACGATGGCGCCCGGCCGGCAATCGCCGGTCGCTTCGATGTCGGGAAGCTGGACATGGTGCGTGCGCCCGTCGAGCCCGTCGACGATCGCATAGGCCCGGCCGGTCAGCTCATCGTGGAGTCCGCGATCGACCAGCCTGCCGATGACGGGCTGCGCAGGATCGGGTTCGAGCACATAGCTGGCGGCTCCCCGGTCGATGCCGCGATCGGTCATCGCCTTGTGCATCCGCTTGATGATGTCGTCGCGCTCGCCCAGCTCGCGCAAGGCGGCTTGCGCGTCGCTCGCGAGCGTCCATTGGCCCGGCGCGATCTCGCTGGCGAGGCCGAGGCCCTCCAGCTTGCGCAGTCGTCCCATCCTCAGCGCATGGTCGCCGTCCGGCCGAACACCGACCTCGGGCGCCATGTCGATCAGGCCGTCGCGCTGCATGGCCCGCGACAGGTCGCGGTCGATCTCGGTCCAGCGCTCGGCTTCGACCTGCCGCTCCAGCGATTGGCGGATGTCGAGATCGCTGCGCAGCCCCAGCTCGCGGGTGACGATTTCGCGCGCGGCCGCCCGCATCCCCTCCCGGATATAGTCGCGCGAGATGACGAGGTTCTGTCCGTCCTCGGCGACACCGCGCACGATGACGTGGACGTGCGGGTTGTCAGTGTTCCAATGCTCGACGGCCCGCCAGTCGAGACGGGTGCCGAGATCCTTTTCCATCCGCGTCATCAGCTCGCGGGTGAAGCCCTTCAGGTCGCCCATCTGGGGCGCGTCCTCGGGCGAGACGATGAAGCGAAAATGGTGCCGATCGTTCTCACACCGCGCGGCGAACTCGTTGCGGTCGAGGCCCTCGGCCTCTGCGCCGAACAGCACGCCCTTCTCGCCGTCGCGGGTGACGCCATCGCGTTGCAGATAGTTGAGGTGGGCGGCGAGCGAGGCGCGGCCGCCGTGGCGGACCACGCGCGCCTTCACGACGACCTGACGCGATCGGTGGCCGAGCCGGTGGGTGGCGCGCAGGCTCGCGACCCGTCCCCGGCCAAAGGTCGAGCGGCCCGGCGCGATGATCCGGCCCCGGCGCGAGACAAAGCCGCCGGCCCGCTGCGCGGCGGCGAGCGCCTGGGCGATTACGGGCAGCGCGCGCTGGCCGCCGCGCGAGCGGATACGGCCAGGCCGGATGCGGAAATCCTCGTCGCCGCTCATGGCGCGGCGCTCGGCACAGTGCGGAAAACCCTGGGCGGTGCTGGTTTCCAGCCCGCGCCGCACAGTGCGGGATTTCCGCACACATTGCGCAGCAATGCCCAAAAGCCTTGAGAATCAAGGCCACGACCGAGGCGCAGGGGCTCCGCACATTGCCGCCCTTTATCTTGCCCTCGCTGCCTTCCCTGCACAGTCAGAGCCTTCTTCCCTGCCGGCGCTGCGAAAGCCTGCGACGGACCCCGCCAACCCACGCGAACGTGCCTGCCGGATGCGATCAGCCGGAAAGCGGGAGCGGGCTCGGACGCGATCATTGCGGAGGCCGGCCGGAAACAGGGACGAACAGGCTTGCCGGGCGCGACGTCACAGCCGCCGCCGCGAGCGTCGGAGATGCGGCCGGCGGGGCTTCCGGCGACGTGGCGGCGGCGGGCGAAGCAGCGTCTCCGCGCACGGGAAACAGCCCCGCGACGCGCCAGGCGAACGGATCGGGCGACGGCGCGGCGAGAGGCTGGATGTCGCTCGAACCGCCGGTGATCGACGCCAGTTTGGCGAGATAGGCGAGCGTCTCGGTGGGCAGCGAACGGCCGCGCGACAGATAATCGTCATAGCGGCCCGGACCGGCATTGTAGGCGGCCAGCATCGCCGTCGCGTTGCCGTAGCGGTCGAACATCTCGCGCAGATAGGCCGCGCCCGCCATGATGTTGTCGCGCACGTTATAGGGGTCCGAGCCCAGGCCATAGCGTGCGCGCAGGCCCGCCCATGTGCCGGGCATGATTTGCATCAAGCCGATCGCGCCGACGGATGAAACGGCGCTGACATCGCCGTTGCTTTCGGCCCGCAGGACGGCCCAAATCCAGCGCTCAGGGATGCCGAAGCGGCGTGACGCCTCGGCGACAGGATCGGCATAGGGATGGCTCGCGGACGTCCGTTCGCCCGGCGCGTCCTGCGCCAGCGCCGCGCCCGGCGAGGCCAGCAGCAAGATCGCCAGACCGACAACCGATCCGACTCCGCTCCGCCGCCAGCCTGCCAGCGTGCTCGCTCCGGCAAAGGGTGCGCGCGAAGCGCCGGCCAAGGGCCGCCCTTGACCTTCGCTGCGCGCGCCGGCCGGCCTGCGACCGAGCGGGACGAAGGGATGAGACGGCTTTCCCGCGAACAAAGGGATGAGCGGGGATGTCACCGATCAACTCCGATCTTCGCGCGGCCGGGGCCGCTTCCACGACAGCCGCAGCGCCTTTCCTTCGGCGTCGGCGCGGAACAGCACCGGCCGGAACGGCGCGGTGAAAAGCGGGCTGTCGATCTCCAACGCGACGTAATCGCCCGCCCGTTCGCCGACCCGTTTCCAGCCGCCGCCGACATCGGGGCCGTCCTCGTCGACGAGGTGGATGCGGTAGTCGGGCGCGTTTTCGGCGTCGCTTGGATCGAGGGCGACGAGCACGATGAACTCGTTGACGCCGAACAGCCGGACGGTTCCGGCATAGCCGTTGCCGGTCGGTTCAAAGATGTTTGCGGGCATGGTCGATCTCCTTGTCGTTGCGGATGGAAGGCGCCGGGGATTGCGGGCGCAGATAGAGCGGCGTCGCGCGCCCGATGACGGCGGCGACCGGCAACGGGCCGAAGTAGCGGCCGTCCAGGCTGTCGGGGACGGCGGGATTGAGCAGCAGCAGTTCGTTTGGCCGGAGGATGCGGCAGCCCTGCCAGACCGGCAGCGGACGGCCCCGGCCGTCACGCGCGCGAGCTGTGGCGACGGGCCGCGCATCGACGCTCACCGTCGCGCCGATCCGGCACACGCGCTGGCCGTCCTTCGCCGCGACATGCTTCAGCAGCGGCACGCCTTCCGGCAGATAACCGCGCGCGGAAAGCCAGCGCGCCAGCCCTCGGGGCGGTGTGACGGCGACAAGCGCGCCGGTGGGCGGATCGCGATCCGGCTGGATGCGGTAGAGCCCGATCGGCGCGCTGGCGCTGGCGTTCCAGATGACGCGCGGAAGCGGCTCGACGACGGCAACGGTGGCGAACGAAATCGCGAAGCCGGACGCGGCGACAGCCGTGGCGATGACATA
The DNA here is from genome assembly GCF_900218065.1 of Novosphingobium sp. Chol11. Lineage (GTDB taxonomy): Bacteria > Pseudomonadota > Alphaproteobacteria > Sphingomonadales > Sphingomonadaceae > Sphingobium > Sphingobium agri. Next base: position 1,543,645 of record NZ_OBMU01000001.1, on the reverse strand, counting down.
GCGGCGGCGCGTCATCCCTCGATCTCCCGGCGCTTGAGCCAGGCGCTATGGCGCTCCGGGGTGTAGAGACGCGGCTGATTGCCGGCGGCGATGCGGTTGTGGACGTGCCGCCAATGGTCGGGCGCGGTGTCGCAGGGATCGACGCCGGCCGCCTCCACCGCGTCGATCGCGGCGAGCACTTGGCTCACCTTCGGCCAGCCTTCGATCTTGAGCAGGATGTCGCCGCCCGGCCGCACGAACGGCAGCGTCGTGTAGGGCTCGTTGGCGGCGACCGCGCGCACCACGTCGATGCGCGAGACGATCGTGCCGTAGTCGTTGGACGCCCAACGGACGAAGGCGAAGACGGCGCCTGGTCGAAAGCCGACGACGCGCGTTCGGCGGGTCAGGATGCGATCCTCGGCGATGCGGCCGAAGCGTATCCAGTGCTCCAGCTTCTTCTCAATCCAGGTCAGCTCGACATGGGTGAGGCCGTCACGGGCGAGCGCGCTGAACGCGCCGCCGGAGCGGACGGCCGGGGGCCGGTCGTCGATCATCGGTTGTCTCCGGGGATGAGCCGCGATGTGCGCGGCGCGATGGCGGCGGCCGGGCGACCGGCCGAATGGCGCCGGGCCGTCCACAGCCGCGCGCGCCGTTAGCAAGAATCCGAAGGATTCTTTTCTATTAGCATCGTTAGAAGGGAACGGATTTCGCGAGGATTCCTGCGGGTTTGCGGGTGCCGCGCGTTCCCGATAGTCCGTGTCGCGCGTTCCTGATCGTCCGACTCCGGGCGTTCCTGATAGTCCGTGTCTCATCGCCGATTCTCCACAGGCTTGAGACCGACGCGGCGCATGGCGGCATCGAACGGATCGACGGGGATCGGCGTGAAATTGAGCCGGTCGCGGCCGAGCGCATGTTCGAGCGTGAGGACGTAGCCGGGGAGCGGCTGGCGGGCGACGATGGCGCGCAGCTCGAACGCGAAGCGGCGCAGCGGCGAGAGGACGCCCGACTTGAGATGAAGGTGCGGGACGTCGAAGCTCCAGCCGCCGCCCTGCCGTCCGCCGTGCTTGCGCACGATGCGGTAGAGCCAGCGTTCGAGGCCGCCGGTCAGATCGAAATAGGCGCGGTCGATCGTCAGCACGAGCGCGCGATCGAGCACGCCGACATAGAACCAATCGGGCAGGATCAGCTCGATGCCCAACGCGCGACCGCTGCCGTCCGCCAGTTCGCGCCACTCGTTGATCCATGAGAAACGATGGCGCCGCCGCTGGTGCTGCTGACGGATCGAGGTGGCGACAGTGGTGGATTGAAGCCGGTCCAGCGCCGCCTTCAGGCGCTCATAGCTCGCCTTGCCGGTGCCGCGCCCGGTGAAAGCCAGTATCTCGTGCGGCGTCGTCACCATCAGCCGCGAGGTCGGCCGGCCCGCGTCCCGCGCGGAGATGAGCTGACTGGCGGCCCAGATGAGCACGTCGGCGTCCCAAATAGTCGCCATGCCATGCTCCGGCACGGCCTCCACCGAGATCCATGTCGCGCCCATGCGGAAGTCGATCGGCGCCACGCGCTTGGTCTTGGCCAAGCTGAAGAAGGGCCAGGACATCAAGTCCTGCGCGTCGCGTGCGGCAAGGTCGCCGGGGACGGAGCGGAACAGCTCAAGCTGCGTCCGCTCGGCGCTGGCCCGGCCGGAATGGGGACGTGCGGCCTGCATCGGCCTGTCAGCGCCGGACGCAATCGGAGGGCAGGCGCTTGGCGGGATGGACCACGCCGGCCCCGGTGTCGGAGGTCGAGCGACGGGTGCCCAGCGCCGCCCAGGCTTCGAGATCGTCGATCGCATAGACGATGCGGCCGCCGAGCCTGCGGAATACCGGCCCGGTGCCGAAGCAGCGGTGCTTTTCCAGCGTGCGGGCCGACAGGCCGAGGTGGATCGCCGCGTCGGGCGTCTTGAGGTAGCGCGGCGTGGTGACGGCCACAGGCTCGGTCATGATGATCCTCCTGATGATGGCCGGCGCCCGAAAGGCAGGCCGGCGGACAGGAGGCGATGGTGGCGAAATGACCCCTATGCGAAGAAGGGACACCGCCGGAGGGCGTGAGAACGTCCCCTCTCAGCCGCCACGCAACAGGCGGACATAGCCGCCGTCGCGCAGCTCGATCGCCTCGGCGATCCAGCGGCGGACGCGCTTGCGCTCCTTGCTTTCAACCCAGTCTGCGGCGCTGTAGCGACGGACCTTCTGGTGGATGAGCGAGGCGGCCAGCTCCCGCTGGGTGGCGCCCGCCTGAAGTCCGTCGAGCACCTGTAGCAGCGTGAGCAGATGCAGGCGCCGAAAGGGTGGTGGTCGCAGCGTCGGCGGACCCGCCGCCATGCCATTGAGGCGGCGGCACAGCCGCTCGGCTGCCGCAAGACGTGCGAACGGATCGGCCCCGATCGGCAGCATCATCGCCAACGGGCCGTCCAGCGCGCCCGCGACCCAGATATGCTCGTCGCCATCGGAATCGGCGAGAATGAGGTGCAGATATTCGCCGATCCGTATCCGCGCGCGGACGGCGCCGAGCCGCTTCGCGTCGATGTCCGGCGTCGCGCCGATGTCGGCTGGCGCCGGAGCGAGGACGATGCTGGCCGGCGACAGGTCCGGTCGAGCGACCACCAGCTTGGGATCGAAGGCCGTCGTCGGCTCTGCGTGAAAGCTGATGCCCCAGCGCCGCACCAAGCCGGTGGTGGCGTCGTCGGCGGTGATCGTTCCGCGCTTCACGCGCCGCAGCGCGCGGGCATAGTCGGCGCGGTAGCCCGGATTGCGGCTGAGGTAGCCGAGGGCGATGTCGGAATATGCGAGCGCATCGCTCCCGGCTTCGTCCGGGGGCGCGCGCCAGTCCCTCTCAGGCGGCATACGCCCCTCCCAAGCATGGCCCTCTACGGAGCGCGTCGGGAGATGTTCTCAGTCGCGCGGTTGGCGAGAAGTCCTGCCGCGCGCTCCGGCGCATAGCGGATTTAAGGCAGCGGAAGGGCGCAGGCCCGGCGAACCGTGCGGGCCTCGCGGCCGCCGGTCAGGGCCGAAGGTAATGACGATAGCCAGCCTCGCACATCCACCGCGCGCGCGCGAGATGGGAGTCATAGACGGTCCTGGCGCGCTCCGGCTCGGCGGCCGGGTCGATGCCAAAGATGATGTGGACAGCCTCGCGCCAGTCGGCCTTCTCCTCGGCCGCGTCGAGCAATCGCCAATAGGTGAGATGATGGCGTTCGTCATAGGGGGTGACGTGGGGCGCGTCCGGGGCGCGATCCTCGAAAGCGGCTATCCCCATCGCCTAGCTCCCGCCCCAGCCATCGCCCCCTTCGCGCGCCGATTTACCAAACATACACCAGAATGGATCGAAGTAATCCTACCGCCTTCGCTATCGCGATATGATGACAGACGGATAAGTTCTTCTGCGCTCCGCCCCATTACTGCGGGGAAGTCTCCTGCGATCCGCGCACCAGCATTAGCCCTTGCCCGCGATCCGAATCGAGAAAAACAATCCCCGCTGCCTCCAATGCCTTGACCACTTGATGCCGCGTGTCCTCGCGCACCGACAAATCGCTTTCGGATTCCAGACGCTTGAGCGCAGTCAACGCAACAAGGGCCTTGTCGGCAAGCATCTCCTGAGTCCAACCGAGAAGCGCACGAGCGGCCCGCACTTGGCGGGAAGTGATCATGCGCGATCACGTCCACGAGCCGAGCGCCCTACGCTATGAAAACGACTATTATAGTCGTCTTGAGCTATTGGGAATAGAAAACGCGAGCCGGGCGAAAGCCCGGCGAGCTCGTCCGCCTTGGCCGTCGCGCGGACCTTGGGACGCGCGACGACCGCCGATCCGGGGAGCGGGTCGGCGGCCTGCGCAGTCGGGGAAGCCATAGGGCCGGAACCGACCCTATGGCCTCGCGGTCAACCTGCCTTGAGGCGCTGCATCCCTTCGGCCAGCGTCCAGAGCGCGCGGTTGAGGGTGACATTTTGGTCGATGCCGTTGATCGGGCGGGACCGGCTGCGCCGGATGCTGCCCTCGGCGTTCTGCCTGCGGCCATGCAGCCCGCCGCGAATGACGTTCTCCTGAATGACGTTGAACGTCGTCCACAGGCTGCGGTCGGTGTCCTCGCGGCGGCGCGGCTCGATGATCTGCTCGGGGCGAAGCGGGCTTTCGTCCTCGCCATAGCGGGCGACAAGGCTGACCTCGCCGAGCAAGCGCTGCTCGTCCTCCGAAAGCCGAACCTGCTTCATGCTCTCGCTGGCGTCGATCAGCCGGGGGAAGTCCTCGGCCACGGTGTAAACGCCTTCGATGATGTCGTGCTGGATATTGCCCTTATGCGGCACGCGGATTTCCTCGAACCGCTCGCCCGCGATCATGCTGTTGGTGCAGACAAACCGCAGCATCCCGGCGAACATCTGATAGGCGCTGGTTCCGTCATGGCTGTTGACGATGATGACCTCGGCGGCCTCGGGCTTGCCGATGCCTCCGTCCCGGCGCAGCCGCAGCATATGCTTGGCGTGGCCGTGGCGGCTGCCGTCACGCGGAACCGACTGGACGGCGAAGAACGGGAACCATCCTTCCCGGCGCAGCCCCTCCACGATGTCGATGGTGGGGACATAGACATAGCGCTCCGAACGGCTGTCGTGCGCCTCGTTGGCGAAGATTGATGGGACGTGGCGATACAGCGCCTCGTTGTCGAGCGGCTCGCGCCCGCTGATCTGATGGGCGTTGCGGCCGAACCGGGTGGCGAGGTGGTGGATGCTCATGCTCTTTCCTTCCGTGGGCTTGGGTTTCCGCGCAGCGGAGCGCCGCGCTGAAACCCTGCCCGTCGGCGAGACCGGGGGTGCAACCGGAGCGGGCGGCTTCGCGGGGAACCGGCTGCACGGAACGCGAAGCGTGGAGGAAGCTGGGCGGAAGCCGCTCCGAAGGGCGCTGGGGGCAGAGCCCCAAGCAACCGCGCCGCGCCTGGCGGCGCATGATGGCCCTGCCCGCAGGCGGGCTCGCCAGGCGGGGTCTCCCGCCCGCAGGCCCGTTCTCGAGAACGGGCCTGCGGCTCGCGGCGTTCGGGCGCGCAAGCGCGCAACGTCCACACCGAGGAATAACCGGCGGCGGCAGCCGCCGACCGCGAGGTTCTCAGCGCCATCCGCCGGAAGCTGGGAAGATGCGCCCCGCCGTGTGGCGGGGCGCCGGTGGGATCAGTCGGACACCAGCTCGTAGTCGCCAGTGGTCTCGTTCTCGAACAGCCGGAGATAGACCGGCGTGCCGCCGGGAAGCGTCAGCTTGAACGAGACGTAATCGCGCTGCTCCTTGCTGGTCTTCTTCCAGGCGGCGCCGAACTCGATGCGCTCGTCGTCGGCCGCCACGATGCGGAAGTCGGGAGCCTTGTCATTGTCCTTGCCGTCGATCGGGCGAAGCTCGACCTGCTCGCGCGTGCCGAAGAAGCGGATTTCTCCGGTGTAGCCGCGATTGGTGGTGGTGAAGATGCCGCGGATCATGTCGTCAGTCCTTTCTTGCCTCGGGACCGCGCCCATCGCGGCCTCGATGGCTGTCGACCGGACGGGGGACGACTGACCTGCACCCGAAGGGCGGAACGAAGTGGCTGGCGGCGGCGCTCGGCTTTTTTGCTTCGCGATGCAAAGCCGGCCGGGCCGGCGGCGGAAAAAAGCCGTGCGACGCCGTTGCGGGTAGGCAGGCGGACCTCGGCCAGACAAGCCTTTTCAGAGGCCGTGTGGCGGCGTGCGGAGAGCAGATGCGGGGAAGACGACGTTGCGGCATCCCTGCGCCACCTCATGTCGCGCCAAGGCGAACCGATCACATCAGAGAAGCGTGCTTTGGAGAATGAGCAGGACGACGCAGTAATAAATGACGATCCCGGTGACATCGACCAGCGTGGCGACGAACGGGGCGGATGCGCTCGCCGGATCGAAGCCCAAGCGCGTCTGGAGCATCCGATCAGCCGCCGTCGGACTGGCCCATTCGGCCAGCGCTATTCGATGAAGGTGGCGAGGTTGCGCAGCGTCGACGCCATTCCGGCCTGGTGGTCGTCCGCGCTGATACCCGGCGGCACGTTCGCGCAGAGGATGGTGACGCGTGTGCCATCGGCAACGGGCGTCAGCGTCGTCGTCACCCGCATCGTTCCGGCGAAGGCAGGATCGTCGGAAGCGAACACCACATCCTCCACGATGCGCTCGTAGGGAAGCAGTTCGACGAACCGGCCGGCGAAGCGGTCCTCCCGTTCGGAGGACTTTCCGACCACGCCGGGCGCGGGATCGTCATAGATAAAGGCCATGAGATAGCCGCCGCCAGCGCGTGCGTCGAACGACTCGATGCGCGCGTGCATCCCCTTTGGCGGCCGCCAGGACGCCACCGATTCGGCGTCGGTCATGGCCCGGAAGATGTCGCGCGGCGGGGCCAGAATCGTGCGTGAGGCCGTGTCGATTCGCGTGCTGTCCGATGCTGTCGCCATGTCGGATCATTAGCCGGAGGCGGGACCATCCGCCAACCGCGACGCGAGCCGGGCCAAGCCCGGCGAGCGCGTTTTCCCTGAACGCCAAAGCGGCCGCGCCCGGACAAGGGCGCGGCCGCGAATTATCCGGCCTTCACGAAGGGAAAGGCCGGAACCGCTCGCGCGGTCCCGGCCCGTCACCTATTCGGCGGCAACCGCATAATGCGACTGGCCCTCGTCCTCCGGTTCCGGCGCGATGGCGTCCGCCTCGATCCCGGTCGGCTGCGCCACGGCGTCCACGCCGTCCTGCGCTTCGGTGTCGGGGGCCTCCGCTTCGGACGGCTGCGCGTCCGCTGCGAAATCCTCCGCCTCCACCGCCTCGGGTTCAACCTCCGGCGCACGCAACAGGACGGGAAGCCAGCCCGTCCCGGCGACAAGCTGCTCCGCCGCGTCGGCCATGTCCGCCTTCTTCATCGGCAGGATGCGCTCGGCTGCCTCGACAGAAACGGCCTCGCTGACGGCCTGCCCGATATGGGCCTTGGTGACGCGCCCGAAATAGCTGCGGGCGGTCGCGGTCCACGTCGCGGTCATGTCGAGGTCAACGGCCTTGGCCAGTCCGTCCGCCGCCTCGATGCGGGCGGTGGAACGCTCCCAAGGCACCTTCACCGCATTGACAGTGAGCGACACGCAATGCGCCAGAAGCTCGGTGCGGCTGTCGCCGTCCAGCGCCGCGAGAAACGGCCACAGGTCCGCCGTATCGTCGGGAAGCTGCGCGCCCCATTGATCGTGCCGCGCCGCAAGCGCTTCGCCCGCGTCGCTGTCCGCGATGCCCTCGGCATGGCTGGCGAGGTCTTCGCTCTTGGCGGTGATGGCGAGGCAGGACTTGCCGAACCCATGATAGAACAGGTCCAGCACAAGCGCATGGGTGAGGGCCACCATCGCCATGTCGGGCTGCCCCCCCAACGCGAGACGGAGGCCGAGTGTCCGGTGGGCCGTGAGGTCACGAACGAGGCTGTCGGAAATGGGCTTGCCCGCGTCGGCCTCGTCCACCTCTTCTTCCTCGTCGGCGTCCTCGTCGTCCTCCACGGCTTCGCCGTCCTCCGCGATGCCACCACCCTCGTCCTCGGTGGCAACCTCGGGCTGCGGCTCGTCCTCGGCGCGGACATAGCCGCGCTCGATCTTCACCTCGCCATTGGAGCCGAGGGAGACGAACACGCCGCCACGCTCGATGATGGCGGGATCGTAGGCCGAGCGCTTGGCGCTGATCGCGTCGATCTCGTCGCTCAACGCCTGCGCCTTCACCGCCACGTCCTCGGGCATGTCCTCATAGGAGTCATAGCCTTCGATCAGGGCGTCGTGCGCCGCCGCCGCCTCGGACAGCCGCGCCTCGTCCTCGTCGGACAAGCCGACAGGCTGCGGATAGTAGCGCCGCATCCCATGACCGTGCGGATAGTCGATACTCGCCTCGGCCCATTTCCAGCCCTCGGCCAATATGTCCCCGGCGATCTCGCGCAACCGCTCCACGGCAAGCGTGTCGAGCAAGCCCGCATCCTCGAAGAAACCGCCGTCATCCTCGGTGAACAGGTCGCGAATGACATTGCCCCCCGCCTCGGCGTAGGCATCGGCGCCGATGAACACGGCCCGCCGATCGCTCGCGGGCACATGGCTCGCGGTGAGGTCGCGCCGGATGATCCACGGCTCCTTGTTCCACGACAGGTTATCGAAAACCTGCTCCTGACGGGCATGGTCGTCGGTGATGGCGAACGCCGCCAACTGGTCGAGCGTCAACCCGTCCTGCCGATAGATGTCCATCAGCTTCGGGCTGACCGCGCCGAGCCGCAGCCGCCGCTTGACGATCTCGGGTGACACGCCGAACCGCGCGCCGATTTCCTCCGCGCCCCATCCCTTGTCGCGGGAAAGCTCGTGGAAGCGCTCAAACTGATCGGCCGGGTGAAGCTGCTCCCGATTGTAGTTCTCATCCAGGCTCACCTCGGCCGGATCGTTCTCGGTGTCGAGCCAGCAGCGGACAAGGTGGTTCTTCCTGATCTCCTTGCGCTTGGCGCGCAGAAGATAGGCGAGCCTGCGTCCTTCGCCAGCGGTGACGAGATAGCAGCCGGTCGGCTTGCCGTTCTTCACCTCCGGCTCGATGACGAGGTTCTGATAAAGCCCCTTGGCTGCGACGGACGCGGCGAGCGCGGCAATGAACTCGTCAGTGTGCGGCACCTTGCGGACGTTCTTCGGGGACTTCTTGAGCTTGTTCAGCGGGACGAACACTGTCTGACCGTCTTGCGCGCTCTGCTCGGTCGCCACGGTTTCGATGGTATCGGTCATTTCCTTATTCCTTGGGCTTGGGTTTCCGCGCAGCGGAAGCGCCGCGCTGAAACCCTGCCCGTCGGCGAGACCGGGGGTGCAAACGGAGGGACGGCTTCGCGGGGAACCGGCTGCACGGAGCGAAGCGGAGGAAGCTGGGCGGAAGACGTTCCGAAGTGCGCCAGGGGCGGAGCCCCAAGCCCCGCGCCGCTCGCGGCGCCACAAACGACGCACCCTTGCGGCGGACGGCCGGCGCGGCGGCGGGCCTGGGGGCC
>NZ_OBMU01000001.1:1390649-1534622 GCF_900218065.1 Novosphingobium sp. Chol11 | reverse complement strand
GGCCGGCGCGGCGGCGGGCCTGGGGGCCAGCCGCCGCCGCGCCCTCCGGCCAGAGCAAGTGTGCGAACGCGGGCGGATAAAAACGCGCGACCCCTGCGCGGCTTCAGCCGCCAGTGTGCGCTCCCTAGATCCCGCGTGCTATCTGGGACGTTGCGGGGTGTCCCCGCTCGAAGGGGTCCGGCGAGACCCGTCAGGGGCTCGACGGCAGGGGAAGGCTTTCCCCCTCAAAGCGTATGGGACGAAGACGGAAACAGCATGATCCGCACGCTGGAAGCGCGTTGCGAAGGCTCTGGGCTGTGGCTAGAAATAAAGTGCCCCGGCGGTATGCAGAGCAGGGACCACCGGGGGATACTCCCTCTATAGGTCGTATCGGGCCGAAAAGATCAAGGGCGGAGCTGTCGCCCGTCCATCTTTGCTCATCCTCTCCCGAAGGGTTGCTCAGCCGGCGGTGAATGGATCAGCGCCCGGTAGGCCAATCTTGACGATATAGCTTGGAGGCTATATATGGAATGGAAAGTCGCCTTCGGCGAGGAGTTCGATGCGGAGTTTGAGGAATTGCCGGAAGCTGTGCAGGACGAGCTGCTCGCATCGGCCAAGCTCCTCGCCACGTTCGGTCCGCAACTGAGCAGACCGCACGCGGACACGCTGAACGCTTCGTCGTTTGCGAACATGAAGGAATTGCGGTTCGAGGCCGATGACGGTGTGTGGCGGGTAGCCTTCGCGTTCGATCCCGAACGAAAAGCGATCCTGCTGGTAGCGGGCGACAAGTCCGGCGGGAGTGAAAAGCGTTTCTATAGGACGCTCATCGCAAAGGCGGACAAGCGTTTTCAGGGCCACCTTGATCGACTGGCGGCCGCGAAGAAGGGAAAGAAGTGATGGGCCGGAATCTGGATGATGTCGTTGCCGCGCTCCCCGAAGCGCGCCGCGCCCGTGTCGAGGCGCGCGCGCAGGAGCTGAAGGAGCAGGTGGAGAGCCTGAGCGAATTGCGCCGCGTCGCTGGCAAGGCCCAGGTCGAGATCGCGTCGGCCCTCAACGTCAAGCAGCCCTCAGTGTCCAAGATCGAGAAGCAAGCCGACATGTATCTATCGACGCTCAGGAGCTACGTCGAGGCCGTTGGCGGGCAGCTCGATCTGATCGTGCGGTTGCCTTCGAGGGCTCCGCTGCGGATCGAGCGTTTGGGTGACGTCGTTCCCGGCGCAGCAACTAGGTCCGGCAAGATTGCCACGAAGCGTCGGGCGAAGCCGAAAGCGGTCGCTGGGGCTGGCTGACGATACTGACCGAACTGAAAAGGTTCAGATCATCAGCTCGTAAGCGTGGTGACATTAGGGGGGAGATTTATGACGACAGTGCCGCCGGGGCCTAGCGAATATCAGCTCATCGGCCTTGCCGAAGACGGCGGCATCGGGAATCTGCTGGCAGACTTCGATCAAAAGCAGGGGCGCGTCCGTCTTCAAGCGCTCATATCGGAATGGCTACGGATGGAGAATCTCGTCGTTCTGACGGGATCGGGCACGTCGGTTTCAGCCGGCGGCAAGACAATGGCCAATCTCGAAACGGCTGTATTCGCCACGATCGGGGCGCTGCCCGACATCCCCGCCTCGGTCGCTCCCATCATCGAAGCCCGCAAGAACGCTGTCCTTCTCGCCGCCTTCGACGATGATGACCCGATCGGTTTCGAGGCATGGCTTTCGTTCGTCGCCAATGCTCTGGTCGTCGCGGATTCAACAGGCGGACCATTCTCCTCCGTGACGTGGCCCAGCACGCCAGCGCCCAGCGCTGCCGATCTGCGTTGGTTCGTCGATCACCTTCGCATGGCGATTTTCGCCGAGTGCGCGCTTTCGCTCCCCGATACGGGGCTGGCCGCGTCCGCTGATGGCATCGCTCCGCATCTTGCATTTCTGTCCAAACTCGTGGCGCGCGATAGCAACCTCGGACGCACCCATCTCTTCACGCTCAATTACGACACGCTGTTCGAGCAAGCATTGGAACTGCTCGGCGTCCAGTATTTCGACGGTTTCACCGGCCGCGCGGCCGCCCGATTCGACCCTTCCGTCTATGGTTTGGACATCTACTATCCGGGCGAGGTGGCGGAGGGTCGTGTGCGGCGCTTCGACAAGTTCCTGCATTTCTACAAGCTCCACGGCTCGATCCACTGGTTCGAGCACGGCAATGAGATGCGCGCGCGTCATCCTGACCTGATGCCTTTTCAGACCTATGCCGCCATGACGGCCGAGCAGAAAGCCGCGTCGCTTCGGTCTCTGGTCGGAGGGACGCCTTCGGTCGGGATTCTGCCGACCGCGAACAAATTCGCTCAGACGCTTGCGATGCCCTACGCTCACCTCTTCCGGTCCTTTCAGGTGCGGCTCGGCATCCCCCAGACCTTCCTCCTCGTGCTGGGCTATGGCTTCGGCGACGATCATGTCAGCCGGATCATCGAGAATGCTCTGATGAATCCGTCGCTTGTGATGCTGGTGGTCGAACCAAATCCGAACAGTCCGGTGATCGCACGCATCCGGCGATACAAGGATCTCGGTAAGCGCGCATTCGTCCTATGTCCGACGACGGATTCCTTCTCAGCAACACCATTCAAGCACGCGACCTTCGACGACTTTGCGCGAACGGTGATGCCCGACGTGCAGTGGCTCGACGACTTCCTACGCTTACGCCGCTTCGAAAAGCAGATCGCTTCGTCCGCGCCATCAGCCGAAGCGGACACGGAGGGCGCGGATGGATAATCCTCGCCTCGTCGGGCACATCGTGTCGGTCCAGGGCTTCCGGGTGAAGGTCGAATTGCTACCCGAAACTCGGTCGGCGCTGCGCGCCACGCTAGACGGCGTGCAGGCGGCCATCGCAATCAACGCCTATCTGACCTTCTCGCTCGGTGCGGGGGAAACCGTCATCGGCATCATCACCGATCTAGAAGCTCGCGAGACCTTCGATCCCGGCAGCGGAGACGATCTCAACCTCGAACTGATGAAACCGCGTCGTGTCGCGAGCGTCCAATTGCTGGGAACGATCGAGCATAAGGATGACGAGCCCGCCTTCAGTCCGGGCATTTCGGTCCTGCCGACACTCGACACGCCCGCGGAAATTGGATCGCCGGACATCCTTCGCTCGGTGTTCGAGATACCACCCCGGCGCAACAAGCCAGAAGGCTATGACGCGAAGGACTTCGATTGCGACCTGAAGATCGGATACCCGACCGGCCAGGACCGGAATGTCGTCCGCGCCTCATATAACGACCTCTTCTCGCGGCCCCTAGCGATCGTCGGCAATACCGGCTCGGGAAAATCCTTCTCGGTGTCGAGCCTGATCCAGAAGGCGATGGCGGCCCTTGATAGTGCCGCCGAGGAGCCGCACGTCTTCATCCTCGACATCAATGGCGAATATGCCAAAGCCTTTCCGTCGGCTGGCGCCGAGCAGCGGCTGCCCGATCGCATCTACCTCAATGGGAAGGAATTCGGCCTCCCCCTCTGGTTTCTGAACGCGGAGGAAATCTGTGCGTGGCTGAGCGCATCGGAACAGACGCAGGAGCCGGTGCTCAAGGATTGGTGGGCAATCGCCAAAGGCGGCGATGAGATGGCTGCTGCAAGCATGAGCGTGCTTCAAAACGCGATGAGCGCGCTAGATCAGCTGCTAAGCGAACTTACAAAGGTGAAGCGAAAGTTTGCCGGTTCCTATTGTGACGCCATTGTAGGACACCTTGCGGATACGGATATCGACACGGCGGCGTTTGAAGCACTCTTTGCCACTCACCGCGCTGTCGATCAGTATAATCAGGATGTAATGGCTAATCAGGCCGCGATTTCGACAGAGGGGAACAAACTCAAAGACGCCATCCGCGCGCTGATTGTCAGCGGAAGCGAAACAACGGAAGCAGGCGCGCGCACGGCTGACTCGCCTCTACCAATTGCCCGCGCAACCCTGACCGATCCGTCCCTCATCAATCGTGCCGTGTCCAAGGAGGATACGTTCCGCGTCGATGCCCATCTGACGACGTTGAAGCTGCGGCTGAAAACCCGCCTCGACGACAAGCGATGGCGCTCCTTCCTCAACTATGAGGAGGCCGATACGAAGATCGACAAGCTGTCCTCATGGTTCGCGCGCTTCGGGCTTGGCGCTGCAACTGGACCGAAAGTCTCGGTGCTCGACCTGTCGATGCTGAGCAACGAAGTTCTCCCCTATGCGTGTGCGGTGATCGGGCGGGTGCTGCTGGAGGCGCGTGAGCGCCTGCCCGCGGCCTCACGCTACAAGCATCCCTGGGTGCTCGTTCTGGAAGAGGCGCACAACTATGCGCGTCCCGCCCGCTCCGATGAGGATCGCGGTCATCGCCTAGCACGGTTGACATACGAGCGGATTGCCAAGGAGGGCCGCAAATTCGGCCTTTCGCTCATCATCGCCAGCCAGCGGCCGAGCGAGATCAGTCAGACCATCATCAGCCAATGCGCCAACTTCATCAGCCACCGCCTGCAAAACCCTGACGACATTGACCACTTCCGGCGCATCATTCCGATGCAAGCAAGACGGCTGCTCGATCAGGTGACGATTCTGTCGTCAGGCGAGGCAATCGTTTTCGGCAGCGCCTTCCATATTCCGACGCGCGTGCAGTTCGATCGACCGGAGCCCGGTCCATATAGCCAGACGGCCGCACCTTATCATGAATGGCGGAAGGAGCAGAATCCCTTCCCATTGGCGCATGTGATCGAGGCTTGGGGCGCCTAGTCGAGCAGTCCGAACTTCAAATCGATAAGAAGGCTGCCGATTGTGGCGCCCTTGCTTTCAAGGAAGGTGCTCAACGTGGACCAGCCCATGTCGATATGCATGGATGAGATGCATAGGTTCGGCTCGCCGTCATCAACATCGAGAGAGCCAAGCCCATTGCGACCGAGCGTTTTCCCGAGCTTATCGATCCGGTAGTCGGACAGCCGGCTGTTGTTGATCCTGATCGTTTTGAGGTCGTCAGGATGAATCGAAACGCCGTGTTCGGTTTCCCGCCTCCCACCAAGCACCATAGCCTTTTCAATGATGGCGAGCATAAGCTGACGATCCGCCACCGCCAGATGGCGCAGCTTCTCCGCGTAAGCCGCCACTTCCCCAGGAGTATCACCATCAATGAAGGGCTCCTCGTCCTGATCGACCAGGAATCGGACGTAGCCTTTCAAGGTCTGCGGGAGGGTCGCTCCGGCCACGTCGGCATCGTCGGTTATTTCGTTGAGATAGGACTTGCGAAGCATGTCGCCGACTGCCTCGAAACGCGCCTCCCGATGGCGCTTCCACTTGCGCAAAATTTTCTTCGTGTAGGTCGCGGGCTCCTTGTCGACCAGCGTGTGGCAGGTGGAGCAAAGCAGGAGAAGGTTTTCGAACGCACGCCGGTCCGCTTCATTGAGCTTGGGATCGAAGCGCGGACCGCCAGCGCTTTCGGCCGCGATGTGAGCAACTTCGCCGACCAGTGTGCCATTGGCCGATAGGAGGACTGTCGGGCAGCCCGGTTTCGCACATTGGTTGCCCGAGAGCGCAAACAACCGGCGCAGCGTCTCCGTACTCGGCGCCTTCCTGCCGGTTTTCTTCTTGGGCACTTTGAGCGTCTGCACCTACACGATGCCTTCCTGCTGAGCCTTGCCGAGAATCTCGATCAATATGGCGCTCTGCCGCTCCGTCGGAATTTTCGCGGGCATCTGCGCCGCGATCTGGAGGATGCCCATTTCCTTCGGCGTCAGCAGCCGGCGGCTTGAGCCTTCGCGCAGGATCGTCGACCATTGCGCTGGCGGCACATCGAAGACCTGCCGCTGCACCTCGATCCCGTTGTCGATTTTCTGCGTCTGTCGCGCGGTCTTGGCTTCGTGCCGGTTGTCGTCGGCTGAGGCGAGCGCAGCCCAGAAGTCCTCCGGCAGCAGGTCGGCGATATGGTCGGCCTGGTCGAGCAGTCTCGTCCAGCACCCCTCCCGCTTGCACCATTCGGAGATGTTGGAGATACCCTGCGGAGGTCGGGTGATGTCCTCGTTCACGGCCGTCGCGATAGTCGCCAGCGCCTCTGACAACACATCATCGATCGCCTGGGCGGACCAGATGCGCTGATAATCAACGGTAGTCTTCCGGCGCTTCGTGACCTCGCCCAGCATGGAGAGCGTGTAGGCAACGATGTTGGCCCGATAACCGCCGTTGTACCAAGGCTGCGCCGAGACCAGCTTCTCGACCGCGCGGAACAGGATGCCGCGGGCGATGGCGCGCTTGAAATAGAACTCGTTGAAGCCGTCGGACGACTTCTCCCATTCCTTCCCGATCCGCAGCGCGTAGCGGGCGAAGTTCTTCTGACTGCCGAGGTTCACCCAGCGCGGGTGATCGTCGAAGACGTTCTCGAACTTGGCGAGGTCGGTTTTCGTGACCATCTGCGTTTTGGGATATTCCGCCCGGAACCGCTTCTGCTCGGCGGCGGTGAGCTTCGACTGCGCGTCGACATACTGGCCGCGCGCCCGCTCGTAGAACCACTTCGTCTCGCGCTGCGCGCCCTGCTGGGCTGGCGCCCAGATGCGGCGCGAGAATTCGGCCATGCGGACGTGGAAGGGATGGTTGGAGAAGAAGTCGGCCGCGTTCACCCGGTTCTGCGTGTTCGCATATTCCGAGATGCGGGGGACGACCATCTCGCTCTGCTCGCTGTCGATCACAGACAGCTTCATCTGAACGAAGATGCCCGACAGGTCCGCCTTGTCGCGGCGCTGGGTATGGAACAGCGAGGCGGTCGTCTGGCCGCCGTTCACGATCTGGAGATCGGTCATGCGGACGATCTGGAGACCGCTTTCGGTCATCCGCGTCTCGACCTCCTGGGCCGTCGCAGTGATGCCGTTGTTATAGGCGAAGAACATCTGCGGCTCGTTCATGATGGTCGCGCGGATGCCCTTGTTCACCTGCGCGCGGGCTTGGAGGAAGGTCCGGACGTTCTGCTCCAGCAGGCGCGCGCTGTAGCGGTCGTAGAGCGCGGCCAGGATCGGAGCCGGCATGACGATCAGGTAGGACTGATAAGAGTCGGAGCCGAGATTCGCCGGGAGGCAGTTGATGCCGTTGCCGAACATCTCGACGAAATCGATGTCGAGCGGCTCCTTGTGCCCGCGCGAGCTGCGCTGACGCTGGAACCGCGCCATATCCCAGATATGGTAGGTGGCGCGGATGCCACCCACCTCACCATCGGGAAACCCCTGAAAACGGTCGCTCAGCACCCGCTCGGAAGTGAGGTAGAAACTGACCTGGCGAAGCATCGCACGCCGGTCGGCGATCTGCCGGACCAGCCCGTATTCGGGCGTGGTGACATCAGGTTCCAGCGTTCCCTGGAGGCTCGCCTCGAAGAAGTTGACGACGCGCTTGAAGGTGGCGCCCACGTCGGTGCCCGTGAGCGTCTCCAGTTCGCGCCGGCAATCGAAGTCGGCGACGAAGACGTCGAGCGCACCCTCGTCGTTGAACCAGTAGCCGTCGACGCGCATGCCTCGCGGCGCGCGGTAGTGGCAGTGCTCGAACCCTTCGATGAAGCCGGTCTCGATCAGCTCGGTGGAGACCGCCTCCATGAACGCTTCAAGCTGGTAGGTGCTGTTCGCCTCGGCATCGGCCAGCGTTTCCTGGCGGAAGTCGTGGAAGAACTCCTCTACGGTCTGTTCCATCAGCTCCCCCCGAAGACTCCCCCATTGTCGCATTCGTAGGGCGCAATGGTTTCCAGACGGATATCGTAGGCGACCCTGTCGATGCCGGTCGGCAGTTGCGACCGCATGAGGCGCGGGAATCGGTCGCCGACGCGATAGCTATGCACGTCGCTGACGACGAAGCGCGGCGCGTCATAGTCGGGAAGCGGGGCATAGCCGTGTGTCACCAGCTTGCGGTCGAAGGCTTCGACGGCCTCCGCCTCGCCTAGCCGCGCCTGCACCGCGGCGATGAGCCCGTTAAGCGATTGCGCGCTCGCCGCGTCCGGCAGACTGCTCAATCGGTAGATGCGAAGAAACAGCGCATCGTTGAGGGACTCAAGCTGGTCCTCCGACGAAATGCGCACCGTGCTGCGCTCGGTGCCGGACAGCGATTTGATCTCTACCGCCGTGTTGCCGAAAATGAAATCCTGGTGGGATTTCTCCGGGCCGAGCCAGGCTTCGACGGCGACGGCGGACGATGGCTGCTGCTCGATCAGCTCCAGCAGGAAGGTGAGTTCGGCAAAAAGGCCGCGGACCTCCTCGGCCGACAAGTGCTGGCTGCGGCCGGACAAAAAGGTCTTCCACCGTCGGATATGCGCCAGTGCGACGGCGAGCGAGCTGGCGGAATCGGTGGCGCGCTCCAGCGCGGATGCGAGGGTCCGGCAGAGGCCCTCGAAAAGATCTCGATCGACCTGCTTTTCGAGGGTCAGGACAAGGCGTTGCCGCCCCGACTCGCCCCCGCGAAGATCGACGTCGATCCCATGCACCGTGACCACATTCTTCCGGAACGGATCGGTGTGGTCGCCCCCCAGCTCGACAATGAACAGGCAGGCGCCGGTCGTGTCCCGTCCCCAGAAGCAGGGCACGGCGGTTTCGCCCGGCACCTGGCGGACGTTGAAGTCCGCGCCGGGGACGGCGATGTCATCCCAGGGTGAGGACTCAGACATCGTAGTCCTCCTCCTCGTCCGGATCGTCGCCATAGCCCTGCATCTGCTGGAGCCAGACCTTGTTCACGACGACGTTGATGGTGGTCGAATAGTCCCCGTATGGAAAGCTCACGCCGAAAGCGGCGATCGGCCCTGCCACAGCACCATCCCTAGGTTCGAGGCTGTGGATCATGAGCAGCGGCCTGTTCCGGACCATCCGGTAATGTGTGTCGGACACCGCGCCGGTTCCGTCCTCGCCGCCGGCCAGCGCCTCCGCCTCCTTGCGCTGCGCATCGTCGAGCCCGAGCTTCTCGTCGCCGCGGGAGGCGACACGATCCTTGTTCAGCCGCCAAGCGGTTCCGTCAGGCTGACCTTTGCCGACGACGCGCACCTGGTTGTTCAGGGTGAATGGCCCGCTGGCGCCCGGTGTCCCTCCGGGCGAGATCAGCAGCACGTCGGTGAGCGGACGCTTTTCCGCGATCCGTTCAAGATAGGTCACCACGTCCGACTTGATGCCGGCGAAGGTCGAGTGGCACTCGAACCGGGTGAGGAAATCCTCCACCACCGCGATCGGGACGTCGCGGAAGATCAGGCCCTTTCCGGTGTCCTCCTCCGGCCGCCCGCCGAAGCCGCCGCGCCATTGCTCCGCGATCAGGTCGAAATTTCGGGCATTCACGTCCGGGTCGGTCGAGACGACGTAGCTCTCCCGCAGCCGCCCGCTGAAACTCTGCTCAACCGTCACTTCCTGACCGGACCGCATCTTATTGGTGGCGGTGATCAGCAGGCTGTCCGGGTGCGAGCGGACATACAGGCCGAAATCCTTCGGGCTGAGACCGTCACGGCGCATCCGCTTGACCTGCTGCGTCAGTTCCTCGGCGGCCTCGGCGATATGGGAATACCAGTTGATGGAGTCGCGTGAGAGATGAACGCGGCAGAGGTCCTCGAAGCCCGGCCGGTAGCCGAACCAGCGGCCCATCTGCATGAGCGTGTCGTACATCTTGGTGTTGCGATACATATAGCTGACGGTCAGACCCTCGATGGTCAGGCCGCGAGACAGGCTGAGACCGCCGACCGCGATCGCGGTGAGGCCGACGCCCTCCTTCTCGTACCGCGTGAAATCCAGCACCTCGTCGCTCTTGCTGTTGATGACGTAGAGGTGGAGGTGGTCGAACACGCTGTTGAGCGCCGCCTTGACCTCGGGCCAAGTGAATCCAGCATCGGCATATTCGGCGTCGAACGCCTGTTTCAGGCGCTGCATGTGGATGTTCGTCGAGGAGACGGATTCCGGCATGAGATAGTTCACGCGGACCGCCTCGCGCATCGCCTTCTCGCGAAGGCTGAGGAAGTCGCGCACGGCCTGCTGCACCGGCACGAAACGCGACACATTGATCATCATCGAGCAGTGCTTGCCTGTCTGCCCGCGCAGGTTGCGGATGGCGCGCGCGACGATGAACTCGTCCAGCGCGCGGTAGAGGCTGGGTGGCAGCTCCGGCACGGGGTCGTCGCGCTTGTGCCGGTAGGGAAGAAAGTCCTCGCAGTCGTCGATCGGCTTCACGATCGACTGGCTGGTCTTATCGTCGAGGAACACCTTCTCCGCGCCGAAATAGGTCGTCGGCGCGTCGAGGCAGTAGATAAAGTCGCGCGGGAACAGCTCCTCGCGCACGTCATCGTCATAGGCGTCGGGATTGATGAAGATGTTGGCGAACGGCGTCGCCGTGTAGCCGACATAGCAGGATTTCGCGAACAGCCCCAGGATGCGCCGGATCATGGCGTTGGTGCGCGTCGGGTCGAGATCCTCCTTGTTGGTGTTGATCGAGGCGTTGTCGGCCTCGTCGTCGATGAGCAGCATCGGCACATCGGAAATCCGGCCATCGCCCTCGGCGTTCAGCGCCTTCAGCCATTTGTGCAGCGCCGTCAGCGTCGTGACGTTCTTCTTGATGATGAGGATGATCGGCTTGGAGAAATCGTTGATCTTCCAGCCGCTCTTCGCCGCGGTGTTCTTGTTGAAGTCCTCGTTGATGTTGGTGAGCGTCGCCGGGTGGGGATAGCCGGGGTCGAGTCCGACACCGATAGACCGGCGATCCTCGGGATCGCTGGACCGCCCGATAAAAGCTTCGTCGATGCGCTCCTGGGTCTGCTTGCGCAGATTGTTGTGAATGCCAGCGATGACGATGATGAACTTGTATCCGGCATCGGCGGCGCGGGCGATCAAGCCGGTATAGTTGGCGGTCTTGCCGGACTGGACGTGGCCAATGACCAGTCCGCGGCGGTTCCAGGTCGTCCCTTCGCTGATCGGGTCTTGGAGATGCCCCAGGATGCGGCTTGTCACGTCGCTCAGCGATTGGACCAGGCGAGGCGACCAGCCGTCCTTCAGCAGAAAGTTCTCGTAGGCGCCGGAATAGGTCCAGGTGATGTCCTCGCGCTTGCGGACCCACTGATCGTCATGCTTCGCCGCGACATCAACCAGCGAAACGCCGGCGCCCATGCGCGTGTCGACCGAGATCATCGCTTCGGTGATGATGTTGCGGAGGTCGCCGGTGTAACCGAAGATGGCGGCGATCTGCTTGGCCTTCTCCTCCACCTGCTCGCGCGTCGGCGTCTCGGTCAGGTTGGCGAGACCCGAGATCAGCGCGTTCGCGATGTTTCGTTCTTCCGTGATGATCGTCGCGGTCATGCGAAAGCCTCTGCGATGAATTTCTCGGCCGTCTCGATCTGCCCGTCGAAAAGGCGCGTCGATCGCACGATCTGGAGGAAGGTCTTCGGGTCGCCCGGCCCGTCGCCGTAGAGCACCTGTTTGAGGCTTTTCAGCCGATCCATCGTCTGCTCCTGATCCACGGTCGCCTGGCTCACCTCGCGCGGGTGCGTCGAATAGTCGGAATAGATCATCTCGACTGGCAGGGCGGCGGCGATCGAATCGAGCAGCACGCGCAGGGAGGCGGCATCGGCGGCAGACAGCCGTGCGCCGAGAGACGCGATCAGTGGGTGCTCCGCGTTGATCGCGAACCGGATGCCGCCGTGATCGGCGTAGCGCTCCCAGAGCGGGGCCTGGCTTTCTTGGAACAGCTTCTGGCCGCGACCGCGATGCACGGTGACGCTGCGGGCGGTGATCTGGCTGATGATCTGGCGCAGGCGCTCCCGCACGGCATGCGGCGGCCGGGCGCGCGACTTTTTGATATCGATGGTCCAGGCTTCGTCAAGGCTGTTCGGGAAATCGATCTGGACACGGGCGAGCTTGGTGGCTTCGCCCTTGGGCACCAGCCGAAACCAATCGCCCCAGGCCATCAGGCGGCCGTTGCGGTAGACGTAGGCGCCTTGGTTCGAGATGAAGTCGCTTCGGTCCTGGTAGAAGTCATATTCCGACGCCGTGAGGCGGCTGTGGTGCGGCAGGATGTAGGGCTGCATCACGACCGCCACGTCGTCGACCCAGACGGTTTCCTCGGGAAGCATCTGGGTCGCGGCGTTCTTCCGGCAGAACGGATCGAAGGGCGCGACTGGGTGGCCGTTGATCCGGATCGCCAGCCTTTTCCTGCCTTTCACCTCGCCGGCGAGGAAGCGGTGGAACACGAGCGACAGGTGCCGCTCAACCACGGCGAGCTTCTCGTTGACGATCTCGTCACGCTTCTGGCCGGTTTCGTCCTCGAACAGCCGGTCGAGGTCGCGCCAGATGACCAGCGTACCGGTTTCGCCCAGCGTATCGAAGAAGGGCTGCGCGGCGATCTCCTCCTGGTCGAGGACAGCGATGAACCAGTCGTCCTCATCCTCAACTTGCGCCAGGTTCCACTCCGCGCCCGATCGTTCGCCACGCTGCGTGCTGGCGACGGTAAGCCGGCGGCACTGGGAGAAGGACGCGGTTTTCAGCCCCAATCCGAAGCGTCCGAGATCCTTCGGTCCGCGCTTCTTCCGCGGGTCGGTCGCGCCATGCCGCATGGCAGCGATCACTTCGGCCTCGGTCATGCCGCGCCCGTTATCGGCGATGACCAGCACCGGCGCGGCACGGCTCAGATCGCAGAATATCTGGATGTCAGTCGCGTCGGCCGAGATGCTGTTGTCGATCAGGTCGGCAATCGCGGTTTCGAGCGAATAGCCGAGATCGCGGAGCGACGCCGTGAGACTTGCCGCACTGGGCGGAAGATGATGGGGCCTCGCCATCAGTCCTTCCGGCGCAGCTCGCCCGCGAGGCGCCGGACAACTCCTTCGGCGTCCGCCTTCAGCTCGCACTCCCACACGGTCATCACGGTCCAGCTTGCCGCCTCCAGATCAGCCCGGTTGCGGGCGTCGCGACGCACATTGGTGTCGAATTTTTCCTGCCAGAACTCGGCGCGGGTCGAGGGGGTGGTCGCATTCCGGCAGCCGGAATGACGGTGCCAAAAACAGCCGTGGACAAAGATCGCGGTCCGGTATCGCGGCAGAACGATGTCCGGCCGCCCCGGCAGCTTCTTCGCGTGAAGCCGGAAGCGGAAACCGGCACGGTGCAGAAGCGAGCGCAAGCGCAGCTCGGGGCTGGTGTCGCGTCCGCGGATGCGCGACATGTTCCAGCTCCGTCGTTCGCTGGTGATTGTGTCAACCATCATTGCCCGCTCCGGATGGAGTCGAGAACCTCAGCGACAATCGCGGCGATCTGGGTGGCGAGGCGAGGCGGGACGGCGTTGCCCACTTGGTGATACTGCGCCGTGCGCGGCCCCGCGAAGAAGTAGTTGTCGGGAAAGGTCTGGAGCCGCGCCGCCTCGCGGACTGTCAGGCTCCGGCACTGCGACGGGTCATAGTGGATGAAGTAGTGGCCGTCCTTCGAGATGTGGGAGGTGACGGTCGTCGACACATGATCGGCGAGCTGCACGCGGAAGCGGTCGGAGAACATCTTCCCCGCGCGCCCCTCCTCGACATTCTGGTGATCGGGAAGGAGCCCCACCGGAAAGTCGGCGAGCTTGGGGCTGTGTCCGGTCGTGGCGGCGAAGGTCGCCGCGTAGAAGTAGCGGCGCAGGTCGGATGCCATGTGGCTGCGCGCCTCGTGCGCGGTCAGCACCGGCAGCCGGTCGTCATAAAGGCTGCGCAGGACGTCATGGTTCGGCCGCCGCATCGCATAGCGGTTGGAGGAGTTGAAGCGGGGCGACCGCATTTCGACGAGCTTGTCGAACTTCAGTTCGCGCGCGACATCAGCCGCATAAGCCGCCCCGTTGAGCTGATGGCGGATGTTCATGCTGGAAATCTGGCGGATGGCGCAGAGCCATGCGTCACGGCTGTCCTTTTCCTTCGATAGTCCGCTCCGGATCGGCGGAAGCGTGCCGATCGTGTCACGCACGGTCGGCGCGGTCATCTTCCGGAGGGTTGAGGGGCGAACCTTCAGGTCGCTGCGGATGCCGACGATGAACATCCGGTGCCGTGCCTGAGGGATGCCGTGATCCTCGGCGCGCACGAGGAAGAGACGCGGGTCGACTTCGCCCTCAGCCATTTCCTCTTGGGTGAGAGAATAGAGTCGATAGCCGAGATCGGCGGGGGCGCCGGGGATGGCAGTCGCAGGGCGCTGAAGGTCGCGAACAATCCGGGTGATAGTGGACTTGCCTTCGATCGTCGCCGACAGCAGCCCCTTCACATTCTCCATGACAAAAATTGGCGGACGGTGATCCGCAATGATCTGGAGATACTCAAGATAGAGGGTGTGCTTCTCGTTTTGTTCGAACTCGGGATCACCCTTCATCCGGGCGCGACCGACCAGCGAATAGGCTTGGCAGGGTGGTCCGCCCACCAACGCCCAGTGATCGCTGCCTGCTAGGCGCTGCCGGATGATCTGGCGCACCTCGGCGTGCGACTCCTTCCCCAACGAAATTCGGAGGGCGCTCTGCCGAGCATGGGCATAGGCGGCGGGATGGCGATCGAACAGTTCAGCCTTGGAGATTTGTCCGGCTAGAAACTCATAATAGTCGTCCGGAGCCTCGCCGAGCGGGAAGTGACGATAGAAATGCCTGAGCAGCAGCGTCTCGTGCGAAAAGGCATCGCGCTCGATTGACACCACACTGCGGAAGCGGCGCCGCTGCTCACCATCGAACGCGGTCGCGAAGCCCTCGCCAAGCCCGCCCGGACCGGCGAACAGGTCGATCACCGGATAGGCGTCCTGCTCGGCGGCTTCGTCCGGAGCTGCATCCTGGAGCGCGCCAAGTTGAATCGCTGGCAGTGTTTCCGCGTCCCCCCTCACGAACATCCCCGATTATGACGCCAAGGGCGCCGAGGCACGATCGCCGTTCCCGATACCCATCTCCAACTGGTTCAGCCGCTCAAACTCCTCGACGCTGATGACCACGACGACCGCACGGCCGTGCTTCTCAACCCGAACGGGCGCGGCACGGGCATAGTCAAGGAGCAGCCCGAAGCTGTTCTTCGCGTCCTTCGCCGACATCGTTCTCATGGCACGCTCCAACTAAGAGTAGCTAAAATAGCCATTTTCCGAGTTGGGGCAAGTGGTTCTGCGACTGGTGAGTTTTCCGCACGGCGTTTTCGGCTAAAATCCGACCGTTTTCGCTGGGTCGAGGCCGAAGTTGGTGAGTTTTGGATTGTGTAAGCCGCAAATGGGAGCAGCTCCCTCGCTCCCAACCGGCTGATTTCATTTGAGAATTTGGCGCACCCAAGAGGATTCGAACCTCTGGCCTCTGCCTTCGGAGGGCAGCGCTCTATCCAGCTGAGCTATGGGTGCGAATGGCATGAAGCCGTATGATTTGCGCCGAAGAACGTCAATCCGCGATCGGAATCGGCTGTCCGATCATGGTGAGTTTCTGGTGAGTTTTTTCCGTCCGTCCTTTCTTCCGTCTTCCTAAACCCTCGTAAACCCCGTATAAAATCGCTGCTCTCGCGTTGGACGTGAGCCTTCGGAGGGCAACGCTCTATCCAGCTGAGCTATGGGTGCGTTTCGCTTGGTGCGAAGCGCCGCTTAGCAAAGCGGAACTGCTGACGCCAGCACCAAAATAGCGACGCGCCGACTATTTGATCTTCTTCATCGGTTGGAACTTGCCGAGCCCGCAGCTCGCGCCTCGCATCAGGTTGGGCGAGCTGTACAACACCGTGATTATGTCCACCGAGCAGAGCTGCGAAAGGCTCGTCTTGTACATGAAACGGCGCTCGAAGCCGAGGCTGGGGCAGCTGTTTGGCAGGATGTTGCGGTATACCTTGTTGCCGTTCAGAATAAAGTCGATCGTCCGGTCGTCGCGGACATCGGTCTGCCGGATCGAATTTATCTGCACGCAGTCAACGGGCTTGCCATTCGCAACCAGATTGTCAGGCCGCGTCTTGGCGGTCGCTGGGGCGACCAGGGACATGAGGGCCACGGCGACGCCCAGCCGCAGCGCTGGGGAAACAGGGACGGACATGCTTGTCTCTCCTCATTATCGTTAAGGAGCACACGTCGCCAACAGACGCGTACCGACTGTTTCATAGCATAGCTTGTCTGAACCGCAGGATAATGGCGAAGGGTCAGCCGGTTTTCGATGCGGCTTTGGGAGGAGGGGTCTTGGGCTTGTAGCGGCACAAATCTGCCACGATGCAGCGCCAGCATTCCGGCCGCCGTGCCTTGCATACATATCGGCCGTGAAGGATGAGCCAATGGTGCGCATCCCGGCGAAAAGGGCCAGGGACCCGCTTCTCCAGCTTGAGTTCGACAGCGAGGGGCGTCTTCCCGGGGGCAAGGCCGGTGCGATTGCCGACGCGGAAAATATGTGTGTCGACCGCGAAGGTTTCGTGCCCGAAAGCCGTGTTCATCACCACATTGGCGGTTTTCCGCCCGACCCCCGGCAGCGTGGTCAGCACATCGCGGTCCTGCGGCACCTCTCCGCCGAAATCGCGCTCCAAGATTTCCGAAAGGGCGATGACATTCTTTGCCTTGGCATTGAACAGGCCGATCGTCTTGATGTGCTGCTTCAGTCCTTCCTCCCCCAACGCTACCATCTCGGCGGGCGTCTCCACCTGCTGGAAAAGCGCACGCGTCGCCTTGTTGACGCCGACGTCCGTCGCCTGTGCGGACAGGACGACCGCGACCAGAAGCTGATAGTCGTTGCCATATTCCAGCTCGGTGCGGGGCGCCGGATTGGCTTCCGCAAGGCGGCTGAAAAAATCGAAGATC
Organism: Novosphingobium sp. Chol11; assembly: GCF_900218065.1. Taxonomy (GTDB): domain Bacteria; phylum Pseudomonadota; class Alphaproteobacteria; order Sphingomonadales; family Sphingomonadaceae; genus Sphingobium; species Sphingobium agri. The sequence goes on along the minus strand of NZ_OBMU01000001.1, from coordinate 1,517,931 downwards.
TGATCCTTGTTCATTGCCGGATCAAAGGCCAAGCACCGCCTTCATGTCATAGCGTCCGGCAGGCTGGCCGATCAGCCAGTTCGCGCCCTTCACAGCGCCACGTGCGAAGATGACCCGGCTTTCGGCGCGATGGCCAAGTTCGATCCGTTCGCCATCCGCCGCGAAGATCACCTGATGGTCGCCCGCTACCGATCCGCCACGCAAGGCGGCGAAGCCGATCGTACCTTGCTTGCGCGCGCCCGTGATCCCGTCACGCCCGCTTTCGCTGTTAGCTGCTAGATCGATGCCTCGCCCCTGGGCTGCCGCGTTCCCCAAGAGGAGGGCAGTACCCGAAGGCGCATCGACCTTTTGCCGGTGGTGCATTTCGACAATCTCTATGTCCCAGTCCTCGCCCAGGCGCGCAGCGGCCTGCTCGACCAGCGCCGCCAGCAGGTTTACGCCGAGTGACGTGTTTCCCGTCTGCAGAACCGGAATGTGCTGCGCGGCGCTGTCGATCAGTTGATGGTGCGCCTGCTCAAGCCCAGTAGTGCCGATCAGCACGGGCTTGCCTGCGGCGACGCAGGCATCGAGATGGGCGGCAAGGGCGCCAGGAACGGAAAAGTCGATCAGCACGTCGCTCTTCTGGGCGAGTGCGAGCGGATCTGCCGTGATGGGCATCCCCGGCAACAGATCACCGCTTCCGTCGCGATCCGTCCCACCGCTGATGGTCAGCCCCGCTTCAACGGCGACTTGGGCGATCGCGCGTCCCATGCGGCCCGCCGCCCCGAATAATCCGATCTTCGTCATGATGCCGCTCATCCCTGGAAATCTGCTCGCCCGATGCCAGAATGGCTCTGCCTTGTCATCTGCGAAGCTGTAGCTTTCGGCGGGGACAGCAGACATGATGGCAAGATGGAAGACATCCGCAATATCGTGATCCTGACCGGCGCCGGCATCTCGGCCGAAAGCGGCCTCGCGACTTTTCGTGGGCCCGACGGTTTGTGGGAGGGGCATCGGGTTGAAGATGTCTGTACGCCTGAGGCGCTGGAGCGCAATGCCGCGCTGGTGCATCGCTTCTATGACGAGCGGCGCGCGAAATTGAACGAAGTTCAACCTAACGCCGCTCATCACGCCTTGGCGGAACTGGACGCTCGGTGGCCCGGCGATCTGCTCATCGTAACGCAGAATGTCGATGATCTTCATGAACGAGCCGGCGCCCGGCGCCTGATCCATATGCATGGGGAGCTTCGGTCCGCACTCTGCACTGCGTGCGGCGAGTCCTTGCCCTGGTCCGATCCGCTGCCGCCCGGCTCACAATGCCCGACCTGCAGCAGGAAAAGCCTGCGTCCCGACATCGTCTTCTTCGGTGAAATGCCCTACCAGATGGACTTCATCGATACGGCACTGCGACGGGCAGACCTGTTTCTATCCATAGGCACGTCCGGAGCGGTATATCCAGCCGCAGGTTTCGTTCAAACGGCACGCCACGCAGGGGCACGCACGTTGGAATTGAATCTGGAACCCTCTGCAGGCAGCTTCTATTTTGAAGAGAGCCGCATCGGCCCGGCCAGCGAACTTGTACCGGATCTCGTCCGGCGACTGCTGGCCTAGATCCCGCTGTCTTCTGCGATGGGCGCGTCGCGGTAAAGAAGCATGATCGACCCATCGTCTCCGCTCACCGCCCGCACGGGCAAGCGAGATTGAAGCAGGGACAGGAACTTGCCGCTGTCGCCTATGTGGAATTCACCGCCGATGCGCAGCGCGGATACGCGGGCATCTCCGATCAGGATCGGCGCGTCCCGGTAGCGATTAAACTCCCCGGCCGCCTGTTCGATGGTTTCGCCTTCCAGGTGCACCAGTTGCTTACGCCATGCCGTGCGTTGCCGGACGACATTGGGATCGAGCCGGGTCAGCACGAAGCTTCGTGGTTGCAGCACCGCGCCATTACCCGCAGCGACCTGGCGCGGCGGGCGATTGCCGCAACTCACGATGGCGGTGCCCTTTGTAACCGTCAGTTCGATCAGGGATGGCCGAAGGCGCAGGTTTAGCGCCGTATCCCGCGCGCGCACGATTGCAGACCGTGCCTCCACATCAAATTCGCGATGCGCGTCCGGGGCAACCTCGATCGCGGCTTCTCCCTTCAACAGCCTAACCTTGCGGCCGTTGCTCGTGAAGCGGACATCGACCGCACTGTCGCTGTTGAGGTGAAGGCGGGAACCATCAGGCAAACTGATCGTGCGGATTTCGCCGATTCGCGTTTCGTGATGATCGACATCGTTGAAGGTGCGGACCGTGACGATCGCGGCAAGAATGAACAGGATCACCGCGATGCCAGCCACGATCATGATGTTGCGCGACAGGCGGCGCTGCTGCTCTTCAGTAACGACCTCGCTGACGGGGGGCAGATTGACATCAGCCGCCGCGCTTTTCAGTCGTTCCGCAGCTTCCCAGGCAGCCTCGGCCCGAGCATAGGCGATTGCGTGGCGCGGATCTGCTTCGATCCAGGCGCAAATGTCGGCTTCGTCTTGGGCAGTCGGATTGCTGTTAAGCTTTGCCAGCAGGCGCGCGGCTTCCGCCTCGACCTCTTCCCTGCTGTTTGATCCTGGCCCCGACGCTTGCACGTTCGAAATCCGTTTCCTCGCGTTCTGACCAAGCCCGCATAACTATAGCGATGGCTTTGGCCAGATGTTTTTCAACTGTAGAAACGGATAGGGACATCTCCGCCGCTATTTCCAGCATCGACCTTTCGTGAATCCGTCGAAGGATAAAAACCCTACGGCATTGCGGCGGCAGGGATTCCACGATGGCTTCGATCTGGCGCAGCGCCTCGCGTGCGTGCAGTTGAGCTTCGACATTGCTGTCGCCTTGCAACAGCTCAAGGTCTGCGATGGTTTCGAAACTCACCACCTTGTTGCGCCGGGCATTGTCGATCACCAGGTTGCGGGCGATGGTGAACAGGTAAGCGCGTCCTGTGGTGACATTTTCCCAATTTTCGGTGGCGAAGGCGCGGGCCATGACCTCTGCCACCATGTCGTCAAGCTCATGGGTGGAAGGGAGTATCCTCCGGAGCCGACCGCGAAGGGCGGCTTCTTGAGGAAGAATTACGGTCTTGAACCAGTCTAACTTGGCGCGAACACGATGCACGTTGACCCCCTTGATGTCAGCCGCGCCTCTCCCGCTTTCTTTTATCTGTCACAGTTCAATCATGCTTGCAGGGGCCTGTCCAGCGCCGGAAGGTCGATCTGGATCAAGCGGCGAAAAAATTTTCGCCGCCCGTGTAAATTTCGCACGGAATCAGGATCAGTCCGGTGGAAGCTCCGGAACCGAGCGGTCCGGCTGATCATAATCTGGCTGCGTAGGAACGACTTCCGGCGGCTCGCCCGCCGGGGTTTCGTCCGGGGTCGAAGGCGGGGGCGACTCTGGTGGAGACTGCGGCTGGATCGTATCGGGCGGGGGGACGCCGATCGGCTCGGGGTCGGGCTGAGTGGCCATGCTTTTCTCCTTCATTGAAGGCTACGCGCGGGGCCTCGCGCAAGTTCCAGGCAAGTTATCCACATTTGCTTGCCTCCCCGGATGCTTTTCTCTATGCCGCGCCGACCGGCGGCCGATGCGGGCGTGGCGAAACTGGTAGACGCGCCAGATTTAGGTTCTGGTATCGCAAGATGTGGGGGTTCGAGTCCCTTCGCCCGCACCAGTGCGCCCGGCTTGGATCATGTCAGGCGCCACCTGAATTCAGCTGAAGAAAGCGTTTGAGAGAAGAGATGCAGACTGTCGAGACGTTGAACGAGGGCCTGAAGCGCGCCTACACCGTGACCATCACGTCGAAGGACATCGACGCCCGCGTGGAAAAGGAAGTGGCCACGATTGCGCCGCAGGTCCGCATGCCCGGTTTCCGCCCTGGCAAGGTTCCCGCCAATCTCGTCAAGAAGATGCATGGGGAATCGCTGCAGCGCGACGCGCTCAACAATTCGATCCAGGAAAGCATTCAGAAGCTGATCGCTGACAACAAGCTGCGCCCCGCGATGCAGCCGTCCGTCGAGCTGGACGAAGGCTTTGAGTTCGGCAACGACGCCGAGGTGAAGGTCGAGCTGGAAGTGCTGCCTGAAATCGCCGCGCCCAGCATCGAAGGTTTGAAGCTGGAGCGCCTGACGGTCGAAGTCGCCGATTCGCAGGTCGATGAGGCTGCTGGCCGCATTGCGACCCAGCAGGGCGCGCTGGAAGAACATGCCGCTTCGCACAAGGCGAAGGATGGCGACACGCTGACCATCGATTTCGTCGGCAAGGTCGACGGCGAAGCCTTTGAAGGCGGTTCGGCCGAAGATGTGAAGCTGAAGATCGGTTCGGGCCAGTTCATCCCGGGCTTCGAAGAGCAGCTGACCGGCGTCAAGAAGGGCGAAGAAAAGACCATCAGCGTCACCTTCCCCGAAGATTATGGCGCGGCGCATCTGGCTGGCAAGGAAGCTACCTTCGATGTGACGGTGAAAGCCATCCTGGATGCCGACAAGCCCAAGCTGGACGATGATTTCGCCAAGTCGCTCGGTCTTGAAGGTCTGGATAAGCTCAAGGAGCTTCTGAAGGGCCAGATCGAGCAGGAGCATAACGGCCTGACCCGCACCTATATGAAGCGCAAGCTGCTCGATCAGCTGGCTGCTGCGCATGATTTCGACGTGCCGCCGAGCATGGTGGAAGCCGAATTCAACCAGATCTGGGCCCAGCTTCAGCATGAAGCCAGCCATGAGGCTGATCCGGAAGCCGCTCTGAAGGAAATGGAAGCGGAGAAGGAAGATTATCGCGCCATCGCCGTTCGTCGCGTGCGCCTCGGTCTTCTGCTCTCGGAAATCGGCCAGGCCAATGGGGTGACCGTTTCCGACCAGGAAATGAACCGTCTGATCATGCAGGCTGCTCAGCAGTACAGCCCGCAGGATCGTGAGCGCTTCGTTCAATATGTCCGCCAGGATCCGATGGCGGCCGCCCAGCTGCGCGCGCCGCTTTACGAGGACAAGGTCGTCGACTTCCTGTTCGACAAGGCCGAAGTCACCGATCGTGCCGTCAGCCGCGAAGAGCTGGAAGCTGCGATCGAAGCGGAAGATGGCGATCTGAAGCCCCACGTACACGGCCCCGGCTGCGGCCATGATCACCATGATCATGACGAAAAGCCCAAGGCCAAGAAGGCGGCGCCCAAGAAGAAGGCAGCCGAAGCTGACGAAGCAGCGCCCGCGGCGGAAGAAGCCCCTGCCAAGAAGGCTCCCGCGAAGAAGGCTGCTGCCAAGAAGGATGACGCCGTAGCTGAAGAAGCCGCCGCTGAGGAAAAGCCCAAGGCGAAGAAGGCTGCTCCGAAGAAGGCTGCCGCAAAGGCTGAATAAGGCTCTCAACGCCTGAACGGACGAGCGCCCGGCTTCGACAGGAAGCGCGGGCGCTTTTCCTTTGGCGAGGGGCAGACGAAATATTAATCTTGGCCGTCCTAGCGAGGGGGCGTTCGGCGGAAGGCATGGGGCAGATGAAGGAATTTCCGGCAGTGGCAAGCGGGCAGGGGACGGCGGGTCCTCGCATTGCCGTGATCCTGCCCTGCTATAATGAAGCTGGCGCCATCGTGCAGACGGTGCAGGATTTCCGCCGCGCGCTCCCGGCAGCCGACATCTATGTCTTCGACAATAACAGCACTGACGGCAGCTACGAACTGGCCGTCAATGCGGGCGCTATCGTCCGGCGAGTGACCCAGCAGGGGAAGGGCCATGTCGTCCGGCGCATGTTCGCCGATGTGGACGCGGACATCTATGTCATGGCGGATGGGGACGCGACCTACGAAGCGGCCGCCGCGCCCCGGCTTATCGCCGCGATGTTGGAAGATAATCTCGACATGGTCGTCGGGGCACGGCGGAGCGAGGTGGAAGAAGCCTATCGGCGGGGCCATCGCTTCGGCAACTGGGCGCTTACCGGCCTGCTGAAGCAGCTGTTCGGACGGAGCTTCACCGACATATTGACGGGCTACCGCGTCTTTTCGCGCCGGTTCGTGAAAAGTTTTCCAGTGCTTTCGGCGGGCTTCGAGATCGAAACGGAAATCAGTGTCCACGCGCTCGAACTGGCCATGCCCGTGTCTGAAATCATGACCGCTTATGGTGCGCGGCCGGAAGGCTCGACCAGCAAGCTGTCGACCTACCGGGATGGCTGGCGCATCCTGCGCACGATCTTCACACTCTACCGCATCGAAAAGCCTATACTTTTCTTCGGCATCTTGGCGGTGTTGCTGGCGCTGACGGGCATCACCCTCGCAACGCCGCTCATCATCACCTATCTTGAGACCGGGCTTGTTCCCCGCTTCCCCACCGCGATCCTCGTCACTGGTTTGATGATCCTCGCTACGCTGTCGGGAATGTGCGGGCTGATCCTGGACACTGTCGTGCGCGGGCGGCGGGAAGTCCGCCGCCTGGCCTATCTCACCTTCCGCGCGCCGTCGGATTTCGGACCACGCGATTGAAGCTGCGCCAGCTCCTCACAGTACCCCTTGAACCTGCCCGCTTTTGTGCCGATGTAGAGAGCGGGCAAAAATCACCCTGAAAGAGCAAAATGACCGATATCATGTCTGATCCGATGGCTGCGCTTGTTCCTATCGTCATCGAACAATCCAATCGCGGCGAGCGCAGTTTCGACATTTATTCCCGCCTGCTGCGTGAACGGATCATCTTCGTGACCGGTCAGGTCGAGGATCATATGGCCTCGCTGATCGTAGCCCAGCTCCTGTTCCTCGAGTCGGAAAATCCGAAGAAGGACATCTGGATGTACATCAACTCGCCAGGCGGTGTCGTTACGGCGGGCATGGCGATCCACGATACCATGAAATATATCCGCCCGCAGGTCGGCACCGTCTGCATCGGTCAAGCCGCTTCGATGGGCAGCTTCCTGCTTGCCGCCGGTGAACCGGGCAAGCGCATCGCGCTGTCCAACGCGCGCATCATGGTGCACCAGCCGTCGGGCGGCGCTCAGGGCATGGCGTCGGACATCGAGATTCAGGCGAAGGAAATCCTGAGGATTCGCCGCCGCCTGAACGACCTTTATGTCAAATATACCGGCAAGTCGCTGGAAGAGGTGGAGCGGGCTATGGACCGCGATACCTTCCTCGAAGCGGAAGAGGCGAAGGCTTTCGGCCTTGTGGACGAGGTATTTGACCGCCGTCCGGCCGCTCCCGAAACGACTGACAGCTGACATGGATCTTAATCGCGCGCGCTGTTTTCTCCCCTTGTGAAACCAGCGCGACGCGGTCTAGGATGATCCTAGGACCAGAATATCCCTCGCCGTCGCGGTTTTTCGCTTGGGGCAGGGAGGAAAGATTGGCGAATGACTAAGCTTACAGGCTCCGATTCCAAAAGCACGCTTTACTGCTCCTTCTGCGGCAAGTCGCAGCATGAGGTGCGTAAGCTGATCGCGGGGCCGACCGTCTTCATCTGCGACGAGTGCGTGGAACTGTGCAACGACATCATCCGCGAAGAGACCAAGGGCGGTCTCGTCGGCAAGAAGGATGGCGGCGTGCCTACCCCGCAGGAAATCTGCGATGTGCTGGACGATTATGTGATCGGCCAGAACCGGGCGAAGCGCGTCCTGTCGGTCGCGGTCCACAACCACTATAAGCGCCTCAACCACGGCACCAAGCCGGGCGAGGTGGAATTGGCGAAATCGAACATCCTGCTCGTCGGCCCCACCGGCTGCGGCAAGACGCTGCTCGCGCAGACGCTGGCCAAGACGTTCGACGTGCCCTTCACCATGGCAGACGCCACGACCCTGACCGAGGCGGGCTATGTGGGCGAGGATGTCGAGAACATCATCCTCAAGCTGCTCCAGGCCTCCGACTATAATGTCGAAAAGGCGCAGCGCGGCATCGTCTACATCGACGAGATCGACAAGATCAGCCGCAAGGCCGAGAATCCCTCGATCACACGCGACGTGTCTGGCGAGGGCGTGCAGCAGGCGCTGCTGAAGCTGATGGAAGGTACGACCGCTTCGGTTCCGCCGCAGGGCGGCCGCAAGCATCCGCAGCAGGAGTTCCTGCAGGTCGACACGACCAACATCCTCTTCATCTGCGGCGGCGCGTTCGCGGGCCTGGAAAAGATCATCGGTGACCGTCTGGAAGCCAAGTCGATCGGCTTCGGCGCCCATGTGGCAGCCCCGGAGGAGCGCAAGACTGGCGAATTGCTGCGCCAGAGCGAGCCGGAAGATCTGCTGAAGTTCGGCCTCATTCCCGAGTTCGTCGGCCGTCTGCCTGTGATCGCGACCCTGGAAGATTTGGACGTCGCCGCGCTGGTCAAGATTCTGGTCGAGCCCAAGAACGCGCTGGTGAAGCAATATGGCAAGCTGTTCGACATGGAAAATGTCGAACTCAGCTTCACCGACGACGCTCTGACGGCGATCGCGCGGAAGGCGATCGAGCGCAAGACGGGCGCACGCGGCCTACGGTCCATCCTGGAATCGATCCTGCTCGACACCATGTTCGACCTTCCTTCTATGGAAGGCGTCGGCGAGGTGGTCGTGGACAAGGATGTCGTCGCCGGGACGAAGGAACCTATCCGCGTGTTCAGTGACAAGGACAAGCGCGCCGAAGACGCAGCCTGAGGGCACTAGCTTCGACGCGGCAAAAAGGCTCCGCTGGATCGCACCAGCGGAGCCTATTTTTGTGGCATGTCGGACCGTCCCGAGCGGGGCAGAGCTTAGGTCCTGGCTTCCCGCAGGCAGCAGGGGCAGGGTTCGGCGCGAGCAGCGCGAACTGGTCGGCACCCTTATATGTCGGCTATGGTCTGCCGATGCATATTCGACAAGAACGGGAAAGCGATTGCTCAGCCATAGCTGAGGTCACAGCGCAGGCATTTGCCAATGTGACGCACAGTGATCATACGGAGCCCGACATCATCAAGAGATTGCGTGAAGCAGGCGATCTCCTGGTCTCGCTGGTCGCGATCGACGGCGACCATCTGTTAGGACATGTGGCGTTCTCGCCGATCGTGATCAACAAGCAGCATTGCAAGTGGTATGGACTTGGTCCCGTGTCGGTGCGGCCAGACCGTCACGGTCAAGGCATTGGTTCGGCCTTGATCAGGGCAGGGCTGGCGCAGCTTAGCTCGTTGGAAGCCGGCGGGTGCGTCGTGTTGGGTGATCCGGTTTATTATCGCCGCTTCGGCTTCGAACAGGATGATCGTCTACGCTATGAAGGCGCGCCCCCTGAATATTTCATGCGCTTGACGCTCAATGCTCAGCAGGTGCCCTCAGGTAGCGTCGCCTATGCGCCTGCATTCACGGGCTGACTTCTTGGGGATAATATGCCTGCCTCGCGCTTGTCGCCGACTGAGTTTCACCGCACGCAGCTATCAAGCCCGTCCCGTTGCACAACGCTGATGCGGGCGGCGATGCTGTTGCCATAGCGCCGCGTGAAGCCCCGGGGGGTGATCGCCGCGCGCTTCTTGGGCAGAGGCAGCACGGCTGCGATCTTGGCGGCCTCCGCTCGCGTCAGCTTGGCCGCGCCATGATGGAAATAGCGCATCGCGCCTGCCTGCACCCCATAAGTCCCGATCCCGGTTTCGGCGACGTTCAGATAGACTTCCATGATCCGCCGCTTTCCCCAGATCGCCTCGATCAGGACGGTGAACCAGGCTTCAAAGCCCTTGCGGATGAAGCCGCCGCCCTGGAACAGAAACACGTTCTTCGCGGTCTGCTGGCTGATGGTCGATCCGCCTCTTATCCGTCCGCCACTGGCATTGTGCCGCAGCGCCTGCGCGATTGCGACCGCATCGAAACCATGATGGCTGCAAAAACGGCTGTCTTCTCCGGCGATCGCAGCCCGCGCCATATTCGGGTCGATCTCATCCAGGCTGGTCCAATCCTTGGTGATCCCATTGGGGTCCATCAGCATCGTGAGCGTCACGGGCGGCGGCACGAAGCGATAGATCAATACCAGCAGCAGAGACAGGACAACGAACGCGCCCATAAGCTTGAAGATGGCGCGGACCCAGCGGAACCGGCGGCGTCGAGGAGGGGAAGCTGTAGGGCTCATCTCGTTTCTCGTAGTGGGAACGCCAGTGCGTTCAAGATTGCACCGCATCGAAAATGCGCCCGGCTATCGGGCTGCACCTATGCCCTGTTCCGTGTTATGCTGCTTCAAAAGGGTCGCTGCTGTCTCGCCAGATGTCTGTGAAGGGAGAGGAGTGACTATGCGACCCGATATTCCGCCCGACCATATCCTTCAGATCGGCATGGGCTTCTGGGCATCAAAGACGCTGCTCAGCGCCGTAGAACTCGGCCTCTTCACGCAACTGGCCGACCGACCGATGACCGGACCTGAACTGGAGAAAGCATTGGAGCTGCATCCGCGCGCGACCTATGATTTTCTGGACGCGCTGGTCTCGCTAGGCTTGCTGGAAAGGGAAGGCGTGGGCGCGGACGGGCGCTATTCCAATACTCCAGCGACCGCACTCTATCTCGACCGTCATAGCCCTCAATATATCGGCGGCATACTGGAGATGGCTGGTGCCCGGCTGTTCCGCTTCTGGGCAGATCTTACGCCTGCGCTCAAAACCGGGAAGCCGCAGAATGAGGTGAAGATTTCCGGCCGTTCGATGTTCGATAGTCTCTATGCTGATCCGGCACGGCTGGAGCAGTTCATGGATGCCATGAGCGGCGTGTCGATGGCGAATTTCGAAGCTTTTGCCCGAAGCTTTGATTTCAGCCGTTACCGCACGCTGGTGGACATCGGGGGAGCCACCGGCCAACTGTCCTGCTTCGTGGCCGGGCATCAGCCGCATATGCGTTGCGCGTCCTATGACTTGCCCGTCGTGCAACCGATCGCGGAACGCCGCATCAGGGAAGCGGGGTTACGCGGCCGCGTGACAGCGGGATCGATCGACTTTTTCGAGGACGAATTTCCGCGCGCGGATGTGATCACCATGGGCATGATCCTCCACGACTGGAACCTGGACGCAAAAAAGATGCTGATCGGCAAGGCGTATCAAGCGCTTCCGCCGGGCGGAGCATTCGTCGCCATCGAAAACATCATCGATGACGAACGCCGGCAGAATATCTTCGGGCTGCTGATGTCGCTCAACATGCTCATCGAATTTGGCGAAGCCTTCGACTTCACGGGTGCCGACTTCCGCCAATGGTGCTTGGAAGCCGGATTTGCCCGCTGCGAAATATTGCCTCTGGCTGGCCCCGCCAGCGCAGCGATCGCGTATAAATAGCCAAGAAAAAGCCCCGGATCACTCCGGGGCTTTTCCATGTTCACGGTGAACGGCGTCAGGCCAGCGCCAACCGCATCTTGCCGATCCTGTCGCCAGCGATGCGCATCATCGCCTTCTGCAGCTTTTCAAAAGCGCGCACCTCGATCTGCCGCACCCGCTCGCGGGATACGCCATAGACCTGGCTCAATTCCTCGAGCGTCTTGGGCTCTTCGGCCAGGCGGCGCTCTGCCAGAATGTGCTTTTCGCGATCATTCAGGTCGTCCATCGCCTCGACAAGCATGTCGTGACGCAGCGTCTTTTCCTGCTCGTCGGCAACCCGCTCGTCCTGCAACGGGTCGGTGTCAGCCAGCCAGTCCTGCCACTGCCCTTCGCCATCCTCGCGCATCGGGACGTTCAGCGACGTATCGCCGCCCATCGCCATGCGGCGGTTCATGGAGATCACATCTTCCTCGGTCACGCCAAGGTCGGTCGCGATCTTGCGAACGTCATCGGGATGCAGGTCACCATCCTCGAACGCTTCGATATTGTTCTTCATCCGGCGAAGGTTGAAGAACAGCTTCTTCTGCGCCGCGGTGGTGCCCATTTTCACGAGCGACCAGCTGCGGAGGATGAATTCCTGGATCGAGGCACGGATCCACCACATGGCGTAGGTCGCCAAGCGGAAGCCACGCTCCGGCTCGAACTTCTTCACACCCTGCATCAGGCCGATATTGCCCTCGCTGATCAGCTCGCTGACCGGCAAGCCATAGCCGCGATAGCCCATGGCGATCTTCGCCACCAAACGCAGGTGCGACGTCACCAGCTGCGCTGCCGCTTCAGGATCCTGATGCTCGGCATAACGCTTGGCGAGCATATATTCCTGCTCAGGGGTCAGAATCGGAAACTTGCGGATTTCCGACAGATAGCGGTTGAGGCTGGCTTCACCGCCCAGCGCTGGAACCGCGGGGACATTGCTTTTATCAGCCATGTCGCTTCACCTTTCCCTTTCATGCGCGGCGGGACCCAGAAGAGGCGTCCAGTGCGCCGTCGCAAACTTGTCAAAACCTATACGTGGAGCTCGCTTAACAGTTCCTGCATGTCGGTAGGCAGTGCACTGTCGAAGCTGAGTTTTTGCCCCGTTAAGGGATGTATGAACCCCAGCCGTTTGGCGTGCAATGCCTGCCTTTTGAAACGCAGCGTTTCCAGTATCGTTTTGAAACCCTTTCTGTCTCTACTGTAAACTGAATCGCCGATCAAGGGGTGGCCGAGATGCGCCATATGGACGCGAACCTGATGCGTCCGTCCCGTTTCCAACCTGCATTCGACCAGGGCAGCCCCTGCAAGCCGTTCGATCAGCCGGTAATGGGTGACGGCATGCTTGCCGCGCCCTTCGCGATGCACCGCCATTTTCTTGCGATCGGAATCGGATCGACCGATCCAGGTATCTACCGTTCCGGCAGGCGGCTGCGGCAAGCCATAGACGATCGCGGCGTAGAGGCGGTCGATGCTGTGAGCCTTGAACTGCTGCGCCAGCCCCTCATGCGCGCGGTCCGACTTGGCGACCACCAGAAGCCCGGACGTATCCTTGTCGATCCGATGCACGATCCCCGGCCGCGCCACGCCGCCGATGCCGGAAAGTTCTCCCCGGCAATGATGCAGCAGGGCGTTGACCAGTGTCCCGTCCAGATTGCCCGCTGCGGGGTGCACCACCAAGCCTGCGGGCTTGTCCACGACGATCAGGTCGGCATCTTCATGCACGATGGTCAGCGGGATATCCTGCGCGATCGCTTCAGCCTCGACAGGAGCGGGGATAGAGATCGCGAAAAGCTGGCCAACGGCGACCTTCATCGACGGATTGAGCGTCCGTCCATCGGTAGTCACATCACCTTCGACGATCAGGCTCTTCAACCGTTCGCGCGACAGGTCGGGCAGCAACTCGGCAAGCGCCTTGTCCAGGCGAAGCCCATGTTGCGCTTCACCGATCGTTGCTTCGATGATGGAAACCCCCGAACCCATTGGCTAAGCATGTAGGAATGATGGTCCGGATTTCAAGGTCGACACTGGAACAAATCATGTCCCTGGCGGCCGCCAGCGGTCAGGAAGTCTGCGGTCTGCTGCTCGGACAGCCTGGCCATGTCAGCGATATTCTCCCGGCGGAGAATGTGGCGCCTGATCCCCATCGCTATTTCGAACTTAGTCCGGCTACGTTGCTCAAGGCGCACAAGGCAGCGCGCGCCGGTGGCCCGGCCATATTGGGCCACTATCACTCGCATCCGAGCGGCGCGGCCATTCCGTCGGCGACCGACGCCGCCAGCGCCCGGCCGGACGGAAGCCTGTGGCTGATCGTCGGTGATGACGAGGCAAGGCTGTGGATTGCTGGGCCGGGGGAGGGTGGGGAAGTGACCTTCACCAGCGCAATGCTCGATATCATGTGAGGCAAAGGCGGCAGGCCGGGGTTGCATCCTGTGCCCCGGCAGCGCATTAGCCTGTCATTCCTTTCAGTTATTTCCGGCGGCACATCCTTCATGACCAATCCGACCGACAGCATCGAATTCGCCAGCCTGCTTTGTTCGCGCCTGTGCCATGACCTGCTGAGCCCGGTTGGTGCCCTGAACAATGGGCTGGAACTGATGGCTGACGAAACGGACCCGGAAATGCGCCAGCGCTGCCTGGATTTGCTGGCGGACAGCGCGAAGACATCGGCGAACAAGCTCAAATTCTTCCGCCTGGCCTTTGGCTCGGCGGGCGGCTTCGGCGATGCAGTCCCGACGCATGAGGCACGCGTTGCGATCGAGGGCATGTTTGCGGGTGCTGGACGGGTGAAGATCGGCTGGCTGGTCGATGACGACATGCTCGACAAGCTGCCGGTCAAGGTGCTGCTCAATCTCGCCCTGATCGCAGGCGACGCCCTGGTACGTGGCGGACAACTCGATATCGGTGCGGAACGGCGGCCCGGCGTTACCGAAATCGTGGTGCGCGCCGAAGGTCCGAAGCTTGTGCTGGACCCTGATCTGCGTTCCGCGCTTGCAGGCACGCTGCCGGACGAAGGCCTCGCCTCTCGAACCGCTGCCGCCTGGATGGTGCGCAGCCTCGTCATAAGCGCAAGCGGTGAGATCGCGCTGTCTCCTGCGGGAGAGCCGGTGTTGCTGTTCGGCGCATCGATCCCTGATCAGGGCTGATCCGCCTACGAGATTATCAACAGACAGAGTGTAGCAGGCAGCCGAACGGTCGGGCTGCTCCTTTTGTCGCGTCCAGATCACGCCAGTGCCGGCCCGTGCGTTCTCATGGCGACCGCCCACATCCAAGCCCTCCACTCAACAACGCCGCGCTGACGCGTTCGCCCAACAAAGCGAAAAGGCCCGGCAGCTTTCGCTGCCGAGCCCTTCCATAACCTACAGTCTGATCGGATCAGGCGCTGTAGTACATGTCGAATTCGACCGGCGAGGGAGCCATTTCCCAGCGGTACACTTCGGGCCACTTCAGCTCGATATAGGCCTCGATCTGGTCCTTGGTGAACACGTCGCCCTTCAGCAGGAACTCATAATCGGCTTCCAGGCTGTTCAGCGCTTCACGGAGCGAACCGCAAACGGTCGGCACCTGGCTCAGTTCTTCCGGCGGCAGATCATAGAGGTTCTTGTCCATCGCGGAACCCGGATGGATCTTGTTCTCGATGCCGTCGAGGCCAGCCATCAGCAGCGCTGCGTAGCACAGATAGGGGTTGGCCATCGCGTCGGGGAAGCGGAATTCCACGCGCTTGGCCTTCGAACCCGCGCCATAGGGGATACGGCAGGAAGCCGAGCGGTTGCGCGCCGAATAGGCCAGCAGAACCGGTGCTTCAAAGCCCGGCACCAGACGCTTGTAGCTGTTGGTGGTCGGATTGGTGAAGGCGTTCAGCGCCTTGGCGTGCTTGATGACGCCGCCGATGAAGTAGAGGCACATATCGCTGAGGCCGGCATAGCCTTCGCCCGCGAAGAGCGGCTTGCCGCCGTCCCAGATCGACATGTGGGTGTGCATGCCCGAACCGTTGTCGGCTGCGATCGGCTTCGGCATGAAGGTCGCGGTCTTGCCATAGGCCTGGGCGACCATCTGCACGACATACTTGTAGATCTGCATGCGGTCGGCGGTCTGCACCAGCGTACCGAAGGTCAGGCCGAGTTCATGCTGGGCCGCAGCCACCTCATGGTGGTGCTTGTCGCAGGGCAGGCCCATTTCGAGCATGGTGGTGACCATCTCGGCGCGGATGTCGGTGGCCGGATCGACCGGAGCGACGGGGAAGTAGCCACCCTTGGCGCGCGGACGGTGGGCAAGGTTGCCGCCCTCATATTCGCGGCCGGTGTTGGTCGGCAGTTCGATGTCGTCGATCTTGTAGAAGGACTCGTTATAGTCGTTGTTGAAGCGGACGTCGTCGAACATGAAGAATTCGGCTTCGGGGCCGACATAGACTGTGTCGCCGAAACCAGCCGACTTGACGAAGGCTTCTGCGCGCTTGGCGGTCGAACGCGGGTCACGGGCATAGAGTTCGCCAGTGTCGGGCTCGACGATGTCGCAGAACAGGATCAGCATCGGGGTCGCGCTGAAGGGATCGACATAGACGGCGTCCAGGTCGGGCTTCAGGATCATGTCGGACTCGTTGATCGCCTTCCAGCCTTCGATCGACGAACCGTCGAACATCAGGCCTTCGTTCAGCTCATCTTCGCCCAGCACGGAAGACACCATGGTCAGGTGCTGCCACTTGCCCTTGGGATCGGTGAAGCGCAGATCGACCCACTCGATCTCCTTTTCTTCGATCATCTTCAGGATGTCTTTTGGCGTGTTGGCCATGTGCGCTTGCCCTTCTTTCATATTTGCCCCCCCGAAGGGGTCTTGGATGTTGCAGTTCGCCAGCCCCTTCACGAAGCTGGCGCGAAATCGGATTTGATGCGGTTTAGATGGCGTCGCTGTCCCGCTCGCCGGTACGGATGCGAACGGCACCTTCGATCGCGGTGATGAAGATCTTGCCGTCGCCGATGCGGCCGGTCTGAGCAGCGGTGGAAATCGCCTCCACCACGCGGTCCGCCAGAGAATCGTCGACCACGACCTCCAGCTTCACCTTGGGCAGGAAATCGACGACATATTCAGCGCCGCGATAGAGTTCGGTATGTCCCTTCTGGCGGCCGAAACCCTTGGCTTCGGTAACCGTGATGCCGGACACGCCCACTTCGTGAAGCGCTTCCTTCACCTCGTCGAGCTTGAACGGCTTGATGATCGCTTCGATCTTTTTCATCACTCTATTCCCAACCCAAACCCGCGCTTGATGATGGAGACGCTCTCCATCCACCCATCTTCAAAAGCAACGATCTTCATGCCCCCCAAAGACATGAGCCGCGCCTTTGAACAATCAATTACCGTGCCAATTGGCGAATCGCTTAGCCACGCTTTCGTAGATGCAGCAATCTTTGTCCATATCGCCCGGTTTCTGGGCAGCTGCGATTAGTCCTGCCTAAATTTTAGGCAGCCGGAAGTTCATCCCAGATAGGGCGGCGCATCCAGTCCGGCCGGGCTCTTCGTGAAGATTTCGCAGCCTGTCTCGGTGATGCCGATGCTGTGTTCGAATTGTGCCGAAAGCGTCCGGTCGCGCGTCACTGCCGTCCAGCCATCCTCCAGCATCTTCACGCCCGGCTTCCCGATGTTGATCATCGGCTCGATCGTGAAGAACATGCCGGGACGAAGTTCCGGGCCCGTTCCCGGACGGCCGATATGGACCACTTCCGGGCTGTCATGGAACACCCGGCCAAGGCCATGGCCGCAGAAATCGCGGACCACGCCGTAGCGATGCTTCTCCGCATGCCGCTGAATGGCATAGCCGATGTCGCCGAGATGATTGCCGGGCTTTGCCTGTTCGATGCCCAGCATCAGGCACTCATAGGTTACTTCGATGAGCCGCTTGGCCTTGATGCTCGTTTCGCCGACGATGAACATGCGGCTGGTGTCGCCGTGCCAGCCATCGACGAGCGGCGTCACGTCGATATTCAGGATATCGCCTTCTTTCAGCTTCAGGTCGCCAGGTATGCCATGGCAGATGACATTGTTGAGTGAGATGCAGCAGCTGTGCGTGTAGCCGCGATAGCCAAGGGTCGCGGGTACGCCGCCGCCATCCAGCGTCATGCGACGGACGATGTCGTCCAACTCGCCGGTGGTGACGCCCGGCACGACATGCGGCACCAATGCGTCGAGGATCTCCGCCGCCAACCGGCCCGCCTTGCGCATGCCGTCAAAGCCTGTCGCGTCGTACAATTTGATCGCGGTCGATCGGGAAATCGGCGCATCGGCCGTCATCGTCATATATTCGGTCATGATGCGATTATAGGCGGAACAAGGTGATATTGCGAGGCCCCGTTCGCGCCGGGCTAGGCAGCAGACCGATCAAGGGCTATGGCCAGCCCCATGCCCGTAACCGAACGCATCTGGACCGCCGCGCTGATCGTGATCGGAGACGAGATTCTGTCCGGCCGAACCCAGGACAAGAATATCGCGCAGATCGCGTCCTGGCTGAATGTGCAGGGGATCAGGTTGCGGGAGGTCCGCGTGATCGCCGACGACAGCGACTCCATTGTCGAGGCGGTGAACACGCTTCGCGCCCGCAATGACTATCTGTTCACGACCGGCGGCATCGGGCCGACGCATGATGACATCACCGTCGATGCGATTGCGCGGGCGCTTGAGGTGAACGTCGAAATTCACCCTGAGGCGCGCGCCATGCTGCAGGGCTATTATGAAACGCGCGGCGGCCTCACCGACGCGCGGTTACGGATGGCGAGAGTGCCGGCAGGCTCCGACCTCATCGAAAACCGCATGTCGGGCGCGCCCGGTATCCGTCACGGCAACATCTTCATCATGGCCGGTGTGCCCCATATCACCGCAGGCATGCTGGACATGTTGACCGGCACGCTGGAAGGTGGTCGCCCGCTGATGTCTGCGCAGATCGGCTGCTGGGTCGCGGAAAGCGAGATTGCCGATATCCTCGCCAAGACGGAGCGTAGCCATGAAGGCTGTCAGATCGGCAGCTATCCCTTCTTCCGCGAAGGAAGGACAGGCGCGAACTTCGTCATCCGGTCAACGGACGCGGCAACCCTGGAACAGTGCGTCGCCGATCTCACCAATCGCCTGGAAAGTGGCGGCTGGCCCGTCGTGACCGGCGGCATCTGACCATATTTTCCGGTAAGTAAGCGCTGCTTCCACGCTCATATGTGTCTGCCGAGCGGCGGGCTGCGTTGCATCCACTTGGCCTCGAACGCTATGCTGCGCCGCATCAATAGCTGGCTGGTTCCAGCTTTTGGATGTCGGGCTTTAGCGCCTGTGCGTCCGGTTCATGGTGAATGGCTGAGCCCGTCATCCTGCGTTTTGCGGGGTTGGTTTCTTGCGCCCTTCTTCGCGGAACGGATGCCAGGCGCGAAGCTCTTTCGAAGGGAGAATGGTGATGCGGATCGTTATGACCGGATCGGGCTATGTCGGGTTGGTTTCGGGCGCATGCTTGGCGGACTTTGGCCATGACGTCATTTGCGTCGACAAGGATGTGTCAAAGGTCGAGGTGCTGCGCGGAGGCGGCGTTCCCATCTATGAGCCGGGTCTTGCCGACCTGATCGCGCGCAATGTGAAGGCGGGACGGCTGACCTTCACGACGGACCTTGCTGCCTCTGTCGCAGAGGCCGATGTCGTGTTCATCGCGGTCGGCACGCCTGCTCGGCGGGGCGATGGCCATGCGGACCTCAGCTACGTCTATGACGCCGCGCGGGAAATCGCATCCTCCTTGCGCGGCTTCACCGTCATCGTCACCAAATCCACCGTTCCGGTCGGCACCGGTGACGAAGTCGACCGGATCATCCGGGAAACCAATCCGGCCGCGGAATTTGCTGTCGCCTCCAACCCTGAATTCCTTCGGGAAGGGGCGGCGATCCAGGATTTCAAGCGGCCTGACCGCATCGTCATCGGCATAGAGGATGATCGCGCGCGCCCGGTGATGGAAGAAGTCTACCGTCCGCTTTACCTCAACCAGGCTCCCATTCAGTTCACCGGCAGGCGCACCAGCGAGCTGATCAAATATGCGGCCAATGCCTTCCTTGCGATGAAGATCACCTATATCAACGAAATCGCGGAACTGTGCGAACATGTCGGCGCGGACGTGCAGCAGGTCGCGCGCGGCATCGGCCTGGACAACCGCATCGGCAGCAAGTTCCTCCACGCTGGTCCCGGCTATGGCGGGTCCTGCTTCCCGAAGGACACGCTGGCTCTCGTGAAGACCGCCGAGGATGCGGGCGCGCCCATCCGCCTGATCGAAACGACGGTGGCGATCAACGAAAGCCGCAAGCGCGCCATGGCTCGCAAGGTGGTCGCCGTGTGCAATGGATCGGTACGGAGCAAGACGATCGGCGTGCTGGGCCTTACCTTCAAGCCCAACACCGACGACATGCGGGATGCGCCCTCGCTCTCCATCATCCAGGCACTGCAGGATGCGGGCGCGCAGGTCCGCGCCTATGACCCTGAAGGCATGGATGCCGCGCGTTCGATGCTCCAGAATGTGGACTTTTGCACCAGCCCTTATGACGCGGCAAAGGGAGCCTCGGCCGTGGTGATCGTCACCGAATGGGACGCCTTGCGGGCTCTGGACCTGCCACGCCTCCGGTCGGTGATGAACGGGGACGGCCTTGTCGACCTGCGCAACATCTACCGCCCGGCGGACGCCGAAGCCGCCGGCTTTACCTATGTCAGCGTGGGCAGGGGCGCGGAGCCCGAACCAGAGCCGCTCATCCAGGCAGCTGAATAAGTTCCTCGGCTCGTCGCAAAGATCTCTCCTTTGCGATGAGCCGTGCTTGACCGGAAGTTTTTGTTAACCTTCGTATAGGACCCTAAGGGGGCTAATAAGCGGGGGTTGCAAACATGAATATCAGGCTGACCGGCTCCATGGTTGGAGCCGGATTATCGCTTTTGTGCGTCATGGCGGCGGGGGCCGCGACAATCATATCGGGCGGATCGTCACCCACCTCATCGACTGGATCGACAACCACTCTGCTGGGCAGCGCACCAGCGTTGACCACATCTTCGACGACTTCGTCCACGACTGGTCCGAGCTCGACCATGACGTCGAGCTTTTCCACTTTCGATTTCGCCAGCGGTACAAAGCTGCCGGACAAGGCGACACTGTCGCTGGGCAATGCCACGGTTCTTCCGGGCAGCGGCACTGCTTATGTGCCGGTGACGCTGGACCGGCCGACGCCCAACACGGTCATCGCGCGGGTCATCACGATTAACGGATCAGGCACGCTGCGAGCGTTGTCGGGATATAATTACCAGACCGTCGACACGGTCGTCATCTTCCGCCCCGGCGATCCGCTCGTCCAGACGGTCGAGGTGCCGATCACCAGCCTCGCCGAAGGACAGCAGTTCCAGGTGAAGCTGCGCGAAGCACCCTGGGGCGGCCTGCAGGGGCAATCGCTCGCGACCATCACCGCTACCAGCGCCGCCGCGCCGACGCTCAAGGCAAGCGGCACCTTCCGCCAACCTCGCGCCTTCGCGGCGACGGGCACGCTTCAGTTCGAGCTTAAGAAGGAGACGCACAAGCGCTCCCCTGACGGCGGCTGGGACCGCTGGGCCACCTCGCTCTCGCATGGCCGCACCCAGATCGCCAATGGCGAAGCCGGCCTCTACCTCGATTCATCCGTCTTCCCCGGCGTGGAGGGGCCCGTCTACTGGGGTACGCAGGGGCTCGTCCTGCACAGCCAGAAGCTCAAGACGCCCATCTGGTATGAAGGCCAGAACTGGTATTATGGCGCCACCGTACTGGACGGCCGCAACTTCATCGCCTCGCAGATCGGCTACGGCCAATATGAATGGGTAGCGAAGATGCCCAGCCGCCGCGGATCATGGCCTGCATTCTGGCTGATCTCCACCAGCGGCTGGCCGCCCGAAATCGATATCTATGAAGGCTTTGGCTATCAGAGCTATTGGGACTTCGACCGCCACATCGGCCAGACCATCCATGGCGGCAGCGGCGGCGTGCGCAGCTTTCAGCGGGGCGTCACGATCCAGGCGGAGCAGGCTTACGGCCTGAACGGCTTCTCCCAGGGTTTCCACAGCTTCGCGGTGGATATTCAGCGCGACTATATCACCTGGTTCGTGGACGGGGTCGAAACCTATCAGTCGGTCAATCCCTTCCAGGGGCACCGCTGGTATCCGATCATGGACGTCGCGGTGAAAACCAGCGGGGCCTATGATGACGGCTCGGGCGACATGATCATCAAGAGCTTCCGTATCTACAACGCGCCATAATGGCTGTGGGCGCCGCCCGAGAGGGCATAGAGGCGTCCCCAGCATTTCACCCACTGCCCGGCAACGTCCACGCGGTGCGCGCCGGGCAGGATCAGCCCCGCAAGGCCAACGGTGCGCAATGCCAATATGCCCAGCGTCCGGCCGAACAGCGCAAGCCGGGCCAGGCGCCCCGGCCCCCGCTTCCGCCGTGCCAAAGTCTCGGTAAAGCCGATCCGCCACATCCGCTTGAGCACCCAGCTCAGCTTCGCCCGCTCCGGCGGAACCCATTCGCTGACACGCGCCTCGGGTGCCCAGGCGAACCGCGCGCCCGCTTCCCGCAATCGCGCCAGGAAATCCAGATCCTCGCCGCCGCTGCGATTGAAGCGCGGATCGAACCACGGCCGCGTCACCATCTCCAGCGCCCTGCGGCTCACCAGCAGGTTATTGCTCGCCCACAGCATCCCCGTCGCTCCCCAGGCGCGCCGTTCGGGCCGGAACACGAGCGTCTGCCCGGCCCATCGCGGCGGCTTTCCCATGAAGTGAAAGTCGACAGGTCCCGCCACCACATCCGCGCCCACTTGCGCCTGACAGGCGAGCAGGGCGTCCAGCCAGCCCGGCTGAGGCCACTCGTCATCATCGATCATGGCGATGAACCGCATCGTCGGATCAGCCATCGCCGTTTCACATATCGCGTTGCGGACAGAGCAAAGCCCCGGCTCCGCCACCCGCAGCAGCCTAAGGGGGAGGGGATAGCCGTCCCCTCGCAAAGCCTCCACCACCGCAGCGCCATCCGCAGCCTGCCCGTCATTGTCGGCGACCAGCACCATGACATCCTGCCCCCGCACCAGCCGCGCCAGCGTTTCCAGCAAGTGCCGCAATTCGGCTGGCCGCTTGAATGTCGGGATGGCGATCCAGATCGGCTTGCCCATCATGGCGCCGCGGGTTCCAGTGCTGCCGGGCGCTGCGGACGTCCCTTTTGCATCCACTTGATCAGCTGATGCCCGCGCACCTCGATCAACAGGTAGCTGACCCAGCAAATCAGCCAGGTGACGACCAGCATCCCCAGCACGAACAGCCAATCCATCCCGGCAATCCCGTGCCGCTGCGCCACACCCATCGTACGCGCCGCGACGTCACGCACCAGCGGATGCCAAAGATAGATGGAATAGCTGATGAGGCCGAGGTGAAAGCTCAATCGGTTGGCCATCACAGCGCGCGCGGCAGGCCCATCATAATAGCAGCTCAGCACCAGCGCAGGCATCAGGCACACGACCAGCACATCGGCTCCCGGCAACAGCAGCGCCAGCGCGATCAGGGCGCAGACCCCTGCAAAGCCGCCCCTGCGATCGATCACCGCCTTGCATACAGGATGGTCCGCAACCCGATATGTCAGTACGCCCAGCGAGAAGCCCGCAACGCAGCGCAACAGCGTCAACACGCTGTCGCTATCGTTGACGTCCAGCGGCCCGCTCGATCCAAGGCCCGAGGATGCCACGAACATCAGCACCCCGATGCAAAGCGCCGCCTGCGCCCAGGCCAGGCGCGAAAAGGCCAGCATCGCAATCAGGGGATAGATCAGGTAGGCGGCGACTTCCGTACTGACCGACCAGCTATTGCCAGCGATCGGCTCCGTTCCCCATCCCCAGCTTTGCACCATGAATAGATTGCTGATCACGTTGCCCGCGTTCAAGTCGATCGACTGGTTGCCGGAAACGTTCAGCAGGATGCGAAGCCCGAACACCAATGTCACGATCAGGTGCAGCGGCCACACCCGGGCCATGCGATTGATCAGGAAGTCGGCATAGCTTGCCCGGCTCAGATGCGTCACGACCCGGTCATGATAACCGTAGGAAATGACGAAGCCGCTCAGGATAAAGAACAGGTCCACGGCCAGATAGGCGCGCGAGAACAGGGGAATCGCAAACTGCGAAAAGGCCGGCTGATGCGGGATATGATAAAGCAGGACGGAAACCGCCGCGACCCCGCGCAGGCCTGTCAGGGAAGCGACCCTCATGCTCGGTTCCTCCTGCCGACAGGCGGCGCCGCATCGAACGCGCCCGCAATCGCATCCCAAAATGGCTTGCGCGCCATCTTGCCGTCGAAGGGCAGGCCACGCGACAATTGCCCGTCCGGCCACTTATATTCCGGATAATTGGACAGCCAGGAATATTGATCGGAAATGCCCCAGCAGAGCACCGATTCCACCGCAGGATTGTCCAGGGCGACATCGAGGAAAGCCTTGCCGAACGCCGCAACCTCGCGGTCTCGTTTTTCCGGATTGGGCGGCCCGCCACGATCGGCAATGTCCAGTTCGGTGATCGCCAGCTTCAGCCCATATCCGCTCAATGTGTCGAGAAAGTCTGCGAACTGCCGTTGCTTGAAGGGCTCCCTATAGGGCTTCAAGTGCCCCTGAACTCCGACAGCATCGATCGGCACGCCGCGCCCGAGCAAGCGATCGAGCAGCTTCAGCATCGCCGTCCGCCGCCGTTCGCACCGCGGGGAATCATGCTCCAGTCCATAGTCGCCGAGGAACAGCGTAGCGTCGCCATCGACTTCTCGGGCGCGGTGGAAGGCGAGGTCGATATAATGTTCGCCCATGGCTTTCATCCAAAGGTTTTCCGCACGCATGCCGTCTGCTCGGCCCTGATTGGGTTCCAGCGTCTCGTTGACCACGTCCCATTCGCTGATCCGGCCCGCATAGCGGCGCATGGCGACGTCGATATAGCTGGTCATCAAGCGTCGCTGTTCCGCTTTCCCCGCGCGCTCCACCGCTGGTTCCAGCCATGTGGGATTGGCCGTGTACCAGACCAGCGTGTGCCCACGCGCCCGCATCCCATGCTGCTGCGCGAAATCGATGATCTCGTCCGCGCCCTTGAAATCATATTTGCCGGGCTTGGGTTCGGCGGTTTTGCGCTTCAGTTCATATTCCTGCACCAATATGTTGCATTCCCGCGCGGCCGCCGCGCGGTAGGCCCTGTCCTCGCGCAGCAGCCGCGACTTCACGGCCGCGCCAAAATAGCGGCCGGATTGTCTGGCGTGATCGGCCAGCCCTTCGCGCGACACCACGCGCGCGGCGCCGGGCGGTATGGGGGAGCAGGCGGCCAATGTCGCTGCGCCTGTCAGGAATTCGCGCCGCATCACAGGCTCTGCCTCCGTCCAGTGAAAAGGCGCGAGACATCGATCCACCGGTCGCATAGGCTTCGGTAAACACCGTCAGGCAGGACGATCTGCATCAGCACGGCCCCCGCCAGGCGCGGGCCATAAGCGCCATGCAAAAGGGCCGTCAGATAATAGCGGATGGCGCGCAGCCGCTCGGTCGGCCAGATGCTCTTTGCGGCATGCCAGCCCATATAGCCCGAAAAGGCACGCGTGGAGATATGCGGGCGCAGGTCGGCCAGCCACGCCAGGCTCCCGACATTGCCGCGAACCTGCGACAAGCGGTCCTGCGCCTGCCTGTCGGTCCAGATGGTGCCGGGGCGGCTCGCCATCACGAAGACTGCCCCTGCCAGCGACAGGCGCAGCGCAAAATCGGTATCATCGCCGAACTTCACATCTTCGCGATACCGCACCTTCTCCGCCAGCGAGCGGCTGAGCGCCACGCTGCTCGTCTGGATGAAGCCTCGATCGCACATCAGGTAGCGATCAACCGGCTCGTTGCGCTGTATCGCGCGTGGAGGCTTCAGGAAATTACGCCCGCCGCCCCGGTCTGCCAGCACCTGGCCATAGGCGACGATATTTTCATTCTCCTCCAACAGCGGCAGCAGGTCGGCCAGATGATGCGGCAGGAAACGGTCGTCGCAGTCCAGAAATGCGATATATCGCCCCCGTGCCTGATCGATGCCAGCGTTGCGCGCTGCCGATGCACCCCGGTTCTGCTGCACGATGATAGACAGGCGCGGGTCCTTGATGGCCTGAAGCGCCAATTCGGTGCCGTCCGTCGACCCATCGATGACGACGATCACCTCGATTACCGCGATGCTCTGCTCCAGCGCGGACAGCACTGCGGCCACGACAGCGTCGCGCCGCTGATAGGTGGGGATGACGACCGAAAAAACGGGTTCGGCGACGGCAGCCTGCAGCTGCGATGGCGATTGCCACGCCGTCATCACGACCGCGCCCCGCCATGGGCCGGTTCGCCTTTGCCGAACCGCAGCACGAAGCGGTTCACCAGCGACCGGTAGAGCGGCTTTGGGAGGAACGACCGCAGCAGCTGCCGCGCGACCACCGTTGGCGGTACGCCGCCCGCAAACAGGCCGACCACCAGATCACGGAGGGCGGCGAGGGGCCGGACAGGCGCCATATGATAGGCGAGCACGGTCGCGCGATAGCCGCGCCGTGCCCGGCCAGTCAGCATATGACCGCAGCGGTCGAGCCAATCGAGCGACGTTTCATAGCCCCGGACATAGGATGTACGGCCCGCTTCGGTCGCATCGAGCCAGACCGTCAGCGGCTCCTCGACCATCTTGAACCGCGCCCCGGCGCCCTGCAACCGGACGCAGAAGTCCAGATCCTGTCCCTTTTTCAGAGCCGGATCGAACAACACCTTGCGCGCCAAGTCGCTTGGCACGACCATGGTCGACGTCTGCATGAACTGATTGGCGCAGAACAGATATTCGCCGACATCCTCGCCGTCCCGGATGCCCCGATCGGGCCTTATCCAGTAACGGTCGACACCCCGGTCTACCTTCATCCGCGAATAGAGGACCGTGCGGCCGTCATCATCCTTCAGCGCGCGGGCAATGATGGATAGCTTTCCCGGCAGGAAAAGATCGTCGGAATCGAGGAAGGCGATATAGCGTCCCCGCGCTGTTTCGATGCCATGGTTGCGCGCCGCCCCGCCTCCGGCATTGTCCTGCCTGATATAGCGCACCCGCTTGTCGCCGATGGCTTCGATCGCAGGCCGGGGATTGTCTCGCGATCCATCGTCTATCACGACGATCTCGAAATCCTGCCAATCCTGCGACAGCACGGATCGGATCGTGTCACCGACGATCGCCGCGCGGTTGTAGAGGGGAATGACCACGGAAAAGAAGGGGGCGGCATCGCTCATGCGCCGTGCACCTTTCGATATTCTTCATAGCGGAAACCGGCGATCCCGGCGATCTTGCCGATGGCGCGGTACAGCTTGCCCAGCCGCACGACGCGCTTGCCCCGGTCGAATGTTGCGGCAGCGCCCAGCGTGCCGACGAGGAACCCGGCAGCAATGCGCGGCGCTTCGATCAGCAGGGTACGCAGCCGCCCCTTGTGGAAGCGCTCGACCATCATGTCGGTCATGCCCAGCCGGTAGCCGCGCATCAGCAGCCACTTCGCCGTCACCCGGCTCGCCGGGATAAGCTCCGTCACCAGCGCCTCTTCCGACCAGGCGAAGCGGAACCCCTTGCGCGCCATGCGGCTGAACAACTGCTTGTCCGACCCGCCGGTCAGCGCCATGCGTTCGTCGAAGGGCCGCTCGCCCATCTGGTGCAGCGCCTGCGCGGTCATCAGCACATTGGCGGTACTGTCGACCAGAGCCACAGGCCCCGAATTACCGCGCCGCTTCGCCTGCAACAAGGGATGGCGCGCAGCCCAGTGCGCGACCCGCGCGTCCATCTCCCGCGCCACCGCTCCGCCCACGACATCGGCATTCCACCGCATGGCCGTGTCCACCAGCGCATCGATCCAGCCGGGCGATGCAGCCTCATCATCGTCCAGCATCGCCACATGCGTCGCGCCGGGCCGCGCGAGCGCTTCCGCCACCAGCCTGTTGCGCACCACCGGAATGCCCCGCTCCGCCACCAGCAGCGCCTTGATCGGCCAGCGATAGCCTTGCGCCGCGAGCCGTTCGACCACGCCCATGCCTTCGGCCCGGGCGGCGTCATTATCGGCGATCAGCACCTCGATCTGATGCGCCGTCTCCAGCGCGGCGATCGAATGTAGCGTCCGCCGCAACCCCTGCGGCCGGTTGCATGTGGCGATGCAGACGATGATCCTAGCCATGAACAGCCTCCCGGGAAGAAATGCGCCGCCGCTGCCACTGCGGGCGCGGCTTGGCCTTGAAGGTTGCGTGCGCGGTCGCGATGGCCGCGAGGAAGATCACCCAAACCTGCCGGTCCTTGTCGAAGAAGGAGGTTTCCAGCAGATTCTGGTACATGACGAACACCCAGATCGCGAAGGCTGGAACCATCAGATGCTGGTTCTCCCTGGTCGATCCGGTCAGGAACCAATAGGCCGGCAGCGCGAGGAAGCTCAGCAGCAGCAGCGCCAGCCCCAGCGGCCCGGTCGTCACCCAGATCTCCAGATAGCCGTCATGCGAATGCGCCGTCAGCATCTGGAACTGCTGGTTGAGATAGTCATGCGCCGGGGAGTTCGCCCCCACCTGCCAGAAGCCGCCAAAGCCCGCCCCCAGGAACGGGTGATCCGCCAGATAATCGAACACCACACGCCAGATCGACACGCGCCCGGTAAAGCTCGTCGGATCAGCGAACAGCCGCTCGATCGTCGGCTGGTAGGCGATGTATAGCCCCAGGAACCCGACCATCCCAAAGCCAAGCATGATGAGCAGGATCGCCCGCTTTTGCGTATTATCGCTCAGCGCGCGGTAGATGTTGCTGATCGCCAGCATCCCCACGCACAGCGCCAGCGACGTCTTGCTCTTCGTCCCGATGACGAAGACGAACGCCATGACGGCAAACAACGCATAATACCATTTGCGCCGGTCGATCCACGCATTGCCGCACACGATGAAGCACAGCGCCATCACCGCGCCCGCGATATTCTTGTGGAAGAAGAACCCGCGCCACGCGCCGATCAGCGCCTTGTCGCTCTCGGTCGGCGGATGCACCGCCGCGGACGTCAGTGGCATCGACACCCAGCATATCAGCAGCGAGGAGATCAGCGCCCATCGCAGCGCCGTCAGCAACCGCTCAGGCCCGATCAGCGCCAATGCGCAGAAGGTGATGTAGATCACGATGAACTGTTGCATCACCCGCTTGAAGGACACGAACGGATCGACGCCCCAGCTGCAAGTGATCAGGAACCACACAAGCATGATCGCCAGCGGCCAGAAGGTGAACCGGTATTTCAGCGGATGCTGCCGCAACAGCTGCACCACCGTCAGCAGCAGCGCGAAGCCGATGAACAGCGCCTGCTTGAAAAGGTCCGACCCGTCATTGTCCGCCGCCATCGCCACCAGCTCATCCTGCGTGCGCGAGGCAAAAGGCTGCTGGCCGATGAAGACCATCATCAGGAACACGAAGTAGAAGATCTGCGCGATCACGACCATCCGGCTGTCCTGCGAAGCCGCAGGAGAGGGGAGGGAGGGCGCAGTGCCCATGCGGTGCCATGCCGAAGCCATGGTTTCAGTCCTCAGCCCGCTGGCTCGCCCGCCACTTGCGGTCGAGCTGCCAGATGCCCAGCATCATCACCAGTTGTGACAACACCACGCCCGCAATCGAAAAGATCGGCGCAACCGCCAGCGTCAGCAGCGTCACCGCCGCTATGCCGACGCCGCAACTGCGCAGGCTCTGATGGGCGAGCGGCCGGAACGCCTTGCGCGCCTGAGTCATCACGCTCATCGGCGTCTGCACGCACTGGACCAGCGACAGCAGCGCGCACAGTCCCACCGCGATCGCGACCAGCTGCCAATCCAGCGTCGGTTTCAGGATCAACTGCGGAAAGGCAAACAGCACCAGCGCCGCAAGCACGCATGTCCCCGCCCACAGGAATACCAGCGCGCCCATGAATATCCGCTCGGACTTTATCGCGCCGTCATGATCCCCGCGCGCCACCGCACGGGTCATGCGGGGCCGCTCCAGCTGGGTAAGCGCGGTGATGCACACATTGACCGGCCGGAAGAACAGCATGCCCACCGCAACAGGCGCAAAGGCGGCAGGCCCGGCAAGCAGGGTCACGATATAGCTGTGCGCGTTCGACGTCGCCTCGGTCGAAAGCACCCCCACCAATGTCCAGCCGGACTGCTCGCGCCACACCGGGCGATAGGCGCTCAACGCCGTCGTGGGACGCATGATGAAGTGCCGCCGCACATAGGAAATTCCAAATGGCAGCAGCCCGGCAAGGCTCGCAACGACCAGCATCGCGCCGATGCTCGCCAGGTCAGCGCCTGTCCGCGTGGCCACAAGCAGGCCAGCAACGATCGTCCCTGCATAGACGAGGTCCGATCGCGCCGCGCGCGCGGGCCGGTGATGCGCATAGGCATTGGATCGCCCGAACCAGCGGATGAGCGATAAGGTGCCCGCCAACCCGAACATCGCCGCTGCCGCTGGGGATGCCGTGGCCCAGGCTATTCCCGCGCAGATCAGTCCCTGGCTCGCCGCCAGAAGCAGGTTCACCGGAAAGAAGAAGTCGAATGACGTGCGATCGGCTCGGTCATCCTGATTGACCGCGATCGTGTAGGGCGTCGACACCAGCGCGTTGGACAGGCCATAGCCAAACTGGATGATCACCAGCAGGAAGGCCAGCGTACCGATCGCCGCCGTGCCCAGATGATGGATCGAAAAAAGCTGCACGGCCAGATGGCTGACCGACACGATGGCGGACGACAGGCTGGCAAGGCCAAATCGGCCAAAGACGCTTCCCAATTTCCTCACGCGCGTCTCCGGAGAGGAGGTCGCGCGCCCTATCAGCTGCCCCTCTCGCTGCGGGTTGGGCAAGTCTTTCTCCAGCTCCCCCTCCCGCAAGCGGGAGGGGGTTAGGGGGTGGGCCTGCGCAACCGCTGTCCCATCAGCCATGGCGATGCTTCCAGATCAGCCAAAGCGCATGGGGATTGGTGGTGATGTAGCGCCAGGCCAGCTGCCGTGGCCGCGTCGCCATCCGGTGCAGCCATTCAAGCCCCGCATTCTGCATCCACATCGGCGCGCGCGGATAATCGCCGGTCACATAGTTGAAGAGGCCGCCACAAGTGACGATCCACCCCGCCTTAATGCGATCCCGGTTGCGCACGCAAAAGGCCTGCTCGCGCGGCTTCCCCGTTCCTACCCAAAGCACGTCAGGCGCCGCCGCGTTGATCTCTTCGATCAGCGCGTCCTCGTCTTCCGCTTTCCAGAAGCCGTTGCGGCGGCCCGCCAGCTTGAGGCCCGGCGTCTGTTCGGTGACCCGCCGGGCGCACTCGGCATTCACCTTCTCCTCGCCGCCCAGCAGATAATAGCGCACGTCCTGTGCGGCCGCACGCGGCAGACTGTCGATGAACATGTCCGTGGTGCTCGACCGGTCCGCGATCGGCGTCTTGCTGAACCAGCGTGACGCCTTGACGATGATCTGCCCATCGGCGTGGATCAGGTCCGCCTGAGCCAGATCGGCCCGGAACTGCGGGTCGATGGCATTCATCGACAGGCCCTGTCCGTTGCAGTCGAACACCAGCAATGGTGTTCCCTGCTGCATCCGGCGGAGCGGGGCTTCCCGCACCATCTTCGTGATCAGGGCGTCGAGGGACAGGGTGGAAACCGGAACGCCGCCCACGACGACATGCTTTTCCTGCGCGTCTGCGGCAGGAAAAGGTTGAGGCAGGGCCCGCTCAGCACTCATGCGATGACCGTCCCGGCGATCGGCACGCCTTGCCGGTCGAGATCGTCGATGATGCGGCGCAGGTCGGCGATCGCGGTATCGCCGCGCCGGGCGACGATGACCACGGCGTCGAACCCTGCCAGGATGCTGCCGACCGGCGTCTGCTCGCCCTTGCGCTCGGCAAGGTAGAACAGCATCGATGTTTCCTTCAGGCCCCATCCATTGGCTGTGTCCGCCAGCGGGCCGCGCGTGATCAGGCTCGACGCGCTGCCCGAAGCGCGTCCCGCGGTCATCAGCCACAATCCCTCGATCGCGGTCTTGGCCGCTGGCAGCAACGCCGCACTGCCCATCAACTGTTCCGCCAATCCCGCCTTGTTCGCGACGCGGAACAACCGGTCGAGCGACGGATTGCCCATGTCGACGTCGATCAACATCGTCTGACCGTCCATCTGCGCCAGCACGACCGCTAGGTTCGCGGCCATCACCGCAGCCTCGTTTCCGGCATCCACCGACAGTACCGCCAGCCGCAGCGCGGACGGATCGCCCGCCTTCGCCGCTGCCCGCATCTTGGCCCGGACCGTCCTGATTTTGGCGGCATAGGGGCTTGCAGGATCAAAGGCCGCGACCACCGCCGGGTCTATCCGTTCATCTCCGGTCGGCAGCAGCGAAAATCCGCCCGCCAGTGCCGCCAGCAGATTGGCCGCCTCGGCATCCAGCGCGCCGATCTCCACCGCTGCCTCGTGAAAGGGAAGCCCATGTTCGCGCGCATGCATGTCGACGCGGGTGACGTCGGATTCCGCCAGGAACCCGTGATCGACCGCCAGCTTCGCAAAGCTCTGCTTGTCGCGTCCTCTGGGCCGGAGCGCGGCGGTCCCGCCGCCCGGCATCAACTGGGGTGGGGCGCCTGCCGTGGAACGCAGTCTCATGCGGCCTCCTGCCGATTGAGGAACCAGCCGCCCCGTGTGGGGACCGGCAACAGTTCGGTGATGACTTCAACTTCGGTCGCCTTGGCGACACCGGTTGCGGAACGGACGCGGGGCTTCAGGATCTCGGCGATGACGACTGCCGCCACCCCGCCGATCAGGCCCAGCGCAACCCCCGCGATCAGCCAAAGCATGATGTTCGGCTTGGCTGGCAGCAACGGCACCGCCGCCTCGTCCAGCAAGCTGGCATTGGGCTGCGAAATCTGGCTCTTCAGCGTCGCTTCGTTGAACCGCTGGCGCACCGTGTCATAGGTCTGGCGCGCGGCATCCACGTCCCGCTGCATGACCATCAACTGGTCCTGCACGTCCGACATGCGGATCATGCGATCTTCCTGGCCCGCCATGTTGGACTTGAGGTCCCCTTCGCGCCTGCTTGCCGCCCGGCTGTTGGCGTTCACCGCGCCCGCTTGGCTGGCGCGTGCCGCTGCCAGCTTCGACTGAAGCTCCGACAATTGGGCGTTGGCGGCGACCATGCTCGGATGGTTGGGGCCAAGGGTCTTCGACAATTCCGAAACCCGCCCTGATTGCGTCGCCACCTGCTCCTGCAAATTCTGGACGATCAGCGACCCTTCGATGTCGGACACCGATCCCGCGCCGGCTTTCGACCGTGCAGCCGCCGCCTCGGCTTGCGCCTGGGTCAGCTGATAGGACAGGTTCTTCAGCTTTTCGGCCTCAAGGTCCATGCGGTTGATGCCGATGATGTCATGCGCGCGCTGGAAATCGGACAGGCGCTTCTGCGCGAGTTCGTACCGGCGGCGTACTTCCTGCGTCTGCTCGTCGAACCATTTGGCCGATCCCCGCGCAGGCGACGCGCGCAGTTCGACCTGCTCGCGCATGTAGACTTGTGCGGCCAGGTTCGCGACCTTCGCCGCGACGGCCGGATCGGCATCCATATATTGCAATTGCAGCACATTGCTCTGCCGCCCGGTCGTCACGGTCAGGCTGGCCCGCACGCGGTCGGCCGCTTGCTGCACGCGCGCATCGAGCGGGACATCCTTCGGCAGTTCATCGACGAACCCGGCTTCCTTCGCCACCGCATTGATGACCTTGGCGGATCGGATGACGTCCGTTTGCGTGCCCAATATGCTGTCCACCTCGACGCGTGCGCCCGGTTGGTTGTTGGCGTCGGTCGGGTCTGTCTGGGACAGGTCCAGCAGCAGCGAGGATGTGGCCGCATATTGGCGGGGCTGTAGAAACGCCAATATGGCGACGATCAGGAACAGCGCGCCGCCCAGCAGCGCCGCCGTCCGCCACCGGGCCTGGACGGCGGACAGCAGATCGATCGGGTTCATGGTCATAGCCCGTCAACTCCTCGCAGCATGGCGCGCATTTCTTCGGCAGGCGTCGGGGCAGGGGGCGTCGCGGGCACCGGCTGCTTTGCCATCAGCAACAGGAATTGCGGCGCCAGCGTATCTTCGAACATGAACAGTTCGCCGCCGGGCATCGGTGTCAGGATCGGCTCCAACCGCCGCAGCGTGTCGGCGGCCTGACCTTCATTGATCGATCCGCCGCCCAGTACTTCATGGCTCAGACGGACGAGCCGGTCATGGGAAATGACCGACATCTGGGACGCTGCGACCCCTGCCAGCGCGATCATCCGCCGGTTTGCGCCCGCGTCCCACAGGATGCGGCGGAACAGCGCATGGGTTGCGCCGCTCATCTCCGCCCAGTCTTCCAGCGCGGACGCCAGTCCCTGCTCCACATCGGCCAGCGTCATGCGCTCGCGGCCCGCCGCTTCGGCGACGAGCGCCGCCTGCATGCCGAACAGCCGCGCATGATAGGGTGACCCCATCGCCGCGCCCGCCAGCGCGTCGAGCGCGTCCGGATCAAGCTTCAGCCGGGCATTGTCCGCGCAGCTCATCAGCAGCCGCTCCAGTTCCGGCTTCGGGATTGGCGCGACCCGCTGAGGCGCGATATGCCGCCGCAATGACGGATGCGCCGCGATCAGCCCATCCACGTCTCCCGCGATGCCGACCAGCACCACCTGGACCGGCGAGTGAATGTCGGTGAGCAGCTTCAGCAGCGTCGCCACATCCGATTTCGCCTCATCCGATCGGACCCGGTCATACTCGTCCAGGATCAAAATCGTACGCTGCCGTACGTCTTCCACCAGCAGGTTCGCCAAACGCGTTCCATCAATGGTTTCATTCATTAATTTGCGCGCTTTTTCCTGCCCCGCCCCACTCATCGGCAGTTCGCTCAGAAAAGGCCGGAACAACGCGTCGAAATCCGCGTCCCCACTCGCCGATCCATAAAGCGCGACGCATCCCGCCTCATCCGCCAGATCGCCGAAAACCCGCGCCAGCGAAGTCTTGCCCGATCCCCGCGTTCCGAAGATCACCGCATGTTTCCGCTGAACGACGATCGCCTCGACCAGCTTCTCAAGCTCGCTGTTCCGTCCGGCCAGCCCGTGCCGATCCGTCACCGGCATCGCCGTACTGAAAGCGCTGTAAATGGAATCCCGCCGCAAGCTGATCGGCTTCAAAGGCGCCGCCATCGCACCCATGGAAAGAGCCCGTGGCGCTTCCGCTACCTCATCCTCCTGCTGAATTGGCCGAAAGCCGGGCGCCACAGGCGTGTCGAGCAACAAGGGCTCAGCCGCCCTCATGCGAGGCTCGCCAGAATGCGTATCGGCAGACGCCATGTTGCGGCGAAAGGACATGAGCCAGTCCAGCATCCCGCTGGGCCGATCCTGCGCGAAGCCATGATCGATCGTAGTCAAAACAGCTTCTCCCGGATGATGAGGACATCTTCAGGCTGAACCGGATCATCCAGGTTCGCCTGTATTTCCTTGCCTCCCCGGCGTACTTTTATGCGTTTGGTCGAACCCGCGAGCGTCGGGCCTCCTGCCAATGCAAGGGCCTGGCGGAAGCTCTGGCCCGGCACGAAGGAGAAGGCGCCCGGCTGCTGGACCTGCCCGTAAACATAGACCTTCTCGGCCGGAGGAACGAACAATATGTCGCCCGGCTTCAACTGGCGGCTACCCCCCACTGCCATATCGGCAAGCGATATGCGGACAGCGCCGCTCCCATCGGCCGGCGTCAGGATGACGGCGTTGGCGCCGTCCTTGGTCGAACCGCCAGCCTTTGCCAGCATAGACGCCACGCTATAGTTGCGGTCGAGCGGGTAATTGCCCGCTTGCGGCACATTGCCCAGAACAGTCACGAAGCGGCTGACATAGTTGCTCACCTCCACATTGACGGATGGATTGGTGAGAAACCCGCCGCTTGCGTAGTTGGCAGCTATGGTCTGCGCCAGTTGTGAGGTGGTCTTTCCTCGCGCCTGAACAGGTCCGATCAGGGCGAGTGTGACCGAGCCATCTTCCTTTATCCGCGTAGTTGACGACAGGTCCGGTTGGCCGAAGATCGAAATCTTCACTTCATCGTCGGGACCAAGCAGATATCCTGCGTCGGCTACCGGCTGGGCTGGAGCAGTTGCCGCCGGGGCGTTCGCGACAGCTGTTTGCGCCGACGCTGGAAACACCGCGGCAGCCGTGAGGAAGATCGAGAAGCTGGTCAGGAGGGTCTCTGCTTTCACAGCTCATGCTCCTTCATGTTCGAGGGTCAAAATCTGATCGCCGCGCCCAGCGTCACCTGGGTTCCACTAAATTCGGCGACATCCGTATCGGTGCGCCGCTTGTAGCGCTGCGCATCGAGCGAGAGGTCGAAACGGTCCGACAGCTTGCGCTTCAGCATCGCGCCAAAGCGCTGGTTGCGGTCGGCCGTGATGGAGAATGGACGCAAGGCGGCATCCTGCCGAAACTTCCGCTTTTCCAATTCGCCATAAAAGCCAGCTGATGTCAGTTCCGAGATCGCGAACTCGCCCGCCAGCCTGTGCCGGGTGCGGATTGCGAAGCCACTGGCGATCAGGCTGTCGTTGACGATGCTGCGCTCGGTCGTGGCAGTAAGCTTGAGACGCGGTACGATGCCGGTGGAAACACTGATGTCCCAACCCAGGCCATTATAACTGCCGACCGCGGGAGAGTCGCTATCTACGTCCAGCCAGCGAAGCTCGGCGTCCAACTGCGTGATCGGAGAAACTTCGCGCTTGAACCGTAGTCCATAGCTGTTGGTGCGGTTCTCGATTCCCAGCTTTTTACGATCGCTGTTCACGCGCTCGTAAAATGCCGTCAGCGTGCCCAGGCTCGGCATATTATAGCCGATCCCCGCCATGTAAGTGTCGCTGGTCTGATCCGCGAAATCAAAGGCGTCATCATTGCGGGTCAGGTCGCGGCGATAGGATGCGACGGGGAAAAGGCCTGGACGTTCGCAGCTCAGGTCCGCGCCGAATGTGGCGAACCGCTGGAGATTTTCGGTCTGCTGGTTGATATCCCCATAATCGGCGCGCTGCTGCCGATAGGATAGAAGTGGCGTCACAGAGCAGGTGGCCCCAAATCGTATCACCGCCTTCGCTTCGGTATCGAGCCGCAACTTGCTCCGCTGACCTTCGGAGATAAACTGGTCATATCCGACACGACCACGCAGCAGAAGATCGTGACGCCCTATTGGTTTGCCATAGGTCAGCTCGGCCCAAGGCGTGACAATGATGTCTTTTGTCGGGTTCTCTATCTGATCATCGACGCGATAGACGTTGTCATCATAAAGAAGATCGATGCCCGCCGTCGCGTGCAGCCCCAATGTTTTCAGTCGGACGCCCTCATCAACCTTTGCTGACTGGGCGCTGACGGCAGAAGGGGTAGCGGCAACGGCAGCGCAGCTGACCGCTACCGCTGCTGCTCTGTGAACAATGAAGAAATTTTGTATGGCAGGCGCACTAAGGCGCCTCCAAAAACGCGGAGTGTAAGCAATAGCCAAATGTGCAACCCTTTATTGCATTGCAGCAATGAGGGCATGCTAGTCGCGTTTGCGGACAAAACGAACCTCTGCAGGCGCAGCTTGTCGTAACTAAACCACGCTTCGTTTCATCGCAAAAACGACTGATCAGCAGCGCATGTCGCCTGCTGACAACTGTTCATCTGGCAGCAAGGAAAAGAGAAGACGGATTCACAACTTTGTAGAGACGAGGGATATGCGTTTCAGGAGATGAGCAGCCAGCCTGTGGCGCCTACCGCAGCTGCGAAGCTGAAAATCCCCGCCCAGCGAGACAGAATCTCGACGCCGCGATCAGCGCGGTCGGCAAATGGCCGCTGGGCCAATGATGGCTGGGGAGGAAGGGGACGAGCCGTTGAGCCGCCTGTGGAAGAAGGTCGCGCAACTGCGACCGGCGCAAAATCGTCTGCCACTTGATAAATCCGCCCTATTTCAGATGACGGACATATCCTATTTTACGGTTAACAAATAGTTGGCGCGAAGATCAGGTGCGCCTCATTCTATCGCAAAATCAAGGAGGTGGTGCAAAAATCCCACGCGATCCATCTGTAACTGATCGCCTTAATAGGCGTTGCGATGCACCAGCACGCTGAAGGTCCCGATCAGGATGGCGATATCGCGCATCAGGCTCCAGCCATGGAGGTATTCCAGGTCTGCCTCGACGCGGTTGAGTATGTCGCGGCGAGTCTCGGTCGCTCCGCGAAACCCGCGTATTTGAGCCAGTCCCGTAATCCCAGGCTTCAGCGCATGCCGATGCCAATATTGGCGGTCGACCTGCCAGAACAGCTGTTCTTCCGCCGTCGATCCCAAAGCATGGGGACGTGGTCCGACCAGACTCATTTCGCCGAGCAGCACATTGATCAACTGCGGCAGTTCATCAATGCTCGTCTTCCGGATGAATGCGCCCACCCGCGTTATGCGATTGTCGTCGCGGCGCGTGGATGACGCTCCCGCTGCATCGCATTGCTCCACACGCATGCTGCGGAACTTCAAGATGTGGAACAGCCGGTTTCCGCGGCCGATGCGCTCTTGCTTGAAGAAGACGGGGCCGGCCGAGTCCAGCCGGATAGCGATCGCCACAGCGATCATCAACGGCGCCAATGCAATCAACAGCGGAACGGTGATGGCAATGTCCAAAAGCCGCTTCTGCGCGCGATTGGCAAGGTTCAGCGGGCCGCGTGCTACGACGAGCGTTGAAACGCCACGGTGGTTCTGCACCGCCAAAGGCGCCATCGAGTCCAGCTCGGGCACGATAATTTCGCCCAGGATGTTGCCACCCTTAAGCATTTGCGCCCAATCGGTCTTGCGATCTCCAGGGCAGGATATCACCACACGATCAAAGTCCCGCAGCAATGTGCCGAGGCGATGCAACATATATGGGTCGTCAAGATCAGCCTTGATGCCCGCCGCTTCTGCATCGACAATCACCATGCCGCTGACATCATCGGGAATGACGCCGCCATCAATGATCATCAATTGCGCAAATAAATTGTCGCTGAAATTCCGTTGCACGGCGCGCACGATGAAAAGTCTCTGCACGACCAGCAGCGTTACGCTGCATATGATGCCGGACGATATGCCAAGACGTGAGAGTTGGCCTGTTGCCTTCAGAGAGAACAGTGTCAGAAGAAAGATCAACAATGTCCCGGCAAGTGCGAGCGCCGCGTTGCGCAAGCTTGGCGTCAACTGGGTAAGGCAAACAGGATTGAAGGCCTGATTGTGAAAGGCCACAATGCCGTAGACGACCATTCCGCCGCCAAGTGGTTGCCATAGATCGGCGAAGACCAATGGCACACCAGATGCGCGGAGACCAAGAACAAAGCCGATCGCCAGCGCTGCCATATCGGCCGCTGCCAGCAACAGGCACAGCCAAAGCCTTACATTCCGCTGAATGGCGGCTGTTGTGGGCTGACGACTAGGGAAACCCTCGATCGCCAGATCGATTTTCGACATCTGCAACCCTTTTTTGTCCTGACGTCAATCGCCAGCCGTCCCGAAAGACAACTTGCATGCATCAGACATCCGCTGCCTTGAGATTATGTTGCGGAGCAGCAGGACATAAATGTGAGAGGCTGACAATCATGCATGGGACGCCCGGAAGCTCTTTTCCGATGATCCGTTCGGCTCAGCAGCTGTGACGCCCGACTTCCACGACGACCTGAAATTCAATGGCGGAAATGTGCAAGCGAAAATTTACCACTGAACGGAGCAGCTTGCCCGAATCATCTTAGGCAATTGGCGAATCAGCTGACCAGCCACCAGCCGAGCAGGCCCAGTGTCGCAAGCAAGACGATGGGGCCGGCCCAGCGCGAGCAGAACTGGATGCCGGTTTCGGCATTCTCATATGTGAAGAGCTGAAAGTGCTTCTTTGGAGAAGACGTCTTGATCGCAGGATCGTGCCGGGGCGCGACGGACAATTCCGTTGTATCGGCTGTCTTATCCTGAGGTTGAGGTGACAAGTCGATCATCTGCAAAGGCCCCGAGCAATATGCGCTTATATCACATAGGAAAACTGGCTCAAAAAAGAAGTGGTCTGTAGGAATTTCCTAGGCTTTTTAAGGAGCAACGGACCAGACATAATCTCAGTGGCCGCGACAAACCTCTGAAAAATGGAGCCGGACATACCGTGGTCTAAAATCCATCATGTTCAGTTTGGAAGGCAGCGAATTGACGCATCGTTGCTTGTGGCGACTAATCGGCCGCATCTCACAAGATGGATAGCAGGATCAGACGCCCTTGAGGCGGGGAGCAGAAAATGGCGGCCCGCCTGCCATTAAAAATTCTATAAATTAGGTTATTTGTCGTCGTTAGATGCCCGTCTATGCCTTTGAACAACCATTTGAATCCGTTTCAGTAATGGACCTCTTCATCTGGATCAAATTTGTGTATCTTGAAATCAGTTCAGCGGCATGACCTATTGTTCAGCGCAGGCATATGCCCGCATTGCGACCCAAACTGGCCCCGCTACTCAGCTTTGAGAGCGGGGTTTTTTGATGGGGCACCGAGCTAAAGCAATTCGGCTGGCCCCAGTAACCGGACGGGTCGTCGCAGGCCTCTTCTGCTCGCGCGGGCGCGTAGGCAGGGGCGAGCCCAGCCGTCCCTTCCGAAAAGATCGCCATCCTTCAATGAAATTACCACGGTTCCTTTCGTCCTCCGCGTTTGACATGGCCATAGACCTTGGCACGGTGAACACAGTCATCCATGTCCGCGACCGCGGGATCGTCCTTAATGAGCCGTCGGTCATAGCCATCGAGACCCAGCAAGGTTTCCGCCGCGTGAAGGTTGTAGGCAATGAAGCCAAGCTGATGATGGGAAAGACGCCCGCCAATATTCAGGCGATCCGGCCGCTTCGCGATGGCGTCATCGCAGACATCGACGTGGCTGAGCAGATGATCAAACACTTCATCGACAAGGCGCTGAACGGCAGCCGGTTTGGACGCCGTCATGAGGTGGTGGTCTGCGTGCCTTCGGGATCAACCATGGTGGAACGGCGGGCTCTGCGTGACGCTGCCGCCAATGCGGGGGCGGCCCATGTGCAGTTGATCGA
The DNA here is from genome assembly GCF_900218065.1 of Novosphingobium sp. Chol11. Taxonomy (GTDB): domain Bacteria; phylum Pseudomonadota; class Alphaproteobacteria; order Sphingomonadales; family Sphingomonadaceae; genus Sphingobium; species Sphingobium agri. The sequence continues at coordinate 1,477,619 of NZ_OBMU01000001.1, read as the reverse complement.
GGAACCGATGGCGGCAGCGATCGGCGCGGGCTTGCCGGTGACGGAGCCGCGCGGCGCAATGGTGGTCGACATTGGAGGCGGGACGACAGAAGTCGCTGTCCTGTCGCTGCGGGGGATAGCCTATAGCAATTCCGCCCGCGTTGGCGGCGACCGTATGGATGATGCCATCGCTTCACACATCAGGCGCAACCACAATCTGCTGATCGGCGAAGCAACGTCGGAGCGGGTGAAGTGTGAAATTGGCGCGGCGACCCTGCCTGATGGTGAAGGGCGGCGGATCATCGTCAAAGGGAGGGACTTGGTCAATGGACGCCCTGCTGAAATGACGATCAGCGAAGCGGAGATCGTCGAAGCGCTCGCTGAACCGGTCGGCCAGATCAAGATGGCGGTGAGAACCGCGCTGGAGCAGACCGCACCTGAGCTGGCGGCGGATATTATCGAGGAAGGCATCACCCTGACCGGCGGCGGCGCGCTGCTGCGGCGGCTCGACGAAGCTCTGATGGAGGAAACGGGCCTGCCGGTGAAGATCGCCGAGACACCGCTGATGTGCGTTGCGATGGGCGCGGGGAAGGCTCTGGAAGATAACGCCTATCAGGGCGTCCTCGCCATTTCCTGATCGTTAGAGCAAGCAACTGCCCACGAGCCATCGCGCAAAGGAAAGCGACGCCTGTAGTCAGATAACCAATCCGCGCGAGCCTGTCCGGTCGAGCGAAGGCGCTTCCAATGGTTCGGGGATATTCTACGGACTTGTCCTCGCCATGGTGACCGGGAGGTCAAACCAGACCGCCGGGCGCCGGGTTCACGCCGCTAACCTGGGATATCGGCAACCAACATGAACTTGCGTCGTAGGCGCGGATTTTGAAGGGCATGGCTGACCGCATGTCACATTGGATAGCGTCCATGCGGGCAGGGGAATATGCCGCCGCTTGGGCGCTGGCCGAACAGGAGTTGGCAGAGCGTGATCCAGCCAGGCGGGACGATCCAACGCTTCCCTATCATATGCGTTGGGTTTGGGACGGCCGCCCCTATCGCGGTAAGCACTGCCTGATACGCTGTTACCATGGACTGGGCGACACGATCCAGTTCGTCCGTTTTCTTCCGCTGTTGCGAGCAAGGACGCGATCGCTGACCGTGGAGGTGCAGCCACGGTTGCTGCCTGTTTTGCAGCGATCAGCAACGCGAGCGGGCGAAACGTCCATCCGCCTTCTTCCTTTCGACGAGGCACGGCCGCTCCCGCCATCGGAATGCGACATGGAGATAACCGAGCTGGGCTTCGCGTTGAAAGCGAGGCCTGAAGACACATCCGTTCCTTACCTTACTGCTAGTCCTGGAGTGCTGCCGCGCGGCACAGTTGGACTTCGTTATGGGGCGGGGGAATGGGACCCGTCCCGATCAATCGCCCCTGAATTGCTGGCCCCGCTGTGCAAAGAAGCGCGCTGCCTCAGTCTGATGCCTGAGCCGACCACGCTTCCGGTCATCAATCGGGAGGGCTGTCCCTTTGACATGGAGGCGACGGCGGCTTTGGTCGCGGCCACCGACCTCGTGATCACGGTCGATACGATGATCGCTCATCTGGCTGGGGCCATGGGCAAGCCGGTCTGGTTGCTGCTTAAAGCAAATCCGGATTGGCGCTGGCCCGCGGCTGGCATCCGGACGCCTTGGTATCCGTCGATGCGCATCTATGCCGATCTGGATGGCGGCGGTTGGGAACCAGTGGTGGAACAGGTTCGGCGCGATCTGGCGATGCGCTATACCGGGTCAGCGAAAGGTTAGTGCAATGGGACAGATACCTACGCCTTCAGTGCCCGTGTCCTGGGGCGAGTTGATCGACAAGTTGACGATACTGGAGATCAAGCGTGCCCGCATCGAAGCGATCTCTGCCCATAAAAATGTCAGCAGGGAATATCGGCTGCTGAGCGTCATCGGTGCGGAGGCGTTGAAGGTGCCCGAAGTCGAGCCGTTGCGTCACAGCCTGAAGCAGGTGAATGAAGCATTGTGGGATATCGAAGATGCGATCCGCGAACGAGAGGCTGCTGTCGATTTCGGGACGAGTTTCGTCGCCTTGGCTCGCTCAGTCTACCAGATGAACGATCGGCGGGCGGCCATAAAGCGTGAGATCAACCGCGTGCTGGAATCGGAATTGGTGGAGGAAAAAAGCTATGCCACCGAGGGTAGGAATTCGGGGGCATTCCAGCGCCCTTTGCGAGAAGGCGCGTCGTTGGCGGACCGGACCCGTTAGATGCACGGCAGGCATCAGCCTCTTCTGGGCAGGCGCCTTGGCATCCTGACCTTTCACCGTTGCATCAACTATGGTTCCTATTGGCAGGCTCGGTGCCTGGTAGACGGCCTGAGAGCGTTGGGCGCGGACGCGGTGCTGCTGGATCACGAATGCGCAGCTGCGGCAAGGGCCGAGATCAGATGCGCCTTTCGTCCCACCTTGCCTCAACCGACGCCGAGGTCGGACTTCGCAGCCTACGGGCGCAAGACCCGGAAATTTTTAGAGGCGTTCGCTCAGTTGCCCCTGTCAGTCGCTTTTCCTCTCCACCGCCCGGACAAGCTGGAGGAATATGACGCTATCATCGTAGGCAGTGACGAGGTGTGGAACCTTCGCCATCCCTGGTACGGGGGATGTGCGACATTCTATGGAACTGGCCTTCGCGGGCGGGTGATTTCCTATGCCGCCAGCTTCGGCAATCAGGATGCTGCCGATGGACTTCCGCCCTATTGGGCGGATCAGTTGCGCGGCTTTGCTTCGCTTTCGGTGCGGGATGAGAATAGCCGGAGCATGGTTCGTTCAGCGCTGGATGTTGATCCGGCCCTGGTGCTGGACCCTTGTCTTCAGTTCCCGCCGCAATTCGCTGGCGAAGAGAGAGAAGGGGAGGGGATGGTAGCCGTTTACGGACATAATTTCCCCAGCTGGTTGTCGGATCATGTCCGGGCATGGGCCATGAAAAGCGGCCGCCGGATCGTCAGCATCGGCTACCGCAATGATTGGGCCGATGAGCAGCGCCTCGCCTCCGGACCGCATGAATTTGCGCGCTTCATGGCGAGCGCGGATGCCGTCGTGACCAGCTTCTTCCACGGCTGCGTTTTTGCGATTTTGAACCAGAAGCCGTTCGTGACGGTGCCATCCTCCTATCGCGCGAACAAGGTTCATGATTTGATGCGACGTTTGGGATTGGAACGCCGACTGGCCCGGCAGGGATCGGGCGCGGGATTTTATGCTTCTCTACTTACCGACCCGCTTGACGATCGAGTGAGCGATCGGTTGTCGCGGTTGCGGCAACATTCAGCCGATTATCTTCTCCACGCGCTGGTGCCCTGAAGTCATGGGTCGGGATGAGCCTGTCAGTCCACTGGACATGGTGCGATCCGGCCTTTGCATCGGGTGCGGGGCATGTGCGGCCGAGGCGGCTTGCAGCGGCGCCCGGATGGATTGGGATGGCGAAGGGCAGTTGAAGCCGGATGGACCGCGCGAATGGATGCGCTCGCGGACCCGTGCTTTCTCAACTCTCTGCCCATTCTCGCCTCAGTCAGAAGATGAAGATAGCATTGCGGCCCGTCTTTTCCCCAAGGCCGCAGGATCGGATCAGTGGATTGGCCGGTTCGAGGGAGCCTATGTTGGGCACGCTTTGGAGGACAGCTACCGTGATCGGGGCAGTTCGGGCGGCATGGTCAGTTGGGTCGGGGCAGAACTGCTGCAGCGCGGCTTGGTCGATGGCGTCGCTCATGTGGCACCCGCCGATCCCGACGCAGGCGGGCGCTTCTTTCGCTACAGCATCTCGCGTGATCTCGATGCGCTGAACCGAGGCGCGAAGTCCCGATATTATCCGGTCGATATGGCAGGGATATTGGAGGAAATTCGTGCCGTTCCGGGCCGTTATGCCATCGTCGGCATTCCTTGCTTTATCAAAGCGGTTCACCTGGCCTGCGCGCAGGATACGGTGCTGCGTGAGCGCATCGTTTTCACGCTGGGTCTGGTGTGCGGCCATATGAAGAGCCGGAACATGGTGGAGAGCTTCGGCTGGCAGATGGGCGTCGATGTGCGTGATGTGGCACGGGTGGAGTATCGGCTGAAGGACCCGAGCCGTCCGGCAAACTGGTACAGGGCTCAACTTTCTTGCCGGGATGGTGAGGAGCGGCAACAGGATTGGTGGCACCTCGTCGATGGCGACTGGGGATCTGGCTTCTTCCAGAACAGCGCGTGCGATTTTTGTGATGATGTAGTGGCGGAGACGGCCGACATCAGCTTCGGTGATGCGTGGGTAGAACCCTATTCTTCGGATGGCCGCGGGACCAACGTCGTGGTCGTACGGTCCCCTGAGATCCACGCGCTTTTGCGAAACGGGCTGGAGCAAGGCCGCGTCGCGCTCAGCGCCGTCGATGCCGACTTTGTGCGGGAGACTCAAGCAGCGGGCTTCCGGCAGCGGCGGGAAGGGCTCGCCTATCGCCTCGGATGGGCCCGGCGAGGCGTAAAGCCGCGTAAACGTGTACACTCCGGGCATCACCATCTTGGATGGCGGCGGAAGCTGATATACCGCTTGCGGCACAGGATCAGCCGAGGGAGCAGCGATGCATTCCAGCTGGCGAAAAGGCTGGGACGACCAGGCATCTTCATGGTTTGGGGGCGCCTGATGTTAAAGCTCTATCATGGCGTCACCTATTCACGTGGGCGATTGGGCGCCGCATTCGACTGGGCGGAACGGCGGCTGGGCTAACGCAGGCTCGCGGCGTAAATACCGTCCATGACGGCCGCGATGGCGGCGAAGCTTTCGCATTGCGGATCGAAGCGGGGAGATCGGGCGAGTTGCGTTGCCCAGGCACTCGCCATTTGCCCGCCCCAAGCGTCGCCTGGCTCCGCCAGCGTCTGCCGCGCGGTGCCATGGAAAAGCTCCGCCTTGAAGTCATAGAAGGAGGCGTTGACGTTGCGGAAGGCTGCACCTGCCTTGCTCCCGAAGAAGTCTGCGGTGATGACGGCGTCCTGCCCCGCAGGAAGGTGCCAGGAGCAGGCGATGCGCACAACGCATCCGTCGGCAAGGCGGAGCGTGGCAATCCCGAAGTCCTCGACCTGGCTATCCCTGTCGGTCAGCGGGTGACCCTTACTGAACAGGTCGGCGTCGATATGGTCCACTTGCGGGAACCCTAGCGTCCAGAGAGCGAGATCGATGAGATGAACCCCCAGGTCCATCATGCAGCCGCCTCCCGACAGCTTAGGATCATAGAACCACGGTTTGTCAGGACCATACGCATTGTGGAAGGTCAGATCGATTGCATGGATCGGGCCCAACTCCCCGCCGTCGACTTGCTGCTTGATCGCTCGCATGCCCTCGGTCCCGCGATAGGAGAGATCAACGCCCAGCAGGCGGTCGGACGCCCTGGCGGCTGCGATCACGGCCTCCACTTCGGCGCTGCTCCGCCCCAGCGGCTTCTGGCAGAAGACAGGGTTGCCGCGCTCCAACGCACGGATCGACTGTTCGGCATGCAGCGCACTAGGCGTGGCGATGACGATGCCGTCCAGATCCCGCTCCAGCAAGGCGTCGAACGAGTCCAGCTGTGCAGCATCCGGTGCAAGCAGCGCAGCGTCCGCTGTATTGCCGGGGAGCGCGTCGGCGATCGCCGCAGCTTCGATGCCGCCGGTCGCGAGCATCGCTTCCATCCGGTTGCGGCCGATCCAGCCGACGCCAAGGAACCCCAGGCGGGGGCGAGGTAGAGTAATCGCGGAGGCGAGGGCTTCGCTGGAGGAAAGGTTCATAGGATTACCAGCGCCTTCACGAGATTGTCCGGTTTGTCGCGGGTGGCGTCTAGTGCTTCGCCCAGCTGCTCAAGCGGATAGCGATGCGTATAGAGCGGCGCCGGGTCCAGTCGGCCCGACGCGACGGCTTCGACGGCTTCCCTGATGCCTTCCACATAGGTGGCGGGATCGCGCTCATGCGCATTGATGACGTCAATCCCACGCCAGTTCCAGAGCCACATATTGACCTGGCGGGGGCCGTCCTGATGATAGCCTGCGATGATCAGCTTGCCGCGCTCTGCGGTGAGTTCGGCTGCCAGGTCGAGCGGCCATTGTTTGCCCACGGCCTCGATGACCCGATCGCAAAAGCGGCCGCCGGTGAGGTCGCCCACCCGATTGATGATGGCGTGATGGTCGTCCATCATGATCGTTTCAGCAGCACCATAGCTGCGGGCGAGATCGAGCGAGCACTGCCGACGCGATATTGCGATCACGCGAGCGCCAGATTCGGTTGCGAGCTGCGTCAATATAGCGCCCAGAAAACCGGCGCCGATTATGGCGACGGTTTGACCAGCGTGAATGTCGGCCCGGCGGAAGATGTTGAATGCGCAGCCCAGCGGCTCTCCGGGAAACGGCACGCCATCAAGGGCAGGAGGCAAGGGAACGACCGCAGACTCTTCTGCCAGATCATATTCAGCATAGCTGGCATAAGAGAGGGCCGTGACCCGATCGCCCGGCTTCACACTGGTAACAGCCTCACCCACGGCGTCGACGATACCCCATCCTTCATGGCCCAGAGACCCGGGTTCCAGCGGATATTGCTGCCATTCCGGCCCGGCCCATGGCGTCAGATTGGATGCGCAGACACCGCATCCTTCCAGCTTCAACCGGACCTGCCCCGGTCCTGGCTCAGGAAGTTGCGCATGGTCGATCCGCACCGTGCCCGGTGCCGTGACGGTCGCTACCCGCATCGTGGCGGCAGGCGCATAACCAGTATGATCTCCGCGGCCGTCATCTATGGTGAGGGGCATCATCTGATCCATCATTCCGCCGCCAGCGCCACCGCGCCCTCTCCATTGATGAAGGCTTCAAGCGCCTCATATGCTCGGTCGTCAGTCATTTGGTCCGGAGGGTGCTTGCAGAAATAGGCAGCGGCAGGATGGACGGGCCCGCCAATGCCGCGGTCCAACGCCACCTTGGCGCAGCGGATCATGTCGATCGCCACTCCAGCCGAATTGGGGCTGTCCTCCACCGACAGGCGCAGTTCAAGGTTCATCGGAACGCCCCCGAACAGCTGCCCTTCCATGCGCAGGAAACAAACCTTGTTGTCATTCTGCCAGGCGACATAATCCGACGGGCCGATGTGGATATTCTCATCCTCCAGCCGGGTTTCAGCGACCGATTGCACAGCCTCCGTTTTCGAAATCTTCTTGGACTTCAGCCGGGTACGGTTCGACATGTTGAGGAAGTCGGTGTTGCCGCCGGTGTTGAGCTGATAGGTGCGGTCCAGCTTCACGCCGCGCTTGGCGAACAGGTCGGTCAGCACCCGATGGACGATGGTCGCGCCCAACTGTGCCTTGATGTCATCGCCGATGATTGGAACGCCTGCGCTTTCAAAACGCGCCGCCCATTTGGGATCGCTGGCGATGAAGACCGGGATGTTGTTCACAAATGCCACGCCCGCGTCCAGCGCACACTGCGCGTAGAATTCGGTCGCCTCCTGCGATCCAACGGGCAAATAATTCAGAAGCACGTCCACCTTCGCTTCTCGCAAGCGTCTGACGATATCGCTGCGGCTCGGCTGAGCTTCCTCTTCTGCTAGGAGGAAGGTCCGATCGTCCGGATGATCCGCCATATGCTCTGCATAGCCGTCGAGAATGTGGCCCATCTCCACCTTCACACCCTGTTCGGGCACCTCGCGGCAGAAGGTCTGGGTGCAGTTGGGCTTCGCAAAGATGGCCTGCGCGACATCTTGCCCGACCTTGCGCCGGTCGATGTCCCAGGCTGCGACCACCTGAATGTCGCAAGGACGGTAGCCGCCAAGATCCCAATGCATCAGCCCCAGATGATCATTGCTTTCAGCCCTGTAGTGGGACAGCCCCTGAACCAGCGAGCTGGCGCAATTGCCCACGCCGATGATGGCGATGTTGATCGGCTGCCTCGCCAGGCTATGCGGTGATGACGTCATGCTCCTTCTCCTTCAGGCGGTGCGAACCGCTGGCATGGTTGCCGATGCGGGGGCGTAGCGATCGATCATCCAGGCGCAGAAATCAGCGAAAGCATCGGGCTCGTGAACCGCGCTGCTATGATGGGGGGCGATGCCCAGATGCTCGGGCGTGAAGCAGAAGGTCACCGTCACGTCGAAGTCCGCCAACGCCTCCATCTGGCGGTCGAACCAGTCGATTGCATTGGGCCGGAAGCTGTCGGCCCAGGACAGGCCAGTGCGAAGGTGGCGGACGCCGAGACGCTTCATCCAGGCCACGGCATCATCCAGGCGCGGGTCTTCGAAATGAAACCACTGCATCAACCCCATGTCGCCAGCCACCTTGGCATAATCCTCCAGCGCAGGCTTTGGCGTGCCATCCGCCCGGATGAGTCCCATGTAGAAATGGCGGTAATAGCTCGACCCTTCGGCCTCGCGGTGCCGGGTGGTTGCCCCCCATTCCTGGGGCAAATCATAAAGGCTGTACCAGAAGATGCGGGGCACGCGGCCGACAAGCAGTTCCGCCGTGCGGTTGACGCCGAACACCTGCACTTCCTCTGCCCCGAAGGAGCCGACGCCGACCTCCGTCACCCAGATCGGCTTGTCTGGAACGACCGCTTCGATCTCCGCAATCTTGTCCGGCCAGTCATGGATCGGCCACAAATTCCAGTCGAGCGGGAAGCCATGGACTGCCACGACATCCACAGCATCAAGCGCGCCATGATCGCGCATGCGGTTGACCCAGTGGGGATCGATCGGAGACATGCCGCCCAATACGCGCGTCACCGCCGGATTAGCGTCCTGAATGGCTGATCCGGCCCGGACCACCATGTCTGCATAGCGGGACCAGTCGGGATCGATCTCCAGGTCCCAATGCGATTTGTTGTTGGGCTCGTTCCAGATCATCGCGGCTTCGATCATGCCTGCGTTACCTCCTGCGGTGATTGTGCTGGATAGACCGCCGCGCTGCCCATCAGGTCCGCATAGGGGACGGGAGCAACGCGGCAGAGATAGACTTCCTCTTCGGGTTCGGCCTCGATGGTGAACCCGGCGGCACGCAACAGCGCCTGACTGCCTGCCTTGTTGGGCGCCCACCAGTTGGTCCAGTCATGCGCGAACTTGCGTTCGATAAAGTGCATTCGCGGGAAGGCGGGATTGTCGAAAAAGGTGGGAGGCCGGTTGGTGCCGGGAACGTGGAAGGGGTGGTCTTCCGGCACCAGCAGGACATCGGCCGACCCCTGTTGCATTGTCTGGAACAGCAGCAAGTCGCCCGCGACATGTTCGCGGATCAGGTCCAGCGCGAGCAGCGGGTGCCGCAGGTGATAGAGCACTCCCATGAAGATGACGACATCGAACCGCCGACCAAGCTTTGCCACGTCATAGACTGAAAGATTGTGGAAGCTGATTTCATCATAGCCGAGCGCGCCGGCTGCAAAGCGTGCCTGCGCCAGATACCGATCGTCTGAATCGATCCCTATGACCTCCGCCGCGCCACGGCGCTTCATTTCAATGGAATAGAAGCCAGCGTTGCAGCCAATGTCGAGGACCGACTTGCCAGTGAGGTCTTCAGGCAGGGCGTCTGCGAACCGGGCGAACTTGAAGGCGGGATAATCCCCCAGGAAATGATCTGGCGCGGTCTCTATCCCGCCGATGTGCAGATTGTGAAACCAAGGACCCAGTTCTGCAATCCGACGACGAAGGTCGCCATCATCCTTGTGGTCAGCGGCGATCTTCACTGTCTTCATGCTGGCACCTCATTCAGGCGAGAGACGCGACCGCCGGACGGGCCGAGCAGCACCGTGCTGACCGATCCAGGCTGAACGTCGAATTTGAGGATGTTGTCGAAGCTTAAACCCAAAAAATGGGCGACCATGCCCCGGATGATGTCGCAATGGGTGACGCACAGGAACGTGCCGCCGGGCTGAGCTTCCGCCAAGGAGTTCAGAAACGCGACCCCTCGATCGATCGCGGCCGCCATCGTTTCGCCACCGGGGGTGGCGGCGGTGGCCCTGCTGTCATTCCAGCGCTGCCAGAGGGGATCTGCACTCAGCTCGTCAAATGCCTTGCCGTTCCAAGCGCCGAAATCGAGCTCATCCAAATCCGGCGCGATCTGTACCTCCAAGTTGGCCGCGCCTGCGATTATCGAAGCCGTTTCCACGGTGCGCGGGCGGGGGCTGGAGTAAATAGCGCTGACATGTTCTTGGGTCGCCCAGCGCGACAAAGCTTTCGCCTGACGGCCTCCTTCCTCATTCAAAGGAATGCTTCCCGCGCGTCCGCTCAGAACTCGTCCCAACTCATCATGCGCGCCATGGCGAATGAGGTGAAAACAAGTGTGATGTGTTTTCTGGGGTGTCGCAAGCATCAACATAGATGCTGCTAACAATATCGAAGTCAGGAAAGTTCCATATCCGATCCGACTTTCGTAGGCAAGTAAAAGCTAATGATACACATAAGTTAGTGCAGATAATATAGGTTAGTAATCAGAGATATTCTGTTGGCTCTATCGTTAATGTCGGGCGAAAACTCGGGGAACTTGCCGGTAGAAGAAGATGTTGCTGCTGCCATTACCTGTTGTTGCCCTACTGCAATGAGCCGCCTTTCCCGCGGCTGTTTCACCATCATGAGGGGATTGGCCGTGGAGAATATACTCGTCACTGGCGGAGCGGGCTTTATCGGCCGGGCGGTTTGCAAGGAGTTGCTGGCGCGCGGGAACAGAGTTTGCGTGCTCGATAATCTGATCGAACAAGTCCACGGCGATGGTGAGCGGCCCGAGGATCTGGATAGCGAGGTAGAACTGATCCGCGGGGACGTGCGCAACGGCGATGTGGTCGAGCATGCCCTCAAAGGCGTGGACAGCGTTATCCATCTCGCCGCCGAGGTAGGCGTGGGACAGTCCATGTATGAGGTGGAACGTTACACATCCGTCAATGATGTGGGGACGGCTGTTCTCTTTGAAAGGCTGATCGGCAACCCCGTCCGGCGCGTTGTTACCGCGTCCTCGATGAGCATCTATGGCGAGGGGCTCTATCGCGACGCGGACGGTCAAGTCGTTCAGGATGCAGAGCGCGGTGCCATTCGCGACAATCAGAAGATTTGGGAACCGCTTGACGGAGCAGGGCGTCCGCTCACGCCGATCGCCACGCCGGAGTGGAAGCGGCCTAACCTCGCGTCCATCTACGCCCTCAACAAATATGTGCAGGAACGCACGACCCATATCATGACGGCTCCCTATGGGATGGAGGGCGTCTGCCTGCGACTGTTCAACGTCTACGGGCCGGGGCAGGCGCTTTCCAATCCCTACACTGGCGTGCTGGCGATCTTCGCATCCCGGCTGCTGAACGGTCAGAAGCCGATGATCTTCGAAGATGGCGAGCAACGCCGCGACTTCGTGCATGTGAGTGACGTCGCGCGCGCATTCGCCGACGCGCTTGAACTGCCGCAAGCGGCCGGCGGCACCTTCAATATCGGTTCTGGCCATGATCGATCTGTTACGGAAGTGGCGGAGAAGCTGGCGCAGGCGATGGGGCGCAACAGCATCGAGCCCGAGATTGTCGGCAAGGCGCGCACAGGCGACATACGTCATTGTTTCTGCGACACCAGCCTGGCGGAGGAGAAACTCGGCTTCCGGGCAAGGCAGGACTTTCAGGAAGGTCTTGCCGAACTGGCCGAATGGGTGGCGCAGCAGACCGCCGACGATCGTGTCGATCAGGCGCGCGCCGAACTCGAAGCAAGAGGGCTGGTCGCATGACGCCGCCCGATCGCAGACCTGTTCTTGTTACCGGTGGCGCTGGCTTCATCGGCAGCAACATCGCTGACCGGCTGGCTGGGGAAGGCGAGGAGGTCATCATCTACGACAGCCTTGCCCGTCCAGGGGTTGAGCGGAACCTCAGATGGTTGGAACAGCGCCATGGGGCCAGCATCGTCCCCATCATCGCTGATGTCCGGAATGGGGGGCAGGTGGAGGGGGCTGTAGCCAAGGCCAAGGCTGTGTTCCACATGGCGGCGCAGGTCGCCGTCACCACCAGCTTTTCCGACCCGCGCGCAGACCTTGAGGTCAATATGCTCGGCACGTTCAACGTGCTGGAGGCCGCACGGCGCTGCGTTTCTCCGCCGCCGGTGATCTTCGCATCGACGAACAAGGTCTATGGTGGTCTTGAGGATGTAGAGTTTCGGCTTGAGGGCGGCGCCTATCATCCGGCCGAAAGCACCTCGCGCGAGCATGGCATAGACGAAAGCCGCCCGCTCGACTTCCACACCCCCTATGGCTGTTCGAAAGGGGCGGCGGATCAATATGTGCTCGACTATGGGCGCAGCTTCGGCGTGCCCACGGCCGTGCTGCGTATGAGCTGCATTTATGGTCAGCGGCAGATGGGGACGGAGGACCAGGGCTGGGTCGCTCACTTCCTGATCAGCGCGATCGAAGGGCGGCGCATCATCCTCTATGGTGATGGCTGTCAGGTTCGCGACATTCTCGACGTGCGGGACGCGGTCGGTGCCTATCTTTCGGTATGGCGCGACATCGACAGGCTCAGCGGCCAGGCCTTCAACCTGGGAGGCGGGCCGGACAATGCCGTCAGCCTGCACCAGATTTTGAAGTTCATTGGCGACTATGTCGGCCGCCAGCCACTTATCGACATGGCGGACTGGCGTGCAGGCGATCAGCGCTATTTCGTGGCGGATACGCGCAAGCTTCAGAAGGCGGTGGATCTCAAACCCCGAACGCCATGGCAGAAGGGGGTCGCCGACCTGGCGGAATGGCTGCTTGCTGAACGGCCGGAGCGTAAGGCCGTCGCGGCCCCCGCGATGGCGGCGAGGGCGCTTTGATGGCGATGCGTCATCTATTGCTCACATGCGATGCCGTCGGCGGCGTCTGGCAATATTCCACCGACCTTGCCCGCGCCCTCGAACCACTTGGTTACCAGGTCACGCTTGCGGTCATGGGACCGTCTCCCAATGAAGCAGCCCGCGACAGTATCGCCGGGTCGGCCAATATCAGCCTGGTCGACAGCGGACTTGAGCTTGACTGGCTGGCGGCCGATCCCGCGCCGGTGATCGACGCCGAGCGGCGTCTGGCCGAGATGGCGGGCGATCTCGGCGCGGACCTTGTTCAACTACACACGCCAGCGCTCGTCAGCATGGGGCGCTATCGCTGCCCTGTTATCGCGGTCCAGCATAGCTGCGTCGCGACCTGGTGGGCGGCGGTCCATGGCGGAGACATGCCCGAGGACTTCGTCTGGCGGACAGAGATGGTGGCGCGCGGCCTTCAGCATGCCGCCGTTGCGATCGCCCCCAGCACAGCCTTCGCAGAGGCGGTTCGGCGGGTCTATGGCGTCATGCCCTTTACAGTGCATAATGGCCGGGCTCTGCCAGTCCCGGCGCGAAAACCAATGCGCGATTATGTCTTCACGGCCGGGCGTTTATGGGATGACGGCAAGAATGTCCGCGTGCTGGATGAGGCTGCTGCCCGGATCAGCGCTCCCTTTCTCGCCGCAGGTCCGGTCATCGCACCACATGGCGGTGCGCTTGCCATAGAATCGCTTCAGGCGATCGGCACGCTCGATGAGGTTGGGCTCGCCGAGAGGCTAAGCGAGCGGCCAGTCTTCGCTTCGTCAGCGCTTTACGAGCCGTTCGGGCTTGCCGTCCTCGAAGCGGCATCAGCCGGGTGCGCCCTCATATTATCAGATATCCCGACATTCCGTGAGTTGTGGGAAGGCGCTGCCACCTTCGTCGATGCGAACGATGCCAAAGGCTATGCCCGCGCGATCGAGCATATGCTGAGCAGCCGCGCTGCCCGCCTGGACGCCGGGGGGAGGGCACAGGAACGCGCCCACCGCTACATCCCCGCTGCCATGGCGGGAGCGATGGCTCACCACTATGCCATGGCCGAACAAAGGGTCGCCGCATGAAGATCCGCTATTTCACCCACTCGCTGCTATCATGCTGGAACCATGGCAACGCGCATTTCCTTCGCGGCGTGCTGCGCGAACTGGCCGCTCTGGGCCATGATGTGCTGGCGCTGGAGCCGCAAGGCAATTGGAGCCTCTCCAACCTTCTTTCGGATCATGGCGAAGCAGGCCTCTCTGCCTTTCATGCCGCCTACCCTGAACTCAAAACCTTCAGCTATGGGCCCGACAGTGAACCGGAAGCGCTAATTGATGGTGCCGAGGTCGTCATCGTGCATGAGTGGAATGATCCCACGCTGGTAGCCGCCCTTGGCAGCCTCCGTGCAAGAGGCGCGACATTCACGCTCCTCTTCCACGACACGCACCACCGTGCCGTCTCAGATCCCCAGGCAATCCGGGCTTTCGACCTGTCGGCCTATGACGGGGTGCTGGCGTTCGGTGAGACCTTGTCCGAGGTTTATCGCCGTTGGGGCTGGGGCGACCGCGTCTGGACCTGGCACGAAGCAGCAGACCTCAAGCATTTCCGTCCGCCTCAGGTGGAGAAGGATCGCCAAGGCGTCGTCTGGATTGGAAACTGGGGCGATGGCGAGCGAACAGCCGAATTGGAAGATTTCCTTTTTCGCCCGGCGTCACAGGCTAACTTGCCCCTCGACATCTACGGGGTACGCTATCCTGACGAGGCCCTCGCCACACTAAAGCGCTATGGCGTAGATTATCATGGCTGGGCAGCCAATGCTCGCGCGCCTGCCATCTTCGCGCAGCATCTCGCCACGGTTCATGTGCCGCGCCGCTACTACACGCAGCTGCTGCCCGGCATCCCGACCATCCGCGTGTTTGAAGCGCTGGCCTGCGGCATTCCGCTGCTGTCGGCGCCATGGGAGGATAGCGAGCATCTCTTCCGTTCCGAGCAGGACTTCCTATTCGCGAGCGATGGGAAGGAAATGGCGGATCATCTTCGCGCAGTTGCATCCGATCCGGACCTGCGCGCGTCGCTGATCCGCAGCGGACTGGAAACGATACGCAGCCGCCATAGCTGTGCGCATCGCGCAGAGCAGCTTGTGGGGATCATCGCGTCGCTCAATGCCTCCGCCACACCGATCTCGCTTGCAAGGAATGTCGCATGAGAATTGCCTTCTACGGTTCCAGCCTGCTTTCCTCCTACTGGAATGGGGCGGCGACCTATTATCGCGGCATCCTGCGCGAACTGGCTGAGCGCGGCCATGACGTCACATTCTTCGAGCCCGACGCCTTTGATCGCCAGCAGCATCGCGACATCGATCCGCCTGAATGGGCGCCCGTCGTGGTCTATCCTGCAACGACCGAAGCGCTGAACGAGGTGATGGATCAGGCGGCGAGCGCTGATGTCGTGGTGAAGGCGAGCGGCGTCGGTGTGTTCGATGACGAGCTATTGCAAGGCGTGATGGAGCGCGCTCGCCCTGACGCGCTGCGTATCTTCTGGGATGTGGATGCGGCGGCTACTCTGGATGAAATGCGGGCGGCGCCCGATCATGCTGTCCGGCGGGCGCTCCCGGGGCTGGACCTCGTGCTGACCTATGGCGGCGGCGATCCGGTGGTGAGCGCTTATCGGGAAATGGGCGCGCGCGAGAGCATTCCCGTTTACAATGCCCTCGATCCGCAGAGCCACTTCCCGGTCGAACCGGACCCGCGCTTCGCCTGCGACCTGGCGTTTCTAGGCAATCGCCTGCCGGACCGTGAAGCCCGGGTCGAGGAATTTTTCCTCAAGCCCGCCACGTTGCTTTCAGAACGCAGCTTTCTCATCGGTGGCAATGGATGGGAAAGCAAGGCGATGCCGTCCAACGTTCGCCATCGCGGCCATGTGTACACGGCGGAACATAATGCTTTCAACTGTACGCCGCTCGCGGTGCTCAACGTCGCCCGGGACAGCATGGCGCATATCGGTTTCTCTCCTGCCACCCGCGTTTTCGAAGCAGCGGGAGCAGGAGCCTGCCTCATCACCGACGCCTGGGAAGGCATTGAGTTGTTCCTGAAGCCTGATGAGGAAGTGCTGGTCGCCCGCGACGGGCAGGACGTCGCCGACCACCTCGCTACGCTCACCCCCGAACGCGCGCGGATGATTGGCCGAGCCGCTCTTGCCCGCGTCCGCGCCGAACACAGCTACGCCCTGCGTGGAGAGCAGGTGGATGCCATTCTGCGTGAACGGAGTGCCGCCAAGACACCGCAACAGGAGATGGAAAGAGCATGAAACTCGTCGTCCTCGGCCTCAGCCTCTCATCCTCCTGGGGCAATGGCCATGCCACCACCTTCCGAGCCCTGCTGTCGGCTTTTGCCAAGCGGGGGCATGACATTCTGTTCCTTGAGCGTGATGTCCCCTGGTATGCCAGCCAGCGAGACCTAGTGGATCCAGATTATTGCCGTCTGGCGTTCTACGATGATCTTCCCTCGCTCGATCACTGGCGCGGGGAGATCGAAAGTGCCGACGCGGTCATGGTCGGTTCTTATGTGCCGGAAGGTATCGCGGTCGGCCAATATGTGCAGCGCCATGCCCGCGGCACCACGCTTTTCTACGACATCGACACGCCGATCACCTTGGCCAATGTGCGTGCGGGAAAATGTGATTATCTGTCGCCAGACCTCATCTCCGGATATGACATTTATTGCTCTTTCACTGGTGGCCCGACGCTTGATCTGCTGGAGCGTGAATATGGCTCGCCCATGGCGAGGGCACTTTATTGTTCGGTCGATGCGGCGGCCTACCGGCCGATAGATGTGCCGAAGCGCTGGGACCTGTCCTATCTCGGCACTTATAGTCCAGATCGGCAGCCTACCTTGGAACGGTTGCTGATCGAACCCGCGCGCCTGATGCCTGACCGGCGCTTCGTCGTAGCCGGTCCGCAATATCCGGCGGACATCGATTGGCCAGCCAATGTGGAGCGGATCGAGCATCTGCCCCCGCAGGACCATGCGGAATTCTATTCGGCCTCACGCTTCACCCTCAACGTGACGCGCGCCGACATGATTGAGGCGGGATGGTCACCCTCCGTCCGGCTGTTCGAGGCGGGGGCTTGCGGGACCACGATCATCTCGGACGTTTGGCCAGGCCTTGGCGACCTGCTGACACCAAACAAGGAGATATTGTTCGCCTGGAATGCCGAGCAGGTGATCGTCGCGCTGGATGAGGAGCGCGCGGCTGTCGGCGAAGCGGGGCGCGCCCGCATCCTCGCCGAACATACCGCCGACCATCGAGCGCAGCAGCTCGAAACCTACCTCCACGAAGCTTCGGCGATGCAGGCGCAGGATAAGGTCGCAATCGCAGGATGACGTCCCGGCAAAGGGAGAAGGATAACAACGGATGATAAGCATGAACAAAAATGTGTCGCTGGTCGCAGGCGGAGCTGGCTTTATCGGTTCCCATCTTTGCCGCGCTCTTCTGGAACAGGGGCATGACGTCATCTGCCTCGACAATCTCCAGACTGCGCGCGAAGTGAATCTCGAAATGCTGGAGGGCCATCGCGCCTTCAGCTTCATCCGCGCCGACATCGTCGATCCGTTGCCCGACGCCGTGACGCGCCGCCGGGATATCACGCGCATCTACAATCTCGCCTGCGCAGCGTCGCCTCCGCAATATCAGGCAGATCCTGAACATACGATGCTGACCAGCGTCGTGGGTACGGATCGGCTGCTCAGGCTCGCGGAACAGAATGACGCCCGTTTCCTCCTGACCTCCACCAGTGAGGTTTATGGCGATCCTGAAGCGCATCCCCAACGTGAGGATTATCGTGGCTGGGTGAACTGCACCGGCCCTCGCGCATGTTATGACGAGGGCAAGCGAGCCGCCGAAGCCATTGCCTTCGACTTCGCTCGCCTGGGCCGCGCCGACGTCAGGGTCGCACGCATCTTCAATACTTATGGCCCCAACATGCATCCGGACGATGGGCGGGTCATCTCCAACTTCGTCTGCCAGGCGCTGTCGGGGAAGGACATCACTATTTATGGCGACGGATCGCAGACGCGCAGCTTCTGCTATGTGTCTGACATGGTCGATGGGCTCATGCGTCTGATGGAATCGGACGTGGCCGACCTCCAGCCCATCAACCTGGGCAATCCGGAAGAATATAGCATGATGGAGGTGCTGGAACTGGTCAGGGCGCAGACCGGCACCAGGTCACGCGTCATCCGCAAGCCCTTGCCCATCGACGATCCCCGGCGCCGCCGCCCCGATATCAAGCGCGCGCGGACACTGTTGGACTGGGAACCCCGCGTCTCATTGGCCGAGGGGCTCGCGATCACCTGCGCCTTCTTCGAGAAGGAGCTGTTTTCGCAGATGCCCGACTACGCCTTTGATGGCGCCATCGCGGGAGCGGCCTCGACAGCCAGCGCCGGTCTCGCAGCGGAGTAGTGGAGGCGGCCCACCAATTCAGGTGATCTCCGTAACTCTCGGATTTTGCGAGTTTCCGTTGCTAACTATTTGAAGATAGAGGGAAGGTGGTGGACGCACTAGGGCTCGAACCTAGGACCCGCTGATTAAGAGTCAGCTGCTCTACCAACTGAGCTATGCGTCCACACTCGCTTTCGGATTGCCCCGTTCGGAGCCTCGTCTTGGCGTGGCCGGGCGGTTAGCATTATCCTCCGGCTTTGCAAACAGTAAATCGCGGCGCTGCAGAAAATTTTGCGCCAGTGCCGGTTTTTAGCCCCAACTTCCGGGCTTACGTCCGCCGCGACGGGTCGAACGCTCGATGGCCATTATGATGCCGATACACAGCATGACGGTCAGCATGGACGAGCCACCATAGGACATGAAGGGCAGGGGGATGCCGACAACCGGGGCTAACCCCATCACCATCATGAGGTTGATCGCCACATAAAAGAAAATGGTCGTTGTCAGCCCCGCCGCCACCAGCCGCGCATATTTATCTTGTGTACGCAGCGATACGCCGACTCCCCAGCGGAACAGCAACAGGAAAGCGCCGATCAGGAATACCCCCCCAACCAGTCCCCATTCCTCAGCCATGGTGGCGAAAACGAAGTCGGTATGTCCTTCGGGAAGATAATCGAGGTGGCTCTGGGTGCCCTTGAGGAAGCCTTTGCCCCAGATGCCGCCGGAGCCGATTGCGATCTTCGATTGGCTGATATGGTATCCGGCCCCCAGCGGATCGCTTTCAGGGTCCATAAAGATGAGGACCCGTTTCTGCTGATAATCATGCAGGAAGCTGAAGGCGATGGGGATGATGGCGGCGATCGCAAGTCCCGACCCGACGAACAACCGCAGCGGCAGTCCGGCAAGGAACATCACAGTTACGCCGCCCGCAGCAATCATCGTCGCTGTGCCAAGGTCCGGCTGCACCAGCACCAGCGCCCATGGTACACCGATCAGAACGAGCGCGGGCCATATGGCCGTCCACCGTCGAATTTCTCCCACGGGCAGCAATGCGTAGAAGCGGGCCACCGCCAGCACGATGATCGGCTTCATGAATTCCGATGGCTGCAATTGCATGAAGCCGAGGTTGATCCACCTCTGACTACCGCCTGCGACGCCGCCGATCAGTTCCACAAGCACCAGCGATATGAGAACGGCCCCATAGGCAGGAAAAGCGAACCGCGCGAAAAGTTCTAGCGGCACCCGGCTGATGACGAACGCCATTCCCGTAAAGATGACGAACCTGACGGCCTGGTTGATGGCCCAGGGCGTGATGCTGCCGCTGGCGGCGCTATAAAGTACGAGCGTTCCAAAGCCCGCGATCGCGAGGAGAATGCCCAATACCCTCCAGGGAAATTCAGTAAGCGGCTGGGGAATGATGCTCACCGACCTGCTTCCCTGTTCGGATCTCGCTGAGGCGGAGGGTTATCCGCAGTCTCTGACACATTGGCCGACGCAGCTGCGTTGGCGCTATTCTCCGCCTCTGAAGCATCGGCTGGCTTGGGAACGACTTCCCCTTTTTTGATCGCCTTGGCGAGACGGTAGGCCGCCATTTGACGTTCCATCCGCTCAGCGGGAGGGCCGCCCCAGCCTTTCTCCAATTCTTCCAGCCGGGCCATCGCCTTTGCTGGATCGAACAAATATGTCAGCACATCCTTCGCCACCGGGGCGGCAGCGCGGGAGCCGCCCATGCCATGTTCAATCACGACGGATGCCGCATAACGGGGATTGCTCGTGGGCGCGAAGCAGACGAACAGGCCATGGTCGCGATATTTCCATGCGCCGCTCTGCCCGCGCTGGCTGCCCGCAATCTTGCGCACCTGCGCCGTGCCGGTCTTTCCGCCCATCTGTATCCCGGGCAGGTCCAGGCGGCTACGTCCTGCAGTGCCGTCACCATTCACCACTTCCCACATGCCTCCCCGCACAGCGTCGAAATGTTCCTTGGGAAAAGGCATGAACGGCGCCTCGGGATAGCGGCCTTTCACCAGACGGGGCTGAATGTTGCGGCCTGACGCGATCCGCCCCGCCATGACGGCGAGCTGTAATGGATTTACGACGACGTAGCCCTGGCCGATGGATGCGTTGAGCGTGTCCGATGCGGTCCATTTCTGGTCATAGCGCCGCATCTTCCAAGCGGTGTCGGGCATGGTGCCGTAACTTTGCGAACTGACAGGCAGATCGAACTTTTCACCGAACCCCATGGCATGGCCCATCCGCGCTATGACGTCGATGCCCACGCGGTTGCCCATGGTGTAGAAATAGGTGTTGCAGCTTTTGGCGAGAGCACGGTGCATATCGACCGAACCATGACGGCCAAGGCAGCGGAAGAAGCGGTTGCCCAGCCGATACCCACCGGGACAATGCACCCGCTCCTTCGGGTCGACGCCGGCGCTTTGCAACGCCATCGCAACCATCGGCTTGAAGGTCGATCCCGGCGGATAAAGGGCGTTCAGTGACTTGTTGATCAGCGGATGGCGCTCGTCGCTCGACAACATGTCCCATTCATCATGGCTGATGCCGTCGGAAAAGTTGTTTGGATCATAGGAGGGCATCGACGCCATGCAGAGGATTTCTCCTGTCAGGCAATCGAGCACGATGCAGGAACCGGATTCAGCACCGAGCCTGCGCCCTGCATAATCCTGAAGCCCTGCGTCGATGGTCAGCTTCACTGCATTTCCGGGCGCGTCCGGCCGCGTCGTCAGTTCGCGCACGATCTTGCCGCGCGCCGTCACCTCGACCCGCTTGGCCCCGGGCTTACCCGTCAGTTCAAGGTCGAACCATTTCTCCAGCCCTTCTTTGCCTACCTTGAAGCCGGGGGTGATAAGCAGGGGGTCCTTGCGCTTCTCATAGTCTTTCGCCGAGGCGGCACCGACATAGCCCAGCAAATGCCCCACCGTTGATCCGGTGGGATAGTAACGGGAAAATCCTTGGCTAGGGGCGACACCGGGGAGGTCGGGCAAGCGAACGCTGACAGCTGCGAACTGATCATAGGTCAGCTTTTCGGCAACTTGGACCGGTCGGAAACCGGGCGCCTTATCCAGTTCCGTCCTGATCCGTTCGACCTCGTCCGGAGCCAGTGCCAGAAGATGAGCCAGGCTGCGCAACGTTCCTTCGGGATCAGTGACACGCTCGGGAATCAGGTCGACGCGGAAGTCCGTGCGGTTGTTCGCCAGCGCACGCCCGTTCCTGTCCAATATCCATCCGCGACGTGGAGGAATGAGCGTCAGGTTGACGCGGTTGCTTTCCGAAAGAAGATTATATTTCTCATTTTCGGCAACGCTGATCCACGCCATCCGGCCGATCAGCATCGCGCCGATCCCGGCCTGCAATCCGCCGACCACCATTGCCCGGCGGGTGAAGGTGAAGGACAGCGATGCTTCGGTAACGGTCTTCCGCTTGAGCCTGGGCAGCTTCATGCCATCACGCGCCAGCGATCGATCCGCGCGCATTGCCGCACGACGAAGGGAAAGAGCAGGATCGTCCAGAGCATTTGCGGCGCGACCAGTTCCAGCTTGATGTCTCCTCCGCCGGTTATCCGCGCAAGGAATAGCCCACCGGCGATGCAGAAGATAATCGCGGCAGCAGCGATTAACCAGTCCTGCCGGTAGCTGCGCCATACCATTCGATGTTCCACCGCATCGATGCCGATCAGCATCACGGTCCACAGGAACATTGCCGAACCAATGGGTTGCCCGCTAATCATGTCGTCGAACAGGCCAAGGGGCACACCGATCCAGGCGCGCCAAAGCTCTGGCCGCAGCAAGCGCCAGGACAGCAGCAACAACAAGCCAAAGGGCGGCATGACAGGGGCTTGGGCGACAATCGGCAGGATCGTGACGGATGATCCCAGCATGACCGTGATGACCGGCGTCCCGGTCAGGCGAAAACGGGAAGGATGGCGGCCGAGCCGGGGCACATGCTGAAGATGCGGGTCGATCATGGAACGCTGGCGTTGGCTGCCGTCTCTGGCTGCGCGCTGTCAGGCGAAGCAGGTTCGTTGCGCGTAACTGCTTCCTCAAATGAGCGTTCGACCACCACCGCATCGACTTTCGACGGGTTGGCCAGTGGCACTCCATAGGCGATTTCGCCCGCGATCCGAACGACCACAGCCACCGGGATATTGGGCTGATAGATGCCGCCGACGCCGGATGTGACGAGAATGTCACCGGCGTTGAAAGGATTGCGGCCAGCAGCAAGTGATCGGATTTCGACAGTCCCGTCGCCTAGTCCCGTCGAGATGGCCGGAACACTGTCGGTCGCGCGGCGAACCGGCACGATGTTGCTGCTGTCGGTTAGTAGCAGGACTTCGGCGGTATTGGGGGTGACACTGTGAATGCGGCCGACAAGGCCTTCCGAAGCGCGGACCGGCATGCCAGTCCGGACGCCCTGCCAGCGACCCGCATTCAATCGCGCAAAACGGCGGGCACTGGATGAAGAGGAGGAAATGAGCCGAGCCGTCAGCAGGTCGCTATGATCCTCGTCGACCAGCTTCAACAGCCGCTTGAGGCGCTGATTTTCCTGCGCGACCGCCTTTGCTTCGATGATGCGGTTACGGTCGGCCTCCACCTGCCGACGAAGCGCGATATTCTGCGACCCTGCGCGCCAATATGCGGTCAGCACATCGTCCAGCGAACTTGCGCCACTCACCATGTTGCGCAGGCCAAGCGACGCGGGGCGCGAAAGTTCCGCGGTAGCAGCACGGATCGCAGCGAATCCGGTGGGATCGAAAATCGCCACGGCGACCAGCAGCAAGCCGACAGCCGCACCCGTTATCGCCACAACATAGCTGGCAAACAGGCTGTACTGCGCCTTGCGGTTATGGCCGGGACGTCGGCTGGATGGCCGCGCCATGTAGTGGTCCCCCTGACCTTAAGCGGTCTGCAGCACGCCTCGGAAGATCGGATCCTCCATCGCGCGGCCAGTACCGATGGCGACGCAGGTCAGCGGATCCTCGGCGATCGTGACGGGCAGTCCGGTCTCGTCGCGGAGTTCATCGTCCAGCCCCTTCAGCAGCGCGCCGCCGCCGGTCAGCACGATGCCCTGGTCGACAATGTCCGCCGCCAGCTCCGGCGCGGTATTTTCCAGGGCGATCCGGACACCTTCGACGATGGTGCTGATGGGTTCCGCCAACGCATCGGCAATCTGACCCTGATTGATCGAGATTTCCTTCGGCACGCCGTTCACCAGGTCACGGCCCTTGATATGGATGGTTTCCCCCACGCCGTCTTCGGGAGGCTGGGCCACGCCGAACTGCTTCTTGATGCGCTCGGCGGTCGCTTCACCGATGAGGAGGTTGTGGTGGCGGCGCACGAAAGAAACGATCGCTTCGTCCATCTTGTCACCGCCGACGCGAACCGAGGTGGTGTAAGCGAGCCCACGCAGCGAGAGCACCGCGACTTCAGTGGTGCCGCCCCCGATGTCCACGACCATCGAACCGATCGGCTCGGTCACGGGCATGTCGGCGCCGATCGCCGCTGCCATCGGTTCTTCGATCAGGAACACCTGAGAAGCGCCCGCATTGCTGGCCGCGTCGCGAATCGCGCGGCGTTCGACACTGGTGGAGCCCGACGGAACGCAGATCACGATCTCGGGAAAGCGCCACGGACGCGACTTGCCGCCATGCACCTTCGTGATGAAGTGCTTGATCATCTGCTCGGCGACATCGATGTCCGCGATAACGCCATCGCGCAGCGGTCGGATCGCCTCGATCGAGTCGGGCGTCTTGCCCATCATCAGCTTGGCGTCGTCGCCCACGGCCTTGACCCGTTTCACGCCGTTCAGCGTCTCCACCGCTACGACCGATGGCTCATTCAACACGATCCCGCGGCCCCGCACATAGACGACGGTATTCGCCGTGCCGAGATCGATAGCCATATCCTGGGAGGAGAGTTTGAAAAGTCGCGAAAAGATCGACATGCTTGTTCCTGTTCAGCCCGCCCGTCCCGGCGACGCGAACCGGGGCGTTCGGAGGTCCCTGCCACGTTCCGCCGTCCCTGTCATCATTCCCTGTGATGAGGCAAAATTTTCGGGGGCAACGGCTCGCGGAAAGCGCTCGCTTGGGCTAGTCACTAATCAATGTCAATACGCCGCCTGCCCGAACATCTGGTCAATCGTATCGCTGCCGGTGAAGTGGTCGAAAGACCCGCCAGCGCGCTCAAGGAAGTCATTGAAAACGCACTGGATGCTAAATCGACCCGCATTTCCATCAGGTTGAGCGGCGGCGGGCTGGACCGGATCGAAGTGAGTGACGACGGCTGCGGCATGGCCGCGCACGAAATCGCGCTGGCGCTTGAGCGGCATGCGACGTCGAAGCTGCCCGACGACGCGATCGAGAATGTGTCCACCCTGGGCTTCCGTGGTGAAGCGCTCCCATCCATCGCCAGCGTTGCGCGCTTGTCGATCGACAGCAGGCCCAAGGGGCAGGATGGCTGGAACCGCACCGTCGACAATGGCGTGCTGCTGTCCGAAGGCCCTGCTGCCTTGCCGCCGGGCACGCGGATCACCGTGGAACAGCTGTTCGCAAGGGTGCCCGCTCGCCGCAAATTCCTGCGTTCTGCCAAGGCGGAATATGCAGCCTGCCTTGATGTCGTGCGAAGGCTCGCAATGGCGCACCCTTCGGTGGCCTTCACGCTGGAACATGACGGCCGCCGGGCGATCGCCGTTCAGGGGGGAGAGGCGCGGGAGGATCGCGTCGCTGCCCTTACCGACCGGGCGCTCGCGGAAAACCATGTCATCGTCTCGCTGGAACGCGAAGGCGTGCGCCTGTCGGGCGTGGCGTCGCTGCCGACTTATAATCGCGGCGTTGGCGATCATCAGTTCCTGTTCGTCAACGGCCGCCCTGTTCGCGACCGCTTGCTGATCGGCGCGGTGCGCGGCGCTTATGCCGACATGCTGGCGCGGGACAGGCACCCGGTGGTGGCCCTGTTCCTGGACGTTCCACCGCTTGAGGTGGACGTCAACGTCCACCCGGCGAAGACGGAAGTGCGTTTTCGTGACCCTGCGATGATCCGGGGCATGATCGTGTCGGGCGTCCGTCGCGCGCTCGACGCAGGGGGCTTTCGGTCCGTGCAGCAGGCCGATCCGGCGAGCCTTTCCGCCTGGAAAACCGAGCCGGTTACGCCCACGCCGATCAGCGCGCTTCCCATCTTCGAAGCTGGCTCGCTAAACTATGCGCCGCCTGCCGCCACGTTCGCTGATCGTCGCCCCTCCTTCACCACGCCCCCGCCACAGGCGCGCGCCGAGCCTGCCGCCGCACCCGCGCCGGAAGGGACCAGCTTCCCGCTCGGCGTCGCGCGCGGACAGGTGGCGCGCACCTATATCGTCGCGGAGGCGGAGGATGGGCTGGTGATCGTCGATCAGCATGCCGCCCACGAGCGCCTTACGCTCGAACGCATGCGCCGCGCCATGGAGGGGCAGCGCGTCGCCACGCAGGCGCTGCTGCTGCCCGAAGTGGTCGAACTGGATGAGCCCGCCTGCGATCGCCTGGAAACGCGCATCGATGAGCTGCGTAACTTCGGCCTTGAACTGGAGCGGTTCGGCCCCTCCGCCATGCTTGTGCGCGCCGTGCCCGCGATGCTGGGCCAAGGGGACGTGCAGGGGCTTGTCACCGACCTAGCCGATGATCTCGCTGCTTATGACGAAGCGCTATCCCTGAAGGAGCGGCTCGATCTGGTCGCAGCGACGATGGCATGCCACGGCTCGGTCCGCGCGGGCCGGGTGCTGAGCGTGGCGGAAATGAACGCGCTCCTGCGCGAGATGGAGATCACGCCACGCAGCGGCCAGTGCAATCACGGTCGTCCGACCTGGGTAAAGCTAGGCCATGGAGACATAGAAAAGCTATTCGGAAGGAAATGACGATGCGCCTGATCGCTTGCCTCGCTGCCATGAGCCTTTCCGCGCCCGCACTTGCCGCCGACCCATGCCTTGACGCGCCGCTGCCCCCTGAACCTTGGACCAGTTGGAACCAGAGCGGAACGGAATCCGCCGCGGGCGAAGCGGCTTCGGCACCTCGTCTTATCTTGGGCAAGCCCGTCGTGGCGACGCTGCGCCCTTCGCTTCAAGTCCAATATGTGGTCAAACCTGAACATCAGGCACCTAAAAGCTATGGCGGCCTCTTCAGCCTGGCCGTCAAGACACCGGCACGGATAGGGATAGGCCTTTCCGGTCCCGCCTGGGTCGATATCGTCTTCGGGAATAGCCCTATCGCGTCCACCGCGCACAGTCCTGGCCCGGGATGTTCGGGCATCCGGAAGATCGTCTGGTTCGATCTGACGCCAGGCGTGCATCTCATTCAACTGTTGGGTGCGGCATCCAGCCAAGTCCGCATCATGGCTGCGGACGCGCGCGCCAATCAGCCGCTGCCGCCAGTCCAGAACCGATAAAGATTTTCCGCGTCAGTTCGGACGCGTGCGGAACATCGTGATCGGCATCATCGTCAGCACCGGCTCATCCCGCTGGTTCAACACAGTGACCCTGCTCTTGACTACGCCCATCTCCGGTCTGCTCCGGGACGCCTTCTTTTCCACGACCTCGGATGTGCCCCTCAGCGTATCGCCAGGCCTCACTGGCCGCAGCCATCGCAGTTCATCGATGCCCATGGCGCCCAGGCTCGCATCCTGATGCCCGGCGGCCTGCATCTTCGCGACGAACATCTTCATGAACAGCGCAGTCGTGTGCCAGCCGCTCGCCGACAGGCTCCCGAAATGCGTCCCTGCGGCCGCTTCATCCGACAGGTGGAAAGGCTGGGCATCGAATTCAGCGGCAAAGGCCATGATTTCGTCGCGGCTGACACTTACCGGACCAAAATCCAGCCTGTCGCCGATTTCCAAATCCTCGAAATAGACACTCTTGCTCACCGTCGGCACCCTCTTGATGCAAATGGTCTAAGTCCGCCTTACGCTTACGTCAATGTTAGGACGGTGCAATCCATCGACGCAACGTCCGCCACGCCTCTGCCTTCTTGTCTCTGGAAAGCATGGCATAGGCGCCGCTGCTGGATGGCAAATCGATCATCGTCAACTCCGTGGCAGTACCGATCTGACGTCGGCCATGCACTGACGCTGTCTTGCCGTTGAACGCGATCGCCCGCAGCGCAGGCAGCTGCGCGATAAAGCCCCTCAAATCCCGAAACTCCGCACCCCGGATAGCGCTGTCGAGACTACCTTCGCGGTCCGCGCTTTCGATCACGTCCCACAGGCCGACGCCTTGGGCGCGCAATTGCTTCAGCCGCATGGCATAGGGCAGTGCGCGCAGATCATCACCCAGCACATCGCTCATCAGCGACCAGAAAGCGTTCCCGCGATGAGCATAATATTCACCCTGCCTGATAGAGGCATCGCCCGGCAGGCTGCCAAGGATCAGCAGTGTCGTGCGTTTGTCCGCGCTGGGCGGAAAGGCGGCCTTGCGCTGGGCCGGGGTCTGGCCGGTTTTCAAGGCACTTCCGGCCCACGCCCCAAAGCCTCACCCATCCGCCGGATCGCCGCGACTTTCTCCTGCAACGGCGACCAATCATCCCGTTCGGCGATCGCGCTCCAGATGGACTCGACTTCGTCTATATGCATCGAACAGGGCGCGGCATCGCTCCAATAAGCATGCTCTTTCCTGCCGCTTGGTTCTATCCCGGCAACAGCTTCGCGGAACGGCGCCCAAGCCTCGCCCGAATAGTCCGTTCCCTCGCGCGGTTCGCCGCCTCGCCAATCATGAAAGAAACGATCGATCTGTGTCTCGCTCGCGGCCATTCCCTTGACCGCCGCCTCGATCATTGAGTTCACATCGCCTGAGGGGACGACGCCTAGCCGCCAGCAAAAGCGCCGCGCCATTGCCCCTCCGAACAATTCGGGAAACCGCTCCAGTTGCTCGATCAGCGGTTCGGCTTCGACCAAGGGTCTCAGCGAAACAGCCAATTGCGCCACATCCCAGTGAATCGCTTCAGCCTGCCGTCCGAAGGCATAAAGCCCGGCATGGTCGAAATAGGCGGCCGTGAAACCCGGCTCCCAATAAGGCGTAAAGCGCCATGGGCCATAGTCGAAGCTTTCGCCCGTCACATTGATATTGTCGCTGTTCAGCACGCCATGCACGAAACCCGCGACCATGTAGCTCGCCGCCAGATCAGCCGTCCGCTCGACCACGCGGCCCAGCAACTGCGCGGGCGCATTGTTTCCCGGCTCTTCATTATAGAGGTTGCGCAGCGCATAATTGGTGAGCCGCTCCAGCAGAGGCTTATCATCGAAATAGGCGGCGCGCTGGAAGGACCCGATGCGGATATGGGAATGGCTCAATCGCACCATGACCGCAGAGCGAGTGGGGGAGGGCTCGTCATGCCGCTCCAGCGCCTCGCCCGTCTCGATCAATGAAAAGGTCTTCGACGTGTTGACGCCCAGCGCCTCCAGCATCTCGGTCGCCAATATCTCGCGAACCCCGCCTTTCAGCGTCAATCTCCCATCGCCAAAGCGGCTGTAGGGCGTCTGGCCCGATCCTTTCGTCCCAAGGTCCAGCAACCGTCCGGCTTCGTCGCGCAACTGCGCGAACAGGAATCCCCGGCCATCGCCAATGTCAGGATTATAGACCCGGAACTGATGGCCATGATAACGCAATGCCAGCGGCTGCGGCAGGCTGCCTGGCAATGGTTCGAATCGGCCGAAGTGACGAAGCCACTCCTCATCGCTCAGCCGGTCCAGCCCCACGCTCGCTGCGGCCCTATCGTTCCGATATCGCAATATCGTCTGCGGGAAGTTCGCCGCTGCGACTTCATCGGCGAAGTCGGGCTGCAACGCGAAGATTTCCTTTGCCGGATTGTATCTGCTGGCTTGCGAGGATTTGTCCATGCGGCGATATGGGGGGACAAGGCGGGCAGTTACAACCGCTTCGCTGTAATTTGAGGACGCACGACCGTTGACCAGCTTCACTGACGGCTACTGGTGGTCTCCCGACGGCCTCAGGCTCCACTATCGTGACTATGCCGGCGGTGAAGATGGCCGCCCGCCGCTGCTGTGCCTTCCCGGCCTGACACGCAACGCTCGCGATTTCGAACCCTTGGCCGATCGCCTCGCGGGCGAGTGGCGCCTCATCTGTCCCGACATGCGCGGCCGTTCCGAAAGCGCGCAGGCGAAGGACCCGATGACCTATGTCCCGCTAACCTACTTGCAGGACATCAGCCGCCTTTTAGCCGATCTCGCCATTACCCGTTTCGTCGCGATCGGCACCTCGCTCGGCGGCTTGATCACCATGTTGATTGCCGCGACTCACCGCGAATGGCTGGCAGGCGCGCTGTTGAACGACGTGGGGCCAAAGCTCGAACCGGCGGGGCTCGACCGCATCCGGACCTATGTCGGGGTCGGCCAGTCGCATCAAAGCTGGGTTCAGGCCGCCCGCGCGCTGGAAGAAGCCAATCGCGACATCTACCCCCGCTACGATCTTGAACAATGGCTTGCCATGGCGAAGCGCCTCTACCGGCTCAACAGCGGCGGACGCGTCGTGTTGGACTATGACATGCGCGTCGCCGAACCCCTCCGCCTGTCCGGAGGCGAGGCGGGGGTCGATCTCTGGCCTGTCATGGCGTCTTTTAATGGCATCCCCTCTCTCATCCTACGGGGCGAAAGATCCGATCTGCTCAGCGCTGCCACTGCGCAGCGCATGCTTTCGGAAATGGGTCCCAGCGCTGAGCTTGTGACAGTTCCCGATGTCGGCCACGCTCCGCTGCTCGACGAATCGGAAGCCGCTGCCGGGATCGACCGCCTCCTCGCACGAGTCCTGCATGGCTGAGACCCGAAGCGGGCCGCCGCGCCTGCTGCATGTTCACGGCAGCTTTTCCCTGGGCGGTAAGGAAGCACGCGCTGTCCGTCTCATGAACCTGTGGGGCGATCGCGCCAGCCATACGATTGTCAGCGCCGCTCCTGACGCCATGGGCGCCCGGTTCGCGATCGCGCCGGGGGTGGAGGTCAGCTTCCCCGACGCGCCAGCGTTGACCGGCCGACCCGGCGCAAGCCGCTTTCGGGCGCTGGGACGCTTCCTGTCCGGCTTTGATCTTGTGCTCACCTATAATTGGGGAGCCATGGACGCCGTCATGGCGCATCGCGTCTGCGAGCCTTTCCTGCGCCTGCCGCCGCTCATCCATCATGAGGACGGCTTCAATATCGAGGAGGCAGAGCGGCTCAAAACGAAGCGCAACCTCTATCGCCGCCTGGCGCTCCAACGCGCCCACGCCCTAGTCGTGCCGTCCATCCGGCTGGACGAGATTGCGCGAAGAACATGGCGTCAGCCCGCGTCAAAGGTTCATCTGATCCGCAACGGGATTGATGTGGCGCGCTATGCTGGCGCCGTTCCCGACGCCATTCCCGGCCTCGTTCGTTCGCCTGGCAAGCTGCTCGTCGGGACATTGGCCGGATTGCGGCCGGTCAAGAATATTCCTCGCCTGGTACGGGCAGTCGCGCCGCATCGTGATAAGTTGCAACTGGTGATCGTGGGCGAAGGCCCTGAGCGGGCGGCGATCCTCGCAGAGGCAGCCAAGCATGGCATCGACGATATCTGCCTGCCCGGCTTCCTTCCCGACCCCTCGCGTATTCTCGGGCTGTTCGACATTTTCGCGCTGTCGTCCAATAGCGAACAGTTCCCGATTTCGCTGGTGGAGGCCATGGCCGCGCGGCTGCCTGTCGCGTCCACCGACGTAGGGGACGTGGCGCAAATGGTTGCCCCGGAAAATCAGCCATTTATCGCACAGGACGAGGCTGGACTTTCGGCGGCGCTCGGTCAACTGGCCGCCAGTGCCGATCTTCGCATCCGTCTTGGCGAGGCAAATCTGCGCCGGGCGCAGCGCGACTTCGAAGAAGCTGCGATGGTCGATGCCTATGCGGGGCTTTATGGACAGGCACTATCCAGCCCTCATATTTTGCGGTAGGGCGCGCCCGTTATTCGTCATCGGTCGCGAAAGCTGCTATAGAGCGGCGTTCAGTCGACGGATGACCCAGCAGCTGTTGCGCGGGAGATTATGTTGTTCAAGGGTTTGAAGCCCATCATCTATGGTGGTCGTGAAGTCTGGCCGCTGGTCGAAGGCGGGAAGGGCGTGGCTGTGTCCAATCACGCCAGCTCCGGCGCATGGGCTGCGGCAGGGGGGATCGGCACCGTGTCCGCCGTCAATGCCGACAGCTATGACAGCATGGGCAACATCATCCCTCAAATCTATCACGGCCGCACCCGCCGCGACCGTCATGAAGAACTGGTCGCCTACGCTATCGATGGCGCGGTTGAACAGGTAAAGCGCGCCTTCGAAATTGCCGGGGGCAAGGGCGCGATCAACATTAACGTGCTTTGGGAAATGGGCGGCGCTCAGCGGGTGCTGCACGGCGTCCTGGAAAAGACCAAGGGCATGGTCGCCGGTGTCACCTGCGGCGCGGGGATGCCGTATAAGCTGAGCGAAATCGCCGCGTCCTATGGCGTCAGCTATCTTCCCATCGTCAGCTCCGGCCGCGCCTTCCGCGCGCTGTGGAAACGTGCCTATTCCAAGGCCTCGGAATGGCTGGCGGCGGTGGTCTATGAAGATCCGTGGCTGGCGGGCGGCCATAACGGCCTTTCCAACGCGGAAGACCCGCGCCAGCCGCAGGACCCCTATCCCCGCGTTCGCGACCTGCGCGCGACGATGCGTGAAGGGGGCATTTCCGACGATGTGCCGATCGTCATGGCGGGCGGCGTATGGCACCTAAAGGATTGGAACGACTGGATCGACAATCCGGAGTTGGGCGCGATCGCCTTCCAGTTCGGCACCCGTCCGCTATTGACGCAGGAAAGCCCCATTCCCGATGAGTGGAAGCAGCGCCTCACGCAGCTGGAACCCGGCGACGTGCTGCTGCATCGCTTCTCACCGACGGGTTTCTACAGCTCGGCTGTCCGCAATCCCTTCCTGCGTCAGCTGGAAGCGCGCTCGGAACGCCAGATACCGTTCAGCACGGAACAGGCGGGCGATCACACGCACCAGTTGGATGCGGGGGTCAAGGGCAAGAATTTCTGGGTGACGCGCGGCGACCTGCTCCGCGCGCGCGAATGGGTGGGGCAGGGTTTCACGTCCGCGCTTAAGACGCCTGACAACACGCTTGTATTCGTCACCGAAGAAGAAAAGGCGGAAATCCGCAAGGATCAGACCGACTGCATGGGCTGCCTCAGCCAGTGCGCCTTTTCAAGCTGGATGGACAGTGAGACGAACTCGACTGGCCGTCTTGCCGATCCGCGGAGCTTCTGCATTCAGAAGTCGCTGCAAGAGGCGGTGCATGGTGGTGATCTGGACAAGAACCTCCTCTTCGCGGGCCATGGCGCGTACAAGTTCAAGCAGGACCCCTTCTATTCCAACGGTTTCGTGCCGACGGTGAAGCAGCTTGTAGACCGCATATTGACGGGCGACTGATGGCAGAAATCCAGGGATTGGCGGTGCTGGAATACCACACGCCCTATTTCGACATAGTGCGCCCGGGACAGTTCGTCTTTTGTGCGGTTTCGGGTGCACGGATCGATTTGGACGACCTCAAATATTGGAGCGCCGAGTTCCAGGAGGCGTATCGCGGCCCGCTTGAGGCGACACAGTCCTTCCTCCGTCATCGCGGTATGGCGCCCGCCTGAACGGCGCCCGCACTTTTTGTTCCTTTTGACGGCGCGGTGCGTTATTCTCTTCATGCAGGCGACAAAGATCGCCGCATTTGGAAGGATGTCTAGGATGTCGCGTTTGGATGTCTATGGCGATCGGGTTTGCGTCGTCACCAGTTTCCTCATCGTAGGATGGTTTATCTACGATATTTTCTTCGGTTGAAGCTTTTGCACAAAGCGCACATCGCGTCCGCTAAAGCAAAGCTATGTTCCCTTTCTCAACTATATCTGTAGACAGGTGTGGAGCTTAACGCTCCGCGGCTTTTGAAGGATGACAGCTTGCTCCGCGTCAACAACGGCTAAAGCGCACGGCCCTATGCGACCACGCAAGGTTTCGTGTTCCTCCGGACAAGGAGAAGACGATGAAACCCCGTACCCTTATTGCACGTCGTAAGCGGCAGCACGAAACAGCCAGGGATGTCTATATCCCGCACTCGTCCTGGTCCCGCCAGCCACGAGCAGCAGCCAGCGCAGCACTCGCGCCGGAAGATTTTTGGGCGCCCTCGGGATCTGATCAGCGGAAAACGACGGTCTTGCTGCCGTTCAGCAGCACCCGGCGGTCGGCGATCCATCCGACCGCCCGGGCCAGCACCTGCGCCTCTATATCGCGGCCGATGCGGATCATATCCTCTGCGGTAGCGCGATGATCGACCCGTTCCACGGCCTGCTCGATGATCGGCCCCTCATCCAGATCGGCGGTCACGAAATGTGCCGTCGCGCCGATCAATTTCACGCCTCGCTCATGGGCGCGGTGATAGGGGCGGGCGCCCTTGAAACCCGGCAGGAAGCTGTGGTGGATATTGACGCATCGCCCTTCCAGCCGCCCGACCAGATCTTCTGACAGGACCTGCATGTAGCGCGCGAGGATCAGATAGTCCGATCGCGTGCGTCCAAAGACATCCAGGATCGCCGCTTCCTGCCCGGCCTTATCCCCATTGGCAGGCAGTTCATGATAGGGGATGCCGTGCCATTCGGTGATCCGGCGCATGTCGGGATGGTTCGACACGACGCCCATGATATCGACGGCCAATGTTCCCGTCTGCCACCGGTGCAGCAGGTCGGCGAGGCAGTGCGAGCCTTTCGAAACCGCAAGGAGCATGCGCGGTTTTTCCTGCGCTCCACTGATCCGCCAGTCCATGTCGAATTCGGCGCCTGTGGCAGCGAATGCGGCCTGAAGCTCTTGCGTGTCCGACATGCGGGCATCCGTCGCTTCGAACGCCACGCGCATGAAGAAACGTCCGGCCTTCCTGTCGGCATATTGCTGGCTATCTGTGATAAAGCCGCCCCGTTCCGCAAGGAACTGGCTGACGGCTGCAACAATGCCGACGCGGTCGGCGCACACCAGCGTCAGCACCCAGGAAGGGACAACCAAATTGTTCAAAAGGGGCCTCCGCGAATGGTCGGGAACGCCGTTGCCTTATGCCGCACCCATGATCAAGCGGTTAAAGCCACAAGACCTAGCCGCGACAGCGCAGACTACATCTTCCTCGGCATGCAATCCGCCCCCGCAGCCTTTAACGCGCCGCATAGCTTTGCCGCTTCGGCATTGCTCGCCAAAGGCCCGGCCTGCAATCGCGTCATGGCGCCGCCCTTGACCAGATACAGCTGATAGGCGGAAAGACCGGCTACCTTGCCGCGCAGGCTGCTCCAAAGTGCCCGGGCGCGTCCTTCCTCGCTGAAGGCACCCAGTTGCACTCGCCAAGGCCCGCTAGCGGCCACCTTCGCTTCCTTCTCAATGGCAGGCTTACGCGGCGGAACTGCGGTGCTGAGTTTGGAAGGCTCAGCTTTCGTCTTGGCCGGTGAGGGCTTCTTGGCATCCCTGACAGGCGGCAAGGTAGCGCTTGCAAGAGAGGGCGTTTCCTCACGCAGAACCGGCGCGCTCGACAGGCGGCCATTGGCCTCCGACAGCGCCGCCACTTCCTTTTGCCCCATGTCCCGCGCCATGGCGAGCCCCTGCTGCCGCTGCTCAACGGGGATATATTTGTCCATCTGTTTAAGGCTCGACGTCGCCTGCGCCAGCCCTGCTGCGGATGCGCGGCTCATCAGCGCATAGGCGCGCGGCCAGTTCTTCGCTGTCAGGTCGCCGTTGAACAGCGCTGTGCCCACTATATATTGGGCGCGCGGTTCTCCCCGCATCGCTGATCGCTCAAGATAGGGCAGGGCGCTCGCCCGCTCTCCCTGCTGGAACATCAACAGCCCCAGATTATCCTCGGCCCGTACATGGCCCTGCGCTGCGGCTTTGCGATACCAATCGAGGGCCGCCGCCATATCAACTTTGACACCCCGGCCGAGTTTGCTTGCCTGACCCATGTTGAACTGCGCATCGGGATCGCCTGCCTGGGCGAGCGGCCGCCAGAGGCTCACTGCCTTGTCATAGTCGCCTTGCTGCCAGGCATCGACGCCAGCCTTCACATCGGCAAGGGCGGGCGGCGCCAAGCTCAGCATGGTTGCTGCGGCCAAGGTGCCCCAGATGTGCTTCATGTCCATATGCTCCTGAAACAACAGCGTCACCGCAGCCTATGATTGAACAAGGTTAATGCACGCTTAGCATTGAGGATGCCATTCTTGATAGTAGGCTCCCGCTGCCACTGATGTCGAAGGATGCGGGCATGTTAACCAAATCTTAGGCGCGGCCATGGCAGTCCAATGTGCAATTGGATTTTCTGGGGGAAACGCGCGTGCGCATACTCGCATTGGCATCGCAAAAGGGCGGATCGGGGAAGACCACCTTGTCTGGTCATCTGGCTGTACAGGCGCAGAGGGCTGGCGCTGGCCCGGTGGTTCTTATCGACATCGATCCCCAGGGTTCGCTGGCCGACTGGTGGAACGAGCGCGAAGCCGAGTTTCCCGCCTTTGCCCAGACGACTGTCGCACGCCTCGCGGCGGATCTTGAAATCCTGCGGCAGCAGGGTTTCAAGCTTGCCGTCATCGACACGCCTCCTGCCATCACCATGGCGATTCAGAGCGTCATTTCCGTCGCCGAGTTGATCGTGGTGCCGACCCGTCCCAGTCCTCATGACCTCCGCGCCGTCGGTGCCACGGTCGACCTGTGCGATCGGGCGGGCAAGCCCCTGATCTTCGTTGTCAACGCTGCCACTCCCAAGGCGCGCATCACGTCGGAAGCCGCCGTTGCGCTTTCACAGCATGGCACTGTCGCGCCTGTGACGCTGCACCATCGCACGGACTTTGCCGCATCGATGATCGACGGACGCACGGTCATGGAGGTGGATCCCAACGGGCGCTCTGCTGGCGAAGTCACGCAATTGTGGAGCTATGTCTCCGATCGCCTTGAAAAGAATTTCCGCCGGACGGTCTTCTCGGTCCCTAATGGGACGGCGGGCACCAGCGGCGCAGTTCGTCCGGCGACGGGTGGCTTTGGCCGCCGCGTCGTGGGCCAGTAAGGGAGGGATGAAAATGGCCGAACCCAAGCCTCTCGCTTCGCTGACTTCCGGACTGCTCGCCCGGAAGGGCGCTGCCCAGCCTGCCATGCGCCGCCCCGTCATGGGCTTCGGCCAACAAGCGACAGCGGCGCTTTTGCAGGATGATCTTGGCTGGAATGACATGGGCTTCGACGTTACCGAGCCCGAGCCTGTTCCTGCCGAGCCTCGCGCCGTAGTCGGCCTGACCCCGATGACGCAGCCGCCCGCCGCAGCGCCGGTGCCCACGGTGATGGTCGAACGGGAAGAACTGGCGGAGCGCATGGAAGCAGCGGTCAAGACGATCGCTCCTGCCAAGCGCGCAGTCGCAAAAGGCCGCAAAGCTGCCTTCACCCTCCGTCTGGATGCGGACCGTCATCTGAAGCTTCGCCTTGCAAGCGCGGTCGTCGGCCGTTCCGCCCAGCAGATGATGACCGAGGCTCTGGACAATTTCCTCGCCGCTTTGCCCGAAATCGACAAGCTCGCGCAGCAGTTGCCGCGCGACGAAGCGAAGTAAAGGATCAGCCATGAAGCGCAGCGCTCTCTCCAAGGCGGCACTCTCGTCGCTGATCGTCGGAACAACCATGGTCGGCTGCACGGGGGCAGCGTTCCGTCCCTCCGCTATTGCCGCGCCTAAGCAGAATCCGGTTCGCGCCACCGCTGCGATCGAAAAAGCGCTCGCCGGCCGGGATGGCGCGCGCGCCGTCGCAGCGGCGGAGTTGGCGGTTCAGGCTGCTCCCCAGGATGCGAACTATCGGCAATTGCTTGGCCGCGCCTATATCGCGAGCGGCCGCTTCGTCTCGGCGGAAGCTGCCCTCAGCGAAGCAATGACGCTCGGCAACCGGGACCCGCGCACGATCATCAGCCTGGCCTTGGTCAAGGTGGCTTTGGGCAAGAATGACGCGGCTCGCGAACTGCTCGTGACCAATGCGGACGTTGTCCCTGCCAGTGATTACGGCCTTGCAATGGCCATGGCAGGCGACCCGGGAGAGGGTGTCCGTATCCTGTCCGAAGCCATTCATGATCCGTCGGCGACTGCGCGGACACGCCAGAACCTCGCCTATGCCTATGCGCTGGCCGGCCGTTGGAAAGATGCGCGCGTGATGGCGGGCCTCGATCTCGATCCGCTCGCCGCCAATCAGCGTATCGCGCAGTGGGCGCAGACAGCGGCTCCTGACTTCGCACAGCAACGGATCGCTGGCCTGATGGGCGTCACTTTCGACGGCAATGATGTCGGCCAGCCCGTCGCTCTGGCTCTCGCGCCCGAGGCTGCGCCCGCTCAAATGGCTGAGGCAGCTTCGCCGGAAATGCCTGCCGCTCCCGTTGCCGAGCAGGCTGCCGCTACCGAAATGGCCCAGGCGGAAGCCGTCCGACAGCCCGTTGATTTCACGCCTTATGCGGCTCCCGCGCCGGTCAATAAAGCGTCACGACTAGGGAAGAAGAGCGCCTCGGCCAGCCTCTCTACACCCATTCGCGCGGCGCGGGCGGTTCGTCAGTCGGTCCGCTTCGACGGAAAGGGCAACAGCGCGTGGGTGGTCCAGCTCGGAGCTTATGCAAATACCGCGATTGCGAAGGAAAAATGGTATGAGATGGCGCGCCGCAACAGCGCGATCTCCGCTTTGCCGGTGCTGACCAGTCAGATTACCGTCAATGGCGTCAGCTATGCTCGCCTTGCCGTCAGCGGCTTCGATGATCGCGTGGAGGCGGACGCACTCTGCCGCGCCATCCGCACTCGCCGGGGTCAATGTTTCGTCCGGGAAAAGGCGCCCGGCGCAGCCCCGCAGCGTTGGGCGCTCGCATCCAAGCCACGCCAGTTCGCTTCGCGCTGAACACCCGCCTTTCTGATCGTATCACCTCGCCTCCCTGTTGGGGGCGAGGTTTTTCGTATCATCGGCCCCGCTGACAGCGGTAGACTGAAGCAGCCGGATTAAGAGCGCTGAAGGCGCAAGCTCACAGCCCGTACACCCTACATTTTTGCTGATTTCTGGAGCCGCCTTAGTAGGCAAAAGTGGCTCCCCGAGTAGGATTCGAACCTACGGCCATTCGATTAACAGTCGAATGCTCTACCGCTGAGCTATCGGGGAGCAGCCCGGCTCTCGCTGGGCAGGCCGCGCCTA
This sequence comes from Novosphingobium sp. Chol11, assembly GCF_900218065.1. Lineage (GTDB taxonomy): Bacteria > Pseudomonadota > Alphaproteobacteria > Sphingomonadales > Sphingomonadaceae > Sphingobium > Sphingobium agri. Next base: position 1,439,228 of record NZ_OBMU01000001.1, on the reverse strand, counting down.
TAGCAGCGAGATTCTTGGGATGGCAAGGGCAGATTTGCGAATTTTTTCAGGCAATGAATTGTTCTGCCGCGATCCGGTCATCCAGCGTATGTTCAGGGTCGAAAAGCAGGGTCAGCGGCGTGCCCCGATCGATCTGCACCTCGACCTCCGCAACGTCACGGACTTCCCGCTGATCCGCCACGGCGCTCACTGGACGCTTGACCGGATCAAGCACCGTAAAGCGGATTGCCGTGCTTTCCGGCAGGATGGCGCCACGCCAGCGGCGGGGACGAAAGGGACTGATCGGCGTCAATGCCACCAGACCCGATCCCAGCGGAAGGATAGGGCCATGAGCTGACAGATTATAGGCCGTCGATCCGGCGGGCGTCGCCACCAGCACGCCATCGCACACCAGTTCGGTCAGCGCCGTCCGCCCATTCACCTGGACTTCCAGCTTCGCCGTCTGGCGCGTCTCGCGCAGCAGAGACACTTCGTTGATGGCGGGGATGGAAAAGCGCTCCCCGTCAACCGTATCTACAGTCATGCGTAGCGGGTTGACCTTGAAAAGCTTGGCCGCCTCGATCCGCTGCTCCAGCCGTTCCAGCCGCCACTCGTTCATCAAAAAGCCGACGGTGCCCAAATTCATCCCGAACACGGGCATGATCCGGCGGCTTTCCAGCATGGAGTGCAGGGTTTGCAGCATGAAACCATCGCCACCCAGCGCGATGATCATATTTGCTTGCTCGACAGGCACGAAGTCATAGGCTGCGCGAAGCCGCTCCTCGGCTGCCTTGGCGGACTGGGTAGGGGAGGCGAGCAGAGCGCGCCGTGGCTCCTCGCTCATCCGCCGGTTACACTCATATGGCGATTGACCGCGGCGGCAGGCGCGTTGCCGCCGATCCGGAAATCATGGCTGGCAGGCTTCAGCCGCAGGGCGCGGTCGATCAGCGGCTGAACCGCATCGACGCCGCCCTCGCGGAATGCGGTCTTGAGATCCACATGATCCTCATGCCCCAGGCACATGAATATCTTTCCTTCGCAGGTCATGCGCATGCGGTTGCAATCCGCACAAAAGTTGTTGGTGAGTGGCGTGATAAGCCCCAATCTCACGCCCATCCCTTCGACCGCATGATATCTTGAAGGTCCGCCCGTGCGATGCGCTATCGGCAGCAGTTCATGATGCAGCCTCAATTGCTCGACCACTTGGGTCAGCGGCAGATAATGGTCCGTGCGATCCTCGCCCGTCTCGCCCAGCGGCATCGTCTCGATCAATGTGAGGTCAAACCCTTCACGATCGCACCATTGGAGCATCGACAGGATTTCGTCTTCGTTGATGCCCTTCAAGGCGACCATGTTGATCTTGACCGCGAGACCCGCCGCCTTCGCCGCGGCCAGCCCCTCGATCACCGGCCGAATGTCGCCATTGCGGGTGACATGAGCGAACCGCTCCGGATCGCGGCTGTCGAGGCTGACGTTGATCCGCCGGACGCCCGCATCGAAAAGCGCTTCGGCATGCTGGGCCAGCCGTGTGCCGTTGGTCGTCAGCGTCAGTTCGTCCAGGCCTTCGCCAAGGTGGCGGCCAATCCGCCGCACCAGATCGACAATGTCCCGCCGTACCAGCGGCTCGCCGCCGGTCAGCCGTATCTTGCGCACGCCGCGCGCTATGAAGAGGTCCGCAAGCAGCGCGATCTCTTCCAGCGTCAGCACCTGGTCCTTGGGCAGGAAGGTCATGCGCTCCGCCATGCAATAGCGGCAGCGCAGGTCGCATCTATCCGTGACCGAAATCCGCAAATAGCTGATCCGGCGGCCCAACGCATCGGTCAGGCCCGTGCGCCGAAGATCGGGCTTGTTCATGCTCAACTAGCTAAGCCATGGCAAAGTCCGGTGCAAGCACTGCCGGTTGCAGGGTCATGAACAGGTCGCTAACGCCTGTCTGCTACATGCCTCGACATGCGCTGTAGTCTGGGAGTTTCGATGTGAGCGGTGAAACCGCACTGCGTGGCCAGCGCAGCCTTTTCATTCTGTCGCCAGGCGACAGGGACGGATTGTCTCGCGCGGCGGCGCTGGCGGGTTGGCGCGCCATCGCGGCGCGGCGATCGAAGGACGCAGCCCAGCGTTTCCTGCACAGCGACGCGCAGATTGCCCTCATTGATGCCCGTGGCTCCGCAGAAGATGGTGAAACGTTGATTGAAGCACTGGCGCCCGCCGTCGAGGCTGGTGGCGGCGCGATTATCGTGCTGATCGATGAAAGCGCGCTCGGGTCTGTCACAGCTTTGCTGGACGCGGGGGCCACTCATTTCCTCGCGGCTCCCTACGCGCCTGACCAGATGCGGGCGACGCTCGCGTCGGCGCAGCGCCTGATCGATCGCCTGGGGGGCGGCGCGGCATCCAGCCAGCGCGCTCAGCGGATAAGGCGAGGCGATGCCCTATTTTGGGAAATGGACAAGGGAGGACGTGTCGTCCGCCTGAGCGACAATCTTGCGCGGCATCTAAACCTTGATCGGCAGGTTATCAGCCCCGCGCGTTTTGCCCGCTGCTTGCCCCGTGCGGAGCGCCGGTCGGTGATTGCGGGCTTGCGCGGCATGATGCGGTCGGGCCGGACCGAATCCTTCGCGCATGCTGCCCCTGGGCGGCCGGGCGATCGTCTCGTTCATCACCTCCGCCTTATCGATGGGGTTGTTGCCGCCGACGTCGAATGGCTCTCTGACACGCATGGCGACGACGCAACCGGCCGCGATGACCTGACCGGCCTTCGCTCCCGGCAGGCAGCCCTTGAATGGCTGGAGAAGCGATCGGGTCTCGCCACGACGATCCTCCTCCTTTCCATCAGCCAGTTCGATCGGATGAACGCCGCATATGGTCAGGTAGTCGGCGATGCCTTGCTTGGCCGCATCGCCCGGCGGATCGAGCGCATGGCGGCTGACGCAGCGCCCGGTGCCGTCGTGGCCCGCATCGCCGGAACGGAGTTCCTCGTCGGCCTTACCGGAGCCGCCGCCGCGAGCGAACGCGCGACCTTCCTCGCGCGCCAGCTGATCGGCGCGGTCGGCCGCCCGTTCAGTGCGGGCGATCACCTTATCCGCCTCACCGCCCGCTGCGGCATCGCGCAGTCACGCGCCGACGATGATGCCACACGCCTGCTTCGCCGCGCGGGCACGGCGCTGGCCGACGCGCGGGCAGGCGGCGGGGAGGGCATCCGCATTTTCTCGGCCGAAAAACGCAGCCGCCAGGTGGATGCCGACCAACTTGAAACCGACCTGCGGCTTGCGCTTGATCGGGGAGAGATCGGCATAGTGTTCCAGCCGCAATATCCGATCGGTGGTGATCATATGACGGGCGTGGAGGCGCTCGCGCGATGGAATCATCCACAATATGGCTCGCTGGGCGCGGGCATGTTGTTCGCCACTGCCGAACGATCGGACTATATGCTGCCGCTGTCCGCCCACATTCAGGCGGAAGCCCTGCGTCAGGCGGCTGCCTGGCCACAGGCGCTTTCGCATTTGCGCCTGTCGATCAACGTGACCGCCGCCGACATCGCACAGCCCGGCTTCATGCCGCAGTTCCTTGGCCTGGTTGACGGCAGCGGCTTCCCGCGTTCGCGGCTGACGGTCGAGATTACCGAAAGCGGCCTGATCGAGAATGTCGCTGCCGCATCGGCGCTGCTGACGGCTCTTCGTGCAGAGGGCCTCGCAGTTGCGGTCGATGACTTCGGCACCGGCTACTCAAGCCTCGCCTATCTCAAGAGCCTGCCGCTCGACTATCTCAAGATCGACAGCGGATTGGCTCAGGATATCGCTGGCACGGCGCGGGACAGGATCGTGGTCCGGGGCGTCATCCACATGGCCAAGTCACTGGGGCTGTCCGTCATTGCCGAGGGCGTCGAGACGCAACAGCAACTCGATCTTCTCGCGCGCGAAGGATGCGACTTCTACCAGGGCTTTTTGCGGTCAGCGGGCGTATCATCCGCCGAGTTGGCCACCATGGCGCTGAAGGGTTGAACCTGGCCTAGAAAGCAATCCCCGCCCGGCCGATCAGCGTCGCACCTGAGTGGCGTGCATCATCGATGCTGCTGTTGGCATAGCGCACGCCTGCAAACCATCGCCGTTGCAGATAATCCACGCTGATCCCATGGTCCCAATAGGAGCCGCCCGGCCGTAAACGGTATGCATTGCCCTCATCGCGCACGCTGCCGCTGGAGCGCCCGACATGAGCCGAAACAGTAAGGGGCGTTCCTGGAATGCCCGTCGAGGCTGCTGCCGACAGATAGAGATTGTCGCCACCAATTGATCCTTGCCTCGGCGCGTAGCTGGCGTTGAGATCGATATTGGCGGGGCCGATCATAAAAGCCGCGCCCGCTCCAAATTCCCCATATCCTTGCCCCGATGCGCCCGGGAAAAGATGATATGTGCCCCTGGCCGAAAGCCGCCATCCGTCCAACTGCCGCGCATAGGACGCGCCGAGATCCACCACAGCGTCAGCGCCGCCATGGCGATCGCTGCTCCACAAGGATGTTGCCGCAGCGTCGAAACTCAGTTCGTCGGTCGCCTGGAGGGCGACAGACCCCCGCACGACGGGCTCGCCATCGCTCCAGCTGAGGCCTCGTCTACGCTCATCGCTTGCAACCTCGACGGTTCCCGAAATCGTGTCGGCATATTGTGCTAGAGCGGGCGAGGCGCTGGCGGCCAGCAAAAGCGCAGCCGCCAACGTCACGCGCATGTCAGTTTGAAGCAAGGTTACGGACAGCATCGAGCTCAGCCATTAGCGGCGCACGATCCCGTTCGGCAACTGATATCAGATGTTCGCGAATGGCCGCTTCATGCCGGGCCAGGTTGCGTTCACCCGACTTGCGATCAGGCGTGCATGCGCCATGCTCGCTTCCGGAAATTCGCTTGTGGGCAGAAACGGTGCGCGCAAGCGCCGGGCCGTGGTTGAGCGCGCGGTCAACCACCACGGTGGCGGTCCACTGGCACCGCTGCATGTCCATGCGATTGGGCGTCTTAGCCCCAACCGTCTTCGTCGAAATATCAACGCGTGCGGAATAGGTCGCTTGCACCGGCGTTCCGCCATGGTCGATCTGTACGCTGTGCGTGGCAGCAGCCGCCGCCATCGCTACGAGTGTCGAAATCATGTCAATCTCCTGCTTGACGCCGGACTTTGCTGCCCAGTCATCGAAGCGGGATTTAGTTGGACCATGTTGCTGATACTTTGCTGGGGCACGACAAAGCGGTGCTGGCACGAGGCTCGACGGCGGCGCTCTCCACCATCAGGAAGCCGCCTTCGCCAACCCTTTCGACAATTGCAACGCGCCGTTCAGCCGGGCCGCCGGGTCGGCCCACGCCCGGTTGACCACGACCTTGCTGTCCGGCCGCAGCCGCGCCACGCCGTTCAGGCGCTGGATATAGGCCACCAAGCCCTCCGGCTTGGGGAAGCGATCCTCGAAAAAGCAGACCAGCGCGCCCTTCGGCCCCACATCGATCTTCGAGATATTGGCCGTTACGCAATTCTGTTTGATCTCGATGATCTTGAACAGGTTCTGCGTGGGCGCAGGCAGCTTGCCGAAACGGTCGATCAATTCCGCCGCGAAAGCCTCCAGCCCCTGCCGGTCCTCCACCTCGTTCAGGCGGCGATACAGACCCATGCGCAGGTCCAGGTCTGGCACATAGTCCTCGGGTATCAGGATCGGTGCATCGACGGTGATCTGCGGCGAGAAGCTCTCCCGCTTCTCGATCCCTGCGCCGCCAGCCTTGGCCTCCAGGATCGCGTCCTCCAGCATCGACTGGTACAGCTCGAACCCGACCTCCTTGATGTGGCCCGATTGCTCGTCACCCACCAGATTGCCTGCACCACGAATGTCGAGGTCATGGCTCGCCAGCTGGAACCCGGCCCCGAGCGTATCCAGATCGGACAGCACCTTCAGCCGCTTCTCCGCCGTCTCCGTGATCACGCGGTTGGCAGGCGTCGTGAAATAGGCATAGGCCCGCGTCTTCGACCGTCCGACGCGCCCCCGAAGCTGGTACAGCTGCGCAAGCCCGAAGCGGTCTGCGCGATGGATGATCAACGTGTTGGCGGAAGGAATGTCGAGGCCGCTTTCCACGATCGTGGTCGACAGCAGCACGTCATAGCGCTTGTCGTAAAAGGCCGACATCCGCTCCTCGACTTCACCGGCCGCCATTTGCCCATGGGCGACGATCGGCTTAACCTCCGGCACTTCGGTCCGCAGATACTCCTCCACCTCGGTCAGGTCCGAAATGCGCGGCACCACGAAGAAGCTCTGACCGCCGCGATAATGTTCACGCAGCAGCGCCTCCCGTATCACTACGCCATCCCATGGCATGATGTAGGTCCGCACCGCCAGGCGATCGACTGGCGGAGTCTGGATCACCGAGAGTTCGCGCAGGCCCGACATCGCCATCTGCAAGGTGCGCGGGATGGGAGTCGCAGTCAGCGTCAGCACATGGACATCAGTTTTGAGCGACTTCAGCCGCTCCTTGTGGGTAACGCCGAACCGCTGTTCCTCGTCGACGATCACCAATCCCAGCCGCTTGAAATCCAGCCCCTTGGCCAGCAGCGCATGGGTGCCGACAACGATGTCGATCGTCCCGTCCGCCAGCCCAGCCTTAACGGCCTTGGCCTCCTTGTCTGGCACCAGCCGCGACAGCCGCCCGATATTCACCGGAAAGCCCCGGAACCGCTCTTCGAAATTCATATGATGCTGCCGGGCAAGCAGGGTCGTCGGACAGATCACCACCACCTGCATGCCCGCCATGGCCGCCACGAATGCGGCGCGCAATGCGACCTCGGTCTTGCCGAAACCCACGTCGCCGCACACCAGCCGATCCATGGGTCGTCCCGCGCCCAGATCCTCGACCACGTCCATGATGGCGCGATCCTGATCCTCCGTCTCCTGATAGGGGAAGCGGTCGACGAACGCGGGATAACCGGCGCTGTCCGGCTCGGCCACCGTCGCCGCCCGCAGCGCGCGCTCCGCCGCTGTCTTGAGCAATTCACCCGCGATCTCGCGGATGCGCTCCTTCATCTTTGCCTTGCGCCGCTGCCAGGCCTCGCCGCCCAGCCTGTCGAGGCTCACGCCCTCGCTGTCGGACCCGTAGCGGGAAAGAACCTCCAGATTCTCCACCGGCACATAGAGCTTGTCGCCGCCCGCATATTCCAACGCCACGCAATCATGCGCCGCCTTGGCGACCGGGATCTGCGTCAGGCCCTCATAGCGCCCAATCCCATGGTCCATATGCACCACCAGATCGCCCGGCGAGAGCGTCGCCAATTCCTGCAAGAAGGCGTCGGCATTCTTCTTCCGCTTGGCCCGCCGCACCAGCCGGTCGCCCAGCATGTCCTGCTCGGTCAGCACCGCCACATCAGGCGCGGTGAAGCCATGATCCAAGGGCAGTACGGTCAGCACCGTACTCCCGCCCGCAGCTATCCCCAGCGCCTCCTGCCAGCTATCCGCCGCTGCGACGCGCTTCAGTCCATGATCGACCAGCAACCCCGAAAGCCGCTCCCGCGCACCGCCCGAGTAGCTGGCGATGACAACCTTCTTCTTCGCCCGTTGCAGCGAAGCGATATGTTTGCCCACGGCTTCATAGACGTTGGCGTTCTGCGCCCGCTCCGGAGCAAAGTCGCGCGGCCCATCGACTTCGAAGTCGAGTACGGTCGCGCTTTCCGGTTCATGGAAGGGCGTCGTAGCATGCATCGGCCATTCCCTGACGATGCCTTCCCACTCATCCGCGTCCAGATAGAGCGCCTTCGGCTCCAAAGGCCTGTATGCCCCCGGGTCCGACGATTTCGCCTGCACGCGATTGGCATGATAATCCCGGATCGCTTCGAACCGAGCCTCCGCCGCGCCCGCCACGCCATGGTCCAGCACGACCAATGTGTCATCGCCCAGATGTTCGGTCGTCGGCACCAGCCGTTCTTCGAACAGCGGCAGCCAATGCTCCATCCCCGCCAGCCGCCGCCCGTCGCTCACCGCCTGATAGAGCGGATCGCCTGTCGCAGTCGCGCCGAACGTTTCGCGATAGCGTCCACGAAAGCGCTTGATCGTCTCCTCGTCCAGCAGAGCCTCGGAGGCGGGGAGGAGGGTGAAGCCCTCCACGCTCCCGCTCGTCCGCTGATCGGCGGGGTCGAACCGCCGCACTGTTTCGATCTCATCGCCGAAGAAATCGAGCCGCAGCGGCTGTTCCTCACCCCCGGGGAACAGGTCGACAATGCCGCCGCGAATGGCGAACTCGCCCCGGTCGTGCACGGTGTCGGTGCGCACATAGCCATTGGCCTGCAACATCTCGGCCAGCCGGGAAATCGCGATGCGCTCCTTGGGCGCAAGCTTGGCCACCAGTTGCCGTACGCGGAAAGGCGTCAACGTGCGTTGCGTCAGGGCATTCAGCGTCGTCAGCACCAGCTGCGGCCCCTTGGGCTTGCCCTGCAATGCATAAAGCCCCGCCAGCCGCGCCGAAGCCGAGCGCAGCGACGGACTGGCCCGGTCGTAGGGCAGACAGTCCCATGCCGGAATCTCCACGATCTCGATTTCTGGCGCGAAATAATGGGCCGTATCCGCCACCGCCCGCATCAGTTGCTCGTCGGGTGCGACAAACAAGGCGCGTGAAGGCGCCGCTCGCGCGATGTCCGCCAGCAGCCAGGGCTGAAAGCCGGCTGGCACTCCCGCCAGCGTTATGGGGGAGGGGGCTTTAAGAATCTTGAGAAGGTCGGTCATTCGCTACTCGGTCCCCCTCCCGCTGGCGGGAGGGGATAGGGGTGGGCATTCCAGCAGAGGTGGTGCAGGCCCACCCCGCTGCGACTAGCCTCGCCTACGGCTCGGCAAGTCTCGCTGCCCCTCCCGCTTGCGGGAGGGGAGTATCTCGTCACTTCTTCCCAATCTCGACAAAATCCATCTTCACGAACTTGTCCCACATCGGCCCACGCCATTGCTCCGGCAGCGGCAAGGTGCCCAAGGCCCAAGCCATGATGTCGGCATCCTGTTCCTCGATAAACCTCTCGAACCAGTCGATTTCCTCGGCTCCCCACTCGGCATGATAGCGGTCGAAGAAACCGCCGACCGCCAGGTCCGCTTCCTTGATGCCACGATGCCAGGCCCGGAACTGCAGGCGGCGGATGCGGGGATCTTCGTTCACAATTTGTTCCTTGCGCGAGTACGGCAACATTACCGATCGCCAAAATGCCTGACGGATGTTTGCGCATCGTCCCGGCTGGGCTAGATGGCGTCAGATAGACATGCGCCCGGATATCCTCAACCCACTCTTCGCTGAGATCGAAGCCTTGAAGGGCGTCGGCCCTGCGCTTGCCAAGCCGCTTGAGCGTCTGGGGCTGGCACGTGCAGTGGACGTGGCGTTTCACCTGCCGGTCAGCTTCATTGATCGCCATATGGTGGATGAGCTGATCCTGTCCGACTCGGGCCGGGTGATCGGTATCACGCTCACGCCAACCGACTACCGCGCATCCGGCAGTGCCCGCGCACCTTTTCGTGTGATCGCGCAGGACAAGCACGGCAACACGGTCGCGCTCGTCTATTTCGGCCGCAACAGCGCGTGGCCACGCAAGCTGCTGCCCTTGAACGAACCCAAATTCATTTCCGGCAAGCTGGAGGCGTACGGGGACAACCTCCAGATCGTTCATCCCGACTATGTCCTCCCGCCAGAGGAAGCCGCCACCATCCCCGCGCGGGAGCCGGTCTATGGCCTGTCCGAAGGCCTCACCAACAACCGTCTGCGTGACCTTGTTGCCCAGTCGCTCAGCCGCGCCCCGGACCTTCCTGAATGGATCGAACCCAGCTTGCTTGCGCGCAAGGATTGGCCAACATGGCGCGAGGCCTTGGGCCGAATCCACGCGGACCCCAGCGACGCCAAGGCTCGCGAGCGGCTCGCCTATGACGAAATCTTCGCTGGCCAGCTCGCCCTGATGCTGGTCCGTCAATCTTCCCGCAAACGCCGGGGCGTGCCGATCGAAGGCGACGGACGCCTGCGCGCCATGCTCAAGCTGCCGTTCGCCCCAACAGGTGCTCAGCGCCGCGCGATGGGGGAGATTGACGGCGACATGGCCCAACCCGTGCCCATGCTCCGCCTCCTTCAAGGGGACGTCGGCTCGGGTAAGACCCTCGTCGCCCTCATGGCCCTCCTCAACACCGTGGAGGCCGGTGCGCAGGCCGCGCTCCTCGCCCCGACGGAAATCCTCGCTCGACAGCATCATGAAACGCTGCGCAAGATGGCGTCGGGCCTCCCCGTCACCATTGCGATCCTTACTGGCCGCGAAAAGGGGAGGGTGCGCGAATCCACCCTCATGGGCCTCGCCGACGGCAGCATCGACGTCCTCGTCGGCACCCACGCCATCTTCCAGGAAGCCGTCCGCTACAAGAATCTCGCCCTCGCGGTGATCGACGAACAGCATCGCTTCGGCGTCGCCCAGCGCATGATGCTCGCCGCCAAGGCAGAGCGCACGCCGCATCTGCTGGTGATGACCGCGACGCCGATCCCCCGCACCCTGACGCTCACCTATTATGGCGAGATGGACGTTTCACGGCTGGATGAAATGCCGCCCGGCCGCCAGCCGATCCAGACCGTCGTAATGGCGGCCAACCGTCTCGATGAAGTGGTCGAAGCGCTCGCCCGCCATGTCGAAGGCGGCGGCCAAGCCTATTGGGTCTGCCCCCTGGTCGAAGAAAGCGAAACCAGCGATCAGGCCGCCGCCGAAGCCCGGGCGGAACTACTGAGGACACGATTCGGCGACCTCGTCGGTTTGGTCCATGGCCGGATGAAAGGGCCAGAAAAGGACGCGGCGATGGAGGCTTTCGCCTCCGCCCGCACAAAGATCCTCGTCGCCACCACCGTCATCGAAGTCGGCGTCGATGTCCCCAACTCGAACCTCATCATCATCGAGGGCGCGGATCGCTTCGGCCTTGCACAACTCCACCAGCTCCGGGGCCGGGTAGGCCGGGGCCAGAACCACAGCGTCTGCATCCTCCTGCGCGGCGGCGCCCTGAGCGAAACCAGCCGCGCGCGATTAGCACTCATGCGCGAAACCAATGACGGCTTCCGCATTGCCGAAGAAGACCTTCGCCTCCGTGGCGCAGGCGAAATCCTCGGCACCCGCCAGTCGGGAGAGGCGCAGCTGAAGATCGCCACTCCTGAACATCTGTCCGCGCTCCTCGACAGCGCCCGCGACGACGCCCATCTCCTCATCGATCGGGACGGCGGTCTGAACGAGGCGCGCGGCCAGGCAGCCAGGACCTGCCTTTACCTGTTCGAACGGGACGCAGCGGTGGGATTGCTCCGAAGCGGCTGATCCGCGCGACGAAATGCTGCGACAGCGAAACCATCGAACGCCCGCTGTCGTTGCCAAGAGCATGCAATCCGACATCAGCCTGCATCACGTCACGCCGATCGCGGCGATCTTCATCGCGATCTCGGTCACCGTCGCCTTTCTGCTCCACTGGCTCGCCTATTGGATAGCGAACCGCATCGCGCGCCGCATGAAGCTCGATCCCGTCATCCTGCCCGCCATCTATCATCCGACCCGCTGGATCGTGGTCTTGATGGCACTTGCGGCAGGCATTCAGCCGCTGACCTTCAGCGATCGCATAGAGGCCATGTGGGCGATCGGATCAAAGATGCTCTTCACCCTGCTCGTCGGTTGGCTGATCTTCGCGTCCATGCGGGCCTTCCGCACCATTCTTGAGCGGCGCAGCGACATCACCGTCGAAGATAATCTGAAGGCCCGCCGCCAGCACACCCGCATCCGCATCCTTTACCGCGTGGCGCAGTTCATCATCGGCTTCCTGATCATATCCCTGATGCTGATCATGATTCCCGGTGTTCGCACCGTCGGCGTCACCTTGATGGCCTCGGCCGGTCTGGCGGGCCTTGCGGTCGGCGCAGCGGCGCAGCCAGCGCTAAAGAACCTGATCGCGGGCATCCAGATGGCCTTTTCCGAACCGATCCGACTGGACGATGTGGTGATCATCGAAGGAGAATGGGGCCGCATCGAGGATATCAAGCTCACCTATGTCGTTGTGCGCATCTGGGATGATCGGCGCATGGTCGTGCCTGTGTCCTATTTCCTCGAAAAGCCGTTCCAGAACTGGACGACCAAGACCTCCGACCTGCTTGGCACCGTCTTCCTCTATGTCGACCCTGCGGCGGATGTCGAACGTATTCGCGCGCATTTCGTGGAAGTGGTGAAGGCCAACAGCCGCTGGGATGGGCGCGTCGCCATCCTTCAGGTCACCGATCACAAGGCCGATGCGCTGGAACTGCGGGGCCTGCTCAGCGCGCGCAATGCCGGCATCGCCTTCGACCTGCGCTGCGAAGTGCGAGAGGCGATGATGACCTTCCTGCGCACCGAAATGCCGGAGGCGCTTGTCCGATCACGTCAGCGGGTCGAAGCCGATCAGAGCGTTGAACAGCTCTTTACCAGGCGGTCTGCCGTGGCGGGATGAGCGACAGCATCGCCTCATAGACCTGCGGGTCGATGGCTTGGCAAAACTCCACCCCGACCCGGCCGTCCTCGGCCCACCGAACATCGGCCTGCACATCCTTGACGACCGGCAGCCAGACTGAAATCCGCTCGCCAATCGTGACCTCCGCATCGGTGCGGCACATCAACCCGAGTTCGGAGATATTGATGACCCGGACGCCATGCGTTCGCCCCCGTGCGGCGATATGGCTGACCATATCCACCAGCACGCGGGGCGTGCGGCGCTGATTAACCGAAGGGTCCCGTGAACGGGCGACCTGAGCGAGGCTGGCGAGCACCGAAGACATGAGGAAAGCTTAAGGCGACGAACCTCGCCCTTTCCTTACCAGCTTTACTTAATCCGCCTTTAACTCTCTAAAGTTTCAAGCAGTTACTAACCCATGTTTCTTAGCGCCGAAGCTGACCTTGTCGCCGGGCTTCAACGTCAGCATCGGGTCGCTCACGACTTCGCCATTCACGCGGATCGCGCCTTCAGCCAGCTTGCGCCGGACCTCCTTGTTGGAGGTGGCAAAGCCTAGCGCGGCGGTGCCTTGTACGATTGTCAGCCCTTCCGCGCCGACGCTGATCGTCGGCAGGTTGGCATCCGAAGCGCCTTCCTCGAACGTCTTGCGCGCCGTCTCCGCCGCCGCCGCCGCTGCGTCGAAACCGCGGCAAAGCGCGGTCGCCTCATTGGCCAGGATCTTCTTCGCTTCGTTGATTTCGGAGCCCTGAAGCGCTGCCAGGCGCGCTACCTCGTCCATCGGCAGATCGGTGAACAGCCGCAGCCGGTTGGCCACGTCCGCGTCCGCCGTGTTGCGCCAGAACTGCCAATAATCATAGGTCGAAAGCTGATCTTCGTTCAGCCACACGGCGCCGCCGACCGTCTTGCCCATCTTCGTGCCATCGGCGTTGGTGAGAAGCGGTGTCGTCAGCCCGAACACCTGCGTACCATCGACCCGGCGCGCGAGTTCGACGCCATTGACGATATTCCCCCACTGGTCCGATCCGCCCATCTGCAACCGGCATCCCGATCGCCGCGAAAGCTCCAGAAAGTCATAGGCCTGGAGGATCATATAGTTGAACTCGAGGAAGGACAGCGACTGCTCACGGTCCAGCCGCAGCTTCACCGAATCAAAGCTCAGCATGCGGTTTATGGAGAAATGCTGGCCGATTTCCCGCAGGAAGGGAATATATTCCAGCCGATCGAGCCATTCGGCATTGTCGAGCATGACGGCATCGCTCGGCCCGTCACCAAAGGTCAGGAAGCGTTCGAACACGCGTTTGATGCTCGCGACATTCTCCGCGATCGTGTCGGTAGTCAGCAGCTTGCGCGCTTCGTCCTTGAAGCTCGGGTCCCCGATCTTGCCCGTTCCGCCGCCCATCAGGACGATGGGCTTGTGCCCCGCCTTCTGCAATTGCCGCAGCATCATGATCGAAACGAGGTGCCCGACATGCAGGGACGGTGCGGTCGGGTCGAAGCCGATATAGCCTGGAACGATCTGCTTGGCGGCAAGGGCATCGAGCCCTTCCGCATCAGTCAGCTGATGGATGTAACCACGTGCCTCCAGGAGGCGGAGCAGATCGGACGAGTAGCTGGTCATAATGCGCCGCCCTCTAGCATCGCGACACAACAACGTCATCCCCCGTCATCCTGATCTTGTGTCCCGATCCATTCGGCTACACAGAGCAGGAGAGAGCGGAAGGAAGGAAGCAGTGACCCAGACCCAACCCATGCTGGCGATCGGCCTCATGTCGGGCACGTCGCGTGACGGCATCGACGCCGCGCTCATCGAAACCGACGGAGAGGGCATCAGCAAACCCGTCGCGTTCCACGCCATGCCCTACCTCGATGGCTTCCGCATCCGCCTGGCCGAAGCGTGCCAGCGCGCCATGGCGATGGACAAGCCGGGCTTCGAGCCTCTCATCCAGTCCGTGGAAGGAGAACTCACCGAGCTTCATGTGGAGGCCGTTTCGGACCTTCTCGCGCGCAGCGGTCATGTCGCTCAGGATATCGCCGTTATCGGGTTTCATGGCCATACCGTCGCCCATCGGCCAGAATGGCGCTGGACGTGGCAAATCGGCGATGGCGCCGCCTTGGCAGGCGCTTTTGGTATACCCGTCGTTGGCGACCTCCGCAGCGCCGATGTTGCAGCGGGAGGGCAGGGGGCACCGCTGATGCCGGTCTATCACCGCGCCTTGGCAAGCGGCCTGCCGAAGCCTGTGGCAATCCTGAACCTTGGCGGCGTGGCCAACATCACCGCGATCGGAGAGGCAGGCGGCCTCCTCGCGTTCGACACTGGCATGGCAAGTGGCCTGATCGACAATTGGATGCAGACCCATAGCGGCAAGCCCTTCGACGAAAATGGCGTCACGGCGGCCAAGGGGCAGATCGATGAGGCCCGGCTTGCCAGCTTGATGGCCGACTCCTGGTTCGATCTGCCACCGCCCAAGAGCATCGACCGCGAAGCCTTCACACTCGACACGATGCGCGGCCTTTCACTCGAGGATGGAGCCGCAACGCTGACGGCCTTCACTGCTAAAGCGGTTGCACGCGCGCTTGATCACCTCCCATCCCCGCCTTCCGCCATCTATGTCGGCGGAGGCGGCCGCCATAATGCGACCCTGATGGCAATGCTGTCGGCATTCACCCATGCAGATGTGCGCCCGGTCGATGATCTCGGCTGGGACGGCGACGCCCTTGAAGCGCAGGGCTTTGCCTATATGGCTGTGCGCCGTCTCAAATCCCTGCCGATCAGCTTTCCCGGCACCACCGGCGTGCCTGTCCCGATGACGGGCGGCGTTCTCTTCGATCCGGCCTGACGCCACTCACCGCTTGCGGGTCAGCTCCCGCATCCCTTCATCGATGCCCTCTAGCGTCAGCGGATACATGCGCTGGCTCATGATCTCCCGGATCATCCGCGTCGATTGGCTATAGTCCCAATGGTCGCGAGGCGTCGGGTTCAGCCACACGGCCGCCGGATAGGTATGCAGCAATCGGCTCATCCACACCGCGCCCGGTTCTTCGTTCATATGTTCTACCGAACCGCCCGGATAGCTGATCTCATAAGGGCTCATCGCTGCATCGCCGACGAAGATGACCTTATAGTCATGGCCATATTTGTGCAGGATATCCCAGGTCGGGATACGCTCTGAAAAGCGGCGGCGATTGTCCTTCCACACGCCCTCATAAAGGCAGTTGTGGAAGTAGAAGAACTCCATGTTCTTG
The DNA here is from genome assembly GCF_900218065.1 of Novosphingobium sp. Chol11. Taxonomy (GTDB): domain Bacteria; phylum Pseudomonadota; class Alphaproteobacteria; order Sphingomonadales; family Sphingomonadaceae; genus Sphingobium; species Sphingobium agri. The sequence continues at coordinate 1,423,549 of NZ_OBMU01000001.1, read as the reverse complement.
AACTCGGTCGTCGCGGCGGAAAACAGTTCCTCGCAAAGCCGGATGAACGGGTCCATCGATCCGCCAACGTCCAGGAACAGCAGCAGCTTGACCGCATTATGCCGCTCGGGCCGCATCCTTATGTCCAGCCATCCCTGCCGGGCCGTCCCCCGGATGGTTCCTTCCAGATCGAGTTCGCTCGCCGCACCTTCGCGAGCGAAGCGCCGCAGCCGTCGCAGCGCCACCTTGATGTTGCGCGTGCCCAGTTCCTTGCTGCTGTCGAGATTTTGAAACTCGCGTTTTTCCCACACCTTGATCGCGCGCTTGTGCCTGCTCTCGCCGCCGATGCGGATGCCTTCAGGATTATAGCCGCCATGGCCGAACGGCGATGTTCCGCCCGTGCCGATCCATTTGTTGCCGCCCTGATGGCGTCCTTTCTGCTCCTCCAGCCGTTTCTTCAGCGTCTCCATGATCTCGTCCCAGCTGCCCAGCGACTTGATCTTCTCCATTTCCTCGGCGCTCAGATATTTCTCCGCGACCAGGCGCAGCCACTCCTCAGGAATGTCGGCCTCGACGCCGCTCGCGTCCAACACGCCCTTGAAGACCTTCGCAAAGACCTGATCGAACCGGTCGATCAGTCCCTCGTCCTTCACATAAGTCGCCCGCGCGAGATAATAGAATTCCTCCGGCCTCTGCCCGATGACGTCACGATCCAGCGCCTCCAGTAGAAGCAGATGCTCCTTGATGCCGGCAGGAATGCCCGCGGCCCTGAGCGCGTCGAGAAAATTCAGCATCATGATGGCGGCCTTGTCCTTCAGCCACGTTACGGATGCAAGGGGCAGCGCATGGTTGGGAAAATGTTAAGTGTTGCATCGCATCGTTAACTGGGCAGTATCCAAGAGCGGGCGGTTGGGGTGACACTCATTGGAAAATGAGCATTTATTGACGGACCTTGGCGAGCGGTCGGGCGACGTTGCGCTGCAATGCAGCGAGACGGCGGGTTTCCTCGGCGAACTTACCCGTCGCATTCAGGCCGACTCGCAGCGGCTCACGCAGCTGCAATCGAACATGGAGGCTCTGGCGGGGAGCCAGAATGAAAGCGTCGTCGCGGCGGAGGAACTCAGCCTCACCTCGCGCCGCGCTGCCCGCATCATCGCGGAGGGTCACGAGGCGATCACCCAATCCCTGGCCCAGGTCGCCAGCCTCGTCGATCATGTCACTGGTTTGGAAGGGCGCCTGCGCCAGTTCCTCGGAGTGATTGAAACGGTCGGCGGCATATCCGACCAACTCGGCGCGATCGCTCGTCAAACCCGGCTTCTGGGCGTCAACGCCGCCATCGAAGCCGCACGTGGCGGCGAAGCGACGCAAGGCTTTGCCGTCGTGGCAGATGAAATCCGCCGCCTCGCCGGACAGGCAGGCGAGTCCGCAGCATCGGTCGGCGACAAGCTCGGCCAGTTGGACCGCGACGCGCGTCACCTGATCAGCGGCGTCGAGGCAAATATCGGCCGTGGCCGGGACGTCAGCGCGCATATCGACACGCTAAGCGTCACCATGGCGGAAATAGCCTCGCTCGTGACGCAGTTCGGCGAACGCTCTCACGCCATCGTAACCTGCACCAATGAAGCCGACGCTGACGTGGGCGCGCTGCGTCAGGGCCTCACCAATTTCAGCGAGTCCGCCGCCGAGAGCGCCCAGCGCGTCGAAATGGCGAAGGTCCAGCTTGAGCAGCTTGAGGGCATGGCGAACGGCATGCTCAACACCGCCGCCCATGGCGGGCACCGGACCCGCGACAGCCGCTACATCGCCTATGCCGAAGATGGCGCGGCGGAGGTGTCGCGAATGATCAATGTGGCTCTGGCTTCGGGTGAGCTCACGCCATCTGCTCTATTCGACGAGAATTACCGTCCGGTCCTGGGATCGGATCCGCCGCAATATGAAAATGGCTTCACCGCCTTTGCAGACAGCATCATCCGGCCAGTTCTGGACCGCCATACAGCGCAGGATAAAGCGATCGTCGGCTGCTGCCTGATCGACATGAACGGCTATCTGCCGACGCACATCTCATCGCGCAGCCAGCCCCAGCGGCCGGGGCAGGCAGCGTGGAACATGGAATATGCGCGCAACCGGCAGATTTTCATGGACAGCCAGACCCGCCGTGCGCTCGATGGCGACGGCGACTTCTTCCTCTTCACTTACCGTCAGGACCTTGGAGAAGGCCGCTACCGCGCGCTTCGCAGCGTGTTCGTGCCGCTGACGTTCGAAGGCCGCCGCTGGGGCCTGTACGAGGTCGGCTACCTCATCTGATTTCCTCAGTTCGTCGCGCCCTCGCGCACTATGACTTGGCCACTGGCAGCATAGGCCGCAGTCGCCCGCGCCTCAGCCGTTTGAGGGTCCTTGCCGTCCAGAATCTGGGCGATCTGCCGGGTACTCGGCACCCGGTCATAAACGCCGTAAAGCTTCGTTTCGCCCACCGAATGCATCGACAGCTGATAGCCGCGTCCGCCGCTCGCTGGATCAAAGGCCATGACCGTGCCCGCATCGTCGATCGGCACGATCACGGAAGCCCCGTGCGCTCGCTGCTGCTCCAGAACATCATAGCTGCCCTCACTGGTCTGCACATGGCCACGAATGCAGAAGGACGCAGCGCCCTCCCGCACAGGCTGCACATCAGCCCCAGTGGCGGCTCCCGAAGCGGTAAGCCGCGCGTCCCCGTCGTCTGCCTTCGGACAGTCCGCAAATCGCGCCGGAGAGATTGACCGGACGGCAGAAGCATCATCAAAGCGCAGTCCGCTCAGCATCCCATCCAGCCCCGCCAGCACCTCCCTGCGCCGTTCGCTCGGACCAGTGACGCGCAGCTTCACAAGCCAGCGGCCAGACTGGACGAAAGCCGCCGCCGTGGTCAGCGCCCCGTTCGCCGCATCATCATAAACCGCCCGGATGGCACGCCCGGCTTTGCCGTGAAGCGCAACGCCTTCATAAGCGGTACGGCGGGTCTTTGGCCCGAAACGATCCGTCACCGCGCGATCAGTCATGTAAGCGGCGATCGACGCACCCGCATAGCTTGGCAGATAGACGTACAAGGTCGCCTGAACCGCGCCATCATCAGACAGATATTGGGCGTAATTGTCGATTCCCTTGCCGCCGTTTGTGACTTCTCCACTCTTGGACAAGGACAGTCCGGCGACCGTCTGAGGCAGGCTGATCCCCGCAGCCCGTGCGCGAAGGCTGCCCTCGCTGGTAGCCCACGCCTCCTGCACATCGGCATCCTGCGACAATGCGGGCACCGGCAGAAGCAGGAGGAGTGGCAAGAGCGACAGGGCGAGCTTCGGCATAGGCATCCTTCCCGTTTCACGCCGTCTTGTCGCGGCTATGAAATACAGGAAGGAAGGTTGAGCCGAACCGCAGGGCGAAGGCAAGCGCCTTTTATGCGACCGGTGGAATCTGCGCCGGATAATGTGGCAGTTCCGGGTCCAGATGCGCCCAATGTGGTGCCGCCTCCGTCCAGATAACCGCCTGAGGCGCCAACAGGCCTGGATCATCCAGGGCGCCAGCCCTGATGAAGATCAGATGGGGCCGCGATTCGGCCATGCTGAACAAGGGCGTGCCGCATTGAGGGCAAAAGCCGCGGCGCATCCTGTTGCCGCTGTCGGCGATGCTCTCATGCCAACGGACCTCGCCCTTGGTCTGGACCTTCTCGGCCGGAAAGCAGACATTTACCGTTGCGGTGCCACCGCCAAGATATTGGCACAGCCTGCACCAGCACATACGCGCCGCCAGCGGTTCCGCATCGATCTGGACGCGAACCGTCCCGCACAGGCACCCGGCTTCATGTGTCATACGCCTCTCCCTCATTTGCCCCTTCCCAAAAGCGGTAGGGGTCGGGGAACGCGAATCAGTCCTTACCGTCCCTGCCGCCTCGCCATGAATGCCAGACGCTCGAACATCATGATATCCTGCTCATTCTTGAGCAGCGCGCCATGGAGTGGCGGAATGGCCTTTGTCGGGTCGCGATCCTGCAACACGTCCAGCGGCATGTCCTCGTTCAGCAGCAGCTTCAACCAGTCGAGCAACTCGCTGGTCGAAGGCTTCTTCTTCAGGCCCGGCACCTCCCGAATTTCGTAGAAGAGGTCGAGCGCCCGGCTGACCAGGATCTTCTGAATGCCGGGAAAGTGCACGTCGACAATGGCCTGCATCGTCTCGCGGTCGGGGAACTTGATATAATGGAAGAAGCAGCGCCGCAGGAAAGCGTCGGGCAACTCCTTCTCATTGTTGGAGGTGATGACCACTACCGGCCGCTCTTTCGCGGCGACCGTCTCTCCAGTCTCATAGACGTGGAAAGCCATGCGATCGAGTTCCTGCAACAGATCGTTGGGAAATTCGATGTCGGCCTTGTCGATCTCGTCGATCAGCAGCACGGGCAGGATGGGGGAGGTGAACGCCTCCCACAGCTTCCCCTTGCGGATATAATTGCTGATGTCATGGACGCGCGGGTCGCCCAGCTGGCCGTCGCGAAGGCGCGCCACCGCATCATATTCATACAGGCCCTGATGGGCTTTGGTCGTCGATTTGACGTTCCATTCGATCAGCGGCGCGTCCAGCGCCTTGGCGATTTCCTGCGCCAGCACCGTCTTGCCAGTACCCGGCTCACCCTTCACCAGCAGGGGGCGGCGCAGCAGCACCGCTGCGTTCACCGCCACCTTCAGGTCGTCGGTGGCGACATAGTCTTCCGTACCTTCAAACCGCATGAATCTTCGCTTTCCTCTACTGGCACCCGAGTAGGGAAAGCGATCACAGGCCGCAATCGCTTATTGTTTCTGCCGCCGGACCTCGGCCCGAGCTTTCAACAAGTCCCAAAGGCCGCGCTGCTGGCTGAGAAGTTGCCGCGCGCCGAACTGGATCGCGCGGTCTGCCGCGCTGTCTCCGCCGATCGCGCGCGCCATCGCGAAAGTCTCGGCCCGGCTCGGCAAATCGGTCGGATAGGGTTCCAGCCCGACCCGGATAGCAGCCATGTCGAGCACGCCGCGAACCGCCTGCCAATCCAGCACGAGCGCCATCGCGGCGCCCATGGCACAGCCGCGCCTGTCCGACTGAGCCAACATATCAAGAGCATGGCGCTGCTGGCTCACGATCGCTTCGCAATCGCTCTGGCCCGCCGTGCTGGGAACCGGCCCCAAGGCGACCGCCACCTGCGTCAGGTAAGCCCGCTCCCGCGCAAAGGCCGCGCCAGCCTGCACCAACCAGTTCCGCGCTGCGCCGTCCGCAGACCGGTTTGCCGCATGATCGATCACTCCAGGATGACGCCCGTGCAGCAGGCAGAGATAATGTGCGGCGTCCGCAAGGTCTGGCAGGCTCAATGCCGCGTCCCGTCCCGTCGCAGCGCGGGCGCTGCTCGCATGCGCATGACCGGCCGTGCCGTCAGCCGCCACCAGCGCTTCGATCACCTGGGAAATGTCGCCTGTCACCAGGCGTACTGCTGCTTCGTTCATGATAACCCCTGCGACCGCCGCGCCAGTATGTCCGTCAGCCGCCACCATAGGAAGCTCAGGTAAAAGAGCCGTTTATGGGACGAAAAAAAGGGCGGCCCGAAGCCGCCCTTTCTGTTCGTTTCGCCGTGCAACGACCTCTATTGGTCGAGGAAGCTGCGCATCTTGCGGCTGCGGCTCGGATGCTTGAGCTTGCGCAGCGCCTTTGCCTCGATCTGGCGGATACGTTCGCGGGTCACGCTGAACTGCTGGCCCACTTCCTCCAGCGTATGGTCGGTGTTCATGCCGATGCCAAAGCGCATGCGCAGCACGCGTTCCTCGCGCGGCGTCAGCGAAGCCAAAACGCGCGTCACCGTTTCCTTTAGGTTCGCCTGGATCGCGGCATCCACCGGAATGATGGCGTTCTTGTCCTCGATGAAGTCGCCCAGATGCGAATCCTCCTCGTCGCCGATCGGCGTTTCGAGGGAGATCGGCTCCTTGGCGATCTTCATCACCTTACGCACCTTCTCCAGCGGCATGGAAAGGCGCTCGGCCATTTCCTCCGGAGTCGGCTCGCGACCCTGCTCGTGCAGGAACTGGCGGGACGTGCGCACCAGCTTGTTGATCGTCTCGATCATATGGACCGGAATACGGATGGTCCGCGCCTGATCCGCGATTGATCGGGTGATCGCCTGACGAATCCACCAGGTCGCATAGGTGCTGAACTTGTAGCCGCGCCGATACTCGAACTTATCGACCGCCTTCATCAGGCCGATATTGCCTTCCTGAATGAGATCAAGGAATTGCAGGCCGCGGTTCGTATATTTTTTAGCGATGGAGATGACGAGGCGCAGGTTCGCCTCCACCATTTCCTTCTTCGCGATACGTGCTTCGCGTTCGCCCTTCTGAACCATGTTGACGATGCGGCGGAACTCGCCCAGCGACATGCCGGTCGCCTGCGCGATTTCGCTCACCTCGTTACGGATGCGCTCGACCGCACGACCCTCCGCCGCAGCGAAGGCCGCCCACTTCTTGTCGAGGCCCTGCACCTTATCGAGCCAGGCGTCGTCCAGTTCATGGTCCTTGTAGCGGTCGAGGAAGTCCTTGCGGCTTACCTTGTGCCGTTCAGCCAAGCGCAGTATCTGCCCGCCAAGCGCATTGAGACGCCGGTTATAGGCATAAAGCTGATCGACCAGATATTCGATCTTCTGCTGGTGGAACTGGACGCTCTCGACCTCGGCGGTCAGCTGCTCGCGCAATTCCTGATAATCGTCCTCCGCTTTCTGGCTTAGCGTCTCGCCATTGGCCATGGCGGCCATGCGCGATTCCTGCGCCTTGGAGAAGGCGCGGAAGATTTCGGTGATGGTCGCGAATTTCTCCAGCGCCATCGGCTTCAGCGTCTCTTCCATCTGGGCGAGGGAGAGGGTGTTGTCTTCCTCCTCTTCCTCTTCCACCCGGCGGGCTCGGCGCTCGGTCAGGCCGTCTTCGTCCTCGTCCGAATCGGCCGATTCCTCCTCTGGCTCTTCTTCTTCCTTGAAGCTCGGGCCAGCGGTCTTCTCGCTGATCTCCCCGTCATCGTCCTCGGCGCCTTCCTCCAGATTTTCCGGAGCAGGGTCCTTCGAAAGCATCGCATCGAGGTCCAGGATCTCGCGCAGCTGCATTTCGCCATTGTTGAGGGCGGTCGACCATTCGATGATCGCGTTGAAGGTCGTCGGGCTTTCGCACAACCCCAGGATCATCGTGTCCCGGCCAGCCTCGATACGCTTGGCGATGGCGATTTCGCCCTCGCGGCTGAGCAGTTCGACGGCACCCATTTCGCGCAGATACATGCGCACAGGGTCGTCGGTGCGATCGACCGTCTCCTTCTTCTTTTCGGTGACGAGCTTGGGCGCGCCATCGTCATCGCCCGAATCATCCTCGGCGTCTTCGGCATCCTCGCGCTCGCGCTGCTCGTCGCCGTCTTCGCTGGCTTCCTCATTCTCGACGATGTTCACGCCCATTTCGTTGAGCGCGGCCATGATGTCCTCGATCTGCTCGGAGGACATCTGGTCCTGCGGCAGGGCATCGTTCAGTTCGTCATAGGTGATGTAGCCGCGCTTCTTGGCACGCGCGATCAGCTTCTTGACCGAAGCCTCGTTCAGATCAAGGAGCGGCGCATCGCCGCTATCCACATCCTCGCCCGCACCCTTGCCTGTCGCCTTGCTCGCCATTTATTCGCCTTAGCTCCATCGTCCCGCCCGGGGACGATCTATCAAACAATATCTTCGGACTGCGCCAGTTCCGCCAGGCGCTGGTCATGATCCATTTTCAACCGTTGGATCCGCTGCTGCTCGGCAAAGGTTTCCTCGTTGAGGTCTTCCTTCGCCCGCCTCGTGGCTTCCGCCAGCGCCGTCTCCAACTCCGGTCCTTGCGCCATCACCCGAATAGCTTCCTCCAGGTCGCGCGAAACGCGACCGGGATCGGTCTTCATCCTGCTGGGGGTGAATGTGAACGTGTCGGCCCGGAGCATCCCCTTCGCCATATTATACACTTCACCTTGGCCCAATATGGTAAGGAGGCCCTCTGTTTCAACTGTTTCTTGCCGGAACGATGCGGCAATCATTGCGCGCATCAGTTCGCCCAGTGCCGAATCGCCGATATGCAGCGCGGAAAGCATCTCCCGGTGCAGCACGATTTGCTCGGGGTGCCGCAGCAAACTCGCCAGAACCGCGCGCAGCAGCCGCTGCTCCATGCCGCTGACGCCGATAGCCCGCGCTTCGTTCCCGACCGGGGGCAGGGGAGGCTTCCAGTTCCCGCGCCGATCGCGCTGCCATCCTTGCCGCGTACCTGTCCCGCGCTGATGCCGGGGTGCGCCAGCCTGCGCCGCCCGCGCGAAGAACAGCGCGTCGTAACGCTCGCGGAATATCTGCACATAATGCGCCCGCACGTCCGGATGCGCGATCGCGTCGGTGATCGCCCGCAGCCGTTGCTTCAGCGCCGCCCGCTGCTCCGGCGTATCAAGGGGGGCCGCCTTTTGCTCATAAGCCCATAGCCGCTCCACCAGCGGTTCCGCCGCATCCAGCACCCGCTCGATCGCGCCCGGTCCCTCCGCCCGGATCAGATCGTCCGGGTCCTGCCCTGACGGCAGCGTAGCAAAGGCCAGGCTCATCCCCGGCCTCAACAGTGGCAAAGCCCGCGTCGCCGCCCGGATGGCCGCCTTCTGCCCCGCCGCATCGCCATCGAAGCAAAGCAGCGGCACATCGACCATCTTCCACAGCCGCTCGATCTGATGCTCCGTCAGCGCCGTGCCCAGCGGCGCCACCGCCTCGCCAAAGCCCGCCTGCGCGAGCGCGATCACGTCCATATAGCCTTCGACCACGATCACCCGCCCGCTTTGGCGGCTCGCCGGAGAAGCGCGGTCAATATTGTAGAGCGTCCGTCCCTTGTCGAAGAGCGGCGTGTCCGGCGAGTTCAGATATTTGGGTTCACCCGCACCCAAAATTCGCCCGCCAAAGGCAATCACCCGCCCGCGAATGTCCCGGATCGGCAGCATCAGCCGCCCCCGGAACCGGTCGTAAGAGTCGCGCTCACCATCCGGATCGATCAGCAACCCCGCCTCGATCAGCATAGGCTCGGCAAACTCGTTCAGCGCGCCCTTCAGCTTGCCCTTCGAATCCGCCGAAAAGCCAAAACCAAAAGCCCGCCGCGTCGCCTCGCTAATCCCGCGCCGTTTCAGATATTCCCGAGCCTCGGCCCCTTCGATCCCGCCAAGCTGCTCCTCGAACAAAGCCTGCGCCGCCGCCATGACGTCATGCAGCCCCTTTGCCTGCTCGGCCCGCTTCGCCGCGCGAGGGTCGGGCGCAGGCACATCCATGCCCGCCGCCGCTGCCAACTCCTTCACCGCCTCCATGAAGGGCAGGCCGCGCTGATCCGTCATCCACCGGATCGCGTCCCCATGCGCCCCACAGCCAAAGCAGTGGTAAAAGCCTTTCTCATCATTGATGGTGAAGCTCGGCGTCTTCTCATTATGAAAAGGACAGCACGCCTTATATTCGCGCCCAGCCTTCTGCACCTTCACCGTCCGCCCGATCAGCGTCGACAGCGAAGTCCGCATGCGCAGTTCGTCAAGGAAGGCGGGGGAGAGGCTCATGGCCTCTAAATGTCAGCTAAGCGCCGCCTTCACCAGCCCACTGGCCTTGCTCATGTCGATCACCGCCCCATGCCGCTCCTTCAGGACGGCCATGACCTTCCCCATATCCTTGACGCTGGCCGCGCCCACTTCCGCCTTGATCCCTTCGATCGCGGCGCGCGTCTCATCCTCGCTCAGTTGCTGCGGCAGAAAGCTCTCGATCACGGCCAGCTCGGCCTGCTCCTTCGCCGCCAGCTCATCGCGCCCGCCATTCTTGAACATCTCGATCGATTCGCGCCGCTGCTTCACCATCTTCTGCAGCACCTCGACGACCACCGTATCGTCATCCGGCACGCTCGAAGCCGTCCGCAGCTCGATATCCCGATCCTTCAGCTTCGCCAGGATCAAACGCACAGCGGCCAGGCGTTCCTTGTCCCCCGCCTTCATGGCTTCGACCTGGGCGCTCTTAACCTGCTCGCGAATCATGGCGATACGAATCCTGTTCTGCTGGAAAACACCAGATATAACGCCAAAAGAGATTTTTTACAGTGGTTGACCGCGGGGCCTCACAAGCATAGGTGACCGGCCGTTTAACCCGCTGCAGACGGGTTCCCGCAAAAAGCATGAAGGACGCTAAGACCATGGCTGATGCCAAGACCCTCACCGTGCCCAAAGGAGCGACAGGGGTATTGGTTTTCGCCGATGGCAGCGCGGTGTTTGGCCGCGGCTTCGGCGCTGTCGGCGAAGCGGTGGGCGAACTCTGCTTCAACACCGCCATGACCGGCTATCAGGAAGTGATGACCGACCCCAGCTATGCCGGGCAGATCGTCACCTTCACCTTCCCGCATATCGGCAACGTCGGCACGAACCTGGATGACGTCGAAGCGGACAACCCCTTCGCATTAGGCTGCGTCGTGCGGCAGGATGTGACGGAGCCCAGCAATTTCCGCAACGTCGAACCCTTCGACCAGTGGATGCGCGAAAATGGCCGCATCGGCCTCTCCGGCGTAGACACCCGCGCACTCACCCGCATGATCCGCCTGAAGGGCGCGCCCAACGTCGTCATCGCCCATGACCTGGAAGGTAATTTCGACCTCGCCGCCCTCGCGGAGAAGGCCGCCAACTGGCCCGGCCTCGAAGGCATGGACCTCGCCATCGAAGTCTCAGGGAAAGAAAGCCGCCTCTGGAAAGACGGCGTGTGGAAACTTGGGCATGGCTACGGCAAGGATGAGGCGGCAGACGATCGCCCCCATGTCGTCGCCATCGACTATGGCGCGAAGAACAACATCTTTCGCAACCTGGTAAAGGCCGGCGCCCGCGTCACCGTTCTCCCCGCCACCGCCACTTATGAGCAGGTGATGGAGCAAAAGCCCGACGGCGTCTTCCTCTCGAACGGCCCCGGCGATCCGGCCGCGACCGGCGAATATGCCGTGCCCGTCATCAAGAAGGTGCTGGAAGCCGACAAGCCGGTCTTCGGCATCTGCCTCGGCCACCAGATGCTGGCGCTCGCCGCTGGTGCCAAGACGGTCAAGATGCACCAGGGCCATCGTGGCGCGAACCACCCCGTCAAGCGCCTTCAGGATGGGCTGGTCGAGATCACCTCGATGAACCACGGCTTCGCGGTGGACAGCGACACGCTGCCCGCGAACGTAAAGCCGACTCATGTGTCGCTCTTCGACGGCAGCAATTGCGGTATCGAATTGACCGACAAGAGGGCCTTTTCGGTCCAGTATCACCCCGAAGCTTCGCCCGGCCCGCAGGACAGCTTCTACCTGTTCCAGCGCTTCGTTGAGGGGCTTAAGTGAGCCAAAACCTGCCCCCGGTTGACGAAGCCCGCCTCGCGGCAGAGTGGGAGGCGGATAGGCAAGTCCTCGCCAATCTCGCCGCGAATGGCGACGTGGCGCGTTTGTCGCGTCCGGTCGATGTGAGCTTCAAGGGCAGCGAAAAGGATTTCGAGCGTGTTCTCACCATCGCCAGCCAGTTCGGCTTTGTCGAACTCGACCGCGAAGAGGATGAGGATGGCGACCTGTTCCTCTTCCTCGAATGCGAGCAGCCGGTCGATGAACAATCGATCCGCGCCCTGACCAAGAAATGCCTCCAGATCGAAATCCTCTGCGGCGTCGAATATGACGGCTGGGGTTGCGGGGCCCGGACCGGACAGGTTCATTGACCGCCATTTTGCCCATCGTGCGCGCCAGCGCTATCCACCGTTAAACCAGAGGCCGAATAATGCCCAAGCGCACCGACATCTCCTCCATCCTCATCATCGGCGCTGGCCCGATCATCATCGGCCAGGCTTGCGAGTTCGACTATTCGGGCACGCAGGCGGTGAAGGCGCTCAAGGAAGAGGGCTATCGCATCATCCTGGTGAATTCCAACCCGGCCACCATCATGACCGACCCGGAATTTGCCGACGCGACCTATGTCGAGCCGATCACGCCCGAAATCGTGGCGAAGATCATCGAGAAGGAACGGCCCGACGCGGTGCTGCCAACCATGGGCGGCCAGACGGCGCTCAACACCGCGCTCGCTCTCTTTAATGACGGCACGCTGGACAAGTTCGGCGTCAAGATGATCGGCGCCGACGCGCAAGCCATCGACAAGGCCGAGGATCGCCTGAAATTCCGCGACGCCATGGACAAGATCGGTCTGGAATCCGCCCGCTCGCGCATTGCCCACACGATGGAAGAGGCGATGGAGGCGCTGGAATTCACTGGCCTGCCGTCCATCATTCGCCCCAGCTTCACGCTCGGCGGCACCGGCGGCGGCGTTGCCTATAACAAGGAAGAGTTCAAGCGGATCGTCGCCGAAGGTCTCGACGCGTCGCCCACGACCGAAGTGCTGATCGAGGAATCGCTTCTCGGTTGGAAAGAATATGAGATGGAGGTTGTCCGCGACCGCAACGACAACGCCATCATCATCTGCTCGATCGAAAATGTCGATCCGATGGGCGTCCACACGGGTGACTCCATCACTGTTGCGCCCGCGCTTACGCTGACCGACAAGGAATATCAGATCATGCGCAACGCGAGCATCGCGGTGTTGCGTGAAATTGGTGTGGAAACAGGTGGTTCCAACGTCCAGTTCGCGGTCAATCCGAAGGACGGCCGCCTGATCGTCATCGAAATGAACCCGCGCGTCAGCCGCTCTTCGGCGCTCGCGTCGAAGGCAACCGGCTTCCCGATCGCCAAGGTCGCGGCGAAGCTCGCTGTCGGCTATACGCTCGATGAGATCGAGAACGACATTACCGGTGCGACCCCGGCTTCGTTCGAACCGACCATCGACTATGTCGTAACCAAGATCCCGCGCTTCGCCTTCGAAAAGTTCAAGGGCAGCGAGCCGCTGCTCGGCACCGCCATGAAGTCGGTGGGTGAGGTGATGGCGATCGGCCGCAACATCCATGAATCGATGCAGAAGGCGCTGCGCGGCCTCGAAACCGGCCTCTGCGGCTTCGACGAGGTGGCGCATCTGGTAGGCGCGCCCAAGGACGACATCGTCGCCGCTCTCGCGCAGCCGACGCCCGACCGTCTGCTGGTCGCTGCCCAGGCCCTCCGCGAAGGGCTCAGCGTCGCCGAAATCCACAGCATCGCCAAGTTCGATCCCTGGTTCCTGGAGCGGATCAAGGAAATCATCGACGCAGAAGCGGAAGTGCTGGCAAACGGCCTGCCGCAGGATGCGGACGGCATGCGCCGCCTGAAGGCGATGGGCTTTTCCGACCAGCGTCTTGCTCATCTGGCGCTCAAGTCCGCCAATCTGCGCGGCATGGAACGCGGCATCGCGCGCGGTTCGGGCCTGATCCACGAAGCGGTCAAGGCCATGACCGGCGGCGTCACCGAAGCGGAAGTGCGGAGCCTCCGCCACAAGCTCGGCGTGCGTCCCGTCTTCAAGCGCATCGACACTTGCGCCGCCGAGTTCGAGGCCAAGACGCCCTACATGTACTCGACCTATGAAGCGCCGCTGTTCGGTGAGGCGGAGAATGAGGCGCAGCCCAGCGATCGTAAGAAGGTCGTAATCCTTGGCGGCGGTCCAAACCGGATCGGGCAGGGGATCGAGTTCGATTATTGCTGCGTCCACGCCTGCTTTGCGCTGGCGGATGCGGGCTATGAGACGATCATGGTCAACTGCAACCCGGAAACCGTGTCGACCGACTATGACACATCCGACCGTCTCTATTTCGAGCCGCTGACGGCCGAGGATGTGCTCGAAATCATGAGCGTCGAGATGTCGAACGGCACGCTTGCGGGCGTCATCGTCCAGTTCGGCGGCCAGACTCCGCTCAAGCTGGCGCAGGCTCTGGAGGACGCAGGGGTTCCCATCCTCGGCACCTCGCCGGACGCCATTGACCTTGCCGAAGACCGCGAGCGTTTCGCCGCCCTCATCGACAAGCTGAAATTGAAGCAGCCCGCCAACGGCATCGCCCGCAGCCGCGAGGAGGCGATCGCGGTCGCCAACCGCATCGGCTACCCGGTCCTGATGCGCCCGTCTTACGTCCTTGGCGGCCGCGCCATGGAAATTGTCGATGGTCAGGCGCAGCTTGAGGAATATATCGCCACCGCCGTCCAGGTGTCGGGCGACTCCCCGGTGCTGATCGACCAATATCTGCGCGACGCGACCGAAGTGGACGTCGACGCGCTCTGCGACGGCGAAGATGTGGTGGTCGCGGGCGTCCTCCAGCATATCGAGGAAGCGGGCGTCCATTCGGGCGATTCCGCCTGTTCGTTGCCGCCTTATAGCCTTTCCAGCGACGTTATCGCTGAAATTGAGCGTCAAACCGACGTTCTCGCGCGCGCTTTGTCGGTCCGCGGCCTCATGAACATACAATATGCCGTAAAGGACAACATTGTTTACCTAATTGAGGTAAACCCCCGCGCCAGCCGCACCGTCCCCTTCGTCGCCAAGGCCATCGGCACCCCCATTGCCAAGATCGCCAGCCGAGTAATGGCCGGAGAGAAGCTCAACGCCCTCCCGAAAATCGACCGCAATTCTATAAATCATATTGCAGTTAAGGAAGCCGTCTTCCCCTTCGCCCGTTTCCCCGGCGTTGATCCGGTCCTCTCGCCTGAAATGAAGAGCACCGGCGAAGTCATGGGCATCGACAGCAATTTCGCGACCGCCTTCGCCAAGGCCCAGCTCGGCGCGGGCACCGTTCTCCCAAAGAGCGGCACGGCTTTCGTGTCGGTGAAGGACAGCGACAAACCCGTTATCCTGCCCGCCGTGCAGAAGCTCTCAAACCTGGGCTTCACCATCGTCGCTACCGGCGGCACGGCGCGCTATCTGGAAGAGCAGGGCATCGCCGTTCAGCCGGTCAACAAGGTGGCGGAGGGCCGTCCGCATATCGTCGACAAAATCACCGATGGCGACATCGACCTGATCTTCAACACGACCGAAGGCTGGCAGTCCCTGAAGGACAGCAAGGCGATCCGCACCAGCGCTCTCCGCGCCAAGGTAGCAAGCTTCACCACGGCCGCAGCAAGCCTCGCGGCAGCGGATGCGATCGAGGCGCTTCGGGGCCATGCCCTTGAAGTGCGATCGCTCCAGTCCTATTATCCCATGTCGCAAGCCTGATCCCCTGCACAAGGAAGCACGCTGCGGGTGGCTCCGAGTTGGAGCCGCCAAAGGGAAGTTTTGACGAAGGATTTGCAAGAATGGCGACCGTCGAGAAGATGCCGATGCTGCAGATGGGCTATGACAAGCTCAATGAGCAGCTCCGCGAACTGAAGGCCGAACGGCCTTTGATCGTGGACGCCATCGAGGAAGCTCGCGCGCATGGCGATTTGTCCGAAAACGCCGAATATCACGCGGCGAAGGAGCGGCAGGGTCAGGTCGAAGCGACGATCGCGGACCTAGAGGACAAGCTGTCGCGTGCCCAGATCATCGATCCCAAGACGCTGTCCGGGGACAAGGTCGTGTTCGGTGCCACCGTGACGCTGCTTGATGAGGACGACAAGCCGGTCAAATATCAGATCGTCGGCCAGGCGGAGGCAGACGCAAAGCTTGGCATGATCAGCTATAACAGCCCGCTTGGCCGCGCGCTCATCAGCCGCCAGGTCGGCGAAGAGGTTGAAGTGTCGGTTCCCTCCGGCGACAAATTCTACCTCATCGACAAGATCGAATTCATCTAAAGCCAGTGAAGCTGCCATCTGGCCGTATGACTGATGGGATCGCGGCGATAACGTTCGCCGCGTTTCTGTTGCTGCTGTTCACAGGTCAGGTAGACACGGCCGCCATCCTTGGGGGATTTATTCCCGCTCGCATCGGTGATCCTCAGCTTCTTGCAGGCGCGGATGCGGTGCCCGCTTGGCTGACGCCACTCAGTTGCACTCTGATACATGCCGGTTGGCTGCACATCGGTTTCAATTTGCTGATGCTGGTCTTTTGCGGGCGCCAGGTTGAGCAGGTGTTGCAAAAGAGAGCGGTGCTGATCCTCTATGTTGCAGGAGCCTATGGCGCGGCTTTGCTGCAATGGGTCTTCGGTCCTGCTTCTCCCAACCCTATGGTAGGTGCAAGCGGCGCCATATCGGCAATTCTCGCGACCTATGCGCTGCTCTACGGCCAGCGCGCTGTTCGGCGCATCGGTCCATTTTCCGCCAATTTCCTGCGCATCATGTGGCTCGCCGCAGGCTGGATCATTCTCCAGCTGATGATTGGCCTAGCGTCCGCGCGTGGCGGATTGGGCGATCTGGGACAGATCGCGATCGCCGCTCATATCGGGGGGTTCCTCGCAGGCCTCGTTCTGACGCGGCCCTTGCTCCTCTGGCGATTTCGCAAGGGCCCCAAGCCTCTGGTTTGAACGCTCAGGCCTGCGGCAGTTCCGGTTCGAGCAGCCGGTGCAGGTGAACGATCACATAACGCATCTCTGCGTCATCCACCGTGCGCTGCGCGGCGCCACGCCATGCATTTTCAGCCGATGCATAATCCGGGAAGACTCCAACTACGTCGATCGAGCCCAAATCTTCAAATTCCAGCGTCTGAGGATCTTTGACGCGCCCGCCCATAACGAGGTGGAGTTTGCTCATGATGTTTCGTGTCTCCCAAGGAAGGAGCGGCACTTTAGCAACGGCGCCACTCCTGTCCAAGGTTTCGTCACATAGGTCGGCGTGCTTTCTAGGGCCAGGCAATTACCGTTTCGGCAAGCGCGCCTTCAATGCGTCGCTGACCGCATCGATCTTGCTGGTAACCAGCGCCACGAAGTCATCGGCCACCCGAGATGCCGTGCCGCTGATGTCGGCTGAAGCAGCCGCATCGCGAGCCGATGCGGCGGTCTTGCTCGCGCTGTCTTGCGCGCTGTGAAGCGCTTCGCTCGCACTCGATTTGATGTTCTCCGCACCTTGTGCAGCTGCTGCGCTCGCAGCAAGAGCTGCTTCCACGACACGGCTTCCCGCCGTAACAGCAAGGCCCGGAAGCGCCTTCATGACCGTGCGGCTCTTCGGGAACATCCATGCGACGATTGCCCCGGCGGCTACCGCGCCAGCGACCGCCGCAACAGGATGTTCCTGAACGATCTCGTTTGCACGAACTGCGACGCGTTGAGTCCGGTCGCGCACGTCGCTGTAGGCGTCGCCAGCGCGATCGCGGCCGGTCTGGATCAACTCCGCAGCATTGTCTCTCGCTTTTCCTGTTGTGTCACGAAACTTGTCAGTCGCCGTTCCGGCAATGTCGTTCGCTGCGTCGCGCACGCGCGCGATCTGAGCTTGAATGTCAGCCATCGTCAGTCTCCGCTCTCTCCGGGTTACGATTAGTAATCCGAACGTATGTCCGTTTGAAAAGTGCCGAAATGGGGCGGCGGAAGAGGTAAATCAGAATAGCAGTGGCAGTCGCTCCAACTGCAACCGGCTGCTGCTTCACTTTGCCGGTGACATAAGCGCGTCCATTGTGGATGCCGCTTGCAGCCTTCTCCTTGATATCCCGCTTCAGCCGGCCAGGTTTCACGCGTTCCTTCGCCGCTGAAACGCTGGCCAGGAACCGCATCTTCTTCTGCTCGGCTCTCGCGGTGGCCAGGCGGTATTGTTCAGTTCCATTCATGGCTTGATGGCCCTCCGCATTCGCGAAATCCGGGCTTTGGCAAGCAGCAGCAGCAGGAGCGTCAAGAGCAAGGTTGATCCCAGCACTACCACTGCCGCCCAGCCGGCGCCGAGCCGGGGGCTCAACGTCAGAACCATCCCCACCAGAAAGGCGATCAGCCCTGCAAAGCTGAGCATGAAACCGGCTACCGCGAAGATCGTGGCGTCGCGTATGCCAGCCCCCGCGATGCCCGCCCGCAGCTTTTGCCGCTCGATTTCCGCGTCGGCATAAGCGCGCCCGTCGGTGTATAATTTGGTGAAAGCCGCGCGGACGCTGTCCTGCTGCTGCTCATATTCGGCGTCGGGAGGCGCGGCTACCAGGCTTGGTTCTTCAGTCAAAAGCCCCTCCGCCCCAGCGTCGGGGCTCTGGCGTGATTGTCGATATGCTATGCTCAAGCCTTGTCGTCAGACCCTTTGGCGAGCCGCATCAGCACAAAGCCGACGACTGCCGCCGCGCCGATCGCAACCGCAGGGCTCTTGCGCACGAAATCCTTGGCTTCGGCCATCAGCTGGTCGACGTCCTTGCTATCCAGCGTGTCGGCTGCCCCAGCCACCGCTTCGGCCGCCTGTCGGGCATAGTCGCCATATTGGGGGCCAAGCTTCGCATCGACGGTCCCGGCAGTGTCCGTGATCAGCTTCGCCAGGCTTTGCATAGCCGTGCCGGTCTTGTCCTTGGCAACGCCAGCTGCCGAGAGCGCAGTCTTCGTGGCCTGGTCTTTCAACGGGTCGATATGCGTTTTCCAATCCACGCTGTTAAGTTTGTCGGCTGCTGTACGAGCGGCCTTTTCCGCCTGCTCCTTCAGCGGTGCGATCTGCGCGGCCCAGCCATGGGACGCAGCGCCATTTCCCGGCTTCGTGGCCGCCGTTTTGATCGGCGCGGTCGGTGTCACTTCACGGGTCGCGACCGGTGCGCCCTTGGCCGGCTCAGCAGGTGCGGCCTTCTTCGTACGCTTGGTGGGCGGGGTTTCCGGGGTGTCGGCCATCGTCCTAGTCTCCTCAGATATTATGGGTCGCGTTGCGGGCGATCGGATATGCGTCCTCAATGCTCGCGGCGGCACACAGTTCCGTTGCCGTTACTAATTTGAGCATCGGCATTTTTCGAGTCCATGCAAGCCCCGCATTGCCAAGGTGGAAGGCGCTGGCTAAGCGGAGCGCGATTTCAGGCGCATTGCAGCATTCAGGGAGCGACCATGACCGCCATTCTCGATATCCACGCTCGTCAGATACTCGACAGCCGGGGCAATCCCACGGTCGAAGTCGATGTCATGCTGGAAGATGGCAGCTTCGGGCGCGCGGCGGTCCCCTCTGGCGCTTCGACGGGCGCCTATGAAGCGGTGGAAAAACGCGACGGCGACCAAAGCAAATATCTCGGCAAGGGCGTGCTGGCAGCGGTGGCTGCAGTCAATGACGAGATTGCCGAGCAGTTGATCGGCCTCGATGCGGAAGACCAGGCGGAAGTCGACGCAGCCATGATCGCGCTCGACGGAACTGAAAATAAGGGCCGCTTGGGCGCGAACGCGATCCTGGGCGTCAGCCTGGCTACCGCCAAGGCTGCTGCGGATGCCCGAGGCTTGCCGCTCTACCGTTATGCCGGCGGCGTATCGGCCCATGTCCTGCCGGTGCCGATGATGAACATCATCAACGGCGGCGAGCATGCCGACAATCCGATCGACTTCCAGGAATTCATGATCATGCCAGTCGGCGCGGAAAGCATCGCCGACGCGGTTCGCATCGGCGCGGAAATCTTCCACACGCTGAAGAAGGGGCTTCACGACAAAGGCCTTGCCACTTCGGTAGGCGACGAAGGTGGCTTTGCTCCCAACATCGCCTCGACGCGTGACGCGCTCGATTTCATCATGCTGTCGGTCGAGAAGGCCGGTTACAAGCCGGGTGATGACGTCGTCCTTGCCCTGGACTGCGCTGCGACGGAGTTCTTCAAGAACGGCAGATATGAAATTTCCGGCGAAGGCTTGTCGCTGAGCCCCGTCGAAATGGCGGATTATCTGGCAGCGCTCTGCGCTGACTATCCGATCAAGTCGATCGAAGACGGCATGAGCGAGGATGATTTCGAAGGCTGGAAGGCGCTGACCGACAAGATCGGCGGCAAGGTTCAGCTGGTCGGTGACGACCTCTTCGTGACCAATCCCAAGCGCCTGGAAATGGGTATCGGCAAGGGTCTTGCGAACTCGCTTCTGGTGAAGGTGAACCAGATCGGTTCGCTTACCGAAACCCTGGCAGCGGTCGATATGGCGCATCGCGCGCGCTACACCGCCGTCATGTCACACCGCTCCGGCGAAACCGAGGATGCCACGATCGCCGACCTCGCTGTTGCCACCAACTGTGGTCAGATCAAGACGGGATCGCTCGCCCGGTCGGACCGGCTCGCCAAATATAATCAGCTGATCCGCATCGAAGAGGAACTGGGCGACGTCGCGGTTTACGCCGGGCGCTCCATCTTTCGCTGACCTTTATTTCAACTACCGGCCGCAAGTTAACGAGTTTTTTCTTGCGGCCGGCTCCGGCCTGTGATTCAACTGTTCCATGGCGCACATCGCGAAGCTCCGCATGTTGTTATTTTCGGCGTTCGGGCCTGCTATCGCTGTCCTGCTGCTGCTTTTCTTTGCCGGATATGTCGTGCTTGGTTCAAACGGTGTTCTTGCCTGGGGCGATTACTCCCGGCAGCTTCATCGCGCCCAAGGCGAACTTCGATCTGTCGAAGCGCAGCGGCATGAGCTTCGCAACCGCGTCGACCTGCTCAACCCGCGCCGTGTAGATCCTGATCTTAGCGATGAATTGATCCGTCGGCAGCTCGGCGTGATCCATCATGACGAAGTGATCGTGCCGCTCAACTGAGTCGCGCCGCTTCAGGGCGTTATTAGGCGGGCTGCGGCGTTGCAATCCGGGCATGTCTGTCGCTATATCGGGCTTCCTTCCATCCATCACCAGGCAAAAGGATAAGAGCCTTGGCGAAACCAACGACGCCGCGTCCTTCGCGCGCAAAGGCAAAGGCGCAAAGCCCTGCCAGCGCGGATCACAACCGGCCTCGCCCCGAAACTCCTTCGGATTACAAGGCCACGAAGGAAGAGTTGCTGGAATTCTATCGGCAGATGGTCCTCATTCGCCGTTTCGAGGAAAAGGCAGGCCAACTCTATGGTCTCGGCCTGATTGGCGGTTTTTGCCACCTCTATATCGGTCAGGAAGCTGTCGCGGTGGGCATCCAATCCGCGCTTCAGCCTGGCAAAGACAGCGTTATCACCGGCTATCGCGATCATGGCCATATGCTCGCCTATGGGATTGATCCCAATGTCATCATGGCTGAATTGACGGGTCGGGAAGCTGGCATTTCCCGGGGCAAGGGCGGTTCGATGCACATGTTCAGCGTCGAACATAAATTCTTTGGCGGCCACGGCATCGTCGGCGCTCAGGTTTCGCTCGGCGCAGGCCTTGGCTTTGCGCATAAATATAATGGAGATGGCGGCGTCTGCGTCGCCTATTTCGGCGACGGCGCCGCCAACCAGGGCCAGGTCTACGAAAGCTTCAACATGGCCGAGCTATGGAAGCTGCCGATCATCTTCGTGATCGAGAACAACCAGTATGCCATGGGCACGAGCGTCAATCGCTCTTCGGCCGAAGATCAGCTCTATCGTCGCGGTGAGAGTTTCCGCATTCCGGGCATTCAGGTCAACGGCATGGATGTGCTGGCGGTCCGCGGCGCCACGGAGGAAGCACTTAAGTGGGTGCAGGGCGGCAATGGCCCGATCCTGCTCGAGATGAAAACCTATCGCTATCGCGGCCACTCCATGTCCGATCCTGCCAAGTACCGCTCGCGCGAGGAAGTGCAGGCGATGCGTGACAAGTCGGACCCGATCGAGGGCGTGAAGAAATATCTGGCCGATGCCGGCGTGAGTGAAGACGAACTCAAGAAGATCGATCAGGACATTCGGAAGGTCGTGAGCGAGGCGGCAGACTTCGCTGAAACCTCGCCCGAGCCGGACATGGCCGAACTCTATACCGACGTGCTGGTGGAGCAATATTGATGGGTATCGAAATCAAGATGCCGGCACTGTCCCCCACCATGGAGGAAGGCACGCTGGCCAAGTGGCTCGTCAAGGAAGGCGACGAAGTCCGTTCCGGCGACATTCTTGCCGAGATTGAAACGGACAAAGCGACGATGGAATTTGAAGCGGTCGATGAAGGAAAGATCGGCGCGATCGTCATTCCTGAAGGGACGGAAGGCGTGAAGGTAGGCACCGTCATCGCGACGATGGCCGGCGAGGGTGGCGATCGTGTCACAGCGGCACCCAAGGCTGAAGAAAGCGCCCCTCCGGCAAAACCGGAAGCGGCTCCCGAAGCCCCGAAAAAGGCTGAGAGCGGAACTTCCAAGCTCGCGTCGGAAGCAAAGGCCAGCGTTGCTGATCCCGACCTTCCCGAAGGCACGGAATATGTGAAGACCACCGTTCGCGAAGCGCTACGCGATGCCATGGCCGAAGAAATGCGCCGCGATGAGCGCGTGTTCGTCATGGGTGAGGAAGTCGCCGAATATCAGGGCGCATATAAAGTCACTCAGGGCCTTCTCGAGGAATTCGGCGACAGGCGCGTCATCGATACGCCGATCACGGAATATGGCTTTGCAGGCGTCGGCACCGGCGCAGCCATGGGCGGCCTGCGTCCCGTGATCGAGTTCATGACGTTCAACTTCGCCATGCAGGCGATCGACCACATCATCAACTCGGCGGCAAAGACCAACTACATGTCCGGCGGCCAGATGCGCTGTCCGATCGTGTTTCGCGGTCCCAACGGCGCCGCCAGCCGCGTAGCGGCGCAGCATAGTCAGAATTACGGTCCCTGGTACGCGTCAGTTCCCGGCCTGATCGTGATCGCCCCTTATGACGCTGCGGACGCCAAGGGGTTGCTGAAGGCGGCGATCCGCTCGGAGGACCCCGTGGTTTTCCTCGAAAATGAGTTGGTCTACGGGCGCAGCTTCGATGTGCCCAAGGTGGACGACTATGTCCTCCCCATCGGCAAGGCCCGCATCATGCGAGAGGGCAAGGATGTAACGCTGGTCAGCTATTCGATCGGCGTCGGAGTCGCGCTCGAAGCAGCCGAGCAACTTGCAGGAGAGAGCATCGAAGCGGAGGTCATCGACCTGCGCACCCTCCGGCCGCTCGACACGGCGACTGTGCTCGACAGCTTGAAAAAGACAAATCGCCTCGTAGTGGTCGAAGAAGGCTGGCCGGTCTGCTCAATCGCGTCGGAGATTGCCGCGGTCGTGATGGAAAAAGGTTTCGACGACCTTGATGCCCCGGTTCTGCGCGTGACGAATGAAGACGTACCGTTACCTTATGCTGCGAACCTGGAAAAAGCCGCGCTGATCGATGCCGCGCGCGTCGTCACTGCCGTTAAGAAAGTGTGTTATCGATAGAAACGGAAGGCGGGGGAGGGTGTTTTCATTCTCCCTGCGCAGTCTTCAAGTGCACATCGATTTCGTCACGTTTTCGGTGTTTTTTGGATCGCCAAGATCACGGCTGTCTCGGACATTGAATACCGAAAAATCAGTGATGTCTTTCAGCGGCAGGGAAATGATCGGCATCAGGCGTTTGTAAGTGTAGTTGACTTCGACAACCATCACCGCTGTGCCAGAGGCAGCCTTGATTTCCTGCCCAACTGGTCCCATCCCCGCGAAACTGTTTCCGGTTTCGCCCGTCTTTTCTGGTCCATAAGCAGAATGATAGGCATTTCCGCCGAAGCAGCGCTGCCATTGGATCATCTGACCGCCACTGCCGTTTTGCTGCAAACTCGAAAGGACGATCTTACCGTTCTGGCCGAGATTTAGTCCGGTCGCTTGTAAATCGGCGCCAATGAAGACATCGTTTATCTCGGCTTCGCTGACAGGCTTATTGTTGATCGCGCTTTGCGCGCCCATGCGCGAAGCATTATCGGCGACCATAGCCGCCAACTCGCCAACCCTTTTCACCGTCAACATATAGTTGAAAAGTTCAAATCCGGATGATGCCAAGATCAACAGGATCGGAAAACATAAGGCGAACTCCATCAAGGCGACGCCGCTTTGACATCGCATGGGAAGGCGGCCAAACTGTTTGCCGACACGGCGAAGCTTTGGGTCAGGAAATTTTAGAGCAATAGTCATTCTGACATCCTCAAGTGCACGTGCCGATCAAAGCTTCAGCTTGCTTGTCGAATGGCTGATTACGCAAAATTGTATTCTCGGTTATGCTCGCCTGCTGATTCCATCCAAGCAGGGAAGCCATCGGGAACAACCTATTGTAGTGCAGAGTGACAGAATAGATCGTTACATCCTTCGCACCACCCTGTCCCTCCACGCCTGAATCAGCATCCCTCACGCCATTGCGGTTGGCGTCATCAAAGCTTTCGTTATTATTGCAGATATTGTCGCTATTCGAATCCACGAATGCTTCGGCGCGGGTTTGCGCGCGCCCGTATGATTTGAACGACAGCCTGTTAAAGCTGAATGTTCCGCCCCCAACGAGGCTTTTCACCGCGGTCTCCACCTTAGCGTCGAGCAGCGTACGGTTCGTGTCGGTTGCAGTCTCAAGCGCTGACGCACGCCCTGCTGCCTGAACTTCACCGCTTAAGATCGATCGAGCGTAAAGATAATAGCCTGTGTCGAACAGGAACATAAGCATAAGCACGAGCACGGGCGCGACGATCGCGAACTCGATCACCGTCGCGCCATGAGCGTTCGCCGCCAAAGACTTGATGCGGCGTTTTCGATCTTGCTCCGCCATCCAACAGCTCACTGTGTCACTCGCAACTGAGCGATTTGGGAAGCAATCTTTGAGAAGGTCTCATTTAACTGACTTGAATCGTCAGCCTGATAAGCACGGCCAGGCGATGCACAACTGGTTAATGTGGACGTAAGATCCGTACCAAAGGCGATAACCCAGACGGTGATCCCTTTACCTTTCGCAACCGTGCAGTATTTCTGGAGCCGGTCTTCGACAATGCTGTCTTGTGTCACGTCGTCCGGTAAAGAGGCGGTCGCAGTTCGACGGCGATCAAGCGCGGAGAGGCCGTAGGCATCATAATCTTGGATGTGCGTTTCGGTCGCGCCATCGGTCATGAAGATGATGTTCCGTGCGATATTATAGCCATTAGAGGCAGTTCTGTTTTCGTTAGAAAAAATTCCCTCGGCCGACGTCAGGCGTAGGCCCCACAAAAAGCCGATATCGTGGTAGGTGTCGCCTATCGTCTTGAGGCCATTTAGGTAGTTTGACAGGACTGTGAGAGTGAGACCGTTTTCCTTCGACATCAACTTCCGTGCTGGACTTGGGCACGCCGCTCGGTCGTTGGGATAGCTCGACATATTGACATAGGAAGCGGTGGTATTGAGTGTTGCGGCATAATTCCAGGCCCAGGTCGACGGGTCGGTGGTGCTGCCGTAATTGCTGACATTGCGGGCATAAACAAGCCGTGGCAACCACGGGCGCCATTGCGTATCAGGATTGCCCGGATTGGGCACGGAATCGACATCCATGTCGTAAGCAGTACCGACTTCATTGGGACGCAGCGTTTTGCGCTCTTCAATGCATGCCGAGTTGGCGTTCCACGTGACGGTCTGGGGCGCACCGGCAGTAGCCGTTGAAGGTTGGCCGGCGGCAGGGCTTGCTGGATTATTGATATAAGCCGTGATGGTGCCGCCAGCGGGAGGCTTTAGTGTGCTCACATCATAAGTTACTGGCTGGTAGTTCCAGTAGTTGTTAGTTGTATATTGTGGCGTACCCCCATTGGGATTTACTTCATAAGTTTCAGTGCGGGTTTGCGCGACATTGTTGTATGTTTTTTGTGTGATCTTGCACGTGCCGTTGCTTTGTGAGGCGGCGGAATAGCTGCTACCGTTCAATGTCCGGTAGTTGGTTCTCGATCGTGGTACATCTGAACCGTTTGGGCTCCACGCCGAGGGGGGCGATCCGCTTGTAACTAGCGTGTTCGCCGGCGCCACGCAGTTTTCGGGATCGCCCACCAAGATCGTGGTCGTAAAAGTGTCGGGTGTCCAGTTTGTGTACACAGTTCGATTAGTACTCCCTGTGCCGGTCTGAACTGTGTTCTGACTTACGAAAACCCGCGATTGATATATGGCTGTGTTCGCCAGCCATTCACTTTTCAGCAACATGCCGACATTCACCGTGTTAGAATAGGGAACGAAGCCATATCGAACTTGTGTTCCGGTGACCTTTGCTGCTTCTAGAACATCGTAGAAATCGATTACCGCCTGCCGCAGTGCAGTAATCCGGTTGGCACTATCGCCTGGATTGGTTTTCGTCATCGAGCCAGTCGTATCAAGGACGAACATGATGTCGGTATTCGGAAGTTGAAGATCGGCCGTGCACGTAACGGCTATCGTCCTGGCAGGCATGTTGAATAGCGACATGAGAGTCATCGGGACGACGGCGGACGCATTCCCTGTTACAGCTCCCGTGTTGCTCGCGGAATAAGCTACCCCGGCAGAGTTGGTGCCATATTTATTGGCTGGAAAATTGATTTTGAAAAAGTTGTCCGCGATATCCTTTGTGTTCCCACTACCTGTGGTCGTCCAAGTGAGTCCAGTCATCGCGCGCCGCCCAGCCAGCGCGCCAGCGTCGCACGCTTGCTGCAGGCGCGTCTTAGTGATGTACAAGCGGCTGATATCCACGCCCCCACCGATCATCGCGGCGAGAGGAAAAATCGCAGCAGCCACGATCGCCAGCGTATTGCCAGCCTGATTGTGGTAAAGCCGCATTAAAATGAACAGCGCGCGCTTGATCCTGTCGCTCATATTTGCTCTCATCCGTGCCCATCCCGCCCCCGTAAAACCAGGGTGACGCACTGCTGATATGATGCAGTTGGCAGGATCAATATCCGCGAACTGATTAAGATAGCGATAATTCGATGGCTGCAGATATATGACCCATGAATGATCAAGTCGGCGATCGGCCCACAATGTTAGCGGCCTTACTTAGCGCTTATGCTGGTCGCGAAATTTCCCGCCATCGTCTGCTCTGGACTTTGGATGCGCGTCTCGCCCGGGTGGCGGCCACCACGACCGAAGCGATGATTGGCCAACTGCGATTGGCATGGTGGCAGGAAGCTTTGAGTGATACCGCAGACGTCATGGGTAGGGGCGACCCTCTCGTTGACGCCTTGCGCGCTGCTGGCGAGGCTCCTCCGGCGGGCTTGACGTCCTGGCTCGACGGTTGGGAGGCGATCATAGCTGATGCTGACCTTGAAACCTACGCAACCGGAAGAGGAGGGGGGCTGTTCCACTCTCTTGCAGGCGAAACCAAGGTGCCTGCGTGGTTGCAGCAGGCGGGTGCGGTCTGGGCGCTTTGGGATTTCACGGGTCATGTGAAGGACCCGGAACTTGGAACCCAGGCACTCGATATTGCGCGGAATATGCTTCTGACCGGAGATCGAGTGTGGCCTGCCGCATGGCGGCCGATGAGGATAGCATATGAATTGGCTCGTACGGACATTGTGCGAGGGAAGGCTGCGCCTAACCGATTGACACCACGCCTCTATTTCCGGCTATTGCGGACTGCACTTGGCGTGCGTTGAGGGGGAATTTTCGTGGCACGTATAATGGCGGGCGCTGCGGCGGCGTTGCTGCTGGTGGCGGGGGGACTTTTTTGGTGGCAAGGGCGCGCAACCACTCGGCCAGTCCCCGAAGCCGTGATGGCGCCACCACCTCCTCCCGCATTGGAAGCATTGCCGGAAGGGGATCCCAATGCCGTGGGCAAAGCGCCCCCTTCGCCGGGAGAGGCGAGCCCGCAGAGTCGGGAGCAGAAGCGTTTTGCCCGTTATGACCGCAACCGGGACGGCTTTATCACTCGCGTCGAGATGCTGGGCAGCCGGGTCAAGGCGTTCAAAGCGCTCGACAAGGACAAGGATAACCTGCTTTCCTTCGAGGAATGGGCCGTCGCCACGTCAGATCGCTTTGCCGGAGCGGATGCGAATGCGGACGGCAAGCTGACGCCAGCAGAGTTCGCGACGACGGCGCCCAAGCGGAAGGCGCCAACAAAATGCCGATGCTGATCGGCGCGGCGTCAGTTCATCTCAAACGCGTCGACCCATTGCGATAAGGACGATCGCGCGCGGGCGGTATAAGCCTCCTTGCGCTGCTTCTTCTTCACGTCCTCAAGCGGCGGGAACAGGCCGAAATTCACGTTCATCGGCTGATAATCGGCCGTCGCGAGATTGCCGGTGACATGCCCCAGCAGCGCGCCGAGCGCCGTGTCGGCAGGCGGCGGTGTGATGCGCTGGTTCAATAACTCAGCGGCAGCGAAGCGTCCGGCAAGCAGCCCGATCGCGGCGCTTTCGACATAGCCTTCACACCCGGTCATCTGTCCGGCAAACCGGATGTGCGGCGCACTTTTCAGTCGCAGGGTCGCGTCGAGCAGCTTGGGGCTCTGGATGAAAGTATTGCGGTGTAGACCTCCAAGCCGAGCGAATTCAGCCTTTTCCAGCCCCGGAATTGTGCGGAACAATTCAACCTGGGCACCATGTTTGAGCTTCGTCTGAAAGCCCACCATGTTCCACAACGTGCCGGACGCGTTGTCCTGCCGCAGCTGAACGACAGCATAGGGCCAGCGGCCTGTCCGCGGATCATCCAACCCCATTGGCTTCATCGGGCCGTGCCGCAAGGTCTCCGGGCCACGGGACGCCATTACCTCGATAGGCATGCAGCCTTCGAAATAGGGCGTGTTCGTCTCCCACTCCTTGAACTCGGTTTTTTCCCCGTCAAGCAGTCCCTGGACGAAGGCCTGATATTGATCCTTGTTCATCGGGCAGTTGATATAGTCCTTGCCCTCTCCACCGCCGGGGCCGATCTTGTCCCAGCGGTTCGCCATCCAGCATTTATCCATGTCGATGCTGTCAAAATGCACCACTGGCGCAATCGCATCGAAAAAGGCGAGATGATCCATGCCTGCGGCCTCGCCGATACTGGCGGCCAGCGTCGGGGCGGTGAGCGGCCCTGTCGCGACTATCGTCATGCCCTCGATTGGCAGCTTGTCGATCCGTTCACGCACGATTTCGACATTGGGATGGTTGGCAAGCGCGCGCGTCACGCCTTCGGAAAAGACATGCCTGTCGACGGCCAGAGCCGACCCGGCGGGGACCTTCGCGGGCTCCGCCTGCGCCATGATGAGGGAGCCAAGCCGCCGCATTTCCTGATGCAACAGGCCTACCGCATTCTTGTCCGCATCGTCGGAACGGAAGCTGTTGGAGCAGACCAGCTCCGCAAGGCCATCGGTCTGATGCGCCGGGGTCATGTCGCCAGTGCCTCGCATTTCGGACAGGCGCACCTTCACGCCCGCCTGCGCCAGTTGCCAGGCCGCTTCCGACCCCGCCAATCCGCCGCCGATAATATGTACCTGGTGGCCCGTCGCTTCGCCCATTTTCCCGTCCATGCGTTGATGCACGGCCTGTAGGTCAATCAGCAGCAAAAGGAGAGCGTAAAATGATCGATCATGTCGGTATCGCGGTCAGTGACGCTGGACGATCCCGCGAGTTTTACGATCAACTTCTTGGGGCGATAGGCTTGCGGCATTTGATGGCCATCCCGGCTGCGGACAATCCGAGCGGCGGCGAGGCGCACGGCTACGGCCGGGACGATGATCCCTTCTTCTGGATCGGCGACAACGAAGCGGTGGGGGAGGGTACGCATATCGCGTTCCGCGTCGAAAACCGGGCGCAGGTGCACGCCTTCCACGCAGCGGGGCTCAGGGCCGGCGGGCGAGATCATGGCGGCCCCGGCCTCAGGCCCCATTATGGCCCGAGCTATTATGCGGCTTTCATCCTCGATCCAGACGGCATCAATGTGGAAGCCGTATGTCATGCTGAGGTCGATCTCAGCGCGCCCGGCGAACTGTCCTAGGACAGGCAGCGTTTATCAGCTGCTGCCTGCCCTTGTGTATCAGTACGCAGCCACGCTGTTCGCGGCGGAAAGCACCGCCTGAACCGATGCGGTCGCGACGTCGGTATCGGTGCCGATCCCGAATATCGTGCGGCCATCCGGCGTGCGGCATTCGACATAGGCAGCCGCGGCAACGTCCGTTCCCGCGCCGATCGCATGTTCGCTGTAATCTGCGACCTCCAGATCGACGCCCAGATCGTCACGCAGAGCCGCCAGCACCGAAGAGATCAGGCCGTTCCCGCGCCCGGAAATGGACCGTTCGCCGCCTTTGTGCGCGATCTTGCCGGTGAAGATGCGGTCGCCCGCATGGCCGGTCTCATTATAGTCGATCAGCCTGTAGGGCTGGTCGCCAGAGAGGCGGTAATGATCCTCGAACGCGGTCCAGATGTCGGACGCGTTCAGTTCGCGGCTGCTCTGGTCGGCCAGCGCTTGCACGACCTTCGAGAAATCCGCCTGCATGCGCTTGGGCAGCTTCAGTCCCTTGTCCTGCTGCAGCACCCAGGCGACGCCGCCTTTGCCGGACTGCGAATTGACGCGGATCACGGCCTCATAGTCGCGGCCCAGATCCTTGGGATCGATCGGCAGATAGGGCACGTCCCAAATCTGGTCGTTGCGCGTTTCCTGAACGGCAAAGCCCTTCTTGATCGCGTCCTGATGCGAGCCGGAAAAGGCCGTGAAGACCAGTTCGCCCGCATAGGGGTGACGCGGGTGGACCGGCAGCTGATTGCAATATTCGACCGTCTGGATGACCTCATCGATGTCGGAGAAGTCCAGCCCCGGATTGACACCCTGCGTGTACATGTTGAGCGCGACCGTCACCAAGTCGCAATTGCCGGTCCGCTCGCCATTGCCGAACAGACAGCCTTCGACACGGTCCGCGCCCGCCATCAGGCCCAGCTCGGCCGCAGCGACGCCGGTTCCCCGGTCATTATGGGTGTGGAGCGAAATGACGACGCTGTCGCGCTTTGAAATGTTTCGGCACATCCATTCGATCTGGTCGGCATAGATGTTGGGCGTCGCGGCCTCTACCGTCGCGGGCAAGTTCAGGATCAGCGGGCGCTCAGGCGTCGGCTGCAGGATCTCCATCACCGCTTCACAACATTCCAGGCTGAAATCCAGCTCGGCCGTCGAAAAGGTTTCGGGCGAATATTCGAAATGCCAATCTGTGTCCGGTTGCTTGGCGGCATTGTCACGCAGCAGCTTGGCCGCGTTGATCGCGATTTCCTTGATCTGCGGACGGTCCATCTGGAATACGATGTTGCGCCACGCCGGAGAGACGGCGTTATAGACGTGAACGATCGCCTTCTTCGCACCGGTCAAGGATTCAAAGGTGGTCGCGATCAGGTCTTCGCGGGCCTGCGTCAGAACCTGCGGGAACACATCGTCCGGGATAGCGCCTTCGCGGACCAGGCCGGAAATGAAGTCGAACTCGGTCGCGCCCGCGCTGGGGAAACCGACCTCGATCTCCTTGACGCCGACCTTGATCAGAAGGTCGAAGAAGCGGCGCTTCTTCTCCGCGTTCATGGGGTCGATCAGCGACTGGTTGCCGTCGCGCATGTCGGTCGACAGCCAGCGCGGCGGTGAGGTGATGACGGCGCTGGGCCACTGGCGGTTGGGCAGATCCACCTGAGGGAAGGGGCGGTATTTCTGCGAAGGGTCGGTCAGCATCATGGGAAGCTACTTCTTTATGCAAACGGGCGGCGCGATGCGGGCCCGGTGAAACGACTATCTGCTTGATTATGCCCTTAGGCGTATCGCTGCGTCATTCAAGCGAAGAGCAGCACAAAAACCACGCCTAAGGGCGTGTAAGTCGTAGCAGGGGAAGAAGCGCGCGCTGCATGATGGGTCGGCCTTAACCCTTTTCGATGGCGCTCGTCCAGCTTTTGTTGTCGTATGAGATCGGGTTAACACGCCTCGAATGCAATCAAGGTATCGCCATGTCACTCAACAGCTTACTCGTTCCTACCTATAAACAGATGCTTGCCACTCTGTCCGCTTGGCTTTCCAAGGCCCAGGAGCAGATGGGGGAGGAGGCGGAACGGCTGCTGTCGGCCAAGCTGGCGTCCGACATGTTTCCATTGTCCACGCAAGTCCGCTTTGCCTGCGTGCAGGCACGGGAAGGGGTCTGCCGCCTTATGGGCGAGCAGTTTCCTCCATCGCTACAAGCTCTGTTGGACGAAGGCCGCAATGCCGGGGACAACCCTGGTTCGATCGCGGATGCAAAGGCGAGGATCGATGAGACGATCGCGCTCATTGAAGCTTTGCCGGCAGGGGCCCTTGACGGCGATGAGCAGAGGCCGATCGAACATGCCCTGCCGATAGGGCTGACCTTCGACCTGACTGCGGAGCAATATGCCCGCGACTGGGCCCTGCCTCAATTCTATTTCCACCTGATGATTGCCTATGCGATCCTGCGCAATCAGGGCGTCGATATTGGCAAAGCGGATTATGTCACGCACATGTTCGCTTATGCGCGGCCAGGTACGCTGCCAACGAATTGAAACCCGGCGACAATACCCGCACCTCTCGGCAAGCGATCGGGGTGGCGAGTGTGGCAGCTCGACACCCCGACCAGCTACTATTTCTGAAACGCTGCGACGATCTTCAGTTCGACGCTGTCGCCGACCATGGGGACGCCATACCCCATGTTGAAATCACTGCGCTTGACGGTGGTCGTCGCCACGAAGCCGACATTTTCCTTACCGCCAGCCATGGCTGGGGCTTTGCCCGCCCCGTAAAAGTCGGCGTTTAGCGTCACCGGCTTTGTCACGCCCTTGATGGTAAGATTGCCGGTGATCTCGGCACTGGTGGTGCCGTCCGGCTTCACGCTTGTCGAAACGAAGGTCGCTTTTGGAAATTTAGCGGCGTCGAAAAAGTCCGCCTTCATCAAATGCTCGTCCAACGCGGCCACGCCCGTGCGCAGATTGGCGATGGGCACGTCGATCGACACCTTCGACGCCGCGACATTTTTCGGATCTAGCGTCAGCGTACCGGTCGGCTGCGCGATCAGACCGAAATTGTTCGAAAAGCCCATATGGTCATAGGCGAACGCCACCTGAGTGTGGCCTGGATCAACCTGATAGGTGCCTCCGCTGACGCGAGACGGGTCTTTGGCGCCAGGGGCGGGGGGCATCTGCTGGGCGATGAGGGCCGTGCCGGTCAGGGCGGTCAGTGCAACGGCTGAAATCACGAACTTGCGCATGGACAGATCTCCAGAAGCGTTCAAGGGACGCGCTACCATAGCGGCGTCCCTTGATTGTTCCAGAGCCGTAATCGGAAACGGAGCGTTACCGATATGAATTCCGCGCTGTCTGCTTCTTCCTTCATTCCAGCGCAGGCCGAAATCTCTAAGATAGCTC
>NZ_OBMU01000001.1:1088918-1390624 GCF_900218065.1 Novosphingobium sp. Chol11 | reverse complement strand
AGAGATCCCAGCTTGCGCCGTGAAGAAGCTGAAAAGCTTAGTTCTTTTCCTTGTCCACCAGCTTGTTCGCGCCGATCCAGGGCATCATCGCGCGCAGCTTGGCGCCGGTTTCCTCGATCTGGTGGCGCTGGGCGGCGATACGGCTCGCCTTCAGTTCGGGCTGGCCAGCGCGGTTGTCGAGCACGAAGTCCTTGACGAAGCGGCCCGACTGGATGTCGGCGAGGACGCGCTTCATTTCCTTCTTCG
Source organism: Novosphingobium sp. Chol11 (assembly GCF_900218065.1). GTDB lineage: Bacteria > Pseudomonadota > Alphaproteobacteria > Sphingomonadales > Sphingomonadaceae > Sphingobium > Sphingobium agri. Next base: position 1,390,378 of record NZ_OBMU01000001.1, on the reverse strand, counting down.
TTTCTTCGGTGATGATGCGCGGGCCGGTCTTGATGTCGCCATATTCGGCGGTGTTCGAGATTGAGTAGCGCATGTTGGCGATGCCGCCTTCATACATCAGGTCGACGATCAGCTTCAGTTCGTGGAGGCATTCGAAATAGGCCATTTCCGGCGCGTAGCCAGCTTCGACCAGCGTTTCAAAGCCGGCCTGGACGAGCGCGGTCGCGCCACCGCACAGCACGGCCTGCTCGCCGAACAGGTCGGTTTCGCATTCCTCGCGGAAGTTGGTTTCGATGATGCCCGAGCGGCCGCCGCCGACGCCCGAAGCGTAGGACAGGGCGATGTCATGCGCGTTGCCGGTCGCGTCCTGCGCGATCGCGATCAGGCAGGGGACGCCGCCGCCGCGCTGATATTCGCTGCGGACGGTGTGACCGGGGCCCTTGGGCGCGATCATGATCACGTCCACGTCCTTGCGCGGTTCGATCAGGCCGAAATGGATGTTCAGGCCATGGGCGAAGGCGAGCGCCGCGCCGGGCTTCAGATTGGCATGAATGTCGTCGGCATAGATCGCGGCCTGATGCTCGTCGGGGGCCAGGATCATGAGGACGTCGGCCCATGCGGCGGCTTCGGCGTTGGGCAGGACCTTGAAGCCTGCCCCTTCGGCCTTCTTGGCCGAGGCCGAGCCGGGGCGCAGAGCGATGGCGACTTCCGCCACGCCGCTGTCGCGCAGGTTCTGGGCGTGAGCGTGGCCCTGCGAGCCGTAGCCCAGGATGGCGACCTTCTTGCCCTTGATAAGGCCGATGTCGGCGTCGCGATCGTAATAAACCTTCATGTTTCCTATTCCCTCAATACCGTCGCCACTTTTCCTCTCTCCGGCACGGGGAGAGGATACGAAATCTTGGCTCGGCGCAGCCGGGCCTAGATGGAGTTGGAGAGGGGGCTTTGCTCCCGTGAGGGCGCTGGCCCCTCTCCCGCTGCGACTAGACGGCGAGCCGCCAAGTGTCGCTGCCCTCTCCCTGCAGGGGAGAGGGAAATTCGGTCAGTTCGGCTCCTTGCCGCGGATCAGGCCGACTACGCCGGTGCGGCCGACTTCAACAAGGCCGATCTGGCGCATCAGGCCGACGAAATTGTCGATCTTGTCGGTCGTTCCGGTGATCTCGAAGATGAAGCTTTCGATCGTCGTGTCCACCACCTTGGCGCGGAAGACATCGGCCAAGCGCAGCGCTTCGATCCGATCCTCGCCGGTGCCAGAAACCTTGACCAGCGCCAGTTCGCGCTCGACGAAGGGGCCGTTGGCGGTGAGGTCTGTCACCTTGTGAACCGGCACCAGCCGGTCGAGCTGGGCGATGATCTGGTCGATCACCTTGGGCGGGCCGTTGGTGACGATCGTGATGCGGCTGATCGCATGATCGGGCGTGATGTCCGCCACGGTCAGGCTGTCGATATTATAGCCGCGCGCGGTGAACAGGCCCGCGATGCGGGCGAGGATGCCCGCTTCGTTGGTGACCGTGAGCGACAGGACGTGCCGTTCGCTATATTCTTCCTGAATGTGCATCAGATGCTCGTTCCGTTATCCGGTTCTTCTTTGCGCTCGTGGCGCTGGGAGATCATTCCCGTGAAGGCATAGTGCCAGCTGCCGTCATCCCGATGGGCGAGGCGGACGGGGAAGCCCGCGATCGCGTCGAACATGCGAGTCAGATGCTCACCGACATAGCGAGGGCTGACCAGCAGGCGGCCGATATGGCGTTCGTGAAAATCGAAGCCCTCATCCAGATGCACTTCCCACGCTTCATTTTCCGGATCAGCGTGATCCACGGTCCAGCCTTTCAGCTCGGCCGTACCGCTGATCCGTTCAAAGTCGAAGGGTTCGCTCACATGGATGCGGAGCTTCAGATGCTGCGTCACACCAGCGCCTTTGCCTCGTCCGACATGATACCCGCGATCTGGTTGGGATCGAGCAGCATGTCGGTATGCGCCGCGCCCGACGGGATCATCGGGAAGCAGTTGGACAGCTTGGCTACGCGGCAGTCCACGATCACCGGGCCGGGCGTGTCGATCATCTGACGGATGCCCGCCGCCAGTTCCTGCGGCCCCTCGATGCGGATGCCGGTCCAGCCGTAGGCTTCGGCCAGCTTCACGAAGTCGGGCAGGCTGTCCGAGTAGCTGTTGGAATAGCGGCTTTCATAGGTCAGTTCCTGCCACTGGCGGACCATGCCCATATATTCATTGTTGAGGATGAGCACCTTGACCGGCAGCCGGTATTGTGTCGCTGTCCCCATTTCCTGGATGTTCATCTGGATCGAGGCATCGCCCGCGACGCAGACCACCAGGCTGTCGGGATTGCCAACCTGCGCGCCGATGGCGGCCGGGAAGCCATAACCCATGGTGCCAAGGCCGCCAGAGGTCAGCCACTTGTTGGGCGCTTCAAAGCCGAAATGCTGGGCCGCCCACATCTGGTGCTGGCCGACTTCGGTCGTGATGATGACGTCCTTGGCCGACTTGGAAGCGCGGTAGAGTTCGGCGATCGCCTCCTGCGGCATGATCTCTTCACGGCTTTCCGGATAGGCCAGGCTGTTGCGGGCACGCCAGCCTTCGATCCGGGCCCACCATTCGGAAAGGTCCGCCGCCTTGTGGCCATGCGTCTTCCAGCCGGTGATCATGTCCGTCAGCGCGTTGCCCACATCCGCGACGATGGGGAGGTCAACCTCGACCGTCTTGTTAATCGAGCTGCGGTCGATGTCGATGTGGATTTTCTTGCTGTTCGGCGCGAAGGCGTCGAGGCGGCCCGTCACGCGATCGTCAAAGCGCGCGCCGACGCAGACGATCAGGTCCGCCTTGTTCATCGCCCAATTGGCTTCATAGGTGCCGTGCATGCCCAGCATGCCCAGCCATTGGGGCGAGGAAGCAGGGAAAGCGCCCAGGCCCATGAGGGTCGAAGTAACGGGCGCGCCGGTCAGTTCCGCCAGTTCACGAAGCAGGGCGGACGCCTTGGTGCCGGAGTTGATGACGCCGCCGCCGGTGTAGAAGATCGGGCGCTCGGCCTTTGCCAGCATCTCGACAGCTTGTGCGATCGCCGAAGGATCAGCCTGCGTCTGCGGCTTGTAGCTCGCATGTTCGAAACCCAGCGGCTTGGCATAGGGCGCGGTTGCGATCTGGACGTTCTTGGGGATGTCCACGACGACAGGACCGGGTCGACCGGTGGTGGCGATATGGAACGCCTCATGGACTACGCTCGCCAGCTTGGCCGGGTCCTTAACCAGATAATTGTGCTTGGAACAATGGCGCGTGATGCCGACCGTGTCCGCTTCCTGGAACGCATCGGTGCCGATCAACTGCGTCGGCACCTGCCCGGTGATGACGATCATCGGGATGGAGTCCATCAGCGCGTCCGTGATGCCGGTGACGGCGTTGGTCGCGCCGGGGCCGGAGGTGACGAGCACGACGCCGGGCTTGCCGGTGGAACGGGCGTAACCTTCCGCCATATGCGTCGCGCCCTGTTCATGGCGAACAAGGACGTGGCGGATCTTGGGATGGTCAAAAAGTGCGTCATAAATGGGCAGCACCGCGCCGCCCGGATAACCGAACACGACTTCGACCCCCAGGTCGATCAGGCACTCAACCAAAATGTCCGCGCCGCTCTTTTCGGCCACGATGAAATCCTTCCACTGGATGCAGGTTGCGCCCTCTGCCCTGCAAGAGGAGCATTGGCAAGGTGGGTGCCTCTATTCGACATAAAATGGCAAGTCAATACCTATATGAGCAACTTTATTACAAGTTCTTCGACTATTTCGTCATCAATCTTCCGCTGTTCGATCGCCCAAGTCGGCGGAGGTTGGCGAGAAAACCAGGTATATTGGCGTTTGGCGTACTGGCGAGTGGCGATACGTCCCTTCTCCAGCATGGTCTCGCGGTCAATCTCGCCCTGCAACCAGCCCCTGATCTCAGGAACTCCAATGGCGCGCATCACCGGCAGGTCGGGGGACAGGTCGCGGGCAAGCAGGGCCTCGACTTCCTGCACCGCGCCTATATGCACCATCTGCTCGAACCTGCGGTCGCAGCGCGCGATCAGCCAATCGCGCGGGGGCAGCAGGATAAGGGGAGAAAGATCAATGCGCTCCCCAATTCCTCCCCTCTTTTGCTGCTGCCAGAAGCCAAGCGGTTTCCCCGTCGAACGCACCACTTCCAGTGCGCGCGCAACCCTTGTGCTGTCGGCCGGTGCCAGCCGTGCGGCAGCCGCCGGATCTTCGATCGTCAGCGCGGCGTGAGCATCGGCGACGGCCATGGAGCGAACGAAGGAGCGAATGTCCGGATCGATCTCCGGGACCGGCGCAATCCCGTCGAGCAACGTGCGCAGATAAAGGCCGGTGCCCCCCACAAGGATCGGCAGGAGCCCTCTCGCATGCGCTTTGTCGATTTCGATGCTGGCTTCAGCGGCCCAGCGGGCTGCGGTGCACGCTTCCGCTCCGTCGATATGGCCAAAAAGGCGATGCGGCACACCCCCCATGTCTTCGGCGCTTGGCCTCGCCGACAGGATGTGCAGATCGGCGTAGACCTGGCTGGCGTCGGCATTGATGACGATCCCATTGGCGGATTGAGCCAGCCGAACCGCCAGCGCGCTCTTGCCGCTCGCGGTAGGTCCGGCAATAAGCGCGACGCGCGGGCGGGATTCGCCCTTCGATGTTTCAGGAGTGTCCATGTTCGTCGCGACCTTAGTGGCAAGTGCTGCCTTGAGTCAGGAGGATATTGCGGAAGCCGTCGCCCGGCTCGCCACGGCGGGTTGCGCGCCAGTGGATATCAAGTGGCTGGACGAGGACAAGGCTGCCGACATCTTCTTCGGCAGCGATCCCGTGGCCGCGCGCGCGGCTTTGACCGGAATTGGCGACAAGGTGGACGTGATCGTTCAGCCTGCCGAAGGGCGTGAGAAGAAGCTGCTGATTGCCGACATGGATTCCACCATGATCACTGTGGAATGTATCGATGAACTCGCAGACTATGCCGGGATCAAGCCCCAGATCGCCGAAATCACCGAACGTGCGATGCGGGGCGAACTGGACTTTGCGGGCGCGTTGCATGAGCGGGTGGCGCTTCTGAAGGGGCTGGCGGATGAGGCGATCGATCAATGCCGTGCGGAGCGGGTCAAGATCATGCCCGGCGCGCGCGCCCTTGTCCGCACCATGAAGGCGAGGGGGGCTCAAACCCTGCTTGTTTCTGGCGGCTTCACCCGCTTCACGGGTCCCGTTGCTGAGGAAATCGGCTTCGATCGCGCGGTAGCCAATGTTCTCGAGATCGCCGACGGCGCGTTGGCCGGAACGGTGACGTTGCCGATCGTCGACGCTTCCCGGAAGCTGCAGGAACTGGAGGCGGCGATAGCAGCAGGCATCGACCGGACGCTCACGCTCGCGGTAGGTGATGGTGCTAACGACATACCGATGATCCAGGGAGCAGGACTGGGCGTCGCCTATCATGCCAAGCCCAAGACCCGCGAGGCGGCGCATGCCGAAATCGTCCATGGGGACCTGTCCGTGCTGCTCTATGCTCAGGGCATTGCGTCAGCCCATTGGGTGGAAGCCTGACGATCCGCGCGCCGCTTGCCGCCAGCTTCAAAGGCGCGCCAGCATCCACAACGCCATCGCCACCATCATCAGATTTTCGGTGAGCGACACGAAACCCAATGGCACATTGCTGCTGCCGCCGACGCAGGCGCATTTCAATTCGCGCTTGTCGATATAGACGGCCTTGAAAACCGATACCGTGCCGATGCCGCCGATGAACAGCGCTACCGGTATCGAAAGCCAATGGAACAGGCCGGTCAACATCAGCACGCCCGCACCCAGCTCCAGGAAGGGATAGGCCTTGCCATATGGCACATAGCGGCGGGCCAGCAGGTCGTAGTTCAGGAACATGGTCGCGAACCGGTCGACATCCTGAAGCTTCAGCATGGCGACGAGCATCATGGTGATCGCGATGAAGCTCTCCACCGTCATGACGCTGACCAGCGGCATCGCGGTTAACCAACTTACCGCGAGCGCCAGCAAGGCGCCCACGGCAAAGACGGCGATCACGGGCACATAGCTGGTATCTGATGGGTTGGCGACTTTCATGCCGAAAAAGCGCCGGAGGTCGTCATGGCCGCCGATCCGCTTGCCTTCGATGAAGATCTGGGGCGTCGTCTTGACGTCATGCTCGCGTTTGAAGGCGTCGGTCTGCTCCCGGCTCGTGAGCCAGTGATCCTCCACCTCATATCCCTTGTGCCGCAGCAGCCAACGCGCCTTCAGGCCGTAGGGACAGGTGTGGCCCGGCATCACCATGCGATAGAGGACTGCTTTTCGGGGGTGGGTGGCCGTGGCGGCATTGGGGCTCATGACATCTCTTTCACTTGGAGAGTTTTGGTCTCCATCCCATATGGGTTCCGTACCATGGTCCGGAGTCAAGCATGTCGATGACGATTTCTGGTCTGGCGCGCGCAGGCGGCGTTGGCGTCGAGACGGTGCGCTTTTACCAACGGCGCGGCTTGCTGGAGATGCCGGAGCGCGGCGCGCGCGGTCCGACGTCCGGCATAAGGCGCTATGAAGATGAGGATGTGCGCCGGTTGAAGTTCATCAGGTCAGCGCAGGCGGCAGGCTTCACATTGGAGCAGATCGGCGAGCTTTTGCAGCTGGACGCGGGGCAGGACCGAAAGCGGGCGAGGGAATTGGCGGCCGAGAGGCTGGCGGCGCTTGACCGCAAGATAGCCGAACTTCAAGCGGCACGAGACTCGCTCCGCAGGCTTTCGAGCGCATGCAACGCCTCTGACGATGGGCCATGCCCGATCATCTCCGCGTTTGACGGACCGGGTTAAAAACCGGCCATCAATCCGTCGATCGCGCCTTGCAGGATGTAGCTTGCAGCCAGCTTGTCGACCAGTTCGCCGCGCCGTGCCCGGCTTGCATCTGCCTCCAGCAGCGTCCGGGTGACGGCCTGGGTCGACCATCGCTCGTCCCACAGCAGTATCGGCAGCCTCAAGTCGGCGATGTTGCGCGCAAAGGCGCGGCTGGCCTGGCTGCGCGGGCTTTCGCTGCCGTCGAGGTTGAGGGGAAGGCCGATGACGACACCCTTCACCTGCTGCTGGTCGATGAAGGCAGCCAGCGCTATCTTGTCCTTGCTGAATTTGCCGCGCGAAACCGTGTGGGCCGGACTGGCGATCGACCAGCCAGCGTCGCAAAGCGCGAGGCCAATCGTCTTCGTGCCGACATCCATGCCGAGCAATCGCCCGCCTTGGGGCAGGGCCTCACGAAATGCCGCGCGATCGGTGGTAAGCAGCACGCTCACGACTTTGCGAAATTCGCCAGGCGGCGGCGGGCGTCTTCGCGCACGTCGCCCCAGAAGAGGCTATAGTCGTAGACATGGTAATTATTGCCGGGGAGGGTGAAAGGCCCCATGTCGATCGGCTCACCGATCATCAATATGCCGCTGCTCTCGCACCGCGCCGGTACGACGCCCTTGAGCAGACGGGGAGGCTTTCCTTCCTCTCGGCTGTCCAGCGTTCCTTGATTGGCGCTGGCCGGAGCAGCCCCGTTGAAGGTGCCTGTTATAGGATTGGTGCAGAGCATATGGGTGTCCTTGCGCGGCCTTCCGTTGAACCCGGCCTTGCGCTCAAAACTCTCGATCATCGGCGAAGGATCAGCGGGCTCCGCATAGCTTTGCCAGCTGAGGATGCAGCGCGCCTGATCGCTCCGCGCACATGCGGGCAGGCCGAGGGCGGGCAAGTCAGCCTCCACAGAGACGGGCCAGCCCACTGCGTAGACCGCAGCGACACGGGAAGCCACCGGCTTGCCTGCCACTTGGTCATGGAGCAGCTGGAGCAAATGGCGCGAACCCTGGCTATGCCCTGCGAGAATGATCGGACCAGCCGGATTTGCCTTCAGGAAAGCGGCAAAAGCTTGGGAAACGTCTCTGTGCGCGGCGGCCAAAGCCTGCTCACCTGCGGGCTTGCCGGTGAGGAATGCGCCGTAATTCGCCTGCCGGTAGCGCGGCACCCAGACATTGCCGACCGCATTGAAGGCGCTCGCCTGCGCTTGCACGAACCGGCGGGCGGTCGCCAACGCATCCTTGTCGTCCAGCCGCATGTTCCAGTGCGCGCTGCTAAAAGCAGTTATGTAGGACGTGGGGTGAATGAAAAAGACCGCCGCCTTTTGCGGCATCGGTTCATCCTTTTGCCCGGCCGGTTTCCACAACGCGGGATTGTCATGCCCGATATCCGGGCGGGATATCCACATTTTCGCATCCTCATAGGCGTTCGCCGGGAGCGGAGCGATGGGAGTGAAGGCCTCGCGCGGCACCATCACCGCGCGGATCAGTTCCATGCCCCAGATGCGATAGACCAGCAGCGCCGCGAGAACCAGCACGATCAGGCTGGCGACGACATAGAGGAACTTGCGGGCCAATGCTTTGCTCTCCTTCGGCCGGCAGGGCTCCATAGGCTGCGTCGGGCGGCGCCTGTCTGGCGCAGCCGATCCTCACGCGCAAGTGCGGACTTGAAGCGGACGTGAGCGGGTGGTAGCGGCGGCGCCATGTCGATAGACCTTCAGACCGTAAAGAAGATCGCCAGCCTGTCGCGCATTTCGGTGACTGACGCCGAAGCCGAAGCCATGGTGCCTGAACTCAACAACATCCTCGGCTGGGTGGAGCAATTGGGCGAGGTGGACGTGGCCGGCGCGGAGCCGATGACTGCCGTCATCCCCAACAAGCTGCGCCTGCGCGACGACGCCGTGACCGATGGCGATGTCCGGGACAGGGTGCTGGCCAACGCGCCACAGGCAGAACATGGCTTCTTCGCGGTGCCGAAGGTGATTGAATAATGAGCAATCTGACAGATTTGACGGTCGCCGAAATCCGCGACGGCTTTCGCTCTGGTGACTTTTCCGCGCGTGAAGTCGCGGAGGCATTCAACGCCAATGTCGCCGCCGCGAAGGCGCTGAACGCCTTCATCGTCGAGACCCCGGAAAAGGCGCTGGAAGCGGCCGACGCCGCTGACAAGGCGAAAGCGGCGGGGGAAGCGCTGAAGCCGCTGTCAGGCGTACCGATCGGCATGAAGGACCTGTTCTGCACCGAAGGCGTGCAGACGACGGCCGCGAGCCACATGCTCGAAGGCTTCAAGCCGACCTATGAGTCCACCGTTTCGAAGAAGCTGTGGGATGCGGGCGCGGGCATGCTGGGCAAGCTCAACCTTGACCAGTTCGCGATGGGATCGTCCAACGAAACCAGCTATTTCGGCAATGTGATCTCGCCCTGGCGGCGCAGTGGCGGCGACAATGCCGCGCTGGCCCCAGGTGGCTCTTCGGGCGGCTCGTCTTCTGCTGTCGCGGCCCGGCTTTGCCCTGCAGCGACGGGGACCGATACGGGCGGCTCGATCCGTCAGCCTGCCGCCTTCACCGGCATCAGCGGCATCAAGCCGACCTATGGCCGCTGCTCTCGCTGGGGCATCGTGGCATTCGCAAGCTCGCTCGATCAGGCCGGGCCGATGGCGCGGACGGTGCGCGACAATGCGATCCTGCTCGAAACGATGGCGGGCTTCGATCCTAAGGATTCGACCTCGCTCGATCTGGCCGTGCCGCAGTGGGAGGCTAATCTTTCGAGCGATCTCAAGGGCAAGAAGGTCGGCATCCCCAAGGAATATCGCCCCGATGGCCTGAATGAAGAGATCGCGGCGCTTTGGGATCGCGGCATCGAATGGCTGAAGGACGCGGGCGCCGAGATAGTGGAAGTGTCGCTGCCGCATAGCAAATATGCGCTGCCGACTTACTATATCATCGCGCCTGCCGAGGCTTCCTCCAACCTCGCCCGCTATGACGGCGTGCGTTATGGCCAGCGCGACCTGCCCGATGGCGCGGGGCTGCAGGACATGTATGCGGCCACTCGCGCTGCCGGGTTCGGTCCAGAGGTTAAGCGCCGCATCATGATCGGCACCTATGTGCTGTCGGCGGGCTTCTACGATGCCTATTACACGCAGGCGCAGAAGGTTCGGGCGCTGATCGCGCGCGACTTCGAGCAGGCTTTTGAAAAGTGCGATCTGCTGCTGACGCCGACCGCACCGAGCGCCTCCTTCGCCTTGGGTGAGAAGCAGGCTGATCCGCTGGCCATGTATTTGAACGACGTCTTCACCGTGCCGGCTTCTTTGGCCGGGCTGCCGGCGATGGCAGTTCCGGGCGGGCTGGACGCGCAGGGGCTGCCGCTTGGGCTCCAGATCATCGGCAAAGCGCTCGACGAACAAACCGTGCTGAACGCAGGCCTGGCTATCGAAGAGCGCGCGGGCTTCACCGCCCGGCCGGAGAAGTGGTGGTAAGCTCATGTCGTCGTCATCCCAGCGCAAGCTGGGATCTCAGGCGGCGTGGCACGACAGTTGGAAAGATCCCAGCCTCCGCTGGGACGACGACATGAAAAATTCGCTGGGATGGCGGTGTAGAAAATGACTGAATCAACCTATCGCATTCAGGGCGCAACCGGCGAGTGGGAGGTCGTGATCGGCCTCGAAGTCCATGCGCAGGTGACGAGCCAGGCGAAGCTCTTTTCCGGCGCGGCGACCGCTTTCGGTGCGGAGCCGAATACTCAGGTAAGCCTGGTCGACGCGGCGATGCCGGGCATGCTTCCCGTACCCAATCGGGAGTGTATCCGTCAGGCGGTACGCACCGGCATGGCCATTGACGCGAAAATCAACAAATGGTCGCGCTTCGACCGCAAGAACTATTTCTACGCCGACTTGCCGCAGGGCTATCAGATCAGCCAGCTTTATCACCCGCTGGTAGGTGAGGGGCAGATCGAGATCACGCTGGACGAGAAGAACCCCGACAGCAGCACGAAGACGATCGGCATCGAACGCATCCATGTCGAGCAGGATGCGGGCAAGTTGATGCATGATCAGCATCCGACCCGCTCCTATGTCGACCTCAACCGCTCTGGCGTGGCGCTGATGGAAATCGTGTCGAAACCCGACATGCGCTCGCCTGCCGAGGCCGGAGCCTATCTGTCGAAGCTGCGGACGATCCTGCGCTATGTCGGGTCCTGTGATGGCAATATGGATCAGGGTTCGATGCGTGCGGACGTCAATGTCTCCGTACGCAAGCCGGGGCATGAATTCGGCACCCGTACCGAGACGAAGAATGTGAACTCGGTCCGCTTCGTTATGGCGGTGGTCGAGCATGAGGCCAATCGTCAGGTCGATGTGCTGGAGGCCGGTGGCAAGGTAGTGCAGGAAACCCGCCTGTACGATCCGGACAAGAATGAAACGCGGTCCATGCGGTCGAAGGAAGACGCGCATGACTATCGCTATTTCCCGGACCCCGACTTGCTGCCGCTTGAGCTGGACGACGCCTTCCTGGAGGAATGCCGCCAGTCGCTGCCCGAACTGCCCGACGCGAAGCGCCGCCGTTATGAGGAGCAACTGGGCCTTTCCGCCTATAATGCCGCAACCCTGACCGCTGACGCCGACACGGCGCGCTGGTTCGAAGCACTGCTCGCCGAAGGCGCGCGCATCCAGAAGAAGAGCGAGGGCGAAGTCGCCAAGGCCTCCGCCAACTGGCTGCTGTCGGAGCTTTATGGTGCGCTCAATCGTCTGGGCAAGAACCTCGAAGATAGCCCCGTCGGCCCGGAAGAGGGCGCGGAGCTGCTCGCCCTCGTTGCCGACGGTACGATCAGCGGAACAATCGCCAAGCAGGTGTTCGAAATCATGCTCGAAACCGGCGAGTGTGCGCCCCGGATCGTCGAGGAAAAGGGCCTGAAGCAGACCAGCGACACCGGCGCGATCGAAGCAGCGGTCGCCAAGGTGCTGGCTGATAATGGTGACAAGGTCGAGCAGTACAGGGCGGGCAAGGAAGCGCTGTTCGGCTTCTTCGTCGGTCAGACGATGAAGGCCATGCAGGGCAAGGCAAATCCTCAGGTCGTCAATGAACTGGTCCGCAAGGCGCTTGCCTAAAGCGATGCCCGCTGTCTAAACCTCTTGCCGGTAGGTGAAAGCGGGGGCGCTTTCCCTCCACAGGGGGTGACATATGAAGACTGGCGGCTTCCTCGCGGGATTGGTGCTGCTCGCCGCTGGCGCGCCGTCGGCCGTTGAGGCGGAGACATTGACCAACGACATGGTCGTGTCCCTTGTCCAGGCGGGGTTGGGTGATGATGCCGTGATTGCGAAGATCAAGGCATCGGCCGCCCATTACGCTTTATCTACCGACGATCTGATCACATTGAAAAAGCGTGGCGTGTCCGGTCCGGTGATCGCGGCGATGATCGATGCGGGCTCGCAAGGCGCGGTATCTTCCAAGGCGGCATTCTCGGCGGACTCACCCAATCCCTTGGTGCCGCATCCGTCCGGCGTTTACCTGGCGAATGATGCCCGCATGGTGCGGATTGATCCGACCACCTCGAACCAGAGCAAGACCGGCGGCATATTGGGCTATGCCTTCACCGGCGGTATCGCTTCTCTCAGCATCAAGGCAGTCATTCCGAACATCACGGCGCGGGTCCGCACGGGCCGAGCGCGGCCGACCTTCTATTTCTATTTCGATGAGGCGACCCGCGGTCTGTCTCAGGCCGGTGGCGCGTCGCTCTGGCTATCGGGCCCTGCCAGCGCCATCACCTCTCCCAATGAATTCAGCCTCATCCGCTTCGATGTGAAGAAGGATCGGCGCGAAACACGCGTCGGCAGCATGAACCTGGCCGGAGCAAAGGCAGGGGTGATGGACAAGGACCGCATCCCGTTCGACTATGAACAAGTGACGCCGGGCGTGTTCAAGGTAACGCCGTCGGCCGATCTTCCCTCGGGAGAATATGGCTTCATCTATTCGGTCAGCGCGGGTGCTGGCCCTGGCATGTGGGGCAACGGCACAGGCTCTGCGCGGATTTTCGACTTCGCCATCCATCCCTGACGAACAGGGTTCCCGCCATTGTCCTGGGCCTGTAGCTGCTTTAGCGGCAGGAGGGGGCAGGATATTGGAGGCGGAATGCAGGCGACGACGCAGATTGACGCGGCGGCAGCAAAAGCGGCGGGCATGGACCCCGGCCGATTGGAACAGCTCGCCAACTCGCTGCACCTTCAATATGTGACCGCGGGCAAGCTGCCCCACTTGCGCCTGCTTGTGTCGCGTGAAGAACGGGTTTTGCTGTCCCATATCAGCGGCATCGCGCGCGCCGGTGGAGAACCCCTCCAGCCCGACTCGCTGTTCCGCATCGCATCGATGACGAAGCCCATCACTTCGGTCGCCTTCATGATGTTGGTGGAGCAGGGATTGGTCGCGCTCGACGATCCGGTAACGAACATCCTCCCCGAATTTGAAAATCTCTCCGTCGGCTTGGGTCGGGAGGCGCTGAAGCAGCCGATGCGCATGATCGATCTGCTGCGTCATACCTCGGGGCTTACCTATGGCCTCCAACGGCAGACGGCGATCGATGCGGAATATCGCCGGCTTAGCCTGGACGAATTTCAGCAGAAGCGCAGTTCCGCAGACTTCGTCGCCGCCCTCTCGCAGCTGCCACTGGAATTTTCTCCGGGTGAACGCTGGAATTATTCGGTGGCAACGGACGTCTTGGGCGTGATCGTCGAAAGGTTGAGCAGTCTCGACCTCGCCAGTTTCTTCGATCGACACATCTTCCAGCCGCTAGGGATGAGCGACACATTCTTCGAGTTGCCCGAAGACAAGGTGGATCGGATGACCGACGCCTGGCAGTTGGGACCAGATGAGCGGTTATCGCTCTATGATAGAGGCGCTCGAAGCGGATGGCGGCGAAATCTGAGGTTCCGATCCGGCGGCGGAGGTCTGATCTCGACCGCGCATGATTATCACCGGTTTGCACGCATGCTTTTGCGCGGTGGTGAATTGGACGGAGTCCGCTTGCTAAAGGCTGAGACGGTCGCTGCCATGCATGCCAATCATCTCCCGGGCGCAGGCGATCTTGCTCAACACTCTTCTTCCATGTTCAGCGAGGCGGACTACGCCGGAATAGGTTTCGGGCTTGGCTTCGCCACTGATCTAAGAACCGGAGAATATTTCTGGGGCGGGGTGTTCTCGACCTTCTTCTTCATCGATCCGCGCGAGAAGATCATCGGATTGCTCATGACGCAGCATTTGCCTTCCAACGTCTATCCGATCCGCCGACAGTTGCGTGACGCAGTGCGGGGGGCGATCGTCACTCGTTTCGGCTGATACAAATCTCAAAATCAACTTTAGCCCCAGTTTGAAATTTGCACTCGCATGCATTGCGGCTAAGGTGCAGAACCGACAAGCTGTTGAGCGGCAAGGAGAGCCGATGTTGAATGATGTAGGCGACCGGCCACAAATTTATTCGAGCCCAGCCATCATCGAACGACGCAAGCGGATCTTGGCGGAGACGCGAAAGCTGATCGCTGAGCAGGGCATCACGGCCTTCAGCATGAATGAGATCGGCCACCGCGCCGGGGTCGCCAAACGGACCCTCTACAATGCTTTTCAGACCCGTGAACGGATGATCGCGGCGGCAATCCAGGAATATTTCGACGAATATGTCAGCAAGCTCTCCTACATCAACCCGCCCGGCACGATGGAACATAATATCGAGCGCATGATCTCCATCCTTCAGCGTAACCGGAAACTGCGGAATTACGTCAAGGCCGTCATGTCGCTCTATTTCAGCTCCGACGTCGATCCGGACATATGGAGCGCCATCCATGCGCCTGCCGTCCACCATAATCGTCGGTGGATCGAGCTTCTCGCGGCGAAAAAGCAGCTCCAGCCATGGGTCGATGTCGATCAGCTGGTCGATGATCTGGTGCGGTTCGAGTTCGCGACGATCAACGAATGGGCCCAAGCCCGCATCGCCGATGATCAGGTGACGGCCCGGCTCGTCAGCAGCTATCTGGGCTGTGTCGCCGGTGCCCTGAAAGGCAATGCGCGAAAGGAAGTGGAGACGTTGCTCAAGGCGATTGCCGAGCGCGGCGCTCAGGCCATACCCGTGCCTCATGCGGACAAGGCTATGGCGGCGTAAGCGCTTGACCGACCTGCCGTTCGCAGCGCGCCTAGCCCTAACCAGGCTTTTCTCTGCACCTTCTCCACGCTACGGCAACTCCAAACGGACCGCAGGCGAGCGCCGGCGAAGATCACAAGATGCATCCCCGCATCGTCATGAACAGGAGAGTATAGCTGATGCAGAATGAGCAACTGGCGACCATCGCCGTCCTCGGCGGAACCGGCAAGGAAGGTGGCGGGCTCGCGCTCCGCTGGGCGCACAAGGGTCATAAGGTGGTTATCGGCAGCCGTACAGCCGAACGTGCCAGGGAAGCCGCCGCGCAAATGAATGAGCTGCTCGGGGGCAACAACGTAACCGGGGCGGCGAATGCTGAAGCCGCTGCACAGGGTGAGATCATCGTCCTCGCCGTACCCTACGCCGCGCAGCAGTCCACCGTGCAAGAAGTCGCTGGCGCGCTTGAAGGCAAGATCCTGATCGACGTGACCGTGCCACTCGTGCCGCCAAAGGTCAGCCGGGTCCAGCTTCCCAATGGTGGATCCGCTGTGGAAGCGGTGCAGAAGATGCTGGGCGAGGGCGTTCGCGTCGTATCTGCCTTCCAGAATATCAGTGCTCATCACCTGACCAAGCTGGACGAAGATGTCGAATGCGACGTACTGGTTTGCGCCGACGACACGGACGCTGCCGATCAGGTGGTGGCATTGGCGCAGGAAATCGGCCTGCGCGCCTGGAACGCTGGCCCGCTTTGCAATTCGGTGGTCGCGGAGGGGCTTACCTCCGTCCTCATCGCACTCAATCGCAAATATAAGGTGCCGGGTTCGGGCATACGCATCACAGGCGTCTGAAACTGCGGATATGCGCGGTTCACTGCTTTCCACCGACCCATGCAGCATTCAGCTGCCGGTGGAAGGTGGTGAGCCCTGCTGGATTCGAACCAGCGACCTACTGATTAAAAGTCAGTTGCTCTACCGACTGAGCTAAGGGCCCTCCGTCACGAGGTCCGCACGCACTAGAGGCGGTGATGCGGCTGGTCAACCTCTAGGACGCGGCAAAGGCGCAGCTTTTCGCAAGCGTGCATGAAGATGCCGGATGGAAAGGCCCGAAAGCGGATCGGACCACTGCGGCGCGATGGTCATGAGCGGCGACAATACGAAATCGCGCGTGCGGAAAGCCCGGTGCGGAATGTGAAGCCACCTGATCGACCAGCGTCCCCCTGACCAGAGGATGATGTCGATATCGATGGTGCGGGCGCCCCAGCGGCGGTGCCTCCGCCTGCCCAGGTCAGCTTCGATCGCCTTGAGTGCCCGCAACATGTCTGGCGGGGTCAGCCTGCTTTCGATCAGCAGCGCGCTGTTCGCATATTCCCGCAGGGAGGGGCCGATCGGCTCGGTCGTCAATATCGGTCCCGTCGCCACAATCCGGCCGATCTCGCCCAATCTGCTGGCGGCCTCCTGCACGATGGCTCTTGGCGTCCGCTTTGCCGACAATGGCCGGTTCGAACCGAGCGCAAGCGCATAGCGATGAAGAGTGCTTGTCTTGACCATGTGACTGCGCCTAACCGCTGCACATGACGCTGCAAAGCCCCATAGCCGATGCGGAAGCGCCGCTGGATTGTCCGCTCTGCCCCCGCTTGGCCGCCTTGCGTCAGGAATGCCGGGCCGAGCATCCCGACTGGTGGAATGCGCCTGTCCCCGCATTTGGCGATCCGCTTGGCCGCATCGCGGTCGTGGGACTGGCGCCGGGCAAGCAGGGGGCCAACAGAACCGGGCGGGCATTTACCGGCGATTTTGCGGGTGACCTTCTTTTCAACATATTGCTGAAGGCGGGTCTTGCCGAGGGGTCTTATGAGGCCCGGCCCGACGATCAGCTGACGCTGCGCGACGTCATCATCCTCAATGCCGTAAAATGCCTTCCGCCGCAGAACAAACCCCTGCCGCAAGAAGCGCACAACTGCCGCCTATTCTTGAAGTCGGCTGCCGACGCCTTACCCAATGCGCGGATATTCATCGCGCTGGGTGAGGTCGCCCATCAGTCCGTCGTGAAGGTGCTGGGCGGCAAACTTCCCAAGGCGCGCTTTGCTCACATGGCGGAACACCGCATGCCGAGCGGCAAGATAGTCATCGACAGCTATCATTGTTCCAAGAGAAACGTCATGACTGGCCGCCTGACAAACGAGATGTTCGAAGCGGTCTTCAAAAAGGCTATCGCGTTACTTTCAACCTGACGCCGCAGACCTCAGCCTACCAGATAGTCGAGATATGCTCCCTCCGGCGGCCCATCCAGCGCCGCCATCATCGGTTCGAACAGCCGCTTGTCCAGCATCGGACCAGCGGCCTTGTGCGCATCGACATCCGCCCAGCGCTCGATGAAGACGAAGCGGCGCTCATTGCCAAGGTCGCGAAGCATCTCGACGCCCTCACATCCGGGCAGCGGCCGTACCGCTGCTGCCAGTGCGCGAAGGGCGCTCTCCAATGCTGCCTCCGATCCTTCTCTGGCATGCATCAGATAATGGCGCGCAACCGTCATGGCATCATTCTCCCAAGCTTAGATATCCTGCGCGATCCGGCCGTATAATTCCGGCCGCCGGTCGCGGAAGAAGCCCATGCCCGCGCGATGCTTGCGCGCCTGCGCCAGATCAAGCGTGGCCACCAGCGCGCCATTATCCCGCGCGTCAGCTTCTGCTACGAAATCGCCCCATTCATCGCTGATGAAGCTGTGACCATAGAATTTCTGGCCGTCTTCCTCGCCGATCCGGTTGGCGGCGATCACCGGCATGCAATTGCTCACCGCATGGCCGATCATCGCGCGGCGCCACATGCGGCTCGTATCGAGATCCGCGTCATAGGGTTCCGATCCGATCGCGGTAGGATAGAAGAGCAGTTCCGCTCCCATCAGTGCCATTACCCGGGCTGCCTCCGGATACCATTGGTCCCAGCAGATGCCCACGCCGATCGTGCCGTAACGCGTCTTCCAGACCTTGAACCCGCTATTGCCGGGACGGAAATAATATTTTTCCTCATATCCCGGCCCATCCGGAATATGGCTCTTGCGATACAGGCCCATGATCTCTCCCTCATCATCGATCATGGCGAGGGAATTGTAATGATGCTGGCCATCCCTCTCGAAAAAACTGGTGGGAATGTAGACGCGCTCCGCCTTCGCCACCTTGCGCATCTCGGAAACGGCGGGATGTTCGTCGATCGTCCTGGCGTTGGCGAACAGAGCCTCGTCCTCGACCTTGCAGAAATAGTGACCTTCGAACAGTTCGGGCGGCAGGACGATCTTGGCGCCTCGAGCCGCCGCCTTCACCACATGGTCGGCCACCATGGCGACATTGTCGTCCACATCGTCTGAAAAGGCGAGCTGAAGCGCGGCAACGGTGACTTTGGTCATATCCTCGAAAGTCCTAGAGGCGAATGCCCAACCGGGCGGTATGAGGTTGGGAGATAGAGCAGGATTGGCGGAGTGCAACCTCCGCACCGGTCAAGGAAGCTCCCTTCGATTTTATTGTCCCGGCAAGGGCATTTGCTGGCTGCAACAATGGAAACTGCCGCCGCCCGACAATATCGCATCGCTCCGGAGACCTATTATCTCGCGCCCCGGGAAAAAGGGCTTGAGCGCATCGAGCGCCGCCTGGTCATTGGGCTGGCCATAGATGGGCACGATGACCGCAGCGTTGCCGATGTAGAAGTTCATGTAGCTTGCAGGGATCACCTCGCCATCCACCAGTACACGGCCGGGGGAGGGGATTGACGCCACTTCCAGGCCGAACGCCTTGGCCCTTGCGCGCGCGTCCGCATAGATGGCCGCATTGGGGTCATCATCCGTGCTTGCTTCCGGCAGCGCCAGCAGGCCTGGCGCAATAAAGCGCGCAAGATTATCCACATGGCCGTCCGTATGGTCGTTGAGCAGACCATCGCCCAGCCACAGCATTTCGGACAGGCCCAGTGACCCCGCCAGCAGCGTTTCGATCTTGCCACGATCAAGATCCGGATTGCGGTTGGGATTGAGCAGGCATTGCTCGGTCGTGACGAATAATCCGGTGCCATCGGTATCGATCGCGCCGCCTTCGAAAATCCAATGTTGCGAGGAGGTCGGCAATCCCGTCGTCGCGGCCAATCGCGCCCCGATATCCTCATCGCCCGGCATCTGATATTTACCGCCCCAGCCATTGAACCCGAAATCCACCAAGGCGCGTTCATGCCCACGCATGACCGCGATCGGGGCGGTATCCCGCAGCCAGACGTCACCCAGCTTCTGCGTGACGATGGTCACGTCCGGGCCAGCGAGCGAGCGCGCTATCTCCGCATCACCATCATTGGCGCAGACCAGCCGGACCTCTTCACCTTTCCCCTCCGCGCGGAGCGCCTTGGCAAAGGCGGCGACCTGCTCGCGTGCCGCGTCGAACGCGCCAGGCCACTCTTCGGGAAAGGTGGGAAAGCCGATCCAGGTCCATTCATGCGGCGCCCATTCGGCAGGCATCTGGAATGTCATCGGCTTTCTCCTGCTGGTACGGCGTTGCTTGCCGCGCTCTACAGCATTGCGGCTTGCGTTACAGCGCCAATTCGCCGCGCCATCAGGTCGTTATCTGCGCCGTCCACTCGTCGAGCAACTTGAATCCCAGCGCCACTTCGAAACTCAATCCGACATAAGCGTCCTCACGCCAGCGCACCGTGGCGTCCCGCTTGCCCAGACCTTCGATGATCAATTGGACCTGCATATTTTCGCGCAGTTCGCCGGACTCGTCCAATAGCTTTACGCCGAACAGGGATATGTCCTGCATCATGCATGCCTGCATGCCGGTTCCCGTAGCAACCGTGACAGGGGTGAAGATGTTCAGCCGGACAGCTTCGCGTTCGCTACGGCCGTTCCTCTGTTCCGCGATTATGGTCGAAATGGCGATATGCTCTTCGAACAGCAGCGAAATATGTTCACCTATATTCATGCCCACGACCGCCGGAACGGAAAATCCGTTGCGCAGGCCCAGGGTGACGCTCTCGCCCGCCGTCATTGGCACACTGGTCCGCACCAGTGCCTCACGCGGCGACAGAGAATGGACGACGCAGAGGCATTCTCTCCGCGCCGTCACCAACTTGCCAACATGCAAGATTGTAACAGCCTTGTTAACTTCCACGACCCATCCCCAATCTTATTATCGTTACGTTGCCGAATCGTCGGCAGGTCAGGGATAGAGGCCAAGTTTCCGTAAGGGAAATGATTAACTTAACGGACGCCTGTCCAATCATGGGACGGCGTTGAGCGAGCCATGACGAGCCTCCTGGCATGCTTCTGCGCAACAGGTGCCAAGGTTTCTACCGGCCCGCCCGGCTCTTGTCGCGGATCGCGCGGAATTCATCACCGGGCGTCCAGTTGGGCCAAGCGGTCGTGTCGGCCAGCGCTCTGCCGACGTCATAATAGAGCTTCAGGTCGTCCTTCACGCCGCTCCAATCCCATTTGGGATCATATTCGTCCTTCGGGCCATGGTAGCGATGTTCTTCATATTCCCTTGCGGCTGCCGCCCCGGCCGCGGGGCCGCCCCTCACCAGATCCTGGCCGCCTTCGAAATAGAGCATGGGCACGCCATGTTTCGCGAAGCTGAAATGGTCTGATCGGTAATAGAAGCCTTTTTCCGGCGTGGGCTCCAGGCTCGCAACGCGCTTCTGCGCGGCCAAGGCGCGATCCAGATATGCGTCCAGCTGCGACTTGCCCTTGCCGATCACGACGACGTTCTTCGCGCGCCCCGCCATACCGAGGGCGTCCATGTTGACGCCGCCCACGGTTTGGCCAAGCGGGAAGACCGGATGATTGCCATAATAGGCCGATCCCAAAAGCCCGGACTCTTCTGCTGTCACCGCAAGGAACACCTGGCTGCGTGCCGCCGGGCCCGCTTTCACATTGGCTTCCGCCAGCGCGACCAGGGCCGCCGTGCCAGTAGCATTGTCGATCGCGCCGTTGCAGATATCGTCTCCATCCGGCGCGGCTTCGCAGCGGCCCAGATGGTCCCAGTGCGCCGCGTAAAGCACATATTCGTCCGGCCTCGTTTTGCCGGGCAGCAACGCGACGACATTCTTCGACTGATGCTTTCGGACGATGTTGTCGAACGAGACATTCGCCTTGACGCCTTTCAGCGGCACTGCCTTGAACCCGCGCTTCTTCGCCGCCGCGCTCAGGCTATTCAGGTTAAGGCCCGCGCCTGCCAGCAGCGCCGCAGCCTTGTCTTTCTGCACCCATCCGATGGCGGCCGATTGCTTCGCATTGCCATCCCCATTGTCGGCCACATGCTGTGCGCCGGTCCAGCTCGACTGCACCACGTTCCAGCCATAGGCGGCGGGCACCGTGTCATGGACGATGATCGCCGCCGCCGCACCCTGGCGCGCGGCTTCTTCGAACTTGTAGGTCCAGCGGCCATAATAGGTCATGGCGCGCCCGTTGAATGGGCCGCTCAGGCCAGGGGTCTGGTAATCGGGATCATTGACCAGGATGATGACCGTCTTGCCGCGCACGTCCACACCGGCATAATCATTCCACTTCTTCTCGGGCGCGTTGATCCCATAGCCCACGAAGACGACCGGACTATCCTGCACCTCGACATGTGGTTGAGCGGTGCGATAGGTCGCGATCACCATTTGAGAGCCATATTCGGCGGATACCGGCGCCTTGCCGCCAGTGAAGCGCAAAGGCGAAACATCCTTGGCGGCGATCTCCACCAGGGGGACGTCCTGGAACCAGCTGCCTTTATTGCCGGGCTTCAGCCCCAGCGCCGCAAAGCGCTGCACCAGATAGGAAAGCGTCTTCTCCTCACCCGCCGTCCCGGGCGCGCGCCCTTCATAAGCATCCGAGGAAATTTCTTTCACCACCTCCTTCATGGTTTCGATCGACGGGCTGATGCCGGAAGGTGCTGCCATCGCAGCACTGCTGGTGAGGAGAGCGATCAGCAAAGTCGAAGGAAGCAGGCGCATGGCAATAGCCTTGAAGGATAAGGAATGCCGTGGTTCTGCCAGTACCCCCTCGGTCCGGCAAGGCTTGTTGGACAAACAAAAAAGGCGGCCCCGAAGGACCGCCTTTCCGTACGAAAAGCTCGTGAACTGATCAGCGCGAATAGAATTCGACGACCAGATTGGGTTCCATCTTCACCGGATAGGGCACTTCGTCCAGCGTCGGAACGCGGACATAGGTGACCTTGGCAGCGCCATCGGGCGACACATAGTCAGGGATGTCGCGCTCGGGCAGGCTCTGCGCTTCCAGAACGAGCGCCATTTCCTGCGCCTTCTTGCCCAAGGTGATTTCGTCGCCCGGCTTCACCAGACGGCTCGCGATGTTGCACTTGACGCCGTTCACATAAACGTGACCGTGCGACACCAGCTGACGGGCCGACCAGATGGTGGGCGTGAACTTTGCGCGATAAACCACTGCGTCCAGGCGGCGCTCCAGCAGACCGATCAGGTTCTGGCCGGTGTCACCCTTCATCCGTGCGGCTTCGGTATAGTTCTTCTTGAACTGCTTTTCCGTGATGTCGCCATAATAGCCCTTCAGCTTCTGCTTCGCCTTGAGCTGGATGCCGTAATCGGACATCTTGCCCTTGCGGCGCTGACCGTGCTGACCGGGACCATATTCGCGCTTGTTGACCGGGCTCTTCGGGCGACCCCAGATGTTCTCGCCCATGCGGCGGTCGAGTTTATACTTCGCGCTGGAACGCTTCGACATGATAATTCCTTACAACTGCTAACAACGTTATTCCCGGTCCTCGCCTGCTTGCCATGAAGGGGCAGGGCCACTGCTTCACCGGGATGCAGGGCCAATCGCGAAGGCGCGCCTATGGAGAAGGGGCGGGATCATGTCAACCCTCGACAGGGGCGGGACGGCGGCCTAATCGGTAGCGCCATGAACCCGGAAAGCTATTCGACCATGGAGCAGGTTCGCGCGGGCGTCGACAATCTCGACCGCCAGATCGTCGCACTGCTTGCCCAACGCTTCGCCCACATGCGCGCCGCCGCCCGCATCAAACAGGATCGAGGGGCTGTCCGTGACGAAGCGCGCAAGGCCGAGGTTATCGCCAACGCCAGGAAGGAGGCAGAACAGCTGGGCCTGCCCGGCGAGATGATCGCCAATTTTTGGGATCATTTGGTCGAAGCTTCGATCGCGTACGAAATGGAAGAATTCGACCGCATCAAGGTCTAACGCGCGCGCGGGTTGGCCAGTGCCGACAGCACGCCGCGCAGCGTTCGTACCTCCAGATGGTTCCAGCCCGGCTTGGTCAACAGATTGCGAAGAGTGCGCTTGGTCGCAGGAGCGCGATCTGGCGGGAAGAAATAGCCCGCATTCTCCAGCAAGGTTTCGAACTGCCCGATCATGCCTTCAAGCTCTGCCTGCGGAGCAGGTTCGCCCAGATCGGTCACGGTCGGCTGCTCCAGCGCGGCCTGCTTCGACCATTCATAAGCGCATAATATCACTGCCTGGGCAAGGTTCAGCGACCCGAATTCCGGATTGATGGGCACCGTCAGGATCTTGCGAGCGAGCGCAACATCCTCCGTTTGCAGGCCAGACCGCTCCGGCCCAAAGACGAAGGCGCATCGTCCGCTCGCCTGATGCACTTCGCGCGCTGCTTCTTCCGGCGTTACTACGGGCTTGGTCACGCCGCGTTTGCGCACAGTCGTTGCATAGACATGCGCGCAATCAGCCACCGCATCGGCAAGCGTCTCAAACACTTCCGCCTTGTCGAGCACGACATCCGCGCCCGCGGCCGAAGGACCAGCATCAGGATTGGGCCAGCCATCGCGGGGGCTGACCAGACGCATGTCGGTCAGCCCGAAATTGAGCATGGCCCGCGCGGCCTTGCCGATATTCTCGCCTAGCTGCGGACGGACAAGGACTATGATCGGGCGTGTGGAGGGAGGAGCAGCATTCATTCCGGTTGCCCTAGACAGTCCTCACTCACTGCCAACCTCCTTCACCGACCCCGCAAAATCTTCGAAATCCCGCGCGTCGGTGAAATCCTTATACACGCTGGCGAAGCGGATATAGGCAACGCTGTCGAGCCGCTTGAGGCCTTCCATCACCATCTCGCCAATCGCGCGCGCGGGGACTTCGCCTTCCCCGCTGGTTTCCAGCTGCCGCTGAATACCGGAGATCAGCTTTTCCAGCCTGCTCGGATCGATTTGCCGTTTGCGGCAAGCGATATCGATCGACCGCGCCAGCTTGTCGCGATCGAACGCTTCCTTGCGGCCTTCGCTTTTCACTACCCAGATGTCGCGCAACTGGATTCGTTCGAACGTGGTGAAACGGGCTCCACAAGTTTCGCACTGTCGTCTGCGGCGAATGGCTGCGCCATCTTCGGTGGGGCGGCTGTCCTTTACCTGACTGTCGTCATGAGCACAGAAGGGGCAACGCATTCAGCAATAAGCTCCGTTCGTTTCCGGATGAGTCGAGACACGAGATGGCACAGCCGCTGCGCCTCGACCACCCCTGATAGCGACGGAAGCTATCAGCCTTCGTAGATCGGGAAGCGTGCGCAGAGCGCCGATACGCGATCCCGAACATTGGCTTCCACCGCCGCGTCGCCATGCTCGCCATGGTCGCGCAGCCCTTCCAGAACATCGGCGATCATGTCGCCGATCGCCTCGAACTCGGCAACGCCAAAGCCGCGCGTCGTGCCCGCTGGCGAACCCACGCGAATGCCGCTGGTCTTGGTCGGCGGCAGCGGGTCACCCGGCACGCCATTCTTGTTGCAGGTGATGAAGCTGCGCTCTAGCGCCTCATCGGCATCCTTGCCCGAGATGCCATAGGGGCGCAGGTCTATGAGCGCGAGGTGCGTGTCGGTGCCGCCCGAAATGACGGCGAGCCCGCGCTGCTCCAGCTTGGCGGCGAGCGCCTTCGCATTTGTGACGATCGCCTGCGCATAGGTCTTGAACTCGGGGCGCAGCGCTTCGCCGAAAGCGACCGCCTTCGCTGCGATGACATGCATCAGCGGCCCACCCTGCAGGCCTGGGAAAACCGCCGAGTTGATCTTCTTCGCAATGGCTTCGTCATTGGTCAGGATCATGCCGCCGCGCGGACCACGTAGGGTCTTGTGCGTGGTGGTGGTCACGACGTCGGCGAAACCGAAGGGCGTCGGGTGCGCGCCACCGGCGACGAGGCCCGCAAAGTGCGCCATGTCGACCATCAGCAGCGCGCCGACCTTGTCAGCAATCGCACGGAAGCGCGCGAAGTCCAGGTGACGCGGATAGGCCGATCCGCCCGCGATGATCAGCGTCGGCTTGGCCTCGATCGCCTGCGCTTCGAGAGCGTCATAATCGATAAGGTGCGTGTCTTCGCGCACGCCGTACTGCACGGCGTTATACCATTTGCCCGACAGCGCGGGCTTCGCTCCATGGGTCAGGTGACCGCCGGCGTCGAGCGACAGGCCCATGATCGTGTCACCCGGCTTGGTCAGCGCCAGCATCACCGCGCCGTTCGCCTGCGCGCCCGAATGGGGTTGCACATTGACGAAGCCGCAGTTGAAGATCTGCTTTGCACGATCGATTGCCAGCTGCTCGACTTCATCGGACGGCGCGCAGCCTTGATAATAGCGCTTGCCCGGATAGCCCTCGGCATATTTGTTGGTGAAGACCGAACCCTGTGCTTCCAGCACCGCTTTCGAAACGATGTTTTCCGAAGCGATCAGCTCGATCTGGTTCTGCTCGCGCTTCAGTTCGCTGGTGACGCCAGCAAAAACCGCTGGATCGGCATCGGCCAGGCTGCGCGTGAAATAGCCTTCCGCACGGATATCGGACAGGTCGGGCTGGGCGAGGGGGGCGGTGCTCATAGGGCTGGCTCCTTAAAGCGCGGGCTGGGAGAGTTTTTCGACACGGCCACTATGGCGGCCACCGCCGAATTCGGTTGAAAGAAAGGCGGTGACGCAGGCTTTGGCCATATCCACGCCGGTCAGGCGAGCGCCCAGTGCTAGGACGTTCGCGTCATTATGCTCACGCGACAAGGCGGCGGACAGCGGCTCGGACACCAGCGCGCAGCGGCAGGCAGGATTACGGTTCACCGCGATCGAAATGCCGACGCCGGAGCCACACAGCGCAATACCGCGCTCTGCCGCGCCGGACGCAACAGCATTGGCGAGCTTGTAGCCGAAGTCCGGATAGTCGACCCGGTCGGCCGTCGCGGGCCCGAGGTCGTCAATCTCATGGCCCTCAGCGCGCAGCCAATCGGCAAGTTCCGCCTTCAGATCAACGGCGGCATGATCGGAAGCGAGAGCGATTTTCACGGTTAAGTTGTCCAGTCACGCAAAGGGTGATTCGTTTCCCGCGCCTCTTAGGGGCAGAGCCGCCCAATTGCCACAGTCCAGCTGGCCGCTTATGGCCTGCTTCATGGCAGCGACGATATTATCCATACTCATGCTCGCGGGATTACTCCTCACGGGCGGCGGCATGTACGCCGTGGTGAAGAAGGGCGACCGCAAGCGCGGCATTCTGATGATCATAGCCGGGCTGGTGATGTTCGCCAATGTCGCCATCTCTGCAATTCCGGGGCCTGACGTGCCAATGCTGAAACGTCAGGCCAACTGATCAGGCGCGGAGCGCCATTGCGGCGAGAAGGTCCGTTTGCGTCACCATCCCGCGCAGCTCGCCGTCATGGCCGACAACAATGGCTTCATGCGTCAATCCGCTCGTCAGCGGACGGAGCAATTGCGATACGGGCGTCTGCTCTGATACCAGCAATGGATCGGATGCTATGTCGCCAGCCGTTTGTCCTGCGCGCGCCAGATCGAGCAGACCAAGTACGCCCCGGACGCGCGCCTCGTCATCCAGCACGGGCATGGACAGTAGCCGCCGCTCCTGGAGCAGTGCGGCCGCTTCGGTGATGGGCTGCCCAGCACGAACCGAAACAATGTCCCGCGACATGATCTCGCCGCAAGTCAGCGAGGTATGGCTGCGTTCAGCTGCCCGGACCTCCGCATCGTGCAGAACGACTTGCAAGTCAGCTGCATCGACGTCGAGCATATCGCCATAGGCTTGCAACGCTTCCTCGACATCCTGCTCGGAAGGCGGCGTTCTCAGCAAAGGCGTCGGGTCACTGGTTCCATGCGCGTTCGGAGCCTTGGGCGGAACATGGGGGTAGCTGTGACCCGCGACACGGTGGAACAGGATTGCGATCGCCACGAGCAAGGCGGTGTTCAGCCCCACCGGTACGAAAGCAAACATATAGCTCGGCGCGCCATTCATCGCGCCCAATACGGCCGAGAGCGCCACGGCGCCGCCCGGGGGATGGAGGCAGCGGAGCAGGGACATGCCACCAATGGCGCACCCCACCGCCAGAGCGGCGGCGACGGTTGGGTCGGGGATCAACTTCGCCACGGTAATGCCAATCAGCGCGGATACGACGTTGCCGCCAAACACTGGCCATGGCTGGGCAAGAGGGCTGGCAGGAACTGCAAACAGCAACACCGCCGATGCGCCCATGGGCGCCACCAGCAAGGGATGGGCGATGCCGTTGCCCAGCATCAAGCCGCACAACAAGCCTGTAATCGCGATCCCGCCGATCGCCCCACTTGCCGCCTTCAACCGGTCGAAGAAGCCGGGGCCTGCGGGCGCAGGGATAAAGGCGCTGTAATAGCGGCTCCAGATCAGACGAACGTCGTTGTTCTTCGCTTCACTCATCGCCCGCCGCCGCTAGTCGCGGCCGGGATGCAGGCCAAGACATATTTTCTTGATGCCATATCGGTCGATCCCGACTGCCTCCAGAATCAGCAAAGGGCCGCGTTACAACCGCGGCCCTTCACAAACATCATAGCTGGCTCAACGGATCGGCGAGTCGGGCGCCAGCCGCATATCGAGATAATTATCGACCGACTTCATCAGCTGATCCAACTCATGCTCGAAAAAGTGGTTTGCGCCACGGATTTCGTCATGATGGATGGTGATGCCCTTTTGTGTGCGCAGCTTGTCGACCAGCTTTTGCACGGCGCTTGCCGTCACCACCTCATCCGCCGTTCCCTGCACGATGATGCCCGAAGCGGGGCAGGGAGCAAGGAACGAGAAGTCATACATGTTCGCGGGCGGAGCGACCGAGATGAAGCCCCGGATTTCCGGACGGCGCATCAACAGCTGCATGCCGATCCATGCGCCGAAGGAGAAGCCGGCGATCCAGGTCGTCTGCGCTTCGGGGTGGAAGCTCTGTACCCAATCAAGCGCTGCGGCGGCGTCGCTCAGTTCACCGATCCCATTGTCGAACGTCCCCTGGCTTCGGCCGACGCCACGGAAATTGAAGCGGAGCACCGCGAATCCGCGCTTTACGAACGTCTTGTAAAGAGCTTGTGTGATGCGGTCGTTCATCGTGCCGCCACCCTGCGGATGCGGATGCAGGATCATCGCGACCGGTGCGCGCGGGCGCGGCGGGGGGCTGAAACGGCCTTCGAGACGGCCTTCGGGTCCGGGGAAAATAACGTCGGGCATGGCACCTGTTATGGTTCTGGCCGCCACCCGAATGAAGGAGGCCGGCGGTTGGATGCGGGCGCGCGACAGCCAATGCTGGCGTTGCGCGGCAGACCGCCTATATAGAAGTCGTCGCCATTTCCGCAATCAATGAGTATCATCGCCTCGTGGCCCTCGCTCGCCTTTATCTGGACCACGCAGCGACGACGCCCATGTTGCGCCAAGCGAAAGCCGCCATGGCCGAGGCGATGGAGCGATGGGCCAATCCGTCCAGCCCCCATGCCGAAGGACGCGCAGCCCGCGCGGCGCTTGAGGAGGCCAGGTCGCGTATCGCTGCCGCTCTGGACTGGAATGGCCACATATTGTTCACTTCCGGAGCGAGCGAGGCGATCGCCATAGGCCTGACGAGGGCGAAGGCGTCCCACATCGTCACGTCGCCGGTAGAACATGATTCGGTTCTACGCGTCACATCTGGCGCGGAACGCCTGAAAGTTGAGCCAGACGGCTTGATTGCTTTGGCTTCGGCATCTCATGGAAACGACACGATCCTTGCCATCCAGCACGTCAACAACGAAACAGGCGTGATCCAGCCGCTCGATGAATTAAACCGCGATGGAGCAATCCTGTTCGCCGACTGCGCGCAAAGTGCCGGCAAGCTTCCGCTCCCCGATGCCGACATGATCGCCATCAGTGCGCATAAATTCGGTGGGCCTCCGGGCATAGGCGCGCTGCTCGTGCGTGACTTGGCGCTCCTTCAACCCAGCGGCGGGCAGGAGCAGGGATACCGGGCGGGTACGGAGAACGTTCCCGCTGTCCTCGCCATGACGGCGGCTTTGGAGCATCGGCCGAACTGGCTTCCTGCTGCTGCCTCACTCCGGCAGCGACTGGACCATGCGATCGAAGAAGCAGGCGGCGAAATCGTCGCGCGAGCCGCTCGGCGCAGTCCGGCGATCGCCAGTTACCGCATGCCCGGCGTGTCCGCTCGCGCTCAGCTGATCCAGTTCGACCTCGCCGGAATCTCCGTCTCGGCGGGCAGCGCTTGCTCTTCCGGATCGCTTAAGACCAGCCACGTCCTCCATGCCATGGGCTGGGATGATGGCGCGGCCGGTGAAGTCATAAGGGTTAGCTTTGGCCCGGCCACAAGCGACTCCGATATCGATCGCTTCCTGGAACAGTGGTTGAAGATCGCGAGCAGGCGGGTGTGACCATCTATCTCGACTATCAAGCGACTACGCCTCTGGCACCCGAGGTCTTCGATGCCATGGTCCCGCTTCTGCGCGACCAGTTTGCCAATCCGCACAGCGCTCATCGTCTGGGCAGGGCTGCGGCGGCGCAAGTGGAACTCGCCCGCGAGCAGATCGTCAGCCTGCTGCCCGAAGGTGGAAGACTGATCTTCACGTCGGGTGCTACAGAAGCGCTCAACATCGCGATCTCCGGCATATCGTCCGGGGGGATCGTGACCTTGGCCACGGAACATGCTGCGGTTCTCGACACGGGTGCTGCTCTCGGGGCGAAGGGCCGCTCTATCAAGCTGCTACCGGTTGGCAGCGACGGCCTTGTAGACCTGGGTTCCGCGCGGGCCGCCATCACGCCCGGCGTGTCCCTGGTAGCCGCCATGCTGGTGAACAATGAAATCGGCGTGGTGCAGCCCATCGAAGAACTGGCCGATCTTGCCCATCGCGCGGGCGCGCTTTTCCTGTGCGATGCCGTGCAAGGCTATGGCCGCGTTCCCATCCCCGGCAATTGCGACATGGTCGCCATCAGCGCGCACAAGATCCACGGGCCCAAGGGCGTGGGAGCGCTCTGGTTGCGGGAAGGCATCAGGCTGGACCCCATAATATATGGCGGTGGGCAAGAAGCGGGCTTGCGCTCCGGTACGCTGTCGCCTGCCCTATGCACCGGGTTTGGCGTCGCTGCCGGGCTGATGCGCGAAAGAGCCGCCCAAGACCGAGTTCATATAGACGCGCTTTGGGATAAAGCGCGCGTCCTGTTCGACGACTGGACCCTGAACGGCAGCGCTGAAGCCCGCTATCACGGCAACCTCAACATCCGCCGCGATGGCGTCGATGGCGCGCGCCTGTTGTCGGACTGCCGCAATGTCGCATTTTCATTGGGAAGTGCTTGCGCGAGCGGCTCCGGACGGCCAAGCCATGTCTTGCGCGCCATCGGATTGTCGGACCGGGCGGCGCGTGGATCGGTGCGGATCGGTTTTGGCCGATACACGACGCTGGCCGAACTGGAGAGTGCCGCAAAGATGATGAACGAGGCGGCAGCCGTACAAGCGGCGCCGTAGACAAGGGAAGCCGCAATCATGGTCAGGGTCACATTCGTCAGCGCGGATGGTGAAGATCGGCGGGAGGTTGATGCCGCCGCCGGTTCGGTTTTGCTGGAAGTGGCCCAGGCGGCAGGCCAGCCGCTGGAAGGAACCTGCGAAGGGCAGATGGCCTGCTCGACCTGCCATGTGATCGTGGAGGCGGCAGACTTTCCCAAGCTGACCCCTGCAAGCGAAGCGGAAGAAGATATGCTGGATCTCGCAGCCGCCGCCACGCGGACCAGCCGTCTGTCCTGCCAGATCATATTGGAGGACAAGCTTGATGGGCTAACTGTCCGCATTCCAGGCGAATCGTACAATATGCAGGGCATGTAACGGATGCGCGCCTGCATCAGTGCCGCCATATTGGCGATCATCTCGCTCGCAGGATCAGCCAGCGCGCAACAGGA
Organism: Novosphingobium sp. Chol11; assembly: GCF_900218065.1. Taxonomy (GTDB): domain Bacteria; phylum Pseudomonadota; class Alphaproteobacteria; order Sphingomonadales; family Sphingomonadaceae; genus Sphingobium; species Sphingobium agri. The sequence continues at coordinate 1,359,296 of NZ_OBMU01000001.1, read as the reverse complement.
TGGCGCTCGCCAGTCGCTGCTCCCTGCCGCTCCGCGCTACACGATCGGCGAATCGGTCATGAAGTCCGTGCGCAACCCGCGAGAGATCGAAAAGGAGACCGGGGGGCGTCTCGGTGTAGCGCTGGTCGATAGCAAGGGCGCCCTGCTCCTCGGCTTCAATCGGGATGAACGCTTCGCCATGTGTTCCACATTCAAGGCGCCACTGGCAGCGGCTGTGTTGATGGGCGCCGATGCCGGACGGTTTGGGCTGGAGGGACAAGTCGCCTTCACCGACGCGGACATCCTGGATCACGCGCCAGTCGTGAAGGCCAACCGCAAGCGCGGTCGCCTCTCCATGGCGGAGCTGGCCAAAGCCGCGGTGGAAGTCAGCGACAACAGCGCGGCGAATCTGCTGCTGCCGATGATCGGCGGGCCGGAAGGCCTCACCGCCTTCATCCGCGCACATGGGGACACGGTCACGCGTCTGGATCGTACAGAGCCCTTGCTCAACGAGAATATGGAGGGTGACGTTCGCGACACTACAAGTCCAGCCGCTATGGCTGGTTTGATCGCGCGTCTGATCTTCCGGGACATGAAGCCCGAAAGCGCAGAGCGTCTTCGAACCTGGCTGAACGGCAGCACGACTGGCGACAAGCGGATCAAGGCCGGTCTGCCCAAGGGCTGGACTTCGGGCAGCAAGACGGGAAGTTGCGGCACTGCCTATAATGATGTGGCGTTGGTGAAAGCTCCATCGGGTGAGGAATATCTGCTCGCCATCTATCTCGATCGTCCGAAGGTGGACGGCAAGGCGGCAGATGCGGCCATTGCGGAAACGGCCCGCGCCGCACTGGAATTCGTATCTAAGGCACAGCGGACCGGGTTGGAATAACCCAGCCCTTGCCATCGCGACGGGCTTTCGCCATATGCCGCGCCGGGAGTCGGGCGGACGTGGTCGTCGCCAACCTGGTCAGGTCCTGACGGAAGCAGCCACAACGATTTCGCCACGGGTCGTTCCGGCTCCCACCTTTATTCGGCTTCCGGCTTCGACAGCCGCTCCTCAAGCCGCTAGATTGTTACCATGTCCGATTCACCTCAGCCCTATCGCGTGCTCGCGCGCAAATACCGGCCGCGCAGCTTTCGCGAACTGATCGGGCAGGATGCCATGGTTCAGACGCTGGGTAATGCGATCCGGCGAGGCAGGCTGGCGCATGCCTTCCTCATGACCGGGGTACGAGGCGTCGGTAAGACATCGACCGCCCGCCTCATTGCCAAGGCGCTGAATTGCGTCGGCGCCGATGGGCAGGGCGGCCCGACTATCGACCCTTGCGGCGTCTGCGAACCCTGTCTGGCGATTGCGGAAGGCCGTCACATCGACGTGGTCGAAATGGACGCGGCAAGCCATACCGGCGTCGACGATGTGCGCGAGATCATCGAGGCGGTGCGCTATGCCGCCGTGTCAGCCCGCTACAAGATCTACATCATCGACGAAGTCCACATGCTCTCGAAGAACGCGTTCAACGCGCTCCTCAAGACACTGGAAGAGCCGCCCGCCCACGTGAAATTCCTGTTCGCCACGACAGAGGTGAACAAGGTTCCGATCACCGTACTTTCCCGCTGCCAGCGCTTCGACCTCCGCCGCATCCCGGCCGAACTGCTCGCCGCCCACTTCGCCCATGTGGTTGAGGCGGAGCAGGTCGCCGCCGAAGAAGATGCCCTGGCGCTCATAGCCCAGGCAGCCGAAGGCTCCGCTCGCGACGGCCTGTCGATTCTCGACCAGGCGATCGCCCATGCCGAGATGGGGGAGGGTGCCCCGCTCGTCACCGCCGCTCAGGTGCGCGAGATGCTCGGCCTGTCGGATCGTGGCGCTGTTCGTCGCCTGCTCGGGCTTCTGCTGGAGGGAGATACCGGCGCGCTTCTCTCCGCCGTGCGTGAGCAATATGCTTTGGGGGTCGAGCCTCTTGCTCTTCTTCGCGGCCTCCTTGAACTGGTGCACGCCGTCACATTGATGAAGGCCGGCCGTGACCTCGCGACACCCGGACAATCGGCGGAGGAGCGTGAGGCGCTTGCTGATTGGGGGTCGCAAATCGGCTTCGCGCCGCTCCATCGTCTGTGGCAGTTGCTGCTCAAGGGTCATGATGAAGTCTCGAGCGCCGCATTCCCGATTGAATCCTGCGAAATGGCTTTGCTCCGCGTCATGCACGCCGCGACCATGCCCGATCCGGGGGAAATCGCCCGGCTCCTGCGTGACGGCGTTCCGTCGGTCCAGGGAGCGGCGACCCCATCAACCACGTCCGCCGCATCACTGCCCACCGACGTAAAGGCTGTCGTGGACCTTCTTTGGGAACAAAAAAAGGGGCGGCTCGCTGACTTCCTTCATGATTGTGTGCGCATCGTCCGCTTCGATCCGCCAGAGATGGAATTGCAGCTGACGCAGGATTGGACTGACGGAGATTTCTGCCGGACTCTCGCCATCGAGTTGCAGAAGGCGACAGGCTCGCCATGGCAGATCAGGCGAAGCGAAGGCAGTGCTGCTCCCTCGCTGTTGGAGGAGCAGCAGCAGACTGAGGTGCGGGAACGCGCCGAGATATTCGATACCCCAGTGGTGAAAGCCGTGCTTGCAGCTTTCCCCGATGCCGATCTTGATCGGACCGAACCATGGAGCGCAGAGCGATGAAGGATCTGAACGAAATATTGGGCATGGCCAGCCGCGTGCAGGAAGAGCTGCAGCGTGCGCAGGAAAATCTCGACAAGATCGAGGTTGAGGGTTCGGCCGGTGGTAGCCTGGTAAAGGTTCGCGCTTCCGCCAAGGGCCGAATCCTTGGCGTGTCGATCGACGAAAGCCTGCTCGCTCCTAGCGAGAAGCAGATGCTGGAAGATCTGGTCACGGCGGCGTTCAACGACGCCCGCAAGAAGGCGGATGAGGCCAGTTCCAGCGAAATGTCGAAGATGACCAGCGGCCTGCCTCTGCCCCCAGGTTTCAAGCTGCCCTTCTGATTGAAAGGCAGGATACCGTCCGTTCCTGCTTTCCGTGAAAAGGACGGCACCAATTGAATGAGGCGCTAACTGCCCCCATAAAGCGATGAACCGCATGGCAGAGCCAAGAATGGAGCGGCCCTCCGGAGATTGAATGACTACGCAATATCCCCTTCTTCCGCTGCGCGACATTGTGGTGTTCCCGCAGATGATCGTCCCCCTCTTCGTCGGCCGCGACAAGAGCGTCGCTGCTCTTGAATCGGCGATGGAAGGAAACAAGGAAATCTTCCTCGTTTCGCAGCTTGATCCTGCCGAGGATGATCCCAACCGGGACTCGCTCTACGACACCGGCGTCATCGCCATCGTGCTTCAACTTCTGAAGCTGCCTGATGGCACCGTCCGGGTTCTCGTCGAAGGGAAGCATCGCGCGCAATTGCAGTCGATCAGCATGGCTGAAAACCATCTGATGGCCGAAGTCGAGCCGATCGAGGAGATCGCGGCTGAAGGGCCAGAGGCAGCAGCGCTGATGCGCTCTGTCGCGGAGCAGTTTGAAAATTACGCGAAGCTCAACAAGAAGCTGCCCGCCGAGACGCCGGTCCAGCTGCGTGAGATTGAGGACGCCGGCCGTCTGGCCGACGCTGTCGCCGCCAACATCAACGTCAAGGTCGCCGACAAGCAATCGCTGCTGGTCGAGGCTGATCCGGTCAAGCGCCTCGAGATGGTTTTCGCCTTCATGGAGGGCGAGCTTGGCGTTCTGCAGGTCGAAAAGAAGATCCGTGGCCGTGTGAAGCGGCAGATGGAGAAGACCCAGCGCGAATATTATCTGAACGAGCAGCTGAAGGCGATCCAGCGCGAGCTGGGCAATGGCGAAGGCGAGGAGGGTGATGAACTCGCCGAGCTCGCCGACAAGATCGCCAAGACCAAGCTCAGCAAGGAAGCGCGGGCAAAGGCGACCGCCGAGTTCAAGAAGCTGAAGGGCATGCAGCCCATGTCGGCTGAAGCGACGGTCGTGCGCAATTATCTCGATGTGCTGCTCGGCCTCCCTTGGGGCAAGAAGGGCAAGGTCAAGACCGACCTCAAGCGCGCGCAGGCGATCCTGGATGAGGATCATTTCGCGCTGGAAAAGGTCAAGGACCGGATCATCGAATATCTCGCGGTGCAGGCGCGCACCAACAAGCTGAAGGGGCCGATTCTCTGCCTCGTCGGTCCTCCGGGCGTCGGCAAGACCTCGCTCGGCCGCTCGATCGCCAAAGCAACGGGACGTGAATTCGTGCGCCAGTCGCTTGGCGGCGTGCGCGACGAAGCGGAAATCAGGGGGCACCGGCGCACCTATATCGGCTCGCTCCCCGGCAAGATCGTGACCAACCTCAAGAAGGCCGGGACGATGAACCCGCTCTTCCTGTTGGATGAGATCGACAAGCTGGGTCAGGATTTCCGGGGCGATCCGGCGTCCGCGCTGCTGGAGGTTCTCGATCCGGAGCAGAACAGCAAGTTCCAGGACCACTATCTGGAGATCGACGTCGATCTGTCGGACGTCATGTTCGTCACGACGGCCAACTCGCTGAACCTGCCGCAGCCGCTGCTGGACCGGATGGAGATCATCCGGCTCGAAGGCTATACCGAGGACGAGAAGGTCGAGATCGCGCAACGCCATCTGCTGCAAAAGCAGATCGACGCGCATGGCCTCAAGGAAGGTGAGCTGGAAGTCACCGAAGCGGCCGTCCGCGACCTGATCCGCCATTATACGCGCGAAGCGGGCGTCCGCACGCTCGAACGTGAAGTGGCAAGGCTGGCCCGCAAGGCGCTCCGCAAGATACTGGAAGGCGTCTATGACAAGGTCGCGATCACGCCTGAAAATCTTGCCGAATATGCTGGCGTCCGGAAGTTCCGCCATGGCGTGGGTGAAGAAGAGAACCAGATCGGCGCCGTGACTGGCTTGGCCTGGACCGAAGTCGGCGGCGAGCTTCTGACCATCGAAGCGGTCACCGTGCCCGGCAAGGGCGCGATCCGCACCACGGGTAAGCTTGGCGAGGTGATGAACGAATCCGTTCAGGCGGCCTTCTCTTATGTGAAGGCGCGCTCGCCCGGTTACGGCATCAAGCCCAGCATCTTCACGCGCAAGGATATCCATATCCACTTGCCCGAAGGCGCGGTGCCGAAGGACGGGCCGTCGGCGGGCATAGGCATGGTCACCAGCATCGTTTCGACGCTGACCGGCATCCCAGTCCACAAGGATGTGGCGATGACAGGCGAAGTCACGCTGCGTGGCCGGGTGCTTCCGATTGGCGGCCTCAAGGAAAAGCTGCTGGCGGCCCTCCGTGGTGGCATAAAGACCGTGCTGATCCCGGCGGAGAATGAGAAGGATCTGGCAGAGATCCCCGCTAATATCCGGGAAGGGCTGGAGATCGTACCCGTATCCCATGTCGACGAGGTGCTTGCCCGCGCACTGGTGTCCGTGCCCGAAGCGATCGCCTGGACGGAAGAGGACGACCTCGCCGCTCAGCCGAGTCCGGCCGCCGGGCGGGATGGTGACGCAACGCTTCGTCACTGATTGCAAGTGCGACACTGATTAACCGCTACGTTCAGTGAGATTTCAGCCCATGGCTGAAAATCTCATTGGAGGTGGCGGCTTCGTCGCTTTCCCTTTGACAGCCGTTCAAAGCTGCGCCTTATTGCGCCGCCTATGCCGCGATTCCTTAGGTATTCACACAGTTAGAAGGGGGTTCCAAAGGTATGAACAAGCAGGATTTGATCAGTGCTGTTGCTGAAAGCAGCGGCCTCAGCAAGAGCGACGCGACCAAGGCTGTTGAAGGCGTGTTCGATTCTATCTCCTCCGCGCTCAAGAAGGGCGATGAAGTTCGCCTCGTCGGCTTCGGCACATTTTCCGTTTCCCAGCGCAAGGCATCGACGGGCCGTAATCCGCGCACTGGCGAAACCATGACGATCAAGGCGTCTGCTCAGCCCAAGTTCAAGGCTGGCAAGGGCCTCAAAGACTCGGTCAACTAAGATCGGAACTGGCGTCGTCATCGGCGCCCACTTGCATAATAGGACCGTTTGGCATCGCGGCCAGATGGTTGGGAGAGTAGCTGCAGCAGGGGGAAAACGCTCCGTTGCGCTGATGTACTGAACAGAGGGAAGAGGGGCGCGGACCGTCGGTTTCGCGCCCCGTTTCTTTTTCAGTCTTATAGTCGCATTTGTCAGCTTGACGGCTATCCAATGGCCGCATATGTGCCGCATCTCTCCTGGGCCAAACGGCCCTGTGGCGATCGTAGCTCAGTTGGTTAGAGCGCTGGTTTGTGGTACCAGAGGTCGCGGGTTCGGATCCCGTCGATCGCCCCATCTTCCCCCTTTTTGTCGTTGCATGGGCTTCGCATCGGCCTTCGACCGTCTTATAGCCGGGCTATGGATGAACCACGCGACAAGGGGCTGACCCTCAATCCGAAATATGACCGCGACGGGCTGATCACAGCGGTCGTCACTGACGCTGCCACCGGCGAGGTGTTGATGCTCGCCCATATGAATGATCAGGCGCTGGCATTGACGATAGAGACGCGACTGGCCCATTTTTGGTCGCGCAGCCGCCAGTCCTTGTGGAAAAAGGGCGAGACCTCCGGCAACATGCTGGAGGTACGCGACATCCGGATCGACTGCGATCAGGACGCGGTGTGGGTGAAGGCGGTTCCGGCGGGTCCCACCTGTCATACTGGCGCGCGTTCCTGCTTTTTCCGTCGCGTTGGCGCGGAAGGACTGACGGCTGTCGATACGGTGGAATAGCCTCGCCCTCCTGTCGCTGCTCGCCGCCTGCCAAGGTAACGGCGAGCGGTCAGGCACCGTTTCGGGCAACATGGCTTCCGCATCGGGGCTGGAGCGCGCGGCGATCGAGAGCGGCGTCATCGCGGATAACTCCAGATCGTCTCCCGTCGGCCTTTTCCGCAGGCGCCATGAGGCGGGCAGCGACAGTCTCTGCATCATCCCCGCTCAAGCCGGTGAGTTCCGCTTCGGCGTAGAAGCGGTATTCGGAGAAGATCAGAGCTGCCGGGGGCAGGGAAGTGCAAGACGCGCCGGGGACAAGCTGATCTTCAGTTTCGACCGTGGCGGTCGCTGTATCATCGTGGCCCAATATGATGGCGATCAGATCGCCTTCCCCGGGGTTCTCGACATGAAATGTGCCGCCCTATGCGAAGGCCGTGGATCGTTGGAGGGCGTCAGCTTTCCTCGATCAGCCAGCGAAGCCGGTGCTGCCCTACGCGCGGAAGATCGCAACGGGAACGCGCTCTGCCAACAGGATTAGGCGCGTTCAGCCCGCGTTGCCGACATGGCCGGTATCCAGCATCTTGCCCTGCGTGATGATTACCAGATCGCCCAGCTTTACCGCCGCGAACAGCTTGCGGGCAAAGGCTGTAGGCACCCCTATGCAGCCATGGGTGGCATTGCCCCATTGGACATTGCTGCCATGAATCGCGACGCCGTCATTCGTCAGCCGCAGCATGTATGGCATGGGCGCGTCGTAGAGATTGGATACATGGTCTGCGTCCTTCTGCGTGATCGGGAACGCTCCAAGCGGGCTTGGCTTGTCGTCCGCGCCATAGATGATCACCGCCGCGCCGATCTCATGACCGTCCCGAAAAGCGGACAAGGTCTGCGCCTTCAGGTCCACTGTGATGATGACTGGACCCGCTGCCGGGGCACGGCTCTCATCCCAGACATAGTCGCCGTGGCGAAACGGTGTCTCTATCGGCAACACGCTCTTGACCATCAGAGCATGGGGATCGACCGGCAACGGCTGCGAGCGGCTACGCTCTACCAGCGCCGGGCTAGCGACCCTCTTCTGGGTGGGAGCATCCTGACGCGGCGATTGCAGATCGCGCCCGCGATCCACATAGCTTCCCACCAGCAACCCAACAGCGCCGAGCGCGCCGCCGATCAACAGCTTCGGGCCAGCCAGCTTCGCAACGTTCCTGAACAATCCTGCCATGTCCGCCTTGTTGGACGAAAAAGGTTAAGCTCAGCCTTCCCGATCTACCTCCGCCGCTGCAATCGCAGTGAGGTTCAGGATGCCGCGCGCGGTTACGCCAGGTGTCAGTACATGAATCGGCTGCGCCAGCCCCATCAACATCGGCCCGACCGTAGGCGAACTGGAGGAAGCTGACAGCGCCGTCAGCGTGATGTTCGCCGAATCGAGGTTGGGCATGACCAGCAGATTGGCCGGTCCCTCGAACCGCGCATCGGGAACTAGCCGCTCTCGCAACGACTGACTGAGCGCGGCATCGGCATGCATTTCGCCATCTACCAGCAGGTCGGGTGCCTGCGAACGCACCAGTTGCAGCGCCGTCCGCATCTTCCGCGCGCTGGGACTGTGCGACGCTCCGAAGTTGGAGTGCGAGAGCAGGGCGACGCGGGGCGTCAAGCCGAAATGCCGAAGCTCGGTCGCGCCCGCGATGGCCATTTCGGCAATCTGTTCAGGCGTAGGATCGGGCACCATATGGGTGTCGGAAATGAACAACGCGCCGGCGTCCAGGATCAGTCCTGACAGCGCGTAGACCCGGCTATGTCCCGCCCGGCGATCAATGATCCGCAACACATGCTCGACCTGGCCCCAATATTCGCTGTTCCCGCCGACCAGCGCCGCATCCACACGCCCGGTGCGAAGCAACATCGCAGCTGTGACGGAGGGCCGCCGATAGACATGGCGCAGCAGTTCGGCCGTCGGGACCCCCTTGCGCGCAGCGATGGCACGATATGCCTCGACCAACTCTGCCAGCAATTCATGGTCGGTCTCGGGATCAACAACCTCCACATCGCGGTCGAGTTCGAACCGCAAACCAAGGCCTGGTAGCTTCTGTTCCAATATTCGCCGCCGGGCGATGATCACCGGCCGCACGATCCCCTCATCCAGCCCATCCTGAATTGCACGCAGCACGCGTTCATCCTCGCCCTCGCCATAGGCGATACGGCGGCAGGTTCCTCGCGCGGCTTCGAACACCGGCAACATCAGCTGCGCCGAGCGCGTGTTCTGCTGCGCCAATGACCGGCGATAGGCTTCGATGTCGAGCGAACGTTTCGCGACTCCGCTCTCCATCGCAGCCTTGGCGACCGCAGGCGCGATCTCGGCAATCAGTCTCGGGTCAAAGGGCGTCGGGATAATATAGTCCGGCCCGAAAACCAGCCGCCGCCCGCCATAGGCCAGCGCAACACTGTCATGCGCCGGAAGGCGGGCCAGCGCTGCGATCGCTTCGGCGGCGGCAGCCTTCATGGCCTCGTTTATCTCGGTCGCGCGCGCGTCCAGCGCGCCCCGGAACATATAGGGGAAGCAAAGGACGTTATTGACCTGATTGGGATAATCCGAGCGGCCCGTGGCAACGATTGCGTCGGGCCGCGCGTCGCGCGCGACCTCAGGCCTGATCTCGGGCTCCGGATTCGCCAGTGCGAAGATCAGCGGATTGGGAGCGAGCAGGGGAAGCCATTCAGGCTTCAGCACGCCGGGCGCGGACAGGCCCAGAAATATGTTCGCGCCCGGCAGCACCTCGGGCAAAGTCCGCGCATTCGTGGTCCGCGCATAGCGCGCCATGTTGGGCAGCATGCCCTCGCGTCCCGCATGGATGACCCCGTCCTTGTCGGTCAGCGTCACATGCTCGACTGGCAGGCCCATCGAAACCAACAAATCGACACAAGCCAGCGCCGCTGCGCCCGCACCGGACGTCACCAATCGCGCTTCTGCCAAAGACTTGCCCTGCAGCACCAGCGCGTTGCGCACGGCGGCGGCCACGACGATCGCCGTGCCATGCTGGTCGTCATGGAAGACGGGGATATTCATCCGCTTCTTCAGTTCCGCCTCGATGGCGAAGCATTCCGGCGCCTTGATATCCTCAAGATTGATCCCGCCAAAGGTCGGCTCCAGCAGCGCGACCGCCTCGATGAACTTCTCCGGATCGGTCGTGTCCACTTCTATGTCGAACACGTCGATGTCGGCGAATTTCTTGAAAAGGACCGCCTTTCCCTCCATCACCGGCTTGGACGCAAGGGCACCGATCGAACCTAGCCCCAGTACGGCGGTGCCATTGGAGATTACCGCGACCAGATTGCCACGCGCGGTATAGTCCATTGCCTTGTCGGCATCTTCGGCGATCTCAAGACAGGGCGCCGCTACGCCCGGTGAATAGGCCAGCGCCAGGTCGCGCTGATTGACCATGCGCTTGGTAGGTTCAATCCTCACCTTTCCAGGCTGAGGAAGCCGATGATAATCCAAAGCTGCGCGGCGGGTATTGTCATCCATGACGCGGCCTTATTCTTGATTGAGGATAGGGGCAATGCCGCCAGGCCGCTAAACGGCGGATTTGCGTGTCTTGTCGGATAAGAGACCCCGCTTGACCGCTGCGATGAAAAGCCCCGCTTGTGCGCCGGGGCGCTTCCCACTAAATCGCGCGCATGACATCGACCAACGACATTCGCCGCTCCTTCCTCGACTATTTCGGGGCGAACGGCCACACCATCGTTCCTTCAGCGCCTCTGGTGCCGCACAACGACCCCACACTGATGTTCGTCAATGCGGGGATGGTGCCGTTCAAGAATGTCTTCACCGGCCTTGAAACTCGGCCTTATACGACCGCGACCAGCAGCCAGAAATCGGTTCGCGCAGGCGGCAAGCACAACGATCTGGACAATGTCGGCTACACGGCGCGGCATCACACCTTCTTCGAAATGCTGGGGAATTTCAGCTTCGGCGATTATTTCAAGGAACAGGCGATCACCCATGCCTGGACCCTGCTGACGAAGGAGTGGGGGCTTCCGGCGGAGAAGCTCACCGCCACCGTCTATCACACTGACGATGAAGCCTTTGACCTCTGGAAGAAGATTGCGGGCCTGCCGGAAGACCGCATCATCCGCATTCCTACCAAGGATAACTTCTGGGCCATGGGTGACAGCGGACCCTGCGGCCCCTGCTCGGAAATTTTCTACGACCATGGCGAGCATATCTGGGGCGGTCCTCCCGGATCACCGGAAGAAGATGGCGACCGTTTCGTCGAAATCTGGAACCTCGTCTTCATGCAATATGAGCAGGAAGCGAACGAGATCGTCGGCGAACTGCCCAAGCCCAGCATCGACACCGGCATGGGGCTGGAGCGTATCGCGGCTGTTTTGCAGGGCGTCCACGACAATTATGATACGGACACCTTCAAGGCTTTGATCGAAGAATCGGGCGCGCTGACCAAGACCGCGATCGATGGCGAGTTCAAGGCCAGCCATCGCGTCATCGCGGACCATCTCCGCTCGACCAGCTTCCTGATCGCAGACGGCGTGCTGCCAGCCAATGAGGGCCGAGGCTATGTCCTGCGTCGCATCATGCGCCGCGCCATGCGCCACGCGCACATCATCGGCGCCAAAGAGCCGTTGATGCATCGCCTTGTGGGCAGCCTCGTGTCCGAAATGGGTGGCGCTTATCAGGAACTGGTCCGTGCGCAGCCCTTGATCGAGGAAACGCTGCTGCGTGAGGAAACCCGCTTCCGTCAGACCCTGGAAAAGGGCCTGAAGCTGCTGGACGAAGCGACCCTGGACTTGTCCGAAGGCGGCACGCTGCCGGGCGAAACTGCGTTCAAGCTCTATGACACCTATGGCTTCCCCTATGACCTGACCGAAGACGCGCTGCGTTCGCGCGGCCTGACCGTCGATCGCGAAGGTTTTGACGCCGCCATGGCCGAACAAAAGGCCGCGGCTCGCGCTGCGTGGAAGGGCTCGGGCGAAAAAGCCTCCGACGAAATCTGGTTCGATATCGCCGAAAAAGCGGGTAATACCGAGTTTATCGGCTACAGCTCCACCGAGGGTGAGGGCGAGGTGCTGGCGATCGTAAAGGACGGTGTGAACTTCGACAGCGCGACCGCTGGCGAGACGGTCACGATCGTCACCAACCAGACGCCTTTTTATGGTGAAAGCGGCGGTCAAATGGGCGACGCGGGCACGATCACGTCCTTGTCGGGCCTGGTTGCCGATGTCGAAGATACTGCCAAGCCATTGGGGCGCCTGCATGCTCACCGGGCCAAGATCGGCCAAGGCAGCATCAAGGTAGGCGATACCGTCCACCTCTCGGTCGACGTGAACCGCCGTGATCGTATACGCGCCAATCATAGCGCCACCCATTTGCTCCACGCCGCGCTGCGTAACACGCTGGGCGCGCACGTGACGCAGAAGGGCAGCCTGGTTGCGCCCGATCGCCTGCGTTTCGATTACTCGCATCCGGAAGCGCTGACGCACAGCCAGATCGCCGCGATCGAAAGCCTGGTGAATGAGCAGGTGCGTCACAATGAAGCGGTGACCACACGCCTGATGACACCCGATGACGCGATATCGGCGGGAGCGATGGCTCTGTTTGGCGAAAAATATGGCGACGAAGTCCGCGTCCTTTCGATGGGGAAGGGTGATGCGAACAGCTATTCGGTCGAACTCTGCGGCGGCACGCACGTCAATGCGACGGGTGACATCGCGATCTTCAAGATCATTTCGGAAAGCGCTGTTTCCTCTGGCGTCCGCCGTATCGAAGCCCTGACTGGTGAGGCCGCGCGCCTGTGGCTCACCGACCGCGAAGATCGCCTGCGCCAATCGGCTGCCGCGCTCAAGACCACCCCCGAAGAGGTTCCGGCGCGCATAGCGGCGCTCGTCGAACAGAGCCGCAAGCTGGAACGCGAACTGGCGGAAGCGAAGAAGGCGCTTGCCTTGGGTGGCGGTAGCGGCGCGCAGGCGGCAGGGCCGGAAAAGGTCGGCGGCGTGAATTTCATCGGTCAGGTGATTGAAGGGCTCGATCCCAAGGAACTACGCGGCATAGTCGATCAGAACAAGGCGACACTCGGCAGCGGCGTCTCCGCAGTTCTTGCTGTGATGGATGGCCGCGCCAGCATCGCTGTAGGAGTCACGGACGATCTGGTCGGCTCCATCAACGCCGTCGACCTCGTTCGCGCAGGCGTTGAAGCACTTGGCGGGAAAGGCGGCGGCGGCCGCCCGGACATGGCGCAGGGTGGCGGCCCCGACGGTGACAAGGCTGTTGCGGCAGTCGAGGCAGTAAAGGCGGCTCTGACTAACTGCCAAGCGTAACGCACGGACCTTCGGAAGCTCAAACAAGGGCAAAGCTCTGGCTCAGCTTTCGCCACCTTGTTTCTGCCCACGTCATCGCTAATCTGGCAAGCTAACCGGTTCGGGGGGATCATGCGGCTTCTTATTGCTCTCGGTCTGTTGCTGGCGCCCGCTGCTGCGCATGCCGAATGGTTGGAAGCCTCGAGCGACCATTTTGTGGTCTATGCGGAAACCCGGGCGACAGAGGCTCGCCTATTCTCGCAGCAGCTTGAAAGCTACCATGCGGCCATGGCAGCGGTCACGGGATCGCCGAATCTTCGTCCCAGCCCGTCCAACCGCCTCACTATTTATGTTGTGAGTAGCGAAGCGCAGGTTCGAAAGCTGTATGGGGCCAATTCGCAATATATAGGCGGATTTTATGTACCCCGCGCGGGTGGATCGATCGCAATCGTTCCGCAGGTCAGGGCTACGCGCGGTCAAATCGACACGTCAATGATCACGCTGCTCCATGAATATGCGCATCATTTTCTGATTGGATCGAGCAGCTTTCCTTTGCCCCGCTGGATGTCGGAAGGTGCTGCGGAGTTTTTTTCGTCAGCCGCATTTCCTAGCGACGGCGGTGTTGAACTCGGGCGGCCGGCGCAGCATCGCGCCTATGAGCTCTACATGGCTGCCGATGTGACTGCAGGTGATTTGCTTGATCCTGCCGCATATGAAAAGCGCCGCAGCAAGAGATACGATGCTTTCTATGGCAAGAGTTGGCTGCTTTATCATTATCTGACCTTCAGCCCCGAAAGGAAAGGTCAGCTTACACGCTACCTCACCCTTATGTCTCAGGGTAAAGACCCGCGGTCTGCTGCTATCGAAGCGTTTGGAGATTTCGGCCAGCTCGAACATGAGCTGGATCGCTATCTGCTCAAATCTCGGATGACGATGATCAAGCTGCCCGCCGGCATGATCAAAACCGGCCCCGTCGTCGTGCAAGGGATGACGGCAGGGGCAAGCGCCGTGATGCCGGTCATCATTCGTTCCAGGCGCGGTGTCGACCGTGAAATGGCCAAGGCCGTTCTGGCCGACGCGCGCGCCATAGCTTCGCGCTTCCCGAAGGATGCCGCAGTCCTCTCGGCATTGGCGGAGGCAGAGCATGACGCTGGCAACGATAAGGAAGCGGTCGCAGCCGCCGATGCTGCCCTTGCCGTGGACCCGAGGCAGGTCAACGCCTATGTCCAGAAGGGGCTTTCCCTCTATCGCATCGCGCAAGATGCACCGGATCGCGACGAGAGCTATAAGGAAGCACGCGCTCCTTTCACAGCCCTCAATCGCATCGAAAATGACCACCCGCTGCCGCTCTTCTATTATTATGACAGCTTTGTCCGTCAGGGGAAAACACCATCTTCCTTAGCAATTCAAGCGCTGGAGCGCGCGTCGGAACTGGCGCCTTTCGACCTTGGGCTGCGCATGACCTTGGCAATGCAACAACTGCGTGTCGGTGATCGCAAACAGGCGCGGCGTAATTTACTGCCAGTGGCTTACAACCCGCACGGCGGCAATATGGCAGAGTTCGCAAGCAAGACGTTGGAGCGGATGGACAAGGAGCCGAATTGGGACGGGAGCGACATGCCCGTTCCCGCATCCGATAACGCCATAGCTGCTGGGCCTTAGGCAACCTCGTCAGAACGGAGCCGCCTCAATTTGGGGGCCGTTTCCAGATGCGCCGCATCTTTGATGCCCATGCGTAGATCTTCCCGTGTCTGATGAATGGACGCGATAACGGGGCCCATCGCCACGCCCAGGTCAACCAGCGCAGTCTCAGCCAGCTGAAGCGAGCTTTCCAGCGTTTCGGGCACAGCATCGCTGGCGCCCGCTTGATAAAGTTGCGCGGCATGATCTGTATCGCGCGCTCGAGCGATGATGGGCAAATCCGGCACCCAACCGCGAACCCTCTTCGTCACTCGTACCGATAGCACCGGATCGTCCATGGTGAGGATCAGTGCTCGAGCGTGACCAAGACGAAGTTTGTCCAACATTTCGGCACGCGCTACGTCGCCAAAAAGGATCGGATATCCGCCCCGTCGCCCTTCAGCGACCACGTCGGGGTCCGACTCCACGACCGTAAAACGCTGATTGTGAACCCGCAGGAGGTCGCACACCATCCGTCCGACACGGCCAAAGCCGATAACGACGGCCGCTGCCTCCGTGCTTTCCTGCTGCAATTCAGGCGTATCTTCGCCCAATGCCATTTCGAGCCTGCGCGCGATGTCATGGCCAATACGCGCGAGGAGCGGCGTGATAGTCAAGCCGATCGCCGTAACGATCTGCCAAAAAGCAGCGGTAGAGGGCAAGATCAGCTTGGCTGCAGCCGCAGTCGAGAGGACGATAAGAGTAGTTTCGGAAGGGCTGGCCATCAGCAGCCCTACTTCGAGGGAAACGCCTTTTCGAGCACCCGAGAAATAGAGCAGAGCTGCCGTGACCAATGTCTTGGTGATGACCACCCCGACCACCGCCAGGATCAGGCCGGGCCAGTTCGCGAGTATCACCCGGACATCCAGGCTCATGCCAACCGTAATAAGGAACACGCCCAGCGCGAGCCCCTTGAAGGGTGCCGTCATCACTTCGACTTCGCCATGATATTCGGTCTCAGCGATCAACAGGCCCGCAAGTAAGGCACCTACAATCGGTGATAGACCTGCGAGAGAAGTGGCGATGCTGGAAACGATGACCACCAGCAGGCTCGCGGCGAGGAACACCTCGGGACTTTTCGTCCGTGCAGCCTGACTGAAAATATGTGGGAGGACGATGCGGCCGAGAATGAGCATCACTGCGATCGTGATGCCGCCCTTCAAAAGTGTATTCGCCAATTCGCCCCAAGCTCCGTCGACGCTTGCCGCTGCCGAGGGGGCAAGAGCGCCCAGCATGAAGATGATGGGAACAAGTGCCAGATCTTCAAAGAGGAGCATCGCAAAGGCCGCGCGCCCTACCGCACTTTGTGTACCGACCATCGGCAGCACCACGGCAGTCGAGGAAAGCGCGAGCGCAAGGCCAAGCCCGATCGCGCCTGCGGGAGGCTGGCCGAGCAAGTAAAGTCCCATCGCTATCAGCGATGCGCCACCGATAAGTTCAGCTGCGCCCACGCCAAAGACTTGGGCTCGCATGGTCCAGAGACGGCGAAAACTCAGTTCCAGACCTATCGAGAAGAGCAATAATATGACGCCGAGTTCCGCGAACGGCTCTATGGCTTCCCTGTTCGATATGGTGACATGATATAGCCATGGATATTCGGCGACTAACGCGCCGAGGCCAGACGGCCCCACTGCCAGGCCGACCAGAATAAACCCGATGACCGGACTGATCCTGAAGCGAGCAAAACCGGGGATTACCAGTCCCGCCGCTCCCAAAATGACAAGGGAGTCGCTGAAACTTTGAGGATTGATCGCGCCGGCCATGCTCTATCATTGCGGGATGCGCGGCAGAATATCCAGCCTTGCGGCAAAATTCACATGCTGCCGGATGATGTCCTTGGTGCGGACGGCGGGACTTGAACCCGCATTCCCAGGGGGAGGCGGATTTTAAGTCCGCTGCGTCTACCGATTTCGCCACGTCCGCATGGCGCTTTCCCTGACCGGTCCAGATGCGCAGGTCAAGATGTGCTGATGATCACTGCGCTTTGCTGTTGAGCCGCTCGCGCATTTCCTTGCCAGGTTTGAAATAGGGTACGCGTTTGGCCGAGACCGGCACCTGCTCTCCGGTACGGGGATTGCGCCCGGTCCGCGCATCGCGCGCACGGGTGGTGAAGGCGCCAAAGCCTCGCAACTCTACCCGCCCTCCACTGGAGAGGCGATCAACAATCTCTTTGAAGAAGAGATCGACAATCCTCTCGACCTCCTGAAGGCCAAGATCTGGATTTTCTTCTGCCAGCGTCTGAATTAATTCCGAACGTATCATTGGTCCTCCAGCTCCCCCTTCTGGTTCCCAGTTTAGTTATAGTGAGTCCCCTCTCACATGCAATTATCCAATGTCGGTAGTTGTTTTCTCATTTTGGGATAGAAAAGCCCGCCGGAAGCAGTTTCCGGCGGGCCTATTACTTTAGTTAGATGCCGAAGGGATTAGCCTTCGTTCTTGGCCTTGAGTGCCTCACCCAAGATGTCGCCGAGCGATGCACCGCTGTCGGACGAACCATATTGAGCAACGGCCTGCTTCTCTTCTGCGATCTGCAGCGCCTTGATCGAGAAGGTCGGCTTCTTGGCGCGATCAAAACCGGTCACCAGGGCGTCGAACTTCTGACCGATCTGGAAACGCTCCGAGCGCTGCTCATCACGATCACGGCCAAGGTCGCTACGCTTGATGAAGCCGGTGGCGCCATCTTCGCCAGCCTGGACTTCTAGGCCGCCGTCGCGGACTTCCAGAACCGTGACGGTAACCGTCTGGTTCTTGTTGAGACCAGCAGCAGCAGCAGTCGTACCGCCAGCGGCCGGGCCGCCACGTTCAAGCTGCTTCATGCCGAGGCTGATGCGCTCCTTCTCGACGTCGATGTCGAGAACGACGGCCTGAACCGTCTCGCCCTTGCGGTGCAGAGCCAGCGCGTCTTCGCCCGAAATGCCCCAGGCGATATCCGACATGTGGACCATGCCGTCGACGTCGCCGTCCAGGCCGATGAACAGGCCGAACTCGGTTGCATTCTTGACTTCGCCTTCGACCGTCGAACCGATCGGGTGACGTTCGGCAAAGCTGTCCCAGGGGTTGTTCTGGGCCTGCTTGAGACCGAGCGAGATGCGGCGCTTCTCGGGATCGACTTCCAGGACGATGACATCGACTTCCTGGCTGGTCGAAACGATCTTGCCGGGGTGGACGTTCTTCTTGGTCCAGGACATTTCCGACACGTGGACGAGGCCTTCGATGCCCGGCTCCAGTTCGACGAACGCACCATATTCGGTGATGTTCGTGACGCGGCCCGACAGCTTCGCACCGACCGGATACTTGGCGGCTGCGCCTTCCCACGGATCGCTTTCCAGCTGCTTCATGCCAAGGCTGATGCGCTGGGTGTCGCGGTTGATGCGGATGATCTGGACACGGACGGTGTCGCCGATGTTGATCATCTCGTTCGGGTGGTTGATGCGCTTGTACGACAGGTCGGTGACGTGCAGCAGGCCGTCAATGCCGCCAAGATCAACGAACGCACCATAGTCGGTGATGTTCTTGACAACGCCCTCGATGATCTGGCCTTCGGCCAGCGTCTGGATGAGGCCCGAGCGCTGTTCGGCGCGGGTTTCCTCCAGGATGGCGCGACGCGATACGACGATGTTGCCGCGGCGGCGATCCATCTTCAGGATCTGGAAGGGCTGCGGAATGTCCATCAGCGGGGTGACGTCGCGGACGGGACGGATATCGACCTGCGAGCCGGGCAGGAACGCCACGGCGCCGTCGAGGTCGACGGTGAAGCCACCCTTGACGCGGCCGAAGATGACGCCTTCGACGCGGGCATTTTCGGTGAACTCGGATTCCAGCTTGTCCCAGGCGGCTTCGCGGCGAGCGCGGTCGCGGGACAGCATGGCTTCGCCATGAGCGTTTTCGACGCGGTCGACGTAAACTTCAACTTCGTCGCCGACCTTCAGGTCAGCCTTCTGACCGGGCGCGGCGAACTCGCGCAGCGGCACGCGGCCTTCCGACTTCAGGCCGACGTCGATCAGCGCCATGTCGTTTTCGATGCCGGTCACGGTGCCCTTGACGACGCGGCCTTCGAAGCCGCCGTCTTCACCGCCAAGTGATTCATTGAGAAGCGCGGCGAAATCGTCGCGCGAGGGGAGTGCCGTAGAGGCCATGGTAGTTCCTTCACTCGTCATTGCTGGCCTACCGGTTGTGTCCGGTGGTCTTTCAGGCCAAACAGTCCACGCAGCCGGATTGCCGCGTGAACATCCATTCGGCCATGATGAGTGACGCCCCGCAGATAAGCGAAAAGGGCGCCTGGGATTCCCAAGCACCCGTCATCGCGTCAGGCCTTTCGCCGACGTTCCAACTGGGCGTCCACCAGTGCAATGGCTTGCTGGACGGCGGCGTCTATAGTCAAATTGCTGGTGTCGAGCAAGTCCGCTCCATCGGCCATTCGCAGCGGAGCATGGTCTCTGCTCATGTCGCGCGTGTCGCGTGCCTGAATGTCCGCAATCAGGCTGTCCATGTCCGGCCGGCCGCCGTGCGACAGCGCGTCATCATAGCGCCGCTGCGCGCGAACATGGACGCTGGCTGTTACAAAGATCTTGGCATCGGCGTCTGGTGCAATGACCGTCCCGATGTCGCGTCCGTCGAGGATCGCGCCGCCGGGCTGGGTAGCGAAATCACGCTGGCGCTTCACTAACGCTTGGCGGACGCTCTGATGAATGGATACACGGGATGCAAGGGAGCCGATCGCTTCGCTACGCAATGCTGGATCAGCGAGAACGCCATCATTGAACGAGCAGGCCGCCAGCGCATCGGCTTCATGGTCGGGATCCCCACCGGTCTTTACCACGGCAAGGCCGACCGCTCGATACAACAGGCCAGTATCCAGCACCGGCAAGCGATAATGGCGCCCGAGCGCCTTGGCGATGGTGCCCTTGCCCGAAGCTGCCGGGCCGTCGACGGCGATGATCATGATGTTTCGCCTTTCCGCAACGCCTTGGCGAGGCCGATGAGTGCGATGAGCGCCCATACGACCTCCAACGCCAACGAGGCCATGTTGAAATGCACTGTAAGCGAATAAAGCAGCAGCAGCGATCCGATCAGATTGAGCAGGTTGAACAGCGTAAAATTCAATATCTTCGCCACGTTGCTATAAGCATAGGCGATGACCATCAGTGCACTGCCGGTCAATCCGATGACATTGGCGAGATCAAAGGTCATGGCATCGCGCCCAGCTTTTGCAGCAGTGTGGTGAAACCGGGAAAGCTGGTGGCGACAGGCCGCATGTCATCAATGGTGACGCCGCTTTTCGATATCAGTCCCGCAACGGCGAAGCTCATCGCGATACGGTGATCGAGCTTGGTGGCGATCGGACCGCCGCCGGGAAGGAGTGCGCCACCCGTGCCTTCGATGATGATCCCATCTTCCAACTCTTCAACGGTCACGCCTATGGCGCGAAGGCCCTCGGCCATGGTGGTGATGCGATCGGACTCCTTGACGCGGAGTTCTTCAAGGCCGCGGAATATGCTGCGTCCCTCGGCAAAGGCTGCTGCGATAAAGGCAACGGGATATTCATCGATCATGGAAGGCGCGCGAGCTGGATCCGGCTCAACGCCTTTCAGGTCGGACGCTGTCACGACGACATCGCCGACAGGTTCGCCGCCGACCTCTCGTGGATTGTCGATGGCGATATTGCCGCCCATCTCCCGCAGCAGATCGACCAATCCTGCCCGTGTGGCATTGAGACCCACATTGCTGATCGTGACCTTGGAGCCGGGGACGAGCAAAGCTGCGACCATGGGGAAGGCTGCAGAAGAGGGGTCGCCCGGCACGGCGATCGTCTGCGGGCGCAGTTCAGCTTCGCCCCGCAAGGTGATGATACGCGTGCCATCGGCTTCGACCTCGACCTCCAGCTCCGCGCCAAAGCCTCTAAGCATGCGTTCGCTGTGATCGCGAGTCGGGATCGGCTCGATCACGCGCGTCACGCCGGGGGTGTTCAAGCCCGCGAGCAGGATGGCAGACTTGACCTGCGCGGATGCGACCGGAAGGCGATAGTCCAGCGGGACGGCCGGGCAGGCGCCGCGCATCGTCAGAGGCAGCCGGTCTCCGGGGCTTGACGTGAAGCTGGCACCCATGCGGGACAGAGGTTCAGTTACACGCCCCATCGGACGCTTGCTGAGCGATGCATCACCTGTGAAGGTCGCGGTGATGGCATGACTTGCTATCAAGCCCATCAGCAGCCGGGTCGATGTGCCGCTGTTGCCCATGTCCAGGGCTGTCTGGGGTTGCAGCAACCCGCCGACCCCTACGCCCTTGATGTGCCAGATGCCATCGCTATCCCGGTTGATCTGCGCACCCATGGCACGCATTGCGGCAGCCGTGGCCAGTACATCTTCACCCTCCAACAGTCCCTCGACCCGGCTTTCTCCAACCGACAAGGCGGAAAGCATGAGCGAGCGATGCGAGATGCTCTTGTCACCCGGTACAGTCACGCTGCCTGAAAGAGGTGGTGCGCCGGTGAAGGTCATCGGGAGCGGATGATCGGAAGAAGAGGTCAAGGGTCAATCCGTTTGGCAGGGAACTGAAAAATCGCGCCCGGCTTTTGACAGCGCGGTTCTGCTATGGCAAGGCGCCCGTCGCTTCGCGGGCGACATGGTCGTGCCGCGTGATATTCGTTGAAGCACTCGTAAGAAGGACAAGGCCGGACATGGTCAAGGCTGAATGGGGCACGAAGCGTACCTGCCCGAAATGCGCCACGCGCTTCTATGACCTGGGCAAGGACGACCCGGTCATCTGCATCAACTGTAACACTGCCTGGGAACCCGAGCCCGTTCTTAAGTCGAAGCAGCCGCTGCCTTATGAGGAAGCACCCAAGAAGGTCATCGAGACTGCCGATGGCGAACTGGAGTCGGCGGATGACGATCTGGATCTGGATCTGGACGTCGATGATGACGGCGACTCACCGGATAATGACGTTGATCTCGGCGGTGACGACGACCTCGGCGTCGATGCCGCGGGTGACGACGGCGACGACGACAATTAAGTAATTTTCTGCTTGCCAAGGAAGTTGCTGCCTCCTAATGGCAGCGACCTCCGAGGCGCTGGACCCAAACAGCGCCGACATTGGAAAGGGGCCTTAGCTCAGCTGGGAGAGCGCCTGCATGGCATGCAGGAGGTCAGCGGTTCGATCCCGCTAGGCTCCACCAATTTCCGAGCAGCGGCGTTTATCGGCCTAGTTTGATATGCTGAAGCTTGGGTTTGGGGTCGAAGAATGATGGCTGTCCGGAAAGCATAGCCTTTTTCACGGATGCAGCCTATTCTGCATTGAGATGGGGCCTTAGCTCAGCTGGGAGAGCGCCTGCATGGCATGCAGGAGGTCAGCGGTTCGATCCCGCTAGGCTCCACCAAATCCCCATCTATTTCGTAAGCCGATGGCAGGGATCAGGCGATTGACTGTGCGTGCGGCCGCATTTGCTGTGCCGGACCTCTAACCCTCAACGTCAGGCGGGCTGTACAAAGCTGTCCATGACGCGCTTGCGGCCCGCTGTCTCAAAGTCGATTTCCAGCTTATTGCCCTCGATTTCGGCAACGGTTCCGTAACCGAATTTCTGATGAAAAACGCGTAAACCCAACTGCATGTCATCCCGACCCTTGTTGCCGAGTGAGATGGCAGATGCTCGGGCTTCCACGATCCGAACAGGTTCGCGATTGAATTGACCGCCTTGTTGCGCACGTTGCCAACCCGGGCCGCGGCCGTTGCCACGTTGGACATTGGAGAAGGGGTCGGCACGCTCAGACCAGTTAGCGCGCCATAATGACGCTCCGCCAGTCATGCTGCTTTCTTCCTCGACATGCTCAGGCGGCAGTTCGCCGACGAAGCGGGACGGGATAGAACTGGTCCACTGGCCATATATACGCCGGTTGGCAGCATACAGAATGATGCACATCTTTCGAGCGCGCGTGATCGCGACATAGGCGAGCCGGCGTTCCTCTTCGAGGCTGTTGAGCCCGCCTTCGTCGAGCGCGCGCTGGGACGGGAAAATTCCTTCTTCCCAGCCTGCCAGAAATACGGTGTCGAACTCGAGCCCCTTTGCCGCGTGTATGGTCATGATCGTGACCTTGCGTTCTTCGGCTTGCGCATCATTGTCCATGACAAGTGATACATGCTCTAGAAACGCGCCGAGCGTTTCATACTCCTCCATCGCGCGGGTAAGCTCGTTCAGGTTTTCAAGGCGGCCCGCACTTTCGGCTGTACGCTCCGCTTGAAGCATCGCCGTATAACCGCTTTCGTCGAGTATCTGGCGCGCCAGTTCGGCATGGGGCAACTGAGCCGCCCTGTCACGCCAACATGCAAGGTCTCCTATGAAAGATCCCAGGCTTCGACGCGCCTGAGGTGTCAGTTCATCGGTGTCCAGGATGCGCGCAGCCGCCAGCGCCAAAGGAATGCCTTCCGCCCTTGCCAGTCGGTGAAGCTTCTCCACCGCCTTGTCGCCCAAGCCTCTTTTGGGAACGTTGACGATCCGCTCGAATGCCAAATCGTCAGCCGGTTGATTGACAAGACGCAGATAGGCAAGTGCATCACGGATCTCGGCACGCTCGTAGAAACGGAATCCGCCCACGATACGATAGGCGAGGCCGATCTGGATGAAGCGGTCTTCAAACTCGCGAGTCTGATGCTGTGCGCGAACTAGGATAGCCACATCATCGAGCGACCGCCCGGAACGCTCCAGCGATTCGATCTCGTCGCCTACGCGGCGAGCTTCCTCTGGGCCGTCCCAGACGCCGATGACACGGACCTTTTCTCCGACGTCGATATCGGTCCAAAGCGTCTTCCCCAACCGGTTGCCATTTTCGGCAATCACTCCGGAAGCGGCGCCGAGAATATGAGGCGTCGATCGGTAATTCTGCTCCAGACGAACGATCTTGGCGCCGGGAAAATCTTTCTCGAACCGCAGGATGTTGGCGACTTCGGCACCTCGCCACGAATAGATGGACTGGTCGTCGTCGCCCACGCAGCAAATATTCTTGCGCTGTTGAGCGAGCAGGCGGAGCCACAGATATTGGCTGCTGTTAGTGTCCTGATATTCATCGACCATGATGTAGCGGAACCGTTGCTGATAGCTTTCCAGCACATCACGATGGCGCTTCAGGATCGTCAGTACGTGGAGCAGCAGGTCGCCAAAATCGCAGGCATTCACGTCACGAAGCCGGGCCTGGTAAGCTGCGTAAAGCTTCTGGCCGCCTCCATTCGCATAAGCTTCGCTATCGCTGGCACCAATTTCTTCCGGCGTTAGTCCCTTATTCTTCCATTGGTCGATCAGGCCGCCCAACTGCCGCGCGGGCCATCGTTTTTCATCGACGCCTTCGGCTTGGATCAATTGCTTCATCAGGCGGAGTTGATCGTCGGTATCAAGGATGGTGAAATTGGACTGAAGCCCGACCAATTCCGCGTGCCGACGCAGCATCTTCGCCGCGATTGCATGGAAGGTCCCGAGCCACGGCATCCCTTCGACCGCAGGACCTATCATGCGTCCGACGCGCTCGCGCATTTCTCTCGCGGCCTTGTTGGTGAACGTCACCGCCAGAATTTCGGACGGGTAAGCACGACGCGTAGCGACAAGATGAGCAAGCCGCGCGGTCAGTGCGGCGGTCTTGCCCGTTCCTGCACCTGCCAGCACGAGGACCGGCCCTTCGGTCGTAAGCACAGCCTCCCGCTGAGGTTCATTGAGGCCCTGAAGGTAGGATGGATCATCGGGCGAGGGAACGGGGACGGTCATGTTCAACAACTAGGGAGCATGGGAAGGGTGAGCAAGGGCAGTCCCTTGCAGCAGCCATCGATCTATGAGAACAAAAGGCGAATCATGCAAGGGGAAATGCCATGGCCAAGGGACGATGCCAGTGTGGATCGATCCATTATGAGGTAGAGGGAGAACCATTCTACAGCGCTATTTGCCATTGCAGCGACTGCCGCCGCAGTGCCGGAGCGCCCATGGTTGGTTGGGCGCTCTTTGCAGAAGCAAATCTGAAGGTTGTGGGCGAGCCGAGGCTGTACCGATCTTCTGAAGACGCGACACGGCACTTCTGCGGCAATTGCGGCACCGGCCTTTTCTACCGGAATTTGAAAAGTTTTCCCGGGATGGTCGATATCCAGACTTCGACTTTGGATGACCCCTCTCTAGTTCCTCCCGTCATCCACGTGCAATGGGCAGAGGCATTGCCGTGGATGGGCGCTGCACATGAACTTCCCCATGTTGGGCGCTACCCGGAGGATTGATTACATTCATTTGGTGGCAGCAGGACAACAGTTCGTCGCGGATATGGAACGCTGGCGTCACCGATCTGGTTCTTCACCCGCCAAGAGGCAGAATGGGGTGAAGAACAGGAAAGGACGACCCGATGAAATCGATCATGCTTGCAGGTGCGGCATTGCTGGCTTTTTCAACCGGCGCTACTGGCATTGCGATCGCCCAGGGTGCGCCGGACAATACGGCTCAGCCTCCAGCAACTGACACAATGCCGGCGGATTCAGCGACACCCGCAACGGCTGCCGATCCGAACGCGGGTCAGCCTACCGGAGAGGTTCCGCCTGCTACAGGCATGGCGCCAGCTTCACCCGCAGTGCCTAGAGATCCCGCGGCTCCGGTAGGAAGCTCAGCAAATCCCGTCACGGTGGGCGGGAACATGACGCCGCCGCCTCCTGGCGGAAAGGACTATCCGCTGTGCAGCCGAACCGTACAGGATAGCTGCATCAATCCAGGTGAAGCGCCGCGTTCTAAGAAGGCGCGCAGGAATCGCTGACTGGGGATAGGGGCGCGGGCAGCGCGGCGATGAGCGCCGCCAGCCCGGCCTTGTCTTTAGCGGCGTCGGCCAAACTGTGCTGATCGAGCACGGCGAGGAAGGCGGCTGTCGCGGCCTTCAATATGCCCGAAAGGCCACAGGCCGAACGTAAGCCACAGTTGGCGCAATCGGCAAGGTTCATGTCGGTTTCGGTATGGCGAATGACTTCGCCTAAACTGATCAATTCGGGAGGGCGGGCGAGCGTGAAGCCGCCGCCTCTTCCTCTCTGGGTGATGATGAAGCCCCCGAGGCCGAGATGATGGACGACTTTCATCAAATGATTGCGTGACAACGCGTAGGCGTCGGCGACTTCGGGGATTGTCGCGCGGCCGGTGGGCGTGACTGCCAGATGAATGAGGACGCGCAGGGCGTAGTCGGTGTGGCGAGTCAATTGCATGAAGGAATGCGTTAATTGAAAGAGATTTGAGGATCAAACATGTAGCTGGTTTACATGTTTAAACATGTCACGTAAATGCACCTTTTATCGAGTCTCACAAAGGGGTGCATCATGAACCAGCTCAGCGCTGAAACCATCGCGATCGTCAAGGCAACCGCTCCCGCGCTTCGGAGCCATGGCGTGGAGATCACCACAGCCATGTATAAGCGGCTGTTTCAGGATACGTCGATCAAGGACATGTTCGACCAGGCAGCGCAGGAAAGTGGCGAGCAGCCGAAGCGTTTGGCAGCCGCTATCCTGGGATATGCGGAAAATATCGACAAGTTGCAGGCACTGACCGGCGCGGTGGAGCGCATGGTGCAGCGGCATGTCGAAACCGGTGTGAAGGCCGAACATTATCCTAAGGTCGCCGAGGCGCTGCTGCCCGCGATCCGTGATGTGCTGGGGGCTGAGGTAGCCACCGACGCGGTTCTGGAGGCCTGGGGTAAGGCTTACTGGTTCCTGGCGGATATTCTGATTGGGAAGGAAGCGCAGGCTTATGAGGATGCTGAGGCTGCTTGATTGAGAGGAGCGGGGGGCGCTTGGGGCGTTCCCCTCTCCCTAACCTCGATGAGCGTCACCTGGCTCTCATCGACCCCTGAAGGGGAGAGGGAGTTAGGCCACTCGGAGGAGGGTCAAGCGGGCTTTGCCGATGTCCCGTATTGCGTCCGCGACGAAGCCCTTCACTTCCACATCCTCGCGGCGGTCGGTTTCGATGCTGACCCAGGTTGCGGGGCCGGTCCATCCCAGGCGGCTGAGCTTGTCGAGCGCTACCGCGCCCGCGCCGCTATTGTAGGGCGGGTCCATGAAG
This sequence comes from Novosphingobium sp. Chol11, assembly GCF_900218065.1. Classification (GTDB taxonomy): domain Bacteria; phylum Pseudomonadota; class Alphaproteobacteria; order Sphingomonadales; family Sphingomonadaceae; genus Sphingobium; species Sphingobium agri. Next base: position 1,332,552 of record NZ_OBMU01000001.1, on the reverse strand, counting down.
ATGAGGTCGAGCGGCTTGGGGGCTGGGCCGAGGGACAGGACGCTGCTCTGGCGAATCTCCGGGCGGACGCCGAGCCGTTCGCCATTGGCGCGGATCGCGTCCAAGGCTGCACGATCCTGTTCGACGAAGAGACAAGTGGCTGCGCCCCGCGACATGGCTTCAAAGCCCAAGGCTCCCGACCCTGCGAAGAAATCACCGACATTCAAGCCTTCGAAGGAGCCGATCCGGCTCAGCAGCATGGAGAAGAGCGTTTCGCGGGTGCGATCGGCGGTGGGGCGCGTCGCGTCGCCCTTGGGAGCGGTGAGGGGGCGGCCTCTCCAGTGGCCTGCGATGATTCTCATGGGTGGCGTTCCAGAAGAAGGGCGGGCTTCGGCAAATTAGCCCGAAGGGATGAAAATCAGGATTTGGGCGTCTTCAGGCTTTTGCGGAAGACGATGAGGTCATGCTGCCGTACCTCTTCCACCGCGCCCGAAGCCAGTTCGCCGAGGTGAAAGGGGCCATAGCTGGTGCGGATGAGGCGGTTCACCTGAAGTCCGAGATGTTCCAGAACGCGGCGGACTTCGCGGTTCTTGCCCTCCGTCAGCGTCATTTCGATCCACTGGTTGCGCCCGGTGCGGCGTTCCAGATTGGCCTCGATCTGTCCGTAGCGGATGCCGTCAATCTCTATGCCTTCGAACAGATCTTCAAGCTGAGCCTGGCTGATGTCGCCGAAGGCGCGGGCGCGATAGGTGCGGGGAACGCCGGTTGCGGGCAATTCCATCTGCCGCTTGAATTCGCCATCGGTGGTGAGGAGCAGCAGCCCTTCGGTCGTCATGTCCAGGCGACCGATGGGCATCACGCGCGGCAGATCGGCGGGCAAGCGGTCGTAGATGGTTGGGCGGCCGCGGGGATCACGTTCCGTGGTCAGATAGCCTGAAGGTTTGTGAAAGAGGAAGAGACGTGCCGGAGCAGGCTGAGCGACTGGCGTGCCGTCCACCGCGACCCCGTTGAGCGAGGTCAGCAAGGTTGCAGGCGTGGACACAGCTTCGCCATCCAAGGTGACGCGGCCTTCCTCGATCATGCGTTCGACTTCGCGGCGCGAGGCTATGCCGGCGCGGGCAAGCAGCTTGGCGATGCGTTGCGGTTCATTCTTGCCGCTGGCGGCCGCAGCCGTGCGAGCCGGGTGGGGATTGGCAGGCTTGGCCGGAGCGGGCTTCGCCTTGCGGAAAGGGGGCCGAGCCGGACGCGTACCAGCTGGCTTGTCCTGCGAAGGGCGCCGGGGTCCGCCCGGTCCTGCCCTGCGCGGCGGTCCTGATTTTTTCGGCGGCTCCACGCTCGGTTCCTTTAACGAAGCGGCGGCGCTTCCCATATGGAAAGCACCGGAAAATGACGAAAGGTGCCGTGCCATCGCCCAATGCGGAGGAACGGCCGCAACTCCCTTGGGATGCTGCGCGTTTGATCGGTTGCATGGCGCATATGGGGCGGATCGGCAAATGTTTTTCGGGCTAGTCAAAGGGGACTCAAAGCCACGGCAGCAGGGACAGGCGATCCGCAGCGTGCTGGTCGTTGAAGACGAGCCGCTGGTCGCGTTCGACAATGAGCATGTGCTGGAGCAAGCGGGATATCGCGTTGCAGCGACCGTCGATGATTATGATCATGCCATCCGCGTGATCGAGCAGGATGAGGTCGATCTGGTCATCGCCGACATCACCCTGCACGGGGACAAGACCGGCATCGACGTCGCTCGGCATGCCTATGCCAAGGGTTTGGCGGTACTGTTCGTCAGTGGAAGTTGCCCGGTGGACGCGCATGAGATGGCGGTCGGATGCCTGGCCAAGCCCTATTTGCCGCGCGAACTGCTGGCTTCGATCGGCGTGATCGAGGCTTTGATGGTTGGGGCCGATCGTCCCCGGGTGCCTCGGGGGTTGCATTTGTTTGATGATGTGGGGTGAGTTGGGGGTGGGGCAGCGGGTTTCGTTGTGCTCGGGATCGGCGGCTGAGTAAGTGCTGTTGAGGGAGATGCTAGCTTTCGCTCGCATAACAGCGTGTCAACGGCGGCTAACGACCAGTTCTTGCCGCTAATGACTCTGAATTTTCGGCTTGCTTACGGTCAGTCTGGCGGCCCCCAATCGGTCATCGCTTCCTCGCCATTGTGCAAGAATGGCCCCTCCTCCGAACCGAAGTTGGTCCAGATGACGATTTCAAATATCCCGTCATTGTCGATAAAGTCGGTGATAAGCGGCGGCTCGTTAGGTCGAGGGAAATCTGACTCATAATAGAAATGCATTTCTTGCCCCGGTTCTAGCCGGTAGCGCTGTGTAGACAGTTCGAAGTTCACAAACTGCGGCTGACCGGTGCTGTTTCTGATGGTATGTTTTAGTCGCGCCACCCGCTTCTCCATTGCTCTGTCGCGCTCTGTTCAACGTCGATTATCAGCGTCGTCGCGCTCAAAACACGGCGGTCCGCAATCCACCCGGCATCGTCGCTCCCGTCCCAAGAATGGCTCTGTGCTGGGATAACCCGCTGGTCCGGTTAAGGATTGGAAAGCTGCCTAGCGGTAAGCGACCACTTTTGGACATTCTGCCGTCCGCGCCTTATGCCCAGATAAGAAAGTCCACAAAGGCAAATAGGGCTACCCAGACTAGCACCAAAGCATAGAAACCGAGGACGCTTTCTGATCTACTGATTTGCGTCGCCTTTCCTCCCGCAATGGGCACGCGGATAGTCTGACCGCGCAACAGCATAGCTGCCACGACGACGATTTGAGCGATGGCTACAGCAGCAAAGAATAGGTTCATGCGCTCAGCTTAGTGGGTTGCTGGGCAGGTCGGCAATGTCAGCTATCATCAACGCCGTCGGGTTTAGCAGACCGTCCCCAATCCACCCTTTATGTATGGGCGTGTGTTGAGATTTTTGTGATGCTAGGTTCGGCTCTCGCCCGAAAGATGCCAGCGTTCGCTGGCATGACGGATAGATACTAGAGCAATGATCAGTTGCGGGCATCGTGACGCTATCTCATTCTACACTGATGACCCGGACAGCGATGACAAGGCTCAAGGCGTGGGCGAGGAATACCAAGCGTGATATCATCGCCCTCTGGCTCGCTGCGCGCGATCCGCGGGTTGCCTGGTATGCGAAGGCTTTGGCGGCTGCTGTCGCGGCTTACGCCCTGTCGCCGGTCGACCTCATTCCGGATTTCATTCCTGTCCTTGGCTATCTTGATGATCTGGTGATCGTGCCGTTGGGCATCATGGCTGCGGTCAGGCTCGTTCCTCCGGATGTGATGGCTGAGCTTCGGATGAAGGCCGTGGAGCGGCGCAAGCCTGTGTCTGTGGCAGGTTTGATCTTCGTTGTGATCGTGTGGATTGTGGCGGTCGGGTTTGTGGGGTGGATGTTGGTGGGTTGATGGCGTCGAAGCGCCAACCTTTTGCACTCGATCTACGTTGCGCTGGCCCACCCCCAGCCCTCCCGCCTGCGTGAGGGGAGATAGGGAGGGGCCGTTGTGCTTGTTTCTTCGATGATTGGCCATATGGTGGCGGGATAAGCATCTTCGGGGGCGCAGCTTTTCATGAATGACATTGCCGTTGGCACCAGAAGTTGGCTGGATGCTGTGAAACCCTATGTGGAGAAGGCGCCGCTCGCCGCGCTTTTCCTGGGGATTTCCTCGGGCTTTCCTTTTGCGATGATCGGCGCGAACCTGGCGTCACGACTGGCGCAGGACGGGATCGACAAGAAGAGCGTCACGGCGTTCAGCCTGGTGCTGCTCGCCTATAACCTCAAATGGCTGTGGGCATGGGTGATCGAAGGGGTGAAGCTGCCGCTGCTGCATCGGCTGGGGCAGCGCGTGTCCTGGATGCTGGTGGCCGGTCTGCTGGTGATGGCAGCGGTGGTCAATCTCGCCTTTGTCGATCCGGCGAACGACCTGATGGGCACGGTGCGGGCGGCGATCCTGCTGGGGATTGCGGGGGCGACGTTCGACATCATCATCGATGGCTATCGGATCGAGATACTGCGGCCCGAGCAATTGGGCATCGGTGCGGGGATGTCGCAATATGGCTGGCGGATCGGCGCGGCAGCGGCGGGTGCGCTGGCGCTGGTGGTGGCGCAATATTGGGACTGGACGCTGGCTTATCTGGTCTGTTCCATGTTCGCGCTGCCCGCGATGCTGGCGGCGTTGGTCGTCGGCGAGCCCGAGCGGCATCGGGAGATTGCTTCGCGCAAGACGGGCGGGGAGCTGGTGCAGGCGATCGTCGGGCCCTTCGTCGACTTCTTCAAGCGCAAGGGCGCGCTGCTCGTCCTGCTGTTCATCATCGTGCACAAGATCGGGGACACGCTGGCGAACCTGACGTTCCGGCTGCTGTTCAACGATCTGGGCTACAGCAATGAGGAGATCGCGATCTACGATGTGGGCGTGGGCTTCTGGGCGTTGCTGGCGGGGATTTTCGTGGGCGGCGTGTTGTATGCGCGGCTGGGGTTGAAACGGTCGGTGCTGATCAGCCTGGTGCTGATGGCGGTGTCGAACTTCAGCTTTGCGCTGCTGGCGGGGACCGGCAAGAGCAATCTGGGCATGGCGGGCGCGATCGGCTTCGAGAATTTCGCGAGCGGGATCGGCGGCGTTGCGGTGGTCGCTTACTTCTCAGCGCTGTGCGACCTGCGCTTTACCGCTGCCCAATATGCGATGATTTCGGCCGCGGCGAGCATCGTTGGGCGCTTCCTGACCGGGACGACGGCGGGAGCGCTGATCGAGCGGTTCGGCTATGTGGACTTCTACCTGTTGACGACCGTGTTGGCGCTGCCGGGCATCATCCTTTTCTGGCTGATGATGCGCAGCGGGCTGGTGGATGCGAGCGTCGGCAGCGCGGCGACGGATGAGGGGGCTCAGGCGCCTGCGTAAAGGTCCAGCGGGCGGCCGAGATCGCCGTGCGCTTGGGCTACGGCTTGCAGGCAGGTGAGCGCGCCCAGCACATCGTCGGTGCCAAGCAGCGTGGCGAGCTGGTCGTAGGATGAAGGCGGGTCCTGCAGCGCCGTGCTGATCGCTTGCATGAGGGTTGCTTCGTCGGCGGTCATCCGGGCGCAGCAACAGGGCGCGACCAATATCCGGCGGGTGGCGCAGCGGGCGACTTCCAGCATCATGGCGCGCATCAGGACGAGCGGACGGCGATAGCTGCGCCCGAATGCGCCCAGCATGGCGTTCGCGGCATGGGCGTCGTTGACCCCGGCGCTGGCCATGCGGCGCATCGTGTAAAGGAAGAGGCGGTTGCCGTAGCCGTGCGGCATCGAGCGGGGCAGGTCTAGAGGGCTGATCTCTCCATGGGCCATGTGCGAGCACCTTTATCCGTTGTGTGACGGACCGCAGGTTACGCTATTGCGAGTCAATCGCAAGTCTATTCAGTCAGGAAACTGCTCGTTCAGGCGCAAAATTTCGCCTGCCAGGTAAAGCGACCCGGCGATGAGGAGCAGCGGGGCTTGATCTCCGCTGGTGGTGGCGACGGCCTGGATCGCTTCGGCGGGGCTTGCATGGGCCGTGCAGCCTATGCCCCATTGCTCCGCAATCGCGGCGAAGCGGCTTGCGGGGTGATGATCATGGCCCGGCACGGGGAGCGCGTGGATGTGTGCAATGCGCCCGGCGAAGGGAGCGAGGAAGGCGTCCACATCTTTGTTGGCGAGCATCCCGATGACGAGATGCAGTTGGCGGCCGCCAAGCCGGTCGGCGGTGAAGAAGGCGCTGATTGCTTCGCCTGCTCCGGCGTTATGGCCGCCGTCGAGCCAGGCTTCGCTGCCAGGCGGGAGGGGGGCGAGCAGGGGACCGTCGTCCAGGCGCTGGAGGCGCGCGGGCCAATGCGCCCAGAGGGGCGCGGCCTTCAGGGCGGCCTCGCTGACGGGCAGGGCGCTTTGATGGCGGAGCATGGCGAAGGCGAGCGCGGCGTTCTGTACCTGATGCGCGCCGGGGAGGCGGGGGAGCGGGGTGTCGAGGCGGCCTTGCTCATCGCGGTAATGCAGGCGGTCGCGATAGCTAGCGGCGTCCCAGCTTTGGCCCATGGGGAGCCAGACGGTGCGGGCGCGGTTGGCGGCTTCGCGCATCACGGAAGCGAGCGATTCGGGGTAGCGCTGCGTGACTAGGGGCGCACGGGGTTTGGCGATGCCTGCCTTTTCCGTGGCAATCGCGCGAAGATTGTCGCCGAGGAAGGCCTGATGATCGAGGCCGAGCTGGGCGATGCCGCAGACGGCGGGATTCTCGATGATGTTGGTGGCGTCGAGCCGTCCGCCGAGCCCCACTTCGATGATGCAGGCGTCGGCGGGATGTTCGGCGAAGGCGAGGAAGGCGGCGGCGGTTGTGACTTCGAAGAAGCTCGCGTTGATACCCTCCGCAACGTCCAGCACGCGAGAAAGATAGTGGGCGAGCGCTTCGTCGCTGATCAGCTGGCCATTGAGGCGGATGCGTTCGTTGAAGCGGACGAGATGGGGCGAGGTGAAGACGTGAACGCTCCTGCCGTCCGCTTCCAGAGCCGCGCGCAGGAAAGCACAGGTCGAGCCTTTGCCGTTGGTGCCCGCGACATGGAACACTGGCGGCAGCGCGCGATGGGGGTCACGCAGCCGGTCGAGCAGGCGGGTGATGCGGTCGAGGCCAAGCGTGTCTGCGCCAGGCGAGAGCGTGGCGAGCCGGTCCAGTTGAGCCTGAACGCCCGGATCATCGGAAATGGCGTGGTCGGGCATGGCCCTAAATCCCTCGCGCGGTGGCGTCAGGCGGCCGCGCGGGGAGCGAGGTAGCCGATCACCCGTGCGAGCGTGTCGCGCAATTCGCTACGGTGAACAACCATGTCGAGCATGCCATGTTCCAGCAGATATTCAGCGCGCTGGAAACCGTCGGGCAGCTTTTCGCGGATCGTGCTTTCGATGACGCGCTGGCCCGCGAAGCCGATAAGGGCGTTAGGCTCGGCGATCTGGACGTCACCTAGCATCGCATAGCTGGCGGTCACGCCGCCCGTCGTCGGATCGGTGAGGACGACGATATAGGGGAGGCCCGCCGCATGCAGTTTCTGAATCGCGACGGTCGACCGCGGCATCTGCATGAGGGACAGTATCCCTTCCTGCATGCGCGCGCCGCCTGCTGCGGTGAAGATGACATAAGGGCATTTATGGCCGATGGCTTCGTTCACGCCCTGGATGAATGCCGCGCCCACGCCCATGCCCATGGAGCCACCCATGAAGGCGAAATTCTGCACGCCCATGACCAGCGGAACGTCGTCGATCGCGCCGCGCGCGTTGATGAGGGCGTCCTGATCTCCGGTCTGGGCACGGGCGGCCTTCATGCGGTCAGGATAGCGCTTGGAATCGCGAAACTTTAGCGGGTCTTCCTGAACCGGGGGGGTCGGCAGCAGGATGAAGCCTGCGTCGAGGATCTGCTCGAACCGCTCGGACGGGCCGATGCGGCCATGATGGTCACAGCGCGGGCAGACGGACAGATTGTCCTCCCACTCCTTGATGAAGATCATTTCCGTGCAGGACGGGCATTTGTGCCACAGCGTCTCGGCCGTGCTTTCCTTTTTGGCAAGGAAGGGGACGGCGTTGCGGACGCGGTTGATCCAACTCATGCGGCGGTCTCCCGAAAGTGGGGGCTGTTGGCTTTGAGAGCGCCGCTCAAGGTGGCGACGAACTCCTGAACGAAGGGGGCGGCGGCGTCGCCATGCGAGCCGATGATGTCGACAATGGCCGATCCGACGACCACGCCGTCAGCGACACGGCCGATCGCGGCGGCCTGCTCGGCGGAGCGAACGCCGAAGCCGACGGCGATGGGAAGGTCCGTCGCGGCCTTCAGCTTTTCCACGGCCTGTTCGACGGCGGTTTGGGCTGCCTGCTGTTTGCCGGTCACGCCCGCAACGGCGACATGGTAGAGGAATCCGCTGGCGCCATCGAGCACGGTCGGAAGGCGCGCGGCATCGGTCGTGGGTGTCGCGAGGCGTATGAGGTGAACGCCTGCCGCGCGCAGGGCAGGGCCGATTTCGGCGTCCTCTTCGGGGGGCGTATCGACACAGATGACGCCATCGATGCCTGCTTCACGGCACTGGTTCGCAAACCATTCGGAGCCACGGATCAGCATCGGATTGGCGTAGCCCATCAGCACCAGCGGCGTATGGGGGTGCCGCGCGCGGAAAGTGGTGGCGAGATGGAAGATGTCCTTGGTCTTCGTACCCGAGCCAAGGCTGCGCAGATTTGCCAATTCGATCGCGGGGCCGTCCGCCATCGGATCGGTGAAGGGCATGCCGAGTTCGATGATGTCGGCGCCGCCAGCAACAAGGGCGTCGAGAATCGCCGGAGTAGCAGTAACGGTCGGGTCGCCCGCGGTCACGAAGGTGACGAGGGCGGCGCGCCCTGCTTCCTTGCAGGCGGCGAAGCGGGTGGCGAGGCGGTCAGTCATCAGTAATCCCTGCGCGGGCGTGTTCCTGCGCAGGCAGGAATCCAGATCGGACGGCGGGACTGGGCTCCTGCCTTCGCAGGAGCACGGAGTGCGCGGAAGGGCATCACATCTCCACTCCCAGCGCGTCGGCGACGGTGAATATGTCCTTGTCGCCCCGTCCGGAGAGATTGACGACGATGATCTGGTCCGCGTCCATCGTGGGGGCAACCTTTTCCGCGCTGGCGATGGCGTGGGCGGATTCCAGGGCCGGGATGATGCCTTCGAGAGCCGCAAGCTTCTGGAAGCTGGCGAGCGCTTCGTCATCGGTGATCGGCATATATTGAACGCGGCCGATCTCATGCAGCCAGCTATGTTCAGGGCCGATGCCGGGATAGTCGAGCCCGGCCGAAATGCTGTGCGCTTCGGTGATCTGGCCGTCTTCGTCCTGAAGCAGATAGGTCCGGTTGCCGTGGAGGATGCCGGACGCGCCGCCCGCAAGCGAGGCGGCATGCTTGCCGGTGAGGCCCTCGCCCGCTGCTTCCACGCCGATCATCTTGACGTCCACATCGTCAAGGAAGGGGTGGAAAAGACCAATGGCGTTGGAGCCGCCGCCGACCGGGGCGATCAGCAGGTCAGGCAGGCGGCCTTCGATTTCGACGATCTGCTGGCGCGCTTCCTTGCCGATCACCGACTGAAAGTCGCGGACCAGTTCAGGATAGGGGTGCGGCCCGGCAGCAGTGCCGATGATGTAGAAGGTGTCGTGGACGTTCGAGACCCAATGACGCAAGGCGTCGTTCATCGCATCTTTCAGCGTTTGCGAGCCTGACACGACGGGAATGACTTCCGCGCCCAGCAGCTTCATGCGGAAGACGTTGGGCTTTTGCCGCTCGACATCCTTCGCGCCCATGAAGATCTTGCATTCCATGCCGAACAGGGCGGCGACGGTGGCCGTGGCGACGCCATGCTGGCCCGCACCCGTTTCGGCGATGACCTTCTTCTTGCCCATGCGGCGGGCAAGCAGAGCCTGGCCGATGCAATTGTTGATCTTGTGCGCGCCGGTGTGGTTCAATTCCTCGCGCTTCAGGTAGATTTTTGCGCCCTTACCATCTGGGGAATCGGCGCGCAGCGCTTCGGTGAGGCGGCCTGCATAGTAAAGCGGGTTGGGCCGGCCGACATAGCTTCGCAGCAACTCTTCGAACTCGGCTTCGAAAGTCGGGTCCTGCTTTGCTTCCTTGTAGACTTTTTCCAGCTCCAGGATGAGCGGCATCAGCGTTTCGGCGACATAGCGGCCGCCGAAAGACCCGAAATGACCGGATGCGTCCGGTTGCGAGCGGAGGGAGTTGCTGATGGTCATGATTGCTGTGCCGCTTTGCAGAAGGCCATGATCTTGTCCACACTCTTGATGCCCGGCGCGCTTTCCACGCCGGAAGAAACGTCGATCATCGGTGCGCCGGTGATGCGGATCGCTTCGGCGACATTGTCGATGCCGAGACCTCCTGAAAGGCCCCAGGGCATGGATATGGGGACGCCGCGCAGCAGGGTCCAGTCGAAGCGGAGCCCCATTCCACCGGGGAGCGCCGCGCCATCGGGCGTTTTCGCGTCGAACAGGAGGAAGTCGGCCGCACCGGCATAGGCTTTCGCAGCATCGATGTCCGCGCGGGTCTTGACGGAAATGGCTTTCCAGACGGGGAGGTCGAAGCGCTTAGCGATAGCGGCGGCGCGTTCGGGGCTTTCCTTGCCGTGAAGTTGGAGGGCGGTGAGAGTCTTGGTTGCGGCGAGTTCAGCAAGCGTTTCGTCTGTAGGATCGACCAGGACAGCTACGCGCTCGACATGGGCGGGGACGGTTGAGGCCAGAGCGCGCAACTGGTCGGCCTCGACATGGCGGGGGCTCTTGGCGAAATGGACGAAGCCCAGACGGGTGGCGCCTGCCCGAACGGCTGCGCCGATCGTGTCGGGCGTGGAAAGGCCGCAAATCTTGATGGCGAGTCGGGGCATTTGGGGGCTTTAGCGGCTGTTGGGTTGGGAGAGAACCGGTTTGATCCTCATGCGCTCAGCCCGAACGGGAGGATCAGACCGTCAAATCCATATCGTGGAGCGCCAGCCATTGGTCGGCATGGTCGATACAGGCTTTGCCGAGGAACGCGTCGACCTGATCCATGATCTGGTCGTCGGTGAGTTGCGCGGGGTCGAGCGGCGGGTGCCAGTGGACGCGGAAATTGGGCCCGGTGGTTCGGATCAGGTAGAAGGGGAGGAACTTCGCACCGACTTTGCGGCCTAGGCGCAGCGCGACGGAAAGATTGCCGGACGGCGGCAAGTCGCGGCCGAAGCGGGGGAACCAGACCTGACGATCGCGGCGCTCGTCCAGCAGGATGTAGAGGGTGGCGCGGTCCTTGGTCGTCAAATGCTTCAGGATGCCACGCGCGGCGCCGTCGCCGGTGATCGCCTCCCCCATATAAGAGCTGCGGGCACGTTTCAGCATGGCGGCCTGCCCCGGATCTTGCGGCGGGTCATAGACGCCGAGACCGGGGCGGTCGGTCGAAGCCTTGATATGGGCGGCGAGCAGGTCCCAATTGCCGATGTGCACCGCGAGCGCGATCATGGGGCCGGGACCGGCGAGGACCTCGTCATAACCTTTGGCGTCTTCGACCGTGATATGATCGTTTTCGATCAGCCGGTCGATGTTGGTGAGTTCGGCCATGGTGCGGCCGAGATTGATCCAACGGCGAGTGAGCATTTCCTCACGCGTGGCTTCATCCAGATCGGGGCGCAGGATGGCGAGGTTGGCGCGGGCGCGCTGGTCTCGCAGCTTCATGTTCCTGCGCGCGACATTCGCGGACAGCCAGCCACCAAGCCATGAGGCGACCGACGCCGGGAGAATGCGCAGGAGGGTGAAGAGAAAAGGGTTGGAGAGCATCTTGCCAAGCGTCATACAGCAGCGGTCGGGGCGGTAAAGGGCTTGGATTTACGATGGGTTGGGCCTTTTGGGCATGGGCGGTGCTGCAGGGGCTGACGCTGCTGGGCGTGCTGAACTATTGGCGGCATCTTCCAGTGGACCGGAAGGAGGAAGCGCCTGAGGGCGTGGTCGTCCTGCTGTCGGTGCGGGATGATTGGGATGGCGGGGCGGAACTGATCGCCCGGTTGAAGGCGCAGACGGCGCGGTTCAGGTTGGTGATCGCGTCGAGCGGCGGGTGCGCAGCGGCGGAAGCTTTGGCGGCGCGGGAGGGGGATTGGGTGCAGCTTGTCCGCGCGGGTGTAGCGGTGGATGAGGGGCAGAAGGTTCATAAATTGCGGGCGGCTTTGCGGGCTTTGCGGCCGGAGGACCGCTATTTGGTGTTCGTGGATGCGGATATCGAGCCGCCTGCCCGGTTGGTGGGGCGGTTGCTGTTTCCCTTGGTGCGGGGGAAGGCGGACATCGTGACCGGCTATCGGCTGCTGTTGCCTGAGGCGCGGCCCGCGGCGGCGCTGGTTGGGGCTGTGGAGATGCAGTTGGCGACATTGCCACGGGCTGCGAGTGCGACCATGCCCTGGGGCGGAGCGATGGCGTTGACGCGTGAGGTGGCGGAGCGGCTCGACCTAGACGCGGCGCTGGCGGGGCGGTTGTCGGATGATATGGCGATCGGCCTTGCGGGATGGCGCGCGAAGCTGCGGTTGCGGCCGGTGCGGGATTTGCTGGTGGCATCGCCGCTGGAGGGAGGCGGGGCGATTGCGTTCGGCGTGCGGCAGTACCGGCATATCGTGACGAACAGCGTGGGGATGTGGGGCATTGCTGCTCTGGTGGTTGGCGCGCAAGCTTTGGGCTGGGTTTGGGCGATGTGCTGGGGTGGTTGGGGCGCTCTGGCCATTGGCTATGCGGCCGCGGCTGGGCGGGCGTCGGTTCGGCGGCGGATCATCGCGGGAGTATTGGAGCCGGACCAGGCGCGGGCGGCGCAGCGTTCGCTCTGGTGGGATGCGCTGGCGCCTTTTGCCGTGTGCTGGGCGCATTGGGGGATGCAACTCGCGGCGGCTGGATCACGGCGGATCAGGTGGGGCGGATTTGATTATTGGGTGAGCGGCGGGAAGGTGGTGCGCATGAGAAGAGCGAGGGAGTTGTCCGTTTCGCAAACGGCCTAGGACTTAAGTTGATTTTGGATCTCTCGCTCGTCGTGATTTAGGAGAGTGAAATATACCAGCAGGCGAGCGGCTTGTGGAACGTCGCTCATAGAGCCGGATGATCTATCGCGATCAAACGACCACATTGTGGCACGTCAGAACCCTGCAGGAAAGAGATGCTTGCCCTGTTCATCCAGGCGCAGGACGACCTTTCCCGCGACCGCGCTGACGGGCAGGTCGGCGTAGAGGTGTGGGAAGAGCGCGCCGCCCCGTGATTCTTCCCATTTGAGCGCATCGCCGAAGGGGGCGAGGTCGATCATCAGCATCACCAGATGGTCCTGACCCGCGAAATGCTTGGCGGCGGTTTCAGCCGCCTGTTCGCGGGTGGACAGGTGGATGTAGCCGTCAGCGAGATCGACGGGCGCGCCCTTGAACACGCCGTCGGTCTTTAGCTGGTCATACTGATCCTTGGTCAGGATTTTATAGGCGAAGAGCTCCGTCACTCGTCGGTGAGGTCCGGGTCGGCTTCGGGGCTGACTTCGGGCGAGACTTCCATGCCAGCAGGGGTGCTGATTTCCGTTTCCTCGTCGCTTTCCTCGATCTTCGCGGCGCTGACGACATGTTCGTCGTCGGACACATTGAAGAGGCGCACGCCTGCCGAATTGCGGCCGATGACGCGCAGGGTATCGAGGCCCATGCGGATCAGCTTGGCCTGGTCGGTTACCAGCATCAGATGATCGCCATGACGCGCGGGGAAGCTCGCCACCACCGGGCCGTTGCGGCCGATATTGTCGATGTTTGTGATGCCTTGGCCGCCACGTCCGGTGCGGCGATAGTCATAGGCCGACGACAGCTTGCCGTAGCCGTTGGAGCAGACGGTGAGGATGAACTGCTCCTTGCCCTGTAGCTCGGCGAAGCGCTCCTCGCTCATCTGGGGGGAGCCTTCCTTCTCCGGCTTCCACGGGGCGAAACGCAGATAGTCTTCGCGCTCCTCCTGCGTCGTCCCGGCGCGGTGGAGGATGGAGAGCGAGATGACTTCATCATCGCCCTTCAGCGTCATGCCGCGTACGCCGGTAGACGTACGGCTCTGAAACTCGCGCACGTCGGTCGCCTTGAAGCGGATCGCCTTGCCCTGGCGGGTGGCGAGCAAGACGTCATCCTCTTCGCTCAGCAATGCGACGCCGATCAGGCAATCGTCGCTGCCCTCATCGAAGCGCATCGCGATCTTGCCGTTGCTCGGCACGTTGGCGAAGGCGTCCATGCTGTTGCGGCGGACCGTGCCGTTCGCGGTGGCGAACATGACGTGCAGGTCCTTCCAGCTATCCTCATCCTCGGGCAGCGGCAGCACGGTCTGGATCGTTTCGCCCGGACCGAGCGGCAGGAGGTTCACCATCGGGCGGCCGCGCGTCGCGGGGCCACCTTCTGGAAGGCGCCAGACCTTGAGGCGATAGACCTTGCCTGCGGTGGAGAAGAAGAGGACCGGCGTGTGCGTTGAGGTCACGAACAGTTCGGTGATCGCATCCTCATCCTTGGTCGCCATGCCGGACCGGCCCTTGCCGCCGCGCGCCTGGGCGCGGAAGCTTTCGAGCGGGGTGCGCTTGATATAGCCCTGCACGGTGACGGTGACGACCATCTCCTCGCGCTCGATCAGGTCTTCATCCTCGATGCCGTCGGCGGCGGCGGTGATTTCGGAGATGCGGGGCGTGGCGAAGTCGCGCTCGATCGCCTCGAACTCCTCGCGCATCACCGCGTAGAGTTTCTGCCGGTTGCCCAGGATTTCGAGATATTCGGCGATGGCAGCGGCCAGTTCGGCCAGTTCGTTGCCGATCTCGTCGCGGCCAAGCGCGGTCAGGCGGTGGAGTCGCAGGTCCAGGATGGCGCGAACCTGAACGTCGGACAAACGGTAGGTGTCGCCGGTCGCCTCTGTCTCGATCGCTTCGACGAGGCGCAGATAGGGCGCGATTTCAGCGACCGGCCATTCGCGGGCCAGCAGCGTTTCGCGCGCCTCGGCCGGACTGGCCGATCCACGGATGGTGCGAACGACTTCATCGAGGTTGGTGACCGCGATGACGAGGCCCAGCAAGATATGCGCGCGGTCGCGGGCCTTGTTGAGTTCGTACTTCGTACGGCGGGTGATGACCTCTTCGCGAAACTTGACGAAGGCTTCGATGATATCGCGGATGTTGAGAAGTTCGGGACGGCCGCCTCGAATGGCGAGCATGTTGGCCGGGAAGCTCGACTGCGCGGGAGTGTTGCGCCACAGCTGGTTGAGCACGACCTCTGGCGTCGCATCCCGCTTCAGGTCCATGACGATGCGGACGCCTTCGCGATTGGATTCATCGCGAATGTCGCTGATGCCCTCGATCCGCTTGTCCTTGGCGGCTTCGGCGATCTTTTCAACCAGGCCATTCTTGCCGACCTGATAGGGAATGGCGGTGAGGACGATGGAGCGACGGTCGCCGCGTCCTTCCTCGATCACGTGGCGCGAGCGCATCATGATGGATCCGCGCCCGGTGTGATAGGCGCTGCGGGCACCCGACTGGCCGAGGATCAGCGGCGCGGTCGGGAAATCGGGGCCGGGGACGATCTGAATCAGTTCGTCGATGGTGATCGCGGGGTTGTCGATATAGGCAAGGCAGGCGCGGACCACTTCGCCCAGATTGTGCGGCGGGATATTGGTCGCCATGCCAACCGCGATGCCGCCCGAGCCGTTGACCAGCAGATTGGGAAAGCGCGCGGGCAGAACCTGCGGCTCGCTTTCCGAAGCGTCATAGTTGGGTTGGAAATCGACCGTGTCCTTGTCGAGATCCTCCAGCAGGGCATTCGTGACCTTGGCCAGGCGCGCTTCGGTGTAGCGCATCGCCGCCGGCGGATCGGGATCCATTGAACCGAAGTTCCCCTGACCATCGATCAAAGGGACCCGCATCGCCCAATCCTGGGTCATGCGCGCCAAGGCGTCGTAGATCGGGCTGTCGCCATGGGGGTGATATTTACCGATCACGTCACCGACGATGCGCGCCGACTTGCGATAGGGCTTGTTGTAAGTGAAGCCCGATTCATGGGCCGAAAAGAGGATACGGCGGTGCACCGGCTTCAACCCGTCGCGCACGTCCGGCAGGGCGCGGGCGACGATGACCGACATGGCATAGTCGAGATAGCTTGCCTTCATCTCCTCCACGATGGAGATGGGGCTGATGTCCGAAGGGTCGGCGAGGGCGGTCTCGTCGGTCAATGCGATTCTCTTTTTGGATGGAACTGTTTCGTTGCTCATGCACTAGCGGAGCGAAACAAATCTGTCACCCCTCGCGCGCACGCGCGCTCGCGTCAGATCAAGCTGCAAGAAAGGGCTGACAGGCGGATAACTGCTGCATATACGATGTTCAAACGTCATTCACGCGCCGTCCCCTAAACGGCGCTCAATCAAGGGGCGCCTTTCCCCCAGGGCGCACAGAGGAGAAGATGATCATGCGTTTTGTATCCCCCGTGGCGCTCGCGCTGGCCCTTGCGGTGACCGGAGGCGCCATTTCCGCGCCCGCGATGGCCGCGAAGAAGGAAGACAAGAAGGGCGGCGCGCCCAAGCTGAATGTTTCTCCCGACGTCATAAAGGCTCTGCAGACGGCGCAGGCGGCAGCGCAGAAGAACGACTTCGCAGGAGCCAAGGCGGCGCTGGCGGATGCGGACAGCAAGGCCAAGTCGAACGACGACAAATATCAGATCGGCGCCATCAAGCTGAACACCTCCATCGCCGCCAAGGACAGCGCGATGCAGGGCGAGGCGCTGGCGCAGATGCTCGACAGCGGCCTTACCCCAGCAGAACAGGTCGGCCAGTTCAACGCGGTTGCCGCCGATCAGGCGCTTCAGGCGAAGAATTACGATCTGGCGATCCAGCGGGCTCAGGCGGCCATTCAGGCAAACTACAAGCCCGAGTCCATCAATGCGACGCTGGCACAGGCCTATTTCGGCAAGGCGGGAACGGCCAATGCCGGCGCTGAACCTGCGCGCGGTCTCAATCAGAAGGGCCTTGCCGCGCTGAAAGCTGCTGCCGACGCGACGAAGGCTGCTGGCGGCCAGGTGCCCGCGCAGTGGTATCAGATCGGTGTGAGCCGGGCCGCCGCATCGCGCCTGCCCGAAGTGACCGAATGGGCGACATTGGCGTACCAGGCGGCTCCCAACGGGGAAAACCTCCGCACCCTCGTCCGCCTTTTCCAGCAAGCGAACCCGAATATCACCAACCGCGAAAATCTGGACGTTCTGCGTCTGATGGCGGCCTCGGGCGGCCTGGTGGTTGCTGGCGACTTCCTTGAATATGGGGAAATGGCGTCCAAGACTGGCATCTATGGCGAGGTGAAATCCGCGATCGACCAGGGCCGGGCCAAGGGTGTGCTGAAGGGCACGTCGGGCGCCGATCTCTATCAGACGGCGGCACCGAAGATCGCCGGTGACAAGGCGTCGCTCGCTTCGGCCGAGGCCGATGCCCGCAAGGCGGCCAATGGCAAGATCGCAGCGGCGACCGCTGACGCTTATCTCGGCTATGGCGACTATGCCAAGGCGGCGGCCATGTTCGAACTCGCCAAGCAGAAGGGCGGCGTCGATGCGGACGAGGTGAATACGCGTCTTGGCATCGCCAAGGCCCTGGGCGGTGATGTGGCATCGGCGAAGGCGGCGTTGCAGTCGGTGCAGGCCGGCACGCGCAAGAAGATCGCCGACCTCTGGCTGAGCTATCTCGCGACCAAGGCCTAAGCTCAGGAAGGTGCGCTGCTCATCCGGGTGGCGCACCTTCTTCATATCGACATGAACAGGGACCGGCGCCTGAAATCGGGCGCCTGACATAAAAGGGGACGGCCGACATGATCGGGCTGCGACAATCCATGCTGAAATCTGGGCTTCTTGCGATCACGGCTCTTACGGCCGTATCGGTGCCGGCGACAGCCAAAAAGGCGTCAACCAGCGGGCCGGTTATCACCATGTCCGAAGGGTTCCGGGCAGCTGCACAGGCGGCGGACAGCGCGATCAAGGCAGGAGACACGAACAATGCCCAGGCGCAGATCAGCGGGTTGATGCCGGTCAGCGACTATGAGGCCTATGTTGCCGCAGCCTTGCGGTTCGAACTGGCGGTGCTCAAGCGCAATTTCCAGGGCCAGCGCGTGGCATTGACCGACATGTTCAAGACGAATTCCGTGCCCAAGAAGGATGCGCCGCGCCTGCGCTACACCGCCGGCTACCTGTCCTATGTGGTGGGCAATTATGACGACGCGCTGGCGCAGCTCGATTATGCCAAGACGCTGGGGTATGACGGCATCGACGCGACGATGCTGCGTGCGGACATCTATCTGCGCAAGAACAAGGTTAAGGACGCGCGGCCCTTCGTACAGGAAGCGCTGGCGCGACAGCGGGCGTCGGGGCAGGCGATCCCGGCTGCCTGGTATGACCGTGCCATCTCGCTCGCTTATGCAGCGGGTGACTGGGCCGAGGTGGGATCGCTCTATCGCGAGCGCCTGGCCCGTTATGGATCGGCCGGGGAATGGCGGTCCGCGCTTTCCAATTATATGACGGCGCCGGGGACCGACGCGCAGCCGCAGCTTGACCTTTACCGCTTGCAGGCGGCCAATGGAGCGATGGCGAGCGAGCGTGACTATCAGGCCTATGCGCAGCTCGCTGAAAAGGCGGGCAATTATGCGGAGGCCAAGGCCATCATCGAGGCTGGCCGCTCCGCGGGCAAGCTGACGCCGACGCAGGCGGTGACGGCAAGCCTGATGAAGAGCGTGACGCCCAAGGCGGCGAAGGAAATCGCCGCTTTGCCAGCGGCCGCGAAGAAGGCAGCGGCCGCGAAGGACGGGTCGGCGGCGATGTCTGTGGCAGACAGCTATTTCTCGCTCAGCCAGTTCCCGCAGGCGGTCGAGATGTACCGGCTCGCCTTGTCGAAGGGCGGCGTTGACCAGGGGAAGGCTAATGCACGCCTTGGCATAGCGCTGGCGCGGTCAGGCGATCTGGCGTCGGCGAAGACGGCGCTTGCACAGGTTACGGGCAATTGGGCGAACGTCGCCGGTTTCTGGAGCGTGTGGGTTGACCAGCAAAGCCGCAAGACGGCGTTCCAGCCGGTAGCAGTGCCGCCTGCGAGCTAAGTGTTAGGGAAGGGCCAGCGCGCAGGTTCGTTGCGCGCTGGCCCTTTGGCAAAAACCGCGCCCCGCTGGGTGCCGGTCAGAGTGGCAGGGGCACGCCAGGCAGATTTTTCGACATGCGGATGGTGAGGGACGTCTTCACGCTCACCACATTGGGGGCAGGCGTCAGCTTCGACGTGAGGAATTGCTGGAAGCTCTGAAGATCCTTGGCCACGACCTTCAGGATGAAATCAATCTCTCCATTCAGCATATAGCATTCGCGAACCTCCGGCAGGGTCGCGACATGATCCTCGAAAGCCTTTAGGTCAGATTCCGCCTGGCTCTTCAGGCTGACCATCGCGAATACGGTGATGGTGTAGCCCAGCATGGCCGGGTTGACCACAGCATGATAAGAAGTGATCGCGCCGCTTTCTTCCAAGGCGCGCACGCGGCGCAGGCAAGGAGGAGCGGTCAAGCCGACCTTTCGCGCGAGCTCCACATTGGTCATCCGGCCATCCTGTTGCAACTCGCCCAGGATGTGGAGATCGATGTCATCAATAGCGGGCCCAGCCATTCTTCTGCTTATTTCCTTTCTAATCCTTACGCCGTATCATAATAATATTTCAGGGCAATGCAATTGTCCCACTATGCGACGCTCCCCGAATTGCCATCCGCTGGCTCTTTTCCTCAGGCACGGGAAGGCCTATTCGTTCGTCATGATTTCCTTTCGCGGCGAAGTTCTGCACGTCGGCGGAAGTCCTCAAGGGGAATAAGGTGCGCTTCAACGATTTGATGCAGACGGTTCTCGCCGCAGAAAACAGGAGCGGCCTGGGCGCGGTGACGCTGTGGCGTCAGTGCGTCGATCTGCTGGCGCAGAATGATCGTGCCGACCGGCGCACCTTGCCGGATGAAGAACGCGCCGTGTTGCTGGACCGGCTCGCGGGACTGCAACCTCAATTGTCGGAAACCCAGCGGATCGCGTCGGTGGTCGAGCTCGGCGGACGCTTGCGGTCGCCTGCGCTCGTCGAGTTTTTCGCCAATGACAGGCCCGCGATTGTGGCGGCCGCCATGTCGCGCGCACGCCTGCCTGATGAAGCCTGGATTGCCCTGCTGCCTAGCCTCACGCCAACGGCGCGTGGCGTTCTGCGGGGACGGCGGGATCTGGGCGCCGCGACACAGCAGGCGCTGGAGGCGTTCGGCGCGGCCGATCTCGTCCTGACAAGCGACCGACCGGCGGAACCTGTCGACGATATGAGCGACATGCTGCTGACGCCCGCCATGATGGCGCCAGATGACAGCGCGGAGCCATCTGCGGATGTGCAGGAAGCACTGGTCGAAGACGCTTCGGCCGAGCCGACGGATGACGTTCCGGCAGGCGACGACCAGATCCGGAACCTCGTCGACAGGATCGAACGCTTTACGAGCGGGCGGCGGATACCCGATGTTGTCACGCCCCGCGCCGACGTTGGGCAGTCCGGCGCCGTCGGTTCCTTCGCATTCGAAACGGATGCCACGGGCATGATGATCTGGGTCGATCAGGGCCCGCGCGCGGCGCTGATCGGACTTTCGCTTGGTGAGGTGGCTGTTGTCGGCGCAAGCGGCCCCGACGGCAGCGTTGCGGGCGCTTTCATGCGGCGCAGCGGATTCCAGAATGGGCGCTACACCATCGTCGGCGGAGCGATGGCGGGCGAATGGCGGCTATCGGCAACGCCCTTCTTCGATCCGCGATCGGGCAGATTTCAGGGATATCGCGGCCAGGCCCGCCGCCCCTATCTGCATGAGGTCGCGGCTCCGCCGCAGGCTGAACCTGTGTCAGTCGCCGGACTTTCCGCCGACTCGCTGCGGCAACTGGTGCATGAGCTGCGCACGCCGCTGAACGCTATTTTGGGGTTCGCCGATATCATCGAACAGGAGCTGTTCGGTCCCAGCGGCCCCGAATATCGGGAGATGGCGGGAAAGATTGCTTTGGACGCCCGGCATCTGCTGGCTGCTTTCGATGACCTTGACCTTGCGGCCCGCGTGTCGCGCGGAGAAGGGGCAGAGGCTCCGGTTGCGATCGACCCGGCGTTGCTGATCGCGCAAGTGTCCGCTCGGTTCCGGGAGCAGGGTGAGGGAAATGGCGCTCAGATCGACATCAATCTGGCGCGATCGCTGCCGATGGTGCGGATCGATCCGGTTCAGGGCGAACGCATGGTACAGCATCTGATCCGCACGGTCGTTTCAATCGCGACGCCGGGCGAGGCGCTGAGCGGCGCTTGCTGGTATCAGCCGGATGGCGGACATGGATCGGTGATGCTGGCGGTCGACAGGCCTGCAAGCCTGGAGGGGATGGATGAGGAGCGGCTGCTTGACCCGGGCTATACAGCCGATGGCGATTGGGCGGATGGCCCGTTGCTGGGCCTCGGCTTTTCGCTGCGCCTGATACGGAGCCTTGCGGCGGGTTGCGGCGGCGCCTTGGAGATCGAGCCGGATCGCTTCCTGCTGTCGATGCCAGCGATCACCTTGGCTGAGGATGCCGCAGGCAGCTTCTGACACTGAGGGAAACTCTATCGCAACCTTTGCGGCGGTAGAGCGGGGCTATGAATTCATCTGATCATGACGGCAGTCTGCTGCGCAGGCCCTTGGCGCAGGACATGGTCACGCTTGCCCCCGATTTCGGGACGCGGTTCATGCTGTTCGTTGATACCGAGGAAGAGTTCGACTGGAGCGCGCCATTCAGCCGCCATGGCCATGGCGTGACGGCACTGGATGGCATGGCGCGCGGTCAGGCTTATTTCACGTCAGCGGGCGTGAAGCCCATTTATGTTGCTGATTATCCAGTGGTAGACGATGACGCCGCTGCCGGGATGATGGCGCAGTGGGTGGCTGACGACACGGCGGATGTCGGCGCGCACCTTCACCCCTGGGTCAATCCTCCGCACGTTGAAGAGGTGACTGAGGCGAACAGCTATGCAGGGTTTCTTCCCGAGGCGGTTGAGCGCGCGAAGCTGGAAGCATTATGTCACCGGATCACGGAGCGGTTCGGCCGACGCCCGGCAGCCTATCGCGCTGGGCGCTATGGCGTTGGGCATAATAGCGCGCGCTTGTTGGAGGAGACCGGGTTTCGGCTCGACAGCTCGGTACGCAGCAGGTTCGATTATAGCGCGCAGCATGGACCGGACTTCCGGGGTTTGCCACTCAATCCCTATTGGGCGGGGCCGGAGCGTGCTCTGGTCGAGCTGCCGCTTTCGACAGCCTTTGTGGGGATGTTGCGAAGCGGGGGCGAGCGGCTTTATCAAAAGGCGCAGTCGGTCGGCAGGATCTCGGGGGGCTTGGCGCGTAGCGGTTTGTTCAGCCGGGTGCCATTGACGCCAGAGGGCGTGCCGGCCCGCGATGCCATAAGCGCGATCGATGCGTTGATCGAAGAAGGCGCCGCAGTCCTGAACTTCAGCTTCCACTCGCCGACGCTGGAGCCGGGGCACACGCCCTATGTGCGCAGCGCGAAGGATCAGGCGGCCTTTTTCATGTGGTGGGACAAGATTTTGGACTACCTCGCCAGGCGAGATGTCAAAGCGGCTTCGCTGGATCAGTTTCTGGAAGCAGTTCCGGTGCGGAGACAGGCTTGCCAAGCGGCCTGATGCCTCCTATCCGGTCGATCAGGTGGGGCCTGTAGCTCAATGGTTAGAGCTGGCCGCTCATAACGGCTAGGTTGCGGGTTCGAGTCCTGCCGGGCCCACCATTTCCTGCATCGGCCAATCTGAAGAGAATAGAATGCCACTGTTCCGCGATGGCTCATTGACGGGACGCATTCTTCGCCGCTAAGGCGCCTTACGTCGGGGAGTAGCGCAGCCTGGTAGCGCATCTGCTTTGGGAGCAGAGGGTCGCAGGTTCGAATCCTGTCTCCCCGACCACTTTCATAAAACCGAATTATTTCAGCGGTTTAGCCGGAAATCTCGCCCACTTGTGGGGCAGGTTTGTGGGGCAGGTTTGTGTGATGAGTCACGCCCTCGACTCCGACCTCCTTCACCTTCTACCCATTCTCCCGATGGGAACGTAAGACCCCGACGAAAGGACTTTCGCCGATGTGATGCTGGCACACGTTGCCGGTGGCGAAATTAGTCGGTTGCGATTAGAGGACGACCGATACCAAGACGTGGAGTAATCCGGTGCCGCTGCCATCATTATCCGAGATTTTGTTAGACTTACCTCTTTATACGCCTCTGCAGTTAGAGACGGCAGACAGCGGCACCCTCGAAGAATGGGGCATCGATACTTTTCAACTAGATGGCTACTGCACCCACTGTGAAGATCGAACCATCTTCTACGACAGCCGATTGCATCGGTTCCGGCCTGAGCAGCCGTTAGGAAACCGTTCGTTCACGATGAACATTCACTGCGGCCGGAACAAGACCCATACTGTCACGTTTCATTTTGTTATCACTAAACGAACGTTGATGAAGGTCGGCCAGTATCCATCGCATGCTGACATGTCTAATCCCGAACTTAAAAAGTATCGTAAAGCGTTGGGGCCGGAGAGAGCCGCCGAACTACATCGCGCCATTGGATTAGCCGCAAACGGTGTTGGGATTGGTTCTTATGCATACCTACGCAGGATTTTTGAGACATTATTAGCTGATCACCGAAAAGCAGTCGAAGATGCCGATGGTGCGATTGCCGGTTACGATGGCATGCGCATCGAAGAGAAAATCACAGCACTTAAATCTGTTCTGCCAGAAGCGTTAGTTCGAAACCGGAGTGTGTACGGTATACTCAGTAAGGGGATCCACGAGCTTTCTGAGGCTGAGTGCCTTGTTATCTTTCCGGTGGTTAAGGACGCCATCGTCATGATCTTGGAGCAGGATCGAGTTAATAAAGAACGACGGGAACAGGAGGCGGCTCTGCAGAAACGTCTGGATGCCGTTGCAAATCAGATCAAGCGGGCGCAGTCGGGCGGCGATCTTCTAAACTGAAGGCGAAAAAAGCAGGGAAGCGCCCGAGAATGGCCAAGGCCATCCGAACGCTACCCTGCAGTCACCCTCGTCCAACCCTCAGGAAAACTTCATTCATCATCCGCCCCCGCTCGGCGCGCTCCAGCGCCTTGCGATCCCCGCACCTGATGCAGCAGTAATGCCGCCCATCCTTCTTGCTCCGATCGATCCAGAAGGACTGCACGGGCTTCACCTGCTGGCACCCATGGCACCATTTGGACCCCTGCGGGACCGCGATGGGTATCTTCTTGCTCATTGGTCCACCGTGTATGGAAAAAGCCGCCATCTCAGACCGTCAGACGGCGAAAGGGCGGCTGGATAGGGTTAGGTAGCTGCGGGAGCCTTTCGGCTCTCCTGCGGCTGAGATGGTGGGAAAATCAGGCCCGCTTCTCTGCCCGCTGGATAGCGGCACGGCTGACCCCGAACTCCTTGGCAAGCGTCCCGAGGGAGACCCCTAAGGCCCGCTGGGCTCTCACGGTCTCCTGCTGCTCCTGCGACAGGGCGGAGGGGCGACCCAGCGCCTTGCCCTCGGCCTTGGCACGGCTCAGGCCCGCTTGGGTGCGTTCAATGAGTAGATCGCGCTCGAACTCCGCCACGGCGCTGATAACGCCCATGGTCATCTTGCCCGCTGGGCTTGTCAGGTCCACCCCGCCCAGAGCGAGGCAGTGGACGCGGACGCCTTCACCGGCCAGCTTCTCCACCGTGGCGCGAACGTCCATCGCGTTACGGCCTAGCCGGTCCAGCTTGGTAACTATTAGGACGTCTCCAGCCTCCAGCCTGTCCACCAGCCGAGCGAACCCCTTGCGCTCCATAGCTGCAACGGAGCCGGAAACGGTCTCAGCGATCACCCGCTTAGGTTCGATGGCGAACCCTGCGGCCTCAATCTCGCGGACTTGGTTGTCGGTGGTCTGGTCGGCAGTGCTGACGCGGCAGTAGGCGAAGGTGCGGGCCATGGAGCAGTCCTCTGTATCGGAAACGTGTTCCGTAAATAGGGCTGGATCGAAACGCCTGTCAAGCTACTTTCCGATACACTCTTCCGCGCTGTATCGTAATCGACCGTTTTCGTTCACCGCAGATGGCTCAGATTTGAGCCATGCCTCCACAAGCCAGATCAACTGCTTACAAGATGTTTATTTTCAATGACATACGGTCTCTTCATCATTAGATGGGAAGCCCTCAACGCAACTTAGGGGGCAAGAATGTCAGAGATTAGAATGGTGGCGGATCAGGACGCGCATGCAGCGGAGGGGGCGCGAATGGCGCTTGATGCACGGCGGCGGCTCAACCGTCTCATCCACGGCATAGAAACGGATCAACGTATCTGCACTCGCACCGGGATTGCAGTAGTACCGGTGAAGGCGGCAGCTGCTTGACGACGTTGGGGCGCGGTGCCGTCATTGTGACCCGCCGCCCCTTCCGTTCACAGGGGGCCCCCCCGGCTTTCCATAGGAGACCCTGAGGTCCCCTGCAGCGGGGCCGATGCTACCACCGCCCACCCCATGGGGGGAGCGTCGGAGTCGGCGCTATACGTAACCCGCTTCGGATTTTTTTAGCTGGAACTAACGGCCCCTTTGGGTGCCCTGAGGGGCCGCAATGACTGCTATGCCGCTGGCTCGGCTTCCTGCTTTCGGACTGCAACATAATAGCAGGCGCGCGGTGACGGATGATCGAGGCCGTGGGCGACATATGCGAACTTATCCCGCGCCGGGCCAGAAAGAAGGGAGGCGCAGAAGGCATAGGGGTAGCGGTCGATATTCATGGCTGCTCCAGTTAATTCAGGAATGGGCGATATGCAGAGCGACCTTCGCTCCGCTAGATAGCGCGGTGACCCTCAGGGCAACGTAAGGCACCCAAGAGACCGCTTCGAGGAGACCGGCCTGCAGTCCCTCCTTCAGCGGGAACCATGGCCCTTCTGGTGAGACCCGGCCTAGAATGTCGAAGGTTGCTGATCCAACCCCGTCAACGATGTAGCATTGCAGCGGGAGCAGTCCGGTTCCCCGCGCATCGGTGATGGCGAACTGATGGGTAAAGGTGCCGAGGGCGTCGGCGGTAAGGCTTCTATGGTCACCTCAGGGGCACCCGCCGACGACCAGTTGAAGGTCTCGCGGGGGTTTCTGCCGGTGAAGGGGCCGGGGACGTCGGAGACGATGTCTAAGCCGGTGATGTGGGCTTCGATCTCCGCGTCGCTCGGTTCCGGGGCAGAGGGATCGGTGAAGTGGTTGGTCATTATTCATACTCATGTTGAGGGTTGAACGGCGCAGGGCCGTGGCGTTGGTCGCGGTGCGACCGGACCCCGGCTCATGACCGGGATAGGGTGGCGACCATCCAATCCGATGCCGCGCCACAAGGCAGGGAAAGGATGGCCGCGAGGGTCCGACTGAAGGGACGTTAGGGTGCCTTCAGAACTGAAGGCTCCTTCAGGGGACTTGAGGGGGGGTGGCTCAGTTTTGAGCAGCCCTCGAAAGTGAGGGCAGCTGCATCCAAAGTTGGATGCACCTCAGGTGGCGGTTAAACGCTGCTCCACGCCCGCCTTGATCTCCTGCCAGTGCCGGCGGGACTGGGCGATGCGGTCGGCGACGGGCGTCTCAGCCTTCTTGGCCCGATAAGCGCGGACGCGGCTGGCATCGCAACAGCGACACATGGGCCTTAGGGCATCCCACGCTTTTCGGTCGGTGGCAAAATGAGCATGGGGCTTTGCGGTTGAGCATTGAAAACAGAACTTCACGCCTGCCGCTACGCGGACGGGCGGAATGCGACAGGTGCGCGGCATTGAATATCCTTTGACGAAGCGGACCCGCAGGTCCGACGTTTCTCTCTCCACTAGTGCGGGGTAATGGCGAGACGCCTCCCTCTGCGCCAAAGTCAGGGGGAGATGGCCTGTTGGCCGCTGAGATGCAGAGAGGGGAGCGGTAGGAGTGGGTGATCTGAAGGCCACCGAGGGTTTACCCTAAGGTATATCCCACCCCACAAGTGCGGGGTAATCGACCAGGGCGGCTTCTTTCTTCAATGGTGCGTGTCAATTAGTGAGACGCGGCAGGGGGCACGGTCGCTGAAGGTGAAGAAGCCTGTAGGACCAATTAGAGGAAGAGGAGGAAGGAGTTCCCTAGGGTTTACCTAAGGGTAGTCCTCCCTCAATGGTGCGGGAAAATCGAGTAAGGTAGAACCGACCGTCACGCAGAAGGGGAAAATCAATGCACACCAGCATGTTCAGCATGGGGCATACACGCGACGAAGTGAGAGACGCGCTCAAGCAGCACTACAAGCGGGACAATGGACGCCTCGGCTTCTATGATCTCGTAACCGGTGCCTGCGCCCTTTTCCTCGTGCGGAAGATGGAGATTGTCGACGCAGCAGCCGTGCTGATCGGTCTCGGCGCAGCCATCACGGCAATCCGGCACTTCATCGACCAGAGCAATCGGAACTTCTATCTGCATCGGCTGGACTGGGAAGAGGCCGCTGAAGTAGACCGACCATCTCGGCACCCGAATGACGGCACGGGATGGTGATGTGTCTCGGGAAGATTTCCCGAGTGTCAGGCGGTGACGGTCGGCATCTCCAAACCGGGATAGTCTATCAGGGCGACGATCTCCGCCAGCCGCTGAAGCATCGTCATGCCGCCATAGACGCCGAACGTCAGGCCCTGCTTCTCATGGCCGACCAACTGCGCCACCTCATTCTGCGGCACCCTAGCGCGCTCCAGCTGCCCCACCACGTTCTTGCGGAACGAATGGAAGACCTTGCGGCGGTCGGTGAAGCCGAGGGACCGCTTGAAGCGGGAGAACTCTTTGCCAGCGTCACCGCCGGGTTTCCCTCCGGGCCCCTCAGGGTTGAACTTGGGCCACAACCGGTCGCCGGGCTTGCCCTTCTTCGCCCTCGTCGCCAGCCATGCCAGCTTGGGATGCAGGGGCACCTTCCGCTCCCCGGCCACCGTCTTGGCGTCGGTGATTTCGATGAACGTCACCCCGTCTTCCACGCCGATCTGGCCGCAGGTCAATGAGACGATCTCATTCAGCCGCATGCCGGTGAACATGCCGACGATCATGACCTCTGTCAGGTCGGTGCGGACTGGCGGCGGCGAGAATAGCCGCTCCAGCTCCTTCGGCTCCCACGCGACATAGCCGAGCTTGTTCCGGCCATCCTTCAGTTGCCTGCGGTGCCCCTGAAACGGGCTGGGGCCAGTGCAGTGTTCCCGCGTCTCTGCCCACTTCCACAGGGCGGTGAGCGTAGCCATGTGCCGATTGACGGTCGCATCCGACAGGCCCTTGTCGCGACCTCCGAAGGTCTTCTGCAGTTCCTTCCACGACATCGGCGGCGCGTCCTTCTTCGCCTTGCCCGTGCGAGCCCAGTTCGGATCAAGCTGACGGAGTGCGTCTGCGAAGGCGGAAGCGTCGGCGCGGGTCACTTGCCGCAGAGGCCGCTCCCCGAAGAAGCTGGCGAACAGGTCGAAGGTGGCGACCTTCTGCTGCTCCGTGTTGGTTTCCTTGCGGCCAGGCGCAATCTTCCAGAGGCGGAGGTGTTCGTCGGCGAGTTCGCGGAAGGTAGCCTGTAGCTCCTGCCGGGGTTTGACCTTCTGGCCCATGTGGGCGTCCCGCGCGTCACCTAGCGCCCAGACCTTCGCCTGCTCCTCAACCGTCAAGGGGCGGTCCTCCGCCGCGTCGGCCATAAGGCTGAGAGTGAGGTCGATGCCTTCCGTCACCTCGTCGTAACCCATGGGATCAGGGTTGCCGACCTCAGCGGTGAAGTGACCCTGTTCGGCGAGGGTGCGGAAGGTGTTGTAGAGGTGGCGCAGGCTGGCCTGCTGCGATCCACCTGCAGCGGAGCGAGCGGCCCAAGCCGTTTTCAGCGACACCTCCCATGCAGATGCCTCCAGCTTCGCGGCGCGCTTATCGGTGGCCGTCAGGGTTCGGTAGAGATGCTCCTTGCCACCAAGCTCGGCCCGTAGCGCCTGAGGCACCCGCACCCTAGCTTCCCACTTGTTATGCCGTGCCTTCAGTGCTGCCATGGAGCCCCCTAAGCGCCCGTGTGGGGCAGGTTTGTGGGGCAGGTCTGTAGGGCGGAAGGTGCCGGAAATGCAAGGATATTCGATGTTTTCTGGTTTTCAGAGACCTCTGTCTCCGTCTCCTGTCTCCCCGACCACCTTCAAACATCGATGATCGGCGCTGTTCCTGCGACAGCTTCTTGCACAGCTACGGCGCGTATCTCGCGCACATAGAAAAAGGGCGGACCGTGACACGGCCCGCCCTCTTAAAAATCTTGCTGACGCGAAGATTATTCGGCGTTCGCAGCGTTCGAAGCAGCGTTCGCAGCGTTGTCGGCGGCGTTAGCAGCATTCGCAGCGTTGTCGGCAGCGTTAGCAGCGTTTTCGACAACGTTTTCGACAACAGCGTTCGAAGCGTTCGCGGTCTCGTTGGCCGGCTTCTCACCGCAAGCGGCGAGGGCCATCAGGCCGGCCGAAGCGAAAACAACAGCGATCTTCTTCATTGTGTACGGCTCCCATAGCATATTGCCGCGTCGGCATATTGTTAACACGCCCGACGCGAGCGACCCGCATTAACGTGTGCGCTGCACAAATCAATGCTTTTCTGCGTCGGTGAAGCGACGGAATCACGCGACGGAATGTTGTCTACTACAAAAGTTCACTTATTCGCCAGCGATTCTGTGGTGGTGGCGAATTCATGCAGGGTGACGGCCCAGGCTGCCACATTCTGTTGCAGTTGCGCGCGATCCACCTTGCCCAGGGTGTCGTCCGCAGTGTGGTGGATGTCGAAATAACGGGTGCCGTCCTGCTGCAGATCGACTACCGGCACCCCTGCCTTCACCAAGGGCTCGATATCCGATCCGCCTCCGGCAGCGATGCGGCTGGGCGCGATGCCAAGTGGAGCAAGGGCGTTCGAAATTCGGTTGGATACCGCTGCGTAGGTTGCGGGCAGCTTGAAATCGACGCGCCAGACGCGGTCTGCGCCGAAGTCCGATTCCATGGCCACGACATGACGTTCGCTGCCATGCGTGGCGAAGTAGGCGCGCCCTCCATCGCCGCCGACCTCTTCCGCCCCCGCCATGAGGATGCGGATGGTGCGGCGGAGGGAGCCTGCCTTGGCAGCGTGGAGCGCAGCAGCCGTGATGATCCCGCACCCTGAGGCATCGTCTATGGCACCGGTGCCCTGGTCCCAACTATCGATGTGGCAGGCGGCAAGGACGATGCCCGCGGCCGGATCAGCGCCGGGCAATTCCGCGATGACGTTGCCCGAAGGCTGATCCTTGAGCATCCTGGACGTAAGGGTCAGGTGAAGGCGGACGGGCTGGCCCCGTGACATTACGCGGATCAGCTGGTCGGCATCCACGGTACTGAGTGCGGCGGCCGGGATCGGCTTCACGCCATCGGCCCACATCTGAACACCGCTATGCGGCAGACGGTGCTGATCGGTGCCGATCGACCGTATCAGGATCGCCGCTGCGCCTTTGCGTGATGCGACACTTGGCCCCTGGCGGCGGGTCGCGCCGAAATGGCTGTAGGAGCTGCCATCTTGAGTCGCTGTCATGGCATGACTGACGAAGGCGATCTTGCCCTTCAAGCTGCCGTCGGGCGCCGCCTGAAGATCAGCCAGCGTAGGGAAATAGACGGCTTCGCCCTCGATCCCCTTCGCGGGCGTCGATGCGCTGTTGCCGAGCGCGGCCAAGGCCAGGTGCTGAGGGAAGGGCGATACAATCCGTGCTTCGTCATGGCCGCGTACCCAGACCGGCATGCTATATGGTTCCGCGCGGACATTGGAAAAGCCGAGTGACTTGAGCTTCGCAACCGCCCAATCGCGCGCCCGCGCTTCCTGAGGTGTGCCAGCCGGGCGAGGGCCGACCTCCGTCGTAAGGCTTTCGGTGAAATCCCAGGCAATGCTGTCCTGCAAGGCCGCTTCTCGAATCGCGGCGGCGACTGGAGGAGCAGCTGCGACGGGGAGGGGAGAGGCGACGCTGCCGAGAAGGAGCGCGGCGATGGTGCCCGATCGGATTTTCTGCATGAATGAAGGCTTAGCCAGCGATCCGGCATTTGCCAATGGCGCCGGGCTTCGCTAACTCCGGCCCAAATTTAGTCATTCGTCTTTCGGAGCTGTTTCAAGCCATGTCCGCGTCATCGCAATATGCCTTCGTCATGAAGAACATGACCAAGAGCTTCCCCGGCGCCCCAAAGCCGGTGCTCAATGGTATCAACCTGCAATTTTATCGCGGCGCCAAGATCGGCATCGTCGGCCCGAACGGCGTCGGTAAATCGACGCTGATCAAGATCATGGCGGGCATCGATACCGACTATAGCGGTGAAGCCTGGCCTGGCGAGAATGTCAGCGTCGGCTATCTGGCGCAGGAGCCGCAGCTCGACCCGGCCAAGAATGTCCTGGAAAACGTGAAGGACGGCGCGCGGGAAATCGCGGACAAGCTGGACCGGTTCAACGAGATCAGCATGATCATGGCCGATCCGCCGGAAGATGCCGATTTCGACGCCCTGATGACCGAGATGGGCGAGTTGCAGGAGCAGATCGACGCTGTCGATGGCTGGACGCTCGACAACCAGCTTGAGATCGCGATGGAAGCCCTGCGCTGCCCGCCGTCCGACTGGTCGGTAGAAAGCCTGTCGGGTGGTGAAAAGCGCCGTATCGCGCTGACCCGGCTGCTCATCCAGAAGCCGGACATCCTGCTGCTCGACGAACCGACCAACCATCTGGACGCGGAAAGCGTGGAGTGGCTGGAAAACCACCTGAAGGAATATGCGGGCGCGGTGCTGATGATCACCCACGATCGCTACTTCCTCGACAATGTGGTGGGTTGGATCCTGGAGCTCGATCGCGGTAAATATTTCCCCTACGAAGGTAATTATTCGACCTATCTCGAGAAGAAGTCGAAGCGCCTGGAGCAGGAGTCGCGCGAAGAATCGGGCCGCCAGAAGGCGATCAAGGATGAGCTGGAGTGGATCCGGCAGGGACCGAAGGGACGCCAGACCAAATCGAAGGCGCGTATCGCCAAGTTCGAGCAGCTGGTCGCCAGCCAGGAAAACCGTACGCCGGGCAAGGCGCAGATCGTCATTCAGGTGCCGGAACGGCTGGGCGGCAAGGTCATCGAAGCGAAGAATATTTCGAAGGCCTATGGCGACAAGCTGCTGTTCGAGAATCTGTCCTTCACGCTGCCGCCCGGCGGCATCGTTGGCGTGATCGGGCCGAACGGCGCAGGCAAGTCGACGCTGTTCCGCATCATCACTGGCCAAGAGACACCTGACTCCGGTGAAGTGGATTTCGGTTCGACCGTGCGCCTCGGCTATGTCGACCAGAGCCGCGACCATCTCGACCCGTCAAAGAATGTCTGGGAAGAGGTGTCGGATGGCCTCGATTATGTGAAGGTCAACGGCCACGACATGTCCACGCGGGCCTATGTCGGCGCCTTCAACTTCAAGGGGCAGGACCAGCAGAAGAATGTCGGCAAGCTGTCCGGCGGTGAACGCAATCGCGTCCACATGGCCAAGATGCTGAAGAAGGGCGGCAACGTCCTGCTGCTCGACGAACCGACCAACGATCTTGACGTCGAGACGCTGGCCGCGCTGGAAGAGGCGATCGAGAACTTCGCCGGTTGCGCGGTGGTTATCAGCCACGATCGCTTCTTCCTCGATCGCCTTGCCACGCACATCCTCGCCTTCGAAGGCAACAGCCATGTCGAATGGTTCGAGGGCAACTTCGAAATGTATGAAGAGGATAAGCGCCGCCGTCTGGGTGATGCCGCCGACCGGCCAACCAGCCTGGCTTACAAGAAGCTGACGCGCTGATGAGGTGTTGAGGGGGCCGGATGTGCAAGTGGTTGCAATCAGCGCAACCAGCACGGCGCCCTTCGCACTTGCACAATATGTCGCTTGATCACATATCGGAGGGGCCTTTCAGGCATCCTCTCCTAAAACTTTCAGGCCGGCCCATCTGGGTCGGCCATTTTTTTGGGGCTGGCGATTGGTGGCTGGACTGATGCAGGTTAAGTCTGAGTAAGCTGGTACGATCAGGGCGTCGGGCTGCGAGGCTAGGTCGGCTGCTAATGCTGTTTGCGCTCCGCCCGTTGAGGGCAATATCTTACGAACAAGAAGGCTTTAACAAGCTCAGCCAACGGCCTGAACGTTCGAGCTGCGCATAGTTTGCTCTAGCCGGTCGATCGTTTCTCGAAAGAAGTCAGGTCTTGCACGGCCTGCTCCGTCACTTTAATGCGCGCGACCTGCGCTGCTGGTGGTCCCTCATGAGCCAAGGCCATGAAGCGTTTCACCGCGTCTTCGGACCCCTCGATCACCGCCTCAACACTGCCGTCGAGCCGATTGCGAACCCATCCCGCCAATCCTAGATCGCGCGCGGTTTGCATTGTCCAATTCCGGTAGAAGACGCCCTGTACCCGGCCCAAGATCATGAGGCGGCGGGCGACAACAGGCATCAACGCACCCGCTTGATCCAGGTCTGCCCGTTTTCACGCGTTTCCGTGATGAAGTTGGGGATCGCCTGCACCAGATCCGAGAGGCGTTTAAAGCCATAGTTGCGGACGTCGAAGCTCGAACGGTTTGCAACGCGCTGACCGACCGGGC
The DNA here is from genome assembly GCF_900218065.1 of Novosphingobium sp. Chol11. Classification (GTDB taxonomy): domain Bacteria; phylum Pseudomonadota; class Alphaproteobacteria; order Sphingomonadales; family Sphingomonadaceae; genus Sphingobium; species Sphingobium agri. Next base: position 1,299,438 of record NZ_OBMU01000001.1, on the reverse strand, counting down.
CTAAGGCAGCGAAACCATTCTGATCGCGCTTTGCCGCATCATAGGCTTCTATGAGCAGGCGGACGACCTCTTCATCGACTTTGTTTATATCGGCTTTGGTTGGGTCCGCAGGCTTTGCGGCGGCTTCGTCCGGCGCTGCGACAGCGGCACCAGGCTCGGGGCTTGCTGGTGCAAGCGATGCCGCCAGCGCCGCCACGTCGATGAAGCGCGTGCATGCGCGGCGAAATCCCTCCGGCGTCTTGTCGGAGCCAAATCCATAAACGTCGATGCCTTCCTGGCGGAGGCGGGTCACCAGGGGCGTGAAGTCGCTATCGCTGGACATGAGCCCGAAACCGGTGACGCGGCCGCCAGCCATCAGGTCCATGGCGTCGATCGTCATCTTCATGTCGGTCGCATTCTTCCCCTTGGTGAGGTCGAATTGCTGCTGCGTTTCGATGGCCTGCGTCACGGCCTGCCGCGCCCAGCCCTTGAGCGAAGGCTTGCTCCAATTGCCATAGGCGCGGCGGATGTTGACCGTTCCAAGCTCGGCCAGAACGGTCAATACTGGGTCAAAATGGTCGGCGGAGGCGTTATCAGCGTCGATCAGCAGGGCGACATTGCCGCTGGGGATCGCCGACGCCATCAGGCCGTTTCCAGCGACGCAGGATGGAATTCGCCACTCGCTTCGTCAAGCAGATGAAGCTGGCCATCGGCAATCGCGAAGAAGGCCCCAACGAGTTTCAACTCGCCATCCCTTTCCTTTGTGCGGACGCAGGGGAAGGTCCGCAAATTGGCGAGGCTGACCTTGACGCCCTCCTGCTCCATGGCGCGGTGCGCGTCACGGCCGCGATCATCGCCAAAGCGTGCAACGACCTTGTCGCGGGCGTCATCAAGCATGTCGATCCAGTTATGAATGAAACCACCTTCGCCGGGAGGGGCGTCTTTCAGTTCCTGGCTCAGCGCCGCCTTGCAGCCGCCGCACTTGCCATGACCCATGACGACGATCTCGCCCACCTTGAGTACCTGAACGGCGAACTCGAGCGCTGCTGAAACACCGTGGTGACCGGGATTGGTTTCGAAGGGAGGCACCAGTGCCGCCACGTTTCGGACCACGAAGATCTCGCCCGGGCTGGTGTCGAATATCTGGGCAGGATCGACCCGGCTGTCGGAGCAGGCGATGACCATGACGCGCGGGCTTTGCCCTTCGCTCAGTTCATCCCATCGTTCACGCTGTTGCGTCCAGCCAGTGTTGCGGAAGCGGCGATAGCCTTCGAGCATGTCGGAAAAGTCGGTCATGGCCATGTCTCTGCCCAACAATCTGGGGGCTGGCAAGAGCGGGCATGCATCGCTATTTGAGGGCGCATGACAGATACCGCTCCGCTACCTGTGCAGGCCACGCCCCAGCGCACACGCAAGCCCGACTGGATCAGGGTGAAGGCGCCGACGAGCCCCGGCTATCATGAAACCCGAAAGCTGATGCGCGAAAAGGGACTGGCCACCGTTTGCGAAGAAGCGGCTTGTCCCAACATCGGCGAATGCTGGACGAAGAAGCATGCGACGGTGATGATCCTGGGCGACGTGTGCACCCGGGCCTGCGCCTTCTGCAACGTCAAGACCGGCATGCCGCGCAAGGTCGATACCAATGAACCGCAGAATTTGGCCGATGCCTGTGCGGAGATGGGGCTGGAGCATATCGTCATCACATCGGTGGATCGCGATGACTTGCCGGACGGCGGTGCTTCGCAATTCGTGAAGGTGATCGAAGCGCTGCGCCGCACGACGCCCGATACGACCATCGAGATATTGACGCCGGATTTCCGGAACAAGCATGAACGCGCCGTGCAGATGATCGTGGCCGCGCGGCCGGACGTCTATAATCATAACTTGGAGACAGTACCCCGCCTATACCCGACTATCCGGCCCGGCGCACGCTATTATGCATCGCTGCGACTGCTGGAATCGGTGAAGAAGCTAGACCCGTCAATCTTTACGAAATCCGGGATCATGCTTGGCCTGGGTGAAGAGCGCCTGGAGGTGCACCAGGTGATGGACGACATGCGTTCGGCCGACATCGACTTCCTGACGATGGGGCAATATCTGCAACCCACGCCGAAGCATGCCAAGGTGATGGAGTTTGTCACGCCTGCCGCCTTCAACGCTTATGCGGCCATCGCGCGGGCCAAGGGCTTTTTGCAGGTGGCATCAAGCCCGCTGACACGTTCCAGCTATCATGCGGGGAAGGATTTCGCCGAGATGCGGGCCGCGCGTGAAGCTCAATTGGCACGGGCGGTACGCTGAACACATGCCCAAGCATCATGAAACAAGGCCGCTTCCCTATACGCCGGACCAGATGTTCAATCTGGTTTCCAACGTCGCTGCCTATCCTGAATTCCTGCCTTGGGTAAGCGCCATTCGCGTGCGCCAGGACAGCGATTCAGAGATGGTGGCTGACATGATCGTCGGCTTCAAAGGGATCAAGGAAAGCTTCACCTCGCGCGTTCACAAGCATCGGCCGGATTATGTACGGGTCGATTATCTGGAAGGACCGCTGAAGCATCTCCACAATGAATGGCGCTTCCGCGATGACGGCAAGGGCGGGGTGCTGGTCGATTTTGAAGTCGAGTTCGAGTTCAAGAACCGGCTTTTCGAGATGCTGGCTGGCCAGATGTTCGACAAGGCGCTGCGCAAGATGATCGGTGCGTTCGAAACGCGCGCGGCGGAACTCTATGGTGATTCGGGCAGCAACAGTTCGAGTGCGCAGAGCGCCGCCTGAAGGCGGACGCCGCCCCGGCCACTATCCTCGAAATAACGCATGTCCGCGACGACCTTGTCCGGATTGCCGCCACGTTCGGCGCGCGCGAAAACGACGGTGCCGACCGGCTTTTGCTCGGACCCGCCGCCGGGGCCGGCGATCCCGGTAATCGCTACCGCGACATTGGCGTGGCTTTTTATCAGGGCCCCTTGGGCCATCGCCCATGCGGTCGCAATGGAGACGGCGCCGAAGGTTTCCAGCACGTCTTGCGATACCTTCAGCAACTCATTCTTCATGTCGTTGGAATAAGTGATAAATCCAGCTTCGAAGACCTCGGAGGATCCGGCGATCTCGGTTAGCGCTGCAGAGACGAGGCCGCCCGTGCAGCTTTCCGCAACGGCGATAGTGCGGCCAGCGCGGCGATTGGCGATGATGACGCGTTCGGCAAGGTCTACCAGCGGCGCGGGGAGAATGCGATCAGGCATGGCTTAGAATAGCGCGGGGAGGGAGATGGTTGCAACGGCTTGCGCAGCGATGCCTTCGCGGCGTCCGGCGAAGCCCAGTTTTTCCGTCGTCGTCGCTTTGATACTCACGCTGTCGAGCGGGATGGCGAGTATTTCACTGATCCGCTGTCGCATGGCGTCCCTATGCGGTCCGATTTTCGGCGCTTCGCAGATAATCGTGACGTCAACATGGTCGATGCGCCCACCGCGGGCGATGACGCGCGCCCCGGCATATTCCAGAAAGCGCGAGGACGCAGCGCCGCGCCATTGCGGATCGGACGGAGGGAAGTGGCTGCCGATGTCGCCTTCGGAAAGAGTGCCGAGCAAGGCGTCGACAAGGGCGTGAATCGCCACGTCCGCATCGCTGTGGCCCGCAAGCCCCCTGTCATGAGGCACCTGCACGCCGCAAAGCCAAAGCTCCTCGTCAGCAGCAAGGCGGTGGACGTCATATCCCATGCCTACCCGAGTCGTGCGTCGCGACGCCAGCAGGGCTTCAGCCCGAGCGAAATCCTGCGGATAGGTCAACTTCTCCAACCTCTCATCTCCGGGCACCAATATGACGTCATGGCCCGCAAGGCGCAGCATCTGTGCGTCGTCCGTAGCTTCACGGCTGCTGTCCCAGTTGCGATGTGCGCTGAGGATAGCATCGAAGTGAAAGGCTTGCGGTGTTTGCACCCGGTAGAGCCCGGATCGGTCGACGGTATCGCCAGCGGAATCATCCGCCGACCTTACCAACGTGTCCGCGACCGGGAGAGCGGGAAAGGCTCCGGGCGCTCGATCGAGAGCGCCCAGCAACTGTTCGATCATGGCGGACGAGAGAAAGGGCCGTGCGGCATCATGGATGAGCACCCGGTCGGCGCCACCGCCTGCGGCGATGGCTTCCAATCCCGCGCGAACGGAGCCTCGCCTGCTATCCGCGCCTTCGATGATCGAGGTAACCTGGCCGCCGCCGATCAATGCTCGCACAGTGTCTTCCTGCCCAGCGCCTATGACGAGGTACACCGAGTCAACGGCCGGATGTGCTGTAAAAGCGTCGATGGCATGTGCGATGACTGCCTTGCCGCCGACTTGGCGGAACTGCTTGGGCGTATCGCCGCCCGCGCGGCTTCCCTGGCCTGCGGCGAGGACCAGTGCTGCGACCTTGTGATTATGCCCTGTCATCGCAGCGCGTGTAGCGAACGGCGGATCGCTCCGCCAGACCACTTGCTTGCCGCGCGATTGCTTTTCAGCTAAGGGCTGCCTGTTTTTTAGGCAAAGCTGGTGATGCGCACTTTATCCCCCATTTCCGTTGGTCCGGTGACGATCGACATGCCGGTGATCCTGGCGCCGATGACTGGCGTCACGGACATGCCGTTCCGTACTCTGGTCCGCCGCTATGGGTCAGGATTGAACGTGACGGAGATGATCGCGACCGCAGCGATGATCCGCGAGACGCGGCAGTCGTTGCAGAAAGCGGCATGGCACCCGGTGGAAGAGCCGGTTGCGATGCAGCTTGCGGGCTGTTCGCCGCAGGAGATGGCTGAAGCGGCGAAGCTGAACGCCGATCGTGGTGCGGCCATCATCGACATCAATATGGGCTGCCCGGTCAAGAAAGTGGTCAATGGCGACGCGGGCAGCGCGCTCATGCGTGATCTTCCCTTGGCCGCCGCGCTTATCGAAGCGACGGTGAAGGCGGTCGATGTGCCCGTGACCGTAAAGATGCGCATGGGATGGGACCATTCCAGCCTGAACGCGCCGGAACTTGCGAGGATTGCCGAGGATCTGGGCGCCAAACTGATCACGGTCCATGGGCGCACCCGCTGTCAGATGTACAAGGGTAGTGCCGATTGGGCATTCGTGCGCAGCGTGAAGGAAGCCGTGTCGCTTCCAGTGATCGTGAATGGCGACATTTGCTCGATCGAGGACGCGGAGACTGCGCTGGAGCAAAGCGGGGCGGATGGCGTCATGATCGGCCGGGGTGCTTATGGCAGGCCTTGGCTTATTGGGCAGGTGATGCATTGGTTCCGGACGGGGACGCGGCTTGCCGATCCGTCTCTGGAGGAGCAATATCGCCTGATTACAGAACATTATCGGTCGATGCTGGATCATTATGATGGCCTGACCGGCGTCAACATGGCCCGTAAGCACATCGGTTGGTACACCAAAGGCCTCACCGGATCGGCGGAGTTCCGCAACGCCGTCAATCAGGAGCCCGAAGGCGACGTCGTTCTGGATATGCTCGCGCGCTTCTACGAGCCGCTGATTGCACAGGATGAGGCAGTCGAGACGCGCAAGGCTGCATGACGATGCCGTTGACGACCGTCCCGCCGCCTAGAATGCAGCAGGACGGGCCATCGCTTCCGGAACTGATGACGGCGCTGCCGGTCGCTACGCTGGTGATTGCTCCGGACAACAGCATCTCGGATGCCAATGTGCGGGCGGAAACATTGCTCAACATGGCGCGGTCGGCAATCGTGGGCAGCGACGTCACGCGCACGATCCGCATGGCGGAAATGGGCGGGCGTTTCGACATCTGGCATAGCAACAAGCCAATCGCCGCCTATGACGTGAAGGTTCACGCGGGACGGACGGCCGAGATGGAGGTCGATCTGATGATCGCCCCCGTGATCGACCATGAAGGGTGGCGGGTGGTTTCCATTCACGCCCAAAGTCACGCGCGCAAGATCGGTCATCGCGGCACTGCGGGCGGCGCTCGATCAGCCATGGGCGCAGCGGCGATCCTGGCCCATGAGATCAAGAATCCGCTCTCCGGCATACGGGGCGCGGCGCAGTTGCTGGAGTCCGGCAATGGCGGGCGTGATACCGTGTTGACGCAGTTGATCTGCAATGAGGTGGACCGGATCGCTGCCTTGATCGATCGGATGCAGGATTTCACGACCGATCGCAGGCTGGAATGCCGCCCCGGCAACATCTACCCGATGATCGACCAAGCGGCCAACATTGCAGCGGCCGGCTTTGCAAGAAATATCAGGATTATAAAACGTTACGATCCATCGCTGCCATTTGCGGTGATCAATGACGATGCGCTTGTGCAGGTCATGATCAACCTTCTAAAAAATGCGGCAGAAGCGCTGGAGAATGTCGAGGAGCCCAGCATCCGCGTAGAAACCGCATTCCGTCACGGAGTCTCCGTCGTACTCGGCGACGGGAAGGGGAGCGCAGTTCTGCCCATAGAGATATTGGTCATCGATAACGGGCCGGGCGTGCCGGAGCATATTTTGGATCACCTCTTCAACCCCTTCATAACGGGGAAGCGGGACGGGCAGGGCCTCGGCCTCGCACTTGTGGACAAGCTGGTCCGGGACATGAACGGCTTCGTCCAATATTCACGCGATCCGGAAGCAGGCGAGTCGACCTTCCGCATCCTTCTTCCGATGGGGATGGCCGCGTGACGAGCACCGGGTCCATCCTGGTCGTCGATGATGATCCCGCCATCTGCGTGGTGGTGGGAGAAGCGTTGCGACGGCAGGGGCATAAGGTGAAGACGGCGTCTTCCATCCGGGAGCGCAGCGCCTTGATCGACAGTTTCGCGCCCGACGTGCTCATCACTGACGTCATGCTGCCGGATGGCGACGGATTGGAGGGCGTTGCGGATATATTGGACCGCAAGCCGGGCCTGAGCGTCATCATATTGTCGGCGCAGAACACGTTGAACACCGCGATCAGGGCGACCGAGAAGGGCGCCTTCGAATATCTTCCCAAGCCGTTCGACCTCAACGAGCTGTCGCGCGCGGTTGGCGACGCGCTTGGCATGAACAAGGCCGAGGAAGGCAAACAAGAGGATGCGGGCCTGCCGCATGACGGTTTGCCGCTCGTCGGCCGGTCTCCCGCCATGCAGGAGGTTTACCGGACGATCGCGCGCGTATTGTCCAACGACCTCAGCATCCTGGTGCTGGGGGAATCCGGAACAGGCAAGGAACTTGTGGCCGAAGCGATCCATGGCCTGGGCCAGCGCCGCACGAAACCGTTCGTCGCGATCAACATGGCCGCCATCCCACGTGAGCTGATCGAGGCCGAGTTGTTCGGCTATGAAAAGGGAGCGTTCACGGGCGCAAATGTCCGGACTGCGGGGAAGTTCGAGCAGGCACAAGGGGGCACGCTCTTCCTCGATGAGATCGGTGACATGCCGATGGAGGCCCAGACTCGCCTGCTGCGGGTATTGCAGTCGGGCGAAGTGACGACGGTCGGCGGCTCCAAGCCTGTACGCGTGAATGTGCGCATCATCGCGGCGACCAACAAGGACCTCCCTAAGCTGATCGAGGAAAACCGCTTCCGGCAGGACCTCTATTATCGGTTGAACGTAGTCCCGATATCCCTTCCAGCTCTGCGGGAAAGGCGGGAGGACGTGATCCTGCTCGCGAAGCATTTCCTGGAACGGGCCGCGCAGGAAGGGCTGCCGCGTAAGACTCTGGCGGACGATGCGGCGCAATTGTTGATGGCGTATCACTGGCCAGGCAACGTCCGCGAACTGCAGAACCTGATGCAGAGGCTGGCGGTGTTGAGCCGCGAGAATGTGATCGCGGCGGAGGTGCTGCGAAACAGCCTGCCGCTCGACCTTGTGCCTTCAGACTATACTGCGCCTGCCGATCAGTTGGGGCTGGCGGTGCGCGAATGGGCGAAACGGCAATTGGGCATCGGTATCGGCCAGCCTAACCGCAACCTGCACGACGACATGCTGGCGGTGGTCGAACCGATCCTGTTGCAGGAAACCTTGGCAAGCGTGGATGGCAATCAAATCCGGGCGGCCGGGCTGCTGGGGATCAATCGTAACACGCTCCGGAAGAAATTGACGGACTATGGCCTTGACCCCCTTCAACTGCGCGTCTCGGACTAAGGCGAGACAAAGCGACAGAAGTGTTCGGCCAAGAGACATGCACGCCGAATTACTGTGTTTGAACCGGCACGGCATTGTTGTAAGAAAGCAACTATGGAAGGTGCAGTGACTCTCTCCACGCGGGGCCGGGCATGGAAGAGATATTTTCCACCCTTCCTTCGGCGTCATCTTGCTCCGTTAGTCGAGGCTATCACGCTGCTGCTCTTCCTCGGCACCGCCAGCCTGACGTATATCCTGCTTTCGGGGCAGGGGCAGTCCTACACCTTGCTTACCCCGCCGATCGTCGCATTGCTGCTCGTCGGAAATCTGGTCCCGGCTATTGCACTGCTCGTGCTGCTGGGACGCCGGGTGGCTAAGCGCCGCGCGGCTCAATCGGCCATAGGCAGCGACGGACAGCTGCATGTCAGGCTGGTGGCCATCTTCTCCATCGTCGCCAGCGTTCCCATGCTGCTGGTGGTGATTTTCGCATCGCTGCTGTTCCAATATGGTGTGCAGTTCTGGTTTTCCGACAGCGCGCGCGGGATGCTGCAAAATGCGAGCGACTTGGCGCGTGGCTATTATGAGCAGAATCTTCGTGAGGTCGGGGACGAAACCGTAACCATGGCCAGCGACCTGCGTGATTACCTGGCCCAATCGAAGGTATCGAGCCCCAGATTTGCCGAAGGTTACATCTATCAGGTCGTGACCCGGAAGCTAAACAGATCGGCGATCATTGAGGTTGGCAAGGATGGCGTTGCGCGCACCGCGGCGACAGTCGATCCCGATAGCCAGCCTGCTTCAGAAATGCTCTCATCCGATGCTGTCAAGCGGTTGGAGGCAGGAGAGAATGTGGTTGTCGCCGCCAAGCCCAATCAGATCGAGGCGGTTACGCTGCTATATCCGGGAGCGAAAATCTATCTCTATGCGACGCGCGATTCCGGTTCGACCGCCTTCAGCAATGTCGAACGCGCGCAAAAGGTCTTATCCGATTATGACATTTTCGCGGCCCAATCGCGCGCTCTCCAACTGCGTTTCAACGTAGCGCTGTTCGTCGGTTCGCTGCTGCTGGTCGGAATCGCGGTCTATATCGCCCTTGCGGTTGCGGACTGGATGGTCCGGCCGGTGAACGAACTGGTGACCGCGGCACGCCGGGTAACGGCGGGCGACCTGTCGGCTCGCGTGACCAGCCCGCAATCCCGCGATGAAATCGGGACCCTGGCATCTGCCTTCAATCGGATGACGCAGCGGCTTGAGGCGCAAACCGGCGCGCTTGTGGCCGCCAACAGCCAATTGGATGAGCGCCGCGCATTTATCGAGGCTATCCTGTCCGGCGTATCCGCCGGTGTGCTTTCCGTCGATCATGAGGGCATCATCCTGCTTCTCAACAGCTCTGCTGCTGCCATCCTCGTCAAGGAGGGTGATGATCCTGTCGGGCAGCCATTAAGTGCTGTTTCGCCGGAGCTAGCCGCGCTCATCGCTTCGGAAGAGGGGGCGGGCATCGTACAGACGCGCGGGCATGGCGAGGTGCGGACTTTGGCGGTCAAGGTCTCGCAAGACGCCTCGCGCCATATCCTGACCTTTGACGACATTACGCAGCAGCTATCCGATCAACGGCGCGCCGCTTGGTCGGACGTGGCGAGGCGGATCGCTCATGAGATCAAGAACCCGCTCACGCCCATTCAGTTGGCCGCCGAGCGACTGCAGCGGCGCTATGCCGAAGAAGTGACGAGCGATAAGGCGACTTTTACGCGGCTCACGGGCACGATCGTCAGGCAAGTGGGCGACTTGCGGCGCATCGTCGATGAATTTTCGTCCTTCGCGCGGATGCCGAAGCCGGTTTTCCGCCGGGAGGCTGTGGCGGATATCGCCCGTCACGCACTGTTCCTGCACGAAGTGGCGCATCCAGACATTAAATTTGAATTTCATGGCGAGCCGCACGATATGGACCTTGTCTGCGACCGGCGGCAGCTGGGGCAGGCGCTGACCAACATCGTCAAGAATGCCGTTGAGGCGATCGAGCCAAAGCCTGAACCGACCGGCGGCGACGTGCGTGGCCATGTGCGCATGACGGTGAGGCAGGACGAGGGCAATTTGCTGATCGAAGTGAGGGATGACGGGATCGGGCTTCCGCCGGAGCGGGAGAGGGTGCTGGAGCCCTACATGACGACCCGGACAAAGGGGACCGGCCTGGGGCTCGCGATCGTCAAGAAGATTGTCGAAGAACATCTGGGCGAAATCCGCCTGGACGATGCGGAAGGGGGAGGCACGAACGTGACCCTGCGCTTCCCCATCGCCGCTCTTGAGAAATTGGAAGAAGGGCAAGTCGTTGCCATGCCCAAGGGAAAAGTGACAGCCAATGGCGCTTGATATTCTGGTAGTCGATGATGAAGAGGACATCCGCGACCTGGTTGCGGGTGTGCTTGAGGATGAAGGCTTCACCACTCGCACGGCGGCCAACAGCGACAGCGCAATAGAAGCGCTGGACGCCCGGCGGCCTTCGCTTGTGCTGCTGGACGTGTGGCTTCAGGGGTCAACGCTCGACGGTCTCGAACTGCTGGACGAGATCAAGCGGCGCGACGCCACCATCCCCGTGCTCATGATTTCCGGGCATGGAAATATTGATACTGCCGTTGCGGCAATCCGGAAGGGCGCGGCGGACTTTATCGAAAAGCCGTTCGAAGCCGATCGGCTGCTCCATCTGGTATCGCGAGCGACGGAAACCGAGCGGCTGCGCCGGGAAAATCAGGTTCTGCGCGCGCGCTTCGGACAGGATGATGAGCTGACCGGGACATCGGCCGCAATCAATGCGGTCCGAGCGACGATAAAGAGGGTCGCCGGAACTGGCAGCCGGGTGCTGATTTCCGGGCCCGCGGGCGTGGGCAAGGAAGTCGCGGCGCGGATGCTTCACAGCTGGAGCGGCAGGGCGGACGCGCCCTTCATCATCGTCGCGGCGGCGCGGATGGACCCGGACAGGGTCGAAGAAGAGCTGTTCGGGGTCGAAGACCCGAGCGGCCTGGTGCGTCCTGGTTATCTTGAGCAGGCGCATGGCGGCACGCTCTACCTCGACGAGATCGCCGACATGCCGCTCACGACGCAGGGCAAGATATTGCGGGTGCTGACGGACCAGAGCTTCACGCGCGTTGGCGGGCAGCGTCAGGTGAAGGTCGATGTTCGTGTAATTTCTTCGACCGCGCGCGATTTGGCAGCGGAGATCGAGGAGCGGCGGTTCCGGGAAGACCTGTTCTATCGCCTCAACGTTGTGCCGCTCGTCATACCGCCTCTTTCCGAGCGCCGGGATGATATCCCGCCGCTAGTGGACCATTATCTCGCGCGCTTTGCGGCCGAGAGGCGTGTCCCTTCGCCCGAGATCGCCAGTGACGCCATGGCCGCACTTCAGGCAAATGAATGGCCCGGCAATGTCCGCCAGCTGCGCAACGTCATCGAACGTACGATCATCCTCGCGCCGGGCGAACGGATCGGCCGCATCGAGCTGGACATGTTGCCGAGCGAACTGACGAGCAATGGTGCGAGCGAGGGCATGGGGCAATCCGCCATCATGGGCGCTCCGCTGCGGGAAGCACGGGAAAGTTTCGAACGTGAATATCTGCGCATCCAGATCCGACGCTTTTCAGGCAACATATCACGCACCGCGACGTTCATCGGCATGGAGCGGTCGGCATTGCACCGCAAGTTGAAGCTGCTCGGCATCACCGACGGAAAAGACAATTGAAGCAAGAGGATGAGCGCTGGCTCATCTGGGGCATGGACGGCCCTTCGCAATTGCGGTAGCGTCCGGGTTGCTCCCGATGCGCGGGGGCGGGCAAGACACCCTGCCCAGGGGTGCAAGAGCGGGTAACGTCCCGCCAATAAGGCGAAGACCATGGCAGAAAAACTCAATAATCTTCAGGACATCTTCCTGAACAACCTGCGCAAGAGCAAAACCCCCGTGACCATGTTCCTGGTCAAGGGCGTGAAGCTGCAAGGGATCATCACCTGGTTCGATAACTTCTCGGTACTGTTGCGCCGCGATGGGCAGTCCCAGCTTGTCTACAAGCATGCCATTTCGACGGTCATGCCCGCACAGTCTATGGACCTCACAGACCTTCGCAAGGCGAGCGACGGCAACTCCAAGCCGAAACTGCTTCAGGAAATTTTCCTGAGCGCCGTGCGCAAGTCTGGCAGCCCGGTCACGATGTTCCTGGTAAACGGGGTGATGCTTCAGGGCGAGATCGCCGCGTTCGACCTGTTCTGCATGCTGCTGGAACGCGACGGCATGGTTCAGCTGGTCTACAAGCACGCCATTTCCACCGTTCAACCCCTCCACGCCCTCGACCTGAGCGGCGAAGGCGAGAGCGACGATTGATCAATCTATGTTCGTACGGCCCAGCTTCGCATGAAGCGGGCCGACGCTTGATGCGTTAAGCGCTCATGGCGGTCTTCAACCGAGATACGGCCGATGAGGTGTCGCGCGGCGCGCGGGCCGTCGTCGTGCGTGCCGAAACGCATGGGATGGAGCGGCGCGACAGCGACGCGCGGCTCGAGGAAGCGAGAGGGCTTGCCCTGGCGATTGGTATCGACGTGCGCGCGGCCCAGACATTTCGTGTTCGAGATCGAAAGCCCGCGACGCTGTTCGGCAGTGGGCAGGTTGATCAGATCGCGACCTTGGCGCGGGCAGAAGAGGCGGAACTGGTCATCGTTGACAATGCATTGAGCCCGGTGCAGCAGAGCAATCTGGAGAAGGCGACAGAAGCCAAGGTGATTGATCGTACCGGCCTGATCCTGGAAATCTTCGGTGAGCGCGCGGCTACGAACGAGGGGCGGCTGCAAGTCGAACTGGCGCACCTCGACTACCAGGCCGGGCGGCTGGTACGAAGCTGGACTCACCTAGAACGCCAGCGGGGTGGTTTCGGCTTCCTTGGCGGCCCGGGTGAAACGCAGATCGAAGCCGACCGGCGGATGATCCGCGATCGGATGGCAAAGATCCGGCGGGAACTCGACCAAGTGACGCGGACGCGCAGCCTTCACCGGGCTCGTCGTCAACGCGCGCCTTGGCCGGTCATTGCGCTTGTCGGCTACACCAATGCGGGCAAGTCCACGCTGTTCAACCGCATGACTGGCGCAGATGTCATGGCGGAGGACCTGCTGTTCGCAACGCTGGACCCCACGATGCGCCAGATCGCCTTGCCGGGCCTGGACAAAGCAATCCTGTCGGACACCGTGGGCTTTGTTTCGGATCTTCCGACGCAGCTGATCGCGGCATTCCGGGCGACGCTGGAAGAAGTCCTGTCCGCTGACCTGATCATACATGTTCGCGACATCGCGCATCCTGACAGCGAGGCTCAGCGCGATGATGTTCTGGATGTGCTGAGCGAGCTTGGGGTGGCGGGCGAGGGCGCGGTTGAAGGCGAAGGAGGGGAGGACGCCCCCCCGATTATCGAAGCCTGGAACAAGCTTGATTTGTTGGATGAAGACTCAGCCGCTCAACTGCGGGAGATCGCAGGCAGGCGCAATGATGTCGTGATCCTGTCCGCGCTGACAGGGGTAGGGGTGGATGATCTGCAGCGGCGCATCAGTGGCCAGATGACTGCCGGAGCGGAGATCCATCAACTTCGAGTGCCTGTGGCCGATGGCGCTGCTATCGCCTGGCTGCATGAGCATGGTGAGGTGATCGGAAGCGAGACAGCCGACAGCGAGGTCGTCGTGACAGTGCGATTGTCCGAGTCCGCCTTGGCCCGTTTCATGAAACGCTCAACTGCTTGATGCCACAGGTTGTTGGTTGGCCAATTCCCGCTTGGCTTGCTGCCACAGGGCTTCCTTCTCTTCCAGCTTGAGAGTCTGGAAGCGGTCACCCGCCGCGTTTTCCATGCTGCGGAACCGGGTTTCGAACTTCGCATTGGCATCTCGCAAGGCCGCTTCGGCATCGACCTTCAGATGCCGTGCGAGGTTGACGACAGCGAACAGCAGGTCGCCGACTTCCTCGTGATGCTCCTGCGAAGATCGGGCGTCATGGACTTCCTGCAATTCTTCTTCGATCTTCGCTATGACGCCTTGTGTGTCAGGCCAATCGAAACCGGTGCGGGCGGCACGCTTTTGCAGCTTTTCAGCGCGGAGAAGTGCAGGAAGCGCTTTTGCGACGCCAGCCAGAGCGCTGCCGTCCGGTTCCTTGGCAGCGCGTTCTGCAGCCTTGATCGCTTCCCATTGAGCATGGCCGTGCTGGCGATCGGAGCCTTCGTCGAAGATGTGCGGATGGCGGCGGATCATCTTCTCGGTGACGCCGTCGATGACATCCTGAAGCGCGAAATGGCCCGCTTGTTCGGCCATTCGGCTGTGGAAGACCACTTGTAGCAGAAGGTCGCCGAGTTCGTCGCAAAGCGCGGGCATGTCGTTGCGTTCGATTGCATCCGCGACCTCATAGGCTTCCTCGATTGTGTAGGGAGCGATGCTGGCGAAATCTTGCTGGATATCCCAGGGGCAGCCCGTTTCGGGGTCGCGGAGTTTCGCCATTATGGCCGCCAGCGGCATGATGTCGGCGGGGCTCGCTTTGCTGTTGGATGACATGGTTGTCCTGAATTCGAGAAGGAAATAGTGAGAAGATAAAGATTTGAGGGGGACGTGGCTATCCTGACGAGTTTGTACGATAATATATATTATGTTAAATATGATCGAGGAGGCCAGTCTGTTTGTTGCGCTGTTTGGTTCTAATGCTGTTTGGTTGTCGGTGTTTCGCCACACTGTTTGCTTCATTGCCTCCTGAACCCTGAACATCGCGATCAGGGATAGTCATGGAGATCAACGGATGATCGCATGTGGATCATCGGCGCGCGGTTTGAAATGTTTGCGGCTCTCATTTCTAGTGCTTTCCCTGCGGCATGCCAGCGGCCTATCCGCATCGATCAGTCTTCCAGGATGCGGCTGTTTCGCTTGGTGTCGGGCATTCTGATGTAGATGATGAGGGATATGGCGATCATCAAGCTGACATAAATGTAGAATGCTTGTTCGATGCCGATCTGCTTGAAATAGAGCGCGACGAATTCGGCCGTGCCGCCGAATAAGGTGTTCGCCAAGGCATAAGGCAAAGCGACGCCGAGCGCGCGGATATGCGCGGGGAAAAGCTCTGCCTTCACGACTGCGTTGATCGACGTATAGCCCGTGACGATGATCAGACCCGTCATGACCAGCAAGCCAGCGACGAGCGGATCACGCGTCACGGCGAGCGTGGCGAATATCGGATAGGTGAAGATCAGCCCGAGGACGCCGAAGCCGATCATCAGCGGTTTGCGCCCGATACGGTCGGAGAGCGCACCGGCGACGGGTTGCAACAACATGAAAAAGAAGAGGGTTATGCCATTGATCTGGGACGCTATTTCACGGCTGAGACCGGACGTGTTCACCAAGAATTTCTGCATGTAGATCGAATAGGCATAGAAGGCGATTGTACCGCCCGCCGTAAGCAACATGACGGTCAATGTTTCGCGCGGATGCTTCGTGAAGAGCTCGACAAAGCCCGACCGCGGTGCGCCTTCCGCCTTGGCGGCGTGGAAGCTTTGCGTTTCGCTCAGACCTCTGCGTAGCCAGAAGACGATCACGGCCAGCGCGCCGCCGAGAAGAAAGGGTATTCGCCATCCCCAGGCGTCAAGCTGCTGAGGGCTCAGCACGGCTTGCAGGATGAGCAGGACGCATATTGCCGTCAATTGTCCGGCGATAAGCGTAACATATTGGAAGCTTGAGAAAAAACCGCGCCGGTCCCGCCCAGCCATTTCTGACAAATAGGTCGCGCTCGCGCCATATTCACCGCCGACGGAGAGGCCCTGCATCAAGCGCGCAAGGACAAGCAAAAGCGGCGCCCCTACCCCGATCACTTCATAGCCGGGCGTTACCGCGATGAGCAGCGAGCCTGCGCACATGAGCGCTACGGACAGGGTGAGGCCGCTCTTGCGCCCGTGCCGGTCGGCATACACTCCCATCAGCCACGCGCCGACCGGACGCATGACAAAGCCGACAGCGAAGATGCCGGCAGCACTCAACAACTGGGCAGTGCGGTCTTCGCTCGGGAAGAAATGTGGCGCGAAATAGAGGGTGAAGGCTGCATAGGCGTACCAGTCATACCATTCCACCAGGTTTCCGGTGGAGCCGCCGACGATCGCTTTCAACCTTTCGCGTTGGGTAGGCGCACGCAGCGCGAGCGTTGACGTCATGGCTTCAACACCATCTCGCCATTTTCCACCCCCCAGCTTTTGAGGCGCGACAGCATGTTCATGCCGATCACGTTCACTTCCCCGAAGGCGGGTGAGATGACGATCGGCAGATCGCTCGACCGGATCGGGCCGATGGCCAGCGTGGACACGGACGAGCGTTTCGCATCGATCTTCCCATTGGCGGTCATCATCGAGACACCGGGCGCGTTCAGATCGAAATTGAGGCCTGCCGCACGCGCGGACGAGACGGACAGTGCGGTGATGCTGGCCCCGCTATCTATGAGAAAGCGCGTCGGGGTGCCGTTTACGGTGCCCTCAACCCAGAAATGGCCATCAGGCGCGATCGGGATGCGCAAGGCCTGACCTTCGGCTGTGGCGGGCGGCGGGATGGGCGGCGCGTCTTGCGAGGACAAAGCTGGCCCCTCCCCATTGATCCTTGCGGAGAAGAGGCCGACCTTTTCGCCGAGTTTGAACAAACCCAGCAAAGCCGCGAAGATTGCGACCCAGATGAGTGCCAGGCGCAGCATTCCACCCATCGGCACGCGGCGCGCCAACAGGGCGGAGCCAACCAAGACGAGCGCAAGCACATACCAGATGCTGGATGCTGCCTGATCCCCCGTCATGCCGGTCAGTCCCCTTCCCCATATAGTTCGACCCTCATGCCGTCATAGCCCGGTTCCACGCCATCGGGCAGGCTGCCGCGAAGGCTCGCATAGTCCATGCTCTGGTCCATATGCGTCAGGATAGCATGGCGCGGGCGAACGGCGGAAATGCCGTCGAGCGTCAAGGCAAGATGCGGATGCGTTGGGTGCGGTTGTTCGCGCAAGGCGTCGACCACCCATATGTCCAGATCATCGAACAGGCTGATCATGTTAGCAGTTAATGCATGAAAATCAGTCGAATAGCCGATTGATCTTCCGCCAGATGTGAAGCGGAAACCAGTGGAGAAAATTTCGCCATGCGGTTGGTCGGTACAGGCGATATCGATGTCCCCTATGCGCAGCCCATCGGGCAGCACATGCGGCTCTATAGTGGGCTGATAGCCTTGCCGCCCTTCGAAGGCATAGGCGAACCGCTCGTTGAGCAGCTTGAGCGTCTGGCGCCGCGCATAGCCGGGCACCGCTGTCCGCCTGTGGTGATAAAGCTGGCGTACGTCATCGATGCCATGGCAGTGATCGGCATGGTCGTGGGTCCAGAGAATGGCGTCGATATGGACGACATCGGCGGCCAGCAGCTGAGCACGCATGTCAGGCGAGGTGTCGACAAGAATACGCGTGGTAGCGCTTTCCACCAGGATCGATGCGCGGGTCCGGCGATTCTTCGGCTCGGCAGGATCGCAGTTTCCCCAGTCATTGCCGATCCGGGGAACGCCCGATGAGGTGCCACAGCCCAGGATGGTGAGCTTGAGGCTCATGCGCTTGGCGCTGCTCCGGATTTGCTGAACCCGGTCTTGCGGAACAAGGTGCGGAAGTTTGCGGAGGTCGCTGAGGCGAGTTCCTCCACGCTTTGCCCCCGCAGATTGGCCAGGAAGCGGGCGGTGTCGGCCACGAATGCCGGTTCGCAGGGCTTGCCCCGATGCGGCACCGGCGCGAGAAACGGAGAGTCCGTTTCGACGAGCAGCCGGTCGAGCGGCAGCCGCGCAGCGGTTTCCTGAAGATCCTTGGCGCTCTTGAACGTCACGATGCCGGATATGCTGATGTAGAAGCCCAGATCCAACGCTGCATCGGCGAAGGCTCCGCTGGCCGTGAAGCAATGGATTACGCCGGGATAGGTCCCCTGCCCCATTTCTTCGCGCAGAATCGCGAGTGTATCTTCCTCTGCATCGCGGGTGTGGACGATGAGCGGAAGGCCGGTAGCGCGCGAGGCGGCGATATGGGCGCGGAAGCTGCCTTGCTGCCGGGCGCGGTCGCTGTGATCATAATAATAGTCGAGGCCAGTCTCGCCAATGCCCACCACCCGGGGATGAGCGGCGCGTTCGATGAGTTTGGCCGTGTCGATATGGGGATGCTCGTCGGCCTCATGCGGATGGATGCCGACCGTCGCATAGACGTCAGGCTGTTGTTCGGCCGTAGCGAGTACCGCGTCCCATTCGCTTTCGCGCGTCGCGATGTTGAGCATGAGGTCGATGCCAGCGGCGCGCGCGCGTTCGAGCACATTCTGCTGATCTTCGATCAAGCCTCTGTAATTCAAGTGACAATGGCTATCGATCAGCATGGGATCAGGCGTCCGCTTCGGTAAGTTCAAGCCGCGGGAAGAGCGGCTTGGGTGCGCCGAGAGTGAAGCCGCTGGCGCGCAGATCGGCGTAGGCGCTGCTGCCGATCGCGCCATAGGTCCGGTTCGCTCGCGGCACGCCCATCTGGTCGAGCAGCGCCGTGGCGCTGGCGGGGATCACAGGCTGGATGATGATGGCGAGGTTGGTGATGGCTTCGTAGAGCGTGGCCAACACCGCTTCCATCCGCGCGGGATCAGTCTTGCGCAGGGCCCATGGCGCCTGCGCGTCGATATAGGCGTTGCAGGCGAAAACGGCGCGCATCCAGGCTTCGATCGCTGTAGAGGGCGCGAGATCGGCCATGGCGGTCTGGAAGGTCCGGGCGGCGTCGCTGATCGTTTTCAGCAGGTCGCTGTCCACATCCTGGGGCGCAGGCTCTGGCAAGCGGCCTTCCAGGTTCTTGGCGATGAAGCTCAAGGTGCGTTGCGCGAGATTGCCGAAACTGTTGGCAAGATCACTGTTTGAACGGGCGACAATGGCCTCCGCGCTGTAGCTGCCGTCATTGCCAAAGGTGACTTCGGACAGCAGGAAATAGCGGAGCTGATCCACGCCGAAGCGCTCGGCCAATTCCATGGGGTCGGCGACGTTGCCGACCGACTTCGACATTTTTTCGCCTCGGTTGAGGAGGAAGCCGTGGCCGAAGATCTGCTTGGGCAAGGGAAGCTTCGCACTCATCAGGAAAGCTGGCCAGTAAACGGCATGAAAACGCACGATATCCTTGCCGATGATGTGCGTAATGTCCCCGCCTTCGGACCAGTAGCGCGCCATGCGTTCGGCATCGTCCGGATAGCCGCAGCCGGTGAGATAATTGGTGAGCGCGTCTACCCAGACATACATGACATGAGGCGTACCGGCTTCGGCGCTGCCCGGCACCTTGACGCCCCAGTCGAAGCTGGTGCGCGAGACGCTGAGGTCGGAGAGGCCGCCTTCTACGAAGCGCATGATTTCATTGCGGCGGCTGTCCGGCTGAATGAAGCCGGGCTGGCTGTTGTAGAGGTCGAGCAGCCTTTGCTGATAGGCGGAGAGGCGGAAAAACCAGCTTTCCTCGACCGTCCATTCGACCGGCGTCCCTTGTGGAGAGAGCTTTTCGCCCCCTTCCCCTTCGATCAGTTCCTTTTCGTCGTAAAAGGCTTCGTCACGGACGGAATACCATCCTTCATAGCGGCCAAGGTAAAGGTCGCCATTGGCTTCCATCGCTTGCCAGATCGCCTGCGATGCGCGGTGGTGATCGGGTTCGCTGGTGCGGATGAAACGATCATAGCTGATGTTCAGACTGTCGTTCATATCCTTGAAATAGCCTGACATTTCATCAGCCAGCGCGCGGGGTTCGATGCCGCGAGCGCGGGCGGCCTGATCCATCTTCAGGCCATGTTCGTCCGTGCCGGTCTGAAAGAAGACATCGCGGCCCATCATCCGCTGGAAACGAGCGATCGCGTCAGTGGCGATCACCTCATAGGCGTGGCCGATGTGCGGGCGGCCGTTGGGATAGCTGATGGCGGTGGTGATCGTGTAAGGCTGCGACATGCGCCTTCCCTAGCGGGTGTTAAGGCGCGCGCAAAGCCCGCTTTTCAGCGCTGGCCCGGCGCGAGGGCGGCGACATGGCCGGCGAGTTCGAAAGCGACGGATGCGGGATCGAGGGAGAGGATGATCGCCCCGCTGGCGAGTTGGCGGGCGGCTTCCCACCGGTCGAGCGCCGTGCCAAGCGCGGGGCCGCTGCGCTGGCGGGCGGCGTCGGCAATGAAGGCGGGGACGCGCTCCAGAAAGGCTTCATAGCGAGCGCGTGACGCTTTGCCGGAGAGCAGCTTCGCGAGGAGGAGGCGATTCCGGTTGCCGGGGTCGCCATCCGCTGCGATCGTGCGGAGCAAGCGGTCTAGATCGGCCACGTCGAGGCCTGCATAGCGCAGGGCTCGGCCGGGCGCGCCCTCCCCCAAGGTGGCGAGCGCCTCTATCTCTGCGGGCGCCAGATCGGGCTGTTCGCGGCGCAGGATGGTGCGCATGGCTTCGTCGTCCAGCGGGTCGAAGCGCAGGGTGCGGCAGCGCGAGCGGATGGTAGGCAGCAGGCGACCGGGCGCGTGGCTGACAAGGAAAAAGAGCATGTCCGCGGGCGGTTCCTCCAGCGTCTTGAGCAGGGCGTTGGCGGCGCCGCGCTCCAGGTCGTCGGCGCTGTCGATGACGACGATGCGGCGGGGGGACAGCGAAGGCGCGGACTGGACGAGGCGCTGGAGCCCCCGCACCTGATCGACCGAGATGTTGCGAGCGGTGCCGGTTTCTTTCTCCAGGCAGTAGAGTTCGGCATAATCGGGATGGGCGTCCGCCTCGACCAGCTTGCGGATCGGGTGTTCGGCGGCAACGGTGAGCCCCTCGCCATCGGGGGCGGGACCAGCGGCTTCGGCGAGCAGGCGGAGGGCGAGCGCGCGGGCGAAGCTTGCCTTGCCGATGCCGCGCGGGCCGGCGAGGATCCAGCCATGATGCATGCGGCCGCTGCGCGCGGCGGCGATCAGCATGTCGGCTTGGCTGTCATGGCCAAGGATGGTGGTCATGGCAGCAGATCCTGCAGCGCCGCGACGAGGCGCGCGGTGACGGCTTCGGGCTGTCCTGACGCGTCGATGGCGCGGATTCGGGCGGGCTCCTGATCGGCGAAGCGGGCGAAGGCGGCTGCGACATCGGCGTGGAAGGCGGCGTCACGGCCGCCTATGCGGTCCGCAGCGTCACCGTCGCGAACCCACGCGCGTTGCTGCGCCTCGCCTTCGGGAAGCGTGAGGAAGAAGGTGCGGTCGGGAAGGAAATCGGCGCTGCCGATGCGGTGCAGGGTCAATATGTCGGCGTCGGTAAGCTCGCCCATGCCCTGATAGGCGCGACTGCTGTCGAGGAAGCGGTCGGACAGCACCCATGCGCCCCGGTGGAGCGCGGGGTGGATCGTCTTTTCGATATGGTCGGCGCGCGCTGCGGCGAAGAGGAGCGCTTCGGCGCGCGGGCTCCAGCGATCGGCGGCGCCGGTGAGCAGCAGGGCGCGGATGGCCTCCGCGCCCTCGCTGCCACCGGGTTCGCGAGTTTCGACGACCTCCACTCCCTGGGCGCGCAAGGCTGCGGCAAGAGCGCGGAGTTGCGTCGATTTACCGGCGCCCTCCCCGCCCTCCAAAGTAATGAAGCGGCCGCGTGTCACCCGAAGAAGGACTTCAGGCCGTTCCAAAGGCGGCCGAACACGCCTGCTTCGGACACTTCCTCTCCAGCGACCAGCGGCAGGACCTGGGGCGGGGTATCGGGGGTGGAGACGATCAGCTCGGCTACCTTCTGCCCCTTGGCGATCGGCGCCTTGATCGGACCGGTATAGGCGACCTTGACCGAAATGTTGCCGGACGCGGTGCGGGGCAGCGTCACCGCCATATCCCGAGGCGCGACGAGCGGCACGCTGGTGGCGCTGCCAAGCTGGACCTCGGCGGTTTCGACAGTCTGGCCCTTCTTGAAGAGCGGCTGCGCCTTCCATGCCTTGAAGCCCCAATCCATGAAGCGGACGGATTCAGCGACACGACCGTTGAAGCTCGTCAGCCCGGCAACCACCATGACGAGGCGGCGGCCGTCCTGTTCGGCCGAACCGGTAAAGCCATAGCCCGCTTCCTGCGTATGGCCGGTCTTGAGGCCGTCGGCACCGGCGATCTTCCCCAGGATCGGGTTGCGGTTCGACTGTGCGATGTCGGAACCGCCCATCGTCTTGCCCCAGGTGAAGGAGCGCGTCGCGTAGAAGCGCTTGTAAAGGTCCGGCGTCTCCTCGATCGTCGCTTCGGCGAGGAGAGCCAGGTCTTCTGCCGTCACATAGGTGACGCCTTCGTCGGGCCAGCCATTGCTGGTGCCGAAATGGCTGTTCTTGAGCCCAAGCCGCTTGGCTTCGTCGTTCATCAGGGCGACGAAGGCCTGCTCCGTCCCGGCGATCCCCTCCGCCAGCACGACGCAAGCGTCATTGCCCGAAAGGGTGACGATGCCGTGCAGCAGATTTTCCACCGACACCTGTTCGCCCGCCGACAGGAACATGGTCGAACCAGCAGCCGGGCCATGCCACTGTTTCCAGGTTTCGGGGCGAACGGTGAATTTCGTGTCGAGCTTCAGGTCGCCTTTCTGGATCAGGCGGAAGGCGACGTGCGCTGTCATCATCTTCGCCATGGAGGCAGGCGGGATGCGTGTCTCGCCGCCCTTGTCATACAGCACTGCGCCCGACGACAGGTCCTTCATATAAGCGATAGGCGCCTCGCTGGTATAAGGAGGCGCCGCAGCCGTGAGAGGCTGGGCCAGCAATCCGACGAAGAGGATGGCGGCAAGTGACTTGTTCATGAGGACTGCCTTCGCACTGATGGATTCGGGTGATGAGAATGCCCCGCCCCCTGTCATTAGCCATGACGGATACATTCTCAAGAGGTGTGACGCGGCGCGGCCTTTGAACGCGGCCCTATTGCCTGACCGCGTCGGCGAGGAGCCCGACCGAGAGCGCGTAGAAGTTGGAGCAATTATAATCGAGGATGGCGCGGTAATTGCTCGTCAGCAGATAGGCAGTCTTGCCGGGGCCATCGGGCTCCAGCAGCGTGGCTAACGTCGTGTCGGCAAGCCGGCTGCTGCCCGTTGGAACGATGCCCCGGCTGCGCCATTCGGCCATGCTGAGCCAACGGCTGTGGCGGTTGAACACGCGGGGGCAGCGGGCCGGGGAAAGTCGGGCCGTAACGCTGGCGCGGTTGAAATTCGCGGGTACGGACACGGCAACGCCCCATGGCTGCCCGCGCCGCCAACCGGCGTTCACGAAATAATTGGCGATCGAAGCGAGCGCGTCCGCTTCGCTGTTCCAGATGTCGACACGGCCATCGCCGTCGCCATCCTTGCCCAGGCGCAGATAGACGCTGGGCAGGAATTGCGGATAACCCGTCGCCCCTGCCCAGCTGCCGACCAGGCGGCTGCGCGGCACGCCATTGTCGAGCATCTTGAGCGTCGCCAGCAACTCCGGTTCGAACAGGCTGCGGCGGCGTCCTTCATAGGACAAGGTCGCGAGTGAGCGGATCAGGTCGAAGTCACCCGTATAGGAGCCATAGTTGGTTTCATGCCCATAGATGGCGACCATGATTTCCTCAGGGACGCCAGTCTCCGCTTCGATCCGGGCAAGGCGGGCGCGGTTCGCCTGATAGGCCGTGCGGCCACGGCTGATCCGCGCGGCGTCCACATGCTGGCGTCTGTAAGGTTCGAAATTGGGAATGGGCGAATAGGCCCCGCCCCCCGGCTGGTTCTGGTCCAGTTGAATGACGCGCGGATTGGGGGTGAGCGACGGAAACACGGAATCCAGCGTCGAGGAACGGATGCCCATGGCGCGCGCCTTTGGCCGCAGCGTTTCGAGATAGCTGCGAAAGCCCGCGTCCTGAGCCATGTCCTGCGTCATACCAGGACCCGCCATCAGACTGCCCGCCGTGACCACGGCAAGACGCAGCAGAAGCGAGTGAATGGTTGAACGCATTAGAGAATCTCCCTCATCCCTTTGTGGCACAGCGAGGGCGGAAGGCGAAATCCCCCTTGTCGCTGCGATCGTGACAACAACGCACTGAAAGCGGATTTGGTCATTTTACGCTTGGCATGGCGCAAAGCTTCGCTAGGAAGCGGGTTCCAGGCATGGACGGCCGCGCGACGCAAAGCAGGCATCGGAATGCCCGGAACGGAAGGGTGGCAGAGTGGTCGATTGCAGCGGTCTTGAAAACCGCCGATGCGCAAGCATCCGTGGGTTCGAATCCCACCCCTTCCGCCAGTTTTGCAGATGATCGCAGCTACGCCTCGCCTTAACCCGCGTTAGAGAGTATCGTGAACTGGCATGCTATCATGCCTCTTCACGATCTGGAGGTTGCGATGTCTGGGCAAACGGATGCACCCTATCTTTTCCGGCGAGCGCGGGAAGAAGCGGACAAGGTAAACAGCGCCTTGGCCCGGCACGCCCCGGCCGAAGAGATCGCGGCGCATCGGGAATTGGCGCTGCGGTACAAGGTGAGAGCACTCGCGGCTTCCTGTCCCGATCAGGTGCTGCACGATGCCATGGAAAATTTCGACATGCCTGGCGACCCGGCTGCGGAAAAGCCAGCGCATTAAGTCGCGCGCAGAGACGAAGCGGTCAGTGAAGAAATAAAAGCGCCCCCGGGCAAGGGAATGCCGGGGGCGCGACTTGTATGCTGTCGGGCATCCAAATCGCCGCGCGTGTAACAGAGATTGTTGACGGCCGCAATCCATGGAAGGCGCTTCGCCCGCCGTGCCGTAACGTCAACCCGGCGTCCTGCTTATCCACCCGCTTAATCCATGGGTGGGACAAAAAGGCTAGTTGATTTCCATAGCCCTGCCATCACATGGACGCTGCGAAGGAAGGCCAGATTGGGCAAGGGAAAACAGGACATGGTTCAACCGTCAAACAACTGGCCGAAGCGATCGCCGATCGAAACGGGGGCGCTGGGCCGGTGCCCGCGATGCGGCGAAGGGCATATATTCCGCGGGTTCCTGACGATCCGCGATCATTGCGAGGTGTGCGGGCTGAATTATTCCTTTGCCGATCCGGCAGACGGGCCTGCCGTGTTCGTGCAGTTGTTCGCCTGCGTCCCCGGCGTGATCTTCATCGTCATGCTGGAAATCCTGGCGCGCCCGCCCCTGTGGGTGCATATCGCGGTGGGGATACCGGTCCTGATATTGACAACCGTGCTGCCGCTGCGTCCGATCAAGGGCTGGCTGGTGGCTGCGCAATATGTGACAAAGGCGCAGGAGGCCGGGACGGGGGATCTTTGGGCCAAGCTGCATGGGGATGGTCGGGACGAGCGGCGGGACTGACCGCCGCGTCTTTTCGAACTATTGGCATGCTCCCTCATCGTTCGATGAGGTGCAGGCGCGATCTCTCAGCGCTGCACATGGCCGCCCGAGATGCCAGCGTTCGCTGGCATGACGGTCAATTGCTTAGGCGAGCGCGCCGTGGCAGTGCTTGTACTTCTGGCCCGAGCCGCAGGGGCATGGCGCATTGCGGCTGATGTTCAGGTTGTCAAACTCACCCGGCGCAGCGTTGCCGACCGGCGGGCGCGGCAGCGTCGTGGTGATGCCGCCAAGCTGCCCGGCGTCGATGTCCCCGCTATTATCTTCGCCTGAGAAGGGGTCGATATGCGTGGTGATGAAGTCCGGGAGCACCGGCAGGTCGAAATCGGGCAAGGGCGCGATATCGCCGCCGTCCATGCGGAACTGAACGCGCGCGATGGAGCCGGTGACATCCTCGCGGATGTTCCCGAGCATGCGTTCGAACAGGGCGAAGGCTTCCTGCTTATATTCGTTGATCGGCGTCTTCTGTGCATAGGCGCGCAAGTGAACGACCTGGCGGAGAGCATCCAGGGTCGACAGATGCTCCTTCCAATGATGGTCCAGGCTTTGCAGCAGGATCGATTTTTCGATCATGTGCCAGTTTTCAGGATCGATGCTCGCGACTTTTTCGGCCACGGCTTCATCGGCGAGCGCTGTGAGGCGCTCCTCGATCATTTCCGGATCGACAGCGTCCTCAGTCAACCAGGCATCGAAGTCCGGCTCCAGTCCGAGGATCTCGGCAGTGCGAAGCTTCAGCCGCTCAATGTCCCACTGTTCCGGATAAGTGCCCGGCGGGCAGGAGGCACCGACAAGGTCGTTGACGGTTTCATGGCGCATGTCGGTGACGACATCGTCCACCGTATCGGCGTCCATGATGTCGCTGCGCTGTTCGTAGATGACCTTGCGCTGATCATTCATGACGTCGTCATATTCGACGACCTGCTTGCGGATGTCGTAGTTGCGCGCCTCGACCTTCCTCTGCGCGGTCTCGATCGCCTTGCTGAGCCATTTGGACGGGGGCAGCGCTTCGCCATCCTCAAGGTTCGAGCGGATCATCTTGGCGAACATCGTGTCAGGGCCGAAGATGCGCATCAGGTCATCGTCAAGGCTGAGGTAGAAGCGAGACAGGCCGGGATCGCCCTGACGCCCCGAGCGGCCGCGCAGCTGATTGTCGATGCGGCGGCTTTCGTGCCGTTCGGTGCCGAGTACGAAGAGGCCACCGGCGGCGAGCACTTCCTGCTTTTCGGCTTCGATCTCCGCGTCGATCCGCGCGATCGCGGCATCGCGTTCCGGGCCTTCGGGCATGTCGCGCAGTTCGTCTTCGACGCGGAATTCCAGGTTGCCGCCCAATTTGATGTCAGTGCCGCGGCCAGCCATGTTGGTGGCGATGGTGACGGCGCCCTTCCGCCCCGCCTGCGCCACGATATGGGCCTCGCTCTCATGGAAGCGGGCGTTGAGGACGGCGTGCTTCACCCCTTCCTGGTTAAGGAATTCGGATAGCATTTCCGACTTTTCGATCGACACGGTGCCGACGAGGACCGGCTGGCCCTTTTCGGCATGGATCTTGATCGTCTTGGCGATGCCGCGGAACTTGTCTTCCAGATTCTTGTAGAAGCTGTCTTCTTCATCGACACGCTGTACCGGCCGATTGGTCGGAATGGTGACGACGTTCATCTTGTAGATTTCGTAGAATTCGGTCGCTTCGGTCGCGGCCGTACCGGTCATGCCGCCGAGCTTCGGGTACATGCGGAAATAATTCTGGAAGGTGATGGAGGCCAGCGTCTGGTTTTCCGGCTCGATCTGGACGCCTTCCTTTGCTTCCACCGCCTGGTGCAGGCCATCGGACCAACGGCGGCCGTCCATCATGCGACCAGTGAACTCATCGATGATGATGACCTTGCCGTCTTTCACGATGTAATCGATGTCGCGGCGGAACATCATGTTCGCGCGCAGAGCCTGGTTGACGTGGTGGACGACGGCGGTGTTCTCAAAATCGTAGAGATTCGCGCCTTCGAGCAGGCCCGCCTCTTCCAGCAGCCGCTCGATCTTTTCCGTCCCGTCTTCGGTCAGGGTGACGGAGCGCTGCTTCTCATCCTTTTCATAATCGGCATCATCGAGTTGCTTCACGATGGCGTCGACCGAGACGTAAAGCTCCGACTTGTCGTCGGTCGGACCGGAGATGATCAGCGGCGTGCGCGCTTCGTCGATGAGGATCGAGTCCACTTCGTCGACGATGGCGAAGTTGAAGGGCCGCTGCACCATCGACGCGCGGTCATATTTCATATTGTCGCGCAGATAGTCGAAGCCGAGTTCGTTGTTCGTCGCGTAGGTGATGTCGGCGTTGTAAGCCTCTCGCCGCTGATCCTCGCTGAGGTTCGGCACGATCACGCCGGTGGTGAGCCCAAGGAAGCGGTAAACCTGACCCATCCAGTCGCAGTCGCGGCTGGCGAGATAGTCGTTCACGGTGACGACATGGACGCCCTTCCCCTCCAGCGCGTTGAGATAGGTGGCGAGCGTCGCGACCAGCGTCTTGCCCTCACCGGTACGCATTTCGGCGATTTCGCCGCGATGGAGGACGATGCCGCCGACCATCTGCACATCGTAATGACGCTGGCCCAGCGTCCGCTTGGCGGCTTCGCGCACGGTGGCGAAGGCTTCGGGCAGCAGGTCGTCAAGGGTTTCGCCCTGCGCCAAGCGCTCACGGAAGCGCGCGGTCTGGGCGGTCAGTTCCTCATCGCTCATCGCCGAAATGGCAGGTTCAAAAGAAGCGATGCGTTCGACGATCCTGCCCAGCGACTTTACGTAACGTTCGTTGGACGATCCGAAGATGGACTTGGCGAGTGCGCCGAACATGCAAGTTCCTGACAAAAGGGGAGCGCGCACCCTGTTAAGGCAACGCACACGGATATGCGCGGCGATTTAGGGTTTGGCCGTGGGATAGTCAATTGATGAGCGCGTCACCGGCACACGGGCCTGCCGTCTCGCGCGCGCAGGGTGGCTTCGACATCGATGACCTTGGGACCGGGGCTCACCTGCTGCCTCGCTGGCCAGCGCGACCGCTGAGGGTAAGTGCGCGGGCAGCGGTTACTGGTGGGCACCGTCTGGATGGGTGGAGCCATGCCTACGCGCGAGAGGGGCACCGGGTTGAATACCGGCGGTGGCGCACGGAAAATGGGTCGGGGCGGTAGAGTGCGCGGGGCGACCCGCTGGCGGCTCATGCGCACTGTGGAGGTCGTGCGGCAATAGCGGTCGCCTTTCCGATCGTTCCAGCATGACCAACTGCCGCTTACGGGCTCTGTTTGAGCAAGGACGCCGTCGGCGGCGAAAAGCGTCAGCAGCAAGGCTGCGACGCGCGAATGAAGCTGTGGCAAGATTTGCCCCCTTTCGGAGGCGCAGTTTACGTACCGTGCGGCCGAGCGCCATGCACAAAGGTGGTTAACACGCTTCGCCGTTGACGCTTTACGCAAACACGCTAAGCCGCGCGCATGACACAGGCTTCCCCCCTCGCTCCGCCAAGCTTTCCCGATCTTCCCGCCATCGCGGGCGTCACGGCGCGTGTAGCTAAAGCCCGGTACAAGAATTGGGACAGGTGCGACCTGACCTATGTCGAGTTGGCCGAAGGCACGACTGTTGCTGGCGTGACGACGCAAAGCAAGTGCCCCTCCCCCGAAGTTGAATGGTGCCGCGATGCCATTCCGCTTGGATCGGCCCGGGCTCTGGTGGTCAATGCGGGTAACGCCAACGCGTTCACTGGGCATCGTGGGCGGGCCGCGGTCGAAGCGATCGCGGCGAAGGTTGCCAATCATTTGGGGTGTCTTCCCTCGGATGTATTCGTATCTTCCACCGGGGTGATCGGCGTGCCTTTGCCGGTGGACAAGGCGGAGGCGGGGCTGGAGGCAGCCTTTTCCGCTGAGCCCTGCGACTGGGAAGATGCGGCCAAGACGATCGGCACGACCGACACCTATGCCAAGGGCGCGCGGACGAGCGCCATGATCGGCGGGACGCGGGTGGAGCTGGTCGGGATCATCAAGGGATCGGGCATGATAGCGCCCGATATGGCGACGATGCTCGGCTATATCTTCACGGATGCGGCGATCGACCCGAAGCTGTTGCAGCAGATGCTGTCGGCGGCGAACCGGCGGACCTTTTCCTGCATCACGGTCGACAGCGATACATCGACCAGCGACACGGTGCTGGCTTTCGCCTCGGGCCAGGCAGGCAATGCTCCGCTCACATCGATGGATGATGCCGGAGCGGATGCGTTTCACGCCGCGCTGAGCGACCTATGCCTGCAATTGGCCCATCTGGTGGTGCGCGATGGCGAGGGCGCGTCGAAATTTATCGAGATCAACGTGGAAGGCGCGGAGAGCGACGCGAGCGCGCACCGGATCGCGATGTCCATCGCCAACTCGCCGCTGGTAAAAACGGCAATCGCGGGCGAGGACGCCAATTGGGGCCGCGTCGTCATGGCAGTCGGCAAGGCAGGCGAACCAGCGGATCGCGACAAGCTGTCGATCCGGTTCGGCGCGACGCAGGTGGCGTCCGGCGGGCTTGCGCTGGAAGGATATGATGAAGCGCCGGTTGCCGCGCATCTGAAAGGACAGGATATCCAGATCGGCGTGGACATTGGCCTGGGCGAGGGCCGAGCGACGGTCTGGACCTGCGACCTGACGCACGGATATATCTCGATCAACGCGGATTATCGCAGCTGATGCCGATCGAACTGCATGACGATGTCGTCGCGCTGATGCGTGAAGTCGCGCGGGACATTGTCATGCCGCGCTATCAGAACCTCCGCACAGAGGAAATTAGCGAGAAAGCGGCGGACGACTTCGTCACCATCGCCGACAAGGAAAGCGAGATCAGGTTGGCCGAGGGGCTGAGCCGGATATTGCCCGACGCGGCGATCATCGGCGAAGAGGCCTGTGCTGCCGATCCGGCAATATTGGAGCGCGCGGGCGACGGGCTCAACTGGATCATCGACCCGATCGACGGGACCGGCAATTTCGCCGCTGGACGGCCGCCCTTCGGCATCATGATCGCCCTGGCGGATGCAGGGACGACTTTGGCAGGATGGATATTGGACCCGCTGACGGGCCGTCTATGTCATGCGACATTGGGTGCTGGAAGCTATATCGATGGCGAGCAGGTGCGAGCGAAGGAGAGCGGCGATCCGCTTCCGATCGCGGCGCTGGCGGTCTATTTCATGTCCGACGAGGAACGCGCGGATATTCAGAAGCGCGCGGAGGGGAAGTTTGCGGTCGTGGACATCCCCCGCTGTGCGGCGGAGCAATATCCCCGGCTGGTGCTGGGGCAGAACGACGTTTCGGTCTTTGCACGAACATTGCCGTGGGACCATGCCGCCGGGACGCTGTTCCTGAACGAGGCTGGCGGTTGTTGCCAGCGGCTGGATGGGTCGCCTTATATGGTGGGCGACATGCGGCGCGGGTTGCTGGGGGCTTCTTCGCCGCGTTTGTGGGATTTGGCGGCGGGGGTTTTGTTTCGCTAGCATCTATCGGGGAAGAAGTGGCGCTTCCCCTCTCCCTAACCCTCTCCCCTGAAGGGGAGAGGGAATAAGAAGGTTTAAAGGACGCTTTCGATCCAGCCTTTGAGGGCGCTCTTGGGAGCTGCGCCCACCTTGGTGGCGGCTGCTTCGCCATTTTTGAACAGGATCATCGTCGGAATGCCGCGCACGCCATATTTGCCGGGCGCGTCCGGATTTTCGTCGATGTTGACCTTTGCAATCGTGACCTGATCGGCCAGTTCCTCGGAGATTTCTTCCAGGGCGGGGCCGATCATCTTGCAGGGGCCGCACCATTCCGCCCAGAAATCGACAAGCACAGGCTTGTCTGCGTCGATCACGTCCGCCTGAAAGCTGGAGTCGGTGACTGCCTTGGTTGCCATAAATATATCTCCTTGAGTTGGCGGATATCTAGGATGGTGACGCATCCGTCTCAACGGGTGAGAGCGGCAAATTCTCCTGCGCGGGCGAAAAGCCCGGCTTGTGCGCTGCCAGAAGTTCGGGCGGAAGCGTGATGAGGCGCGGGGCGCTGCTGTAGAGCAGTGCGGCTTCTATCCTGCGGCCGGGGAAGATCACTTGCAGGGCGGCGGCATAGGCCGCCATTTGCCGGACATGCGCAGTGGGAACTTCATCGACGTTGAGGGGCGCGATGCGACCGGTCTTGAAATCGACCACCTGCACCAGATCGGGGCCAACGCAGAGCCGATCCACGGTGCCGGATATCACCATGTCGCCCACCACCGCCGCGACCGGCGCTTCGGCAAGGGCTCCCGGCGCAAAAAGCGCGGCGAAACGGCTATCCTCGATCACGCGAAGTGCCTGCGCGATGACGTCATGACGCAAGGAGGCGTCGGTCGCGCCCTGCTGCTCCAACCACAGATCGGCGCGCTCATGACGCTCGCTTAGCGGAACATCCGGGAGCCGCTCGAACAAGGCGTGAAGCCAGCGGCCGCGATCGCTTGCCGCCTTCATCGCGGGCGTTGGTGGGGGATAGGGCACGTCGTCCTCCACTGGCGCTGATGGCGCGAGTGGGCGGGGTGGCCGCGCTTCCTCAGGCGCAGGCTGGCGGAGCCATGCGGGTTCGGCGGTGGTGACCTTCTCGATGGCTGCAGTCTTCTCGGGCGCGCGGGGATGCAGCGCCTCGGTCCCTTGCCAGCGTCGGCGGGCGCCCCAGAGCGGATCATCCTCCCATTCCGCGCCAAGAGCAGCCAGCGCGTTCTCAACGGCGGTGAACCAGCTTTCCGGCTGCGCCATCCCGCGCGCGCGCGGCCCGAGCGAACCTGTGACCACCAGCCGTTCCTCGGCGCGGGTCAGGGCGACGTAGAGCAGCCGCCAATGCTCTTCCCGTTCTGCGGCTTTGGCCTCTTCCAGAACCTGGCCAATGGGACCGATCCGTTCGGACTTGCGCGGAGCGAGGATGGGCAGGCCGTTCCATTCCAGCGAGTCGGTACGCGCGCCCGCGTCGGGATCAAGGCAAGCGTCCGCAAGGATGACGACCGGCGCCTGCAAGCCCTTGGCCCCGTGCACCGTCAGCAAGCGCAGCGAGTCCCCTTGGGCGGCGGCGTCACGGACGATCTCCACCTCCCCGCGGTCGAACCAGTCGACGAAACGCTGCAGGGAGGGATGGTCGTCCGCTTCGAAGGTGAGCGCGGCGTTGAGCAGTTCCTCGATCGGATCGGCGGCTTCGATACCGAGCCTTTCGATCAGGCGGCGGCGTCCCTCCATCGGTCCTGACAGGATGGCCTCAAGATAGCGATAGGGTGTGGTCAGGTCGGCGCGGGTCAGCAAGGCGCGCAGCGGGGCGAGCAACTCATCGTCCAGCGTGCGGGTAAGATGCTGCCACAGGCCGACGCGCCGGTTCATGGCGCGGGTCATGAGATCATCCTGCGACCAGCCGATCAGCGGGGACACCAGCAGCGCGGCGAGATTGAGGTCATCTTCCGGCTGGACGGCGAAACGCAGTGCGGAAAGCAGGTCGCGCACGGCGAGCGGCGCGTTGAGGCGAAGTCGGTCGATCCCGGCGACGGCCACTCCTTCCTCGTAGAGACGCGCGACGATCAGCCGTGCAAGCTCACTACGGCGGCGGACGAGGATCATGATGTCGCCAGCAGTGACCGGGCGGCCACGGCTCTCCAGCATCATACCGTCATCGATCCATTGACGGATTTGCCGCGCGATATTCTGGGCGAGCTGCCGTTCCTGATCGGCGGCCCAATCCTCCTCCCCTTCCGCTTCTTCGGACAGGCCCGCGATGGTGGGTTTCCACAGCAGCACCTCTCCAGGGAAGCGATTGGCGCTGATATGCTGGACGGCGCCAGCCCGCAGGCCCAGCCGCTCGGCGCTGAGCGTCGCGATCGTTTGATCGACCACGTCGAGGACGGCGGGTGTCGAGCGGAAGCTGCGTTCGAGCGATAGATCGTGGAAGATGTGGTCGGCATCTTCGGCGTGCCGCTGGAATGAGATCTGCGCGGCGGCGAAAGCCTGGGGGCTGGTGCCCTGGAAGCCGAAGATCGCCTGCTTGAAATCGCCCACGGTGAAGACCGTACGGACCCGATCGCCCTTCGCGCCCTCACCCGCGAAGAATTCGGCCGCAAGCGCGCCGACGATCTGCCACTGGCTGACATTGGTGTCCTGCGCCTCATCCACCATGATATGGTCGATGCGCTGGTCGAGCTTGTAGCGGATCCAGTCGGCTATGCCGGGCTGGGACAGAAGGTCGGCGGTGCGGGCGATGAGGTCGTTGAAGTCGACGGCCCCGGCAAGCTGCTTGGCCTCATGATAGGCGCGGGCATAGGCGCGGCCTGCGTGGAGGGCTTGGGCGAGCAGATCGGCATAGGCTGCGAGCGCCTTGAGGCTCAGAAGCTCGGCGCAGCGGGAATGGAGGCGGGCGCTTGCCTCGCCATAACCATCGATGGGCGGGACCCAGCCCTTGGCCGAGATGATGTCGCCATCGGCCTTGGCCCATGATCCGTGCAGGTCGGCGAGCGCTTCAGCCCGCTCATGCGCGGTCATGGCCCGCCAACGGGCTATGCGGTCGCAGCGTTCGAGGGCGCGGCCGGTGCCCCAATCGGCATTCGCCTGCGCGATCCAGGCAAGGGTTCGCATGTCGAACTGCGCATCTTCGCACTGGCTGGCGAGGTGCGCCATGACGTCACCCTTGGGCAGATCGAGTTCGCGGTAGAGCCAAGGAGCTATGTCTTCAGGCAGTTGCTCCAGCGCAGGAAGATGAGCGGCGCAGCGCAGCAGGAACTGTTCAGCGCCGCCTTCACCGAGACGCAGGCTGATTGCCTGGAGCGCTTCCATGAGGCTGTCATCGCCCTGATCCTGCGCGCGGACGGCAAGGTCCGCCAGCGTCTCGCGGGCAAGCGCCGCCTGCTCGCGCTGATCGAGCGGGCGGAAGCCAGGGGGCAGATCGGCTTCGAGCGGAAAGGCGGTCAGCAGTTGCTGGCAGAATCCGTGGATCGTCTGGATGCGGAGGCCCCCGCCCGTCGATTCCAGCACTTCGGCGAAGAGGCGGCGGGCACGGTCGCGTGCTTCCGGGCCGCTATCCTCATGCAGGGCTTCGAGATCCTCGAACAGCTCGCCTTCTTCCATCTGGACCCATGCGGCGAGGCGGTCATGGATGCGGTCGGCCATTTCCGCCGCGCCCGCTTTGGTGAAGGTGAGGCAAAGGATATTTTCTGGCCTGACGCCTTGCAGCAGCAGACGGAACACGCGAGCCGTCAGGACATGGGTCTTGCCCGTGCCTGCCGACGCGGAAAGCCACACATGCGCGTCCGGCGACGCGGCGCGCGCCTGGGCGCCTGCGAGCGGTTGGAGAGCGGAGGTCTTCCTAGCCATCGTCGCGGCCATACCATTCTTCCAGCCGCATCAGCTGGTCATAATCGCCGTAATTGGCCACTTCGGGATTGATCTGGGCGTCGAACGGGGCTGTGCCGGTCAGATAATCGCCCGCTATCTTGTCGAACCAGTCATGGACGAGCGCGGTGAAAGACGATGTCACGATCTTGTCCCGCTTGCCCATGGGATCGACGGGACTTTCACGGTAGCCGAACGCATCATTCTTCTTGGCAAGCGACCAATATTCGAAGCATCCGGCCGCGCCGGGCTCCGTGATCGCGGGAAAGCCGCCCTTTTCGGCGATGAGGCCGAGCAGGCCGAGCTGGAGCGAATAGCCGGCCTTCACCTGCTTGGCGCTCGGCGGCTTGCCGGTCTTGTAGTCGACGATGGCGAGCGTGCCGTCCGGCATGCGATCGATGCGGTCGGCCTTTCCGGTCAGGGTGACGCCAGCAATGTCCGCGCGGCCGTCCGTTTCCACGGCCAGGATGGTGCGGCCCGCTGCCTGGTCGGCGGCGACTTCCGCCGCGATCCAGCGGACGGCTTCGATCAATCTTGGCTGCCACAGCGCCTTGAGCAGCGGATGAACGTCCGGCCGGTCAAACATGGCGCGGGCACGTGCCTCAAGATCCGCCGGATCGCGCCTTCCGGCTTCCGCCCAATGTTGCAGGATTTCGTGAACAGCGGTGCCGCGCCATGCCGGGCCAGCGTCCGCATCGACAGGGTCCAGCCTGTTGAGGCGCAGGATTCGCTTGGCGTAGAAGGCGAAGGGGTCGGCCTTCAGCCGATCGACCTCGGTCACGGGAATGAGCTTCGGCCGGACGGATGCGGGCGGCACGGGCGCCGGGCGGCGGCTGGGTTGGTGCCGCGCTGGGCGGTCGAGAAGCTGGGCCAGCGCGCCGTAGCGATCCGCGCTTTTCCATTGTGGACCGGCCATGGCCTTGAGACGCAGCCAGAAGCGGGAGGCGATGGCAGGGCCGCCTGAACCTCTGCGCGCACGGGTGATGAGGACGTGAGGCGCACCCAATGCGCTGGCGAAATCGTGCGCCGCCCGACCGATGCGGGTTTCGAGGCCCGGTAGGCCAAGCTCGCGGCGAATGCGGGGCGCGAGCCATGGATCGGGCGACGGCAGGCCGGGCCAGGTGCCCTCATTAAGGCCGCCCAGGATCATGAGGTCGGCCTGCACCAGTTGCGCTTCGATCAGGCCGAGGATGGCGATGCGCGGATGGCCTCCCTGAACCGGACGCACGGATGCGCCGCCCAGCATATGGTCGAGCAGCGTCGGCAGGGAACGGATGTCCGCCTGTTGCGGCCCCTCTCCCGCCGCCTGCTCCATTTCCGCAAACAGGTCGGCGGCGGCGTGACCTTGCACCCCTGCCCAGATGGCGTCAGCCGTCAGCAGGCTGGCTTGCTCACGAAGCACGGCGAGTTGTGCTGCGAAGGTCGGGGCAGAGGCGAAGCCTTGCTCAAGCGGTTCGAGGAGCGCGCGCGCGTCCGCCCACCAAGAGCGGGTCTGGGCGCGCAAGGCCCGCTGGCGGTCCTCTCCCTCCCGTTCGGTGAGGAGCAGGTCGATGCCGCCTAGACCTGCGGGCGGGCGGGGACCGCGCAAGAGCAGATCGAGCCCGCGAACACCCTCCAACCAGGGCAGCCGCCCTTCCCCGTGCATGACGAGCGGATGCTTGAGCAACGTAAGCAGCGCGACGGGCGCGAAGCGTTCCGCAACCGTCTGGGCCAGCGCGATGAGCAAGGTGCCCGGCGGCAAGCGCGACAGCGGAAGGCCAGCGGAATCGTCGGCGGCGATGCCCCAGCGGGCAAGATGCGCCGACACGCGGGTGGCGAGTTGCCGGTCAGGCGTGACAAGCGCCGCAGTGCGGCCCGGCGTTTCCACGGCTTCACGCAAGGCGATGGCGATGGCCTGCGCTTCTTCGCCCGGTGTCGCCACCTCAAGCGCCTCCACTCCGCCGAGCGAGCGGTCGGCGGTCTTGAGGTCGCGCCAACGGCTGGTCAGACGCGGCGGAAGCATCGCGTTGGAAATGTTGCGGCTGCGGACAGCGCGCGCGTCATGCTCACTGCCCCAGCGCCACAAAGCAACATCGTCCCGCGTCGCGCTCATGCGGTCGAGCAAGAGCTTCAAGGCATATTGGGGATGCGTTTCATGGGCGGGCGGGGCTCGGCCGGTCACCGGGTCCGGGGCAAAGGGTCCGATCGCCTCCCACGCCGCCTCATCCATTTCATGATCGAGACCGGCAAAAACCACGCTGCCGCGCGGCAGGACGGATATACGCCGGAGCAAGCCTGCGACCGCTGGCGCTGTCGTCGCTATGCCAGCGGCGATGACGAAGCCGGAAGGAGGCTGCTGAGCCCAGCGCCTTGCGAGGCCGTCGAACAACCGGTTGCGCCGGTCAGCAAGGTCGATGAGGCCAAGCCGCGCCAGTTCGTCGGGCCAGCGCCGAATGAGGATGGAGAAAAGATCCAGCGATCTTTGCCAATGTCCAGACAGTACGTCCGAAAGCGTCAGATCGGACAAGGCCGTGATCGGCACCCGCTCCACCTGCATCTGGTCGAGAACAGTGCCGAGCGCCTGACCGAGCTTTATCGCCTGCGCGGCGTCCATCGGCTGGCCGGATGCCTGTTGAACCATGCGCGCCAGGATCATTTGGCGCCGCATCGGTGCGATGGCGGGCGGGATGGCCTCTCCCTCCGCCAGCGGATCGAGCGCGCCGCCCGCCTGTTCGCCAAGATCGGGATCGCCGATCGCTACTAATCTTGGGAGAAGCAGACCGCCGCCTGAACGGCGCACGAAGGCGTCGCTGACGGCGCGGATGGCGCGATTGGTAGGCAGCAGGATCATGCCCTGCGCCAGCGCCATCGGATCGCCGCCATGCTGCGCGATGATGCCCGCTGCCAAGGCGTCGGAAAAGGCGCGGTGGGCGGGAATATTGAACAGTGCGGGCCGGGTGGGATCACCCATGGGCGAGCATCGACTCCACCAAAGGAATGGCGCCCGGCGTGCCGACATCGAACCAGAGGCCTTGATGTGAAACGCCGTAGAGGCGCCCGGCTTCTATGGCGCGATTCCAGAATATATTCGTAGAAAAGACATCGGACGGCGGATCGACCAGCAGGCTGGGCGAAAGTATTTGAACGCCGGTGAAGACGAAGGGCGCGACATGGCTCGTCTTGCGGCGGCTCAATCGTCCCGAAGGGTCCATGTGGAAATCACCCGGTCCGCTATGGCAATGGGCGCGCGCGAGCGGCACCAGCAGCAGTAGGGCATCCATCCGCTCGGCGTCCCAAATCCGCTGCATCATGCCCAGT
Organism: Novosphingobium sp. Chol11; assembly: GCF_900218065.1. Classification (GTDB taxonomy): domain Bacteria; phylum Pseudomonadota; class Alphaproteobacteria; order Sphingomonadales; family Sphingomonadaceae; genus Sphingobium; species Sphingobium agri. The sequence goes on along the minus strand of NZ_OBMU01000001.1, from coordinate 1,261,408 downwards.
GTTTCCTGCGGCCCGTCGATCCAGAGATTGTCGCTATTCGCGCAGAAGAAAGGATCGTCCCCGAGCAGAGAACGCGCATGGATGAGCCCGCCGCCGGTTTCCAGCAGCTTTGCCCGCTCATCGGAGATCAACACATTCATGCCGTTCGAATGGGCGTTCAGGTGCGCCTCGACCGTGTCGGCAAGGTAATGGACATTGACCACCACCTTGCGGATGCCGCCAGCGGACAGCCGATCCAGTGCATGATCCATGAGCGGCTTGCCCGCGACCTTCACCAGGGGCTTTGGCCGGGTGGCGGTGAGCGGGCGCATCCGCTTGCCGAGCCCCGCCGCCATCAGCATTGCCGTGTCGATCATGCCGCCGCCTGATCCTGAAGCGCGAGGTGCCGCTTTTCCGCTGGTATATTGCCGGCGAACCATTGCGCAACGGGCGCAAGCGCGGGATGCGCGAGATCGCGTTCCAGAAGGTCCCACATGCGCGGCAGGAAGGACAGGTAGCGTGGCTTTCCGTCCCGCTTCCAAAGCCGCGTGAAGATGCCGATGATCTTGGCATTCCGCTGCGCACCCAACACCGCATAGGCAGCATCGAAGTCGGCCGGAGGGTTCGCGATCGACTTGTAATGGACGATCATCGCTGCTTCTACTTCCGGCGGCACATCGCGCCGGGCGTCCTGAAGCAGCGATACCAGATCATAGGAAGGATGCCCTGCAAGCGCGTCCTGAAAATCAAGCAGGCCAAGCCCGCGCACTTCGGGGCGATCGATCAGCATGATATTTTCGGCATGGTAATCGCGCAGCACTGTGACGGCGGGGCTGGCCGATTGCTCAACGATCGGCAACACGGCATCCCAGGCGCGGACATAAGCCTCCGCATCGACTGGAAGGCTGATCGCGGGGCAGTACCATTCGGTAAGCAGCCCCGCTTCGCGTTGATAGACCGCGCGATCATAGGGCGGCAGGTCGGCGGCGGGCGTGCGATGAAGATCGGCCAGCAGTTCGACCGCCCTGCGATACACGCCAAGCTCGTCCGCGGGGACATCGTCGAGATGTTCCTTGACCCGCAAATCACCAAAATCCTCGATAAGGACCAGACCCTGTTCAAGGTCGCGAGCAAGGATCGCGGGGGCAGCGAAGCCCTGTCCCACCAGATGTTCAGCGATTGCGATAAAGGGGCGCGGGTCTTCGTGCGGCGGCGGCGCGTCCATCAGCACGGCCCGGCGCGCGCCGTCGATCACGCGGAAGTAGCGGCGGAAGGATGCATCGCCCGCCAATGGGACGATCGCGGCATTCGCCCACCCCGCAGCTGAGAGAAAGGCGGGAGCGGAAGCGGGCGGGATCATATCTGCGACCATCGCTCTGTCCAAGCGTCCGGCACGCGGACTGTCAAGCGCCGAGCGCCATCGGGTTCGATGTCGATGTGGAGCCGCAGCGCATGCGGCCATGCATCCGGCCCGAGGCGGTCAGGCCATTCGACGATCAGCAGGCTGTCCATCAGATATTCGTCGAGCGCCAGTTCCTCTGCTTCCTCGGCATCGTCGAGGCGATAGAGATCGACATGGGCGACGGGCAGCTTCACCTCCGGCACATCATAGGGCTGGACGATCGCGAAGCTGGGGCTTGGCGCCTCGCCTTCCAGACCGAGCCCTTCCAATATGCCACGCGCGAGCGTCGTCTTGCCCGCGCCGAGCCCGCCCTCCAGCGCAATGACGTCGCCGATACGCGCGACGTCGGCCAGATGGCGGCCTAGAGCCAGCATGGCGGCTTCATCGGGCATGGTAAGGCTGTGGTCAGCCACGGGGGATCTCGATCACCGCCATGGTGCCCTGTCCCGGCTCCGATACCAGTTCAAGGCTGCCGCCATGCGCTTCCGCAAGTTGCTTAGCGAGGGGGAGGCCGATACCGGCCTTTTCGCCGCTCCGCGCCTGTTCAGCACGGGCCGCCGCATCGAAGATCGTGGTGCGGCGCTTTGCGCTGATGCCGGGGCCATTGTCGGACACCACCAACCGCGCTGAGGCGGGGCTCCCGTCGCCGTGCAGCAAGACGCGGGCTCCCCGGCCGCTGTAGCAAACCGCGTTTTCGAGCAAATGGTCGAGCGCTTGGCCGATCCGGCGGCTGTCGCCTTCCACCTGTCCCAGCGTTTCATGCAGGGAGACGGCAAGGTCGATGCCCTTCGCGATTGCCTCGCCCTTGATCCGGGCGACGCTTTCCTCTGCCAAGGCTGCGAGGTCGACAGGCGCGCGATCGATCGGCAGCGTCCCGGCCTCCCCCTGCGTCAGGTCGAGCACATTGTCGATCAGCATGGCGAGGCGATTGGTGCTCTGGAGGATGCCGTCGACATATTCTTTCGCGGAATCGCTGATGTCCCCGGCATAGCCCGCGCTCATCATCTCGGCGAAGCCCGCGATGGTGGTGAGCGGCGTGCGCAGTTCGTAGCTCATATTGGTAACGAATGCCGTCTTGACCCGATCGGCCTGCTCAAGCGCTTCGTTGCGGTCGCGCAGCACCTGTTCGACCCGGCGGCTATCGGTGACGTCCAGCATCGTGAAGAGCGCGTTGCCATCCGGCAGCGGGATGGCGGCAAATTCGAAAATGCGGCCGTCCGCGAAACCGACATGGCCGACGCGCTGCTTGCGCTCGACGGTCGCCGCGCGGACCAGTTCACGGACGAGATTGGCCTGCTGCGGCTTGGCAAGGCGGGATTGGACGGCACGGAGAAGCTCGTCGATGCGCGGATGCTGCGCCAGTAAATCTTCGGAAATGTCCCAGATTGAGCGGAAGCGGCTGTTCCAAAGCGACAAGCGGCCATCGGAAGAGAAAACGCCGATGGATTCGAAGAGATTGTCGAACGTCGCCGTCCGCACACGGAGCAGCGTGTCGCGGGCGCTGGACAGCTGCACCTGCTCGGTTCGATCCTCGAAGATAAGGAGCAAGCCGCCATCGGGCAGCGGTTGCGCATAGACGCGCAAGTGCGTGCCATCGGCGAGCAGCCAATTTTCCTCGCGCGGATCGGGCGAGAGGAACCAGTCACGCCGTTCCGCGCGCCAGGCGGGAAAGTCGCGATGCTCCGGCAGACGGCGGGCCTCGCGCATGCGGTCAAGCACCCGTTCGAACACCGGATGGTCGGCCAGATGTTCCTGATCAAGGCCGAAGAGGCTCATGAACGGCTGGTTCCAGAAGCCCAGCGTCCGATCCGGGCCGAAACGCGCAACGCCAGCGGACAGGCGGTCGAGCAGGTCGCGCTGAGCCGCCTCAAGGCGGCGATGTTCGAGGCGGGCTTGCTCAAGCTCGTTCTGGTCTATGGCAAAACCGGCCACACCCGCGTCGCCGAGCGGAACGTCGACCACCCGCATCGTGCGGCGCTCGCCATCTATGGTTGCAGGGACCATGCGCTCGACGGTGCGATCTTCGGCGAGTGCCTGTTCCGCAGCCCCCTCGGGACTGAGGCCGCCGATCGCTTCCACCAGTTCGGTGCCTTGCGCGATGACATCGGCGGCGCTCGGGCCGTCCACCGCGCGGACATAGGCTGCGTTGACGAGGCTGAGGCGCATGTCAGGCGTGCGATGCCACATCGGGAATGGCGCGGCTTCGACCAAGCCGGCGAGCGCCTCCAGAGCGTCGCGCAACTGTTCGACCTTGCTCGTCAGTGCCTGGATTTCCGACTGGCTGTCGGTGGCGTCGAATATCCAGAGCACAACGCCGCCGCTTTCGGCAAGCACCGGGCCCGCAGGCGCCCCGCGAACAAGCAAGAGCCGGGATGAACCCTCACCCCGCACCGCGAGGGAAAAGCTCCGCCCCGCCCGCTGTGCTGCCGCTATTTCCTGGGCGAGAGCCGATGCATCGTCCGGCTCTAAACCGCCATCGGGCGCAGTCAACTCGGACACGAAGGCGGGAACGCGATCCTTGCCGAGCCATTTGGCGAGCCGGTCGGCGGCCTCTATCCGGCCATCGGCATGAATGATGACCGGCGCGGCCGGAGCCGAGGCGAGCAAGCTGGACAGGCGGTCATATTTGCCCTGCACCTGCGTGCCTTCACGCCGCATGCGCTGGCCGGTCGACAACGCCCAGACGGCGGCGGCGAGCCATATGGCCAGAACGATCCCCAAGATGACCGCGGCAAAAGGGGTCAATGACGTCATTGCGCCTGCTCACCCCTCATCACGACCCGCGCCCCTTCTGCATGATTATCCGGGGATTAACGCAAGTGGACGGCAGCGTGAAGCGGGGAGTTGGAAGAAATGCACGGCTGCTTGCAAGCGGCCCATTCCCTCGTCATTCCATTAGGTCCCAGCTTCCGCTGGGATGACGATGTGCTAAATATTCAAAAAGGGGGGAGACTTTCGCCTCCCCCTTTTCGATTTCTTAGTAGCGGTAGTGATCCGGCTTGAACGGGCCTTCCGGCGTAACGCCGATATAGGCCGCCTGCTTGGGCGTCAGCTTGGACAGCTTTACGCCCAGCTTCTCTAGGTGCAGAGCCGCGACCTTCTCGTCCAGATGCTTGGGCAGCACATAGACTTCATTCTTATACTGGTCCGACTTGGTCCACAGTTCGATTTGCGCCAGCACCTGATTGGTGAAGGACGAGGACATGACGAAGCTGGGATGACCCGTCGCGCAGCCCAGGTTCACCAGGCGGCCCTTGGCAAGGACGATGATCTTCTTGCCATCGGGGAACTCGACCTCATCGACCTGCGGCTTGATCTCGGTCCACTTCATGTTGCTGAGGCCAGCAATTTCGATCTCGCTGTCGAAATGGCCGATGTTGGACACGATCGCCATATTCTTCATCGCGCGCATGTGATCGACGGTGATGACGGCTTCGTTGCCCGTTGCGGTCACGAAGATGTCGGCGCGCGGAGCGGCCTCTTCCATCGTCACCACTTCATAGCCTTCCATCGCGGCCTGCAGCGCGCAGATCGGATCGACTTCAGTCACCAGCACGCGGGCGCCGCCATTGCGCAGCGATGCGGCGGAACCCTTGCCGACATCGCCGAAGCCCGCGACGCACGCGACCTTGCCCGCGAGCATGACGTCGGTGGCGCGGCGGATAGCGTCGACCAGCGATTCCTTGCAGCCATAAAGATTGTCGAACTTCGACTTGGTGACGCTGTCGTTGACGTTGATCGCCGGGAAGGGCAGCTTGCCCTTCTTCGCCAGTTCATAAAGGCGGTGAACGCCGGTGGTGGTCTCTTCCGAAACGCCCTTGATCGCAGCGACGGTCTTGGTCAGGTAGCCCGGACGCTCGGCCAGGAAGCGCTTCAGCGTCGCGACGAAGATTTCCTCTTCCTCATTGCCGGGCGTGAACAGTTCTTCGCCAGCTTCGACACGCGCGCCCCACAGCGCGAACATGGTGGCGTCGCCGCCATCGTCCAGGATCATGTTGCAGGTCGTGTCACCCCAATCGAAGATGCGGATGACATAGTCCCAATATTCTTCCAGCGTCTCGCCCTTGACGGCGAAGACGGGAATGCCGCGCGCGGCGATGGCGGCGGCGGCATGGTCCTGCGTCGAGAAGATGTTGCACGAGGCCCAGCGGATTTCGGCGCCGAGGTCAGCCAGCGTCTCGATCAGCACGGCGGTCTGGATCGTCATGTGCAGCGACCCGGTGATGCGCGCGCCCTTCAGCGGCTTGGCCGCGCCGAACTCGTCGCGCAGCGCCATGAGGCCGGGCATTTCGGTTTCGGCGATCTCGATTTCCTTGCGGCCGAACGCGGCAAGGTTGATGTCGGCGATCACATAGTCCTGCGCCTGGGTGGCGGGTGCTGTGGCCACGAGCGTGTCTCCATCGGTTTAGAATGTGCCGGAGCCGCTCGCATGACGAGACGGCGATGGCCTGCGCTTTACCAATCGCCGCCGTTGATGGCAACTCAATATAAAGTTTTCTTTATGTCACTCTTCGCCGCTGCGAGAGGCAACCGCGACCCTCGTCTCGACGTCGTCGGCGGATTGCTCCGCTTCCTGGCCCGCGATCGCCATGACGACATCGCAGCGCGCGCCCGAAAGATGCGGCGTAGTACCGGCAGCATCCGACAGCTCAAGCAGCGCCGCGCGAGTGGCGGGGAGCGCATTGGCCGCATCGGTGATCGACTGAAGATCGCGGCAGGCGAGCCCTTCCGCTCCAGCGCCATAGACATTGGCAAGACTGGTCACATAATTGTCGTAAGCCCCAAGCGCGCCGATCGGGCCAGCGACGGAACGGAAATGTTCGCGCAGCTCATCATTGACCTGCGTCAGCGCATCACGCTTTTCCCTGATGAAGCGATTATAGTCAGCCAGGAAGTTGCTGCCGGTGGAGCGGCAACGCAGCGCCGACACCATCAGCATCATTTCGAAATCCCGGATCTGCGCCGCCTCTACCGCAACCTTCTTCCAGCAAGGCGCGGCGCTGGCGGGCGCCAGCGGCATCGCTGCGGCAATCACTGCCGCGACAAACTTCTTCATGACTTGAACCCCCGAGCAAATTCCCGAGGATGAAGGTGCGCCTGCGCGCTTGCCGCATTGTAAATGAAGGCAGTTACCGGGAATTTACCTGGAACTGTTCAGTTTCGATGTGGAAACAAGCCCTGTTCCGCGCGATCGTTGCGCAGCTGAACCGGAAAAATATTCCTGGGATCTGTAGGCGTGCTCAGGCCGAACCAGCGCCGCTTACCAGATGAGACGCATCGACTCCGGCTGCGGCATAGGCGGCCGCCCATTTCTTTTCAGCCGGAACGTCAAACAATATGTCCGCGCTGCAGGTTGCCGGAAACCAGCTTTCGCCGGTCATTTCCTGGTCCAGCTGCCCGGCGCCCCATCCCGCATAGCCAAGCGCGACGATATAACGGCTGGGACCGGTCCCTTCGGCGATCGCCTTCAAAATCTCGAGCGATCCGGAGAGTCCCCAGTCGGCACCTACCTCGACCATGTCATGCCCCTTCCAGTCCAGGGAATGCAGCACAAAACCCCGGCGCGGCTCGACCGGCCCGCCTCTTAGCACCGGCATGTCGGGAACATTGGCAGGGTCGATGTCGAAGCTTTCAAGAAGCTCGTGGAGGCCCACCCCCTCGATCTCATCGCCGACCGCTATGCCTAGGGCGCCATTTTCATCATGGACGCAAATGGCGATCACCGAATGATCGAAGCGCATGTCTTCCATACCCGGCAGAGCGAGCAGGAACTGGCCGGCATAGGAGCGAAGCTGATCCATGAGATGAATATACGCTGCCCGCCAGCTTTTCCAATGGCAGGCTGTCGCTCATCGGGGGCGATGCGGCACGTTGGGAGCCTTGACACAGGACCTGCAAGCGCCGACCTCCCGCTCCATCAACGGCAGGAGACAGGATATGACCATCGCGAAAGGGGATCGCATCCCCGCCACCACCTTTGCCAAGATGACGGAAAATGGGCCCGAGCAGGTGTCTTCCGACGAATTTTTCAAAGGCCGGACGGTAGCGCTCTTCTCCGTTCCGGGCGCCTTCACGCCGACCTGCTCGGCCAAGCATCTGCCCGGCTTTGTGGAAAAGGCAGATGCGCTGAAGCAAAAAGGCGTGGACGAGATCGCCTGCACCGCCGTCAATGATGCGTTCGTCATGGGCGCGTGGGGCAAGTCAGCAGGAGCCGATGATAAGGTGACCATGCTGGCGGATGGCAATGGCGACTTCGTCAAGGCAGCGGGCCTGACGATGGATGGCAACAAGTTCGGCATGGGTACGCGGGGCCAGCGCTTTTCCATGATCGTCAAGGATGGCGTGGTGACGGAACTGAATGTCGAGGCGCCCGGCGAGTTCAAACTTTCCTCGGCCGATCATCTGCTGGAGCAGCTTTGACCTTGGCTGCCGCGCGACGATGATCCGGTCGCGCGGCAACCCGCCTTTCCACCGTCACATTAGTGCGGTAGCAAGGTTCGATGACCAAAAGCATCGGCAGCGCAGCGGTCGCGCAACTCGACCGGATCTATCAGACGTCAATCGGCAACCTGCGCGACGCCATGCAGGCCTATGCCCGCGATGGCAGCGTGCCTCCGCCCGAAGCAAGAACCGACCGGCGTTTCTGCTATCCCGAACTGCGCATCACCCATCATGCCGAAACCGATGCGCCGCCGCCCGGGCGGTCCTTTGCCCGCCTGTCCAAGCCCGGCCTCTACGTCACGACAGTAACCCGGCCGGAGATGTTCGGCGATTATCTGGCCGAGCAGATCGACCTGCTGGTGCGCGACTATGGGGTCGAGGTGGAGACCGCTCTCAGCCATCAACTGATCCCATTCCCCTATGTGCTGGATGGGCTGGACATCAGCGCCCTGGACGGAACGCCTCCGACGGAACTGGCGCGGCATTTCCCCGCCACTGAACTGGCGGAGATCGGGGATGAGATTGCCGATGGGCTGTTTACCCCGAACGCAATGGGACAAAGGCCGCTGGCGCTGTTCGATGGGCTGCGCACCGATTTCTCGCTAGCGCGGCTCAAACATTATACCGGAACGCCGCCGGAGCATATCCAACGCTACATTCTGTTCACCAATTATCACCGTTATGTCGATGAGTTCGTGGCATGGGCCTGCGCCGAGCTTCAGCGGGACGGCACGCCCTATACTGCGCTCTCTGGCGCGGGCGGCGTTTATGTAACGCGGGAGACCGCCGATCCCGCGCGGATGATTGCGGACAGTGCCTGGCGCAAGCATCAGATGCCCGCCTATCACCTGATCGCGCCCAATCGCAGCGGCATCACGCTGGTCAATATCGGCGTCGGCCCGGCCAATGCGAAGACGATCTGCGACCATCTGGCAGTGCTGCGGCCGGAAGCCTGGCTGATGATCGGCCATTGCGGCGGACTGCGCCCCAGTCAGCGGATCGGCGACTATGTCCTCGCCCATGCCTATCTGCGCGACGACAAGGTGCTGGACGAGATGCTGCCGCCGGAAATTCCGGTGCCAGCGATCGCCGAGGTTCAGGTCGCCCTGGCCAAGTCCGCAGAAGCCGTGCTCGGCGGCAGTGGCGGCGAGGATTTCAAGCGCAGGCTGCGGACCGGAACCGTGGTGACGACGGACGACCGGAACTGGGAACTGCGCTATTCCAGTTCGGCGCTGCGCTTCAGCCTGTCGCGCGCGGTGGGGATCGACATGGAGTCCGCGACCATCGCGGCTCAGGGCTACCGCTTCAGAGTTCCTTACGGAACATTGCTCTGCGTGTCGGACAAGCCGATCCACGGCGAACTCAAGCTGCCGGGCCAGGCGAACCGCTTCTATGAGGAAGCTATCGCCGGGCATTTAAGGATCGGCCTGATGACGTGCGAACTGCTGCGGCAGGAAGGGCCCAAACTGCACAGCCGCAAGTTGCGGGCGTTCAACGAGCCGCCATTCCGGTAAACGGTTGCGGTCGGTCAGGAGGTCAGGAACTCCACCATTGCCTGTCCCAGTTCCTTCTTCGTGACCGCAGCCATGTGATTGCCCGGTATCTCGACGTAACGAGCGTTAGGAAGCGTATCGACGAGTTCCTGTGCCACGCCATTATCCTGATCATCGACGCCGCAGATGACTTCGGTGGGCTGCGCAAAGGCCGCGATCGTCTCGGCCGACGTGTCCACGAAGGTGTTCAGGATTTGCAGCAGCGCGACCGGATCGCCCTTCGTCGTCTTCAGGAAGGCTTCGGTCATCCATTCGGACGTGCCGCGCTCGAACGTGCCGAGATTGGTGAGAACATTGCGATAATAGCCGCCCTTGTCGAGCGTGTTGACCAGTCCACGCAGGCCCATGCCCGCAAGGATCACCCGGCGCGGGGTCGCGCCTCGCGCCAGCATCCGCACCGTGGTCCGCGCGCCGAGCGAATAGCCGCCTAGATCATAATCAGTGAGGCCAAGCTGGTCGATGACAGCCAGATTGTCCTCCGTGAGGGCATCTGGCGGATAGGCGGCAGGATCATGTGGCTTGCCGCTTTCGCCATGCCCGCGCAGGTCCGGCATGATCAATCGGAAACCCGCCTCCACAAGCCGCGCGGTATGGCCGTAACGCACCCAGTTGGTCCAGGCGTTGGAGAAATAGCCGTGGATGAGGACAAGATCGCGCCCCTCCCCGGCAATATGCACGGCGATAGGAAGACCGCCGAGCCCTTCGACTTCCACTTTCTTCAGTTCAAGGTCGGTCATCATCATTCTCTTGCTGTGTGGCGATGCTCGATATGGCCTTGATGTCGCATTGTCGATGCCGGCGCAGGCTCAATATCATCAGCGCGATGAATGCTCCTGCCTGAGCGGCGGCCATGTCCTTCTGCGGATCCCAGACGTCGCCTTGCTGGCCGTTATACCAGTCAGCCGTTTCTCCCTCGGCCACCAGCGTCAGCAGCCATTCGAAGCTTTCGTAAAGCGCACTGATGAAGCCGATGGTGACGAAACTGAAAGCGAGGCTCCAGCCAACAGCCATGCCGCCCTGTCGCCTTGCAATCTGTGCCAATGGATGGGTGAGCATCAGCCCGAAGGCGAAATGGACAAGCCGGTCATAGCCATTACGCTGCCACCCAAATGTGCTCGAAAGATCATGGCCGGTCAGGCCAAGCGCCCAATCGTCATAAGGCACATGAGAATAGATGTAGCGCCCGCCCAATGTGTGCAGGAGCAGGAACAGAAAAATGCAGGCGACTGCCCCGTCCGTCATCGGCCAGCGACGCAAGAGCCATGGCGCGGCGAGCGCAAGGGCCATGGTCGGGCCATGCTGTAATGGTGCGAGTTCGGGAAATGGCTGATTGATCTGGGCGGCGGCGACGGCGCTGACCAGCAGCAGGATCATCCGGCGCTGCGCTATCGGAAGGCTATTCCAAATAGCGGCAGCGCCGGACGTCATCAGTTGGCCTCAGCCCTTCTTCAAGTGACGGCGGCCCAGCAGTTCGGCGATCTGAACCGCGTTGAGCGCTGCACCCTTGCGCAGATTGTCGCTGACGCACCAGAGCGAGAGGCCATTGTCGATGGTCGAGTCCTCGCGAACGCGGCTGACGAAGGTCGCATAGTCACCCACGCACTCGACCGGGGTGACGTATCCGCCATCCTCGCGCTTGTCGACGAGCATCACGCCCGGCGCTTCCCGCAGGATGTCCTGCGCTTCCTTGGCCGAAATCTCGTTTTCGAACTCGATGTTCAGCGCTTCGGAATGGCCGACGAACACGGGCACGCGCACGCAGGTCGCCGTGACTTTCACCTTGGGATCGAGGATCTTCTTGGTTTCCGCGACCATCTTCCACTCTTCCTTGGTGGAGCCATCCTCCAGGAAAACGTCGATGTGCGGGATCACGTTGAAGGCGATCTGCTTGGTGAACTTCTTGGGCTCGGCCGGATCGCCGACGAAGATGTTGCGCGACTGTTCGAACAGCTCGTCCATGCCTTCCTTGCCCGCGCCTGATACGGACTGGTAGGTCGCGACGACCACGCGCTTGATCTTCGCGGCGTCGTGCAGGGGCTTGAGCGCAACGACCATCTGCGCGGTCGAGCAGTTCGGGTTCGCGATGATGTTCTTCTTAGTATAGCCATCGATGGCGTCCGGGTTCACTTCGGGCACGATCAGCGGCACGTCCGGGTCCATGCGATAGAGCGAGCTATTGTCGATCACCACGCAGCCAGCCGCCGCCGCCTTGGGCGCATATTCAGCCGTCGGGCCAGAGCCCGCGGCGAACAGGGCGATGTCCCAGCCGGTGAAATCGAAATGCTGGATATTCTGGCATTTGAGCGTCTTGCCGGTGTCACCGAAATCGATTTCGGTGCCCTGCGACCGGGGCGATGCGACCGCCGCGATCTCGTCAATCGGGAACTCGCGCTCGGCGAGAATGGTCAGCATTTCGCGGCCCACATTGCCCGTGGCACCAACGACGACGACCTTGTAACCCATGACTAAAGACTCCACTCCATGCAAAATTGCGCAAGGGCGCGCCATAGCGTTGTCCCGCCAATTGTCCAGCATGAAGGAGCTTTGGGCGCCGATAGCCTTTATTTGTCCGGCTGCGGTTCTTCGGGCGCGGCTCCATTGCGGCGGAGGAAATCCTCGATCGTGCGCCACAGGTGGACGCTGATGCCGGGGCCACCGACGCGATGCGTCTGGCCGGGATAGACCATCATCTCGAAGGGAATAGCGGCGCTCTGCATCCGGGCCATCAGGGCGGTAGCGTTGTCGAACACGACATTGTCATCTGACATGCCATGGATCAGCAACATCGGGTCCTTGATCTTGATGGCATCCTCGACCGCTCCTGATGCCGGATAGGCGCTTGGCCGGTCCTGCGGCTTGCCCAGATAGCGCTCGGTATAATGGGTGTCGTAAAGCTCCCAGCGGGTAACAGGCGCACCCGCAATAGCAGCCGAGAAGAGCCCGGGCGCCTTTTCTAAAAGCTTGACCGACAAATAGCCGCCATAGGACCAGCCATAGGTGGCGATCCGCTTCGCATCGACATAGGGCTGCGCTTTCAGCCATTCGACGCCCTTCAGCTGGTCGTCGATCTCCACAGTCCCCATGGCGTGGTACAGCTGATCCTCGAATGCCTTGCCGCGATCCGGCGTCCCCCGGTTATCGATCGCGAAGACGATCCAGCCACGGTCCACCAGATATTGGTAGATGGGCGATCCCCATTGATTGGTGACGACCCGCCCCGCTCCCGGTCCACCATAGTGAAGCATGAATACAGGGTATCGCTTGCCCGGCTCCAGCGGTGGCGTCATGATCCGGGTGTGGAGGGTTGACCCGTCCGCCGCCTTGATCGTGCCAAAACGCGTCTTCGCATGACTGGCGCGGTAAGGGGCGTAGGGATGATTCCCTGTCAGGGCATTCTCGGACAGCCAGCGGATCTGCTTGCCATTGCTGTCGGCAAGATAGACCTGTTTGGGCTGGTCCGTGTTGCTGCGGGAGATGACAAGATGCGTCGCGCCGCTGTCCATCACCGCATCGTTCCACCAGCCATCGCCGGTCAACTGCCGCAACGCGCCCTTGCCTGACAGGGAAGCGGCGTAAAGCTGCTGCTCCAGAGGCGTTTCGCGATTGCCGGTGAAATAGACGGCGCCTTGCCGCTCATCCACCGCGACCACGTCTCGCACTTCCCAGGCACCGCTGGTGAGAGCTACCCACTTGCCGCCGCGGACATGATAGAGATGACCATGCCCGCTTTTCTCCGACCACCACAGGAAGCTACCATCGCTCAGCGGCCTGAAATTGTTGCTCAGGTTGATCGAACTTTTCGCGCGTTCGGTGAGGACGATCCTCGATTTGCCCGTCGCTGGATCGACCGCCAGCAGATCGAGCCGCTTCTGGTCACGGCTCTGCCGCTGGACATAGAGTGTCCGGCCGTCTTTCGACCAATCGACCCGTGCGAGATAGATGTCGCTGTCGTCGCCCAGGTCGACCTTCACTTGCCCACGGCCATCCGGCCGCATGACATAGAGATCGACCAGCGCATTGGGTGTCCCTGCAGCAGGATAGCGTTGCTGATAGACCTTCGTGCCCTCGCCACCGGTCGCCGTCCGGGTGACGATGCTGACCGGACCTTCATCCACGCGCGCAACTGCTATCAACTGATCGTCCGGCGACCACCAATAGCCGGTACGCCGATCCATTTCTTCCTGCGCCACGAACTCGGCCACGCCCCAGCTGACCGTTTCGCTGGCGCCCTGCGTCACCTGCCGTTCCTTCCCGCCGATCGGCTGGACGAACAGGTTGCCGTCCCGCACGAAGGAAACGAAGCCCCCCTTGGGACTGACGATGCCGTTCAGTTCACTGGGCGGACTGTTGGTGAGACGTGTGACCTGGCCATCGAGCGACGCGAGGTAAAGATCGCCATCCACCGGGACGAGGATGCTCTTGCCATTGGGAGCCCAGTCATAGGTCGCGATCCCCGTGCTGCCAGCGATGGAGCGGTCCCGCTCGCGCTGCATCTTTTCCGCTTCGGAAAGCTCCGCGCCGCTGCCGGTCTTCCTTGAATCCACCAGCATGCGCTCCGCCCCGGTCGCGCTGTCGATGGCCCAGAGGTCCAGCCGTTCCTTCTCGTCCGTGCGAGGCTTGAGCAGAGTGACTAGCTTGCCATCCGGGGAGAGCTTCAATGCTCGGGGCTGAGAGCCGGAAAGGTCTGGATTTGCAAAGACACGCTCCAGCGTCAGTTGCTGTTTTGCCGACGCCGGAACCGCAGCGCTTGCAAGCAGTGCCAAAACGGCTGCGCTGCCCTTCACCAAAGAGGACATCCTTATCCTTTCGCCTCGGCCAAGGCGGCCGAATATACCGCCGCGAGTTAACGCGGAGCAGATGAAAAGATCAATCTAGGGACATAATATTTCTCACCATGACCTAGGTAGATCATGGTGGGCGCGACAGGGATTGAACCTGTGACCCCACCCGTGTGAAGGGTGTGCTCTACCGCTGAGCTACGCGCCCCTGATAAGGAGGATGCGGCCATTGGCATCGGCCAACGCTCCTGTCAAGGCAGCCATCGCAGAGAGGCGCAAATTGCGCATATTGCCTTTTCGGCATCAGATTTTAGTAGCTGGACCAATAAAGGGAGCGACTATCGATGCGTCAGACCATTGCCCTCATGATCACAGGGCTCCTTCTCACCTCATTGGCAGCATGCAACACGGTCAAGGGCGTTGGCCGCGACATTGAATCGGTCGGCCGGGCCGGTGAAAGGGCGATGTAGGGCCAGGCGGCCTTCCCTTGCCGACGATTATTGAAGGACGCGGCCTACCATGGCCGCGCTTCTTTCCAGCTTGACACCGTCGCAATCCGGCTCGCCACAATCGCAAGCTGCGATGGTGTAGCGCACGCCGCACATCACCAGAATGTCATGGTCGAACATATAGTTGGAAATCCCCGCTCGTTCGACCTTCTCCCGCGCTCTGGCCTTTAGAGACATGCGAAATTTCCTTCCATTCACCGTCCGGACATGATCTTTGCGGCTCTGCACAAAGTCAATTGAACGGGATTGGTTCCTGAACCGATTGTCATAAATCCGTCCAGAAAATGACACGGACCAGCGCCTCCGGCTACTATGCTTGCGCGGTAGCCCATTCGATCCCATATGCCGCGCCATGAACGACCAACGCTCAAGCAGCATGCCGGTCTGGCATGGCACCACCATCATGTCCGTGCGAAAAAATGGAAAGGTTATCGTGGCTGGGGACGGCCAGGTTTCCATGGGTCAAACGGTGATGAAGCCCAATGCGCGCAAGGTCCGCCGCTTGCACGACGGTTCTGTCATCGGCGGATTTGCGGGGGCGACGGCTGACGCCTTTACCTTGTTTGAGCGGCTTGAAGCGAAATTGGAGCGCCATAATGGGCAGCTCATGCGCGCGGCAGTTGAGCTGGCAAAGGATTGGCGGACCGATAAATATCTGCGCAATCTGGAAGCGATGATGATCGTCGCGGACAAGGAAGTCACGCTGATCCTGACCGGCAATGGCGACGTACTGGAACCGATCGGCGGCGTGGCGGCCATCGGGTCAGGCGGCAATTTCGCGCTCGCAGCAGCCCGCGCTCTTGTTGAATATGAGGAAGATGCAGAGACCCTCGCGCGCAAGGCGATGGCCGTGGCGGCTGACATCTGCGTCTACACCAATGACCAGCTGGTGGTCGAGGAACTGGCGAGCGTGACATGATGTGAAGCCCCTCCCGCAAGCGGGAGGGCGGGGTGGGCGTTCCTCCTATCCCGAAAAGTTGAAGCCGATTGCTTTCGCAATCGTCCACCCCCGGCCCCTCCCGCTTACGGGAGGGGAGTGAGAAGAAGATGAACGACAATCTGACACCCAAGGCCATTGTTTCCGCCCTCGATGCGCACATCATCGGCCAGGCCGACGCCAAGCGCGCTGTGGCCGTCGCCCTGCGCAACCGCTGGCGCCGGCAGCGCCTGTCGCCCGACCTGCGTGACGAGGTGACGCCCAAGAATATCCTCATGATCGGCCCCACCGGCTGCGGCAAGACCGAGATCAGCCGCCGCCTCGCCAAGCTCGCAGACGCGCCGTTCGTGAAGGTCGAAGCGACGAAGTTCACCGAAGTGGGCTATGTCGGCCGCGACGTGGAGCAGATCGTTCGCGATCTGGTTGAGGAAGCGGTGCGCCTGGAAAAGGATCGCCGCCGCGAAGCCGTGCGGGAAGCTGCGTCGGAGGCCGCGATGAACCGCCTGCTCGACGCCCTCACCGGCAAGGAAGCGAGCGAAGCGACCCGCCTCTCCTTCCGCCAGCGGATCGAGAACGACCAGATGAACGATGTCGAGGTCGAGGTGGAAGTCGCCGACAGCCCTTCCATGCCGATGGAGATACCCGGCATGGGCGGCCAGGTCGGCATGATCAACCTAAGCGATATGATGTCCAAGGCTTTCGGTCAGACGCAAAAAAAGCGCCGCAAGCTGCGCGTCGCCGATGCATGGGACAAGCTGGTCGAGGAAGAACAGGACAAGCGGCTGGATCAGGACGATGTCGCCCGCGTGGCGATTGTCAGTGCTGAGCAGAATGGCATCGTCTTCCTGGATGAGATCGACAAGATCGCCGTTAGCGACGTGCGCGGCGGGTCAGTGAGCCGCGAGGGCGTGCAGCGCGACCTCTTGCCGTTGATTGAGGGCACCACGGTATCGACCAAATATGGGCCGCTGAAGACGGACCACATCCTGTTCATTGCATCGGGCGCGTTTCATGTGGCGAAACCCAGTGACCTGCTGCCGGAGCTTCAGGGTCGCCTGCCTATCCGCGTCGAATTGAAGGCGCTGACGGAAGATGATTTCGTGTCGATTCTGTCGGACACGAAGGCCAGCCTTGTTGCGCAATATCGCGCGCTGCTGGCGACCGAGGGCGTGACGATCGACCTCACGGCGGACGGCATCCGCGCAGTGGCGAAGATCGCTGCGGAAGTGAACAGCGAGGTCGAAAATATCGGTGCCCGCCGTTTGCAGACCGTGATGGAAAAGCTGCTGGAAGATGTGAGCTTCGACGCCGAGGACCGCCAGGGCGAGACGCTGGTGATTGACGCGGCCTATGTAGGGGAGCAGCTGAACGACGTCGCGCGGAACACCGACCTCAGCAAATATGTGCTGTAACTGCTCCCCTCCCGCTAGCGGGAGGGGAGATTGATTAGTAGCTGCGCCCCACGAGCACTCGCTCCACCGCCTTGTCACCGGTAAAGATGCAAGCCCCATCGGCAGCGTCCGCATCCAGCGGAACGTTGCGCAGCGTGAGCTTCTCGCCCTTCAGCCACTCGATCACCTTGTCGAGAGCCGGACCCGTGGGCTTGGCCCATTGCACCAGCGCCCACCCCTGCTTCTTGCTCGCGGCAAAATAGGCTTTGAGCGCATCCAGGGATGTGATCGACTTATCGATGTTCCCGTGCAGCCGCGCCTGAGCATCCGCGAACAGCGCCTGCTGAATATCCTCCAGCATTCCGGTCGCGGCGCCCAGGAAGTCGCCCTTCGCAACGATCTGGCTATCGAGCTTGCCATCCTCGCGATACAGCCGGTCGCGGCGCAGCACTGATACATTGCCGCCCGCAACATCACGGCCGCCCACTTCGATCACGATCGGCGCGCCTTTCTTGACCCAGCTCCAGCGCTTGTTCGCCGCCTTGGCAGGCCGCTTGTCCAGAAGCGCGCGGACGGGTTCGCGGAACACATCTTGCTTGTTCAACGCTGCGACCAGATCGCCGCAATAATCGAGGATCGCAGCATCCTCGTCATTGTCGCGCAGCATCGGCACGACAACGACTTGGTAGGGCGCCAGACGCGGCGGTACGCGCAACCCGTCATCGTCGCCATGCACCATGATGAGGCCGCCGATCATGCGGGTCGACATGCCCCAGCTGGTCGTCTGGGCCAGCTCCTGCTGCCCTTCCGCATTCTGGAACTTGATGCTCTGCGCCTGGGAGAAGGTGGTGCCCAGGAAATGCGACGTGCCAGCCTGAAGCGCTTTGCCATCCTGCATCATCGCTTCGATCGAATAGGTCGCAACGGCGCCGGGAAAGCGTTCATTCTCCGGCTTCTCGCCAGCCACCACCGGCAGCGCGACGCATTCCTCCGCGAAGCTGCGATAGACCTCCAGCATCTTCATCGTCTCTTCCATCGCCTCATCGACGGTGGTGTGAGCCGTATGCCCTTCCTGCCAGAGGAACTCGGCGGTGCGCAGGAACATGCGGGTGCGCATTTCCCAGCGGACCACATTGGCCCACTGGTTGATCAGCACCGGCAAGTCGCGCCAGCTTTGCACCCAGCGCGAAAATGCTGCGCCGATCACCGTTTCGGACGTCGGACGAACCACAAGCGGCTCCTCCAGCTTCGCCTCCGGATCGGGCACCAGCTTGCCGTCCTTCTGGATCAAGCGGTGATGCGTGACGACCGCCATTTCCTTGGCGAAGCCGTCCACATGCTCCGCTTCCTTTTCAAAATAGGAAAGCGGGATGAAGAGGGGGAAATAGCAGTTTTCGTGGCCGGTCGCCTTGATCCGCTCGTCGAGCAGCTTTTGGATGCGTTCCCAGATGCCATAGCCCCAGGGCCGGATGACCATGCTGCCGCGCACGCCGCTTTCCTCGGCCATGTCGGCTTCGGAGATGACGGCCTGATACCAGGCGGCGAAATCCTGTTCACGGGTAACGGAAAGGGCGTGCTTCACGGGTCAGGCCTTGTTCTTCGACTTGAAAGGATGGCGCGCCATAAGGCAAGCGCGCCGTCCCGTCGACCCCGAACGCGCTGCTCAGCCCAGCTTGTCGATCTTCGCATTGAGGGCGGAGAGCTGCGCCTTCAGATCCGCGATCTCATCGTCCTTGCTGCTTTCGGAAGCGGCTGGCGCGGGAGCGACAGCACCGGGCATACCCGGCATACCTGGCATGTTGGGCATGCCGGGAACCTTGCCGAATGCGTTGGCGGCCGCTTCGAACATCTGCATGTTGCGCTTGGCGATTTCCGCGAGCGGACCGCCACCAAAGGCGCCCTTCATCGCTTCCTGGAACTGCATCTGGTTCTTCCGGAACGCGTCCATCGACGCTTCCAGATATTGCGGGACCATCGACTGCATGGAATCGCCATACATGGCGATCAGCTGCCGCAGGAAGTTGACCGGCAGCATGTTCTTGCCCCGCTGCTCTTCCTCCATGATGATCTGCGTCAGGACATTATGCGTGATGTCCTCACCCGTTTTTGCGTCCACGACCACGAACTCGCGCCCCTCACGAGTCATTTGCGACAGCAAATCCAATGTGATGTAACTCGACGTTTCCGTGTTATAGAGACGCCTGTTCGCATATTTCTTGATGATGACCGGCTCTGATTCATTGGCGGTCTTGGTTTTGGCCATGGATTCCTCTCCCACACCTGCACTTTCCGCATTAGCACAAGGGGTTGCCGCACCGCAACATGGCCCACGCCCATTGCCCTTGTTTCTCGACATTTTATGGCGTGAAACGGAAGGCAATGCTGATTTGCGGCGTGCGGCCTTTCAGGGGTTGCGCAAATATCAGGAAGCCCAAAGGCCTCCGTCGCCCCCCGCGCCATCGGTCTTTGCTGCGGCAGGAAGTGCCAGATTGCTGCGTTACGGCGCAGATAGTGGCAAGGCGCCGGTGATCTTCATACCATCGCTTATCAACCCTCCGCAGGTGCTGGACCTGTCGGAGGGACGATCCATGTTGCGCCACATGGCTGCAGCAGGACATGACGCTTACCTCATCGATTGGGGCAGTCCCGGCACAGAGGATGCAAAGCTGGGCCTGGCAGAGCATGTTACCGAGCGCCTGATCCCGATGCTGAAGTCACTCCCCCACCCGCCGATCCTGGTAGGATACTGCCTTGGCGGCAGCCTGGCGCTTGGCGCTGCGGCCCTGGCCGATGTCGCAGCAGTCGCCACCATCGCTGCGCCTTGGCAGTTCGACGGCTTCCCCGACGCGGATCGCGACCTTATCGCGTCGCTTTGGCGGGGCGCCAAGGCGACAAGCGAGCGTCTCGGCTATGTGCCGATGGAGGTTCTGCAATCGGGTTTTTGGGCGATGGACCCAGCACGCACCATCCGCAAATATGCTGCTTTTGCTGGAATGGAGCCCGGCTCCGAGGCCGAGCGCGCATTTCTGGCGGTCGAAGATTGGGCAAATGGCGGCCCGCCACTGACATTCGCAGCGGGAGAGGAATTGTTCGAGAGCTTCTATGGAAGCAATCTTACAGGACGTGGCGAATGGCAGATCGATGGGAGGAAAATCGATCTGGCGGGCCTTGGACGCCCCACATTCTCCGTCTGGTCGGCCACTGACCGGATCGTCCCCGCCACCGCAGCGCCCGACCTTGCGGACGGCTTCACCCTCCAACTTGGCCATGTCGGCATGATCGTCGGCAGCAGCGCCCGCCAGCTGCTTTGGGAGCCCTTGTCCCTTTGGCTTTCAACGCACGGGGGTTGATGATATTGCGGCGCGGAACCGCCCTTTTCATCAAGGATCAGGATTGTGTCAGACATCGTCATCACCGCCGCCAAGCGTACTGCCGTGGGCAGCTTCATGGGTGCCTTCGGCACGACGCCGGCACATGAATTGGGACGCACCGCCATCGTTGCGGCGCTGAGCCAGGCTGGCGTGGCACCCGAAGAGGTGGATGAGGTGATCCTCGGCCAAATCCTGACGGCCGCTCAGGGTCAGAACCCTGCGCGTCAAGCTGCGGTGAACGCAGGCATTCCGGTGGAGCGGACGGCGATCGGCCTTAACCAGCTGTGTGGATCGGGTTTGCGTGCCGTGGCGCTGGCTGCACAAGCGATCAAGGCGGGCGAGGCTCGGATCATGGTGGCAGGCGGACAGGAAAGCATGTCGCTCGCCCCGCACGCCCAATATCTGCGGGCTGGCGCGAAGATGGGCCCGATCTCGCTGATCGACACGATGACGCATGATGGCCTGACGGACGCGTTCAACAATTATCACATGGGCGTCACGGCGGAAAATCTGGCGGAGAAATATCAGATCAGCCGCGAGACGCAGGACCAGTTTGCCGTCGCCAGCCAGAACAAGGCCGAAGCCGCGCGCGCGTCCGGCCGGTTCAAGGATGAAATCGTTCCCGTCACCGTGAAGGGACGAAAGGGCGACACTGTCGTCGATGCGGACGAATATATCCGCGCTGGCGCGACGCTCGAAGCGATGCAGAGTTTGCGACCCGCGTTCAAGAAGGATGGCACGGTCACTGCGGGCAATGCCAGTGGCATCAATGACGGCGCTGCCGCTCTGGTTCTCATGACCTCAGCCGATGCCGCTCAGCGCGGCGCCACCATTCTGGGCCGCATCGCCAGCTTTGCGACCTGCGGCGTCGATCCCGCAATCATGGGCATCGGCCCCGCTCCGGCAACCCGCAATGCTCTGGCCAAGGCGGGCTGGTCACTTGGCGACCTCGACCTGATCGAAGCCAATGAAGCCTTCGCCGCACAGGCACTGGCGGTCGGTCAGGAACTGGGATGGGACGCCGGCAAGGTCAATGTGAATGGCGGCGCAATCGCCATCGGCCATCCGGTGGGCGCGTCCGGCGCCCGGGTGCTGACCACGCTGCTGTATGAGATGCAGAAGCGCGATGCGAAGAAGGGACTTGCAACCCTGTGCGTCGGGGGCGGCATGGGCGTCGCCATGTGCATCGAACGTTGAACTGAAATAAGGCCGCCGGTTCACCCCCGGCGGCGCGTCGCCACCTAGAACCAGACCCGATCGAAACGGGGACCAAGGCTCGTCAGCAACTCATATTGCGACAGGCCCGATAGAGCGGAAGCGGCGGGCAAGTCATAATCGATATCCAGCCAATCCCCCTCCTTGACCGACGGCATCGCGGAGACATCCACAGCGATCAGGTCCATCGACACGCGGCCCACGACAGGCAAGTCCGTTTCCCCAGCGCTGACCACGCCACGCCCCGAGAAGCAGCGCAGATAACCATCGGCATAGCCAAGGTTAAGCACGGCTATTTCCGTGTCCGTCCTGGCGAGATGGGTCGCGTTATAGCCGATGCTGTCTCCGGAAGGGACAAAACGCCGTTGCAGCACCTGCGCCTGCGGAAAGACCACTTGAGCGATTCCCTCTGACGCCTCCGGCCGGGGTATCCCGCCATAAAGCGCGAGCCCGGGACGTGTCAGATCAAATGCATAGGCTTGTCCCAGGCAGATGCCTGCGCTGTTGGCGAGACTATATCGACGCGCTGGAACATGAGCGCGCAAGTTGCTGAATCGCTCAAGTTGCTGCGCGCTAAGATCCGTATCCTCGTCGCCCGATGCCAAGTGGCTGAGCAATGTGTCGACCGACAGCCCGCTCATTTGTGCAGCGACATCGCTCCGCCAGTCGAGCCCGAGCCGGTTCATGCCCGTATCGACCATCACGTCACAAACGCCGCCGCTGGCAGACTTCCAGCGTCCGATCTGATTGGCAGTGCAGAGCACCGGGCGAGCCTTTGACGAGAGTGCCCTACCCATGTCCTCGGCACGCACGCCGTGGAAAACGGACAGGTTGATTCCGTCCTGCAACAGATGTTCAAGGGAAGCCGCTTCTGTCCAACTCGATACGAAGAAGTCGCGGCATCCCGCATCGAGCAGGCGGCGCATGACCTCCACAGCACCTGTGCCGTAGCCATCCGCTTTGATCGCTGCCCCGCACGCCGCAGTCCCGCTACGCCGTTGCAACCATCGCCAATTATTTACGAGCGCACCCCCGTCGAGGCGGAGGCGAAGCGGAGCAAAATTGGTCATCGGTGATGCGATAGCGGCATCATCTGCGAGCGTCGAGGGTGCAGCCACCCTTGATCAAGCGGATGGACATCGCAGCAGCGGCCAATGCCAGACGCTGACCAGTGGGAGCCGTGATAAGCTCACCCCGGGCCCTATCTCCCCTTTGGCGCGTGCGTAATGGCGGGAAAGCGCGGCAGGGAAATGGCCCCTGCCGCGCCATGACCACCAACCCTATTCGAGTTCCAGGATGATCGCGTCCACAGGCAGGCTCTCACCCTGAGCCGCCGACACGCTCTTCACCGTACCCGCCTTCTGCGCGCGCAGGATGTTCTCCATCTTCATCGCTTCGATCACTGCCAAGGGCTGACCGGCCTCAACCTTGTCGCCTTCCTTGACGTTCAGGGATACGAGCAGCCCTGGCATCGGGCAGATCAGAAAACGCGACAGATCCGGCGGGATCTTTTCGATCATATGCTTGGCATGCACCGCCGCGTGTGCTGGCAGGATACGCAGCTTGTGACTGGCGCCATGCGCGGTGAGAACGAAGCCGGAGCGAACCGGCGCGATCTTCACCGCCAGCAACTCCTCGCCGAATTCGGCCTCGATCAGGCGATCGCCGGGCGTATATTCCAGCGCCATGTCGATCGCTTCACCATCGACGGTGACATCGTCGCCGCTGATCACGACATCATGGATCGCGTCACCGATCTTCACCTGCCAGCCCGTCGGCGCGCGCAGCTTCTTGCCAAGCTGGCCATCGATGCGACGGGCGCGGTCGGCCTGTGCCATTGCAGCGAACGCACCGATCGCAGACAGCTTCCTGACGAGCGCTTCGGAAGCTGGAGCGCCAGTGAAACCTTCCGGATATTCCTCTGCGATGAAGCCGGTGGTGATGTTGCCAGAACGGAAACGCTCATGCTGCATCAGCGCCGACACGAAATCGATATTGTGGCCCGGCCCTTCGATCTCGAACTGGTCGAGCGCGGCGACCTGCTTGTCGATCGCCTCCAGACGGGTCGGCGCCCAGGTGATCAGCTTGGCGATCATCGGGTCGTAGAACATCGACACTTCGCCGCCCTCGACTACGCCGTCATCAACGCGCACGCCGTCCACGGCTTCCGGCGGATTGTAGCGGATCAAGCGGCCGGTGGAGGGCAGGAAGCCGCGATAGGGATCTTCTGCATAGACGCGGTTTTCGATCGCCCAGCCATTGATCTTCACATCCTCCTGACGGAAGCTCAGTTCCTCGCCATTGGCAACGCGGATCATCTGCTCGACCAAGTCGAGACCGGTGATTTCTTCCGTGACCGGATGCTCCACCTGCAGGCGAGTGTTCATTTCCAGGAAGTAGAAGCCATCGCCGGTCTTGTCCGCGCCCGATACGATCAGTTCGACCGTACCCGCGCTGAAATAGCCCACGGCGCGGGCAAGCGCGACGCACTGCTCACCCATCTTCTTGCGCATTTCAGGGGAGACGAACGGCGAAGGCGCTTCCTCGACCACCTTCTGGTGACGGCGCTGGATCGAGCATTCGCGCTCGTTCAGGTAAAGGATATTGCCGTGCTGATCGCCCAGGATCTGGATTTCGATGTGGCGCGGGCTTTCGATGAACTTCTCGATAAACACGCGGTCGTCGCCAAAGCTGTTCAGCCCCTCGCGCTTCGTCGCTTCGAAGCCCTCGCGAACATCCTGCTCCGAATAAGCAAGGCGCATGCCCTTGCCGCCGCCGCCGGCCGAAGCCTTCATCATCACCGGATAGCCGATCTCGTTGGAGATGCAGACGGCATGTTCCGTATCCTCGATCACACCGACATAGCCCGGAACGACGTTGACGCCTGCTTCCTTTGCCAGCTTCTTGGATTCGATCTTGTCGCCCATGGCCGCAATCGCGTTGGCGGGCGGGCCGACGAAGATGATGCCTTCGGCGTCCAGCGCCTTGCGGAAGCTTTCGCGCTCCGAAAGAAAGCCGTAGCCGGGGTGCACGGCGTCAGCGCCGGTCTGCTTGCACGCTTCGATGATCTTGTCCGCGAGCAGGTAGGACTGCGCGGCAGGCGGCGGGCCAAGGTGCACCGCTTCGTCCGCCATCAGGACGTGGGGCGAACGGGCGTCCGCATCCGAATAGACCGCAACGGTCTTGATGCCCATCTTCCGCGCGGTGCGGATGACGCGGCACGCGATTTCGCCACGGTTCGCGATCAGGATCTTGGTGATTGCCATTATCTGTCCTTGCCCAGTCCTATTGTGTTGCCCAGTCGGGCTAACCCTTCTCCGTCCCTCGGCGTCACCCTGAACTTGTTTCAGGCTCCATTTCGCCTCTCACACCGAAGACTGCGGAGGCTTGATGGATGCTGAAACACGTTCAGCATGACATATGAGGGGAAACTATTCCGCCGCCTCCAGATGCCCGTGCGGTTGCGCCATCATCGGCGTCATCCCGAGCTTTGAAAGCAGCGCGCTATCCTTGTCGTCACCGGCATTGGCCGCGGTCAGCAGTTTGTCGCCGGTAAAGATGCTGTTCGCACCCGCCATGAAGCATAGCGCCTGACAGGCCTCGCTCATGCTCTCGCGACCGGCGGAAAGCCGCACCATCGATTGCGGCATGACGATCCGCGCCACCGCGACGGTCCGCACGAACTCCACCTCGTCGATCTTCGCGAGCGGCGTGCCCTTCAGCATGTCCCCAAGCACCGTGCCTTCGACAGGCACCAGCGCATTAATCGGCACGCTTTCGGGATGCGGCATGGTCGCCAGCGCGTGAAGGAAACCGATCCGGTCACTCCGTGTCTCGCCCATGCCGACGATCCCGCCGCAGCACACATTGATCCCTGCCGAACGCACATTTTCCAGCGTTTCGATGCGATCCTCGAACGTCCGGGTCGTGATGACGTTCGCGTAATTTTCCGGCGAGGTATCGATGTTGTGATTGTAGTAATCGAGCCCCGCATCCGCGAGCTGCTTCGCCTGATCGGACGACAGCATGCCCAGCGTCATGCAGGTTTCCATGCCCATCTGGCGCACGCCCTTCACCATCTCGATGAGCTTGGGCATGTCCCGTTCCTTGGGATTGCGCCACGCTGCGCCCATGCAGAAACGGCCTGAACCGTGGTCCTTGGCCTGCGCCGCCGCCTGCAAGACAGCCTGCACGTCCATCAGCTTGGTGGCTTTGAGGCCGCTTTCCGCTTCCGTCGACTGGCTGCAATAGCCGCAATCTTCCGGGCAACCGCCGGTCTTGATCGACAGCAGGGTCGATAGCTGGACCTCATTGCGCGGAAAGTTGGTGCGATGGATCGACTGCGCCTCGAACATCAAGTCGTTGAAGGGCAGGCAGAACAGCGCGGCGATCTCGTCGCGCGTCCAGTCAGTGCGAGGAGTGATCTCGGTCAAGCGGCTTCCTCCAGCCCCGCCGGGGGCATGTTATGGCCGAGGAGGCGCAGCACGTCTGCGGCGCATTCCACGACGTTGGAACCGGGTCCATAAATCCCCTGCACGCCCGCGTCACGGAGATAGTCATAGTCCTGCGGCGGGATGACGCCACCCGCGATGACCTTGATGTCGTTGCGGCCCTTTTCCCGAAGCTGCCTGATGAGCTCGGGGATGAGCGTCTTGTGCCCGGCCGCGAGCGACGAGGCGCCGACCACATCGGCACCGCTGTCCAACGCTAGCACCACGGTCTCCTCCGGTGTCTGGAACAGCGGACCCGATACCACGTCAAAGCCCATATCCCCGAAAGCCGACGCGATCACGTTGGCGCCCCGGTCGTGGCCGTCCTGCCCCATCTTGGCGATGAGTAGTTTCGGCTTGCGGCCGAGGCGCCGCTCGACGGCCTGCACACCGTCAAGAACCTGTTTCCAGCGGCTGTCCTGCGCATAAGGTTTGGAATAGACGCCCTTCACCGGCGTCGGCACCGTGCCATAGCGATCGAAGCTGTCTTCCATGGCCGAGGAGATTTCCCCCAGCGTGGCCCGCGCACGGGCGCATTCCACGGCTAAGGCCAGCAGGTTGTTATCGATGCTCGACGGCTTGGCGGCACCGTCGCGCAGCGCCTGGAGCGCCGCCTGGCACCTTGCCTCGTCACGCCCGGCCTTGACCCTGTTGATGCGGGCGATCTGTGCCTCGCGCACCTTGCTATTGTCGACCTCCAGCGTTTCCAACAGGTCTTCGTTCGCCAGGCGATATTTGTTGACGCCGACGATGACATCCTCACCGCGATCGACCCGCGCCTGGCGAGCAGCCGCCGCTTCCTCGATCATCGCCTTGGGCCAGCCTGCCGCCACGGCCTTCGCCATGCCCCCCTCGCCCTCGACGCGGTCGATGATCTCCTGCGCGGCATCGACCAGCTGCTGGGTCAGCGCCTCGATATAATAGCTGCCGCCCAGAGGATCGACGACCTTCGTCATCCCCGTCTCTTCCTGGATCACGATCTGCGTGTTGCGCGCGATACGTGCGGAAAAATCGGTGGGGAGGGCAATCGCCTCATCCAGCGCGTTGGTGTGCAGCGACTGCGTGCCGCCAAGCATCGCCGCCATCGCTTCGATGGTGGTGCGGATAACGTTGTTATAGGGGTCTTGCTCGGTCAGCGACACGCCCGAAGTCTGGCAGTGTGTGCGCAGCATCTTGCTACGTTCGTCCTGCGCGCCCAGCTTCGTCATGGCGCGATGCCACAGAACGCGGGCGGCACGCAGCTTCGCCACTTCCATGAAGAAGTTCATGCCGATCGCGAAGAAGAAGCTCAAACGCCCCGCGAACTTGTCGATGTCGAGCCCCGACGCGACGCCATATTTCACATATTCGATACCGTCCGCGATGGTGAAGGCCAGTTCCTGCACCTGCGTCGCGCCAGCTTCCTGCATATGGTAGCCGGAAATGGAGATGCTGTTGAACTTCGGCATCTCGCGGCTGGTATAGCCGAAAATGTCGGAGATGATCCGCATGCTCGGTTCGGGCGGGTAGATATAGGTGTTGCGGACCATGAACTCCTTCAGAATGTCGTTCTGAATGGTTCCGTCCAGCAGCTTGCGGTCGACGCCCTGCTCTTCGCCGGCAACGATGAAGAAGGACAGGATCGGGATCACCGCGCCGTTCATCGTCATGGACACGGACATCTGGTCGAGCGGGATGCCATCGAACAGGATCTTCATGTCCTCGACGCTGTCGATCGCCACGCCCGCCTTGCCGACATCGCCGACGACGCGGGGATGATCGCTGTCATAGCCGCGATGGGTGGCAAGGTCGAAGGCGACGCTGAGCCCCTTCTGCCCCGCCGCCAGGTTGCGGCGATAGAAGGCGTTGGACTCCTCGGCAGTCGAAAAGCCCGCATATTGGCGGATGGTCCAAGGGCGCCCCGCATACATGGAAGCGCGCACGCCGCGCGTGAACGGCGCAAAACCCGGCAAGCCGGGATCGACGGTCACGTCCTCCGCCGTATAGAGCGGCTTGACGGTGATCCCTTCCGGGGTATCCCAGTTCAGGTCCTTGCCCTTTACCTCCTTGGCGGAGGCGGCGGCCCACTGATCCAGCGTCGGCTTGTCGGTCATCTGTCCTTACCCATCCAAATCCTCTCCCGCAGGCGGGAGAGGCAGCGAGACTTGGGGCTGCGTAGCAGACCTTAGTCGCAGCGGTGAGGGCCTAAGCCCTCTCCAACGTCGCCTAGCCAGCAAGCTGACAAGGCTTCGTATCCTCTCCCGCGCGCGGGAGAGGATAGATATCAGTGCGCCTCTTTCGGCGTCTCCATGATCTCGGTCAGCACCCCGTTCATGTCCTTGGGGTGCACGAAGAAGATCAAAGTCCCATGCGCTCCGATGCGCGGTTCGCCC
Organism: Novosphingobium sp. Chol11; assembly: GCF_900218065.1. Lineage (GTDB taxonomy): Bacteria > Pseudomonadota > Alphaproteobacteria > Sphingomonadales > Sphingomonadaceae > Sphingobium > Sphingobium agri. The sequence goes on along the minus strand of NZ_OBMU01000001.1, from coordinate 1,232,970 downwards.
AGCACCTTCTTGCCCAGCCCTTCGAACCAGGCCTTGGCTTCGTGAATGTCCGGCACCTCATAGCACATATGATGCTGGCCGCCCGCCGGGTTCTTGGCGATGAAACCATGGATCGGGCTGTTCTCCCCCAAAGGTTCGATCAGTTCGATCTGGGTGCCCTCAGTGCCATTTTCGCCCGGCGTATCCACGAAGCACACCTTCACGCCTTGCGCCGGCAAGTCAAAGGGCTCATGCGTCAGTGTCGCGCCCATGACGTCGCGATAATAGGCAAGCGACGCTTCGAGCGAAGGCGTTGCAACGCCGATATGGTTCAAGCGGCCGAGCTTCATATCACTTCACCTGTCTGGTCACCCCAGCGAAAGCTGGGGTCTCGTGCCTTTACGTTCCACATAACCGCCTGAGATCCCAGCTTTCGCTGGGATGACGGCCGCTGGGGCATCAAAGCGGAATGTTGTCGTGCTTCTTCCAGGGATTCTCCAGCGCCTTGTTGCGCAGCTTGCGCAAGCCAAGCGCGATCCGCTTGCGGGTCGAGTGCGGCTGGATCACCTCGTCGATGAAGCCCTTGCCCGCCGCCACGAACGGGTTGGCAAAGCGGTCTTCATATTCCTTCGTCTTCTCGGCGATCTCTTCGGGCGTCTTGCCCCGGAAGATGATTTCCACCGCGCCTTTCGCCCCCATGACCGCGATTTCGGCGGTCGGCCAGGCATAGTTCAAATCGCCGCGCAGATGCTTTGAGCTCATCACGTCGTAAGCACCGCCATAGGCCTTGCGCGTGATGACGGTGATCTTCGGCACGGTCGCTTCTGCATAAGCGAACAGCAGCTTCGCGCCATGCTTGATGATGCCCGAATGTTCCTGAGCCGTGCCCGGAAGGAAGCCCGGCACATCCACGAAAGTGACGATCGGAATTTCAAACGCGTCGCAGAAACGAACAAAGCGACCGGCTTTCTTGGACGAGTTGATGTCCAGCACCCCGGCCAATACCATCGGCTGGTTGGCGATGATGCCGACCGTCTTGCCCTCGATCCGGCCGAAACCGCACAGAATGTTGCCTGCGTGCGCGGGCTGCACTTCGAAAAAGTCGCCCTCGTCCACGACCTTGCGGATCAGTTCATGCATGTCATAGGGCTGGTTCGCATTCGCCGGGATCAGCGTGTCGAGGCTTTCCTCGATACGATCCCAAGGATCGGCACTCGGGCGCTCAGGCACCGGCTCCTTGTTCGAAGCAGGCAGGAAGTCCACGAAATCGCGCACCGCGAGCAGCGCCTCGATGTCATTTTCGAACGCGACATCCGCAACGCCCGACTTGGTCGTGTGCGTCACCGCGCCGCCCAATTCCTCCTGGGTCACGACCTCATTCGTCACCGTCTTCACCACGTCCGGGCCGGTCACGAACATGAAGCTTGAATCCTTCACCATGAAGATGAAGTCGGTCATCGCAGGCGAATAGACCGCGCCGCCCGCACAGGGACCCATGATCACGCTGATCTGCGGCACAACGCCCGAGGCAAGCACGTTGCGCTGGAAAATTTCAGCATAACCGGCGAGCGAGGCCACGCCTTCCTGAATGCGCGCGCCGCCGGAGTCGTTCAGGCCGATCACGGGCGCGCCGACCTTCAGCGCCATGTCCATGATCTTGCAGATCTTCATCGCGTGCCGTTCCGACACGGCGCCGCCGTAGACGGTGAAATCCTGGCTGAAGACGAACACGAGACGGCCGTTGATCGTACCCGATCCCGTGACGACGCCATCGCCCGGGATATGCTGCTCGTTCATGCCGAAGTCGACGCAATTATGCTCGACATACATATCCAGCTCTTCAAAGCTGTCCTCGTCCAGCAGCACTTCCAGACGCTCCCGCGCGGTCAGCTTGCCCTTGGCATGCTGCGCGTCGATCCGGCGCTGGCCACCGCCCAGGCGCGCGGCCTCGCGCTTGGCTTCCAGCTGTTCGATGATAGCGAGCTTCGACATATAGAATATCTCTCCGGTGACGGCACGGATGACTACAGCTGCCCCTTTCCCATCTTTCACGCTTTTCGCAAATGCAAATTTGCCAATTTGCAAATCACGATTTCGCAAATTATGAGCGCCCCATGGCAAGAGGCAATCGCATTTTCGCAGGTCCGCGGCTGCGGCAGCTGCGGCTGGACCATCGCATGGACCAGGCGACGATGGCCTTGGCCTTGGGTATTTCGGTCTCTTATCTCAGCCAATTGGAAAATGACGACCGCCCCCTGACGGCCAAGGTGAAGGCAGCCGTGGCCAGCGCCTTCCCAACCGATTGGGCGAGCTTCGACAGCCGGGAAGAGGAACAACTGCTCGGCGCTTTCACTTATGCGCTGGCCCACCCGGAGTTGCCCGGCCCGCTGATGGACCCGGAGCGGATCGAGAAGCTGCACCTGCAATTTCCCGAATTCGCCGCCCGCTATCTCGACCTCTACAACGCTCATATGCGTGCGAATGAACGTATCAACATGATCGAGGAGGCGATCGCCAACGATCATGAGGTGCAGGCCCGCCTACCCTGGGAGGCTGCGCGCGACTGGTTCCATGAGGCTGGCAATTATGTGCACGTCCTTGATTGCCTGGCGGAGGACATGGCCTCCAGCGTCACTGCCGGACAGGTTCTTGACGAAGGAATGCTGGTCGAAGCGCTCGCCCGGCGGCATGGCATCGAAACGCTGATTGCCGACACACCGGATTCCGCGCTGCGTGCCTATTCATCCAATGATCGCCGCCTGTTCATAAATGCCGCCCTGCCAGTGGAAAGCCGAAAGTTCATGCTGTCGCACCAGCTGATGATGCTGGAGGGGCAGACGGTGATCGCGGATGTGGTCAATCGTGCGGCCCTGCCCGTGGAAGGCGCCGACCGGCTGCTCGCCATAGGGCTTGGCAATTATGCGGCTGGCGCGCTGCTGATGCCCTATGCCCAGTTCCGCGCGGCTGCGCGGGAAGTGCGCCATGATATCGACCGGCTTGCGCGGCGCTTCGGGGTCAGCTTCGAACAGGCGTGCCATCGCCTCTCGACCCTCCAACGGCCCGGCCTTCGCGGCATTCCCTTCTTCTTCTGCCGTGTCGACATGGCGGGCAATATCACGAAGCGGCACAGCGCCACCCGTCTCCAGTTCGCGCGTTTCGGCGGGGCCTGCCCGCTCTGGAACGTGCATGAGGCCGTCGCCATCCCGGACCGCATCAACGTCCAGCTCGGCGAGACACCAGACGGCGTGCGCTATGTCTCGATGGCGAAGGGATTGGTGAAGCCGTCCGGCAGCTATTCGCGCACCCCCCGCCGCTTCGCCGTCGTGCTGGGGTGCGAAGTCGCGCATGCAGCTAATTTCGTCTATGCAGACGGCCTTCAGCTTGAAATGGAAGGTGCCGCCACGCCGATCGGCATCACCTGCCGCCTCTGCCCGCGCCAAAGCTGCGACCAGCGCGCCTTTCCGCCCGCTGACAGGCCGATCCGGGTCGATCCGGACAACCGGCAGATCGTACCCTATTGGATTGGCTGAGGCGCACCGCGGTTCATCCCAGCTTGTGCGAACTGGCTCTGTCGATCCCTTTTCGGGCCGCCTAAGAGGCGACACATGCATCAACTGACCTCCGACACGCGCGATCTTCAGGAAGAGCTCACCAGCTGTGGCTTTGCGCGTGTGGCCGGGCCGGAGATGCTCGCAAGACTGAACGTCGGGGATGTGGCATGGAACTCGTTCGCGCGAAGCTGGGACGATCTTGGCCCTGATCTCTACATGGCCGACGGCGGCCGCTACCGACGTCGCCGTCACGCGGCCTTCGAAGCGAGGCAGGGCCATTTCACGCGCAAGCCGCACCAGCCGCATTTCCAAAGCCGCGACTACAACCCCTTGAACGGCGACGTGCAGCGTTGGTTCGATCCGGTTCACCAGGACACGATCGACAGTCCGGTCATGCAGGCCATCCTCGCTTTTTGCGCAGCGGCCTTCGATCAGGCGGGTTCAAAGCGCTGGCATGTGGAAATGCACCAGTTCCGTATCGAGACGTGCGAAGATGACGTCGGGCGGCCCACGCCTGAAGGACTGCATCGGGACGGCGTCGATTGGGTCTTCGTCATGCTCATAGAGCGCCGCAACGTCAGCGAAGGCGTCACCCGCATAGGTGCGCCTGATGGCACGCCACTCGGCGAGTTCACGTTGGCCGTGCCCGGTGATAGCGTGCTGATCGACGATCACCGCATCCTGCATGGCGTGACAGAAATTCACGCGGTCGAACCAGGCTCGCCCGCGTGGCGCGACGCGCTTGTCGTAACTTTTGCAGATAACGACTGACTCGCGGCGCTTATTCGCAATCTATCGATCACTTCAGCAGAACAAGTTCCTCTGCCATGCTGGGATGCAGCGCCACCGTGTCATCAAACTGTTCCTTGGTAAGGCCAGCCTTCACCGCAACGGCCGCGGCCTGCAAAATCTCCGGCGCATCCGGGCCGATCATGTGCAGACCGACAACCCGGTTCGTCGTCGCGTCCACCACCATCTTGTAAAGCGCCCGCTCGTCCCGCCCCGCCAGCACATTCTTCATCGGCCGGAAGTCGGACGTATAGACTTTGACGGTGCCCAGCTTGTTCTTCGCCTGCGCTTCGGTCAGGCCGACGCCAGCCAATGGCGGATGGCTGAACACGGCCGAGGGCACGCAATTATAGTCTACCGTCCGCGGATTATCGCCAAACACCGTATCGGCAAAGGCATGTCCCTCCCGAATGGCAACCGGCGTAAGCTGCAAGCGGTTGGTGACGTCGCCCACGGCATAGATGCTCTCGCAACTGGTGCGGCTATAGTCGTCGACCTTGATCGCGCCCTTGTCGTCCAACTCGACGCCCGCATTCTCCAGGCCCAGCCCCTCGACATGCGGCTGGCGGCCCGTGGCGAACATCACCGTATCGCAGGGGATGGGATCGCCGTTGCTGAAATGCATGCAAAGGGTGCCGTCGTCATTCTTTTCGATCCGCTCCATCTCCGCATTGAAGCGGAACTGGATGCCCTTCATCGTGGAAATCTGGAGCAGCCGATCGCGGATCTGCTCGTCATAGCCCCGCAGCAGCGTGGAGGACCGGTTGACGATGGTCACGTGGCTGCCAAGCTGATGGAAAATGCCCGCAAATTCATTGGCGATATAACCGCCGCCAACGATCACCATCCGCTTGGGCGCATTCTCCAGGTGGAAGGCTTCATTGGACGTGATGCCATGTTCGGCGCCTTCCAGTTCGGGCACTGAAGGCCAGGCGCCGGTCGCGACCAATATATATTTCGCGGTCACTTCGCGGCCACTTGCCAGCTTGACCGAATGCGGCCCGGTGATGGTCGCCCGATCGGAAATCAGCTCGACCTTGTGACTGTCGAGCGTATTGCGATAGAGGCCCTCCAGCCGATCCACATCGGCCAGCACATTGTCACGCAGCACTTTCCATTCGAAGTCGCAATCCGGGACGCTCCAGCCGAAACGGCGCGCGTCCTTCAAATCCTCGGCAAAGTGCGCGCCATAGATCAGCAGCTTCTTGGGCACGCAGCCGCGAATGACGCAGGTGCCGCCGACCCGATATTCCTCTGCGACCGCGACCTTGGCGCCATGCGCCGCCGCCACGCGCGACGCCCGGACGCCGCCGGAACCCGCGCCGATGACAAAAAGGTCGAAATCATAGTCGCTCATGCTGGTCTCCGCTGGATCGTGGCCGGATATGGCGGCTATCCAGCGGAGTTACAAACGGCTTTTGATGGCTTCAGGCTCCGCCCAGCGCCAGATCGATCAGCGCCATGGTCGATGGATCAAAGCCCTTCGTCCCTTCCGCCTCGATGGACTTGGCGATCTCCTTGCCCAATTCGACGCCAAACTGATCGAATGGATTGATCCCCATCAGCACCGCATTGGCAAAGGTCCGATGCTCATAAAAGGCGATCAATGCGCCCAGCGCGTCCGGCGTCACATCTTCCAGCAGGATCGTGGTGGATGGACGGTTGCCGGGATAAGCCCGCGCGGGATCGGCATCATTCTCCTTGCCCCGCATCAGCGCCGCCCCTTGGGCAAAGCAGTTCACCAGCAATGCGCGGTGATGCGCCGGGTCCAGAGCGTGGCCGGGATCGATCGAAGCGACAAATTCGACCGGGGCCACGATGGTCCCCTGATGCAGCAGCTGGAACACCGCATGTTGCGCATCCGTGCCGACGCCGCCCCATGTGATCGGCGCTGTCGGCCCTTCGACCGGCTTGCCATCGCGCGTGACGCTCTTGCCATTGCTCTCCATCTCCAGTTGCTGGAGGTAGGAAGGCAGCAACCGCAAGCGCTCGTCGTAGGCGAACAGAGCGCGTGTCTGGCATCCCATGATGCGGCCATAATATTGGTCCACGAAAGCAGCGATCAGCGGAGCGTTCTGCGCCGGATCGGACAGCCGGAAATGCCGGTCCATGGCCGCCGCGCCCTCAAGCAGGCTTTCGAACGCATCCCAGCCAAGCGCCAACGCGGCCGGAAAGCCGATCGAAGACCAGAGCGAATAGCGCCCGCCCACTGTCTCGGAAAATGGCAGGATACGCGTTTCGTCCACGCCCCACTCGATCGCCTTGTCCGGACTGGCGGTCAACGCGATCACCTTGCCATAGGGGTCCTCCACGCCCGCCTCTACCAGCCAGTTGATCGCGCTCGCCGCGTTCAGCATGGTTTCGGTGGTGGTGAAGGTCTTTGACGCGACCGCGATCAGGGTCGCTTCGGGATCAAAACGCGCAATCGCCCGCTCCAGGGCCGTGCCATCTACATTGGAGACGATCGCGACATCATAGCGCGCGCCGTCCCCACCCAGCGCATCCACGATCAGGTCCGGCCCCAGCGCCGATCCGCCGATCCCGATGTGCAGTATATGACGTATGGGGCCCAGCGCCTCACCTTCGATCGCATCGATCAGAGCGCGCATGCGGGCATGCAGCATCTTGGCGCGCGAAACGCTTTCCGCATTGCCCTCGCCCCGTTCTGCGGGATGCTCTGCCGCGCGGCCTTCACTATTGTTGATGGGCTCGCCCGCGAAAAGGGCGTCGCGCCATTTGGCGAAGTCCTTTTCCTCCGCCAGCTTCAGAAATCCTTCCAGCAATTCGCTGGTCAGGTGCGTCTTCGACCAATCGAACCGCAAAGGCCCCTGCGTAAGCGTGAACTTGCTCAACCGGTCAGGGTCCGAAGCGAAAACGGTCTTCAGTTCAGGCCGCGGGAGTGCCGCAATGGCCTCCAGTGCAGGGCTGGGCATGGAAGCGTAAATCCTCTTATTCGTTGCTGATGACGACACTGCACCTGTCGATTCTCGTCCTTCTTACCCAAGCGTAACGGCCAATGCACCGCCCGCTATGCTTGACGGCGGGTTTACAACGCAGCAAAAGCCGCAACGGCCTGTTTTCAAGGCGGATCGAAGGATTAGACAACATAGCATGAGCGCAAAATCCGAAACGCGGGATTTCCTATGGTTTCTCGCTAAGCTGGCGGTGTTCGTCTTTGTCCTGCGCAGCTTCATCGTTTCTCCGTTCAATATTCCGTCTGAATCGATGCAGCCGCGACTGCTGATCGGCGACTATCTGCTCGTCGCCAAATGGCCTTATGGCTATTCGCGCTACTCGTTGCCGTTCAACCTGCCGCTGATCCCGGGGCGCATTCTCGCCTCGACGCCGAAGCGCGGGGACGTGGTAGTGTTCAAGGCGCCGCCGAACCAGAAGAATGATTATATCAAGCGGGTCATCGGCTTGCCCGGCGACATGATCTCGGTGCGCGGCGGCACGGTCTATCTGAACGGTCAGGCCATTCGGAAGCAGAAGGTCGCCGACCTCGTCATTCCCGTCTCGCCCAACATGCTGGACGCCGCCGCGAAGGAGGGCAGCCCTTCCCCCTGCTACCGTCCGAAGTTCGAGGAAGATGCGCCGAGCGGCGGCCGTCAGTGCCGCTATCCGCAATATCGCGAAACACTGCCGGGCGGCAAAAGCTACAACGTCCTCGACCTCGTTCCCGATGGCGCGGCCGACGATCGCGACACGGTGCTGGTGCCCGAAGGCCATCTCTTCATGATGGGCGACAACCGCGATCGCAGCGCAGACAGCCGTTTCCCGGCGGTCGAAGGCGGCGGCATCGGACTGGTGCCGGAGGAAAATCTCGTTGGAAAGGCGATGATCTCCGTCTTCTCGACCGACGGCAGCGCCAATTGGCTGCTCCCCTGGACATGGTTCACCGCCGCGCGCTGGAACCGCATCGGGGAAGGCTTTTGACAAAGGCCGACACGTCTGGCTGGCTCGCCGGGCTGATCGGACGAGCACCTAAGGATGAAGCGCCCTTTCGTCAGGCGCTCACCCATGGCAGCGCGAACGCCGTCAATTATGAGCGGCTTGAGTTTCTGGGCGATCGCGTGCTGGGCCTGATCGTCAGCGAATGGGTCTATGAGCGGTTCGCCAGTGAACCCGAAGGCAAGCTCTCACGCCGCTTCAACGCATTGGTGTCGGGTGAGACCTGCGCCGACGTTGCGCGCGCGGCTGGCGTGCCGACGCATCTCGTCCTTGGCAAGCAGGCCCGCGACGATGGCGCGGCAGACAGCGACAATGTGCTGGGTGACGTCATGGAGGCGCTGATCGGCGCGCTCTACCTTGAAGCGGGCCTGGACGACGCCCGCGCGCTGGTCCGCCGCCTTTGGGCCAACCGGGTCGATACGCAGGAAAGCGCACCCAAGCATCCCAAGTCCGCTCTCCAGGAATGGGCAGCCGCCAACCGCCGCAAGCCGCCCGAATATGCGATGACCGATCGCTCCGGGCCTCATCATGCGCTGAAGTTCACGGTAACGGTGAGCATCAAGGGCGCGGGGGAAGCAAGCGCCACGGGAGGAAGCAAGCAGGAGGCCGAGACGGCTGCGGCGAAGGCATTGTTGGACAAGCTGAGCAGTTGAACCCCGTTTCTCCCACATTCCCCAACCTCCGTTCGCGCTGAGCTTGTCGAAGCGCTTTATTGCCTTTCTGAGCGAAGATGGCTTTCTACACCTACATGCTCTATTGCGCCGACCGCAGTTTTTACATCGGCCACACCGATGATCTCGAAATCCGCATCGCCTAGCATGAAACCAGCACTCTACCCGCTACACGCAAAATCGCCGCCCGATAAAACTGATCTGGTCGCAAGAGTTCGGAACCCGTATGGAGGCGCTTGAAGCTGAGCGTCAGATCAAAGGCTGGGGCGGGCAAAGAAACTAGCGCTAATTCGTGAAGACTGGAGCCTCATCTCCACCTTAGCGCGCTCGAAAGAAGAGAAGTAAGGCGCTTCGATAGGCTCAGCGCGAACGGAGTAAATGTTGCACGACATAGAAAATCAACGCTGCGGCGTCATCGCCATCGTGGGCGCCCCCAACGCCGGCAAATCCACGCTGGTCAACGCGCTGGTCGGCCAGAAGGTCGCGATCACCAGCCCAAAGGCGCAGACCACCCGTACCCGCGTGATGGGCGTCGCGATCGAAGGTGATACGCAGATCGTCCTTGTCGACACCCCAGGCATCTTCGCGCCCAAGCGCCGCCTCGATCGCGCCATGGTTCAGGCCGCATGGGGCGGCGCGCAGGGCGCTGACCTGATCGCGCTCATTGTCGATGGGAAGGCGGGTCTCGGCCCCAAGATGGAGCCGATCATCGAAGCGCTGACCCACCGGACGGAACGCAAATGGCTGATCCTCAACAAGGTTGATATCGCCATAAAGGAGAAGCTGCTGGTACACACACAGAAGCTTTACGAACGCATCGGCTTCGAAGAGACATTCTTCATCAGCGCAGCAACCGGCGACGGCCTTGCTGAACTCAAGACCGCCTTCGCCAATGCCATGCCCCAAGGCCCGTGGCACTTTCCGGAGGACCAGGTTTCCGACGCGACGGACCGCATGCTTGCTGCTGAGATCACACGCGAGCAGCTCTACCACCAGCTGCATGCCGAACTGCCCTACGCCGCCGCCGTCGATACCGAGAAATATAGCGAGCGCGAGGACGGCTCTGTTGAAATCCATCAGCAAATCCTGGTCGCCCGCCCCACTCAGCGCGCCATCGTGCTCGGTAAGGGGGGGCAGCGGCTGAAGGAAATCGGATCGAAGGCGCGCGCGGAACTTGCACAGCTGCTTGGGGTCAAGGTCCATCTCTACCTCCACGTGAAGGTGAAGGAAGATTGGGAAGACGACCGCTTCATCTATCGCGACATCGGCCTCGACTGGGTCGAATGATCATGCCCTGAAAAGGTGCACGCCCGAAACAATCGGCGTGGCGCTTCGTTGACGCGCCATGCTCAAGACCATCGTCGTTGCCGCCCGCGACCGTGAGCGGCTGGCTGAAATCACTGCCGTCGCCACCCGTTTCGGCCTTGACCTGCTCCTCGCCAGAATGGGTCTTGCCAAGGATAGGGACGGAGCCTCTCCACCCGACCTGCCCAGCCGCACGCGGCAGGCGCTGGAAGCGCTCGGCCCCACCTATGTGAAACTCGGCCAGATTCTCGCCACCCGCGCCGACCTCCTGCCGGAGGATTGGATATCCGAATTTGAAAAGCTGCATAGCGCAGCGCCTACCCTCGATTTCTCCACGCTGCGTCCCCTGTTGGAAGAGGCATTGGGCGAGCCGGTGGAGACGGCCTTCGCCCGGTTCGATGAGGCCCCCCTCGCCGCCGCCTCCATGGCGCAGGTGCATCGCGCTGCCCTGCACAATGGCCGCGAGGTCGTCGTCAAAATCCGCCGTCCGGGCATACGCAAGTCGATGGAAGCCGATCTCCGCCTCATCTCCCATCTCGCGGGGATCGTTGAGGCGAGCAACAGGGAAGCGCGCCGGTTCCAACCCCGCGCGCTGGTCCAGCAATTGCTGGACACGGTCTTGGAAGAACTGGATTTCACCAGCGAAGGCCGCAATGCCGACCGTCTGCGCGCAGACCTTGCAGAGCAGCCGCGCGTCGTCATCCCCGAAATCCATTGGCCGCTCAGCAGCGAGACTGTGCTGGTCATGGATTATGTCGAAGGCATAGCGCCCCGCAATGCAGAGGCGCTTCGCGCCGCCGGGATCAATCCAGCCGCCATAGCCGATCTCGGCGCCGACCTCGTTCTTGAAATGGTGCTGGTGAATGGCCGCTTTCACGGCGACCCCCATCCCGGCAATCTTCTCTGCCTGCCGGGCGATCGCCTTGCCCTGCTGGACCTTGGCCTTATCGGCCATGTCAGCGCGCGGCGGCAGCAGGAATTTCTGGCCTTCATCCTTTCCCTGCGTTCCAACGACGCGCAGACGATGGCGGACACGCTCATCGGCTGGCATCAGGGCGACCGTCCCTCACGCGAGCGCGTTCTCATGGCGTCGGAGCAGTTGATCGCCCGCCATGGCTCCGGCCCGCTGGTGCTGGGCCGCATGGTCGCCGACTTCTTTCCGCTGATCCGCAAGGAAGGGTTGGTCCTGCCACCCGACCTCGCGCTCATTTTCAAGGCGCTGATCACCATGGATGGGGTGCTGGGCACGATTGAGCCGGGCTTCGACTTGTCGCAGGCGCTGCAACGCTCCCGCGCCCGCCTTATTGCTCATCGCCTGACAGCCAGCCAGTCGCCCGAAAAGCTGGTCCCGCTGCTGCTCGAACTGTCGCGGATCGCTGACGACGCCCCCCGCATGCTCCGCGCCCTGACGCGGAAGCTGGAAGCGGAAGGCGCCGCCGCCAATGGACTGACGGACGGAACGCTGATCACCGCCGCAAAGTGGCTCGCGGCAGCGATCCTGATGTCCGCAGCAGCGGTGACGGCCGGGTTGATGCTCTCCTAGTCCTCGCCTCCGTTCGCCCTGGCCTGCCGAAGGGCTCAGGACGAACGGCAACGGACTTCACTCCGAGGCTGCCGCCTTCTTCTTGGCAGGCGCTTTCTTCGCCGCTGGCTTCTTGGCCGCACCATCCTTCTTTGCCGCTGCCTTCTTGGGCGCCTTCTTCTTCCCCTTCTTCGCAGGAGCCGCAGCCGCCCGCGCGTCGATCAACTGTGCCGCCTCTTCCAGCGTCAATGCGTCCTGCTCGATCGTCTTGGGCAAAGTCGCATTGGTCGTGCCATCGGTGACATAAGGCCCGTAACGTCCCGCCATCAGCTTGATCTCGGCCTCCGTGCGCGGATGCTTGCCGAGCAGCTTGAGCGGCTCGCGAGACGCTCCACCGCGCGGTCCCTTGTTCACCGCGTCAGCGAGCTTCGCAACTGCGCTGTTCATCCCCACCTCGAATATCTCGGCGGTGGACGACAAGCGTCCATATTTGCCGTCGTGCAGCAGATAAGGCCCAAAGCGCCCGATATTCGCCACGATCGGCTTCCCCGTTTCGGGATGCAGGCCAACCTCGCGCGGCAGGCTCAACAGCTTAACCGCCCAGTCGAGCGTCAGTTCGCCGTCCGGAAGATCCTTGGGAATTGACCCGCGCTTGGCCTCCTTGCCCTCGCCCATCTCCATATAAGGACCAAAGCGGCCGGACTTGCGGACGATATCCTGCCCGGTTTCGGGATGCTGCCCCAGCACCTCCGGCCCCTTGTCCTCGCCACCGTCGCTGGCGCCCGGCTGTCCGAACTTGCGCGTATATTTGCACTCCGGATAGTTGGAGCAGGCGATGAACGCCCCGAAGCGTCCACCACGCAACGCCAGTTGCCCGTCACCGCACATCGGGCAGGCACGGGGATTGCTGCCGTCCGCCTTGGGCGGGAACAGCATCGGCTCCAGGAATTTGTCCAGCTCGGCGGTGATGTCCGACGGCTTCTGCTCCATGACTTCCGCCGTCTTGGGCTTGAAGTCACGCCAGAAGGCTTCCAGCACCGCCTGCCATTGGGCGCGCCCGCCGGAAATCTCGTCCAGCTCGTCTTCCAGACCCGCCGTGAAGTCATAGCTCACATAGCGTTCGAAGAAGCGCTCCAGGAACGCCGTCACCAAACGCCCGCTCTCCTCGGCGAAGAAGCGGTTCTTCTCCACCCGCACATAGTCGCGGTCCTTCAGCACCTGAAGCGTCGAGGCATAGGTGGAAGGGCGCCCAATGCCCAGTTCTTCCAGCTTCTTGACCAGCGATGCTTCCGAATAACGCGGCGGCGGCTGGGTGAAATGCTGCTCCGCCGTCACTTGTCTTTTGGCAGGCGCATCACCGGTCACAAGGCGCGGCAGCAGCTTGCTGTCGTCATCCTCGGCGTCATCCCGCCCTTCTTCATACAGCGCGAGGAAACCGGGGAAGATCACCACCTGGCCCGTCGCCCGCAACGCATGCTGCCCCGTGCCGTCGACCAGATCGATAACCGTCCGCTCCAGCCGCGCCGAAGCCATCTGGCTCGCCAGCGCCCGCTTGAAGATCAGGTCGTAGAGCCGCGCATGATCGCCCGACCCGACCTTGTCCCGCGAAAATTCGGTAGGACGAATCGCCTCGTGCGCTTCCTGCGCATTCTTGGCTTTGGTCTGATATTGGCGCGGCTTTTCCGGCAGATATCCGCCATCATAGCGCTCCGCGATCGCCTTGCGCGCAGCGGAGATGGCGCTGCCGTCCATCTGCACGCCATCGGTACGCATGTAAGTGATCGCGCCGTCCTCATAGAGCTGCTGCGCGACCCGCATCGTATGGCTGGCGGAGAAGCCCAGCTTGCGCGCCGCCTCCTGCTGCAACGTCGAGGTGGTGAACGGCGGCGGAGGGTTGCGCGAAACCGGCTTGGTCTCAACCTTTTCGACGGTAAAGCGCCCAGCCTCCACATCCGCCTTCGCGGCCATGGCGTCGCCTTCCTTGCCGATCGTCAGCCGGTCGATCTTCTCACCCTTCCAGCGCACCAGCCGGGCAGTGAAGCCCTGCCCGCCCTGCTCCATCTCGGCCGCGACTGACCAATATTCCTGGGGCACAAAGCTTTCGATCTCGCGCTCGCGATCAACGACGAGGCGCAAGGCGACGGACTGAACGCGCCCGGCCGACTTCGCGCCCGGCAGCTTGCGCCACAGCACAGGCGACAAGGTGAAGCCCACCAGATAATCCAGCGCCCGCCGCGCCCGATAGGCGTCGATCAGATCCTCGTCCAAAGCACGCGGCTGCGCCATCGCTTCGGTCACCGCCTGCTTGGTGATCGCGTTGAAGGTCACGCGATCCACCTTCTGCGGCAGCGCCTTCTTCGCCCGTAAAACTTCCTGCACATGCCAACTGATCGCCTCACCCTCGCGATCAGGGTCAGTCGCCAGGATCAATCGATCGGCCTTCTTCGCCTCATCGGCGATGGCTTTGAGCTGCTTGCCCTTGTCCCCATAATTTTCCCATTGCATGGCAAAGCCATTGTCGGGGTCCACCGACCCATCCTTGGGCGGCAAGTCTCGGATATGGCCATAGCTGGCGAGGACGTGGAAATCGCCGCCCAGATATTTCTCGATGGTCTTCGCCTTGGCTGGCGATTCAACGATGACAAGCTGCATTCATGCCCCGGTTTTAAAGTGCTCTCACGTACACGCGCGAGTCTGGAAGGCGCTGAGGCCCTGCGTCAAGAGTGTCACGACAGGCTGACCTTGCCCCCCGCATGCCGCTCCAGCCGGCCCGCGAGTTCCAGCTCCAGCAGCACGGTCTGAACGATCGCGGGGCTAAGGGCGGACAGGCGGATCACCTCATCCACCGGCACCGGCGCATGGCCGAGCAGCCCCAGCACCACCTCCCGCTCCTGCCCCGCCACGTCGGACGACACGGGCGCGGCGCTGAAGTCGAGCCGCCCCTGCCGCACCATGCGCGGGTCGATCCCGCCGATCGCCTCGATCACGTCCGCGCCATTTTGCACTAAAGTCGCGCCCTCGCGGATCAACTGGTTGCATCCTTGCGCCCGAGGATCAGCGGGCGACCCCGGCACCGCCATGACCTCGCGCCCCGCTTCGACAGCCAGCCGCGCGGTGATGAGCGAACCTGACTTCGGCGCGGCCTCGACCACCACCGTCCCAGCCGACAGCCCGGCGATGATGCGATTGCGCGCGGGAAAATGCCGGGCAAGCGGCTGCGTGCCGGGAGGATGCTCCGTCACCAACAGCCCGACGCTCGCCACCTGCTCCTGCAACTCGGCGTTTTCGGGCGGAAAGACGACATCGATGCCGCACGCAATCACCGCGATCGTGCCCGTCGCCACCGATCCCTGATGCGCCGCCGTATCGATACCCCGCGCAAGGCCGGACACGACCACCGCGCCTTGCTGCCCCAGTCCCTGCGACAGCGTCCGCGCAAAACGGCAAGCGGCGGCAGAAGCGTTGCGCGCGCCCACCATCGCCACGCATTGCCGCCCCGTCAGTCCGACGTCGCCCCGCACGATCAGCGCGGGCGGGGAGCCATCCATCTGTTCCAGCAGAAATGGATAATCCTGATCCCCCATCAGTAGGTAGCGCGCGCCAAGCGCCCGGCTGCGGGCGATCTCCTTCTCGACGGCGCCTGCGTCCGCCACAGCCGCCTTGCCGCCGCCCCGCGCAGCCAGTTCAGGGACAGCGCGCAGAGCCTCGCTCGCTTTGCCGAAGCGAGCCATCAACTGCCGGAACGTCACCGGCCCTATGCGGGGCGAACGGATCAGGCGCAGGCGATCGAACCGCTCCTGCTCGCTCACCCCTTCGCCGCCCCGATCTTGGGCTCGGTGCCTTTCGCCAGCCGGGCGATGTTCGCCCGATGCCGCCACAGCAGGATCAGCGTCATCGCCAGCGTGACAGGGACCAGATCGATCCGATCCATGAACCACATCGCAATGGGCGCGCTGATCCCCGCTGCCATTCCGCCGACGGACGACCATCGCGTACCGAACAGCGCACCCAGCCACACGACCGCAAAGACGATCCCCGCAGGCCAGTGCAGCGCCGTCACCACGCCCATCATCGTCGCCACGCCCTTGCCGCCGGCAAAACGCAGCCATAGCGGATAGCAATGCCCGATAAAGGCCATCGCCCCCGCCATCGGCCCGCCATTGTCGATCAATGCCGCGCCGATCAGCACAGCCGTCGCGCCTTTCAACAGGTCGAGCAGCAATGTAGCCGCCGCCAGCCCCTTGCGCCCGGTTCGCAGCACGTTGGTCGCGCCGATATTGCCCGACCCGATCTGCCGCAAATCCCCGGCTCCCGTGACGCGTGTCAGCAACAGTCCAAAGGGGATAGAGCCCAGCAGATAGGAAATCAGCAGGACGAATGCGGGAAGTAGCCAGGGAGGGTTCATGATCTCGCCGAAATGATTGCGGCGCGACCATAGCGTTGCCGCTGCCGGGGGCAAGCTTTGCATATGCGCTGAAGTGATCAGCCTTGCTTCCCGTCATGATTTATCTTCCGTCATGCCAGCGAACGCTGGCATCTCAGGAGCAAGCGCCCAACCCGGATACTCCGAGGCACCCTCACCCGCTGGCATCCCAATCGCTCCGAAATATTGACAGCTCCGCCCTCTCCCGCGACATGTGCGCCATAATGAAGGTCGCACCATCAGCCCCACTGCTTTTCTTCGATTCCGGCGTCGGCGGGCTCTCCATCCTCGCGCCAGCGCGTGCCGCACTGCCCAACGCGCCTATCGTCTACGCAGCCGACAGCGCAGGCTTCCCCTATGGTACGAAGAGCGAGGCGGAAATCGCCGCTCGCGTGCCTGCACTGCTCGGCCGCCTGGTCGAACGTTTCCGCCCGCGCCTGGCCGTGATCGCCTGCAACACCGCCTCGACCATCGCGCTGTCCGCCGTCCGCGCCGCGCTCGACATTCCCGTCGTCGGCACGGTTCCGGCGATCAAGCCCGCCGCGCTTCTTTCCAAAAGCCGCGTCTTCGGCGTCCTCGGCACCGATGCCACCGTACGCCAGCCCTATGTCGATCGCCTTACCGCCGAGTTCGGCGCGGATTGCACCGTTTTGCGCCACGGTTCCGCCGCTCTGGTCCAGCTCGCGGAAGCCAAGCTGCGTGGCGAACCGCTGGACCCGGCGATAGCGCGGGATGCGCTCGCGGGCTTGCTCGGTCAGCCCGGCGGCGACCACATGGACACGGTCGTCCTCGCCTGCACCCATTTTCCTCTGGTGGAAGCAGAGCTTGCCGCCGCGGCGCCCCGCCCCCTCGCCTTCGTCCATGGCGGCGACGGCATCGCCCGCCGCATTGCTTACCTGACTCAAGGGCAGGAATGGCCCGCCTCCCGCCCCTCCGGGAAAGCCGTCTTCACCCGGCTCGACAACAGCGTCGCAGCACTCGCGCCCGCGCTCGCCGATTTCGGCCTCACACAAATGGAAGCTTTGTGAAGGGTGGGACCTTTGGTCCACTCGCAAATTCCTCTATCATTGTGATAGGTATTTCTCCCAACCGCTGCGAACGGTTATCGCTGGTAATGGAGCGGCGCAGCGGGTAAACGGCCCGCAAGAGGGGAATGCGGGCCACCAAGGGACTAGGGCGTTACGTGAACTACAAGCATATCTTCGCGCAGGCGATCGACCGGCTTCACAGCGAAGGCCGTTACCGCGTGTTCATCGATATCCTGCGGAACAAGGGTGCCTTCCCTAACGCCCGCTGCTTCCACGGCCATAATGGTCCGAAGCCCATCACCGTCTGGTGCTCCAACGACTATCTCGCCATGGGCCAGCACCCAAAGGTCGTCGCGGCGATGGAAGAAGCACTGCACGATGTCGGCGCAGGCTCCGGCGGCACCCGCAACATCGGCGGCAACACCCATTATCATGTCGATCTGGAAGCTGAACTCGCCAGCCTGCATGGCAAGGAAGGCGCCTTGCTCTTCACGTCCGGCTATGTGTCGAACGAAGCGGCGCTCTCCACGCTCGCCAAGCTGCTGCCCGGCTGCATCGTTTTCTCCGACGAACTGAACCACGCATCCATGATCGCGGGCATCCGCAATTCGGGCTGCGAAAAGCGCGTCTTCCGTCACAATGACGTCGATCATCTGCGCGAACTGCTCGCCGCCGAAGATCCCGACGCACCCAAGCTGATCGCCTTCGAAAGCGTCTATTCGATGGACGGCGACGTGGCCCCCATCGCCGAGATCTGCGATCTGGCGGACGAGTTCAATGCGCTCACCTATCTCGACGAAGTGCATGCGGTCGGCATGTATGGCGCACATGGCGGCGGCATTTCCGAGCGTGATGATGTCGCGCACCGTCTGACTATCATCGAAGGCACGCTGGGCAAGGCGTTCGGCGTCATGGGCGGCTATATCGCGGCTGATCAGATGATCATCGACGTGATCCGCAGCTACGCGCCGGGTTTCATTTTCACGACCTCGCTCTCGCCGGTACTCGTCGCTGGCGTCCTTGCCAGCGTCCGCCACCTCAAGCAATCCAGCGAAGAGCGCGAAGGCCAGCAGGCCGCCGCCGCCACCCTGAAGCGACTGATGAGGGAATCCGGACTGCCGGTCATGCCGTCCGTCACGCACATCGTCCCGCTGATGGTCGGTGACCCTGTAAAGGCCAAGCGGATCAGCGACATTCTGCTCGCCGAATATGGCGCCTATGTGCAGCCCATCAACTATCCCACCGTGCCACGCGGCACCGAGCGCCTGCGCTTCACGCCGGGTCCGGCCCATACGGTGGAGATGATGCAGGAACTGGTTCAGGCACTGGTCGAAATCTGGGACCGGCTGGAACTGGAGCTCAAGAAGGCCGCCTGACCGGACCTCTTGCGGAACAATAGGGGCATTTCCCATCTTCTTGGATGGATATGCCCCATTGGATCGAACCCCACCCCACCGGAATCTACGTCCGCCCTGCCGACGCCTGGATCGATCCATCCCAACCCGCAGAGCGCGCGCTCGTCACCCATGGCCATGCCGATCATGCGCGCGGCGGCCATGGCCATGTCTGGGCTACCGAAGAGACACTCGCCATCATGGCGCTTCGCTACGGCACCGCCAGCGGCACGCCCGTCGGCTATGGCGAGCAGGTCCGCATGGGCGGCGTGGACATTTCCTACATTCCGGCGGGCCATGTTCTGGGTTCGGCGCAAATCCTGCTAGAACATGCAGGCGAGCGCGTGGTCGTGACCGGCGACTACAAGCGCCGCCCAGACCCGACCTGCAAGCCGTTCGAGCCCGTCCCCTGCGACATCTTCGTCACCGAAGCGACGTTCGGCCTTCCCGTCTTCCGCCACCCTGACACAGGCAGCGAAATCGACCGCCTGCTCGCCGCGCTTCACGCGCACCCCGATCGCTGCGTTCTCGTCGGCGCCTATGCGCTGGGCAAGGCACAGCGCCTGATCTGCGAGGTTCGGGCACGCGGGCATCATGATCCCATCTACATCCCTGGCGCGATGGAGCGCATGTGCGCGCTCTATCAGGATTTCGGCATAGACCTTGGCGAACTCCGTCCTGCTACCGGCGTGCCCGCGAAAGAGATGCGCGGCCATCTCATCGTTTCGCCACCTTCCGCCCTCAACGACCGCTGGAGCCGCCGCCTGCCCGACCCGATCACCGCCATGGCGTCAGGTTGGATGCGCGTCCGCCAACGTGCCCGGCAGAAGAATGTCGAACTGCCGCTCGTCATATCCGACCATGCCGACTGGGACGAACTGACCGATACCATCCGCGAGGTCGCACCCACCGAAACCTGGATCACCCACGGCCGCGAGGAGGCCCTGCTTCACTGGTGCATGATCCACCAGATGCGCGCGAGAGCCCTCGAGCTCGTCGGCCGCGAGGACGAGGATGAGGGATGATGATAGACGACCTTTCTCTCTCGCCGTTCGGCCTGCCCTTCACTTTCTTCAAGAAAGAGGAGCCCTTCGACAAGCGCAGGGCGAACGGGTGAGAGGTTTGGCTCTATGAGACAATTCTCCCAACTCCTCGACGGCCTGGTCTACACCCGATCCCGCAATGGCAAGCTGGACCTCATCGCTCGTTACATGCGCGAAGCGCCAGACCCGGACCGCGGCTGGGCGCTGGCCGCCCTCACCGGCAATCTCGACATAAAGGCCGTCAAGGCCTCCGCCATCGGAGAGATGATCCGCGCCCGCACCGATCCGGTCCTCTACGAAATGAGCCGCGACTATGTCGGCGACCTCGCCGAAACCGTCGCGCTTCTCTGGCCCAAGAGCGAGGACCAGCCCGCCGAGATAGACGACGGCTCCCTCACCCTCTCCGCCATCATCGACCGCCTGCACAGCGTCAGCCGCGCCGCCGCGCCGACCGTGCTGGCCCAGATGATGGATCATCTCGACGCATCGGGCCGCTTCGCCCTGCTCAAGCTTGCAACCGGGGGGCTGCGCGTCGGCATCTCCGCCCGCCTCGCCAAGACCGGCTTCGCCCAGGCCTTTGACCTCGACGTCGATGATGTGGAGGAATGCTGGCATGCCCTCACGCCACCCTATACCGCTCTGTTCGATTGGGCCGAGGGCAGATCTGACCGCCCCGATCCAGCAGGCACGCCCTTCTTCCGCCCCTTCATGCTGGCTCATCCGCTTGAAGCGGATAGCGTCGACCTCGCTGACTATGCCGCCGAATGGAAATGGGACGGCATCCGCATCCAGATCGTCGGCACCGGCAAGGAAACGCGCCTCTATAGCCGCGCCGGGGATGACATCACCGGCAGCTTCCCGGAGATTGCCCAAGCCTTCGCCGCCCACGCGGTCCTCGACGGCGAACTCCTCGTCAAGGGCGAGTTCCAGGGAGGCGAGGCGGCCAGCTTCAACGCCCTCCAGCAACGTCTCGGCCGCAAGGCGGTGACGGCCAAGATGATGGCCGACTATCCCGCCTTCGTTCGCCTGTACGACATACTCCTTCACGCCGACGAAGACCTGCGCGCCCTGCCATGGGCTGATCGCCGCCCCCGCCTTGAAGCCCTGCTTCCCAGCCTCGACCAGGATCGTTTCGACATATCCGCTCTGATAGAGGCATCAGACTTCGAAGCCCTGGCCGAAATCCGCGCGGGCGCCCGAGACGCCGCGATCGAAGGCGTCATGCTGAAACGCCGCGACAGCCCCTATGTCGCCGGGCGCAAGGCCGCCCTCTGGTACAAATGGAAACGCGATCCGCTGACCGCCGATTGCGTCATGATGTATGCCCAGCGCGGCCACGGCAAACGCTCGTCCTTCTATTCCGACTACACCTTCGGTTGCTGGACGGAGGATGGCGAACTGCTGCCCGTCGGCAAAGCCTATAGCGGCTTCACCGATGAGGAACTGAAGTGGCTGGACCGCTTCGTGCGCAACAACACCCTCAACCGCTTCGGCCCGGTGCGGGAGGTGGAGAAGTCGCTGGTCCTGGAAGTCGCCTTCGACAGCATCCACGACAGCAAGCGGCACAAGTCCGGGCTAGCCATGCGCTTCCCGAGGATCGCCCGGATCAGGCGGGACAAACCCGCTGCGGAAGCGGATACGGTCGAGGGATTGCGCAAGCTCGTAAGCTGATGGCCCGCCAGCTTTTCTTGACGAAATCTTTTACGGCATGCAGTCCAGACTGACACACTGGGCAATCGCGACGTAGCGGCTGCCCGACTGAACGAGAGGAACCCAATGGATAGCCTGATAAGCGCCTTCACCGATCCAACGGCCCTTGCCGCGCTGGTGGCTCTGGTGGTGATGGAGGTTGTGCTCGGCATCGACAATCTTGTCTTCATCTCGATACTGACGAACAAATTGCCGGAGGCGCAGCGTCCCAAGGCGCGGCGGATCGGCATCGGCCTTGCGCTCGGCATGCGGCTCGTGCTGCTGTCGATGATCGCGTGGATCGTCGGGCTTACCAAGCCTGTATTTGACTTGGGGATCAGTGGTCCCTTGGATCAGCATGGTGTCCCGACATTCGAGACGGTATTTTCCTGGCGCGATCTCATCCTTATCGCCGGGGGCCTCTTCCTGATCTGGAAGGCGACGAAGGAAATTCACCACACGGTCGATCCCGTCCATTCCGACGACATTCTCGAAAAGCAAAAGGGCGCGGCGACGCTGAGTTTCGGCAGCGCGATCGTCCAGATCATTCTCCTCGACATGATCTTTTCGCTCGACTCGATCCTTACCGCCGTGGGCATGACCGATAATCTCGCGGTGATGGTTATCGCTGTCCTCGTTGCCGTGACGGCGATGGTCCTCGCGGCCGATCCCCTTGCCAACTTCATTGCCCGCAACCCCACTGTCGTCATGTTGGCCTTGGGCTTCCTGCTGATGATCGGCGCGGTCCTCATCGCGGACGGGTTTGGCGTTCATGTGCCCAAGGGGTATATCTATGCGGCCATGGCGTTTTCGACGTTGGTCGAACTGCTGAATATCTTCGCACGCAGGGCGGAGGCGCGGAAAAACCGCGCCTGACAAGATGATGGCGCAGCAACTCTGCAAAAGCGGCTGCGTCATCCCTTACAGCCAGATTGAAAGGACGATCGATGCCCTATGCTGGAAGCTGCCACTGCGGCGCAGTCACCTTCACCGTGGCCGCCGATGCGCCTACCGAAGCCATGTCCTGCAACTGTTCCCATTGCTGCCGGAAAGGCTTCCTCCTCACCTTCGTGCCCGCCGGCCAGTTCACCCTGAGCAGCGGCGCGGACAATCTGACCGACTACAAATTCTACAAGCACCAGATCACCCACCGCTTCTGCAATATCTGCGGCACGCAATCCTTCGCGGAAGGGGAATCCCCTGACGGAGCGATCCGGGCCGTCAACCTGCGCTGCGTGCCGGAGGTCGATCTGGACACGCTCAAGATCAACAAGGTTGACGGGGCAAGTTTCTAGCTCCTTGGACGCTGGTGACAGACTGACTTTGCGCTGTCACGCACACTCCCTATATGGGCGCTTTCGCGCGTCGGGCGCGCTTCACTCATGGAGCATTTGAATTGAGCAAGGTTCTGGTCATTGGCGCGGGCGGCGTCGGGTCTGTCGCGGTTCACAAGATGGCGATGAACAGTGACATTTTCAGCCATATCACGCTCGCCAGCCGCCGCATCATCAGCTGCGAAAAGGTCGCCGAATCAGTGAAGGCCCGCACCGGCGTCACCATCGACGTAGCGCAGGTCGACGCCGATAATGTCGAAGAGACCATCGCCCTCATCGAAAAGGTCCAACCAAAGCTCGTCGTGAACCTCGCGTTGCCTTATCAGGACCTCGCGATCATGGACGCGTGCCTCGCGACCAAAACCGACTATCTCGACACGGCCAACTACGAACCGCGCGACACCGCGAAATTCGAATATAGCTGGCAATGGGCCTATCAGGAACGCTTCAAGGAAGCGGGCATCATGGCCCTGCTCGGCTCGGGCTTCGACCCCGGCGTCACCAGCGTCTTTGCGTCCTACATCAAGAAGCATCTGCTCGACCGCATCGACACGCTCGATATTCTCGACTGCAACGGCGGCGACCATGGCCAGCATTTCGCGACCAACTTCAATCCGGAAATCAACATCCGCGAAGTGACCGCGCCCTCCCGCCACTGGGAAGGCGGCAAGTGGGTGGAAGGCCCTGCCCTGAAGCACAAGCAGGTGTTCGACTTCGACCAGGTCGGCGAGAAGAACATGTACCTCATGTATCATGAGGAACTGGAAAGCCTCGCGAAGCACTACCCGGAAATCAAGCGCATCCGCTTCTGGATGACTTTCGGTGACGCCTATCTCAAGCATCTCGAAGTGCTCCAGAATGTCGGCATGACGCGGATCGACCCGGTCATCTACAACGGCCAGGAAATCATCCCGCTCCAGTTCCTGAAGGCCGTACTCCCCGAACCGTCGAGCCTGGGTTCGACCACGAAGGGCAAGACCAACATCGGCGACATCGCAACCGGACAGAAGGACGGGGCGCAGAAGACCGTCTATGTCTACAATGTCTGCGACCATGAGGACGCCTATGCCGAAACCGGCAACCAGGCGGTCAGCTACACCACCGGCGTCCCCGCGATGATCGGCGCGGCACTCATGCTTACTGGCGCGTGGAAGGGTGAGGGCGTGTTCAACATCGAGCAGTTCGATCCCGATCCCTTCATGGACATGCTGAACAAGCACGGCCTGCCCTGGCAGGTAAAGGAACTGGACGCGCCGCTGGATTTCTAAAGTTAGGAAACGTCATCCCAGCGAAAGCTGGGATCTCGTGCCTCTACGCCGTGCCCTCTCGCCTGAGACCCCAGCGTTCGCTGGGGTGACGGAGAATCGTTGATGGAAACCAAAGCCGGCGATCCGGCCGCCTTCGCCCATTTCGACCTTTACAGCGTCCCCTCGCCCGCCTTCGTGGTGGATGAGGCAGCGATCCGCCGCAATCTCGCTATCCTGCGCGACATCGGCGATCGCGCAGGGATCAAGGTATTGGGGGCGCTAAAGGCCTTCTCCATGTGGTCGCTCGGTGGGGTCGTGGCCGAATATCTCGACGGCGTCTGCGCGTCGGGCATCTACGAAGCCCGTCTCGGGCGCGAGGAATATGCGGGCCAGGATGGCGGCAAGGAGGTCGCCACCTATTGCGCCGCCTACAAGCCCGAAGATCTCGCCGAAATCCTCAAGATTTCCGACCATGTGATCTTCAACAGCCCCGGGCAGATCGAGCGGCTCCGGCCGGTCATCGACAATGCGCGCATGAACGGTGTGAACTTCGACATCGGATTGCGCATAAACCCCCTCCACGCCGAGGGAGAAGTGCCCAAATACGATCCTTCGCAGCCGCACAGCCGCCTCGGTTTCCCGATCGACCAACTCCGGTCCGAGCACCTGGATGGCGTCGACGGCCTCCACGTCCACAATCTCTGCGAACAGGACTTCCTGCCGCTCGAACGCACCTGGGCGGCCATCGAATCGCGCGTCATGCCGCATGTCGGTGGTCTAAAATGGCTGAACTTCGGCGGCGGACATCATGTCACGCGCGCCGATTATCAGATCGACGACCTGATCGCCTTCCTGCAGCGTATCAAGGCACAGACAGGGCTCGATCTGTATATCGAACCGGGTGAGGCCATGGCCCTCGACGCTGGTATCCTCATCGGGGAAATCCTCGACGTCATCGACAACGGCATGCCCGTCGCCATCACGGACATTTCGGCCACATGCCACATGCCGGACGTCATTGAGGCGCCCTACCGCCCTGCCATGCTCCATGAGCGGGACGAAGGGCCGGTGACGCGACTCGGTGGTCCGTCCTGCCTGGCGGGTGACATCATTGGAGACTATCGAGTCCCCGGCGGCGCGACTCCGGGTCGGCGGATCGCCTTCCTCGACCAGGCGCACTACTCGATGGTAAAAACCAACACCTTCAACGGCGTACCGCTTCCGGGCATCTGGCTTTGGAACTCGCAGACTGGTGAACTCCAGGAAATCCGGCGTTTTTCATACCAGGACTTCAAGGCCCGTCTCTCCTGACGCACATTTCGTAGCGAGGCGCGCAACAAAATTTACGGGCGCGCTTTACAGGGGGGCACCTGCCGCATATATCGCCCTTCCGCTGCCCCATGGGACTTCCACCGCAAGGCAGCTTGTTTGCCCACGACTACACTGGAGGTCCCTTGAGTTGCACAAGCACCATAGCGCGCTGGGGGTAGCAACCGCCCTCAAACCGGCAGCACCGGTAACGCTGATCCGCCCGCAGGCTGCGGCCCGCGCCGCCCGATTCTTCTCTGAGAAGTTTCCGGGGCGCTCGCTCTATGCCGTGAAGGCCAATCCCTCGCCGGACCTGCTCCGGACCTTGTGGGACAGCGGAATTACGCATTATGACGTTGCCTCGATTGCGGAGGTCCGCCTCGTCGCGGAAACGCTGCCGCAAGCGAAGCTGTGCTTCATGCATCCCGTGAAGGCCGAAGAAGCCATCGCGGAAGCATATCATGTCCATGGCGTGCGCACCTTCTCGCTCGACACGATCGACGAGCTGGAAAAGATTCTGCGCGCGACCCATGAAGCCACCGACCTTGAGCTCTGCGTTCGCCTGCGCGTATCCTCCGAGCATTCGGAACTGAGCCTTGCGTCCAAGTTTGGCGCAGAACTCGGCGAAACCCGCGAACTGCTGATGGCCACCCGCCAGGCGGCTGACGCGCTTGGCATCTGCTTCCATGTCGGTAGCCAGGCCATGAGCCCGCAAGCCTATAGCGATGCTATTGAGCGTGTTCGTGCGGCGATTGTCGATGCGGCTGTCACGGTCGATATCATCGATGTGGGCGGCGGCTTCCCGTCGGTCTATCCGGGCATGGAACCGCCAGCGCTGGAGGCCTATTTCGACGCCATCTATCGCGGTTTCGAAAGCCTGCCGATCAGCTATTCGGCGGAACTATGGTGCGAACCCGGCCGCGCATTGTCGGCGGAATATAGCTCCATCATCGTGCGGGTCGAGCGCCGTCGCGGCACGGAACTGTACATCAACGATGGCGCTTATGGCGCTCTGTTCGATGCGGCGCATGTCGGATGGCGTTTCCCGGTCGCCCTGCTGCGCGAAGAGGAAAGCGAAGCCGAAAACGCGCCTTTCTCCTTCTACGGCCCGACCTGTGACGATATGGATCATATGGCCGGTCCTTTCATGCTGCCCGACGATGTGGCGGTCGGCGATTATATCGAAATCGGCATGCTGGGCGCCTATGGTGCGGCCATGCGCACCGGCTTCAACGGCTTCACGTCGGAAACGATCATCGAGGTCGAGGACGAGCCCATGGCGAGCCTCTACGCCGATCCGGTCCCGGCACGCCGTCGCGCAACTGTCATCAAGCTGGGCTAAAAGGCTCAAGCTCCCCTTTGGAGAGGGTGCCTGTTCCCTCGCCGCAAATATGCGGCGAGGGTTCATTTTATGGGCGGCGGAAAACAGCTGCCAGTTCGACATGGGTCGACCATCGAAACTGGCCGACCGGCTTCACCTTGTCCAGAATATAGCCGCTCGCCACAAGATGCGCAGCATCCCGCGCGAAGCTCGCTGGATTGCACGAAACATAAGCGATCACCGGCACGACCGACGCCGCCAACTGCATCACCTGCTCCCGCGCACCTGCGCGCGGCGGATCGATGATCACCGCGGCAAACCGGTTCAACTCTTCAGGCACGAGCGGCCGCCTGAACAAATCACGATGGTCAACCACCATTCGCCGCTGCGCGCGATTGGCCGCAACCTTGAGCGACAGCACCAGGTCACGCGCACCCTCCGCGGCATAAACCGGACGCTCCTTGCCCACTCCGAGAGCGAATGTGCCAAGCCCGCTAAACAGGTCGGCCACCGCGCCTCCCGGCGGCAATGCCTCGCGCACAATCTCCAACAACGCCGCTTCGCCATCCGGCGTCGCTTGAAGAAAAGCGAACGGAGGAAAGGCGACCGGCACGCCGCCGAATGTCATGGTCGCAGGCTCAGGCTCCCAGCGGGTCTGCTGGCCATCACCTTCATCGATCGTCAATCGCGCAAGGCCTTGAGCCGCTGAGAAATCCCGTAAACCCTCGTCCGCGGCGAGGCCGGAAACGCCAACATTCTCCAGCAGCAGGTCGACGCCTTGGTCGATCAGGGACATCCGGACATGTGCAGCGCGCTTGTCAGCGAGAACCAGCGGCAGCAAAGCCCGTAGCGGCTCGACCAGAGCGAAGAGGCGGGGATCGAGTATCTCGCACATCGCAAGATCGATGAGCTTGTGGCTGCCCGACTCTGCAAAACCGATGGTGATCCGCCGCCCGTCTCGAGCCGCACGCAATGATGCGCGACGCCGGGTCTTCGGCGGCGACAGGTGAGGCGGCAACAGCGATTGAGGCGCGAGCGTCACCCCCTGTCCGGCCAGAGCGCCTGTGACACGCGCTGTCACGAACGCGCCCAAGCTCTCCTCGTCCACATGTTGTAGCTCGCATCCGCCACAGGCAGGGAAATGAACGCATGGAGCTTCGGCATGATGGGGACCCGCCACTAAACCGCCATCGGCCGTGACCCTGTCTCCAGGCGCTGCCAGCGGTACATGCCGCCCATCGGCGGTAACGCCATCACCCTTTGCGGCGATGCGTATTATGAGATCTTTGTCGATGTCGGTCACAAGCGGGAGGCGATAGCCGCTGGCAGCTGCGCAATCAAATCATCGGCGACAAAAGCGGCTCTCGCACGCCGCGCCGCCTCTCCATGGAGCCAGACCGCCTCGCAAGCCGCGCGAAACGGGTCGGCCACGACCGCCAGCCGCCCCGCCGCCAATCCTGCAAGCACGTCCCCGGTCCCCGCCGTCGACAGCCAAGGGGACGCGCCAGTTGCGACAGCGACGCGTCCATCCGGGGCGCCGATGACGGTATCCGAACCCTTGAGGACAACCACCGCAGCAGCTCGCCGTGCTGCTTCACGGGCCCGGTCTATCTTGCTGCCCGGCAAATCGCCAAACAACCGAACAAATTCACCTTCATGCGGCGTCAGGATCGATGAAGGCGGAATGTCCCCGACCTCCCCCTTTCCCAACAATGTCAGAGCGTCGGCATCCAGCACCAACGGCCGTCCACATCGCAACACGGCGCTTAAGCGGTCCACGGCCTTCTGATCCCGCCCGAGGCCAGGCCCGGCCAACACCGCCGCCAGCCTCTTGTCGCCTAATTCAGCCTCCACGCGATCGGCTTGGAGCGCCTTCACCCTAACGATCGCATCCGATCCCGAAAGCTCATCGACGGCCCCCAGAAGGCGAACCATTCCCGCACCCGATCGCGCAGCCGCCTCGGCCGCGAGCAGCCCCGCCCCTGCCATGCTGCCGCCAACCACCGCAACCAGACCCCGGCTATATTTATGGTCAGCAACCCCCGGTGGTTCCAGATAGGGTGCCGCGAGACGATGAACCTGTGCGCTCGCCGCGACGCCAATGTCGGCACAGATCAGCCGCCTGAAGCTCCCGGCAGCAGGGTGCAGAACATGAGCAGGCTTCAGCGCGCCCAAAGCAATGCAGACGCCAAATTGCGGGACCGCCGACAGCAAGGCTCCGCTATCGGTATCAACACCGCTCGGCAGGTCGACCGCATAGCTGAAGGCCGCCTGCTCCGTCAGGCACCTCAATCTATTAGCAACAGCGCTGTCCAGCCCGCGCGACAGGCCGGTTCCGAACAGGGCATCGACAATCTGCGTGGCGGGCGCTGCATCCTCCAGAGTTTCTACCGGACCGCCCCAGGACGAGCGCGCCCGTCGGGCAGACTCCGTGCGACACTCCCCCAAGGCAGCCACTCGCACCGGCACCCCGCGCGCCCGCAACAAGCGAGCGACCACATAACCGTCACCGCCATTATTGCCAGGACCGCACAGTAACAGAAGGTCACGCCTGCCCCCCGCACGCCAGATTATCTCCGCAACAGCCGCGCCAGCCCGCTCCATCAGCTCATATTCGGCTACGCCGCTGGCGATCGCCGCCTGTTCGGCTTCCCGCATCTGCGCGGCGGTCAGGATCGGCAGCTCGCTCAAGGCGCTGCTGTTCGGGAAATAGTGGCAGGTAACCGGTAACGATCGGCCCCCGCGCTGACTTCGATCTGGCCATCGCCAACGATGGCCATCTTGGCCGGTTCGGCGCCATCGGCTGAGGCGAGGCCCCGCTGGTCTTCGAGCATCCGGAACCGTCGAAATCCGCCATCGGGATGACGGATCGTCAAAACCCGCCCATCTTGCTCGACCGAACAGGATCGCTCCCATTTCGCGCCAGCTCCGATCGCGCAATCGGCAACCGCCTGGCGGGCGGCTGACGAGCCTTCAAATGGGTGAGCAGCCTTGTCTCCGCCCTGGTCACACGCGGCCAGGGCGAGGCACATAAGCCCCGCCCCGGCAATCTGTTCAGATATCCGCATAGACATGGGTTTCGGTCTTCGCTCCCGGGTGCGTCACTGCCCCCTTGTAAGCCGGTCCCACATTCTGCGCATAGCGCCAGAGAGCGCCTGACTGATAATCATTCTGGCGCGGCGTCCAGTTCTTCTGCCTCTCGGCGAGGACGGATTCGGAAACCTTGAGGTCAATCGTGCCAGCTTCCGCGTCGATGGCGATGATGTCGCCATTCTCTACCAGCGCGATCGGACCACCCTCCGCAGCCTCCGGCCCGACATGCCCGATGCAGAAGCCACGCGTTGCGCCAGAGAAGCGGCCGTCGGTGATCAACGCCACCTTCTCGCCCATGCCCTGCCCGTAGAGCGCGGCCGTGGTCGACAGCATCTCGCGCATGCCGGGGCCACCCTTTGGCCCTTCATAGCGGATGATGATGACCGAACCTTCGGCGATATCCCGCGCTTCGACCGCAGCGAAGGCGTCTTCCTCACAATCGAAAACGCGCGCCGGGCCTTCGAACTGCAGGCGATGCATGCCCGCCACCTTCACGATCGCGCCATTGGGGGCCAGCGAGCCCTTCAGGCCCACGACACCGCCCGTTGGGGTGATCGGCGACTTGACGTCATAGATCACCTTCTGGTCCGGGTTCCAACTGACTTCATCGATATTCTCGGCGATCGTCTTGCCGGTGACAGTCATGCAGTCACCATGCAGCAGCCCGTTGTCGAACAGGGTCTTCATCAGCATGTAGACACCGCCTGCCTCATACATATCCTTGGCGACATATTTGCCGCCGGGCTTGAGGTCAGCGATGTAAGGCGTCGACTTGAAGATTTGCGCCACGTCGAACAGGTCGAAATCGATGCCGCATTCATTCGCCATGGCGGGCAAGTGCAGCGCGCCGTTGGTCGATCCTCCAGTCGCCGCGACGATGCGCGCCGCATTCTCGAAGGCTTCGCGGGTGCAGATATCACGCGGACGGATGTTCTTCGCCAGCAGTTCCATGACCTGACGGCCAGCGGCAACAGCAACCTCTTCACGGCTCTTGTAAGGGGCGGGCGCCATATTGCTGTTCGGCAGCGAAAGCCCGATCGCCTCGCCCACACATGCCATCGTGTTCGCGGTGTACTGACCGCCGCATGCGCCATGTCCGGGGCAGGCGACCTTTTCGAGCGCGATCACATCCTTGAGCGGACAAGCGCCCGCCGCATATTTGCCGACGACCTCAAATACATCCACGACCGTGACGTCGCGATTTTCGAACCGGCCAGGCAGGATCGACCCGCCATAGACGAAGATCGACGGCACGTTCAGGCGCAGCATCGCCATCATCATGCCCGGCAAAGACTTGTCGCATCCAGCGAAAGTGACGAGCGCGTCATAGCAGTGGCCACGCACCGAAAGCTCGACCGAATCCGCGATCACTTCACGGCTCGCCAGCGAGCTTTTCATGCCCTGATGGCCCATCGCAATGCCGTCAGTGACGGTGATGGTGTTGAACCGGCGCGGCATGCCGCCTGCCTCATTTACACCCTGACGGCAAAAATCCGCCTGCATGTCGAGCGTCGTGTTGCACGGCGCGCTGTCGTTGCCAGCCGAGGCGATACCTACGAAAGGACGGGCAATCTCTTCTTCGGTCAGGCCCATCGCATAATAATAGCTACGATGCGGAGCGCGCTCCGGACCAACCGAGACATGGCGGCTCGGCAGTTTCGACTTGTCGAACGTATGAGACATAAAACCTACCCTTCTTGCGCGCCTCCTTTCCAAAAAGGGACGAGTCACGCAAGGCTAATGCGGCATTGTAGCACGATGGGCCCGATTATGCTGGCGAAGCGGCTTTGCCCTTCCCCGCTTGTCACCAGATCCTGCCGCATTTCGATGCCGAGATAAGGGATGCCATTGGCTTCGGCGTGGCGGTTCATGGTCGCGTTCAGCAGCCGCCCCGAATAGGGCAACTGGTCGCCCACCATCAGGCCTGCCTCCTCCAGCATGGGAATGGCGATGCGAGCGGCACGATCATCTTCATTGTAGAGCACGCCGATGTCCCACGGCCGCTCTGCCTGCGGGTCACTCGCCAGTTGCGGCGTGAAACTGTGCACCGACAGAATGAAGGGCGACGTCATTCCGTCGAGCAATCGGGCGATCTGATGATGATAGGGATGATGAAAACGCACCATCCGGTCGGAAAGATCGGCATGCCGGTTGCCGGGGATCGGATGACCGTCGCTCATGACCGGTAGCAGGCCGGGTGCGTCATCCTCGCGGTTGAGGTCGATCACCAATCTGGAAACACCGCCCAATATCGCGGTGCATCCCAACTGCTCCGCCAGCATCCGGCTCACCTCCGCCGCGCCGATGTCTATTGCGATGTGGTTGCCGAGCAGGGCGGGATCGATGCCAAGGTCGATGTCGGCAGGCACATGGGCGGACGCATGATCCGCTATGATCAGCACATCAAGCGGCCCGCCATCGATCTGTGTGAAAGCCTCGCTCACGCCCCGCCGATCTCCGTTTCCAATGACCACCAGCCCGGTTGCTGTGCCGATATATGGCGCGCCGCCGCTGCTCGGCTGTCCCAAGTATCGAAAAGGGCGAAGCAGGTCGCGCCCGATCCCGACATGCGGGCCAGGCGCACCCCCGACTGCTCCCGCAAAAGGGCAATCACATCAGCAATGACCGGCGCGGCCCCGATCGCTGCCTCTTCCAGATCGTTGCGGGCATCCACGATCAGGGCCTCCAGCGTTGACGCTGTCAAAGGACCTCTATCAACCCTGTCCCACCGGCTAAACACACTGGCCGTCGATACGCCGACGCCGGGATTAACGAGCAGCATCGGAATCCCACTCAATCCGTCGATGTGGCAAGGTTCAAGCACCTCGCCCCGGCCCCTGACCATCTGCGTGACACTGCTGACACAGGCAGGCACATCGGAACCCAGTTCCAGGCCGATCCGCTCCAGCTCGGCACGGGGCAATTGAGCATCCCACAAGCGATTGAGCAGTCGCAGCGCCGCCGCCGCGTCAGCCGATCCCCCACCGATGCCTGAAGCAACCGGCAGATTTTTCGTCAGCTTCAACCGCGCGCCCCGCTTCTCTCCAAGATGCCCCTGCAACTTCTTCGCCGCATTCACGACGAGATTGTCCGCACCAGCGCCCAGGGCCGCTCCAAAAGGGCCATCCAGCGTCAGGCTGATCTCGTTGCCCACGTCCGGGCACCCGCTCAGCCGATCGCCATCCGTCGCGAAGACGAACAGACTTTCCAGCGCATGATAGCCATCGGTCCGCCGTTCCCGCACATGCAGGGCCAGGTTCACCTTGGCATAGGCGGTTTCGGTCAATGTCGCAGCGTCAAGGAGCGGCATATTCCGGCCTCATCCCCAATTTGGTTTTCGCATCAAGCCGCGCCGCGACGTCTCCTTCAGCGAACACCGCCGCAGCCCTCCAGGCATAGCGCGCTTCGAAGCGCCGCCCGATGGCCCAGAGCGCATCACCCAGATGCTCGTTGATCGTCACGTCGGCAGGGGCGCCTTCAGCAGCGCGCTCAAGCACTGGCACCGCGGCTTCCACATTTCCTGTCACGAAATGCGCCCATCCCAGAGAATCTGTTATCGACGCGTCGTCCGGCTTGAGCGCACTGGCTTTCTTGAGAAGCTCCAACGCCGCTGGAACATTTTGCCGCCGCTCGACCTGTGCATAGCCGAGGTAATTCAGCACAGCCGGTTCATTCGGTGCGATCTTCGCCGCCCGCTCCAGCACCGCACGTGCTTCTTCCCAACGTCCCGCCTGCTCAAGGGCGCTCCCCCGCATCAGCAGCAATGCCCAAGGCACATTATCCGCAGCATAGCGTGTTTCGGCAGAATGAAACGCGTCCGCCGCGCCGCCAAAATCCTTTTCGCGGGCCAGCAACTGCCCAAGCCGCACCAGACGTTCCACGTCGGCACCCGGAGCTTGAGCCAATCCACGCGCCAGCGATATCGCAGCGCTGCTGTCATCCGATGCAGCCCAGGCATTGACAAGAGCCGTCTGCCTAAGGGTCCCGAACCAGCCGCTTTCCACAACCTTGTTCAATTCCGAAACAGCTTGCTGCCCATGTCCTGCATCGGTCAGCAACTGCCCCAGCACCAGCCTGCCATCCGCTCCAGCTGGATTAGCGAAGCTCCCGATGCGCGCGAGCCTGATCGCCAGCATCCGCGTGCTTTCGTCCGATGAAATGTCCGAAGCCAAACGGGCAAGAAGGCGGCCAAAGCCCTGTGCGGGGCTCAGCGCTCGCCCGATTTCGCCTCCGCTCCGGCCATGCGCAATATCCTGCCGGGCCAGAACATAGTCGGCTTTCCCTTCAGGAAGCAGGGCCAACGCCTCGGCTCTCGCCTTTCGGCTGGCCAGTTGCGCCGCAAAGGTCAGCCGCATCTCGCCTAGCTCTACCGTTCGCAACGCCAACGCGCGGTTTATCGCTGGGCCAGCCGCGGCAGCATCTCCCCGCGCAAGCGCCTGAAGCGCGATATGCTCGTCGATGTAGCGCCGCCCCAGGGACGCGTAGCGATCTGCCGGATCAATCTCCGGCGGCACCGCTCGACCTTCCCCGATCGATATCCAGCTGCGGATTATCGGCGCAAGAAAGCCGAAATTCCCTTCTGCCGCTACACGGTCCGCAACTTGCCTCGCCGTCTTCCAGTCCCTGCGCACAAGCGCGTCGCCCAGGAACAGAAGCGTCCCGTCACGCGGCAGCACCCCCCGGCTGTCCAGCAACCTTGCCGACTGAAGCGCCAGCGCCATGTCCCCGCTGATCAGGCCATGCAGGTAGGACCGCCGCGCCACCGCCAAACTGCTCGCGTCTCCCGCCAGCGCGTCCCGATAGTTGCTGACCGCTACGTTCGCCTCGCCATAACTGTCGGCCAGTCGGCCGCGGGCATAGGCATGCAGCGCGCTCGACCGATCCACCGATGCGCCAGCGGGGAAGGCCAGCAGCATCGGCAGTGACATTGCGCAGAGCAGGCGCCTACATATTGGGATAGTTCGGCCCCCCGCCGCCTTCGGGCACGACCCAGTTGATGTTCTGCGTCGGGTCCTTGATGTCGCACGTCTTGCAGTGGACGCAGTTCTGGGCGTTGATCTGGAACCGGGGATTGCCCTCTTCCAAACCGACCACCTCATAGACGCCTGCCGGGCAATAACGCTGCGCGGGCTCGTCATAGAGCGGCAAGTTGTATGCGATCGGGATCGACGGGTCCTTCAGCTGCAGGTGGACCGGCTGATCTTCCTCATGATTGGTGTTCGACAGGAACACAGAGGACAGGCGATCGAAGCTGATCACCCCGTCGGGCTTGGGATAATCGATCTTGTGACCGATCTCCTTGGGCCAGATCTTTTCATTATCCGGCTTGTGCTTCATCGTGAAGGGCAACCCGATCTTCAGCGTGCGCATCCACATATCGACGCCCGCCAGCAGCGTACCGATCGTATTGCCGAACTTCGCCAGCAGCGGCTCCGCATTCTTGACCAGCTTCAACTCGTCCGCAACCCAGCTGGAGCGCAGGCGGTCATCATAGTCGTGCAGCACATCGCGGGAGCGTTCGTTCTGAATCGCCTCGAACGCCGCCTCTGCCGCGAGCATGCCCGACTTCATCGCCGTGTGCGTGCCCTTGATGCGCGGCACGTTGACGAAGCCTGCGGAGCAGCCGATCAGCGCACCGCCGGGGAAGACGAGCTTGGGCACCGACTGCCAGCCGCCCTCGTTGATCGCGCGCGCGCCATAGGAAACGCGGCGGCCACCCTCCAGATATTCGCGGATCGCCGGATGCTGCTTCCAGCGCTGGAACTCCTCGAACGGATAGAGATAGGGGTTGCGGTATCCCAGGCCCACGACGAAGCCCAAGGCAACCTGCCCATTGGCTTGATGGTAGAGGAACCCGCCTCCATAGGCGTCCGTCAGCGGCCAACCCTGGGTATGGATCACCAGGCCCGGCTTGTGCTTGGCGGGATCGATATCCCACAATTCCTTCATGCCAAGGCCGTAGACCTGCGGCTCGCAATCCTTGTCCAGTTCGAACTGGCGCTTGAGGATCTTGGTCAGGTGGCCGCGCGCGCCTTCAGCGAAGAAGGTATATTTGGCGTGCAGCTCCAGCCCCGGCTGATAATCGCCCTTTCGATTGCCCTCGCGATCAATGCCCATGTCACCGGTCGCGACGCCCTTCACGCTGCCATCCTCATTGTAGAGGATCTCGGCAGCGGCGAATCCGGGGAATATCTCGACGCCCAATCCTTCGGCCTGCTCGGCCAGCCAGCGGCACAGATTGCCGAGCGAACCCGTATAGGTCCCCTTGTTGTGCATCCAGCGCGGCGTCGAAATATGCGGCACCGGCAATTTGCCGCGCTTCGTCAGGAACCAGTGCTGGTTGTCCCGCACCGGCGTTTCCGCCAGCGAGCAGCCCATGTCGCGCCATTTGGGGATCAGCTCATCAAGGGCCCGGGGGTCGATCACCGCGCCCGAAAGAATATGAGCGCCGATCTCCGAGCCCTTTTCCAGGACGCACACCGCCAGTTCCTGGCCAGAGTCGTTGGCCAGTTGCTTCAGCCTGATCGCCGCGGACAGCCCCGCCGGTCCCCCGCCGACGATGACGATGTCATAGGGCATCGATTCCCGTTCGCTCATAATCCCTCCATCGGGACGAGCCGGATGGTTTCCCTCTCCTGTCCGGCCGCCGCGTTACTCAAACGATTTACCACCGGTTGCCGATGAAGATTCTTGACCCCGGCGTCAACCTCTGGCCCTAGAAGATCGATGCGGGGAATGACGGAAGATCTGGCCGATGCCGCCAGCGCCTATCTGGCGTGGTGGGACATGGCGGGCGTGGATTGCGCGACGGCGGAAGAGCCGGTGAACTGGCTTCGTCCGGCACCGGCCGTTCCGCTGGCGCCAGCCCCTTCATCTCCGGCCACTGTGAAGAAGCCAGGCTCGCTTCAGGAGTTTACGGACTGGCTCGCCCGGGATTCGGCGCAACCGGAACGCCGATGGCCAGGCACGCCGATATCGCCGCAAGGGCAAGCTGGATCGCCGCTGATGGTGATTACCGACATGCCTGATCCAGCCGACATGGACGCAGGCACATTGCTTGCCGATCGCGCCGGACGCTTGTTCGACGCGATGCTGTCTGCTGTCGGCCTGTCCCGGGAGAGCGTCTATATCGCCTCCCTCTTCTGCGCCCGCCCGCCCGGCGGCATGGTGGAGGCGGCCGACCTCAATGCAGCCGCTGACCGCATGCGCACCCATGTTTCGCTCGCGATTCCCGGCAGGCTGCTGCTTCTGGGCGACCGGACGATCCGCACTTTCCTTCCCGTACAAGACAGGCAGGGAATGGAAAGTTTACACTTTTTTAACCATGATGGCGGCACTGTGCCTGCTTTAGCCACTTTCCATCCGCGGCTCCTGCTGGGGCAGCCCGCGGCGAAAGCGGAATGTTGGCGCACATTGCAACGCCTGGTCGAGGATATGCATCAGTGATTCGCGCGCTCACCCGATCGTCTTGCCTGGCACTGGCCGCCATCAGTGCCGCCGCGGCCGTGCCCGCCAAAGCGGATAATGCGGCGGCAACGGCTGGTTTCAGGTCAGGGTTCAACCCAGCCCTGTCCGTCGACGAGGGCGACAAGACGCGTTACTCGGCCATCTATTCGGCGCTGTCGGATCAGCGCTGGGCTGATGCGAAAGCGTTGATCCTGGCCCTGGACCCGCAGGACCCGATGCGCTCAGTCGCGCTTTCCGACCTTTATGTAGCCAAGGACTCGCCGCGCGTTGAGCTGTTCGACGTACTCGACCTGGTGAACAAGGCGGCCTGGCTTCCCAACGCGGATCAACTTTCCCGGCTCGCGCAGAAGCGGGGCGCGACGATCCTCCCCACGCTCCCCCAGGTCCAGAAGATGGTTTGGCTGGGTTCAGCGCCGCGCCGCGAATATGTCGCGACGACAAAGACCGACCTGCTGGCCCAGGCGCTGGTTGGTCAGATCACGCCCTTCATCAAGAATGACGATCCGGTGGGAGCGGAAACGCTGCTCGCGTCGGGAGAAATCGGCCTGACGCCCGAAGGCCTGACCGAAGTACGCCAGCGCGTCGCATGGTCCTACTATATCGAGAATAACGATGCGGACGCGCGGCGGATGGCCAACCGCTCCCTTGAGACCCGTGCGGGCGGCGACTGGATGGTGCAGGCGCACTGGACGCTCGGCCTTGCATCATGGCGTCAGCATGACTGCGCTGCGGCGGCGCCTGCCTTCGCCAATGTCGCTGCACTCGCTGGAAATGCCGACATGCGCGCGGCTGGCGCCTATTGGGCGTCGCGCGCCTACATGGCCTGCGGTCAGGCGGAAAAGGTCGAGAATCTCCTCAAGACCGCCGCGCGATCCGGCGAAACATTCTACGGCTTGCTCGCCCGCGAAACGCTTGGCCTGCCGCTGGGCGGCGCGAGGACCGCTCCGCGCTTCGGATCAGCTGATTGGCAACAGCTGAAGGACAGCCCGAATGTCCGCGCTGCGATTGCTCTCACGTCAATCGGTCAGCTTGCGAAGGCTGACCAGTTCATCCGCCATCAGGCCCGGCTGGGCGGCGCTGCTCAATATGACGCCCTGCTAAAGCTCGCCAATGCCCTCAGCCTTCCCGCCACCCAACTATGGCTCGCCCATAACGGCCCGGCGGGTAAACAGCCCGACAGCTTCGCACGATTCCCAACGCCGGATTGGCGTCCCGACGGCGGCTGGCGTGTCGATCCAGCGCTGATCTACGCTCACACACTTCAGGAATCGGGCTTCCGCAGCGATGTCGTCAGCAGTGCGGGAGCACGCGGGCTGATGCAGGTCCTGCCTGGCACCGGCAGTGACATGGGCCTTGCTTCCGCAGCCCAATTGTTCGTGCCGTCGACCAACATGGAATATGGCCAACGCTACCTCGAAAATCTCCGCAACATGAGTGCTACGGGCGGACTTCTGCCAAAGGTCATGGCTGCTTATAATGCAGGCCCACTGCCCGTTCAGCGCTGGAACAGCGAGGTCAAGGACAATGGCGACCCTCTGCTGTTCATGGAGTCGCTGCCTTATTATGAAACCCGCGCTTATGTGAACATCGTCATGCGCAACTACTGGATGTACCAGATCCAGGCGAAGGGAAGCGCGGATTGCCTGACCGGCATGGCACAGGGCATGTGGCCGACCTTCCCCACCGCCAAGGGGACGCGCATGGTCCGGATGAGCCAGAACAACACGCTCTCGGCCCCCAGTATCGCGGGCGGCTCTGACTGATGCCGATCGATGAAAGCCGGTCATTTCTGCCGGTGCGCATTGCCGTCCTCACCGTTTCGGACAGCAGGGGCCTTGCAGAAGACCGGTCCGGCGACACCCTGGTCGATCGGATCAAGGCGGCGGGCCACATTCTGGCTGCGCGCCATATCGAAAAGGATGATCGAGCCGCCATCGTCGCGCGCCTCCACAGCTGGATAGACGATCCCCAAGTCGATTGCATCATCACTACTGGCGGAACCGGCGTCACGGGCCGAGACGTGACACCCGAAGCGGTCGCCCAGGTCCAGGACAAGGAAATACCCGGTTTCGGCGAGCTGTTCCGCTGGCTCAGCTACCAGACGATCGGGACGTCGACGATACAGTCACGCGCCACCGCCTGTGTCTCGCGCGGCACCTATATCTTCGCGCTGCCGGGTTCTACCGGCGCGGTGAAAGATGCCTGGGACGGCATCCTCTCCAGCCAACTCGACAGCCGTTTCCGTCCCTGTAACTTCGTCGAACTGATGCCCCGCCTGATGGAGCGCTGAATCCCCACCCTTGCTACCATGTTCTCTTTATGTTCTAATAAGACATGGTTGCTGAAAAGGGTAGAGGCGCGACGCTGAACGTCGTCAGTCACCGCTTCAACATGGCGGAACAGGTCGCTGACGGCGACTGGCTTGATGCCGTTGACGCCATAGACGGACCAACACCGCGCCGCCGGACGCAGGTCACGGTGGAACATCCCCGCACGATCATCAGCCGCAACACATCGCCCGATCTTTCTTTTACCCAATCGATCAATGCCTATCGAGGCTGCGAGCATGGATGCATCTACTGCTTCGCACGGCCGACCCATGCCTATCACGACCTGTCACCGGGGCTGGACTTCGAAACACGCCTCTTCGCCAAAGCGGACGCGCCCGACCTGCTGCGCGCCGAACTGTCCAAGCTTTCCTACCGGGTCTCGCCGATCGCCATGGGGACGAACACCGATCCCTATCAACCGATCGAACGAGACTGGAAGATCACGCGGCAATGCGTTGAGATATTGGCGGAATGTCGTCACCCAATCTTCATCACGACCAAGTCGGACCGAGTCCTTCGCGACCTAGATCTTCTTCAAGACATGGCCCGTGATCGGCTGGTGGCGGTGATGATATCCGTCACCACGCTTGACCCCAAGGTTGCACGCACTCTCGAACCGCGTGCGGCTCACCCTCTTCGCCGGGTGGAAGCCATTCGCCAGTTGGCGCAAGCAGGCGTTCCCGTGGTCGCCAGCGTCTCTCCCATCATTCCCGCCATCACCGATCATGAGATTGAGGCCATCGTCGAAACGACCGCCGCGGCGGGCGCCCGGGACGCCACATTCATACCCGTGCGCCTGCCGTTCGAAGTCGCGCCCTTGTTCCGGGCGTGGCTACAGGAACATTATCCCGACAGGGCCGCGAAGGTCATGGGGATCATCCGTGACATCCGGGGGGGCCGCGACAATGATCCTGACTTCGGAACCAGAATGCGCGGACAGGGCATCTGGGCTGACCTGATCCGCACCCGCTTCATCAAGGCGCGAAGGCGCGCCGGTTTCTCGGGCGAACGACTGACGCTCAGGACCGACCTGTTCCGCCCACCGGCAGGTCCGCAGCTTCAACTTTTCTGATCAGGCCGTTGCCGCAACCAGCCTGAACCCCGAACGCCGGGTCCGTGCCCGATAGCCATCGGCCTTCGGCTCCATGCGCTCGAAACTCTGGATCGCAAGGCCGGGGATGAGTGCGATGGCGTCGACCTGGTCCGCCCCGATCAGATAATCATCGCCCAGGAACATCCGGGCAGCCTTGCCGCCCGCCACTGGCGCGCGCAGGAATACTTCGCTTCGCCCGCCCCTGCTGCGCAACAGCAATTGCGCGAGTTCGTTCACGGCGGCACTATCCTGCACATCCACGACCAGTTCCATCCGCGATGCGCTGGCAAGCTGATTGAACTGCTCCACGCCCCTGATCGTCACGCGCGGCGTTTCTTCGCCTGGCATGCGATCCAGTTCCACCATCAGCAGCGCACAGTCTCCGTCACGAGCCATGGCCTCGATCGCCTTGCACGCGTCCTCATCGAAGCAGCTTGCCTGGAACTGCCCGCTGCTGTCGGAAAATGTCGCCGCCGCATAGCGTGCGCCGCGCCGCGTCTCACGCCAGCGGACCTCCTCAACCATGGCCGCCATGACTGCGTTGGCCCGCCCCCCTTCCGCCACCTGCTCGGCGCAGATCGCCCCGTAGCTCCTCGCCCCACGTGCATCAGCCAGATGCCGGTATCGATCGACGGGATGCGCCGAGAAGTAGAAGCCGAACGCTTCCTTTTCCTGCGCCATCCGGTCGGCAGTGGACCAGGTCTGATGCGGCGGAATGCGCACGTCTGCGTGCGGCGTTTCGACATCGCCGAACAGGCCGCCCTGTCCGCTCTCGCGCGCTTCGGCAGCACTGGCGGCGACGCTCAGGATCGTGTCGGCCGCTGCATGCACGCCCGCCCTGTCAGGGTGAATTTCATCGAACGCCCCTGACGCGGCAAGGCTTTCCAACTGGCGGCGGTTCAACAATCGCGGCTCGATCCGGTCGGCGAAATCATCGAGAGACTTGAATGTCCCACCGCCGTCGCGTTCGGCGACAAGCTGCTCCATCGCCTTCTCGCCCACGCCCTTCAGCCCGCCCAAGGCATAGCGAACCGCAAAGCCGAGCCGGGCATCCTCCCCCTCATATTCGATCGGCTCTACGGAGAAGTCAGCGAGGCTGCGATTGATGTCAGGCGCAAGGCAGCTGAGCCCCATGCGACGCATGTCATCAACGAATATGGTCAGCTTATCCGTCAGATGGATATCGAACGCCATCGATGCGGCGTAGAATTCGGCCGGATAATGGGCTTTCAACCAGGCCGTCTGATAGGCAAGCAATGCATAGGCCGCAGCATGCGACTTGTTGAAGCCATAGCCGGCGAACTTGTCGATCAAATCGAACAGCTCATTAGCCTTGGCCGCTAGAATGTCGCTCCTCGCGCATCCCTCCACAAACCGCGCCCGCTGCGCGTCCATTTCCGCCTTGATCTTCTTGCCCATGGCGCGGCGGAGAAGGTCTGCGTCCCCCAAGGAATAGCCCGCCAGTATCTGGGCGGCTTGCATCACCTGCTCCTGATAGACGAAGATGCCATAGGTCTCTTCGAGGATCGGCTTCAGCAGAATATGCGGATATTCAATATCTTCCTGTCCGTTCTTGCGGCGGCCGAACATCGGGATATTGTCCATCGGGCCGGGGCGGTAGAGCGACACGAGCGCGATGATATCGCCAAAGTTGGTGGGCCGGACGGCCGCCAGCGTCTTGCGCATCCCTTCCGATTCCAGCTGGAACACGCCCACGGTATCGCCCCGCTGGAGCAAATCATAAACCGCCGGATCATCCCAGCTAAGGCTGCTCAGATCGACCTCGACACCGCGCCCCGCCAGCAGCTGCACCGCCTTTTGCAAGACGGACAGGGTCTTGAGGCCGAGAAAGTCGAACTTCACCAACCCCGCGCCTTCGACAAATTTCATGTCGAACTGCGTCACCGGCATATCCGAACGCGGATCGCGGTATAGGGGCACAAGCTGTGACAAGGGCCGATCGCCGATCACGACGCCCGCAGCGTGGGTCGAACTATGCCGGGGGAAGCCCTCCAACTTCATTGCATAGTCGATCAGCCGTTTGACCTGATTGTCATTGTCATATTCGGCCCTCAACTCTGCAACGCCGTTCAAGGAGCGTTCCAGCGTCCAGGGGTCCGTTGGATGATTGGGCACCAGCTTGGCGAGCCTGTCGACCTGGCCATAGCTCATCTGCAACACGCGGCCGGTATCCTTCAGCACCGCGCGCGCCTTCAGCTTACCGAAGGTGATGATCTGCGCCACATGATCGACGCCATATTTCTGCTGGACGTAGCGGATTACTTCGCCGCGCCGCGTTTCGCAGAAATCGATGTCGAAGTCCGGCATCGAAACACGCTCTGGATTGAGGAAGCGCTCGAACAGCAGCCCCAGTTGCAGCGGATCGAGATCCGTGATCGTGAGCGCCCAGGCAACCACCGACCCCGCGCCCGAACCACGGCCCGGCCCCACAGGAATATCCTGCTCCTTCGCCCATTTGATGAAGTCGGCCACGATCAGGAAGTAGCCGGGAAACCCCATCTGGATGATGATGTCGGTTTCGAAAGTCAGCCGGTCGAAATAAGGCTGACGCGCCTCGTCACCCTCGATCCCCGCCTTTGCGAGCCGCAGTTCCAGCCCTTGGGCCGCCTGCTCCCGCAACATCCGCGCCTCGCCCTCGATGTCACCGGCAAGGCTGGGCAGGATCGGCTTGCGCTTCGGTGCAGCGACCGCACAGCGCTGCGCCACGACCAGCGTGTTGGCCAAAGCTTCAGGCAAATCCTCGAACAGGCGCTGCATCTCGGCCGCGGGTTTCATCCAGGCATCGGGCGAGCTGGTCCGCCGATCAGGCGTTTCGACATAGGCGCCATCGGCGATGCAAAGCATCACGTCATGCGCTTCATGGAAATGAGGTTCGGCAAAACAGGTCGGATTGGTCGCGATCAGCGGCAGGTCACGCGCATAGGCAAGATCGAGCAAATCAGCTTCCGCCTTGCCCTCGACGGGGTCCTGCCTGCGGCAAATTTCGACATACAGCCGATCCGGAAAGAGCGCGGCAAGCCGATCGACATAAGCAAGCGCGGCGTCCGGCTGATCCTCCGCGAAAAGCCGGGCAATCGCCCC
The DNA here is from genome assembly GCF_900218065.1 of Novosphingobium sp. Chol11. Lineage (GTDB taxonomy): Bacteria > Pseudomonadota > Alphaproteobacteria > Sphingomonadales > Sphingomonadaceae > Sphingobium > Sphingobium agri. The sequence continues at coordinate 1,189,330 of NZ_OBMU01000001.1, read as the reverse complement.
TTCCGCGCCTGCGGTCAGCGCTATGAGCCCGTCCGTCCTGCCAGCCAGAGCCTCCAAAGTGACATGCGGGACTTCCTCGACCGGGCGATCGAGATGCGCCATCGATACCAGGGCGCAGAGATTGTCGTACCCCGCCTCATCCTGAGCATAAAGGGCCAGCCAATCGTGTACCGCGGCGGCATTGGCGGGACGCCCCGGCCGCAATATGCCCAGCATGGCCCCGATGATCGGCTGCACGCCCTCGCTTTTGCACCCATCCGAAAATGCCATCGATCCATAAAGGCCGTTTCGGTCGGTGATCGCTGCTGCGGGGAAGCCCAGCGTCCGCGCTTGCTTCGCGATCTTCTTCGGCTCGATTGCACCTTCCAGCATGGTGTAAGAGGAAAAGATGCGAAGGGGTACAAAACCGGCATGAGGCATTTTGCGTTGATAGCGTCCCTGGCCGCCTTGGCGCCAGTCCTTCTTGAGAAATGCTGTGGATAAGCATTCCCCGGTCCTTTCGAAAGGCCCCCGACCACCAATTTGGCGGCATCTCGCTCTTTGAGACTGCTTTCCACGCGGTTAAGCATTCTCCAACCTCTCCGATATAGTGTGCGCCCCATGCGTTTGTCGACGATCACCAATTGGGCATATGGCGCCACCCTATTGCTTACCCTCGCCTCCGGAACCACGATGCTCATGGCGTCGGGCGCTGAGAAAAACGAGCGTGAGGCAGTCGAGCAACGCGCGCGCTTCGATCAACTGACCTCGGCGCTGCTTGAGGACAGCTATCGCCAGACCGAACAGGCGCGATCCTTTTCGATCACCGGCGATCCCACCCACCTCGTCGCCTATCAGCGTGAAAAGGCCGCGCTGCGTTCAGTGGAACAGCGGATCAGCCATTTGCGCGACGCAGGCGCGACAGAGAGCGAACTCAGGGCCCTGCGCGACGCGCTGCATTGGGCGGATGCCCTGACCGATGAGCAGGAGGCTGCACTTCGCGCCGCCCAGGCAGGCGATCAGGACACTGCGCGAACCATCCTGTTCGGTGACGAATATGGCCGGGAGCTTGACCGGATCGCCGCTCAGATCGGCAAGTTCCAATATATGTTGGACCAACGGACCGAAGCAGCCATAGCCCGCGCCACCGCGACGGCGCGCCAATGGCGCAGCATGTCCGAAATCATGCTCGGGGCGACCGCGCTCCTGTTCCTCTGCGTTCTCTATTTCATCCTCAAACAGCGCATCCTGCACCCCGTCGTGCGCCTGAGCGACGTCGTCACGCGCCTGGCCGCGCAGGACTTCGCGGCCATTCCGCCGGACATTTCCCATGTGGATGAAATCGGCGACATGGCTCAGGCTATCCGAATCTTCCGGGAAAATGGCCTTGAACGCCAACGGCTGGAAAAGGAACGCGACGCCGATCGCATCATGCAGGACCTTCTTTCCCGCATGACGCAGCGGCTTCAGGGTTGCGACAACAGCGCCGATCTTACTGGCGTCGTGCGGCGTTTCGCCCCGGAAATCGCGCCGGGCTTCGCGGGCAGGCTGTACATCTATGATGCGCGCCGGAACGCCATGCGTCAGGCCTGCGACTGGCTGTCCCCACAATGGTCCAAGGCGGAATTCTCCCCGTCAGCCTGTTGGGCGCTGCGTCGCGGGCAAACGCACCGGCCGTCCGGCAACATCATCGACATCCCCTGCGAGCATCTGGGTTCGGAAACCCCTGCTCCCACCATCTGCATGCCGCTGGCAGCACAGGGGGAAACGATCGGCCTCCTGTATTTCGAAGAACCTGCCAACGTCTCGGCCGATCAGATCGAACGGAGCGAGAAATATCTGGAGATGCTGGCCGAAAATATCGGGCTGGCCCTTGCGAACCTCCGCCTTCGCGACGCCCTGCGCGAAATGGCGATGGTCGACGCGCTGACCGGCCTGTCGAACCGGCGGCAATTCGACGCAGCCATTGAAGATGCCGTGGCGGTCAGCAGCCGGGACCGGTCCCCCCTCGCCTGCCTTATGATCGACATCGATCATTTCAAGCGGTTCAACGATGCGCATGGCCATGACGCGGGCGACGCCGTGCTGCGGGCCGTCGGCAATGTTCTGAACGAATCCCTCCGCGAAGATGGCTACGCCTTCCGCCTCGGCGGTGAAGAATTCGTACTCCTGATGCCGCACTTCTCCCTGGATCAGGCGATCGACCGTGCACGGCAGGTTCAGGCCAGGATTCAGAACCTTCGCGTGCAGCATGGCCATCAGCAGCTTGGGCCGGTCACGGCATCGTTCGGGCTTGCCGCTTATCCCGATCATGGAAGGCCGAACCAGCTCGTCCAAACCGCGGATGCGGCCCTCCTCCGGGCGAAGGCCCAAGGCAGAAACCAGATCGTCGTGGCAACTGTCCGGGACGACGCCTCAGTTCAGGTCTGAAGCCTCTTCCAGCAGGCCCTCATGAAGACGCACGACGCGGTCCATCTTTTCCGCGAGCCGTTCATTGTGGGTCGCCACCAGAGCAGCTGAACCTTCCTCCCGAACCAATCGGAGAAACTCTGCCAGCACGATGTCGGCGGTGCGCTCATCCAGGTTGCCGGTGGGTTCGTCCGCCAGGATCAGAGCGGGCCGGTTCGCCAATGCGCGGGCGACGGCGACGCGCTGCTGCTCGCCGCCCGAAAGCTGGCTCGGACGGTGATCAACACGATGACCCAGACCCAGGGAGGTGAGCAATGATTCAGCGCGCGCGCGGGCCGCGCCGTTGTCCTGGCCACGAATGACCTGCGGCAGGATGACATTTTCCGCGGCGTTGAAATCCGGAAGCAGATGGTGGAACTGATAGACGAAGCCCAGCGCGTCCCTGCGCAGCCGCGTCCTTCCGTCATTATCAAGACGCGCGGCTTCCTCGCCATCGATGCGGATCGACCCGTCGAAGCCGCCTTCCAAGAGGCCGACAGCCTGCAACAGCGTGGACTTGCCAGAGCCTGACGGCCCGAGCAGCGCCACAATCTCGCCCTGCCCCACGGTCAGGTCGACGCCGCGCAAAACCTCGATCGTCACGCCGCCCTGGGTAAAGCTGCGCTTCAGCCCCTCAACCTTCAATATGTCATTCATAGCGCAGCACCTGCACGGGATCGGTATTGGCGGCCTTGAACGCGGGATAGAGCGTCGCAAGGAAACTGAAGATCAGCGCCATGAGGCAGATGATCGTGATCTCTATCGGATCGGGTTTTGCCGGCAACTCGGTCAGGAAGCGGATCGAAGGGTCCCACAGATTCTGCCCGGTCATGAACTGGATCGCATTCACGACGCTCTGACGGAAGAAGAGGAAGGTGAAGCCCAGCACCAAGCCCGCAGCCATCCCGAGCGACCCGATCGTCACGCCCACGGTCATGAAGATCTTCACCAGGCCCACCCTGCTCGCCCCCATCGTGCGCAGGATCGCGATGTCGCGCGTCTTTGCACGGACCAGCATGATCAATGACGAAAGGATGTTGAAGACGGCGACAAGCACGATGATCGAAAGCACCACGAACATCGCCACCCGCTCGACGGCCAGCGCCTCGAACAGGGACGCGTTCATCTGCCGCCAATCGGTCACGACCGCGCGGCCTGCGACCTTCCCGGCCAGCGGCTCCAGGATCGTGCCGACCCGATCGGCATCGACCGTCTCCACCTCGATCATGCCGACCACATCGCCCAAGAGCAGCAGCGTCTGGGCATCCTCCATCGGCATCACCACGAAGGCCTTGTCATAGTCGTACACCCCGACCTCGAAGATCGCAGCGACTTGGTAGGATATCTGGCGCGGCACCGTTCCAAAGGGTGTGGAGCGGCCTGCGGGATTGATGATCGTGATGCTGTCACCCAGCTGGAGACCAAGATTTTCGGCCAATCTTGATCCTATGCCGACCTTACCCGCATTGGCGGTGAGATTGTCCATGCTCCCCGCGAGCACCTTTGCCTTCAGGGTCGCATTGTTCCGGATGTCGTTGACGGTCATGCCACGGACAAGAACGGCTTCCACCCGCCCCTGGAAGCTGCCGAGCAGTGGCTGCTCGATCAGCGGTGTGGCGCTGGTGACACCCGGCGTCGCCTTCGCTTCATTCAGGATCGAACGCCAGTCCGGCAACCGTCCGCCATAGCCTTGAACCACGGCATGACCGTTCAACCCGACGATCTTGTCGAACAGCTCTGCCCGGAAGCCGTTCATAACGCTCATCACGATGATGAGCGCCGCGACGCCAAGCATCACGGCGGCCAGGCTGATGCCCGCGACCAGGAAGATGAATCCCTCTCCCTTGCCAGGCAGCAGATAGCGCTTGGCGATCATGCGTTCGTAGCGTGATAAGATCATGGTGGCGCGAACGGCCCTTTATGTGATGTCGATTAGTGCCCGTCTAGCAGGGTCTCCACTAACGGCAAGCGCAACGGATTGTTGCACGTCAGCCACAGGGGTGAAGGGAAAATCTTCGGCCAAGGAAATAGCCCGTGACAGCGGCCTCCGCGGGCCATAGCAAAGTCAACGAAGCACAGGTTAATGGCCGTGGTTCAGGGATACTGCTTCCCACTTCAAGCTTAGGGGGCTGAGAAGTGGTCGAGGCAGGCCAAGGGGGAGACGAGCAATCGTCCATTAGTGCCCGGATCGTGGAAACGCGGTCCGGGCACTTTTGATTCCGCCCATGACAGGCCTCTTGAAACCGGTTTTCCTTCAACCATATCAACCTCGCGCGTCCGCCAAATGGGGTCGTGCATCGTATCGCCGGATGCCTTTTTGAGGGTCCGGTATGTTCATTTTGCTCTGATGGAGATTATGACATGCGTGGTTTTGACCTTACCCCTTATCGCCGCTCCACCGTCGGTTTCGATCGTCTCTTCGACCTGATCGAAAACAACGCGCGGTTGCAGCAGGGCGACAACTACCCCCCTTTCAACATCGAACGGCTTTCCGAGGACCGTTACCGCGTGACGCTCGCCGTCGCCGGTTTCCGGACGGATGAAATCGACATCACCGCGCAGCAGAACCTGCTGCAGGTTGTGGGACGCAAGGACGATGGCGCGAGTTCGGATCGTTCCAAGTTCCTGCATGTCGGTATCGCCAATCGCAGCTTTGAAAGGCGCTTCGAGCTTGCCGACTTCGTGCGGGTGGAAAAGGCCGATCTTGCGGACGGCCTGCTGACGATCGAACTCGTTCGCGAAATCCCCGAAGCGATGAAGCCGAAGAAAATTTCCATCAACGGCGGTCAGCTCGTCGATATCAACAAGGATCGCGACGCGGCCTGATCCGCTTCCGTTTAGGAATGTTCATGGGGCGCGGCCTGATGGTCGCGCCCTTTTCTGCGTCTATATTTCTACTTGGCTGCCCAATTCGACGACGCGGTTGGTCGGCAGCCGGAAAAACTCCATCGCGCTTTCAGCGTTGCGCAGCATCCAGGCAAAAATCTTCTCTCGCCACAGCGGCATTCCGGGCTTGGCGGACGGCAACAATGTCTGCCGCGCGAGGAAGAAGCTGGTTTCGATCATCCGAAACGCCTGCCCGCATCCCGTGACATTCTTGAGCGCCGCCGGAACATCCGGCTCCTGCATGAACCCATATTCCAGCACGAGCCGGAAGAAGCCTTTCCCAAGGTCCTCCAACTTGCACCGGCCATCCTCTTCCACGACCGGCACGTCCCTGATTTTCACGGTTAATAAGATGACTCGTTCATGCAAAACCTTGTTGTGCTTCAAATTGTGCAGAAGCGCATGCGGAACTCCGTTGGACGTCGACGTCATGAAGACCGCTGTTCCCGGCACGCGAACGGCGCTATTTGCTGCCGACGCCACGAACACCGGGATAGGCATGGCGCCCTCGCGCAGCCGATCCTGCACCAGTCGACGGCCCCGCGACCAGGTCGTCAGCAGCGTGAACACCACGAAGCCGATCAGCAGCGGGAACCAGCCGCCATCCGGCACTTTGGTGAAGTTCGCTGCAAGATACGCCCCGTCAACGGTGAAGAACACTGCCAGCAGTGGTGCCGAATAATACCAACGCCACTTCCACAGCCGGTAAAGCAGCACGGTAAGCAGCAGGTTGTCGATGAACATCGCGCCAGTGACTGCGATACCATAAGCGGCGGTCAGATTGGACGATGTCTGGAAAACCAGCACAAGCAGGATCACCATCACCATCAGCCCCCAATTGATCATGGGGATATAGATCTGCCCGGCGGTCGAGGCGCTGGTATGCGCAATCCGCAGGCGCGGCATGAAGCCGAGCTGGATCGCCTGTTGCGTGACCGAAAACGCGCCGGAAATAACCGCTTGGCTCGCGATGATGGCAGCTAGGGTTGCAAGACCGACCAGCGGCAGCTGTGCCCATTGAGGGGCAAGATGGTAGAAGGGGCTGTGCAGAGCCGCCGCACCTTCGCGGAACAGCAGAGCTCCCTGCCCCATATAGTTCATCATCAAGGCCGGGAGCACGAAGAAGAGCCACGACACGCGGATCGGGCTGCGTCCGAAATGGCCCATATCCGCGTATAGCGCTTCCGCGCCCGTGACCGCGAGAACGACCGCGCCGAGGGCAAGGAAAGCCGGCAGCGGATCGGTCAGAAAAAACATGACCGCCCAATAGGGGTTGAAGGCGTAGAGAATACCCGGCGTCTCGATGATGCTGATCACGCCCAACGCCGCGATCGTCACGAAATAGACGAGCATTATCGGACCAAAAAAGGCAGCGACCCGATTGGTCCCCAAGCCCTGAATCCAGAACAGCCCCAGCAATATGACCACAGCGGCCGGCAAGATCGCTGGCGCGAGTTGGGAGTTGTAAACTGCCAGCCCTTCGACGGCCGACAGCACCGATACGGCCGGGGTGATCATCGAATCGCCATAAAAAAGCGAGGTTGCAAATACGCCCAGCAAAACGATTCCGCGAGACCAACGCTGCGTTTTGGTCTGCCCGTTGATCAATGCAAGAAGCGCAAGACTCCCCCCTTCGCCCTTATTGTCGGCGCGCATGATGATCGTGACATATTTGAGCGTTACGACCAGCATCATCGACCAGAACATCAGGCTGATGACACCCAGGATGTGAGCGGGATCGAGAGCCAGATGATGATGGCCAGCGAACGTTTCGCGGAACGCATACAGCGGGCTGGTGCCGATGTCGCCGAACACGATACCGACCGCACCCACGACGAGTTTCAGCGTGGCCTTCTGACGCGCGTGCCCGTGTTCTTCGGCCGATTCGTCGCCGGAGTGGTCGACGCCGCTCGCCATGTGATCAGCCATGAAGGAAACGCCAGATGGTCATATTCATACGACACTCAAGCCTAGGCGATGTACGGGAAAATTCCCAATATTCATTAAGAAGGGGCGCCCCCTACCACGCCTCCATGACCAGCGCAATTGAACCGCCATATCACTGGGCGACAGGCGTTCCCGCTGCCAACATTGCGTCGATACGCGCAATGCTGAGTTCCAGTTCCGCCCTGATTTCCGATCCTTCGGGAGCTCTAGCGACCAGAGGCGCCCACAGTTCCTTTGCAGCCTGCAACTGACCGGCGCGAACGAGGGCCAAGCCATAAAAATAAGGTGGCGCAGGGGCGTCCGGGTCCAGCGTCATCGCACGACGATAAGCAAAGTCGGCGCTCGGCGACACCACCCCACCCGCATGAGCGATCAACGCGTTCCCAAGACCCAGCCATAAATTGGGATCATCGGGCGTCTGCTTCAGGCCCGCCAGTATGACATTTGCCGCCTCTTTGGTCTTGCCTTGCCTGCCGAGGCCATCCGACAACATCAGCCACTGTCCAGCCTTGCCGTAGCGCTCCGCCATTCCGCGGCGCCGCTCTGCGAGTTGCTCGTCAAACTGCCCCCTGTCCGTGGAGGCCGATGCCATTTTCGGCTGCCCAGGAAATCCGGGGCTTCCTTGCCAAGCATAACCGGCGAGCCCAAGCAGCACAGCCGCAGCCGTCAGCTCCCATGACATGCGCGGAATGCGTCCTACCGCGAGGAGCAACGCCATGAGACAGAATGCAAAAGCCGCCGCTATCAGCCAGCCGTTCATCGCCGTGCCTTCCGTTTGATGCGGCCACGCAACAGCAGCAAACCAAGGCCGATCAGCAATAATGGCGCACCCCAAAGCGGCCAGAGAACCGGGTCAGCTGTGGGCTCATAGCTCACCCAATCACCATATCGCTCGATTAGCCAGCGGCGAATATGTTCGGGCTCTTCCCCGGCCATGATCCTTTCCCTGATCTGCGACCGCATATCGCCAGCCATGCTTGCATTGCTGTCTGCGATTGACTGGCTTTGACAGGTGAGGCAGCGGATCGTCTCCATCAACGCCTTCGCCTTGCGTTCCAGTGCAGGATCACTGATCTGCCGGTCCGCATAGGGAGCAGGAGGAAGCGCCGACTGCGCCAGAAGCGGCGGGGTCAACAGCAATGCGAACAGGGTTAGCAGGGCCTTCACCGGGCATCCTCCAACTGCTGGAGGATCATGGGAATATCGTCCGCCCGTATGTCGCCCACATGTTGATAGGCAATCCGGCCTTTTCCATCGATGACGAAGCTTTCCGGAACGCCGGATGAACCCAAGGCGATCTGCACGCTGCTGCGCGCATCGAGCCCGATCCGGTCATAAGGATTGCCATAGCGCGCCAGGAACCGGTCCACATCCTCACGAGCGTCACGGATTGCGATGGCATCGATCTCCACCCCTGCCCGCTTCAAGGCGAGAAGTTGGGGCGCCTCGGCGGCACAGGGCACACACCAACTGGCGAAGATGTTCAGCAGGCGCGGTTTGCCCGTTGCCAGCTCACGGCTCATCAACGCGGGCCGATCGCTCGCCGCTGGCGGCAGAGTGAAGTCGGGCAAGGTCTTGCCCACCTGCTTTGACGTGATAACGCGGTCGTCAGGCTTCAACAAACCACTGGCGAAAAGGATGAAAAATCCCGCAAAGAGTGCCAGCGGCAGCCAGATGAGCAGCTTCCTCATGCGACCGCCGCCTTGCCGCGCCATTTGAGAAGCCAGCCACGACGCTCACGTCCCACCAGCGCCAATGCGCCACCTAGGGCGACTAGCGCACCGCCGAACCATATCAGCGTGACGAACGGCTTCCACCAAACCCGAAGTTGCCAGCGTCCCTGGTCCGCCTCTTGGCCCAGCACGACGTAAAGCTGACCATTCCAACGCGTCAGCAACGCTGCCTCGGTCGTGGTCGTGGGAGGTGAAGGGAAAAAGCGCGATTGTGGATGCAGCATGACGGGGGGGCCTCCATTCCGGCTCGCTTCCATGTCAGCCTGCAACGCAGTCCAGTTATCGCCTGCTATCGGAACGATCCGCGTGAGACGCAATTTCCAACCTGCCGCTTCGACCACGTCACCGGGCCGAACCGCCGCAAGCTTTTCTACGGTGAAAGCGGAATCGCAGGCCATGCCGGCAAGACTGACGGCACACCCCAAATGCGCAACAACCATTCCCCAGGTAAACAGGGGGGTACGCCGCAAATTACGCTTCCAGAGTGGGGCCACACTTCCCGCCGCGACAGCCAGGGCAATGACCAGCCCGAGGAACGGCAGCACGCCGATCCGGCCCCATGCCAGTATAGCCACAGCAGCAAAGGCGATCATGGCGATGACGGCCGGGACGATCAATCGCCGCCCAACCTCAGCCAAATTGTCCCGGCGCCACCGAGTCAAAGGTCCTGCCGCCATGACGATCATCAGGATCAGGGCGATGGGTCCCGCTATCCGATCGAAATAGGGCGCACCAACCGAGACCTTGTGCCCAAAGGCTTCGGTAAGAAGTGGATAGAGCGTCCCTATCAACACCAGACCAAGGATGACGGAGAGCAGCAGATTGTTGACCACCAGCATGGTCTCGCGGCTGACAAGCTCAAAAGGCGCTCCCTCGCGTACCGCACCCACCCGCCATCCGAAGAGCGCGAGCGCTCCCCCGATGTAAATTCCCAACAGGACCAAGATGAAGCTGCCGCGCTCAGGGTCGACCGCGAAGGCGTGCACACTGGTCAGGATGCCCGAACGGACAAGGAATGTGCCGACCATCGACATCGAAAATGCGATAACCGCCAACATCACCGTCCACGCGCGCAGCGCATCGCGCGTGGCGAGCACCGTAACGCTGTGCAAAAGCGCTGTCGCCGCCAGCCACGGCATCAACGACGCGTTCTCGACAGGGTCCCAAAACCACCAACCGCCCCAGCCCAGTTCATAATAGGCCCAATAGCTGCCAGCCGTGATGCCGAGCGTGAGGAGTATCCACGCAGCCAGAACCCACGGCCGCATCGCCCGTGCAAAGGATGCATCCACCTGCCGCGTCAGCAGCGCGCCGATCGCGAAGGAAAAAGCCACCGACAACCCGACATATCCGAGATACAGGGTGGGCGGATGGAAGGCGAGGCCAGGGTCCTGCAACAGCGGGTTGAGCCCTTGACCATCAGCCGCGGGCGGATTGATCCGCGCGAAAGGATTGGAAGCAAAAAGCAGAAATGCATAGAATCCAAGGCTGATCGCAGCCTGTCCGCCGAGTGTCGCCATATGCGTATCTCGCCGTAGCGCTCGTTCGAACAAGGCCACCGCAGCGCCAGCCACGCCCATGACGGTGACCCAGAGCAGCATGGAGCCTTCATGATTGCCCCATGTTCCAGCGAACTTGTACAGCCATGGCTTCATCGAATGGCTGTTGTTGGCGACCAGCAACACGGACATGTCCGATCGCATGAACAGCGCGATCAGTGCGGTGAAGGCGATGGTGGTCAGCGCCCCTTGGGCGACCGCTACCGGCCGCACGGCCTCGAGCAGTTCGCTTTTCTTTCCCGCCAGTCCGAAAGCCACCAGACCTAATTGAAGAAACGCGAGCGCTGCGGCCAGCCATAGCGCGACGAGACCTGCTTCTGCGATCATGCCGCCCTCACCGCTGGCTGAGGCCCGATGGTCATGAATGCCGCTCTCACTGGCCCGCCTTCATCTCGTGGGTCGTTTCGTTATATTGCAGGCCTTCCAGCTCCCGAGGCATGTAACGTTCGTCATGCTTCGCCAGCAGGTTCGTGGCAACGAAGGTGCCCGCGCCATCAAACGCCCCTTCCGCAACTACACCAGACCCTTCCTTGAAAAGATCAGGCGCAATACCCTTGAACACCGCAGGAACAGTCGCCTTCCCGTCAGTCACGTCAAAATGCAGGGTTACGCCGTCTGCCGCCCGCTTGAGGCTGCCCTTGACCACCATGCCGCCGAGACGAATGGCTTTGCCCTCTTCTACACCTTTCGCGCGAACGTCGGCGGGCGCATAGAAATAGGCGGCTTCATCACGGAGCGCAGAGGCAGCGAGCAAGCCCGCACCGATCAAGGCAAAGAGCGCGACCAGCGCGAGGACGAGGCGTTGATGCTTCGCCTTCATGACCTGTCCGTCAATTTCTGCGCCGCTGCCTCCGCGTCGCGCATGGAGCGCCAGCAGGAAAGGCACAGGACGAGCGTGCCCAAAAAGGTCAGCGCGTAGGCGCCGGCGACAAAAGCCCACTGATTCATGTCGATTATCCCCGCGCCAGCCGCTGCATGCGCGCCTCAACCTTGTTACGCGCCAATATAGTCCGCATCCGCATGAGCACGATCGCCCCGAACAGGAGAGAAAATCCCGTGAGCGTGAAGCCAAGTGGCCAGAGAAGCGACAGGTCGATGCTTGATCCTCGCAGCGTGATGCTGGGGCCCTGATGCAAGCTGTTCCACCACACGACCGAGCGATTGATGATGGGAATATTCACCGCCCCGACAAGACCGAAGATTGCCGTCACGGGACTGACGCCACCCTGATCCTGCCGCGCACTTGCATTGGCCAGCGCTATATATCCCAGATAGAGGAAGAAGAGCACCAGCATGGAGGTCATCCGACCGTCCCATTCCCACCACGTTCCCCAGGTGGGACGGCCCCAGATAGATCCCGTGACGAGGCAGATCGCGGTAAATAATGCGCCTGGAACTGCAATGGCCCGCCCCGCAACAGCTGCAAGCGGATGCCGCCATATAAGCTGCATCAGCGCGGATATCGCGATCCCGGTCCATCCCGCCATCCCCAGCCATGCGGCAGGCACATGAATATAAAGAATCCTTACCGTTTCACCCTGCAGATAATCAGCCGGGGTAACAAGAAGACCGCAACCCGCACCTGCCAAAAGCAGTATCAGCCCAGGCCAGAACAGCCAGGCGGTCAGCGGCCGCGCGATCTTCAGGAAGCGGGCAGGATTGGCAAAACGGTGCATTTGGAGAGGCTCTTTAGCTCTGCCTTACGCGCAAAGCCAGTAGCGCTTTTCTGTCCGCGACCACCCAGGAAACTTTCCCATCTTCGCCGCTCGACAGCCTTTTTTGTTTCAAACAGGCGACAAATCAGGATCGAGCCACTATATGCGCGCGAAGCAGCCCTTTGAGGCGCACGGCATCGGCTATGGACCCGCTCGCACCCATGTTTACGACAAACCCGTTCGACGACGACAAGCTGCGTGAAGAATGCGGCATCTTCGGAGTCATCCAGGCGGAGACCGCTTCGGCGATCGTCGCACTTGGACTCCACGCATTGCAACATCGCGGTCAGGAAGCTGCTGGCATCACCAGTTGGGATGGCCATGATTTCCACACCCACCGGGCGATGGGCCATGTGGCGGGCAATTTCGACCGTGATGAAGTGATTCGCGCCCTGCCGGGCAATACCGCATCTGGCCATGTCCGCTATTCAACGACGGGCGAAACCTCGCTCCGCAATGTGCAGCCGCTCTATGCAGAGCTTAATTCCGGTGGCTTTGCCGTCGCACATAACGGCAATATCTCCAACGCCATGAAGCTTCGGCGCGAGTTGATCCGGCGCGGTTCGATCTTCCAGTCGACTTCCGATACCGAGGTGATCATCCATCTGGTCGCAACCTCGACCTACCGGACGCTGCTCGACAAGTTCATCGACGCGCTGAAGCAGGTCGAGGGTGCTTATTCACTGATCGTGACCACGCCTGAAGGCATGATCGCATGTCGCGATCCGCTTGGTATCCGCCCCCTGGTGATGGGAAAGCTGGGTGACGCCACGATCTTCGCATCTGAAACCGTCGCATTCGACGTCGTCGGTGCTGAACATGTCCGCTCTATCGATCCTGGCGAGCTTGTCATCGTTACGCATGATGGAGACGTCCGGAGCCACCGCCCGTTCGGCGACGTACACCCCCGCCCCTGCATCTTCGAACATGTGTATTTCAGCCGCCCCGATTCTATCGTTGATGGGTCGAGCGTCTATTCGGTTCGCAAAGCCATCGGCGCTCAACTGGCGATCGAGAACCCGGTCGATGCCGACTTGGTCATCCCCGTGCCCGACAGCGGCGTGCCTGCGGCGATCGGCTATGCCCAACAATCCGGCCTCCCGTTTGAGCTTGGCATCATCCGCTCGCACTATATCGGACGTACATTCATCCAGCCGGGGGACAAGGTTCGGCACCTTGGTGTCAAGCTCAAGCATAATGCGAATCGCGCGCTGATCCAGGGCAAGCGCATCGTTCTCATCGACGACTCGATCGTTCGTGGGACCACCAGCCTCAAGATCGTACAAATGATGCGCGAAGCTGGGGCCAAGGAAGTGCACATGCGAATTGCCAGTCCGCCGACGAAGCATAGCTGCTTCTATGGCGTCGACACGCCCGAGCGCACCAAGCTGTTGGCGCATCGTCTGGATATCGGCGGAATGCAGGATTTCATCCATGCCGACAGCCTGTCCTTTATCTCGATTGACGGGCTCTACAAAGCGCTGGGCGAGGCAAAGCGGGCGGACATCCGGCCGCAATATTGCGACGCCTGCTTTACCGGCGATTATCCCACCACACTCACCGATCAGGATGATGCCGTGGTGCAGAACCAGCTTGAACTGCTCGCCGAGCGGGTTGTCTGATCACTAAAGCAAATCTGGATGGCTGCTCGGCCTGAGCAGCCATTCCCTTTTCAATGAACGGCCTTTCACTCAGAAGGGCGAACAGGATACCTCATGTCCACTCTTCCTCTTTCCGGTAAGCTTGCCCTGGTAACCGGCGCGAGCCGCGGGATCGGCGCTGCCACCGCCAAGGCGTTGGGCGCTGCCGGTGCTCACGTCATTCTGACGGCCAGAACCGCTGGCGGGCTTGAGGAGGTGGAAGAATATATTCACGGCGTCGGCGGCAGCGCGACCATCGCGCCACTTGACCTTATAGATGGAGAGAGCATCGGACGACTAGCGCAAGCGGTATCTGGCCGGTGGCAGGCTCTGGATGTCCTGGTGCTCAATGCCGCAACGCTCGGTAGCTTGGCCGCAGTTCCCGCTATCGATACCAAGGAATTTGCCCGGCAGCTCACCTTGAACATAGCGGCACCGCAGGCCCTGATCGCGGCATTCGACAAAATGCTTCGAGCTAGCGCTGATGCCCGCGTCGTTGCGATTACCTCATCGGTCGCACGTGCGCCCCGCGCCTATTGGGGGGCCTATGGCGCATCCAAGGCAGCGCTCGAAACGCTCGTCAGCGCCTATGGCGAGGAAGTGAAGAATATTTCCGCGATCCGCGCCCATATCGTTGACCCCGGAGCAACGCGGACCGCCATGCGCGCCAGAGCCTATCCAGGGGAAGATCCGGCAACGGTGAAAGAACCGGAGGTCGTTGGCAAAGCGATCGCCGACCTCGTCCTGTCGGACCAGCCGAACGGTTATCACCTGCGCATAGATTGATTCGTCAGCCGGGCTTGACCAGCGTAACCTGGGCGACATCGATCGTGCCGCTCCTGAAGCCGCCTTCACAATACATGAGGTAATAGCGCCAAAGCGCCACGAAGTGCTGGTCGAAGCTGGCGGGTAGAAGGCCGCGATCGACAGTGCGATCGAATTGCTCGCGCCATCGCCTGAGTGTCTCCGCATAATGCTGGCCAAAATGGTGAACGTCGCGCCATTCCAGCCCTTCGGCCTCCGCCAGAGCCCTGAAGCGGCTTTCGGAAAGCAACATGCCGCCTGGGAAAATATAGGTCTGAATGAAATCAGCTCCACGGGCATATCGATCGAAAATGGCATCATCGATCAGAATATATTGAACCGCGGCTCGCCCCCCGGGCTTCAGAAGCCTGTTGATCGCACTCACATAGGCAGGCCAATATTCCTGGCCAACGGCTTCCACCATCTCCACACTGGCGATGGCGTCATATTGACCTTGGGCATCGCGATAATCACGCAGGAGGATATTGGCTCCGGCACCCAGCCGTTCACGCGCGTAATCGGCTTGGTGGGTCGATAGCGTCAGCCCATCATAGCGGATGGCCGAGCGCTGCATCGCCTGCTCGGCAAGCCCTCCCCATCCGCAGCCGATCTCCAGCAGCGCACTGCCCTGCTTGAGGTGGAGCCGATCCAGTATAGCGTCCACCTTGCGCTGCTGCGCGCGCTCCAGGCTTTCGCTCCGGTCGTCTGGATCGCAAAACAACGCGCTCGAATAATGCATGTTGCGGTCCAGCCAGAGGCCGTAGAAATCGTTCCCCAGGTCATAATGATAAGCGATGTTGCGACGCGATCCCCGCCGATTATTGCGCCTCAGGTGATGCGCAAGCGCCGCAAACCATCGTCCTGGGCCGTTCGGGCGCGCCACATTGCCCAAGGTCATGGCATTCGCCATGAACAGTTCGAACAGCGGAACCGGATCGGGACTGCTCCACTCACCTGCAGCCCACGCCCTGTACCAACCCGCCGACCCACCAGCGATCAGCCGCAGTAGAGCACGCCAGCGGACCAACCTGACTTCGCACGCGGGCCCTGCCGCCCGCCCGCCCAACATCCTGATCGTGCCATCGGGCAGTGTCGCTTCGAGTTTGCCCTTCTCAAGTCCCGAATCGATGCGGTCCAGAAGGCGGTGGAAGTGGGGTGCAGTCAGGCGCTCCAGCCAACGGCTCGGTTCATCCTCAGGCAATCGTCGCACGGCTGACGCGCGCCTGCCACGCTTGGGATCGATTGCGTTCATACCCTCACCTCTGCCGCTCGCTCATGGATACTGTCGTCACGCCCTGCTGCGCCGATATGCGGCAAGCGCACGTTCCCGCGCCTCGCGATGCCCTACGCGCTTGGGAGGATAGGATCGCGGCCTTGCTTCAAAGGCGTCAGGATCATGAATTGCCTTGTCATCCAGATGCACCAGTTCAGGCACCCACCTCCTGATATAGTCCGCCGCCTCGAATTTTGGAGACTGCGTTAATGGCGCCATGATCCGCGAAAACAGGTTTGCGTCAACACCGCTCCCAGCCACCCATTGCCAGTTCACGCTGTTGTTCGCATAGCTTGCGTCAACGAGGGTATCCCAAAACCATTGAGCCCCGTGCCGCCAATCGATCAGAAGATGTTTGATGAGAAAGCTCGCGGCGATCATGCGGACTCGGTTGTGCATCCATCCGGTCGTCCAAAGCTGCCTCATTCCGGCATCCACTATCGGATAGCCTGTCTGCCCTTGCTTCCAGGCCGCTAGATCGGAGCCTGCTTCGCGCAAATCCCGCCATGGCATCCGGTCGAAACCGGCACGAGCATTCTGTGATCCATAGGCTGGGAATGCCCAAATTTGAGTATGCGCATAATCGCGCCAAAGCAGTTCCTTGAGGAAGGTCGTGGCGCTGGTCGCTGCATCACTGATGCGGTGCCACACATAAGCGGGCGAAACCTCGCCGAAATGCAGGTGGGGGGAAAGTCGGGATGTGCCTTCGATCGAGGGAAGATTGCGTGCCGTGTCATACTCGTCAGCTTCATCCATGAACGACGCAACATTCTGGCGGGCGCCGGCTTCCCCAGGAGACCAGTCGTCAGAGAAATGGACAGCCCAATCAGGTTTGCTGGGAAGCAAGTCCCAATCGTCGAGGGACTCACTTTTAGGCCACTTATGGGGAGAAGCGATCTCAGCAGGGGCCGGACTGGCGATCGCAGGCGGCATATGCTGCATCGCGGCGCGGGCAAAAGGAGTGTATATCTGATAGGGCTTTCCACCAGATGTGCGGATGCTGCCGGGCGGGAGCAGTAGCATGCCTCCATGCAATTGAAGGTCGAGATCGCGGGCTACTGCCTTCTCCGCATTGCGCCACCATGGTTCATAGTGCGCCAGCGCATGCACCCGTTTAGCGCCCGTCTCCCGGCTTAGCCGCTGCAGTTCCTCTACGCTCTTCCCTCTGCGCAAGATAAGACGGGATCCCTTGCGGCGAAGGCTATCATCCAGTGATTTGAGGCTATGGTGGAGCCACCATCGTTGCGCGCTTCCCATTTTCCACTGCTTGGGCGTTGCATCGTCCAGAATGTAGACCGGGATAACGGGTCCTTCGCTGGCCGCCTGCGCCAAGGCAGCTTGATCGGAGAGGCGGAGGTCCTGGCGGAACCACAGGATGACGGGATCGGACATATCACAGCTTTGCCATTGCTGGGCGAGGCTTCCAACCCCTCGACCATTTCGGCGCGAAAAGCTGTCCAGATACGGCACTGTATTTTTTAGCTCATGGACGGGCGCAGGTCGGCCGATTATCTTGGCAATATAGAAAGCTGCGGCCCAGGGTTAGCGGCGAGGACATTGATCAGGGGACAATATGGCGTCAGTGCCAAATGATTCGGAACTCGGGTATCGGCCTTGTGTCGGCGTGATGCTCGTCAACATGGACGGCAAGGTTTTTGTCGGCCAGCGGATCGATAGCCAGGTGGAGGCTTGGCAAATGCCGCAAGGTGGGATCGACCACGGGGAAGAGGAAAAAGCAGCCGCGCTTCGTGAACTTGGCGAAGAAACGGGGATCAGGCCGGATCATGTCGAGATCATCGCGAAGGCGCGGGACGAACATCTTTACGACCTGCCGCCTGAACTCATCGGGAAGCTGTGGGGCGGCAAGTTCCGCGGACAGAGGCAGACGTGGTTCCTGGCACGCTTTCTCGGCACTGATGGCGACATTGATATCGCTACCGCTGACCCGGAATTTTCGGAATGGAAATGGATCGAGCCGGAAGCGCTTCCCGACGTCATAGTTCCTTTCAAGCGCAAGCTCTACCGGGACATTCTGCAGGAATTCAAAGCGCTCATCTAAAAGCCACCGCGAGGGTGGAGGCGGGCAGGCTCGTTTGATAAGCTCTGGTGCATGAGGGCGCTTTCCTTTCCTGATCGAGCCCTGGCGGTGGAGGTGATGGCTTGAGCTTTGTCATGCGGACGGCGCGGGCGGATGATCTGCAAACCCTGTATGAATTAGCGAAACAAACGGGGGGAGGATTTACGAACCTGCCCGCTGACCGGAAGGCGTTGGAAGAGAAGCTGGTCCGGACCGAACTGGCTCTTGCTCGCGAGGGTGGGGAGGTTGAAGACGAACTCATTCTCATGGTTCTCGAAAACTGCACTACAGGGCAAGTTCGGGGCACCTGCCAGATTTTCAGCAAGGTCGGGCAAAGCTGGCCCTTTTATTCCTACCGCCTGGGCGTCCTGACCCAGCATAGCCGCGAGCTTTCGCGGACGTTCCGGGCGGAAATGCTCTCGCTCGTCACGGACCTCGAGGGATCGACGGAAGTAGGCGGCCTGTTCCTGCATCCGCGAGAGCGCGCGGAGGGTCTTGGCCTCCTCCTCGCCCGCAGCCGTTATCTCTACATCCGTAATCATCGCGAGCGCTTCGGAGAACGAGTGATCGCGGAGCTGCGTGGCGTGATCGATGAAGCGGGCGGCTCACCATTTTGGGACGGCCTGGCCGGGCGCTTTTTCGGCATGACATTTCAGGAAGCGGACGAATTCAATGCCATCCATGGCAATCAGTTCATCGCCGACCTGATGCCTAAAACCCCCATCTACATCGCCATGCTGAACGAAAGCGCGCGTGCCGTCATCGGCCTTCCCCATCCCAATGGCCGCGCGGCAATGCGAATGCTGGAGACGGAGGGCTTCACCAATCCGGGCTATGTCGACATTTTCGACGGCGGGCCGACGATGGTCGGACAGATCAACTCGCTGCAAACCATCGCCCATGCGCAGGATGTGACACTTGGTTCAGTCCATGACGGGGGCGGCGAAAAGCATTTGATCGCTTGCGGTCAGCGCGCCGAGTTTCGCTGCACCTACGGCCTCGTCAAACGCGCCAGCAACGAGGGCGTATCACTCGACCGGGAAAGCGCTGAACGGCTGGCGATCGAGCCGGGGCAGTCATTCACGATGGTGCCGCGCGCATGAGCGTCAGGGAGATCAACTTCGACGGCTTGATCGGCCCGAGCCACAATTATGCGGGCCTGAGCCATGGCAATCTCGCTTCGGCCAACAATGCAGGAGCGGCATCCTACCCCCGGGCAGCCGCCCTGCAAGGCATCGAGAAGATGCGCACGAACCTTCGCCTCGGCCTGACCCAAGGCATTTTCGTACCGCAATGGCGGCCGGACGGTCGCTGGCTGAACGCACTGGGCACGAACATCAGCGAAGCAGAGCCCCATATCCGGGCGGCCGCCATGTCCGCGTCGTCAATGTGGGCAGCCAATGCCGCCACGGTGTCGCCGGGGCCGGACACGGCAGACGGGCGTACCCATTTGACGGTCGCCAATCTGGTGACCATGCCCCATCGCAGCCATGAGTGGCAGCAGACGCTCACCCAATTGCAGGTCGCCTTTTCCGACAAGTCCGCATTCGCGGTGCATCCGCCGATCCCCGCGCCTTTTGGCGACGAGGGCGCCGCCAACAATATGCGGCTGTGTGACCGGCATTCGGATCAAGGCGTTGAAATATTCGTCTATGGCCAATCGGGTGGCCCCTATCCTGCGCGCCAGCATGTCGAAGCCAGCAAGGCGGTAGCGCGGCTGCACGGCCTTGATCCTGCGCGCACATTGTTCGTGATGCAGTCGCAAGAGGCGATCGCGGCCGGCGCATTCCATAATGACGTGGTAGCAGTCGCCAACGAAGGCCTGCTGTTCGCCCATGAGCAAGCCTTTGCGGACAAGGACCGCTTCTACACGCAGTTGCGGGCGCTCTTCCCGGCGGTGCAGATCATCGAAGTGCCAGCACGGGCGATAAGCCTGATCGACGCCATCCAAAGCTATCTTTTCAACGCGCAACTAGTCACGATGCCCCATGGCGGCATGGCCCTGGTCCTGCCCGCCGAAGCAAAGGCCATCAGGAGCGTCTGGGCATGGCTGGAAAATCTGGTCGCGGGCAATGGTCCCATCCGGGAACTGATCCCCGTCGACGTGCGCCAATCCATGGCCAATGGCGGAGGACCAGCTTGCCTGCGGCTGAGGGTCGTCGCGGACCCGGCGAATATCGATCCACGGTTTCTGGTGAACGAAGCCAAGCTCGACGCCATCGCGAACATTGTCGAGCGTAGTTGGCCTGAGGAGATCATCGCCACTGATCTTGCCGACACCCGCCTGATCGCGCAGATCGAACAATCGTGGTTAATGCTTGTTGACCATTTGCAACTTTCGGGCGACTTAATTCCTTAGAGCTAGTCGCAGCTCGAGTGGAATGATGAACCGGATCAAGCGCCTTTTCACGATAAAGACGAAGTTCGAGGCATTTCTGGTCATCTATGCGCTTGCACTGGGCGCTACGGAGCGCGGCATCGTCTATATGGGGCAATATCCAGGTTTCGGCGGCCAATTGCTTGCCCTGGCATGCACCGGATCGGTATTCATGGCCGGGGGGATGATCATCGATGCCGTCGAGATGCGGCGGCGCCTGACCTACTGAACGGCGTTTCGGGGCAAGGCGGCGGTTGACCGGGAGCGGAGCCGCATGCAGGAGCGCGCCATGGCCGCCATCATGCTTCAGGGAACAGGATCCGACGTCGGCAAGTCGGTGCTCGTTGCGGGGCTGTGCCGCGCGCTGGTGCGCCGTGGTTACAGCGTGCGTCCTTTCAAGCCGCAGAACATGTCCAATAATGCAGCCGTCACTGCCGATGGCGGAGAAATCGGCAGGGCCCAGGCTCTCCAGGCGCTGGCGGCCGGGATGGAGCCGCATAGCGACATGAACCCGGTGCTGCTGAAACCGCAGGCTGACCGGACGTCGCAACTGGTCGTGCATGGCAAGGTTCGTGGCACTCTGGGCGTTGGGAATTTCCGGACGGCGCGAGCCGAGCTTTTGGGTGCGGTGATGGAAAGCTATGTGCGGCTCCGGCAGCAATGCGACATCGTCGTGGTCGAGGGCGCCGGATCGCCCGCCGAAATCAATTTAAGGGCCGGTGATATCGCGAACATGGGCTTCGCGCGGGCCGCGGATGTGCCTGTCATCCTGGTCGGCGACATAGATCGTGGCGGCGTCATTGCCGCGATCGCAGGCACCAAGGCCATTATCGATCCGGCGGATGCTGCGATGATCCGAGGATTTCTGATCAACAAGTTCCGTGGTGATCCCGCGCTGTTCGAGGATGGCTATCGCCAGATCGAGCAATTGTCAGGCTGGCGAGGCTTTGGCGTGATCCCCTGGCTATCGGCCACTGCCAGGCTGCCCAGCGAAGACGCCGTGGTGCTGGAGAGGAATATCGATCGTGGCGCCAGGGGGACGGTGATTGCCTGCCCTGTCCTGCCCCGCATCGCGAATTTCGATGATCTCGATCCGTTCAAGCTCGAGCCTGACGTGGAGCTTGTCATGGTGCCGCCGGGGCAACCGATCCCCGCCCAGGCCAGCCTGATCATTCTGCCGGGTTCGAAGGCGACCATCGCCGACCTGCGCGCGTTGCGGGCGGAGGGATGGGACATCGACATCCTGTCGCATCATCGGCGCGGCAGGCCCATTTTGGGCATTTGCGGAGGGTATCAGATGCTTGGCCGCAGCATCTCAGATCCTCACGGCATCGAGGGGGAACCGGAAAGGATCGAGGGGCTGGGCCTGCTTGATGTGGACACACGGTTGATGGGCGATAAGTCGCTGGAGCGGGTGGCGGGCACGGCGTGGGGGCAAAGCTTCACGGGATATGAGATGCATGTCGGCCTGACCGACGGCCCCGATCGCGCGCGGCATTTTGCGCGACTGGCCGATGGCCGGACGGATGGAGCTGTCAGTGCGGACGGCCGCATTTGCGGCACCTATGTGCACGGCCTCTTTGCCAGCACGGAAGCGCGTGCTGGGTTGCTGGCGTCGTTGGGCGTGAAATCCGGAGCGGTGGATTATGCCGCGTCGGTGGAACAGGCGCTCGATGACATTGCCGGGCAGTTGGAGCTGCATGCTGACATCGATGCGATGATCGAGATGGCGACGAAAGGCTGACGCGGACGGGTTGCTGTGGGAAATGATGCGGCTTGTCGGCAAGCTCGCCCACCGTTCAGCCGTGTGGCTTCCCCTGTTACTAACGGGCGGATATTTGTTGGACTTCCGACCGGCACAGTCGCGCCTGAACAGCTAAGACAATCACCTATGATCATCTTACATGCTGCTGATTTTCTTGGGAAAAGAAAATGGCGCGCCCGGAACGATTCGAACGTCCGACCCTCAGATTCGTAGTCTGATGCTCTATCCAGCTGAGCTACGGGCGCGTTGTGGAGCGGCAGATAGAGGGGGGCGGATGATTGGGCAAGCCCCTTTTTCACTTTTTTTTACGGGGCTGCCGTCGCAGTTTCGCAGGCGCAACTTTTCCCGGCATTTGCTCGTTGCGGATTGGGGGAAGGAGGCGAGGCATGGCTTTCACTTTGAACGAAATCATATTGCTGGTCATCGCACTGCTCGTTGGGCTTGTGCTGGGCCTGATGATGAGCGGACGCGGCAAATATAAGCGGCTGTGGCGGGACGAGCAGATCGCGCACCGGCAGACGTTAAAGGAACGGGATGCGCGGGTGGCGGCTGTTCCTCCCGGCGTTGGGCATGATCGCTCTGATCGGGATGATCTGACACGGGTCAGAGGGATTTCAGCGGCAGATGCGGCCGCACTGCATGAGGCGGGCTATCATCGTTATGACCAGCTTGGCGCGATCAGTGACGAGCAGCAAGCGGCGTTGGAGGCACGGCTGGGGCGGGAACCGGGAACGATCGCGCGCGAGGAATGGCGCACGCAGGCGCGGCTGCTCGAAACCGGCAAGGTCCGCGAGCATGAGCGGCGCTATTTGGAGACATAAGGTGAATGCCCTCTAACCCCTCCCGCGTACGGGAGGGGGTTGATGGGTTTGCGCTACTTCTTCGCCAGCGCGGCCTGCGCAGCGGCGAGCCGGGCGATCGGGACGCGGTAAGGTGAGGCCGAAACATAGTCGAGGCCGGTAGCCTCGCAGAAGGCGATCGAGGCGGGATCGCCGCCATGTTCACCGCAGATGCCGAGCTTGATCCCCGGACGGGTCGCGCGACCACGCTCGGCCGCCAACTCGATCAGTTGGCCTACGCCCTCCACATCGATGCTGACGAATGGATCGCGGGCGAAGATGCCCTTGTCGACATATTGCGTCAGGAAGCGGCCCGCGTCGTCACGGCTGATGCCAATCGTCGTTTGCGTGAGGTCATTGGTGCCGAAGGAGAAGAACTCGCCCACTTCGGCGATCTCGCCTGCCTTCAGCGCAGCGCGCGGCAGTTCGATCATGGTGCCGACGAGATATTCGACCGAGGCGCCCTGCTCCGCGAAGACTTCACTGGCGACGCGATCGACGATCGCCTTCATCAGCTCCAGTTCCTTCCTTGTCGCGACAAGCGGGATCATGATTTCCGGGATCGGCGCTTCGCCGCTGCGCTGCTTGATGAGAAGCGCGGCTTCGAAGATGGCGCGGGCCTGCATTTCGTAGATTTCGGGGTAAGTGACGCCGAGGCGGCAACCGCGATGGCCGAGCATGGGGTTGAACTCATGCAGTTCGGCGGCGCGGCGCTTCAGCGCATCCACGCCGACGCCCGCTGCCTTGGCCACTTCCTCGAACTCCGCCTCGCCATGAGGCAGGAATTCGTGCAGCGGCGGGTCGAGCAGGCGGATGGTGACGGGCAGACCGGCCATCACCATGAAGATCTGCGCGAAATCGTCCCGCTGCTCGGGCAGCAGCTTTTCGAGCGCGGCGCGGCGGCCCTTCTCGGTATCCGCCAGGATCATCTCGCGGACCGCAGTGATGCGGGCGGCGTCGAAGAACATATGTTCGGTACGGCAGAGGCCGACGCCCTCCGCGCCGAAATCACGCGCGGTCTGGCAGTCGAGCGGGGTTTCGGCATTGGCGCGAACCTTCAGGCGGCGGACCTTGTCGGCCCAGCCCATCAGCGTGCCGAAGTCGCCAGCCAGTTCGGGCTGCACCGTCGGCACTTCACCCGCCATCACCTCGCCAGTCGAACCGTCGATGGTGAGGATGTCGCCTTCCTTGAGCGTGCGCCCTTCGATGCGCAGCGTCTTGGCGGCGTTGTCGATCGACAGGCTACCAGCGCCGGACACGCAAGGACGGCCCATGCCGCGCGCCACCACCGCCGCGTGTGACGTCATGCCGCCACGCGCGGTCAGGATGCCCTTTGCGGCGTGCATGCCGTGAATGTCTTCGGGGCTGGTTTCGACGCGGACGAGAATGACGGAATCGCCCAGCTCGTTGCGGCGCTCGGCCGTATCGGCATCGAATACGATCGCGCCAGAAGCCGCGCCCGGAGACGCCGGGAGGCCCTTTGTCAGCACATCGCGGGGCGCTTTGGGATCGAGCGTGGGGTGCAGAAGCTGGTCTAGTGCGGCCGGATCGACGCGGGCGACGGCTTCCTCCTTGCTGATCAGACCCTCCGTCGCCATGTCGACGGCGATCTTGAGTGCGGCCTTGGCAGTGCGCTTGCCGGAGCGGGTCTGGAGCATCCAGAGCTTGCCCTGCTGCACCGTGAACTCGATGTCCTGCATGTCGCGATAATGGGTTTCGAGGATCTGAAACACCCGCGCCAGTTCGGCGTAGGTTTCCGGCATCGCCTCTTCCATCGACAGCGGCTTGGCCCCTGCCCGCTCGCGCGCCTGGCGTGTGAGATATTGCGGCGTGCGAATGCCCGCGACGACGTCCTCGCCCTGCGCGTTGATGAGGTACTCGCCATAATAGGCGTTCTCGCCAGTCGCGGGGTCGCGGGTGAAGGCAACGCCGGTGGCCGATGTGTCACCCATGTTGCCGAACACCATCGCCTGCACGTTTACGGCGGTGCCCCAGTCATGGGGGATCGAGTTCAGGCGGCGATAGACCTTCGCTCGGTCGGCCTGCCAGCTGCCGAATACGGCGCTGATTGCGCCCCACAGCTGGTCGTTCACATCCTGCGGGAAGGGCTTGTTCCAGAGCTTTGAAACAAGGCCTTTATATTCAGCAACGAGCGCCTTCCAGTTGTCGGCGGTCATTTCCGTGTCGAGCGTGTAGCCCTGATCTTCCTTGGCGATCTCAAGGGCTTCCTCAAACGCGCCATGGTCGAGTTCCAGCACCACGTCAGAGTACATCTGGATGAAACGGCGATAGCTGTCCCAGGCGAAACGCTCGTCACCCGACGCGGCGGCAAGGCCGAGGACGGTTTCATCGTTGAGACCGAGGTTGAGGACCGTGTCCATCATGCCGGGCATGGAAATGCGCGCGCCGGACCGGACGGAGACGAGCAGCGGGTCGGCCGCGTCGCCGAACTTCTTGCCCGTGACCCCCTCGATATGGGCGATGCCGTTCGCGACTTCCGCCTTCAGGCTCTCCGGGAACATGCCGCCATCCTGATAATAGCGAGTGCACATTTCGGTCGTGATCGTGAAGCCGGGAGGCACAGGCAGGCCGATGGCGGCCATGCCGTCCAGATTGGCGCCCTTGCCGCCGAGGAGATTCTTGTCACCCTTGCCGCCATCATCGACGCCGCCGCCGAAACGATAGACATAACGCGTCGCGGTCGTGCTCATGCTGGCCTCTTCCATTTTCAACATAGTCCCGGCTCTCCCTGCACTGATTGCCGTGTATTTGTGCGTTGCAGCAACATTCCTACAACAGGCGGGGCGACGAACGCACCCGCTTTTACGATGATCCTTGGCCTTCTCTATTCTTTTCCGACGCTTCGCAGCCCGGTTCTTACGAATTACCCTGCAATTTTCGAGAAATCAGCGACCGCATGCACAGCGTCCCGCACCCGCGCGAGCAGCGCGAGACGCGCCAAGCGTTTGGCCGGGTCAGCGTCGTTCACGGTCACTTTGTCGAAGAAGGCGTCAATCGGCGCGCGCAGGCTGGCGAGCGCGGCCATGGCGCCTTCAAAGTCCTCCGCCTGCACAGCAGCGCTTGCGCGCGGCTCGGCCGCATCAAGAGCGGCGATTAGCTCGGCTTCAGCGGGTTCGGGGGCGTAGGTCAATTGCGTTACCCCAGCGGAAGCTGGGGTCTCAGCTTCGCTCGACCCGCCTGAGATGCCAGCTTCCGCTGGCATGACGGAGCGAGTGGGTTCTTCCTTCTTCAGGATATTGGCGGCGCGCTTGTATCCGGCGAGGAGGTTGGTGCCGTCATCGGTGGCGACGAAGGATTGGAGCGCCTTCACGCGGGCAAGCAGGCGGACGAGGTCGTCCTCGCCGCCGAGCGCGAACACGGCGTCGATCAGGTCGTGGCGGACGCCTGCTTCCTTTTGCTGGACTTTTAGGCGGTCGGCGAAGAAGTCGAGGAGGTCACCTTCCGCAACAGCAAAGCGCAGGTTGTTGGTGGTCACAATCTGGATAACGCCCAGCGCCGCCCGGCGTAGCGCAAACGGATCACGCGAGCCAGTTGGCTTTTCCTCGATGCCGAAGAAAGAGCGCAGTGTATCCAATTTGTCCGCCAGCGACACTGCCACCGTTACCGGCGCAGTGGGCACCTCATCACCCTGCCCGACCGGCTTGTAGTGATCGCGGATCGCATCGGCGACGGCGTCAGGCAGACCTTCGGCGCGGGCGTAGTAGCCGCCCATGATGCCTTGGAGTTCGGGGAACTCTCCGACCATTTCGGTGACGAGGTCGGCCTTGGCGAGGCGGGCGGCTTGTTCGGCCAGGTTTGCCAGTTCCTCGGGCGTCGCTGCCTGCCCACCCCCGGCCCCTCCCGCTTGCGGGAGGGGAGAGATGATGCCTTTTTCTACCAGCCAGCGGGCCAGCTTGGCTACGCGTTCCACCTTGTCGGCGACTGTGCCGAGCTTTTCGTGGAAGGTGATGCGTTCGAGCTTCTTGGCGTGATCTTCGAGGCTGGTCTTGCGGTCCTGTTCCCAGAAGAAACGGGCGTCGGACAGGCGCGCGGCGAGGACCTTGCGGTTGCCCGCGATAATCGCTTCGCCGCCATCCTTGGCCTCGATATTGGCGGTGCAGATGAAGGCCGGAGCAAGCTTTCCTGCACCGTCGCGCAGGACGAAATATTTCTGGTTTATCCGGAGGGTTAGCTGAATGACCTCAGGCGGGACATCAAGGAAGGCCGGGTCGAAATCGCCTAGCAGCGGGACAGGCCATTCGGTTAGCCCGGCATTTTCTGCAACGAGGCCCTTGTCCTCGATCACTATATATCCCTTCGCGGCGGCGGCTTCGTTCGCCTTTGCCTCGATGATCGCCTGGCGTTCCTGATGCCTGACGATCACATGGCAGGCGCGAAGTTTTTCGACATAGTCGTGCGCGCCGCCGATGGTGATTTCGCCGGGATGATGGAAGCGATGGCCAAGCGTGGCGTAGCTCGACCTGATGCCTTCAATCTCAATGTCGACCAAATCCTCGCCGAGGATGGCGACGATGCCTTGCAGCGGACGGACCCAGCGCAGGCTCTCCGTCGTCTGCGAAGCGGTGCCCCAACGCATGGATTTGGGCCAAGGGAAAGCACGGACGATGGCGGGCACGGCTTGCGCCAGCACTTCCGCCGTCGCGCGGCCGGGCTTGTTGACGGTCGCGAACCAGACGCCCTCGCGGTCCTCAAGCTGGTCCTGGGTGAGGCCGGTCTTGCGGAGAAAGCCTTCCAGCGCCTGCGCGGGAGCGCTGGTGCGGGGGCCTTTGAACTCCTCGCTGACGGCCGCTGTCTCAAGGGGCAGGCTGCGCGCGACCAGGGCGAGGCGGCGCGGCGTGACGAAGCTGTCGATGGATTGCGACTTCAGGCCAGCTTTTGCCAACTCATCGGTGAAGAGGCGGGCGAGGTCTTCCGATGCCTTGATCTGCATCCGGGCCGGGATTTCTTCGCAGCGAAGTTCAAGGAGGAAATCGGTCATCACGCGGCCCACCCGTTTACTTCCATCCACTTCTCACACGAACCCTTGGCGAGGTCGCGGACGCGGCCGATGTAGCTGGCGCGTTCCTGGACGGAGATGACGCCGCGCGCCTGGAGCAGGTTGAAGACATGGCTTGCCTTGATCGCCTGATCATAGGCGGCGAGCGGGACGCCTGCTTCCAGCGACGCCTTGCACTCGGCTTCGGCATCCTTGAACCAGCGGAACAGCTTTTCGGTGTCGGCGATCTCGAAATTCCATTTCGACATCTGTTGTTCATTGGCAAGGAAGACGTCGCCATAGGTCACGCCCGCGTCGTTGAACTTCAGATCATAGACACTGTCGACGCCCTGAATATACATGGCGAGGCGTTCGAGGCCGTAGGTCAGCTCGCCCGCGACAGGCTTGCAATCGAAGCCGCCCATCTGCTGGAAATAGGTGAACTGGGTGACTTCCATGCCGTCACACCAGACTTCCCAGCCCAGGCCCCAGGCGCCGAGCGTCGGGCTTTCCCAATCGTCCTCGACAAAGCGGATGTCGTGGACGAGCGGATCGATGCCGATCTCCACCAGCGAGCCCAGATAAAGCTCCTGAAGGTTCGCCGGGGACGGCTTCATGATGACCTGATATTGGTAATAATGCTGGAGGCGATTGGGATTTTCGCCATAGCGGCCATCGGTCGGGCGGCGGCTGGGCTGCACATAGGCAGCGTTCCAGGCGTCCGGACCGAGGCTGCGCAAGGTGGTGGCAGGGTGAAAGGTGCCCGCGCCGACTTCCATGTCATAGGGTTGCAGGATCACGCAGCCCTGGCGGCCCCAATAGGCATGCAGGGTGAGGATCAGGTCCTGAAAGGAAAGCGGCTTGCCTGTCGCCACGGACGGTCCCTTGCGAAAATGACGGTTTGATCGCGCGCGCCTTGGCGCAGGAGGGCTTTAGGGTCAAGGAAAAGCGGCTAGGCAGGCACTAATCCGCTTGCCCAAATCCCCCCTGCCCCGCATGGATGCGAAGTTTGCTGATGATGATGGATCGATGCGCGGTATGAGATGGTCGCTTTCCCGCCTGGTGGCGGCGGGCCTGTTGATGTTGAGTGGCTGCGCGCAGGAGCAGCAAGCCACGGCGCGCCCGCCGATTGCGAAGTCCGGCTATGTGACGCCTGCGCTGTGGCAGGTGCGGGACGAGGACACGACCATCTATCTGTTCGGCACTGTCCATGTACTGAAACCACGGACGGAGTGGTTCAAGGGCGGCGTGAAGCGGGCATTCGACGGCTCTGACGAGCTGATTTTGGAGATTGTCGAGCCAGACGATCCGCAGGCGATGGCCGCCGCCATGGCGCACAAGGGTCTGGCGCGCGACGGCGTGAAGCTGTCGGATCGGCTCGCCCCGGCTATGCGCGGGAAATATCAGGCAGCGATGGCGGCGAACGGATTGCCCTGGCAGATGTTCGAGCCATTCAATCCCTGGATGGCCGGGATGGCGCTGGCGGTGAAGCCTCTTGAGAAGCTGGGCTACGAAGCCGATCTGGGCGCCGAGAAGATCCTGACAGCAGCGGCCAAGGCTGCGGGCAAGAAGGTCGGCGCGCTGGAGACGATAGAACAGCAGCTTGGCTACTTCGCCGGACTACCGATGGTCAGTCAGGTCAAGTTCCTGACCGCAACCGTCGACGGGTTGCCGGAGATGGATAAGGAATTTTCCCGGCTGATCGCGCATTGGCAGGAGGGCGATCCCGCCAAGTTGGCAGCAGAGATGAATGAATCGCTGGAGGCCACGCCGGAGCTGGCGCAGGTGCTGCTGATCCAGCGGAATGGCAGTTGGGCCAAGTGGATCAAGGAGCGGCTGGCGCAGCCCGGAACCGTCTTCATTGCCGTGGGCGCCGGGCATCTGGCGGGCAAGGGCAGCGTGCAGGACCAGCTCAAGGATCTGGGCGTGGCTTCGGTCAGGGTTGTTGAGTGAGCTGGCTGCGATGGCTGGGTTTATGCGTGCTGCTGCTCGTGGCGGCTTGCGGACGGGAGCAGGGCCCGCCGCCGGTTGAAGACGGGCCTGCGCTGTTGCAGGTGCAGGGGCATGGGCTGGATGGCTGGCTGTTCGGCACGATCCATGTGTTGCCTCGCGGTGTCGATTGGCGGACCGGTGACATAGACCGCGCGATCGGGGATGCCGACCGGCTGGTGCTGGAATCCGCCGAGATACAGGACTCGCAGCGAACCAGGGCCTTGTTCGAGAAGATGGGTCGCAGTCCCGGCCTCCCGCCGCTCGAGGCCCGGGTGCCTGCGTCCGAGCAGGCCGAATTGCGGCGGGTCGCTGATGATGGCGGGGCCGACTTGCGGCTCATGTCGGGCTATGAAAGCTGGGCGGCGGCCATGCTCTTGTCGGCGGCGGCACAGCAATCCCTCCATCTAAGCGCCAGCGCAGGGGTGGAGACCGTGTTGATCGAGGCGTTCCGGGATACGGGCAAGCCGATCAACGGACTGGAGACGGTCGCGCGGCAGTTCGGTGCTTTCGATACCTTGCCGGAAGCATCGCAGCGGCGACTTCTGACGCAAACGGTGGCGGAAGCGGAGGACATGAAGGCGCTTTACGAGCGGATCCTGAAAGCCTGGCTGAAGGGCGACATGGCCGCGATTGCGCGCGAGGAGCAAGTCGGAGAGCGGCCCGATCCAGCTGTTGAGCAAGCCGTGCTCGTCGCGCGCAACCGGGACTGGAGCGTTGCGATCGCCCAATTGAGGGGCCGGCCGTTCATAGCGGTCGGCACCGGACATCTGACCGGGCGGGACAATCTCATCAGCTTGCTGGAAGAGCGCGGATACAGGATGACACGGGTGCAATAACGCCGCGCCCTTGCCATTGCCCGCTTTTCTGCTACAGGGCCGCCTTCCCGTGATGGTCATCCCTGGAGGCGTTGCGGGAGGTTTTGACATATCAGCTTTTGGAGACACGCAATGAGCGAGCAGCTTACGCTGTCGGCCGAGGCACGCGATCGGGCAGGCAAGGGAGCCTCCCGCGCTCTCCGCCGTGAGGGCCGCGTACCCGCCGTCATCTATGGTAACAACGAAGAACCCCAGTCGATCCACGTCGAGGAAAAGCTCCTCAACAAGCTGCTCGGCACCGGCCACTTCTTCAATTCGGTCGTTTTTGTGGAAGTCGGCGGCAACAAGGTTCGTACCCTTGCCAAGGACGTCGCTTTCCATCCCGTGACCGACCGTCCGCTGCACGCCGACTTCCTGCGCGTTTCGGAACATGCCACCGTCCACGTCAACGTGCCGGTGCGCTTCGAAAATGAAGACGCTTCGCCTGGCCTCAAGAAGGGCGGCGTTCTCAACATCGTCGCGCATGACATCGAACTGATTGTCGATGCGGCCGAAATCCCCGACGACGTAGTCGTGGACCTCAAGGGTCTCGACGTCGGTGAATCGATCCACATCGGCGCTGTGAAGCTGCCCCGTGGCGCCAAGGCTGCGCATGATGAAACCGACTTCACCGTCGCGACCATCGTTGCTCCGTCTGCCCTGAAGAGCGCCGAGGGTGACAACGAGACTCCGGCGGAAGGCGAATAAGCCTTCTTCCGTTACGACTAAAGCAGCCCCGTTCGGGCTGAGCGAAGCCGAAGCCTCAACTGAACGAAGCGAAGAATGCCTTCATTTCGTTCAGGCGAGCCCTTGGACAAGCTCAGAGCGAACGGGGCTTTGTTGTTATACAGGCTGGGAGATACGGATGCAGATCTGGGCAGGCCTCGGCAATCCGGGCACCCAATATGCGATGCACCGGCACAATGTCGGCTTCATGGCGGCTGACGTCATTGCCGACATGTATCGCTTCTCCCCACCCAAAAAGCAGTTTCATGGCTGGGTGCAGGAAGGCCGCATCGGAACAGAGAAGATCGTCCTGCTGAAGCCCGCCACCTTCATGAACGAAAGCGGCCGTTCAGTCGGGGAGGCCATGCGCTTCTACAAACTGACGCCGCAGGATGTGACCGTCTTCCACGACGAGCTGGACCTCGCGCCGATGAAGGTGAAGGTGAAGCGCGGCGGTGGCAATGCTGGGCATAATGGCCTGCGGTCGACGGACGCGCACATCGGCGCGGATTTCCGGCGCGTGCGGATCGGCATTGGCCATCCGGGGCACAAGGACCGGGTGCATGGCTATGTGCTGGGCAATTATCACAAGAGCGAGATGGACGCACTGGCCGATATGCTGGGAGCGATCGGCGCGGAGGCAGAGTGGCTGGCGAAGGGCGATGACGCCCGCTTCATGAATGAGGTTGCGCTAAGGCTCGCGGACTGATCAGCAGAGACTGCGGGGAAAGTTATGAGTCCACGGCCCGCCGCCCTGCCCGCACGGTGAAATCTGGGCGACGCATTGCGCAACGCAGCATCCAAGCGCCATAGAGGATACCTGACCTTCCACTTCTCAAGAGGATACAGGTGATCCAGATCGTCGCCATCAAGCCTTTCAATGACCAGAAGCCGGGCACGTCCGGCTTGCGCAAGAAGGTCCGCGTTTTTCAACAGCCGCATTATGCAGCCAATTTCGTGCAGTCGGTGTTCGACAGCCTCTCCGGCTTCGAAGGCCAGACGTTGGTCGTCGGTGGTGACGGACGATACTTCAACCGCGAGGTCATCCAGGTCGTGCTCAAGATGGCGGCCGCCAATGGCTTCGGTCGAGTGCTCGTCGGCCAAGGCGGCATATTGTCCACGCCCGCGGCATCGCACCTCATCCGCTCCTCAGGTGCATTCGGTGGCCTTGTGCTTTCGGCCAGCCATAATCCAGGCGGGCCGGACGAGGATTTTGGCATCAAATATAATGTAGGTAATGGCGGCCCCGCGCCGGAGAAAGTGACTGACGCCATCCACGCGCGGACGCTCTCGATCGACAGCTATCGCATCGTCGATGCCGGCGACATCGACATAGACACGCTGGGAACGCGTGAACTGGCCGGGATGACGGTCGAGATCGTCGATCCGGTCGCCGCCTATGCCGACCTGATGGAGCAACTGTTCGACTTCCCGGCCATTCGCGAGATGATTGCCGAAGGCTTCACCCTCTCCTTCGACGCGATGAGCGCGGTCACCGGCCCGTACGCGAAAGAGATTTTCGAGCGGCGTTTGGGCGCGCAATCGGGAACCGTGCGCAACGGCACACCCCTTCCCGACTTCGGCCATCACCATCCCGACCCCAACCTCGTCCATGCAAAAGAACTCTATGACCGCATGATGGGTGACGCCGCGCCCGACTTCGGCGCAGCATCGGATGGCGATGGGGACAGGAACCTGATCATCGGCCGCAATTGTTATGTGACGCCTTCGGACTCGCTAGCGGTGCTGGCTGCGAATGCCCATCTCGCGCCCGGCTACGCAAAGGGCCTCACGGGCATTGCGCGATCGATGCCCACCAGCGGCGCAGCGGATCGCGTGGCGGAAAAGCTGGGCATCCCGCTGTATGAAACCCCGACAGGCTGGAAATTCTTCGGCAACCTGCTGGACGCGGGCATGGCGACCATCTGCGGCGAGGAAAGCGCGGGAACAGGCTCCGACCATGTACGCGAGAAGGACGGCATCTGGGCGGTGCTGCTGTGGCTCAACATCCTGGCGTCGCGCAGGCAAAGCGTGGCGGAGATCATGCAGACGCATTGGGCGACTTACGGCCGCAACTATTATGCGCGGCACGATTATGAAGCCATCGCCAAGGATCGTGCGGACGCACTGATGGCTGCACTTCGCGACAGGCTGACTGCCCTCCCCGGCACGGCGAACAGCGGCGGCACGGTGCAGAGTGCGGATGATTTCGCCTATAGCGATCCGACCGATCAGTCGGTCAGCAGGAACCAGGGCATTCGCATCCTGTTCGAGGATGGATCGCGCGTCGTATTCCGGCTGTCGGGGACCGGCACCGAAGGCGCGACACTGCGCGTCTATATCGAGCGCTATGTGGACCGCCACGGCAAGCTCGACATGGAAACCGAAGATGCGCTGGCGCCACTGGTGCGCGCGGCGCGAGAAATCGCGGATATCACCGGCTTCACCGGCATGGAGCAGCCGAGCGTGATTACCTGACGGACATAAAAAGTCACCGGAAGGAAATCGGATGGCAAGGGCGAGAGACTAGGGACGCCCCATGTTCCGACCTCGCCCTGCTGTTCATTTTTTCGGCGCTCTCTTGAGTGCCTCGACCCTTTTGACCGACGCTGCTGCACATGCCGCGACAGCCGAAGATGAGCAGGTCTGGCTCAACCTGACAGCGATGGGTCCGGTGAGCGGAAAGCTCATCTATTTCGCCGAAATTCAGCCCCGCTTCGGCAATGGCGCGTCGCAAGCCGACCAGACCATCCTCCGAGGCGCGGTGGGGTGGAAGCTGTCGCCCGAGTTGTCCATCTATCAGGGCTACGGGAACATCGTCCTGCCGTCGCAGGGCGGGCGCGACGTTAATGAAGAGCGCAGCTTCCAGCAGATCAGCTGGACGATCGGCAAGCCGAGGGGTGGCGAATTTTCGTCCCGAACGCGGCTGGAGCAGCGCTGGCGTTCGGACGGCAGCGGCATGGGATGGCGGCTGCGGGAAATGCTACGTTATGAAAAGCCGCTGAAGCCCGGCAGCCAAGCGGTCAATGCACTGGTCTACGCCGAGGGATTCGCAGCGCTCAACAGCACGAATTGGGGGCAACGGGCGGGCTTCGACCAATTGCGCAGCTTCGTCGGGGCGGAGGTCAAGCTGATGGGCAAATCCACCGCCGAGATCGGCTATCTCAATCAACTGATCAACCAGCGGGGCGGGAACGAGCGCGTGAATCACGTCGCATCCGTGACGCTCTTCTTCCGGCGCTGAGCACAGGCTGGCCTTCGGACGCGGAACAGGCTATCGGCCCGGCCATCATTTTGACGTGAAGGCAGGTCCATGGGTTTTCGTTGCGGTATCGTCGGGCTTCCCAATGTGGGCAAGTCCACCCTTTTCAATGCGCTGACCGAAACGCAGGCTGCGCAGGCGGCGAACTATCCCTTCTGCACGATCGAGCCCAATGAAGGCCGCGTGGCCGTACCCGACGACCGGCTCCAGACCATCGCCAAGATCGGCGGCAGCGCCAAGATCATCGAAACGCAGCTGTCCTTCGTTGACATTGCAGGCCTGGTGCGAGGCGCGTCCAAGGGTGAAGGACTTGGCAATCAGTTTCTCGCCAACATCCGCGAAACGGACGCCATCGTCCATGTGCTGCGCTGTTTTGAAGATGGCGACATCACCCACGTCGAAGGCAAGGTCGATCCCATCGCCGATGCGGAGACGGTCGAGACCGAATTGATGCTGGCTGACCTGGAAAGCCTGGAAAAGCGTGTCCCGAACTTCGCCAAGAAGGCGGCGCAGGGAGACAAGGAAGCCAAGGCGGCGGCGTCGGTATTGGGCAAGGCGCTGGACCTGCTGCGCGACGGCAAGCCCGCGCGGCTGACGCAACCCGGCGATGACGAGGAAGCTCGCATTTTCCAGCAAGCCCAGTTGCTGACCGCCAAGCCCGTTCTTTATGTCTGCAATGTCGAGGAAGAGGCAGCTGCAGAGGGTAATGCGCACTCCGCTCGCGTGTTCGAAAAGGCAGCGGCCGAAGGCGCGAAGGCAGTGATCGTATCCGCTGCGATCGAAGCCGAACTTATCACCATGCCGGTTGAAGAGCGTGCCGAATATCTGGAAGCTCTGGGCCTGACCGAAGCAGGCCTCGCCCGCATTATCCGCGCGGGTTATGAATTGCTGGGCCTCATCACCTTCTTCACCGTTGGCCCGAAGGAAGCGCGCGCCTGGACGGTCGCAAAGGGATCGAAGGCTCCACAAGCGGCCGGCGCAATCCATACCGACTTTGAAAAAGGCTTCATCCGCGCCGAAACCATGGCCTATGCCGACTATGTCCAGTTCAATGGCGAGGCTGGAGCCAAGGAAGCGGGCAAGTGGCGGTCCGAAGGCAAGGATTATGTAACCCAGGACGGCGACATCATGCTGTTCCGCTTCAACGTCTGACGTCGTGACGCTGCGGGCGGCTATTAACGGACGAACTCCTTGACCTCCCGCCGCTTCCCTAACGGGCCGTTATCCGCCATACCAAGTATATGTCCGCAACGCTGACTTCAACTGAACCCGCCACCGGTGCACTGCTGTGGCAGGGAAATGCCAGCGATGTGGAGGCGGAGGTTGCGACGGTCAGGGCAGCATGGCCGTCCTGGGCGGCTCAGCCGATTTCCTATCGTATCGAGACGCTGCGCCGTTTCGTCAATGTCGTGCGCGCCAATGAGGAGGCGCTGGCGGACCTGATCGCACGGGAGACCGGAAAGCCGCTTTGGGATGCGCGGACCGAAGTGACGGCTGTGATGAACAAGGTGGATATCTCGGTGGCCGCCTATTCGGAACGTACCGGCCAGCGGCGGCTGGAAGCGGCGATGGGTGCTCGCCAATCCGTCCGGCACAAGCCGCATGGCGTGATGGCAGTGCTTGGCCCTTATAATTTCCCCGCTCATCTGCCCAACGGCCATATCGTGCCTGCCCTGCTCGCCGGGAATGGCGTGCTGTTCAAGCCGTCGGAAAAGACGCCAGCAGTGGGCGAGATGCTGGTGCGCTTCTACCATGAAGCGGGCGTCCCGCAGGACGTCGTGCGGCTGGTGCTGGGCGGGCCGGACGAGGGCAAAGCGCTTACCGCGCATGAGGACGTCAACGGCATTCTCTTCACCGGTTCGGCCGCTACGGGACTGACGATCAATCGCCAGTTCGCCCATAATCCGGGCAAGATATTGGCGTTGGAAATGGGCGGCAACAATCCGATCGTCGTCTGGGATACCGGCGATATCGCCAGCGCCGCCGTCCTGGTCGTGCAATCGGCTTTCCTGTCGAGCGGTCAGCGCTGCACGGCCGCGAGCCGGTTGATCGTCAAGGAAGAACTGGCCGATATGTTGATCGGCGAGGTCAAGAAAGTCGCCGATCGGCTGATCATCGATCATCCCCATGCCGATCCTGCGCCTTTCATGGGGCCGGTCATCGACAATCAGGCAGCGGACCAACTCACCGAAAGCTTCCTCTATCTGATGAGCCATGGCGGGCGGCCGATAAAGCATCTCGTCCGGCTGTCGGAAGACCGGCCTTTGTTGAGCCCCGCGATCATCGACGTGACCAACATGAGCGAGCGCCCCGACGTGGAGTTGTTCGGGCCCTTGTTGCAGGTGATCCGCGTCCCCGATTTCCCGGCTGCGATCGCCGAGGCGAATAATAGCCGTTATGGCCTTTCTGCATCACTGATCGGTGGATCGCCGGAGCTGTATAACCAATTCTGGGCGAATATCCGGGCGGGGATCGTCAACTGGAACAGGCCGACCAACGGGGCGTCATCGTCTGCGCCTTTCGGAGGTCAGGGTATTTCGGGCAATCACCGGCCGAGCGCTTATTATGCAGCCGATTATTGCGCTTACCCGGTTTCATCGGCGGAGATCGAGCAGCCCAGAGCTTCGATTGGGATCGGGCTGAAGGAAGTGGATGTCAGTGGGATGGGAGATTGAGGTTCATCTCGCCGCTTCCGTCATTCTGGCGGAAGCTGGGATGACGAGGTGGGATAGTATGGCCCCAAATTTTCCTTCGCCATCGGCAAAGCATTCTGAATTGAAACCGTTGCGCGCTTCCGCCATCTGCCCAGCATGGCCGAACAACTACCTGCTACCGTTTTTCTCGTCGGCGCGGGCCCGGGTGATCCGGAACTGCTGACGTTACGCGCTGCGCGGTTGATCGCGCAGGCGGATGTCGTCGTGCACGACGGGCTGGTGTCGGCCGAGATATTGGCGATGGCCTCGCCTGAAGCCGAACTGATTTCCGTTGCCAAACAGCGCAGCCGTCACTCGATGCCACAGGAGGGCATCAACGCCCTGCTCGTGCAATTGGCGCTTGCCGGACGCAGCGTCGTGCGGCTGAAGGGCGGCGATCCGTTTGTTTTCGGGCGCGGTGGTGAGGAGATGGAGGCATGCCGCAAGGCTGGCGTGCCGGTCGAAATCGTGCCTGGCATCAGCGCAGCGATCGGCTGTGCGGCGCAGGCGCAGCTTCCCCTTACCCATCGCGATGCGGCAAGCGCTGTGACCTTCGTGGCGGGGCAATGCAAGGGGTTGACGGATCAGGACTGGTCAGGGCTCGCCGGTCATGGCCGCACGCTGGTTATCTATATGGGTGTGGCGACGGCGACCGACATCGCCGACAAGCTGATCGCCGATGGCGTATCGCCCGCCATTCCGGTCGCGGTTATGGAAAATGGCACGCGCGCGAACATGCGGACGCTCCGGACGCTGCTGGCGGACTTGGGCGACATGGTGGTGCGGGAACAGGTAAAAAGCCCGGCGCTGATTGTGGTTGGGGACGTTGCGGCTTACGCGCTGGCGCAGGATGTGCTGGCTGGCTTTGCTGCACAAATGAATAATGGGGCGGAGATGCATTCGTGAAGATTTTGACCGGGAATGACCTTGGCACCGGGGACGTGATCTGGTGGGCGGGCGATGGCTGGTCCCGGCAGGTCGGCGAGTCGGTCGATGTGGGCGACCGGGGCGATGAAATGGCGCGGGCCGAGGAAGCGGCGCTACGCGTGGTCGCTCCTTATGTGATCGATGCAACCGTGACGGACGAAGGTGTGCGTCCCGCCCATATCAAGGATCGCATTCGCGCTCTGGGTCCGACCGTGCGTCCCGACCTCACGCTTAAACCGAACGACGCCGATGCCGGCAACTGGGTGATCTGACCATGTATCGTTATGACAGCTATGACCAGTCCATCGTGGATGCCCGCGTTGAGGAATTTCGCGATCAGGTGCAGCGGCGGCTCGCCGGGCAGCTGACCGAGGATCAGTTCAAGCCGTTGCGGCTGATGAACGGCCTCTATCTGCAACTTCACGCCTATATGCTGCGCGTTGCCATTCCCTATGGCACGCTGTCCGCCAAGCAGATGCGCAAGCTGGGCGAGATCGCGCGCAAATATGACAAGGGCTATGGCCACTTCACGACGCGCACGAACCTGCAATATAATTGGATCAAGCTGGCCGACGCGCCCGACATTCTCGCCGAATTGGCGACGGTCGAGATGCATGCGATCCAGACGAGCGGCAATTGCATCCGCAATATCTCGTCCGACCAATATGCAGGCGTCGCCGCCGACGAGGTGACGGACCCCCGCCCGTGGGCCGAGCTGCTGCGCCAATGGTCGACCTTCCATCCGGAGTTCACCTATCTGCCGCGCAAGTTCAAGATCGCGGTGATTGCGGCGGAGGAGGATCGCGCGGCGATGCGGCTCCACGATATCGGCCTCAAGCTGATATCGCGCGATGGGCAGATCGGTGCGGAAGTCTATGCCGGTGGCGGCATGGGGCGGACGCCGATGGTTGCGCCGCTTATCAATGAGTTCGTGACCGAAGATGAGATCGTGCCTTATCTGGAGGCATGCCTGCGCGTGTATAATCGCTATGGCCGCCGCGACAACAAGTACAAGGCGCGGATCAAGATCCTGGTCCATGAACTGGGCGTCGAGGAATATAAGCGGCAGGTCGAGGAAGAGTTCGCACATATGCGCACGCTCGGCCTCAATCCGCCGCGTGAAGAACTGGCGCGCATCCGGCCCTTCTTCGCCAACCCGGCTTATGAGCAGGGGTTGAGCGAAGATATCGATCGCAGCGACCCGGCCTTTGCCCTCTGGGTGGACCGGCAGGTCGCAGCACATAAGCAGCCGGGCTATGCGATCGTCAACATCAGCCTGAAGCCGCGCGGCGGCATTCCGGGCGATGCTTCGGCCGAGCAGATCGAGTTGGTGGCAGACCTGGCGGAACGCTATTCACTGGACGAACTGCGCGTAACCCATGCGCAGAACCTTGTCCTGCCGCATGTGAAGAAGGCGGACCTATACGTCATCTGGCAGAAGCTGGACGAGGCCGGACTGGCGGAAGCCAATCTGGACCTGATCGGCGACATCATCGCCTGCCCCGGCCTGGACTATTGCAGCCTTGCCAACGCGCGATCAATCCCGCTGGCGCAGAAGCTTTCGGAACGGTTCGCCGACGCAGGCCGCCAGAAGGAGCTGGGCGAACTGAAGGTCAAGATTTCCGGCTGCATTAACGCCTGCGGTCACCATCATGCCGGCCATATCGGCGTGCTGGGCGTGGACCGTAAGGGCGTGGAGAATTTCCAGCTGTCGCTCGGCGGATCGGGTGCGCAGGATGCTGCCGTCGGTCAGATCACCGGCCCCGGCTTCTCCGAGGATGGCGTCGTGGATGCCATCGAGAAGGTGACGGACCTCTATCTCGCCGAGCGTCAGGAAGGGGAGCGCTTCCTCGACACCTATCGCCGTCTTGGCATGAAGCCCTTCAAGGAGGCAATCTATGGTTGAGTTCCTGACTTTCCGCGACGGTGAAGCCGCGCAGGAACCCGCCGTGACGGTCGAATCCTTCACGGGCCAGTCCAATTCGACCGCCGTCAGGATCGAGGCGGGCGAGGATGCGCGCGAATTGCTGCCTTATCTTGACCGGCTGTCACTGGTCGAGGTGAACTTCCCCGCTTATGGCGACGGACGCGGCTATTCGGCGGCGCGTATCCTGCGTGAGGCGGGGTATCAGGGCGAGTTGCGAGCGGTCGGCGACGTGCTCGTCGACCAGTTGGTCGCGATGCGCCGCTGCGGCTTTGACAGCTTCCGCCCGGACAAGGCGCTGGACGACGCCGCCGTCGAGCGCGCCCTCAATCGCTATGCCGACGTCTATCAAAAGACCGTCGATGGCCGCAGCCCGGTTTGGGCGAAGCGGCACCCGGAGAGTATATATGGCTGAACCTGCCCGCCAGCTTGACGTCATCGACGCCCGCCCTGCCTTCACGCAGGCTGATGCGGACGCGCTGAACGCGCGTTTCGACGGCGTGGATGCATTGACGATGCTCAAGACCGTCTTTGCCGAAGGTCTAGCCGGCAAGGTGGCGGTTGTGTCTTCCTTCGGCACGGAAAGCGCCGTGCTGCTGGATCTGGTGGCGAGGGCCGACACGTCCGTTCCCGTGATCTTCGTCGATACGCTCAAGATGTTCGCGGAAACGCTCAACTATCGCGATACCCTGATCAGCCGCATGGGCTTTATCAACAGCCGGTCGGTCACGCCGGATGCGGATGTTCTGGCGAAGAAGGACGAAACGGGCCTCCGCTGGTCCTACGACCCTGACGGCTGCTGCGACATTCGCAAGGTCGAACCGATGAACCGCGCCAAGCAAGGGTTGGATGCGTGGATTTCGGGGCGCAAGGCTTTCCAGTCAACCACGCGGCAGAACATGCCGCGGTTCGAGGTGGAAGACGGCCGCCTGAAGATCAATCCGCTGGGCGACTGGACGAAGGACGATCTGGAAGCCTATTTCGCCGAGCATGACCTGCCGCGCCATCCATTGGAAGCGCAGGGTTATCTGTCTGTCGGTTGCGAGCCATGCACGTCGAAGGTGCTGCCGGGTGAAGACCCGCGCGCAGGACGCTGGCGCGGTTGGGACAAGGTGGAATGCGGCATTCACTCGCCCGTGACGCCGATCCCCGTGCCCTCGGTTGATCCAGAGGACCCGGCCAACCAGCCTGTTTTCTGATGGCCTGAGCTGAATAGATCACGACATCTCAGCGGAAGCTCGGATCTCGTGAGGCGTGTCGCGACCTTAAGCCAGAGATGCCAGCTTCCGCTGGCATGACGGGTGATGATCGACGTTTCAGCCAGATTTCTTTGGTGAGATCACGCCATTCGCCATCAGTTTAAGCGGCGCAATCCTGCCGTCGCGGAGATAGTGGACGTTGAAGATCACGCTCTGCCGAAATAGCGGCGTGGTGCCTTCCTGCGACTGATCGTTGCACGCGAAAAACCAGCGGCCGCGCCATTTGAAGAAGGAGCCATGACGGTCGAAGTTCAGCCAATTTTTCGGTTTGAAACCGGGCGGTGGCGCATAACGGCCGCGCATGGAGTTGTCGTTGAGGAAGGACGGCTCCACATTTTCGGGCAGCAACAAGGGACCCTTGCATTGGAAAGGACCATAGGGCGAGGTGCCAATGCCGTAATAGGTGCCCCAGGATAGATAATAATATTTCCCGCGTCGATGCAGGAACGGTTTGTCGTCGGTCTTACCAAGACGATAAGGCCCTTCCGGATCGGCGATCGTGATCCGGCGCGGGGTTTCCGCAAGCGAGATCATGTCTTCGGACAGGCGCGCGATATAAAAGTCATAGGTGCCGAAGACGATATAGCTGGTGCCATCAGCCTCTTGTAATATGCCGGGGTCGCGCGTTTCGGTGGGAACCTGACCCTTCGCGATCAGCGCCTTGCCCAATGGATCGCGCCAAGGCCCTGCGGGCGCGTCGCTGACGACCACGCCAATATTTTCAGGCCCCATGGAGAAATAGAGATAATATTTGCCATTGCGCCGGATGGCGTCAGTGGCCCAGCAGTGGTCGCTTGGCTTGCCGAAATAAGTTTGTTCCGGGCGCAGCGTGCCTTCATGAGACCAGTTGACGAGATTGTCGCTTCGCCAGATCTGCCAATCCTTCATCGTGAAGGTGCGGCTCGTGGGGCTAGCGTCATGGGTGGCATAGAGCCAAGCGACGTCATCGAAAATCCGGATTTGCGGGTCGCAAACGCCCATCGGCAGGCGCAGCGGATTGCCCGTATATTGTAGCCGCGAGCCTCTGCCAGCTTCGCGCGCCCAGGCTGGAGCAGCGGACCAAGCACTTGCAAGAAGGGGCAAGGTAAGAGCGCGACGCCGGGAGATGATCACTGCGATGTCCTTATATGCGATTGGCAGTTCTTAAGATACTGCATAATCGAACGGTTCCGTTCAGTCGAGCGCCATCCGGTTGCTCCTGGCATAAAGCCATCCACGCGACGAGCATCATGGCGCATGTGCAGGAATGGCGATACTGTGGGCAGCATCAGTCGTGGAAAAGGGGACCAGCGTGGCGATCGAACTTAAAATATTGGCTTGGAGCTGCGTACTCCTATTGGTCCATATCTTCGCAGCGGGGCATTTCAAAACCAAGCAATATGGGCCGAAATGGAATATGGGCGCGCGCGATGAGACGCTGCCGCCGTTGGAACCCGTCGCCGGACGGCTGGTGCGCGCGCAGGCGAACTTCCTTGAGACTTATCCGATCGCCATCGTCGCGTTGCTCGGCGTGGTGCTAGCAGAGCGGACGAGCGACTTGACTGCAATCGGCGGATGGATGTGGCTCGGTGCCCGGATCGTCTATCTGCCGCTGTATGCCCTTGGCGTGCCGGTGGTGCGAACGCTGGTCTTCATGGTGAGCCTGATTGGGCTGGCGCTGGTGTTGCAGGCGCTCCTTACCAGTTGAGGCCCCTACCGATCCCGGCGTTCGCCTGGAACAGCGCCAGGCGCCTCACTCATAATCACCCATATAACCGCCGTCCGCGAGATCGGAGAAGCGGGTAATCTTCGCGTCGAACTTCATGCGGATGCGGCCTGTCGAGCCGTGACGCTGCTTGGCAACGATCAGTTCGGCGAGGCCGTAGATCCGCTCCATCTCCTGCGCCCATTCAAGATGCTCGCTGCTCTCCTTGTTCCCCGGTTCTTTCGCCGCGACATAATAATCCTCGCGGAAGACGAACCAGACCATGTCGGCGTCCTGCTCGATGGAGCCCGATTCACGCAGGTCGGACAGCTGCGGCCGCTTGTCCTCGCGCTGCTCGACGGCACGGCTGAGCTGGGAAAGCGCCAGAACCGGAACATTAAGTTCCTTAGCCAAGGTCTTGAGACCACGGGAAATTTCCGAAATTTCCTGCACGCGGTTATCACTGCCCCGCCCGCTGCCTTGCAGCAGCTGAAGATAGTCGACGATGACGAGGCCGATGTCATGACGCCGCTTCAATCGGCGCGCGCGGGTGCGCAGCGCAGCGATCGTCAGGCCCGGTGTGTCGTCGATGAACAGGGGCAGTTCCTGTAGCTCCCGCGCGGCGCGGGACAGGTTCTGGAAGTCGGCGCGGCTGATCTTGCCCATGCGAAGCGCTTCGCCGCTAATGCCCGATTGTTCGGCCAGCACGCGTGTTGCGAGCTGATCGGCGGACATTTCCAGACTGAAGAAGGCGGTCTTCGCACCCATATTCTTTTCAGGCGGGATGCCGTCCGCATGGTCACGCATCCAGCGGGACGCCGCATTATAAGCGATATTGGTGGCGAGCGAGGTCTTGCCCATGCCTGGACGCCCGGCGAGGATCATAAGATCCGAATTGTGGAGGCCGCCGATCTTTTCGTTGAGGCTGGTGAGGCCGGTGGTGATGCCGGAAACGTGCCCGCCGCTGTTGAGCGCGCGCTCGGCGACCTGGACCGCCATGGTGGTGGCAGTCGCAAAGCTCTTGACCGATCCGGTTTCTCCCTCCCCTTCCGAGACTTTGTAGAGCGCGACTTCCGCCTGCTCTATCTGTTCGCGTGGGTTGACATCTTCGCTCGTATCCAGCGCATTTTCAACGAGTTCTCGGCCAACATTCACAAGCTGACGAAGAAGAGCAAGGTCGTAAATCTGGGTTGCGAAGTCACGCGCGCCGAGAAGCGCGGCGCCATTCCCGGTCAATTGCGCCAGATAGCCGACGCCGCCCAACTCCTTGAGCGCCGGGTCCTGTTCCAGCAGCGGCTTGAGCGTGACGGGGTTGGCCAC
The DNA here is from genome assembly GCF_900218065.1 of Novosphingobium sp. Chol11. Taxonomy (GTDB): domain Bacteria; phylum Pseudomonadota; class Alphaproteobacteria; order Sphingomonadales; family Sphingomonadaceae; genus Sphingobium; species Sphingobium agri. The sequence continues at coordinate 1,144,651 of NZ_OBMU01000001.1, read as the reverse complement.
CATGTCCCGCTCGACCAGCTTCATGACCGCTTCGTAGATGCGGCCATGCAGAGGCTCAAAGAAATGCTCGGCCTTTAGCTTGAGCTGGATGTCCTCGGCGATGCGGTTGTCGATCATCAGCGCGCCAAGCAACGCCGCCTCAGCCTCCACGTTGCGGGGGAGTTCAGGCATGCCTGCTTCCATGACAGGATTCATTTGCACCAATTCGACCATCCCCCCCTCATCGCGCCAGCAGCCCGGCTGCGCAAGGGGCAAGCTACGGCAGATCCTGCAAAGCTGTGGAGAACTCCCCCTTGCTTTTCAACGGCCGCGCAAGCAGGGACTAGGGACTCATGACCGACCCGCGCATCATAGACATCACGCTTGACGAGCGCACGATCCTTTGGCGCAACGCGGACGTCGAGCAGGAGCGGCGGATCGCCATCTTCGACCTGCTTGAAGACAATTTTTTCGCGCCTCAGCGCGTCCACGGCGATGGCTATGGCGGGCCTTATCGGGTGCTGCTGCGCGTCGAGGACGGGCGGCTGGTGATCGAGATCAAACGGGAGGATGGCGAGCCGCTGGAGGCGATCATCCTGGGCTTGGGCCGGTTCCGCCGACCGATCCGGGAATATTTCGCGATCTGCGACAGCTATTACCAGGCGATCAGCAACGCTTCGCCCCAGCAAATCGAAACGGTGGACATGGCGCGCCGCGCCATTCACAATGACGCAGCGGAAATGCTGATCGAGCGGCTGGAGGGCAAGATCAAGGTCGATTTCGACACGGCACGACGCCTGTTCACGCTGATCTGCGTGCTGCACATCAAGGGGTAAGGGGACATTCGCCAGCATTCTTCAGGCCAGTTTCTGGTCCGCATCCTTGCGGGCGCGGCTGTCATCGTTCTGCTGGTGGCGGGCGCGTGGGTCTATGCCTGCCGCTGGGCGCCGGGGCGCGATGTCTATCCGGTTCAGGGCGTGGCGGTAACCGCCGACGGGGGCGCGATCGATTGGGGCACCTTGGCCGCGAATGGCGTTGATTTCGCTTATATCCGCGCGGCAAAGGGGAAGGACGGCCGCGATCCTGCCTTTGCACGGAACTGGTCTGCGGCGCGATCGTCGGGGCTGCGTTATGGCGCGGTGCTGGATTTCAGCCTGTGCAGTCGGGCTGCAGGTCAGGCGACACGTTTCATCACGACCGTACCGCGCGACAATGCCGCCCTGCCCCCGGTGATCCGGTTGGACTTCGATCCGAACTGCGTTGCGCGGCCGGGGCGGGACGCCGTGTTGTCGGAACTCAATACGCTGGTCAATCTGGTCGAGAGCAATGCCGGAAAGCCCGTCCTCCTCAACATCTCGAAGGCTTTCGAGGAGGAATATGACATCGCGTCGGGCATAAACCGGACGCTGTGGCTGGACGGCAATTTCTTCCCGCCAGACTATGCCACCCGGCGATGGGTGATGTGGACGGCGAATGACATGCGCCATATCGATGGCGTCGATGGTCCGGTGAGATGGGGCGTGGTAGCGCCATGAGCATGGAAGCGGATGTCGAAAGCTTGATCGAGGCCGCGCGCGCGGCGCGGGGCAATGCCTATGCACCATATAGTCGCTTTGCCGTCGGTGCTGCGGTGCGGTTAGCTGGCGGTGAGATTATCGTCGGCGCGAATTTCGAGAATGCGAGCTTCGGGCTTTCGCTTTGCGCGGAAACGGTGGCTGTTGCGGCGGTGAACGCGCAGGGACGGCTGGCCGACATAGAAGCCATCGCGGTTGCCGGAGGCGACGCGTCACCGGTGACACCCTGCGGCCGGTGCCGGCAGATCCTCAATGAAGCAGAGCAGGTAGCCGGACGGCCGATCGCGATTTATTGTGCCGCTGCCGATGGCGGGTCCTTTGCTCACCACAGCGTCACCGAACTTCTTCCTTTCTCATTCGGTCCCAATGACTTGGGGCTTGTTCCTCCCAGCAAGAGCTAAGAAAAACCATGTCGATTTTGTCCGATAAGTGGATCCGCGAGCAGGCCATGTCCCATGGAATGATCGAGCCGTTCGTGGAAAATCAGCGTCGTGACGGCTGCATCAGCTATGGCCTCTCTTCTTATGGATATGACGCTCGGGTCGCGGACGAGTTCAAGATTTTCACCAATGTCGACAGCGCGGTCGTGGACCCGAAAGATTTCGCGGCGAACAGCTTTGTCGATCGCAAGACAGAATGCTGCATCATTCCGCCCAACAGCTTCGCGCTCGCCCGGACGGTCGAATATTTCCGGGTGCCGCGCGACGTCTTGGTGATCTGCCTTGGCAAATCCACCTATGCGCGGTGCGGCATCATCGTGAATGTGACGCCGCTTGAGCCCGGCTGGGAAGGCCATGTGACGCTGGAATTTTCCAACACCACGCCGCTGCCAGCGAAAATCTACGCCAATGAAGGGGCGTGCCAGTTCCTGTTCCTCAAGGGCAATGAACCGTGCGAGGTCAGCTATGCTGATCGCGCTGGCAAATATATGGGGCAGCAAGGCGTCACATTGCCTCGACTCTAGACGCTGTGCGAGGATGGGGCGCGATGTTTAGATTTTTCCGCTCCAGATCGCAGCCTGCGCCGTCATTCGTGCCGGATATCGGTTCGGACCGGCGGGTCTATGCGATCGGTGACATTCATGGGCGGCTGGACCTTTTCGAGCAGTTGCTGGAACTGATCGAACAGGACGATGGGGCTCGCGCTCCCCTGCCCTGCCATCTCGTCCTGCTTGGCGACCTGATGGATCGCGGTCCGCAGTCCGCCGCAGTCATCGAGCGCGCTATGGCGCTCGCTGGTGCTTCGCGCAACGTCCACCTGATCAAGGGCAACCATGAGGAAGTGTTCGTTGGCGCCGCGCGCGGCAGTGCGCAGTTCGCGGCCTATTGCCGCCGTATCGGCGGTATAGCAACGCTGGAGAGCTATGGCCTGGAACCCGGCATCGGGGCAGCGATGACCGATGGCGATATGGCGTCATGGATGCTGCGGCATGTGCCGCGCGAGCATGTCGATTTCCTGGACGCCTTTGAAGATAGCTTGGTCATGCGCGATTACCTTTTCGTTCATGCCGGGATCAGGCCAGGACTGCCGCTGGAAGAACAGGAAGCAGCCGACCTGCGCTGGATCAGGGCGGAATTTCTGCATGACCGGCAGCCCCATCCCTACATGGTCGTTCATGGCCACAGCATCTCCACTGAGGTTGATGAGCAGGCAAATCGGATCGGCATAGACACGGGCGCCTGGAAGAGCGGCAAGCTGACAGCGATCGGTCTTCAAGGCACCGATCGCTGGCTGCTGCAAACCTGAACTGAAGCTACCGCCATCCGCTCGCCCGGGCGGCAGCTTCCTGCGCGGCGTCGGCAGGAGCGCCTTCCATCAAGGCATCTATCGTTGAGGTGACCCGTTCGTCTGTCGACGAAGCCTGACGATACTCCGTAGATCGAGACCCTGCGGCGACCAACTGCTCAACCTGCCACCCGTCCCTTTCCCGGCATGCGACGCCCGACATGATGCTGCCTTCGAAGCTGCGGCACCACCCGCCGCCTCGCCGTTTGAAGCTGAGACCGATGCGGATGGGCGCGTCTTGTTGAGCAGAGGCGAGCTGGGTTTCCAGCGCCGACGCAAGGTTGCCTTTCGCCATCATGATGCCATCGCTCAACCCTATCGGCCCAGTTGGACCATGGGACATGCGGCCTATTCCAAGGCCGAGCACAAGGCTTGCCGCGATTGCGCCGCCTATCCACAGTTTCCGCTGCCGGGGTGCTGATGAGTGGCCGATCGGGATGATCTTGCCGCATTCTTCAAGCAGGGCCCGCATGCCCGGTGGAACCGGCTCCGCTTCGACCGGCGCATAATGGCCAGAGAGGCGTTCCCTTAGCTGAAGATGCGCCGCTAGCCGCTGGGCGAGCGCCGGATCTTCCGCGATGGCGCGGTCGACACGGCGGCGGCTCACTTCGTCCAATTCTCCGTCAACCCAGGCGATCAGCATGGCTTCGTCAATGTCGGTCATGCCGCTTCTCCCAACAGTTCGATAAGGGCTCCGCGACCGCGGACCAGACGTGACGTCAATGTGCCCATCGGGACGCCTAAGATTTCGGCCGCTTCCTTGTATGACAGCCCCTCCACGAGAACGAGGGCGATGGCTTCCCGCTGTTCGTCGGGAAGCGCCTGCATGGCCCGATCGACATCGGAGAGGGTCATATGCGCTTCCACGTCATGGTCCCCCGCATAGCCGACATTCTGCCCGGCTTCTTCCGGCGCAAAGGTTCGCAAAGCACGTTGACGCGAACGGCCTTCATCGATCCAGAGATTGCGCATGATACGATACATCCAGCTGTCCAACCTTGTCCCCGGCTGCCATTGGTCGCGCGCCCTCAGCGCTCGTTCCAGCGCAGCCTGGCAGAGATCGTCCGCATCGGCGCGATCCCGCGAAAGGCTGACGGCGAAGCGGCGTAGCCGGGGAAGGATCGCCAACAGATCGCTCTCAAACGACATCCGTTCTCCATCTCATGTTCAGGGATGAAACGGCTGGCTTCGCGCGTTTCATCCCAGACGAGTTGGATATAGCGGAAATTAATTCGCGATGGGTCATGATGAATGCGAAAGGACAGGGGGCTTTGCTCCCAGGCCCTGCGAGGGTGAAGAGATTGAGATGAAGATGCATCGTTCCTTGATCATTGTTGGGTTTCTGCTGACGGGCCCGGCTGCTCAGGCGCAATTGCTGCCGTCCCCCGGTGGCGCATTGGGTTCGATCGACAATGCCGTTCCCCAACTGCTTGATAATGCCGATCGCGCGTTAGATCGTGGCGGACTGGATCGGCTTTCCCCGGCCAGGCTTGCGGAGCGCCTGGTGGCAGAAAGGACAGCGCGGATTGCTGACCTGCTCCGGCGGCATCGTGACAGCGTCGAACTGGACGACAGGCAGGAAGTGGCACGGCGTGGCGTCGTCCTGCTGATGGGGGCAAGTCCAACAAGCATCGAAGCGCTTCGTCGCGCGGGATATTCTGTAGCGAGCGATACTGTCGAAGGGATCGGCCTGCCGCTCGCACGGCTGACGATACCGGCTGGCCGGAGCCTAGCCAGCGCGCTGAAGCAGGTCCGGTCCATCGCGCCGGAAGCGGAGGCGAGCGCGGACAATCTCTATTTTCCCGGAGGTGCCGCACCAAAATTGAAAGGAGCAGCTCTGGCGGGCGGCTCCAATGTAACATCGCCTGCTGCCGGAATCATTGACGGGGGCGTGGCCCGCCACGCGTCACTCCCCGGTGCGATCGAGCAGCGCGGCTTCGCACGGGGCGCCCCCCGGGCCAGTGCGCATGGTACGGCCGTGGCATCCCTGATCAGCGGTTCGGGCGCCATCCGGGGGGCAGCGCCCGGCACGCCGCTTCTGGTGGCAGACGTCTATGGTGACGATCCCGCCGGCGGCAGCGCATTTGCGATCGTACGCGCGCTGGGATGGATGGCCGCGCGTGGGGTGAAGGTGGTAACGGTAAGCTTGGTGGGCCCCAGCAACCCGTTATTGGCAGGCGCGATCCGTCTTGCGCGGGACAAGGGGGTCAGGATCGTGGCTGCTGTGGGCAATGACGGCCCGGCTGCCCCTCCCGCCTATCCAGCATCCTATCCCGACGTCGTGGCTGTAACGGGGGTCGATGGCCGGGGCCGATTGCTGCCGGAAGCAGGCCGCGCACGGCACGTCGATTTCGCAGCGCCTGGCGCCGACATGTATGCGGCCCGCACCGATGGCGGAAAAGGCCGGGTTAGAGGGACTTCTTTCGCGGCGCCCCTCGTTGCAGGACGGCTGGTGGCGAAAGGCAGCTTGAATGGGCTGATCGCAGAAGCGAAGGCGGGGCCCAGCAAAGCATTCGGCCATGGCATCATCTGCGGCGAATGCAGAAATAATAATTGATTTTCAGTTATTTGTTTAATTTGTCGAGGCGCCTGGGATTAAGTCGCATCCCGATCCCGTTCTCCTTTCATCGGATCGACAATGAACAAGGAGACGATCGATGAAGAAGACAATCATTCTTGCCACGGCTTGCCTCGCCGCCCTCAGCGCGGCTCCTGCGTCTGCTCAGCTGCTTGGCGGCGGAGGCGGCTTGGGTGGAGGCCTTGGCGGCACTTTGGGTGGCGTTGGCGGATCGCTGGGCGGAACATTGAACGGCTCGGGCGGCATTGGCATTGATCGCAGCGTTGACCTCAACAATGGCCGTGTGTCGGCTGGCGGGTCGGGTTCAGGCCGCGTCGACGGTGCTGCTGCTGGGTCAGTCAGCCGCAAGGGCAAAAGCCGCGGCGCAAATGCTTCGGGCTCTGCCAGCGGATCGGCAAGCGGCAGCCTGACTGCAGACACGTTGGGCACCAATGACGTGGCCAATGCCGTCGGTGGCGTTCGCGATGGTGCGAGCCAGTCGGCGGGCGCCGTGCGAGATCGTGCGGTCACCGCTGGCGCGGCGGCACAGGGAAAAGCAAGCGCAACGGCCGACGCAGCACGCAATCGGGCCAGCGGCGCCGTTAATGGTGCAGGATCGGCAGCTGGCGATGTTGCCGGGACGGCCCAATCCAGCGCCGCGCAACCTGCTGGAAGCGGCGGTGGCGTTCTGAATGGAAGTGCCGCGCTGAATGCCACGGGCCAACTGTCTGGAAGCGGACAAGCCGCGGGCTCCAGTGAAAGCACGTCTTCCAATCAGGCGGACAATTGACCCCTAAGGGGCGGTTCCCCCACCTGAGGCTTTAAGCCCTTTCCTCCGCCCCTAATTCGCCTGACATGGAAGGGCCGGTGATCCACAAGGATCGCTGGCCCTTTTCCACATGGTTCGGGGCGGACGTGAGCGCAGTACCAACGCAAAGGCCGGCGACCCATTATGGATCACCGGCCTTTTTCAGCAGCTAGAAAATATTGGTTCAGGCGACTTTGGTCGCAATCTCTTCCGCCTCATCAGGATCGCGCAGCACATAACCGCGGCCCCAGACGGTTTCGATATAGTTGTCGCCACCGCAAGCGAGCGCCAGCTTCTTGCGCAGCTTGCAGATGAAAACATCGATGATCTTGAGTTCAGGCTCGTCCATGCCGCCGTAAAGATGATTGAGGAACATCTCCTTGGTCAGCGTCGTGCCCTTGCGGAGCGAAAGCAGCTCCAGCATCGCATATTCCTTACCGGTCAGGTGGACGCGGTTGCCATCGACTTCCACGGTCTTGGCATCGAGATTGACGGCCAGCTTGCCCGTGCGGATGACGGACTGCGAATGCCCCTTGGAGCGGCGGACCACGGCGTGAATCCGCGCGATCAGTTCTTCGCGATGGAAAGGCTTGGTGACATAATCGTCGGCGCCGAAACCGAAGGAGCGAACCTTGCTATCCATCTCCGCGATACCAGAAAGGATGAGAACCGGCGTCTGCACCTTGGCGGCGCGGAGCTTTTTCAGCACGTCATATCCGTGCATGTCCGGCAGGTTCAGGTCGAGGCAGATGATGTCGTAGTCATACAGCTTGCCCAGGTCGAGCCCTTCCTCGCCAAGGTCGGTAGTGTAGACGTTGAAGCCTTCGGTCGTGAGCATGAGCTCGATCGCCTTGGCCGTGGTCGGTTCATCTTCTATTAGCAGAACGCGCATATTGAAGCCCCTGTCCTTGCAGATCCCGTCAACCCCTAAGAACGGCGTCTGCTCCAATTCATTAACCAAAAAACTTCTGAAGGACAAAGGTTAATTTTTCGCTAACCCGCAGAAATGCGCGAGTCGCGGGAATTTGAATCTATTTCCAAAGATTTTCCGGTGAAGTGATTCATTTCGAGTCAAGATGGATTCACCTGCGCAACGAACCCTAGCAGCCATGATGGCGAGTAATATAATCAAGCAGCGCTTCAACCCGCGCGGGGCGCAAACGCGAGGGTGGCGTGACCAAGTGCAGACCGAGGGGCGAAGGTCTCCAGTCGACCAGCACCTCCTCCAATTCGCCTGATGCGAGGCCATCGCTGACGATGAAGTCGGGCAGCCGGGCGATACCTATCCCCGCCTTCAACGCGGGCAGCATCGCGTCACCGCTATTCACGGTAATGCGCGCCCTGACCTGGATCACGACATTCTGCTGCCCCGGTCCAGAAAAACGCCAGACGTCAGGCGTTGGGGCGTTGGAATAGCAAAGACAGTCATGGGCGCCGAGGTCGGAAGGATGGGTAGGACGTCCCCGCTCCGCGAGATAGGAAGGCGAGGCGATGACGTGAAGCTTGACGTCGCCCAGCCGCCGCGCCCGCAATGAGCTGTCCGGCATGTCCGCGATACGAAGGGTGGCGTCGAGCCCCATCTCGACCATATCGATCCGCGCGTCTGAAAGGTGAAGATCAACATCGACGGCAGGGTGAAGCTTGGCAAACTCGGCAATCAGCGGCGCGATGCGGAGAAGCCCGAACGTCATCGGCGCGCCTAGCCGGATGGTGCCGGACAATTCTGCCGTGTCTTGCCGCGCCGCCTCTTCGGCGGCTTGGCCCTCTTCGAGAATACGGGCAGCATGGGCGGCCAGACGCTTTCCGCTTTCGGTCAGCGCAAGGCGGCGGCTCGTGCGGTTGAACAGGCTGGTTTCGAGATGCTGCTCAAGGCGCGTGACGGCTTTTGAAACTGTTGCCTTCGATATGCTGAGCGCCTTTGCCGCGTCAGTGAAGCTGCGATGCTCAACGACCGCAGCGAACATCGCCCAGGCTTCGAGATCAGGAAGGCGCATAAAGGAAACAATCCGTTTCGACACTGCTGATTTAAGAAACAATCCTTATCGCTAAATAGGTCGAAAGCAAGCGGGAATGGTTACCCGCCAAGGAAAGGCACAGCAATGAACACCACCGCAGCAAACCGCATCGAACGCCGTCCATTCGACAGCCTCGGCCATGCCGACCATGGGTGGCTGAATGCGCGCCATCATTTTTCCTTCGCCAATTATCTTGATCCCGATCGCATGGGTTGGGGCGCGATCCGCGTATGGAACGATGATGAGATCGCGGCGAACACCGGTTTCCCCCCGCACCCGCACCGCGACATGGAAATTATCACCTATGTCCGCAAGGGCGCGATCACGCACCAGGACAGCCTGGGCAACAAAGGACGCACGGAAGCAGGTGACGTCCAGGTGATGAGCGCAGGCACCGGCATCCGTCACTCCGAATATAATCTGGAGGACGAGACGACCACCCTGTTCCAGATCTGGATCATCCCCAAGGCGCAGGGCGACGCCCCGAGCTGGGGCGCGAAGCCCTTTCCCAGGGACGATCGCTCCGGAAAGCTGGTGGTGCTCGCCAGCGGCTATGCCGAGGATCAGGAAGCACTGCGCATCCGTGCCGACGCCCGGTTGCTGGGCGGGACGGTGAAGGCTGGCACGAGCGTCACCTATGAAAGCGTTGAGGGACGTCACCTGTACCTCGTTCCCGCGACTGGGCGCATCGAAATCGATGGCCAGACGTTCGAAGCGCGCGATGGAGCTGCGATCCTCGGCGGACAGCCCATCACGATCACCGCGATCGAGGACAGTGAAATCGTGTTGGTAGACAGCGAATAGGCTCCGCTGTGGAGCCTACGGCCGCCCGCCCTGCCCCACCCCCTGGCGTGGCGGGCGGCCAAACCCCTCAAGAAACCTTTTTCCGTTCAATGCATTAACAAGATTGGAGACTCGTCATGGCAAAGGTGCTGGTCCTCTATTACTCATCCTATGGCCACATCGAAACGATGGCCAAAGCCGTGGCGGAAGGCGCGTCCGCTGCCGGAGCGCAGGTCGATATCAAGCGCGTGCCGGAGACGGCCCCGCTGGAAGTCGTGCAGAATGCCGGGTTCAAGCTCGATCAGCAGGCTCCGATCGCGTCCGTCGCTGAACTGGCCGACTATGACGCGATCATCATCGGCACCGGCACGCGCTTTGGCCGTATGTCGAGCCAGATGGCGGCGTTCCTGGACCAGGCCGGAGGGCTGTGGGCACGGGGTGCGCTGAACGGCAAAGTCGGCGGCGCCTTTACATCGACCGCCAGCCAGCATGGCGGGCAGGAGACGACTTTATTCTCGATCATCACCAACTTGCTGCATTTCGGCATGGTGATCGTCGGATTGGATTATGGCCACACCGGCCAGATGGGCGTCGACAAGGTTCGCGGCGGCGCACCCTATGGCGCGACGACCATCGCGCATAGCGATGGTAGCCGCCAGCCCGACGAGGATGAACTGGAAGGTGCCCGTTATCAGGGCAAGCGGATCGCGGAGACGGCTATCAAGCTGCACGGCTAGACATTTGCTGCACTCCCCCTCTCGGTGCAGCGGTTGAGCCTTGGGTCGCAAGGCGCAACATTGGGGCCGGTGCGCGGGATGGGTGCGCCGGCCCCTTTTTTTTCAGAGGAAAAGGCGGCGAGCGGCAGGGGTGGCGCGCAGCAGATAATAGATGCCGGTCGGCAGCAGCAACGCATTCAGCAGCAGCCAAGGTTCATCGAGATGCGGCGAGAGATAGTGGATCACCGCGACATGCAGATACATGATGACGAGCGACGCCCTCCCCACCGCTGCCAACCAACCGCCATAGGGCGCGAGATGGACGGATATGCGAAAGATCAGCACCGATGTAGCGACCGCCGAAGCCAGCGAGAAGATGGGCAGACCATAATCGGCAGCCTTCATGTTGAGCGTGGGGAGCAGTCCTGACAATCCCGCCAGTCCGATCCCACCCAATGGCAACCACATCCATCGCTCCCACTGCACCAGCTGCCACGCCGCACCCACCCACAGCAGCACGAACGCCATTGGAACGGTGAGCAATCCCAGCACAGAGGTTTTCGTCATCTCTCCCACCGCATATGCGCACACAATTGCGGGAATGATCGTGATCAACCATCGGCGATCCAGCGGATCTGGCCAGCGGGAAAGCAACGCATTGAAAAGGATGCGCGAGACCATCAGGCAAGGCACGAACCAGAATATGGTATAGGGCCCGCGTAGCCATGACCCGCCGAGCAGGATCGGCAGGAGATCCTGTGGCCATTGGTTGAAAATGGGCCGCTGCCCCTTCATCGGCTCGATAATCTGATCCGCGACGATCAGCAATGCGAGGAACGCCGCATAGGGGCGCATCTGCGACGACAGTTGCCGCAGCGCGAAACGTCCAGGGGGCTGCGGCCGGGACAGCATGCCGGAGAGCAGGAAAAAGAGGGGCATGTGAAAACTGTAGAGCGCGTCCCGGAAAGGGCCTTTGGTCCAGACATGCCCCGCGACAACGGCGATGATGCCGATGCCGCGCGCAACATCGATCCATTCGAGCCGACCGCCACCCTGAGCGTGTTTCGGCCGTGCGGACTTTTGCTGGACCTCGTGCCCCCTGTTCTCCATGGCTACCACGACCTATAGGACGCAGGCCGCGCGTCAATCTTTCCAACTGCTTCGGGAATCACTCCTTGTCCCTTTTGCATGACCGAGTTCTCTTCATCGATGGTGAAGCCATCATCCTCGACAAGCCTGCCGGACTGCCGGTCGATGCGCCGCGCGACGGTTCGTTGAGCCTGGAGAACCATCTCTCATCGCTGACATTCGGTTTTCAGCGCTGGCCACTGCCAGTGCATCGGCTGGACCGGGACACGAGCGGTTGCCTGTTGCTGGCGCGCAATCCCAAGGCGCACAAACGCTATGCTGCCGAGTTCGAGGCGGGCACTGTCAGCAAGCGCTATGTTGCGGTGCTGGACGGCGTGCCGGAGCCCGATAGCGGCGTCATCGAGCTTTCGCTGAAGAAGGTCAGCAGCGCTGCAAAGGGATGGCGAATGATCGCAGCGAAGGACGGCAAGTCGGCCGTGACCGAGTGGCGCAAATTGGCGGTCAAGGATGGGCGCGCCATGGTCATTTTCACGCCGCGCACCGGCCGGACTCACCAGATTCGATCGCATGCCTTGCATGGCCTTGGCTTCGGCATCGCGGGGGACCCGGTATATGGGAGGGGCGAGGGACCGATGCTGCTGCACAGCCGTTTCCTCAGCATCCCGCGCGGGAATAAGGCCCCGGCGGAGGCGACCGCTCCCCTGCCCTCCACCTTCGCGGCGGCGGGTTTCGGGCCGGAGTATCTGGACGATGCCGGACTTTGACATTCCCGAAGAAGCGCTGGAGGAGCGTTTCATCACTGCCGGCGGTCCCGGCGGGCAGAATGTCAACAAGGTCGCTACGGCTGTTCAACTGCGGGTCCATCTATACCGGCTGGGATTGCCGGTGCATGCATATCGGAAAATGAAGGAACTGGCGGGGTCGCGCCTGACCTCCGGCGGAGAGATCGTCATCCAGGCGTCGCGTTTCCGCACGCAGGAGGCCAATCGCCAGGACGCCCGCGAACGGCTGGCCGAGATGATTGCGCAGGCCTACAAGCGCGATGCGAAACGGATCGCCACGAAGCCGGGCAAGGCGGCCAAAGCGCGCCGCGTCGACGCCAAGAAGGCGCGCAGTTCAGTGAAACAAGGCCGTGGCAAGGTGCGGCTGGATTGAGGACCTCCGATGTACGACTTCAACGCCCCGGCCGATGGGGACAAGGCGACGCTCTTTAAGGATCTGCTGGCCGCTGCGGAAGCGGTGACGAATGATGAACCCGACGCGATCGCCAATATGGCGAATGTCGCTGCCCTGATCTGGCAGTTTCTGCCGGACCTCAACTGGTCGGGCTTCTATCGCATGGTAGGCGGCGAACTGGTGCTCGGGCCTTTTCAGGGCAAGCCTGCGTGCATCCGCATACCCTTGGGCCGCGGCGTCTGCGGTACGGCAGCAGCTTCAGGGCAGACACAACTGGTCGAGGATGTTCATGCTTTCCCGGGGCACATCGCTTGTGACGCGGCAAGTGCTTCGGAGATCGTGGTGCCGGTTGAGGTGAATGGCCAGGTTGTCGCGGTGCTTGACCTCGACAGCCCCACCCCAGCGCGGTTCGATGCTGCCGACCGGGAGGGGCTGGAGATGATCATGGCACGGATCGGCAAGCGCCTGGCCTGAAAGCTGCTTCGTTTCGGGACAGGCTTCGCCCTCCACCCGCGTGGATCGGGATGGATCATCATGCTAAACCAACCGTTAACATCGCGGCTGCGCATGGGGCGGCCTTGAACAACGGGGAGTTTCGCATGCGGATCTGGAGCATCATGCTGGCAGGCACCGGCCTTGCTGTCGGCCTTGCCACACCGGCAATGGCAAGTGGCAGCGGCGCAGCGCTCCCGATGATGGGCAAAGGCTTTTCCGGCGCGCGCTCTGTTCATGCCGGGATGCATCGCGGGACCGTCGTTCATCGCTGGGGTCCGCGCGTTCAGGGCCGTTGGTTCGCAGGATGGTATGCGCCGGGCGGGTGGGGTGCCTACAGGAAGCCGGTGGTGGGCTATGTCCTGCCTTCCTACTGGACCCGCCCCGCCTATCGCGTCGGAGATCATGGCAGCTATGGCCTTCCGGCACCGGTCGCCGGATATGGCTGGTCCCGCTATTATGATGATGCGGTGATGGTCGACGATCACGGACGTGTGCGCGACTATCGCAGCAACGTCGATTGGGATGCTCAAGATGGTGATCGCGCACGGCCGGGCGTCCCCTATGATGACGATGTGACCGCGCATGACAGCCCTCCTCCGCCACCTCATGAACATGAGGGGCGCTGGACCGGAACCTGGCGCGATGAGAACGGCCGGACAATGAGCGGCGAATATGAGGGCCGCTTCGAAGGCGAAGCGCGGAGCAACTACGGTGTCGACTATGACGCTCCGCCTTATTCAGCACCGCCTGCCGTGGTTCATCACAGCGGTCCCGGAGCACCGATGGTGACGACGACGCAGGCTCCCGGCTACATCGCTGGCGGCTATTATTATCCCGGGGCGACAACCACGACGATAGTGATCGATCCCCGCTAACCGACACGCGTCGTCAGGGCGACCAACGCAACCACAGCCTGAGTCAGCGGTTTTAGCCTGGCAGCAAACCATGGCTACCGGGAGGCGAGACATGCTTCATCATGTGTCGGTTGGAACCAATGACGTCGAACGCGCACGGGCCTTTTATGACCCGCTGATGGCGCTACTGGGATATCGCAGCGTCCGGGACTATCCGCATTCGCTAGATTATGGCGTCACGGACGTGGTGTTCAGCGTGGAAACGCCGGTGGATGGAGAACGGGCATCATCCGGGAACGGCGTCCATATCTGTTTCGAGGCAGCCGACCGGGACACCGTGCGGGAGTTTCATCGGCTGGCGCTGGAACTGGGCGGAACGGACGAGGGAGCGCCGGGCGTGCGGCCGAACTATGATGCGCACTATTATGGCGCATTCGTCCGTGATCCCGACGGCAACAAGATCGAGGCTGTCACGCTTGTCGCGAAATAGGTCCTAAAGAAGCGCCAAAAGCGCTCCGAACAATCATCATTTCCGGAAGATGCCCGCCAGTTCGATCGGCAGCGGCGGTTCGTCGCGCGGCAGAACGCCTTGAATGGCCCGATCCTGCTCCATCGGGTCGAAACGGACCCAGCCGCTGCGGCTCAACTTTTCGAGCGGACGATAGCGGACCTTATATTGCATCCGCTGCGAACCTTCGACCCAGTAGCCGAGATACACATAGGGCAGACCGGCTTTCGCGGCGCGCAGGATATGATCCATGATGATGAAGTTGCCGAGGCCCTTGCGATGCTCCAGCTCCGTATCGAAGAAGCTGTAGATCATCGACAGGCCATCGCCCTGCCGGTCGGTGAGGCATGCGCCGATCAGCTTGCCGGGGCGGCCATTCCTGCCCGGCTCGCGATATTCGACCACATGGCTTTCGACCGGAGTCTGTTCGACCATGTCGGCGAAATCCATCTCGTCCATCTCGGTCATGCCGCCGCCGGGGTGGCGCGCCTTGAGATAACGTTGGAGCAGTTCGAACTGTTCTTCGGTCGACCAAGGCTTGCAAGCCGTCACGACCAGGTCGCTGTTGCGACGGATGAGCTTGCGCTGCGTGGCGTTGGGCGTGAATTCGCCCGCCACCACACGCACCGAAACACAGGCGGAGCAGTCGGCGCAACTCGGCCGATAGGCGACGTTCTGGCTGCGGCGGAAACCAATGCGGCCAAGCGCGTCATTCAATTCCGACGCATTGTCGCCGTTCAGTTCAGTGAAAACCTTACGCTCGCTGCGGCCCGGCAGGTAGGGGCACGGGCTGGGGTTCGTCACGAAGAAGCGCGGGAAACGAAATGGTGCGCTCACGCCACGGTCTCCGTCAAAACGCTGCGCCAAACTTGAGTCATGGACAGACTATGACGCCCGCAGCCGTCCGTGAAAAGGTTATTTACCACGAAAAATGCGCCGCCCCGGATCAAGGCGCAAATCACGCAACCTCGATCGGCGCGACCTCATATCCAGCGGCTTTGAGCGCCGTGATCAGACGGTCGAGATGCTCGCCATCGCGCGTTTCACATTCGACATCCAGGCTGAGGCCCTTCGCCGGAAGATTGGTGAAGATACGCTGGTGCGACAGTTCCAGGATGTTGACCGCTTCCTGATCGAAGATGCGCGCGACATGGAACAAAGCGCCAGGACGATCCTGCAGGATGATGCGCAGCCGCGCCAGGCGGCCCGAGCGCGCGAGGTCACGCAGCAGCACGTTCGCCAGAAGGCGCGGATCGATGTTGCCGCCCGTCAGGATCAGGCCCACATTACGGCCCGCGAACAATTCCTTATGCGTCAGCAGCGCGGCGAGGCCAGCCGCACCCGCGCCCTCGACCACCGTCTTCTCGATCTGGAGCAGCAGGCTCAGCGCTTCTTCCAAATGGCGTTCATCGACGAGCAGCACATCATCCGCCAGACGCTCCACGAAGCGGCGCGTCAGCTCGCCAGGCTGCTTGACGGCAATGCCTTCCGCCAGCGTATCGCCATCGCAGGCCAGGTTCGTCTGCTTGATGTGGCTGTACATGGACGGATAGAGTTCCGCCTGCACGCCATAGATGCGGATGTCAGGTTTCATCGCCTTGGCCGCCGTGGCCATACCGGAAAACAGGCCGCCGCCGCCGATCGGTATGACGAGTGTGTCGATCTCCGGCGCGTCCTCCAGCATCTCAAGCGCGACAGTGCCCTGCCCCGCCATGATGTCCGGTTCATCGAAGGGATGGACGAAGGTCAGCCCATGTTCCTTGGCGAGCTGGCGCGCATATGTGCTGGCATCGTCAAACTTCTCGCCATGCAGCACCACCGTCGCGCCATGCCCCTGCGTCTGCGTGACCTTCACGGTCGGCGTCGTCACTGGCATGACGATCGTCACGGGCACGCCCAGGAGGCGGCCGTGATAGGCAAGGCCCTGTGCATGATTGCCGGCGGATGCGGCGATCACGCCTTTTTCCTTTGCAGCAGCATCCAGCTGAAGCAGGCGATTGAGCGCGCCACGCTCCTTATAAGCGGCGGTGAACTGAAGATTTTCGAACTTAAGGTAAACCTTGCATCCGAGCATGTCGGACAAGGTCTGGCTGATCAGCGTCGGGGTGTGCACGACCGCGCCCGAAATCCGCACGCGCGCCGCCAATATGTCATCGACGGTTACGGGCAGCGGCATTGCGCTTTCGATCTTGCTCAACGTGTTCATGCGCTCGCCCCTAGCGGAAATTTAGCTCGGAAGGAACTGGCCCTTGGCGAAATCTCGCCCTATGGCAAAAGGCCACGCGGCTAACTGTACGAGGCATATGGCTAATATCGCGTTTATCGGTCTGGGCGTCATGGGCGGCCCCGTCGCCGGACATCTGGCGAAGGCCGGGCACCAGCTGACCGTCTATAACCGGTCGATCGGCAAGGCGAAGCAATGGGCGGAGGCCTATGGCGGCGCCGTCGCCGTCAGCCCGGCCAAGGCGGCGGAAGAGGCCGAAATCGTGATCAGCTGCGTCGGTAATGACGATGACCTTTCGCAAGTGACCCTCGGCAAGGAAGGCGCATTCCGCTCGATGAAGCCGGGCAGCCTCTTCATAGATCACACCACCGTGTCCGCGCGGATTGCACGGCAGCTGTTCGTCGAAGGCGAAAGCCGGGGACTGCATTGCGTCGACGCCCCGGTTTCAGGTGGACAGGCGGGCGCGGAGAATGGCCGCCTCTCCATCATGTGCGGGGGAACCGGGCCTGCTGTCGAAGCGGCGAGGATCGTCATGCAAAGCTATGCCGCGCGCATCGTGCATGTCGGCGGCGCAGGCGCGGGCCAGACAACCAAGATGGTGAACCAGATCTGCATAGCCGGCGTTCTGCAGGGGCTTTCCGAAGCGCTGCGCTTCGCCCAGGCGGCCGAACTCGATCTGGACAAGGTCTTCGAAGCTGTATCGGGGGGCGCGGCGCAGAGTTGGCAGATGGAAAATCGTTGGAAGACCATGGCTCAGGACAATTTCGATTTCGGCTTCGCCATTGATTGGATGCGCAAGGATCTGGGCCTTGCCCTTGAAGAAGCGCGCGCCAATGGTGCGACCCTGCCCGTGACCGCATTGGTCGATCAATTCTATGCCGATGTGCAGGCGATGGGTGGCAGCCGGCAGGATACGAGCGCGCTGGTCCGGCGGATCACCAAGGCATGAATCAAGTCCTTTTGGCGGCCGTCACCGCGCTCGCTCTGCCGTTCCCCGCATTCGCGTCCGGCGTCATAGACAATGTGAACGGCATCGCCGTCGACGCCAATGGACGCACGGTGCGCTTTCGCGCGCTGCTGATCGACGATGAAGGCAAGGTCGAGAGGCTGTTGCCGGGCCGCTATGAAGCGCCGCCCCGCAAAAGGAAACTCAAGAAGGGCGAGAGCTGGCCCAAGGGGCTGGACTTTCAGTTGGATGGCGGCGGGAAGACGCTGATCCCTGGCCTCATCGATGCGCATGGCCACGTCATGGCGCTGGGGCTGACGCAGGTAACACTCGACCTTTCCGAGACGCGATCATTGGCGGAGGCGCAGGCAAGGATAAGGGAATATGTCGCCGCCAATGGTGGGCGGAAATGGATAATCGGGCGGGGCTGGAGCGCGGAACGTTGGGGGCTCAATCGCGCCCCGACCTCGGCTGAACTCGATGTTGCCACGGCTGACGTGCCGGTCTGGCTGGAAAGCGCTGATGGTCAGGCGGGCTGGGCCAACTCGGCTGCGATAAGGGCCGCCAACATAAGCGCGGGGAGCAAGGCGCCAGCGGGCGGTCGCATCGAAATGGCCGGAGGCAAGCCGTCCGGCGTGTTCGTGGGCAAGGCGATGGACATGATCCAACGTGTTGTTCCCCCTCCCGCCCCTAAAGACCGGGACATCGCGCTGGAAAAGGCGCAGCAGTTGCTGCTCGCCAATGGCGTCACCGGCATCGCCGACATGGGCACGACGATTGAGGATTGGCAGGCGTTCCGCCGGTCGGCTGATCGCGGGGCGCTGCGGGTGCGGATCATCTCCTATGCGCAGGGCCTCGACAATATGGTGCTGATCGCGGGACCCGAGCCTACGCCATGGCTCTATGAGGACCGGCTGCGCATGGGCGGGCTGAAGCTGGATCTGGATGGATCGCTGGCCTCGCGCGGGGCGTGGCTCAAGGCCGACTATGCGGACGCGCCCGGGCAGCGTGGATATTCGCTGATCCCCTCGACGCAGATGCGCAACATGATGAGCCGCGCGGCGATGGACAATTTCCAGATCGCCGTCGATGCCACGGGCGATGCAGCGAATAGCGAGGTGCTGGACGCGATCACGGAGCTCGCGCTGACCTACAAGGGCGACAGGCGCTGGCGGATCGAGCAGGCGGCCATCGTCGATCCCGCCGACCTGCCCCGCTTCGGGCAAAATGGCGTCATTGCGTCAATGCAACCCGCGCGGTTGGCGACCGATTGGCGCGTATCGGTAGGACGTCTGGGGGAAAAGAGATTGAGCGGCGGCTATGCTTGGAAGGCGATGCTCGACAACAGGGTCCCGCTGGCATTCGGATCGGGCGCACCGATTACGACACCCAACCCGTTCGCTGGCATGGCAGTAGCGATGAGTCGGGAAGACGGCTCGGGCGAACCCGCTGGCGGATGGACGCCCCAGCAACGCGTAAGCTTCGACGCCGCACTCGACGGCTACACGCGGCAGGCGGCCTTTGCAGGCTTTGCCGAAAAGCGGTTCGGCAGCCTGATCCCCGGACAGCGGGCCGATTTCATCCTGATAGACCGGGATATTTCCGTCGCTCGTCCCAACGAGGTACGGGCCACGCAGGTTCTGGAAACCTGGATCGGCGGCAAACGGGTCTATATGAAGGGCAGCAAGCCCTAGAGCACGTCGCCCGAAGCTTTCATCGCCTCATCGATCGTCTCCACCAGTGGCGGAAGGACGGGCTTGTCGCAGCCCACCGCTTTCATATGGGCGCGCAGCGCATCCATGCGCCCAAGGTTCCAGCGGGCGAGCGGCACACCGAGCGGCCGGAACTCAGCCCGATCGAACAGCTCCACGACATAATGTTGGCAAAGCCCGTCCACCTGCTCCAGCGTCAGCATGCCGAGGTTCATGACCATCGGCCGTCCCGGCACTCCGTCTCGCCCACGTACCAGGTCGGTGACATACAGACCGCCGCGCGGGTCCACCAGGACGACGTCGGCTTGCGACGCATCGATCATGCGGTGGCTGGCGGCATAGGGCGCAACGAAAACATGGGTCCGCCAGACCAGAAAGGCGCTCATGACCAGCGTGATCACGACGCCCAGATAGAGCGGCCGCATCGCCGCCGGCCGAAAGCGGGCCCATCCAAGCCCCGCCAGCAGACAGAACGGCCCGATGAAGCCATGGGCATAGCGAAACCCCCAGCCATAGCCCTGCGCCAACGCCAGCGCGCAACCGGCGAAGCATCCAAGCGCCAGCGGCAGCGCGATCTCCTGGCCTCGGAGCGCGCTGCGCCACTTCATCGCCGTCACGCCCAACGCGGCGAGCGGCACCATCAATATGTTATTCCACGCGGCAAAGCGGCTGAGATTGACCAGTGGCTGCCACCGGTCCCCCAAACGTTCGAACAAGCTGCCCACCTTGTCCGCGACCCCTGCGGATGGTCGTACATCGGATGCGGGGCCAAGCAGTTGGACGAGGAAACCCGGCCATAGCTTTGCCCAGACGATGACGATGGCAACCAGGACGAGGATGTGAAAGGCGGCCACCGCCCAGCGGCGCGACAACAGCATCCACAAGATGAAGGGCGCGATGAAAATCGGCGGAAAATGCCATTGGTGCAGCCCTGCGGCGAGCAGTGCGACCGCACCCGCGCTGACATGCCCCACAATGCCCCCCCGCAGGACCAGCGCGAGCCAGATCATGTTGAGCGCGAAATGGCCAGTCATGGCATAGGGGGTCATCGCCGTGACCCACAGCTGCGTGGACGACAACGCCAGCAGCATTGTCACCCAAACAGCATCGCCCCGCGTCGGAAAGAGATGCAGCGCCACGCGCCACAGGGCGAAAAGCCCCGCGATCAACAGTGCAGGACCCGCAAGATTAGGATCACCCATCCGCCAGAACAGCGCCTGGATGGCGCTGTTCACCGGCAGATAGGCGGCGGTCCAATAATCTGCGGCGCCGAAGGGAGAGAAAAACTCCGGCATGATCGCACGCCGGTAGGGCTCCCATTCGGCGGGGATCGGTCGGGCGAGCAAGCCTTCGCGCATATAGGCAGCGGCAAAGCGCGCCACTTCCTCGTCGCGCGAGATCGCATAATTCTGGAACAGCCAATAATGACCGGCCCAGGCGATTAGGCCGAAAACTACTATCAGCGGCACGATCACGCGCGCGCGCGGCTTGGGCAGGCGAAATCCCATACCCTCCGCAAAAGGGGCAGCTAGAGCCATCAGGAAGAGGCCGCCCAGGAGCGCCGGGAAATCCTGATCCAGAAACAGGATGACAGCCAGGCTGACGCCCTGCCGATAGGTTACATGCCACAGGAACGTCGCGCCCACCCATAAGGCAAGGCCGATCGCGCCCGCCAGAAATAGGCGCCGGGCATCAACAGATCGGACTGGTGGCGCGTACATCAGCTTCCTTGCGGGAGCAGCGCCCGGTTGACGAAAACGCCGTCCATTTCGACGAGGAGGGGAAAATGCCCCTTGTTGTTGGCGAAGAAGGCCGACGGCATGAAGCCCCTCTCTCCCAGCCAGTCGATCATGGCGCGATAGCTGGCCCCGCCTTCATAGATGGGCCGCACGCCAAGTTCTGTTTGCACGCCCGCCATGTTGGAGATCATCGCGCCTGCGCCTTCGCACACCGACAGGTCATGGCCCTGCGTATCCATCTTCAGAAAGGGGCGCGAAAAGCCATGCTCAGCCTGAAGCTCTGGGAAAAGCCGATCGATCCGCCTGCACTGCATTTCGACTGTGCGCGTGACACGATTGCGATCGGCAAAGATCGCATCCTGCTCATCCGAGGGTTTCTTGAGTGAGCTGAACTGATCGGCCGCCATGATGTTGAAGCTGGCTGGCCCGTCGAAGTCGGACAAGGCCAGGTTGAAGACACGCCATTTGCGATCGGACGCTGCCCGGCGGGACAGTTCTTCAAAAATCTCGGGATTGGGTTCGAAGGACAGGATCGTGCCGGAAAAGCCCGCATCCTTGCGCAACATGGTCGCATATTGCCCGCGGTTGGCGCCTACGTCGAACACGCAATCGATCGCAAAGGCGGAGAGGAAGCGGCGAAGCGCCTGGATTTCAGGATATTGGTGCACACGGCCCGCAATGGCGAGGCGCACCGCCAGCGCGCGGTCGGCCAGTTCGCGAACATATCGGCTCATCCGCACGTGGCCATAACTGAGCGGTAGATGCCGATCGTTGCCAAGGCCATGTCCTTCCAACTGCCCATAGTCTCACCATAGGCGCGTGCCGCCGCGCCAGCCGTCTGCCTGATGGCGGGGCTTTGGAAGAGCCGCAAGAGGGCTTGAGCAAGATCGGCTGGATTTCCGGCCGTTGTACGGATCGCCACGTCTTCGGGCAGGGCCGCGAACATGCCCACGTCCGATGTCACCATCGCCTTGCCATGATGCAGGGCCGAAAGGAACGCACCGCTGGAATCGATATGGCGATAGGGAAAGATGATGGCATCCGCCTTCGCCATATGGGCGTCGAGCCGATGCTCGGAGAGGAAGCCAAGATCGGTGATCAGCCGGTTGCCAAAGCCCGCCTTGTTCACGCTGTCGAGCAGCGGGCCGATGTCCATGAAGGGTTTCCCGGCAAGGACCAGTTCGAAGACATGACCGGCCCGCCAGAGCGAGAGGCATGCGTCGATCAATATGTCGACGCCCTTATAGGGCCTGATCGTGCCGAAGAAGAGCAAGCGCGGCACGGAAGGGTCGGCGATGGCGGCCAGATCTGCGGCACCGGCTGAAGCAAGGCGCATCGGCGGGTGCGGCACAACATGGATGCGCGCCGAAGCGATGCCCTGCGCCTCCAGTGCCTCGCGGGTCGTATCGCCATGCACGATCAGCGCATCGAACATGTCGAGCAAAGCGCGATATCCCCTGCCCTGCACACCAGCATCCGCATGATAGGCATCCGCATTGTGGACCGTATGGACCAGCGCCACCCGCCCCTTCAAACGGCGCAGGAGCAGGCGGTCGGCGGGCGCGAGCGGCAACCACTGGAAATGAGCGACATCTGCTGCTGCCAGAGCGCTGGTCCGACCAAAAGCGCAATCCGTGCCATATTCGGCGGCCTTGAGCAGCCGGAAAGCCTTCCCCTCGCCCAGTCTTGTGCGCAGCGCCTCGCTCCGCCGGAAATAGTGCGGCTCGTAGCGATATCCTTCCGGCGTGATGGCATCCGTCTGGCGCATCGGCCGTCCGAACAGGGCCACGTCAGCGCCCTGGCCGGCCAAGGCCGCGCACAGACTGTCATCATATCGCCCGGTAAAGAGCGACGGATCGATCATCGCAACCTTCATCGCGCGGCCGTTTCAGCCAGGAGGCGGCGTAAGGAAAGCGCGTGTAGCGCGGCAACCAGGATCATCGTCAGCGCGTAGAGCGCGAGGAACCCCCGGTCGAACCAATCCCCGAACAGCATGGCCAGCGGCACGCTGAGAAGCGATCCCGCAAGGAATGGTAGCGAGCGCTTGAGCAGATCTGAAAATCGTCCCAACGCCGCCTGAACATAGACGGACACGCAGATCATGGTGAGCGCCAGCAAGGCTCCATCAATCAGCAACAGGTCGACCATGCCGATTGCGGCGCGGCCCGCAAAGAGTTTGGTGAAAATCCACTGCCCGACCAGCAGGAGCGCAGCCGAGGCGGTGAGCGCAAAGACGACAGCAACTGACAAAGCGCGGATCAGCAACTGACGCAGTCGAGCGCGTTCTCCGGCATGAAAGGCGCGGGTTATGCGGGGAAGCGCGGCTTCCACCATCGCCCGGATCGCCATGGAAAGCGCCCGCGACATCTTGAAGAAAAAGTCGAAGAGCAGCATCGGCCGGGCGTCCTGGGCGGCAGTCGCTATGGTGAAATAGGGTGCGTTATAGGCCACGATCTCCGAGATGGTGAACAGCGCAGAGGCACCGATGTCCTGCAGATAATGGGTGCGCACATGCGCCCCACCCCGACTGAAGGCGAGCCAGTCCTGCGCCGTCATCCCCAACCGGCGATGCACCAGCGCGATGGCATATCCGATCACGGTCAGGCTGATCAAAATTTGCAGCGTAACCGACAGGCGCGCGTCCAATCCTTTCAGGATCAGCAGCAGCAATGCGATCGTCATCAGCCGCCGCACGCAATCCAGCATCTCCCAGATGAAATTCCCGTCCACCGCCGCCAGCGCTCTTTTGGCGAGCAAGGCGGGCAAGTTGATGCAGGCGGAGATGAAGAAGAGGATGAACAGAAGCGGCATCGTCGTATCGAGCCCGCCAGCCACAAGCGCGACCAGCAGGATCACGACACCGCCAAGGATCAGCATGGCGAGGAACAGGAAAAGGACGCCCATCTCCTCACGCCGGAAGCCATCAGCGCTCCCCTCCCCATGGCCCAGCCAGTAGCGCCGCAGCCGGGCATAAATGATGCTGGTCAGGCCAAATTCTGCTGAAATGGTGAAGTTGCCAAAGGCGACCAGCAGCAGGAACGCCTGAAATTCGCGCAGCGGCAGGACACGCACGAAAACATAAGTGACAGCAAAGCCCCAGATCAGCGTCAGCCCGACATTGGCAAGCTTGATGAGCGCGATGAAGCGGGCGGACCCTTCCATCCTGGTGATGGTCCTGCCGAGCAGCGCGCTCACCCCGCGGTGCTTCCCACCGGCTTGCGGGCGCGGAACAGGCGATCGTCGAGCGCGAAGAAATGACGTGTGTCGGCATCGATGCCGCTTGCGTCGATCTCTTCCAGCTGGAACCCCGCATCCCGGATGCGATCAGCGAAATCGAGCCCATATTGGCGAACATGGTCCCACTGACCAAATCGCCGTTCCCGTTCACGCGGCGGGATGTCGAAACTGCCGTCCTCGGTCGGCTTGTCCCACAACGGCACGATCAGCCAGGCTTCACCACCCGGTTTAAGCGCGCGATAGATATTGCGCAGGACGGCTTGATCGTCCGGCACATGCTCCATGACATGGCTGGCGTAGAACAGGTCATAGCGGTCCGCATCGGCCAGCGCCATCAGGTCAACGCGGCGCATGCCCGGAACGGAATAGCGCGCCGGATCAAGGTCGGCTGGCACATAGTCGGCGGCGGTCGAAAAGCGACGGACCAGGCTGCCTTCATTTGGCGCCATGTGCAGAATGGCGCCTTGTTCCGGGACCGTGAGAGTCTTTTCCGCGATCAGATGGTTCATCAGCCGCTCGCGTGGCGAGGCGCCACAGTTGGGGCAACCCCATTCCGCATTGTCGCCATAGCGGAAGAAGCCGACGACCGACTGGCCGCAAGCCGTGCACGCCCGATTGGCGCGCGCGCCAATCGCCTTGCGCAAGACGAGCATGGTCCGGGTCAGATGCTTGCCGGCGGCCTTTGCCACCCGCTGGAAAGTAATCACGCCTTGGCTCCGATCAGCATTGGGAGGGCCTATACATCATGCCCGGCCTTTGGCGAGAGGGATCAGCGTGACTTGGCGGGATTCCAGATGGTGACGGTGCGGCCCGACATGGCCTTTATCACCCCCTGAAGCGTGGCCGCATAAGCGATGAGAATGTCTGTCAGAGCGGCTATTGGGCCCGACCTGGCCCGCATTCCGAGCATCAGCAGAAGCAAGGCGAAGAGCGCCGCGGCAAGCGCCAGCAGAGGGGATATTCTCAACGCTAGCGACAAGGCCGCAAGCCCACCGGTCAGGATGAACACGCCCCCGAACCACCTGATGATCTTGCGCGACGCATATTTGAAACGGTCGAGCGCCCCCATGCGCCGAAGCTCAGGCCGAAGATGCTGATGCGTGTGCCAGGCCCGTGCGGCAATGCGGACCTTCCGACGATATTCATCGCCTCTGCCCGCAACCAGCCTTTCCCTGGCGATAACATCCCTGGCCTTGACCAAACGCGCCCCCGCAAAAACCACCGCCATCGACACCGTCAGGTCATCAAGCACGCTATCGGGGAAGACGGGATAGAGGCTGCGACGGATGGAAAAGATCGATCCGTCCGCGCCCAGCACATTGCCGGTGCGCGATTCCTCGTCCTTCAAACGCTCCTCGATCCGCCAATAGAGCGAACCCACCGACGCCGTCGCGCTGTCCCCTTCACCAACATAGTGCAGCGAGCCGAGCACCCCACCGACCTGCGGATCGGCATAGCGGGCGAGAAGATTGCCGATCGCTCGTTCATCCAACATCACATTGGCGTCCGTGAAGATCAGGACGTCACCTGTAGCGCGCGCCGCCAGTTGCTTCATGCCATGCGCCTTCCCACTGCGACCCGGTCCCTGGATCAGCGTGACCAGATCGCCCTCTGCGGCGATCAGGGCCGCCGTTTCATCGGACGATCCATCATCGAAAGCCAGGATCTCCAGGTCTGGATGGAGGCACTTCAACATTGCGAGGTTGGCCAGCTTCTCGGGCATCGCCGCAGCCTCGTTATAGGCGCAGAAAAGCAGCGAAGCCGAGGGGGCAGCGCCCGCTCGGAGTGCCTCCGGCTTAGTAGGCAGAGCGCGCAGGATCAGCGGATAGAACAGAAACGGCCAAAGCAGCGCCACGATGGAGGCGAAAAGGATAAGCAAAAGGGTCAGGTCCAGCGCACTCATCAATAGGCCTTGTGATGCACGAGCACGCCGATGGTCGCGACGATGATCCGCAGGTCGCGCCAGATCGACCATTTCGTCACATATTCAAGGTCCGACTGGAGCCGGTCGATCAAGTCCTGATGATGGTCGGTCGATCCGCGATGGCCGCGAACCTGGGCAAGGCCGGTCATGCCGGGTTTGATGCAATGCCGCTCCCAATAGCGCTCATCGACTTCCCAATAAAGGCTGTCGCCCGCCTTGGCCGCCGCGGCATGGGGACGCGGTCCCACGATGCTCATGTCGCCGCGCAGCACATTGAACAGCTGCGGCAGTTCATCGATGCTGGTACGGCGCAGGAAACGCCCGACCGGCGTCACCCGATCGTCGTCACGCGCCGTCAGCTTGTCTGCATTGTGATCGGCCGCCTCGATCCGCATCGACCGGAACTTGTAGATGCTGAACGGCCGGGCATCGCGCCCGATGCGCGGCTGCTTGAAGAGGATCGGACCGGGACTGGTCAGTTTCACCGCCAGTGCGGCCGTAATCAGTACTGGCGACATGATGATGGTCGCGACAGTCGCGACGATGATGTCGAAAATCCGCTTGATGATGCGGTCGCGGAACTGGAAGGGACCGCCAGCAACGATGATGGTCGGTTGGCCGTCGAACTCATCCACGCGCGCCGGGGCGAAGCGCAGCAGTTCCGGGACCACGATTTCCCCGCGCGCGGAAAGAGATTTGAGCGCAACCGACCAGTCACTCATCCGCTCCATCGGGCATGCGACGATCACGCGCTCCGCCATGCCGACAGCCGCCGCCAGTCGTGCCGCCATGTCGGCATCGTGGCGGCCAGGACGCAGGTTCGCGGCAGCAGCGTCGATCACTTCCATGTGCGCGCCAGTCTCGATGTCCACGCCATCCCGGATGACGGCAGTGAGATGCGGCACCTCGCCCAGCAAACGAGCCCCAAGCCGGGCAATCGCCAGGCGCACCAGCGCCACGCTGACGGCGGAAAAGCCAAGGCCGGTGATGAAGGTCAAACGGGAAAGCTGTTCAGCGATCTTGCCGAGATAGACCACCAGCAGCATCAGCAAGGCCGCTTGCGCCAAGGCCAGCAGCCCGCGAAAGATGCCACGCCGGATGTCGTCCAGCATATGAATGCCGTAAGCACCGCCTTGCACCGCCAGCAAGATGTAGAGCGGCGCTACCATGGCGAACATGACCAGACCATGCGGCTTCCCCGGCTCGCCGAGCAGCGCGCCGAGCACGAACCAGTTCGCCAGCAGGAAAGACAGGAACAGCCCCGCCAGGTCTCCAAGGAGGCACAGCAGATAAAGTCGCGCCCGAACGATTTCCTTCGAAACTGTCACTTGCGTCCTTGCTTGCCCTTGACCCGCCCGCTCCGTTGGCACCGGTATGACTTGCATGCAAGGTTTTGCATGAAGGGCCCGTGTCGCCAACCGTCTGCGCGGCGGTCAGAGCCCGAACAAACGGGCGAGCGACTTGTCCAGCATCAGTAATTGCCAAAGCAGGCGACCATGATCCGCCATTCCGGCCTTGTGATCGGCCGCGATGCGCCCCAGCGCCTTGGCATCGAACCAGCCCGTCCGGGCAAGCGCCGATCCGCCAGCGATTGCGCTCGCCTCACCCGCCAAAGCCCCCCGAAACCAGCTGCTGATCGGCGTGACGAACCCCATTTTCTGACGATAGAGAATGTCGTGGGGCAGGTAAGGCTCCATCGCCTTCTTCATCAGATATTTGCCACTGTTGCCCCTGATCCGCTGGGCCACCGGCAGGCGGGCGGCGAACTCCACCAGCCGATGATCGAGCAATGGCTCACGCGCCTCCAGCCCCACGGCCATGCTCATCCTGTCGGTCTTGGTCAGTATGTCGCCGGGCAGCCAGATATGAATGTCGGCATATTGCGCCCGGTCCAAGGGGTCACGCGCGGGCGCCTGCGCCATCGCGCGGACATAGCGGTCCTCCGCCCGATAGGCTCCCAGTCGGCTCCGCATGTCCTGGCTGAACAGCTTCTGGCGAAGAGCATGGGGGGTAACGCTGACGGACGCCGCATAGGCTTCGCTCCCCTCGCCTGCCAATTCAAGGAAGGTGGACTTCGCCCGCAGCGATCGAGGCGCCCAATCGGCCTTGGGATACCAGCGGCCCAACGTGCCGAACAGCGGTTCGCGAACCGATGCGGGGATAAGCGCGCGCACCCGCTCCCCCTGCATTTGAAACCGATGGCGGCGATATCCGGCAAAGGCTTCGTCCGCGCCGTCGCCTGACAAGGCCACCGTCACCTTCTCCCGCGCCAGTTCGCACACCCGGTAGGTAGGCAGCGCGGAAGCATCAGCAAAAGGTTCGTCGAAATGAAAGGCAAGCGTATCGATCAGACCATAATCGTCAGGCGACACGATCCTCATGCGGTGATCTGTGGCAAAGCGCCGGGCGATCCGGTCGGCATAAGCGCTTTCGTCCAGGCTCGCGACATCGAAGCCGATGGTGCAGGTCTTCACCGCCTGGTTGGAAGCCTCTGCCATCAGCGCCACGACGCTGGAACTGTCCACCCCACCGGACAGGAAGGCGCCCAGCGGCACATCGGACACCATCCGCGATCGGACCGCCTGCCGCATAAGGGCGACCAGTTCCTCCTCAAGAGCCTCTGGCCTCGCTTTGCTGCGTTCGGCGAAGCTCACGTCCCAATAGCGTTGCGGCTGCGGCACGGGCCGCCCGCGTACCAGCCGCAGGGTATGCCCCGCCCCCAGCTTGCGCACGCCTGCAACGATGCACGCGTCGTCGGGCACATAGCCATAGGCCATGAAATCTTCGACCGCCGCCAGATCGGGTGCGCGGCGCAGCAACGGATGGGCAAGAAGGCTCTTCAATTCCGATCCAAAGATCAAGCTGCCATCCGAAAGCTGGGCATAATGGAGAGGCTTCACCCCCAGCCGATCGCGCACCAGCCAAAGCGACTGCGCCCGCGCGTCGAACAGGGCAAAGACGAACATCCCATGGAAGCGCTCGACACAGGCCTCGCCCCATTGGCGATAGCCGTGGAGGATGACTTCGGTATCGCTGTCGGTGCGGAACACATGGCCTTTCGCCTCAAGTTCGGCGCGAACCTCGGCAAAATTGTAAATTTCTCCGTTGAACGTGACGGCAAGGCTCTCGTCCTCGGTCAGCATCGGCTGTGCCCCCCCGCCAAGGTCGATAATCGAAAGGCGCACATGCCCCAGCCCCACGCCCGGCGCTGTCCAAATACCGCTGCCGTCCGGCCCGCGATGCGGCATGACGTCCAGCATGGCGCGCACCCGCGCCGGATCGACCGGCTTGGCCGTTTCAAGATGGAAGATGCCCGCTACCCCGCACATGCGAACGGGCTTTAGCGGATGCCGAGGCTGCGGTCAGCCAAATCCTTCACATCGCCAATGTCTTGCAGGAACAGGGCGATGGCGGGATCAGCGGGCTTGCCCTGCCTCTCTTCGGCCGAAACGATGATGGCAGCCGCTCGCTGATCGCGGCCAAGCAGCCGGGCGAACATCGTGTCGATCTTCACGCGCGGCGCGCTGCCCGTCACAGCGGCGTTTCCGACCTTGTAAAAGCTGACCGCGTGGCGGACCACAGGGCCAGGTGCAGTGATCTGCTCGCCCCGGCCATTCGCGGGAGCGGGCGCAGGGGACGACCATGACCAGCGCTGATCGGGATCGACCACGCCCTGAGCGAAGCCGACAAGCTCGCGCCCTTCATCCTGCCGATCGAAAGTGGCGATGGCGAGGTCAACCACCTCTCCCGCCGGATTCCGGTAGCGGCCAAGGACAAGATAGTCCGCTCCATCAAATCGCGGCCTCCAAGGGTAGCTGGGCGCGGCGGGAGTCAGAACCCAATCCTTGACCGGAGGCAGGAGCGGCGCAGCGGGCAGCGGCTTGCTCGCCGCCGCGCTCACTATCAGCCAAACGGGCGGGGCCAGCACCAACGCGCTAGCCGTACCGCCTGCGACGATGAGCGGAAGGCGGCCGCGGGTGGTAGCGCGAAACTTGGCGGGATCGAACCATGGCCCGCCCGGCCGTCGATCGAAGAATGGCCACGCCACCGCCATCGTCACAACCATGATGATCGCAAAGAAGACCCAGCCATATATGACATGGTCAAAGCCAACTGCGGTCTCGATGCTCGTCAGATGCGCCACCCATATGGTCGCGAAGGCTCGCAGGCCATTGGCCAGAACGGCCAGCAGCAGCGCGCCCACCAGGAAGAGGATACGGCGCACCCAGCTTGAAAAGCAGACATTGCAGACCAGCACGCCATAGGCGGTCATGGCGATTACGAACTTTGCGCCCGAACAGGCTTCCGCCACCCGGAAATATCCGGCCGGCGTCGTTATGAAGATGCCGTCCAGATGCGCGGGAACGCCGACGATCCCGAGAAAGACCATGCAGAGCCGCGCCGTGATCAATTGCAGCGGCGCGACCAGTTCCTCCCCCACCGGAATCATGAAGAAGGCATAGAAAAGAGGGAATAGCAGCGCTCTCGCCACGGCAGGGCCTAGCAGCGTGACCACGCTGCCCTGCAACATCAGGATGATCGCGGCATGGCGGAACAACGCTACGCCCGCCGCCGCTCCAAGTAGCCAGGCGAATGCGCCCAACGCCATCCAGAGCAATCCGGGGGCCCAGGCGACAGGCCGAAGCTGTCGCAAACCGGGAAGTCTCTGCTGCACCAGCCATGCGATCAGGAACGGAATGAAGAGGCAATGGCCGAAAGTGGAGGCGTTCCACCAGATCGATACCATCCCCGCCACGTCGCGATGAAAGAGCGTCAGGATCAGCAACGCCACGACGCCCAGCGCGGCGAGATGCCCTCGCCAGCCTTCGACGCCGACGCTACGCATTTGCGGCAGGGGCAACGTCCCGTCGGTCACGCGGCAAGGATACCCTTGGCGGGCAAAGGGCCGAACAGCATCTCCGGCAAGTCCTTCAGCGTTTCGTCCCACCTGTAACGTTGCTCTACGCGCGAGCGGGCAGCGTCGCCCAGCCGCCGGGCACGTTCGGGATCGGCAAGCAGCGCGCAAATGCTGTCAACCTCTTCGAGAGGATCAGCCGCGATGAGAAAATGCACTCCGTCCTGCGCGTCGATGCCTTCGGCTGCTTGCGGTGACGCGACGATCGGCCGCGCCATGGCCATCGCCTCCAGCACCTTATTCTGTATTCCGCGAGCGATCCGCAGCGGCGCGACCACGATATCCGCCGCCGCCAGCCAGCCACGAACATCGGGCACCGCACCGGTCACGACGACTCCGGGGAGTTGAGACAAGGCGCTCACCTGCGGAGAGGGATTGCGCCCGACAATGGCAAAGCAAGCTTCAGGATGCCGGACCCGCAAGGCCGGCAAGCTGTCGCGCGCGAAGCTCTCCACCGCCTCGATATTTGGCCGATAGTCCATTTGTCCTGTGAACACGATGAGTGGGCTGCCAGGCTTGGGGACCGGGTCGAAATCTGCCGCCGGATCGAAATATTCCAGCGCAACGCCATTATCCATCCCGGCGACGCGCACCGTGTCGAGGCCGCTCGCGGCCCGGAACAGCGCGGCCTCCGCTTCGCTCACAAAAGCGCTGATGTCGGCGCGTGCGGCTGTGGCACGCTCAAACTCAAGCAGCACGCGTCCTTCGCGCCGGTTGATCCACCCCGTGGGCCCGCCGCCTGCCGCGCCATAGCTCGCATATTTGGCGGAGTCGAAATCGACAAAGTCCATGACGAAGCGGACGCCCTCCGGAAGATCGGGCACGAAATGCGCCATCTGCACCGAATATCCCATCACGGCCGCAATCGGCCGCTCCGCTAAAGTCTTCCGCACCCATCGATGCAGGCGCGGGTCATCGAACAGGGACACCAGCATCGACTGCCGCTTCGCAAGCCCGGCAAGCCCAGCCATGACGCGGGACCGGTCCCGCTTCAGCACGCACTGGCTCGCCGTCATGTCAGCCATGGCCGGTGCGAAGCTCAGATCGCGATCATCATCGGCAAAGCAGCCGACATGCACAGGCCCGATCTCCGCAAGCCGCCTCAATATGTGGTAGGAACGGATCTTGTCGCCCCGATCGGGCGGAAAAGGAATGCGGTGGCAAAGGAAGAGGATCTCGCCCGTCATCCCAGCCCCCGAGAGATCAACGGCCCGATCAGGTTGGCGATGGGCAGCGGCAGCTTCTTCCACATCTCCACGCGGCGCTGATAATGCGCGCTATTGGGGTTTATATCGCGCCGTTCGCCCGTTGCCGACCAGCTGTGATAGGCGAGCGGCACGGGATCGAAACCGAAGCTCTTCTTCCATGCGGCCTGCCCGCTCCCCGTCTTGGATCGCCCGAAATCGAAGATGCGCATGCCGCGCGTCCGCCCGTGGCTCATCAGCCGATAATACATCAGTTCGTTGGAACGCAGCCGGCGCGCATCGGCGACACCGCCGCCCCAAAAGGGCATGACCCGCCCCTGATGGTAAAGCGTCAGCACTCCCGAAACCGGCCGGTCGCCTTCATAAACGATCAAAATATCCGCGTCCTCGCCGAACGCCGCCAGCACTTCGCGAAACAGGCGTTTGGGAAAGACCGGCGTCCCGAGATTACGCACGCTCTGCGCATAAACATCATAATGTGCCTGCGCGAGACGTTGGTCCCGCCCCACCTCGACCCGCAGCGCCGGATTAGCCAGTGCCTTGCGCAGTTCCGCACGGTGCTTGCGCGGCACGGCGAGCAGTTCCGCCTCATCATCCGGCGCGATCGGCCGGACGAAGCCGAGATGACTTCCTTCGTGCACGCTCCAAGCCTCGGCCGGCGACGAGCCCCCACGCAGTTCGACCGAACCGATCCGGCGATCGCGCGCGAGCCCTTCAGCTGCGCAAGCAAGTGCCGAATGGATGGCAGGATCGCTAGCCAATATCCCGCCGTCGACGGCAAAGCCCGAAGACACCAAAGCCTCCCCAAATAGGCGGCTCTTCATATGCGTGAGCGGCAGAAGTCCAGCAATCTGCCCGGACGAAGCCACTGCGGCCAGCATATATGCACGGTTGCCCGTCCCCCGCTCGATGGCCTTGATCCAGGCGGGCCGATGGAAGGGCGTTCCGTTCGCGCTGCCCTTCATGAAGGCATCCGCCGCAGCAACCTGTGCCGCATCATCCAGGTCTAGCGCGACCACGCCCACACCGGCCCCACCATCCAGCCTCATGCCGCGCGCTCCGCCTCGCGAGCGACCAGCGCATCCACCCGCGTCCAGGCAAAATCAGCGGTCAGTCGGCGCAACTTGTCCGCCATGACCGACAGGTTGCTGTAATGGCGCAGCCGCGACCTGAGCGGTGCTCCGGCGACGCACGGCTGATCGGGATCGATCTCCCACGGATGGAAATAGAGGATCGCAGGCCGTTGCTCCCGCCCATTCACTTGCCGGATCGCCCAGCGCGAAAAGCCATAAGGCAGCAGCCGGAAAAACCCTCCGCCGCCAGCCGCGAGCCGCCGACCGCCAAACTCGGCTGTCGTCACTGGCAGCTCAAGCAAATCCTGCCCCGCCACCGGCCGCCAGGCAAAGCGCGGCGATTCAGGCCAGCCATAATGGTCATGCCGGATCGGCGCGACGCTGCTCGAATAGCGGTAGCCTTCCTCCGCCAATATGCCATGTGCCCAGGGCGTGCGATGATCGATCGAAAAGCTCGGCGCGCGATAGCCGATGACGCGCTGCCCGCTGGCATCCTCCAACAGCGCGCGCGACCGTCGCAAATCGGCGCGGAACGCTTCCGGGCTCAATGTGAAGACGCGCGCGTGGTCATAGCCATGGCTCGCCACTTCATGCCCCGCCTCCGCGATCCGCCGCATCAACGCGGGATAGCGCTCCGCCACCCAGCCAAGCGTGAAGAAAGTCGCGCTGACTCCTGCTTCGGCGAACAGGGCCAGCACGGCATCCGTGTTGCGCTCAACCCGGTGCGTCAGTCCGTCCCACGAAGACCGGCTGATCGTCTGCTCAAAGGCGCCGACATGGAACCAGTCCTCCACATCGACCGACAGGGCATTCAGCACCATGATCGCGGTCAGGCGGCAGCGCTGTGCGGCGCGTCGCCCATCCGCTGTTCACGTTCGACCCAGTCCACCAGCAGCGTCAGCACGCGGCGCAGCGCCGTGTCCTGCTCACCGACACGGAATTCCAGTGCGGAAAGCCGCTCCTCGATCAGGGTGAAACAATCCTTCAGCGCCTCGGGATCGACCGTCTGCATGGTGGTCTGCTCAAGCCGGAGCGCCTCGACGTCAGCACGCAGCCCGGCAATCTCGTCCATCAACGCAGGCGTAGGCTCGGGCTGGCGCGACCGCAGCGCATTGAGTTCAGCGCGCAATGTCTCGCGCGCAGGTTCCGCCTGCGATGCCACAGCCGCAGCAGCGGGTGCCGCAGCAGGCGCTTCCTCCGCGCGATCCAGCACGGATGACGGCATCGGCTGCACGGCCGCGTCGCTGTCCGCTCCCATATCTTCGATCACCGCCTGCACCGCTGCCGCATCGATCTCCGACAACTGGTCAAGCGCTCCCAACAGCAGCACACGGCTAGCGAGCACATTGACCCGGCGCGGGACACCCCCGGTCGCGGCATAAATCGCCGCGAAGGCATCGGGGGTGAAATGCGGATCGCCATTCCACCCGACGATGGACAGGCGATGCAGGATATAAGGCTCGATCTCCTCGGGCTGCATCGGATCGAGATGATGAGTCGCGATCACGCGCTGGCGCAACTGCTCCAACTGGGCCGATTTCAGCAGGTCGCGAAATTCCGGCTGCCCGAGCAGGAATATCTGCAACAAAGACTGTCCGCCCAACTGGAAGTTGGACAGCATGCGCAGCTCTTCGATGGCCGAAACGGACAGGTTCTGCGCCTCGTCCACGATCAGCAAGGACCGTCGTCCCGCCCGCGCCTGCCCATGCAGGAAGGCTTCGATCTGCCGCAAAATCTGTGCCTTGGGCATGTCCTCGGTCGGCAAGCCAAAGCTCTGCGCCGTCAAGCGCAGCATGTCGTCGCCGCCCACCTGCGTCGACACGATCTTTACGGCGGTCAGCCGCGCCGGGTCGATCGTCGCCATCAGATGTCCGACCAGCGTGGTCTTGCCCGCGCCGATGTCGCCCGTAATGACGATGAAGCCTTCGCCCTGTGCCAGGCCATAGCCCAGATAGGACAGCGCCTTCCTGTGCGTCGCGCTTTCGAAATAGAAATGCGGATCGGGGGTCAGCTGGAATGGGCGGCCCTCAAATCCGTAGAACTGGTCGTACATCTCTTGTCTCCGGACGCGATTAGAAGCTGTACCGCAGGCCGACCTGGCCCATGGCGTTGATGACGGCATCCAGATCGTCCGCCTTGGCGCTGTCGAGCCCAAGCGAAGCGGATGCCTGAAGATTGCGGTTGATGAGGCGGTTGTAGCTGGTGAACGCGCCCAGGTTCAGCACGTCGAGCCGCGCGCCGCTCGCATCGAAATAATTGGCGTAAATGGCGCTATCCAGGCTGGACCGGCTGTCGATGACATAGCTGAGCGATGCCGTGCCATACCAGTTCTGGTCCCGCGTCCTACGCACGAACACGGTCTGGCCCGAAGGCGTCACGAACTTGCGCTGCGAATAGCCAAGGCCGAGGCCAACGCCCCAAGGACCGCGCTGCGCCGCATATTGCGCAGCGACACCCCGATAGCGGAAGTTCGCGTCCGTGACTCCGGCCAACGCATCGTTGAAGCACTGCCCTCCCCCGCTTTGCGAAAAGGCGCAGCCGGTGAAGTCGCCCGTGAAGGGGTTGCGGACGACATTCAGGCTGCTGCCCGACACCGCCGCGACATTCGACGTGATGATCCGCCCGAAGCTGTCGATGCCGTCGAACACCACCAGCGCGAAGGACTGTCCCCGGCCCTGCCAGACGAAGCTGCCGCTATAGGTCATGCCGCCATAGCGCTCGCCGACACGCGCCTCCAGCGAGGTGCGGTGACTGGGCCGCCAAAGCACGCCCACGTCCCAGATGATGTCGTCAAAATCGTAGATGAGCGCGCGTGGCGAACTGTCGTCAGTGACATAGCGGCCGTTGCGGATGATGGGCACGCCGCTCACATCCAATTCGGGCGAGCGCTGGCTGATCTTGATCCTCTCATAGCCGACGCCACCGGCGATCGCGACGGTCGGCGACACAGGGAGGGTAGCGTCCACGCGGCCCCAAGCATCCTCGAACCGCTGATCAAGTTCGCTCGCATCCTCCCGGTCATATCCGGCGCTGGCCACGATGCCGATCGGCAGCCAGACACCCGGTGCCACGCCGACCGAACCAGCCAGGCTATGGGTCACGGAGTCTGCGAAAGAGCCCGCAGCGGACGCCCCGGCAAAGTCGGCATTCACATCTTCGTCGACCCGCGCATAGCCAAGGCGATAGGAGGCAGTGACGTCGATGTCGCCGAAGGATGACGCGTAGGATGGGCCGACATAGCCTGCATAGACCTGGCTCGTCTGGCTGTCGTTCAACGTCGCCGCACCCGACAGGCCATCGGTGCGAATGCGCGTGGCAAGCGCCCCCGCATTGAGCGTCAGCCCCGGCGAGACCAGATACTGGCCCGAAATGATGCCGCTGATCACATCCTGATCGCTGGCCTCACGCCCCCAGCCGAAGCTGTGATTATATTGAATATCTGCGACCGCCTCGACCCGGCGCGTCTGCAATTGCGCGGTCAGTCCCGCCGTCACATTGGTGTAGGTCAAGACATCGCCGCCGCCTTTCAGCGGCACGAGCACGGTCTGGTCGACGCCCAGATAAGGCGTGACATCGACCTTCCGCTCCTGCGCCAGGACAGGCGACGCAGCCAGCGCTACCGCGCCCAGCAACGCCAGGGAAGTACGCAACATCATGCGTCGTCGCTCCCCTTGCCGTAATAGCTGCCAAAGCGGCGGCCCGTGGCCGAGAAGGTGACGCCGTTCAGCAGCAGTTGCACCTGGCCCGCGGCTTTCAGCATGCCTGCCGCGTCGCGTAGCGCGCTTTCGCTGGTCTGGTCAGCACGCACCACCAACAGGGCTATGGCGGCATGGCTCGCCAGCACGGCACCGGCCGATGCCGCAAGCAGAGGCGGCGAATCGAACAGGATGATCCGGTCCGGCCGTCCCTCGGTCAGACGGCTAAGCAGCATTTCCGTCCGCGCGGACGCAAGATATTCGGTATCATTGTTGCTGCGCTGTCCCGCGGGCAGCACGGCAAGAGACGGAATGTCAGTACGGATCACGCAATCCTCGATCGCGATCGACGGATCGACGATGCCGTCCATCAATCCTGGCCCGCTCGTCAGCCCGAGCGCCTCGGGAATGCCGGGCTTGCCAAAGTCGGCATCGACCAGCAGGATTTCCCGGTCCTTCTCCGCTGCCAGGCTAAGCGCCAGGTTGATCGCGCAGAAGCTCTTGCCCTCCCCACTATGCGCTGAGCAGACAAGTACGCGATTGCCGCGTGGATCATCGCCCAACTGCGCGAGAAGATCGCGCTTCAGCAGCCGAAATTCCTCGCTGATCGCCGTCACCGGCCCATCGGGCACCAGCCAGCCATTTTCGCCGAGCGTGATCCGATCGATGCTGTGCACCGGCCCGCGCCAATCCGGCGCGCGATGTCCTGCATCCGGCGTCACCGGCCGGGCGACCTCCACCACGGGCGGCATGGGCTCATCCGCAGGCACCTCGACCGCCGGAGCAGCACGCCCCTGCAAGGCCGCGCTGAAATCGTAGATCTCCGTCGCCCGCTCGATCAGCGAACCCTTGGACAGCGAGCTATGCTTGTTCATTGTCCCGCTCCTCAGGCCATGCCGCGCTGGATGAATTCGACGAGGATCAACAGCACGCACAGCGCCGCCAGCCCCCCGCTCGCACCGGCAAACCATTTGAACCGCTGCTTTTCGACCGCCCTCTGCGCGGCGCTCACCGTCTGCGTGATCGATCCGATGACCGGCAGGCCGACCGCCCGCTCCAGCCGTGCCGCCGTCGGGAAGCTGCCCTTGAGCTGCCCCATTGCAAAGGCGGTGCCGACGCCAGCACCGATGCCGACGATCAGCACACCCAGCAGCAACAGCGGCCGGTTTGGCGCGACCGGCGCGGTGGGTGCGCTCGGCGGATTGATGACGCGGAACTGGACAGAGCCCGTCTCGGTCTTCACGTCGCCGCGCAGGCGCACGTCCTCCCGGTCGGCCAGCAGCTTGTCATATTGGGTCTTCAGCACCTCATAGTCGCGGTCGAGCTTTTCCTGCTCGGCGGCAAGGCCCGGTTCATCGGTCTGGCGTGAGGACATGGCGTTCAAGTCAGCCTGAAGCTGCGCCTTGCGCGTCTGCAGCGCCTGGACCGTCGCCGCGCGGTCCGCCTGCATCGACTTAATCGACAGATAAGCCGGGTTGGGCGAGCCAGCCGCCCCACCGCTACCGCCACCCTGCCGCCGCAGCGCATCGACCTGCCGCTGGGCCGCTATCACGTCGGGATGGTCATTGGTCCAACCCCGCGCACGCATACCGGCCAGGTCCGCCTGTGCCTGCGCGAGCGCGGATGGGCCGCCCGACGCGCCGACGCCCGGCAGCACTTGCGGCGTACCGGCAAGCTGACCGTTCATGGCGCTCA
Source organism: Novosphingobium sp. Chol11 (assembly GCF_900218065.1). Lineage (GTDB taxonomy): Bacteria > Pseudomonadota > Alphaproteobacteria > Sphingomonadales > Sphingomonadaceae > Sphingobium > Sphingobium agri. Next base: position 1,105,947 of record NZ_OBMU01000001.1, on the reverse strand, counting down.
GCGCGCTCGACGCCTGCACCAGCTGCGATTCGATGTTGTTGATCTCCATCCGCGCCGCGTCCATGCGCTGGCCGATGGACCCCGCACCCGGCAGCATCCCCGCATAGCGCTGCTCGAACTCGACACGGCGCTGCTCGGCGGCGGCAAGCTGACGCCCGCGCTGCGCGATCTGCTGGTCGAGGAAGGCAAGGCTCTGCCTGGTCTCGACCCGATCTGAGGACAGGTTGGTTTCCTGGAATATCTCGATCAGCTTCTGCACCGCCTGCTGCGCGATCCGCGCATTGGCGCCGTCCGACAGGCTGGAATCCGCCGACTTGGCGCTGATGTCGATCATGCTCGGGTCAGCCTGCGCCATCACCGTGATGCCTTCGCGAAGCGCCGTGATCTTGGCCGCAATGTCGCGCGGGCCGCTGATCGTCTGGTTGAGGTCGGTTTCCTTGACCACCCGCTCCAGATTCGCCGTGCTCGCCAGCGTCTGGCGCACGCGGTCCAGATCCTGCTGCGACTGGACCTGCGTGATGCCGACCTTGTCCTGCAAGAGCGACTGCGTGTTCACATAGACGCGCGCCTTGCTCTCATAGCTGTTGGGCACCAGGGCAATGCCCAGCCAGCCCAGCATGCACACGCCCCATGCCACGGCCAGCGCCAGCCAGCGCCGGGTCCATATGCCGTGAAGGGCGACCAGCAGTTCGTCGTAGAGACCCGCCATATCAGAACATGCTTTCAGGAATGATGATGACATCGCCCGGTGCCAGCATGACGTTCGCCTTGCTGTCGCCGCGCTTCAGCAGATCGCCGATACGGACGTTGAATTCCTGCTGCTTGCCCTGCTCCTTGTTGAAGCGGACGAGCCGCGCCCGGTTGCCCGCCGCATATTCGCTAAGGCCTCCAACGGAGATCATGGCGTCAAGCAGCGTCATGTTGGCACGGTAAGGAATGGACGCAGGCTTTTCGGTCGCGCCGACGATCCGCACCTGCTGGCTGAACGTGCCAGAAAAATTGTTGACGATCACCGACACCAGCGGATTTTCGATATATTTGGTGAGCGCGACCTTCATGTCGTCGGCCAGTTGCTTGGGTGTCTTGCCCACGGCGGGCATGTCGGCAACCAGCGGCGTCGTGATGCGCCCGTCCGGCCGTACCTGAACCTTCGCGCCCAATTCCGGATTGCGCCACACGAAGACGGTGAGGTCGTCGAGCGGGCCGATCACATATTCCTCGCCCGGCCCCTCCTGCTGCGCCACGAAGGATGCTGGCGGCAACTGGGGTCCCCCGCCTCCCGAAGCGCAGCCCGACAGCGCCAAAGCAGGCAGCGATGCGCCGATCAAAGCCCGGGAAACCGACAGGAAACGCATATCTTCACCTCATGACAGGGCCGCACGCAAGCACAGCCGCCAGAGAGGTGAAGCGGCCGCAAAGCGATGGGCTTTGGGCCTCTTCTTGCCTTCAAAGGGTAAAGATACGGTTAGGCGTCAAACTATTGGTATATCAGCCAAGTAATAGTTCGAGTGCAGGCGGATGGCCAAGGAAGGCCGAAGGGCTTGCAGACGCTCCATAGGCCCCTGCGGCGAAGATGGCGATTAGATCACCTTCCACTATGGGGGGCAGAGCGACCTTGTCCCCCAGCTTGTCGATCGGCGTGCACAGGCACCCAACTACCGTCACCGCCTCCTCAGCAGGCGAAGCGCCGTAACGGTTCGCCACCGCCATCGGATAGTTGCGCCGCACCACCGTGCCGAAATTCCCGCTCGCCGCCAATTGGTGGTGGAGCCCGCCATCAACCACGACGAACGTCTCGCCCTGGCTCTGCTTCACATCGACCACACGGGTCAGATAGACACCCGCTTCGCCCACCAGCCAGCGGCCAAGCTCCATCGCAAATTCACTGTCCGCCAATATGTCGGCCCGCGCCTGGAGTGTCTGGCCCAACGTTTCCCCGATCGGCGCGATGTCCAACCGCTGATCGCCCGGAAAATAGGGAATGCCAAATCCGCCACCCAGATTGACCAGCGGCGGCGCAACGCCCACGGCGTCCGAAAGCCGCGCCGCCAATCCCACAGTCGCCGCCTGCGTCTCGATCAACGCTTCCGCCGCCAGCGCCTGCGATCCTGCGAAGATATGCCAGCCGCGCCAGTCAGCCCCCGCATCGATCAGCGTGCGGGCAAGCACCGCTGCGCGATCCGCATCGACGCCAAAGGGCTTTGCCCCCCCGCCCATCCTCATGCCCGAGCCCTTAAGGTCGAAATCCGGATTGACTCGCACCGCCAGCCTTGGCGTCCGCCCGCGCTTCTCGGCAATCGCAAGCGCGCGTCGCGCCTCTCCCTCCGACTCCAGGTTCAGCGTCACCCCCGCGTCGATCGCGGCCGCAAGTTCGTCGTCGCGCTTTCCCGGCCCGGCAAAGCTCACATGCACGGCATCCATGCCTGCTTCCAGCGCACGTGCCAGTTCACCGCCCGAAGCCACGTCAAAGCCATCGACCAGCCGCGCCATGCGCTCCAGCAGCGCCGGATAGGGGTTCGCCTTCACCGCATAATGGATCGACAGTTGCGCAGGCATCGCCTCTCGCAAGTCACGCACCTGCCGCTCGACTATCCCCATGTCGTACACGAACAGCGGCGTATCTCCCGCTTCGTCAACCAGGCTTGCCGCGCCGCATCCGCCGATCAGCAACATGCCTTCTTCACCCTCGAAAAAGGGAGGAACAGGTCCCATCGGCTTCATCGATCAAATTCCTTGGCAAGAGCTATACGGTCGATCTTGCCATTGGGCGTGCGTGGAAATTCCGCCAGCCTGATAATCGTCCGTGGCTGCATGAAATTGGGCAGTTCGGTCTTCAACCTTGTCTCCACCAAAGCCTCGGCCTCTGCCTCGACTGATCGGATAAGCAGCAGCACCGCCTGCCCCAACCGTTCATCCTTGATCCCCAGCGCGACCGCTTCCGCTACGCCCGGCACGGCTACGGCAGCCTCCTCGATCTCCGTCGGACTGATGCGATTGCCCGAAGACTTGATCATCGCGTCATCGCGGCCGACGAAGTAGAGCAGCCCCTGCTCATCGCGCCGCACGGTGTCACCGGACCAGACCGCGATGCCGCCATAGCGAGAGGACGGCGGCGCAAGCTTGAACCGCTCCGCCGTACGTGCCTCATCCCGCCAATAGCCCTGCGCCACGAGCGGCCCGCAATGAACCAGTTCCCCCGCTTCATCGTCATCGGTCAGGCTGCCATCCGGCCGCACGACCAAAATCTCCGCATACGGGATCGCCGACCCCATCGAATCCGGATGGCTGTCCACCAGCGCAGGCGGCAGGTAGGTGGAGCGAAACGCCTCCGTCAGGCCGTACATCGGATAGAGGTCCGCCTGCGGAAAAAGGCTGCGCAGCTTCGCAACCAGCGGCCGCGTCAACGCTCCTCCGCTGTTCGTCAGGCGCTTGAGCTTTCCCGCCACTTCCGGCTTCCATTCAAGCTCCGTCAGCTGAACCCAAAGCGGCGGCACCCCGGCCAGCGTCGTAATGTCGCGCTTGTCTACCGACTTCATGACGTCACGCGCCGTCAGATAGTCGAGCGGATAGACACAGCCGCCCGCATACCAGGTCGAAAACAGCTGATTCTGCCCATAGTCGAAACTGAAGGGCAGCACGCACAGCGTCCGGTCCTGCGCGCCAAGCCCAAGATAGCTGGCCACGCTCACCGCCCCGAGCCACAAATTGGCGTGGCTCAGCATCACTCCCTTGGGCCGTCCGGTCGATCCGCTTGTGTAGAGGATCGCCGCCAGATCATCCGGGCCTGCTTCAGAGGGCGGCAGTCCATCCCCGCCACTCATGGCCGCGGCTGCATCCTCCTCCCGCAACAGGCGGCAGTCACCCGGCAGGTCGTCCGGCTCCAGGGTATCCAGCCGCGCCGGCGAGCCAATCAGCAACCGCGCGCCGCTGTCGGCCAGAATATGCGCCACCTGCCCATGTTTCAGCAGTGGGTTGACCGGCACATGAACCAGCCCCGCACGCGGCGCGGCAAGCGGCATCAGCGCAGCAACCGGTCCTTTCGCAATCCAGCTGGCGACCCGCGCGCCTTTCTCAAGCCCGAACCCCGCCAGCCATGCAGCCAGACGGCCAAGCGTCTCTTCCAGTTCAGCGAAATTCTGTGATCCCGACCGGCCATCCAGCGCCGGGCGCGCCGGATCGCCACGCAGCAGCAAGTGGTCAATCGGGCGAACTTCCTCGCCATCGATCAGGGTGGCGCTGCTTAACTCCATTTCCAGACTTTTCACCTATGGTGTGGGGACGGTGCCGGGGAGATAATGATTTGCTGGTCACAAGGGAATATAGCACGATCGCCGAAGCCCGGCTGGCGTTGGCGGGCCGCATGGATCGCGCCCTTTCCCTCTTCGACCGCATCGATTGGTTCGAATCGCTCCACCATCATTGTCTTGCAAGCAACCCCCTCCGCATTCTCCAGGCGCAGGAAGGCTCGAACGAAGCCTGGCTGTTCCTGCTGTCGCCCTCAAACGATCGCCAGAGCGCGCTCGCCAACTGGTACAGTTTCGCCTGGGCACCGGTCTATCTCGGCGATCCCGACCCGCAAACACAGCGGCGTTTGGTGGAGGTTCTCGCCGCCATTTTGTTCAAGACGGGCCGCCATATCGACCTCTATCCCGTCGCGGACAGCGCCGACCTGCTGCTCGATGCCTTCCGCCGCAGCGGATGGTTCGGCGTGCGTCGTCCGATGGGCGGGCGCCACGTCCTAAACCTCAACGGCCGCGACTTCGCGGCCTACTGGGCCGACCGCCCCAGCCGCTTGCGCAATCAGGTCCATCGGAAGGCCCGCTCCAACCGCTTCACCTTTGAAATCCGCCATGACGTCACCGACGCGCTGTGGCAGGATTATGTGGCGGTCCATGCGAGCAGCTGGAAACAGCCTGAACCCGGCCTTTCCTTCCTGCGCGCCTTGGCGGAGCGGGAGGCCGACGCCGGTACGTTGCGGCTCGGCTTCGCGCGCCTCAAGGGTCAGCCCGTGGCGACGCAGTTCTGGACCGTGGAAAACGGCACGGCCCTGATCCACAAGCTCGCGCACGACAGGGCCTTCGATGGCGCGTCCCCAGGTACGCTGCTCAGCCATGCCATGTTCGCTCACGCCATAGATGCCGACAAGGTCAGCCATATCGACTATGGGACCGGCGACAATGCCTACAAGACGGAGTGGATGGAGGAGCGCCAGACGCTCTATCGACTCGACTTCTTCAATCCGCGTTTTGCCTCCACCTGGTTTCCCGCCGCCCGCACAGCCATTTCCGCCCTTGTGGGCTAGGAGCGGAACGACTAGGTAGACGCCCCATCATGCGGGCGGAAACCTCTATGCCGGTCGACCGGACAAGCGACATGACGAAGCCGATGCGCGATCTTCTGCGCGATGTGCTGGGACTTTCTCAGGAACGGGTCGACGCGTTCGACGCCGACACGCCGCTATTCGGCGCGCTGCCGGAACTGGACTCGATGGCCGTCGCCAGCCTGCTTACGGAAATGGAAGACCGTTTCGACATCCTGATCGAGGATGACGACATCGACGGCGAAACCTTCGAGACCTTCGGGACACTGGTCGCTTTTGCGCAGGCGAAGACAGAGGCCTGAACAGTCCTCCCCTCAGTACCAACAGGTCCGTTCGGGCTCAGCCTGTCGAAGCCCTTCCCTTTCTTCGACGAGCAAGGAAAGCCCTTCGACAAGCAAAGGGCCTACCGTAGATAGCTGGGTCTCAAGCAGACGAGGCGCGCAATGCGCGCCCGCCCATCGCCCTACTCCGCTGCCATCGCCTCGAAGTCGGCCTCTGCCAGAAACTTCTCGACGTCCAGCGCCGCCATGCAGCCCATGCCAGCAGCCGTCACCGCCTGCCGATAAATCTTGTCGCTGACGTCGCCAGCCGCAAAAACGCCAGGAATGGACGTGCGCGTCGTGCCCGGCTCCACGACCAGATAGCCGTCGTCCATCGGCAGCTTGCCCGCGAAGAGTTCCGTCGCCGGCTGGTGGCCGATCGCGACGAACGCGCCGTCCGTTTCGATATGCGAAGCCTTGCCCGTCACCGTATCGACCAGATCGACGCCAACCAGCCCTTCCGGATTGCCGCCGCCCACGAACCGCTCGATCTTCTGGTTCCAAAGCACCTTGATATTCGGATGCGCAAACAGCCGCTGCTGCAAGATCTTCTCAGCCCGCAGCGAATCGCGGCGGTGGATCAGCGTGACGTCATGGCTGTGGTTGGTGAGGTACAGCGCCTCCTCGACGGCCGTATTCCCGCCGCCGATCACCACCACCTTCTTGCCGCGATAGAAAAAACCGTCGCACGTAGCGCAGGCCGACACGCCCTTGCCCTGCAACTGCTGTTCGCCTTCAGTGCCCAGCCACTTGGCCTGCGCGCCCGTCGCGATCACCAGCGTGTCCGCGAAGTAGCGCGTGCCGCTGTCGCCCGTCAGGCGAAAGGGTCGCTCCGAAAGGTCGACATCGATGATCTGATCATACATCATCTGCGCGCCGACATGCTCTGCCTGCGCTTGCATCTGCTCCATCAGCCAGGGACCCTGGATCACGTCACGGAAGCCCGGATAATTTTCCACGTCCGTGGTGATGGTCAGCTGCCCACCCGGCTGCATGCCCTGCACCACGATCGGCGCCATACCCGCCCGCGCGCCGTAAATGGCGGCCGAAAGCCCGGCCGGGCCAGAGCCCAGGATCAGCATGCGAGTGGAATGCGTTGCGGTCATCTAAAGGTCCCCAGCTCATGGATTCGTGTGCCGCGATGACATAGGCAGCAGCGTCCCGCGCGCAACCCTCCCGATCATCGGAAATCACTCGATTGTTGCCGATTTCCGGCTTCCGCGTTGCCACGCGAGTCAATCCATGACGTTGGGCAGGTCCTCAAACCCCTTGCGCAGCGCCGCCGACCAGCTGTGCGAAAGCAGCTGGAACTCCTCATTATCGGCTTCGATGCGTGTCTTCACACGAAAGTCGAACTGGTCCCGCTCGATCACTGTCAGGTCCAGCGGCATGCCGACGGACAGGTTCGACCGAAGCGTCGAATCCATCGACACCAGCACCGCCTTCGTCGCATCCTCCAGCGTCGTCTCCCGTTTGATGATGCGGTCCAGGATCGGCTTGCCATATTTATGCTCGCCAATCTGGAAGAACGGCGTGTCCTCAGTCGCCTCGATGAAATTGCCCGCCGAATATATGAGGTAAAGGCGCGGCTTGCCCCCACGCCGCTGCCCCGCGAGCAGGATGGAAGCGTCCGCGCCCGATCCCTGCATCTCTATCGTGCTGCGATAATGCTGCTGCATCTCGCACATCGCATCGCCGACCAACTGCGCCGCCCTGTGCATGGTCGCGCAATTGAGGATGCTTTCGACATCGGGATCAAGCTGTGCCTCCTTGATCGCTTGACCCAGCATCGTCTTGACGCCTTGCGTGATCGACAGGTTGCCCGAGCACATGAGGACGATCGCTCGCTCGCCAGGCACACTGTAGGTAAAGCTTTTCCGGAAGCGGGCGATATTATCCATGCCCGCATTGGTGCGAGTGTCCGACAGCATGACCAGACCCTGGTCCACGCGCACCGCCACACAATAGGTCATCGCCCACCGGGCTCCTATATTCGTTCAACCCTGCGGGATGGCGGTCTGAAGGCTTTGTTGTTGCTGGCGTTGCAACTGCCTTTCTTCCACCCCTTCCTCCGCCTGCGCGATCCGAACGTCCGCGTCAATCCACATCTCGCCCGCCGCCGTCACCGATCCCCGGATGGGCGCCGCCGCATTGGCATCCAGCCCAGATGCCAGCCGCAAATAGCGTTCCGTAACGCAGACCCGGTTGGAGGGATCGAAGCCGACCCAGCCCAGGTCCGGCACCAAAGCTTCCACCCAGGCATGTGTTTCATGCAAGGCGACACCGCCCTCCGCCAGCAGATATCCCGTGACGTAGCGCGCGGGAATCCCCAAAATCCGCGCCGCAGCGATGAATATCTGCGCATGATCCTGACACACCCCGGCCCCTAGCGCAAAGGCCTCCGCCGCTGTGGTCGCCGACGATGTAACGCCGCTGCGATAAGCCACGGCATCGCTGACCGCCGCCGACAACGCATGCAGCCGCGCCAGCGGCCCATCCGCATCGGGCAATGAAAGCGCCATCGCGCGGATCGCTTCGGACGCGCGGGTTAGCGGCGTCTCCCGCAGGAAAAAGGCAGGCGGCACGCCACAGCTGACATTGCCCATTACGCCACTGGTATCCACCGTTTCGGCCAGGCCCTCCGCGACGATCGAGGCATCGTCCAGCCGGTCGTGGCGGATCCAGACCGCCTCCATCTCGCCGAAACTGTTGGGACGAAAGGCTTCGATCGGCTCGCCATTCACACTGACCCGCCACTCCAGCACCTTCTGCGACGCCGTATCGATCGGCATCAGCTTCAGGCGCATTGCCACACGGCCTGCCGCCGCGGCGTAACGATAAGTCGTCTGGTGACGCACCAGCAATTTCACGGTGTGCGGCGCTCCTTCATCCGAAATGATAGGTCTGGGCGATCTCCGCGCCCAGTTGATTGGTCATCTTCAACCCGCCCTGCACCGTCTCGTGCAGGCCGACGCGGAAAATCTCTCCACTGTCCAGCTGCTCCAGATGATCCACCATCTGTCGCACCGTCTCGTGACACGTGCCCCGCCCATTGTGCCAGCCCGCGAGCCGGTTGAGCCGATAGGCAAGCTGGTCGTAGCAATAGGCGACGCTGCGCGGGAAAAGGCGGTTCAGCATCAGGAAATCGGTGATCTGCCAAGGCGTATAGGTGCCCCCATAAACATGGTGATAGGCCCGCGCGCCGGACAAGGCATAGAGCACTGACGTCCATTGATAATGGTCGCGATTGCCGCCGATCACTTCGGTTTCCGGCAGCAGCACATAATATTTGACGTCCAGCAGCCGCAGGGTCATCTGCGCCCGTTCCAGCGCTGACCCCGCCCGCAGGAAATCATGCCCTTCATTGCGCAACTGCCCTGAATGGGCCGCGCCCCGGAAAGTCATGACCCGGGTCTTAACCCAGTCGATCAGCGCGGGCAGCTGCTGGCGCGCCTCACCCACATCATAGCTGTCGAGCTTGCGCCACCCTTCGTTCAGCGCCTCCCACATATCCTGGGTCAGCATGGTGCGCGCCGATTTCGCATTGGCCCGCGCCCGCAGCAGGCAGGACCGGATCGAACTGGAATTGTTGAGGTCCAGCATCAGATAGGCGACCGCATCGCTCTCCGTCACCTGAACGCCTTCAGGGAACTGGCCCTCGACCCCCGTCGCCCGCACCACCGAGCGCCACTCGTCCCTGTGGTGCGCCCCGGGCAGGATCGCCATGCGCTGCCCCATGGTCAACAGCCGCGCCGTAGCCTCGGCCCGCTCCATGTAGCGCGCCATCCAGTAGAGATTTTCAGCTGTGCGGCTCAGCATGGGCGCGACCTCCCCCGCCGCGCGATGCCATCCCTCGCCGTCATCCCAGCGAAAGCTGGGATCTCAGGCGAGAGCGCGCTGCATAGCCTCACGAGATCCCAGCTTCCGCTGGGATGACGATGACTGCGAAAGGCGCTGGCAACCTCCATCAATCCTGCAACACCCATGTATCCTTCACCCCGCCCCCCTGACTGGAGTTCACCACCAGCGACCCTTCCGTCAGCGCCACGCGCGTAAGCCCCCCGGGCACCAACCGGATCTGCTTGCCCACCAGGCAATAGGGACGGAAATCAGCATGCCGCCCGACCACGGAAGCGGGGCCAAGCGTCGGCACGGTGGACAGATCAAGCGTCGGCTGCGCAATGAACTCACCCGGATTGGCCCTGATCCGATCAGCATAGGCCGCGATTTCCGCACTGGTGGATTTAGGCCCGATCAGCATCCCATAGCCGCCAGACCCATGCACCTCCTTTGCCACCAGTTCGTGCAGATGCTCCAGCACATAGGCGCATTCATCGGGCTTCCCGCACTGCCATGTCTGTATATTGTCCAGGATTGGCTGTTCACCCAGGTAAAATCGGATCATTTCGGGCACATAGATATAGACCGCCTTGTCGTCCGCGATCCCTGCCCCCGGCGCCGATGCCAGCGTCACTCCGCCGTTGCGATACACGTTGAAGATGCCTGGAATGCCGAGCAGGCTGTCAGGCCGGAACACCAGCGGATCGATATATTCGTCGTCGATCCGCCGGTAAATGACGTCGACTTGGCGGGGGCCAAGCGTCGTCTTCATCCACACCCGATCCTCATCGACGAACAGGTCGGCGGGCTCCACCAGCTCGATGCCCATCAGGTCAGCAAGGAAGCTATGCTCATAATAAGCGCTGTTGAGCGACCCGGGCGTCAGCAGCACGACAACAGGATCGCCCTTGCATGCTGGCGGCGCGACTTCCTTCAGGCTCTTCAGCAACTCGGCTGGATAATCATCGACCGGCGCCACCAGCCCCTGCGCAAAAAGCTCAGGGAACATGCGCGTCATGATCTCGCGATTTTCGAGCATGTAGGACACGCCCGACGGCGTACGGCAATTATCCTCCAGCACCTCGAACCGGGAAGGGCCGGTGCGCACGATATCGATCCCGACGATATGGCTGTACACCTTACCCGGCGGCGTGAAGTTCGCCATTTCGGCAAGGTAGGCGCTGTTCTGGTAGATGATCTCGGCGGGCATGATCCCGGCCTTCACGATCTCGCCGCGATGATAGACGTCATGCAGGAAAGCATTGAGCGCCCGCGCCCGCTGCCGGATGCCCCGGTCCAGCACCCGCCATTCCTGCGCGGTGAAGATGCGCGGCAGCAGGTCGAACGGGATCAGCCGTTCCGGATCGCCACCCTCGCCATAGACCGCAAAAGTGATCCCGATCCGCCTGAAAATCGCTTCCGCCTCATCCAGTCGCCGGTTGAGGCCCGCAATGCCTGTCCGCTCCACCCAATTCTGCACCTCGGCATAGCAAGGCCGTATCGAACCATCCGGCTCAAACATTTCGTGGAAGGGCAAAGCGTCGATCCTCCCTCGGGCACAGCCCGGTTGTGCATTGCAACATTAGTGCAACGTGGCCGAACGATTGCAAGCGCAAAAAGACCCACGGCAAAGCGCCCACAAAGATTTTCTTCCACACGCTTCATCGTCACGGACAGAAATTGCGCATCCCGCGCCAAACCCCGTTGACCCCAATAGCGGCTCTGCTTATAGCGCGCCCACCGCAGGGGCCACGCCCCGCGCAGCCCATGGGGCGGAGTAGCTCAGCTGGTTAGAGCAGCGGAATCATAATCCGCGTGTCGGGGGTTCAAGTCCCTCCTCCGCTACCAACGCTTGTAAGTCGTTGAAAAATAAGCATTTTTTCGGCATAGCGTAGCAACCCCACCGCAGATACACCGAGATAAGTTGCTGTTTTTACGTGACTTTTTTTTGGTCAATTTTTGATAAAAATCGCACCTCCGCAATGTTGGTGTCAAAATGTGGCCAAATCCGCGAGCCGTTGACCCCACGCCTAAAAAGCGCAGTAACACCCTCCGCAGCAACTTCTTAGATTACAGTAAGTTACTGATTGGACTCAAAATTATCGGAAATCCCACCGTGTCGGGTTCAAGTCCCATTGCGGCTACCACGTTTAAAAGAACGAGGGCGCTGACATTCACATCAGCGCCCCACTCTTGCTTCCGAAGAACCGCTATTCGGCTTCCGTGTCCTTCGCGTCCCTCGGCCGGTTCGCAAACATCTGCGGGGCGCCAATATCGCACTTGAAGCAGACAAATTCGTTCCCGATCACCAGCACGCGGCTCCTCTCGGGTACAACAATGGTGCACCCGCACGACAAATCGAGCGCCAGCGATCCGTCGTCTCCGTATTCTTTGCGGTTCAGTATTTCTGACATACACACCCCCGTGTTCGTCCCGGCCTGGCGCCGGGACGGTTGATTTGCGCGAACACGGGCACGCGCCCCCACGTATTTCCCGTGAGGGTGTTTTATTTCGTGGGCCGCCCGACATGGCGGGTTGCCCGTGTTTCGACGCAAAAATGCGATGCGCTGGGAAATCACGCCCGAACGCATGAGATCATTCTTAAAATGTGTCAGCCAAGCTGTCTACCGTCGCTTTGCGCGACCAAGCACCTTGCCCCGTATTGATTTTCTCCTGTCGACTTGCGTTATCGTATCGGAAGCGAATCATCTCGGAGCATCAATGTCTCATCAAGTCGACCGATCGAAGATTACATTCGGCCAAGCCGAAGGCGTGGATGCGTTGCCGACGCAATTAGCGCTTCGGCAGGTCAGCGCGGCGATGCGGGCCAAACTCTGGCATGTTATCCACCGGAGACTGGAAGATGCTACTGACCATGAGAATTACAGTTCCAAGTACAGTTCATACAACTTAGATTCCACTTGGAAATCTATTCTTCGATCGTGGCATGTTGATCACCTGAATGGCATGAGTGACGAATTCATACCGTTCGTAAAACCTCAGATTCAATTAGCGAAAAATATATTTTCTAATGGTAACTACGTAGAGATATTGAATTTTGTAGAATTTTTGTGCCGTCATTATTTGACGGGCCCTAACTTGACCAAGGAGATTAATGCTGCCCTGGCTCAATCATGTGCCGCATACCGGATCGCAGATGGATGCGTGATTGCCTATTCATCTGCAGAAGAAGGAGAAGCCGTTCTTCAAGGGCTAAAGGTCACATCTACTCACAAATTTGCGAGTACCAGATCTCATTTGATTGCAGCTGGTAACGCACTGACGCGCGGCAACTGGGCCGAGAGCGTTCGAGAGAGTATCCATGCAGTGGAATCTGTGGCAGTTCTGATCGACAGTTCCTCCAAGACACTGAGCTCCGCACTCCAGAGCCTCGAAAAATCGGGCAAAATAAATCCCAATTTTAAGAGGGGTGTAAACGCGTTGTATGACTATACAAGTGATGAAAAGGGCATACGGCACGCCAAGGTTTTTGAGGATGAGGTGAATGTTGGGGAAACCGAAGCCCTGTATATGTATGGATCATGCGCTGCCTTCGTGACTTACCTAATCAGAAGGTCTGAGAACATACTGTAAGCAAGCATAAGGGTTCAGGCGCATGGACATGGATAGGTGGAGATTTAACGCCTCTTGCGGCGGAAAATAGCGGAAATTCTTTCGTACAAGCTGTTCAATTGCAGATAAATTAGCAAAGTCTAAAGGAAGAACATGTTGCTTTTTGTACTGGCACTTGCACAAGCCGTCGCGCCCGGTCATCTGGAACTCGTTTGCAGCATACGTTCGGTAGGTCGCCCTGTCACTTTGCGCTTCGCCATCGATGAGAACAGGCACACGTTTACCGGGAAATCGAATGATCGTGCCTTTGGAGGGACGGCAGACTTTACGGACGATAAGATTTCCCTCGTCGACAAAGGCGACAGGATCACATGGTTCTACGACCTAAACCGATTGACCGGCCAGTTCGAAATGAGCGGAGCACTGAACGGTCGGAGTGACCGCCACTCCCACGTGCAAGGCAATTGTCGGAAGTTCACTGAACCAGTATTCTGACCTCTACAGCTGCAAAAATAATACGAGATAAAAATCCGGGCGTACCCCTACACGATCTTCACCGATCACCCGTCGTCGAGCCACAGACGCGATGGACTTCGCTCAGGAGCTGCTTGCCTCGCCGCCGCAGCGGATAAGTCTCAGAACTCAATTCCAACCGCCAGCTTCACAATTCGCTTGATAGCGTCGACCAGCAAGGCCTCACCAAGGGCTTTGCCGACCTTTACGGCAGCGCTGGCGGTATCCTCAATCGCCATGATGATGCCAACGCGAATTTGAATGAGGTGCAGCTCGGCAGCGGACCATAGTTCTGTTGCTGCAGCTAACGACCGCAATAAGCGATCTCGTTCCTCCGCAGTTTCGCCGATTTGATTATCCTGTCGGACTTGCTCAAAAAGCTCGCTAAGGCCTCGTGCGACTTCCCGATATTCGGGTTGATTATGATCAAGGCGAACTAATCGGTTCGCGGCAGGGACAATCTCTGCCTCAGCCGAATCTCGGAGTTCCGTAGCGGTCGAAGGCTCAGGCAGAAGGGCGTTTTGATCGAGGAATTCGCGAACTTCCCCCACATCGCGAAAGTTTGCTTCAATATGCCGATAACCCTCAGGGGAAAGGCGAAAGTTCCATCCGTCATAACCGCCGATGACTTTGGTGACATCCTTGAAAAAGGTGTGTTCCCAATCGTCCGTCATTCGCTGGATCCAATTGCTTCTCTCCGGCCTGAAACCGTAAGTCTCGTGAATCTTCTGCGCAGACACATAGGTTGCGCCAAATTCCTCCGTTTCCAAATAAAGCGCGGCTAAGAACCTTTCAGAATATTCGTCGTAAGTCATTATCCGCCGCCCCAGACAATCGCCGATCAAGCAATTTTGATCGGATCACCAATTGGACGATACGCGCGAGGGCGGCGGTCGTCGATATCGTCTTCGCCCGGCGACCCAGATCGCGGTGCTTTCGAGCGCGACGATTGGAGTTGCCCCTGCGCGTGAGGTGGATCAGCTAACCGATTTGCAGGTCGGATGAGGACTTGAACCGGGGAATTCTGTGGTGCCAAAAAGGGGCCAAAACAAACTGGCGCGACGCACGAACTGAGTAAATTCAATGGTTTAGTGCGCTATAAAGATCCCTCCTCCGCTACCAACGCAACTCATTGAAAATATGGCCCAAAGTGATATCGAAGCCGATCAAATTTGGTCGTTTCTATGTTGCATTGGTATTGCACCGCTTTCCGCGGTTTTCCGCCGTTTTCGCGAGGGTCCCGGCAGCTCCATGCAACATAGATGCAACATGAGCGGCACCGATCTTTTAAGATCTGACGGTAGATAGATGGGCGACTCTCCAGCGCAGCGGGAGAATGACCTTCTCCCGACTGGGCGAGAAGCCCAGGCCCACACCGACGACAGCCCGGGGCTTTTGGGACGGTGACCGATTTGCCGGGTCTGATGGATCCGGGTCGGCATGCCGCTGATAGCAAAGGAGCGGCGGCAACCACGATCAATGCAAGGGTTGCCCGGACATTGTCCCGCATCGAAGCAGGTAAGGGGAAGCCGCGCTAACCCGATTCGCTCAGCGCAATTCTGAGAACTGGGCGCCTCTACACGGTGCCCACCTCTCAGCCACGATCTGGCAGCACCAAGTCGACATGACTGACGCCAAGCGCAGAGGCGATCTCGAACAGCGTGGTTATTGTTGGATTGCGACTACCTCGTTCAAGCCCACTTAAGTACTGTTGGGAAAGGCCGCAGCGCTCCGACAGTTGCTCCTGTGTCAGCCCCTTCTCCCGCCTTATGCGGGAGAGATTCCTTCCGACAAGGCGGCGCATGTCCATAGCCGATCAATGGCGCTTGTCGGCGGCGGAGTTTATCAACTATAGTATGTAAATGCCCTGCCTGACGCTGGGTGAGGGAGCCCTGGTATGGCTAGAGAAGAATTGAATGACGCGGGATTGCGGGCTTGGAACACGCGGGTCCGTGCCGAGCACTATGTCCACTTAGGTGTCACGGGCATCCTCCTCCTGTACATATTCCAGCTTCATGGCGTCTGGGCGGCATTGGCAGGGCTGGTGCTGATCCCGGCGGTGACATCCGCGGTTAATATTGCGATCTTGAGCTCCACGGGTTCGCTCCGCTTGGTGAGAGCGAACCGCTGGGGAGTGCTGATCATTCTCTTTATTCTCTTGGCATTGGGAAGTGCGACCGTCGAAAGCGTTCGGTAATGTCGACCAGTTCAGCTCCCCTGAGGTCGCTGGGACCGCGCTTCCGATGTTAGAACAGCACAGACATGAATGTCAGCAAATCAACGTCGAGCGGGTCAAAGGATTGCTCGACGGAGAGGAGATGTACGCCCTCGCCTGTATGTATCTTGCATGGGCTCATGCAGAAACGAATCTAGGCTTGGATCGAAGAGGCCGCCTTTTGTATCTAGCTCGAGAGTGGCGAACGACCGCTGACGCCTGCGGCGGTGACTGGAAGGCCACAGAACTCAACGATCCACCCCAGTTGCTGAAGTTTATGGCCGGCCTAGCCGTCGAGAACGCGGCGCTCGCCGGCGGCAGCGGGGACCCGTCCGAACCAAGCTGCCCGGACGTTGACGTATTTCTGGCTCTCTTGGCGGCCAACAGCGTTGAGTTATTGCAGGAGAGCCACGATCCCGCCTTGTTGCGTGCTGAGCTGCTACGGCAGGCCGAGAGCGCGGGGTATTGGCACCCTACGAACGGCATCCGTCAGCTAACGCCGGAGCTATTCGTGCAAGACCTCCTGGAGGATAACCCGTCAGCGGCGCTGTGGGCGCGCGAAGCAAGATGGTGGGTCCTTCCAGATGCGTTACAAGAAGAACTTCAGCTTCTTGACGCGTTCGACCCTGTTCCGTTCGGATGCAATTCGATCTGAATGTAATTAGCATTGAGACGATTTGCTACGCCTGTGGTCGATGAGGATTGATAAAGAGGCCGCGAGTAATCGCTCATGGAGGAAATCGCTACCGCCCCCATCCTTCGGCTTCCTTTTCTGCTCACCCATTTCAGTCAGGTAAATCAAGGAAGAGTGTTTAAAGACTGTTTCCGCAGAGCTATGGTTGAGCTGAAAGACTGTTGGCGCACAGTTGTTCGAACTGAACTTTCGGAATTGCCAACCCAATTTTTGGGTTCACTCCACCGACAATCCGTGTGATCATCCCCCCACCCTACCCCCACCTAGGATCTACTGTGGCCGAACTTTCGAACGATGCGAAACTTGCCATTGTCCAGGGTTTGGCGAGGTTTTCCACACCAGCCGAGGTGGTGGTGATGGTGAAGGACGAGTTTGGGATTGAGACCACCGTCCAGCAGGTTCGCACATACAACCCGGATCATCCGAAATTCGAGGCAGGTGAAAAGTGGCGGACAATTTTTCAAGCGGTCAGAAAGGCCTATCTCGAGGACATTTCGGCGATCCCGATTGCCTCGCAGGCATTCCGCCTCAACGCGCTGCAGAAAAACTATGAC
>NZ_OBMU01000001.1:995195-1088893 GCF_900218065.1 Novosphingobium sp. Chol11 | reverse complement strand
ACTATGACCGCGCAATAAAGGTTGGAAATGTGGTCTTGGCTAACGCGACGTTGGAGCAGGCGGCAAAGGAAGTAGGTGGAGTGCTCACCAACGCGCGAAACGTCAGTCTTCAACAGACCGGCGGCTCTTTCCGCGATCTGACCAGCGAAGAGCGTCGCAAAGCAGCCGCGGATATGATCCGAAGCGCGCTGTCTGCGGATGCTTCTCGTACCCCGCCGGTGACGGAGACAAAGCAATAATTTTGTTGCTCGGCGCTCTGCTGTAGGCGGGAGCAACGCGTTTACACGGACGACACCTTTGCGCCACTTCTCACCGGTCCGCGAGATGTCCGGTTTTGCCTTGACGCAGACACGCTGAGGTCGCCATTGGCTCATTCTGGGACATTCCCATATTCCCCTCTACCCGGCAGTTCAGGGGAAAATCAAACCGAACTAAATTCGGACGCGGAAGCTGGACTCGCAGAGGTCGGGCAATCACGCCGCCGCGAGCAGAAACTCGTCATTCAGACGGCTGGCGACCCAAGCGGCGGAGTGGTGCGGCTTCTCCTTAGAAATGCCGTAATTTCTCGCAATCTCTTCACGTAGGACTCCATAACGCTCGGGCAAGTTTCGAGATAGAGCGGTGTAGGCCTTCCCGGCGTGATGGCTCTTGGTGATCGCAGCGATCTGGAACGAGATGAGGTTACAGATGTCTCGCTCCGGTAGGATTGGCACGTTGGGAGCCTTTCGCGCGCTGCGGCACTTCGCAGCGAGCTTCGCCGCAGCCGCGACGAAGAGCCGGCGTTCGGCAAAAAAGGGACAGTTCTCAACCGCCCAATGTATCCTCTCTCTTGCCCCGCCTATATCGTCGCGCCGCTCGGCCAGTGTTGCCTTGAGGAGAAAGGACCGCCACTCATCCTCTGTTTGCGGATTGTCATTATCAATCAGCCGCTCCGCGAGCTCGGCCTGATTGTCCAAGATGAGCAAGCTAGCAAGGCCATTGCGCGCCTTCACATCCGTCTGGTCGGCTTCCATGAGCCTACGGTAATGCTCCTGAGCAGCTGCGAGCTTGCCAAGCCTTCTCAGCATCTCTGCACGCAACAGCGCCAGTCGGCGACTATATGGGAACTTTGCCACCGCATCCTCCACAGCCGCCAACGCCCGGTCATAGCGCCCTTCCCTCCGGTAGGCGGCGACCCGCACGAGCGGCAGCCAAGAATCCTTAGGAAACTTTGCAATCGCCTCCGCAAGGATTTGTCGCGCCGGCGCATGGCGGCCAAGCAGGCTTGAGATTTCGGCATGACGTCCAGCCGCCCGGACGCTTCCTGGAAACAGTTCCGACGTGCGTCTGGCGTAAATCACCGCCTGGCGATACTCGCCGAGTGAGCGCAAAGTGTCTATGAGGCCGATTCGGGCCCGGACGTTGCGGGGGTACTGTTGTGCCATATCGGCGAAGCGCCGACGAGCCTCCTCCAGTCTCCCGGTCCGGCGACAGATTTCGGCGAGTCCGCTAAGAACCGGAGATTTGTCTTTGCAGAGCTTCTCCGCCTCGAGAAATTCATGCCAAGCCTCCTGGAAACGCGCTCGACGGGTCAGCAGGGTCGCGAGATTGAGGCGGGCCACATGCTCGCCGGGGAAGCGTGCGGCCACCTCACTTGCATGAGCGACTGCGGCTTCCATGTTGCCTCTGTCGGCCATGACGTTGGACGTACCGACGAGCGCATAGATTTCGTGCTCTGTGCCCTGATGGTCTCTTATCGCCACACCATAGGCTTGAAGTGCCTCATCGAAGCGGCCGAGGTGACGCATGGTTCTGGCATAACCTGTGGCGGCATACCCACGCTCGCCAAGTTCTCCCGCCCGGCGGAACTGCTCAATCGCATCGTCGTAACGCCCGGCTTGCAGCAATGCGTCGGCATACTGAGTGTGGGCGCGGGCGTCGTCGGCATTGCATCCAACAGCCTCATGCGACCACTCCAGATCAAGCTCAAAAGCTTCCATCTCCCGCGCGCCTTGGCTGAGGCGGGTGAGAGACTTCGTTAGATAGTGACGATCGTTCGACGCCAGCTGTCGCTGGGCGAGTTCGCGGGCGAACTTACGGGCGTTTTCGTAGTCACCATCGGCGACCCTCGCGAGAATGGCGTGTTGCTGCTCCAAGGCGTTCCGTAGACGCTGATGCGCCCCCGGCCCGCCGCCAAAATCGGCGACATCGTGCTCGAAGTCCTCAGCGAGATCGGGAGGAAGTGGAGGCCGCTCGACGGCTACGCGTTGGAAAGCCGAAGTCCATTCCGGCACAATCGCGCGAGCGTTGCCAAGCCTACGGAGCTGCCCGTGCAGTTCGAATATGGCAGCGTCAGATAGCTTGCCATCGGTAGTAGACTTCGCGAGCGACCGGAATGCCCCCGATGCAATGGCAGCCTCGCGGTATTCAGCCTTTTCGTCCTCGCCGCCGAAGAGCTTAGGATCCAAAGTCTCGAAGCTGGCGCAGACCTGCTGAACCGCGGTTTGCCATTCTTGGATGCGTTCAAACATGGCGGCCAGCAGCGGGTGATCCGCGGCAAGGGCAACCGCTCGCTCGATCCCGCTCTCAGGCGGAAGCTCTTGTTGGCAGAACTGGCTCTCAATGAATTCGACGACGTATCGATTCGTAAGGAGGGTTTCGAGCATCGCTGCGACGTCGTCGAGCCCCTCGACCCGCTCCGCAGGGTCAAGAAGCATGATCGTCAGGCGTAAAGCGCGGTGCTTCGCCCACTCGGTCTCGAGCCGCCGCTCCACCTCCGCGACATTCTTCGCATCGATCTCTATGACGTCAGGGGTGCCACCTAGCGCACGGGTGACATCCAGCTCCTCGACCTTGAAGCGGTTAGTCCGTCCACGTCGACCGAGCTCCCAGCCGTCGGCTACCTTGACAGCGAAGGCGGCGGCTCGTCCAGAGATTCGAGCTTTCATGCACTGACCTCCTCGAATGTGATGCCAAAATCGCCCAGACGCTGCTGTGCCCGGTCCCACAAGAGTTGTTCGATGGGGTCGTCCAATATTTCAGCCGATACGTGCGCGAACGCACCGGGGTGAAGGTCGCCGTAGACGTGCACCTCGATGAAATCGGTCAGGTCTGCTTCAACGGCTGCGCCTTCGGCGGCATCGACCGGCTCAGCGAGTTGCTCTGGGACAGGCGCCTTCTGCATGAGAATACCGGCAAACTCTCCGTCCTGTGTGGTAGCTTCTATCTTAGCATGGAGCTTGGCGACCGCCAGCCTACTTCTGCTTCTCCAGATAGCCCGGTATCCATATGGGAGCGGACGGCCTTTGCCCAATGGATGCTTCCCATTGAAGACGACGGGATTCTCCTCGAAGACAGTCGTGCGCTTCGCGGTCCGATCCTCCCTCAGCGTAATGGCGCAGTCTCCGTAATGCGGCACGCCCCTCCGATCGAGCGATAGTGCAGCATAATGGAGGCGATCGTAGAAGTGAGGGCTGACCCTCGCGTCGTTGACATCCCGCATGGGGTCGTGCTCATTGTTTTGCGGTACGCGCAGGCCGGCTCGAACGGCGGGATGGTACGCCTGCATCAGCTTCCCCCCGCCTGACAACATCACGTCCAAGTCGCCCAGCGAACGGCTCACCACAGCCTCCGATTTGTCCACCGCCGTTCCGAACGCTTCCAGCCTCTCAAGGCTCCCCCGTGCGCCCGCCGATATCTTAGCATCAGCGAAACGCTGATCGAGCGCAGCCACTTCCACAGCACGCTCCGCATAGCGCACGTTCGGGAACCCGACACTTTCGGCGCATACGACGCAGCTAGTGACATGCGCCGGAATCTCACCACCGCATTCGCATTTGGGAAGGTCTGGAACGTCAACTTTTGGGGTGATCATCGCTTCGAGGCTACTATCTCTTCTGCTTGCAGAAATTGCAGATACATGGCGGCCAGTCAATTTATTACCAAATAGCAGAGCGCAGCTGTAACGATCATTGCTTATTGGGGAAAGCGTTCGATCAAATAGGCAGGCATCTCGGCGAGCGAGACCTCCTGCGACGAGTTGCCGCTACGGACATAGAATTTTTCTAGTACAGCGCCATTTTTGTCCTTCACCTTCAGTATAAAGGGTTTGTTCGACGGCTGAACATCGACCTTGCAAACTTCGAGGTTCTTAACGGCAGGGAAGCAGATCTTGACCTTACTGGCTATAAACGCCGAGCCAAAAGCCGCATTTAGTAGGTTTCGCAGATGCAGCTCGAACTTGTCGCGATCCACGCCGCCGAGTGACAGATAATCGGGCTCCAGCCCCAAAATCTCACCGTCGTCCTTCACACCGATCAGAAGTGTGCCGCCCTGGCTGTTAGCGAAGGCCGCGATGGTCTTCACCACCACGTCCTCAAGCTTCCTGTTTAGAACCTGCTCTACAATATCCCAGCGAAGCGAAGATTTAAATTCCAGCTCGTCGTCCTCGCCCTCGGCTATCAGCTCTTCCAACGTGATCGCCGCCTCAGGCGGCTTAGTTTCCGTGATGCGGGAGAGGAACTCGTTGAGCCTCGTCGCGAGCACGATGCGCCGCTGCTGCAAGAAGGTTTCATAATTATCGATTTCCCACAGTTCGGGGTCCTCAGAGACGCACTGCAGGGCGAGCGCATCCGGAAACCGGCCCTGCACATCGGCGAGATATGCCTTGGCATCCATCGCGCCCTTGGCGCGATTGGCGAACTGCGTGAGGATCGCGCGGTTCGTAAGCTCTTGCGCGAGGGAGTATTTCAAGCGGTTTTCCTGCCCGTACCCGTGCGCCTTCAGCTTCGAATAGGGAAAAATATGGTCGTTTTCTAGGGCATATCTCCGCCCCATTGCCTGTCGTAGCGCGACGCCCGTGGTAAAGCAGACGGCGTTTCGGCTCTTTAGATACCAACGGAGCAGACCGAAAAGCGGATGAGAAATTGATCTGCCGACAAACTCTTCCGGGGTGATTTCTAGCCGGCGCTCCTCATCTATGACCGCCAACAGCTCATCGAAGGGATTGGCGGATTCTTTGATAATGCGGAGGTCGCGATCGAGCTTTTGCGGGAGCTGGCTGACATAGCGCGTCCTGATCTGGGAGTAGTAGAACCACTTCACCAGCTTGCGAATTTCGGCATCTGTCAGGTGCTTGCCGCCCTTATCAAAGCAATATACAATGATCGGGATCAGCGCATAAACAGAATTGATCTCATCGGTGTGGTCGACGAAAGCATGCGAGCGTAAGATGCTGGCAACGTAATCTAGCACCTGATCGTCCAATATCTTCCACGCAGCGCGGATTTTTTCCTCGTTTTCTGCATCGTGCAGCTTTTTCATCTCCGACCCGAGATGATAGAGGCACCCGAGAAGCAGATACACAATGAAGTCTAACTTGAAAACAAAACCCTTGTCGGCCAGCTGCGACAGTTTCTTTTTAAAGACGTCGCGAGCCTCCGGCCAGTAGCCGGAAATTTGGGCCAGTGCGAGTTCGGCATCGGTGAGGGAAACGCCGCTAGCGTTGACTTTGTAGAAAATATCGATCGCCTCACGAACGCTGGCCCGCACGGGAATGGTCTGTTCGGGAAACTCACGATCAAGAATATTTTCTATAGCGCGTGTGTTGTCGTCCATAATGTCATCGCGTTCGCGACAGACCGTTTCCCCCTTGGCCTCCAACTCCCGCACGATATCCTTTGCGCGGATTTTACGCTGGAAAATGTCGGTTATGTTCTGCCAGCGCGGATCGTTCTCCATCTTGTTTTTGGAAAAATACGCCAGCTCCTTGGTCTCGACGTTGACATGCAGGCCCCGCGTGTCGTTCAAGATTTCGGCTGCGGTATAATAAGGCGGTATATGACCGCGGACGAGCATGTATAGCGTGGTAATGCGCTGCTGGCCGTCAAGCAAAATGCGGACCGCACCCTGCTTTTCATTATATTTGTACGGCCCCTTCAGCTCGGGAGGATTAGCCGTCTCCCAAGTGAGCATCGTTCCAGTTGGGTATTCTTTGATGAGAGAGTCGATAAGCTGCTTCGCGTCATCGCGCTTCCAGACATACTCCCGCTGAAATGCGGGGACGAAAAGCTGTTGTTCGTCAATCTTTTCCAAGGCTGTCGAGATTTTCAAAGCTCACCCCCCACGTTACTTACCCCCTCGGACCATCGCCTTCGAATGGCCGACGTTGTCGCCAGTCAACACCGCGTTTGCCGAACGCCGACCACCGCATCCGGGAGGATGGCGGCGGTTTTTTTGGTCTGCTGCCCTTATTCGTGCTCAACGCTGACGGGCAAGTCCCTTTGTCGCGAAAGATTTGGTCCACAAGTTCCAGCCCGGGATGATAGCATTGTTGGAGCCGCTCTCGGTTAGCTCGACATGCAGGAGCGAATTATTGCTAAGCGCGGACGTGGGCGTTCTCAAGAGCGTCAAATTGCGATTCGGCGCCTTAGTAAATTACGCACCGTTGATGCGTGCCATCGGCCGCCTCGAGCAGTAACAAAGCCTCCCTCGTTAAGCGCTCTTGCTAACGCTGCGCTGGACGTAATGCCCTGATTTCGCATCTCGTCGATTATGGGGAACAGTTGCTGCGCCCGTGATGCCGCACCGGCCTTGATCGACTCGATGCTGTCCGCATTGCCCTTTGCGGCGCGCCTTAGTGCGGCCGCACCATTCGGGTTGCCCAATATCTGGCCCCGGGCTTTGGCCGCCTGCAACGCCTCCTGCGTCCGCTTCGAAATGGCCTTGCGCTCCGCTTGCGCCACTGCAGCCATGATGTGGACCGTCAACTCGTTCGCCTCGGGCATATCAGCAGCAACGAACTTCACATTACTTTCTTGCAGCGTAGCTAAGAACGCGACGTTTCGCGATAGGCGGTCCAGCTTGGCGACCACCAAAGCCGCGCCGGTCACGTTTGCGCGGTGCAGCGCCTTTCGTAACTCTGGACGATCAGAGCGCTTCCCACTCTCTATTTCCAAAAAAGGTGGAGACGCCAATTCCCATCCTCGAGAACGGCATAGATTTTCAACAGCTCGACGCTGAGCTTCAAGGCCAAGGCCTGACCTGCCCTGCGTCGCGGTTGAGACCCGGTAATACGCGACAGCCTTCAAGCGAGCTCCTACAAAATGGCGTAATGAACGTTACGCCATTTTGTAAGTCCAGATCGTCAGGCTGACAATTCGCTTTTCGGAGCCGCGATCGTTATTCGAACCCAAAGTACCTACGGTGCCAAGCCAGCTGCTGGCGATGAGCATCAACCAAGGGCAATGGTGCAGCTCCGTCAGGCCTAAGCAAATTGGCGACTGCTGCATCGAGGTCTGATTTGATGAGCACTCTGCCCCCGTCGTCAAAGCTCACGAGACCGGCATCAAACGCGGCATCCCAGTGTGCGGCGAGTAGCAAGCCGTTGAAAACGTCTAGCCTTTCTTCATCGCTTTCGCACCGCGACCAGGGCACAATATGGCTTGCGCGGAGCAGCGCACGCTCGGAGATGCCCGTGAGCGGGCATTTGTTGTTCCAATAATCGAGCAGGGCGCCCCGGAAATAGCCCTGTCCGATCCGTTCGCGGGTAATCCGTTCCACCTCGGTGTCGCCCAGACTCGCCACATCGGCTTCAAACTGGGACAGCGGAAAGGTCGGAAGCGCACGGGCCAGATGGAAGGCGCGACTGAGGGCCTGGCGCATCTCGGCCTGATCGGAGAAGGCGAAGGCGCCGCGGAACTGGCCTGGTCCGGGTTCAGCCAGGGCCGCAGGAAACTCGCCACGCAGCTTTGCGGCGACGCCGGCATGTTCCACGGCAAGGAACCACGGCGCCCCCCCTTCCTCACTGCCGGAGGCGAGTGCAATTTCCCCGGGAATACCATCGCCAGACCGAAAATAGAGCCACCCATCCGCCTCGCCATTTTCCTTGCGGAAGCCGTGGTTATACGCGGCCTGCTGTAGCTCGGAGCGGTAAATCGGGTGGACGGGGCGGCTGCGGACGCTGGTGGACCGCGTCATCATCGACACCCTTCTAGCCTCGGCCGCATACCCTGCGCGGTCAGTTCGTCATAGGCGGCGAGGACAAGGCGCTGGGTACGATATTCACCATATTTGGCGATTTCGTTCTTCTGGAGGACGCGGAAGGTTTCGCTGGGATAGTCCGCGCCCATGACATCCTTGGGATCGAGGACATAGCGCAACTCATCGCGGGTAAGGCCGTAGGCGAGGGCGTACCAGGCGTCGAGCTGTGCGCGGAGCTGTGCGCGACGGTCCTCGTCCCATGCGAAGGGTTCGCCCTCATAGCCCAGATCGCGGGCGAACGGGGTCATGGAATAGCTGGTGTAGCTCAGCTCCAGCACGCGCGGGACGATGAAGGCGAGGTCGGTTTTGCTGTAAGCTTGAGGTGGGAGAATGGGGAGTTGTTTGACATGAAAGTAGTTAATATTAACTCCGCCAATTTTAATTCTTGCAATATAGTCCGCCATCAATGCCGATGAATTTGCAAGAAATATTGCATATAAACTTGCATCTCCGCCAAAAACGACATGATTTAAACTATCACCAGACCCGTAGCTCGGGATTGGGCAGCATATAAATGTCCGCTCATTCCCAATTCCAGTCACTTTGTTGAAAACGATCCAGAATTTTGGTTTATGGCCCACTGAACGAACAATAACCTGACTATCTGAGACCCAATAAAACGGCATTGCTTCAAAGCTTGGATCGCCGTGATCGTGCTCACCAGTTTCCGGAAGCACTCGAAACCCACGATCTTCCCTGTCGCCATACGAAGCGTATCGAGGATCGTAGAAGTTTGTCATCTTCGCTTCGTAAAGCGGAACGTAACATTGCGGCGCGTTCATCGCGGGCCTACCGGTGGATAGTTTCAAGTTAAGCGCGGATTGTCCACCAGCTGACGCGTGCGCACTCAGGCTCTGCTGCCCATCACTATTAAGGGCGGAACCGCGCAGCCAATTGGCCCCATCCCTCCGGAAGCCGTCCTCCGCCAATTGCGCGGCGGTACGAAACAGGTGGCTGTCGCTAGTCATGTTGAACATGGACATGAACGACAAACCCCAAGGATTAGTGCCAGAGACTGCTGATGCTCGCGAACCTGAACAAAAGGTCGTGGAAGTTGATGCTCACGAGAGCATTGCAGACAAGGTGAAGGCGAGCTTCGCCAAAGGGCGGCAAATTCTGAATGACCTGCTAGGAGAAGTTGAAGCGCAGAAAATCATCGACGCGATGCCCGAAGATGCAGCTCTGGACGTGACGGTGAACATAGGTTATCGTGCCAAGAAGCGCAAAATCCAGAAAGAGTTTATGCGCAACCTTGAGAGCGGCTTGCGAAACATCCCCGATGGCGAGATCAAGGTTCGTGACAAATACGGCGAGATCAAAGGAGATGACGCGCGTCTGTCTGCTGATATGTCGGTAAGAAAAATCAGTGACAATAGCAGCCTTTTGAACCTTGAGCATGCTCGCGAACAAATGGCCGAAGTGCATCGGCGGTTTATCCATGATGGGAAAATCACACTGTGATTACGGTTTGGTATCATGGCCGCCCGTTTTAAAAACCTAGCGGTTCCGATGACCGCTGCTATCGCAGCATGGTTCGCTGTACCTGTGGATTTTTGGAGCGATGCGCGGTCAAGTCTTCTGACCGCGTTCTCGGTAATTGCCGCTGCGGTGATGGTCCGGCTCGCGCGTGGTTTACCCTTCACCAACGCCGATCATTTTGAAGTGGAAGAGATCCGACAAGTAGCGACCGCGATCAAACAGATCATGCGCTCCCTCCAGGCCCTCATCGGTTTCATTTTGGCGACAATGATTGCGATCACCTTCGCCGACCGGGTGCATGACCTATTCGCCCAATACGGCCTTCCCACTACTCGCTACATTGCCGACCACGCCTTATCGGCAGCGCTCGGCTTCTGCTTGGCGTTCGTACTCGTGAGGATCATTCAAGTGGTCCGCGGTGATTACAGCCTTGTCGAATTGCAATCTAAGTTCATGATCCGAGCTGTAGAACGCAAGGAAGCGAAAAAATACGATGAGGCGAGAGCGTCATCCGCCAAGATTGAGCCTCCCTATCGAGCGCCGGAAGGCTTTGGCCGCCTTATTCAGTGAATCGAGCATTAGTTCAACCGAACCAGTAGTTGTCACGGCGGCCTTCACCGCTGCCTCACAGTCTGGCGCGAAGCGCCCTGCCTCGGCGTGGCGACTACAGGATGGTTATGAGGGAAGGCCAGCGTCATCGTGGCTCAATTTCTGTTGTCAAAATGTTGTCAAATCACAATGGCGTAATAAAATAGTCACTTAATTCCAACGGTTTATGGCGGTTTTCTCATCCCTCCTCCGCTACCATTTTTAAGCTTCAGCAGAAATTTGGCAGCGTCAGTTGATCGCATTAGCGGCCAGCTTCTTGTAGAATGTCACCCAGGCTTCATGCACCTTCCGGATGTCCGGACTGTCTGCGCGCGACGCCAGATGTTGATTACGCTCCGCCAACTGTTGGAAGCGCGCCTGCTCATTTACATTCATGGTTTACGAATAGTTCCCGTCCGCATTTGAAGCGCGGTAAAGCCTGGGCACGGGAAAAAGTTCAATGAAAAGAAGGTTAACGTCGTAACCAGCCAGCCGCGTGAGGCGAATGGCGCGAGGAGCGCGCTTTGCATCGCTCAGCCCCTCAGAATATTAGAGGTGGCTTTGCACCTGCGAAAGCGGGTGCGAGAGCAGCTGGTAGACCTCGGTAGCGGCCAGGCCCGCCGCGCTCAGGGCGAGGACGAGGAATATGCCGTACTGGAATGCGGCTGACCAACGGCGGCTATTTTCGAGTTGGCGCGCGATCTGCGCGTCAGCCTCCATTCTCGACTGTGAACGCCGCTCGTAGGCAGAGCCAGGATCGTTTGCCGATTTCGGTCGCGACGCAAGGCGCGGCTCGTTGATTATGGCGGCGACGTCCAGCCTGCCCTGCGCCTGAATGCCGAAAAATCGCTCTTTCCGCCAGACCACCCGCCCCACGATCGTCTGCTTTCCGCGCCTGATCTCGACATAGGTGCCGCGGTTCGGGGCGTCATCACATGCCAGCAGTGCACCGCCGGACGACAGATTGTGGATGACCACCTCTGTCCAGCTTGGGCCAGTGTTCATCCGCGCCGGGATCAACACCGGCTGGCGCGCCTCGCGAGGCTTATACCCGATTTGTAATGACTTGAGCACCCGACAGCCTCTTTTAGCCCGATGCCTGATAAGCGAATATAGTGAACAGAAATCTAACGATAAAAAGGCACGTCCCGAGACTTCAATCCTGGCCGCCTCTCAAATCTCCAGCTGCGACCCCAGTTCGACCACGCGGTTCGTCGGCAGCTTGAAGAAGGCCATGGGACTTTCCGCGTTGCGCACCATCCACGCGAACAGCCGCTCGCGCCAGATCGCCATGCCGGGCCGGGATGAGGGCACCAGCGTCTCCCTGCTGAGGAAATAGCTGGTATCGGCAACGCCGATCGGCCCCCCGCAGTCGCGCACCGCTTTCATCGCGGCGGGAACATCGACATTCTCCATGAAGCCGTGGCGCAGGATCAGGCGATAAAAGCCCGCGCCATGATCTTCCGCGCTCGTGCGTCCGTCATAGGGCAGATGCGGGACATCTTCGGTCCGCACCGTCAGTATGATGTTGCGCTCATGCAAAATACGGTTGTGCTTCACATTATGCAGCAGCGCGGGCGGAACGCCTTCGGTCGTTGAGGACAGGAATATTGCTGTCCCCGGCACCCGCTTCAACGACGCGCCTGCCGATTTGATGAAAAGCTCCAAGTCCATGGCGTCTTCGCGCAGATAGCGCCGCATGATCCGCCGTCCCGTCGCCCAGGTCGTCAGCACCAGGAACGATACGCCCGCCACCAGCAGCGGGAACCATCCTCCATCCGGGATCTTCGTGGCGTTCGACAGGAAATAGGCGCCATCGACGATCAGGAACAGCCCGATGACCAGACCGGCCGCCACGGGGTTCCAACGCCACACGCTGAACGTCAATACCGCCATCATGCAGGTGGTGATGACCATGGTGCCCGTCACAGCGATGCCATAGGCAGCCGCCAGATTGCTAGAACTGCCAAAGCCCAGCACCAGCATGATGACCAGCACCAGCAGCGTCCAGTTGATGAGCGGCATATAGATTTGCCCCGCCGCCGATGCGCTGGTGTGTAATATCCGCAGTCGCGGCAGGAAGCCGAGCTGCACCGCCTGCCGCGTTACCGAGAAAGCGCCCGATATGACCGCCTGGCTTGCGATCACGGTCGCCATCGTGGCCAATATCACCAGCGGCAACCTCGCCCATTCGGGCGCCAGCAGGAAGAAGGGATTTTGCGCAGCCGCAGGATCGTCGATGAGCAGCGCGCCCTGCCCCAGATAATTGAGCATCAGGCAAGGGAACGCAGCGTAAAGCCAGGCGACACTGATCGCCCTGCGCCCGAAATGGCCCATGTCGGCATAAAGCGCCTCCGCCCCCGTCACCGCTAGCACGACCGAACCCAACGCCAGGAATGCCAGCTTCGGATCGATGAGGAAGAAGTGCAGCGCCCACCACGGATTGACGATCGCCACGATTTCCGGATGCCGCAATATATTGGCGATGCCCAACACGGCGAGCACCACGAAATAGACCACCATGATCGGCCCGAACAGCGCGCCGACTCGCGCCGTCCCGATGCTCTGGATCACGAACAGCGCGATCAGGATCACGATCGCGATCGGCAGCACCAGCGGCGTCAGCCCCGCTTCCACGACCGTCAGCCCCTCGACAGCCGACAGCACCGACACCGCCGGGGTGATGATCGCGTCGCCGTAAAATAGCGCTGTCGCAAGCACGCCAAGCGCGGCGATCGTCGGCGTCCAGCGCGTCTCGCCCATCCGCCGCCCGATCAAAGCCAGCAGCGCCATGCTGCCGCCCTCGCCATTATTGTCGGCGCGCAGGATGATGAACACATATTTGACCGTGACGACCAGCATCATGGTCCAGAAGATCAGGGACAGTACGCCATAGATATGGACCGGATCGACCGCCAGCGGGTGGTGGCCGACAAAGCTCTCCTTCAATGCGTAGAGCGGCGAGGTCCCGATGTCCCCGAACACCACCCCCAGCGCCCCGAGCGCGAGCCCGGATAGCGGACCATGCGCCGTTTGGCCCTCCGCCCTTACCGGAAAGTCCTTGTCAGCCATAAGGAAGAAACCCCCAAATCTGGCGAGCGCCTATGCCACAACCTGGGATGGCAACGCCATGGGGGACATGGGAGCGCCAACATTTTATAATTTGGCCCTTCCCGCCCCAAAAAGCCTTGGGCACCCCTTGTCAGCCCGGGGAAAGCGCGTCAAGGACGGCAGCAACTTGGACTGAGGGGATGCTGGCTGATGAGCCATTATGACGTTCTGATCGTAGGCGCGGGCCATGCAGGCGCGCAGGCGGCGATTTCGCTTCGTCAACTCGGCTTTGAAGGGTCCGTCGCCATGATCGGGGACGAAAAATACCCGCCCTACGAACGCCCGCCCCTGTCGAAGGAATATTTTGCGGGCGACAAGAGCTTCGACCGCATCCTCATCCGCCCCGCCGCCTTCTGGGAAGAGCGCAAGGTCGACATGCTTCTCGGCCGCCGGGTAAAGACGATCGATCCGCAAGCGCAGACGGTCACCGCCGGCAATGAGCAGATCGGTTATGGCAAGCTCATCTGGTGCACCGGCGGCAGTCCGCGCATGCTGACGTGCAACGGGGCCGACGCGCCCAACGTGCATGCCGTCCGCCGCCGCGACGATGTCGACGCGATGATGGCGAAGATGGACCAGATCGACCATGTCGTCGTGATCGGCGGCGGCTATATCGGCCTCGAAGCAGCCGCCGTCCTCACGAAGTTCGGCAAGAAGGTCGTGCTGCTGG
Source organism: Novosphingobium sp. Chol11 (assembly GCF_900218065.1). Lineage (GTDB taxonomy): Bacteria > Pseudomonadota > Alphaproteobacteria > Sphingomonadales > Sphingomonadaceae > Sphingobium > Sphingobium agri. Next base: position 1,075,026 of record NZ_OBMU01000001.1, on the reverse strand, counting down.
AAGCGCTGGACCGCGTTCTTGCCCGCGTCGCCGGGGAAGAACTGTCCCGCTTCTACGAAGCCGAACATCGCGCCCATGGCGTGGACCTTCGCACCGGCGCGAAGATGGACTGTATCGAGGTGCAGGACGGAAAGGCGACCGCCGTTCTCATGCAGGATGGCGAGCGTGTCGAAACCGACATGGTGATCGTCGGTATCGGCATCGTGCCCGAAACGGGCCCGCTGATCGCGGCAGGCGCGGCGGGCGGCAACGGCGTCGATGTCGATGAATATTGCCGCACCAGCCTGCCCAACATCTATGCCGTTGGCGACTGCGCATCGCACGCCAACCGCTTCGCACGCGGCGCGCAGCTTCGCCTTGAGTCGGTGCAGAACGCAAACGACCAGGCAAAGACCGCCGTCGCCCACATCATGGGCAAGGAAGAGGCCTATGACGCTGTCCCCTGGTTCTGGTCCAACCAATATGACCTGAAGCTTCAGACCGTCGGCCTTTCCATCGGCCATGACCAGACCATCCTGCGTGGCGATCCGGCCACGCGCAGCTTCTCGGTCCTGTATCTGAAGGCGGGCAAGCTCATCGCCCTCGACTGCGTGAATGCGGTCAAGGACTATGTGCAGGGCCGCGCCCACATCCTGTCGGGCGCCGTTCTCGACCAGGCGCAACTGGCCGACTCCTCGGTCCCGCTGAAGGAAGTAGGGCTCGCCTGACGAGGCCTGGCCTTGGCAGTCCGGCGGACGTGACCGTCAAAGGCCGTCCAGGAAGATGGCGCCATCAACCTTGTGGAAAGCGTTTCGCGGCTAAAGGCGGCACCATGCCAGGTCCACCGCGAAATCCCTTACGTCTCATGATCACAGCCGCCTGGCTGCTGCTGCCTTTGCAGGCCGTGGCTGCGACTCGCGGCTATACCATCACCAGCTTCGACGCGATCCGGGTGGACGCGCCCGTGGAAGTGATCATCACCACCGGTGCTGGCGCGTCGGCCAAGGTCGATGGCGACCAGTCGCTGATCGAACGGCTGCACATCGATGTGTCGGGACGGCTGCTGACGATCAGGATGGATCGCGCCCGGCCTGGCGAAAAGAGCGGCGGCCGCGCCACCGTGCGGCTGTCGACCGGCATGCTTGAAAGGCTGGTGCTGACCGGCGGAGGCTCCATCTCGGTCAGCAGGATGAAGGGCTTGCGCGGAGAGATCGTGCTTGGCGGCAACGGCGACGTCAGTGTCGCGACGGTGGACGTCGATCAACTCAGCCTTGGCGTCGCTGGCGCAGGCCGCGCGACGCTGGCGGGGCGAGCGGCTGTCGCGGCGGTACGTGTGAATGGTCCCGGCGCAGTCGCTGCCGAGGGCCTGCGCGCTCGCCAGGCGACGGTCAGCAATGACGGGCCCGGCAACGTCGCGCTGACCGCCGATGTCACCGCCAAAATCTCCGCATCCGGTTCAGGCGACGTCACCATCGCTGGCAAGGCCGCCTGCCAGGTCGAAAATCGCGGCACGGGCCGCATCACTTGCGGCGGCGAAGCCTACTAGAGCGCGGCGGCGTCTTGACCCGGCGGGTTCGCGGATCCTCACCTGCCCGCCAACCCCCGTTCGCACATCCACCCAGCCCCGTTCGCCCTGAGCCTGTCGAAGGGCTACTTCCTCTAAAAATGGGCTTTAAGAATGGGCCTCGGCAAGCTCAGCCCGAGCAAAGCTTGAGTAAGCTAAATAATCACAGCTCCTCAGCCACCCCAAAAATCACCCTCCCATCAAGCTTATCAAAGTCTTTACCGCCACAGCATAAACCATCCGGCACCTGATATTGCCGGATCGTCCCATGTTCGCTCGCGCCCTCCTCCTCTTCCTCTTCATGGCCTCGCCCCAAACGGCCGAAGCGCAGGTTGCGGTGGCCGTCGCGGACAGCGGGGACACCGCCTGGACGATCCTCTGCGCCATCCTCATATTGATCGCGGGCCTGCCCGGCCTGCTGTTGCGCCACGCGGGCCTCGTCAATGTCCGCAGCGCGCTCTCGGCAAGCACCCAGATCCTCATCGTCGCCGCAGGCGCATCACTCGCCTGGGCGATCGCCGGATATAGCCTCAGCTTCGCTCCCGGCAGCACCTGGCTCGGCGGCGGAGCCAACCTCTTGCTCGCCGATCTTGGGACGCTGAAAGAGGGGCTTACCGTTCCGGAATCCGCCTTCGTCCTGTTCCAGATGGCGCTCGCACTGTTTGCCGTCTGCCTTCTCCCCGGCGCCACCGCCGGACGCGCGCGCTTCGGCTGGACGGCGGCCCTTGCCCCGCTCTGGCTGCTCATCGTCTATGCTCCGCTGGTGCATGGCATCTGGGGCGGCGGATGGCTGGCAAGGCTCGGCGTGATCGATTTCTCCGGCAGCATTGTCATTCACATGAGCGCGGGCTTTTCCGCGCTTGCGCTCTCCCTGATCCTCGGCCGCCAACCCCGGCAGGCTGCAACGAACCACGCGCCTGTCCTCAGCCTCGCGGGTGGGGCGTTGATCTGGATCGGTTGGGCCGGGCTCTCCGGCGGCTGGGCCCTCGGCGCGACCGACAACGCCGCCACCGCCATCCTCAACACGCATTTCGCCGCCTGCGCAGGCGCGCTCGCATGGGCACTGTCGGATCGGGCGGCAAGGGGCCGCGTTAGCGCCACCGGCATCATGTCCGGCGCCATCGCTGGCCTCGCCGCCATCTCCGCCTCTGCGGCCCTCTCCGGCCCGGGCGGGGCAATGCTGATCGGCCTCGCCTCTGCGCTGCTCTGCCGCATTGCCAAGGCCGCGTTCGGACGCGGCGTCGATGATCCGGCGTCTGTCTTCCTGCTCCATGGGCTTGGGGGCCTCATCGGCGCCTTGCTGCTCCCGCTCTTCGTTCAGCCCTTTCTGGGCGGCGTCGGGTTCGAAGCCGATGTCAGCTTCTCCACAGCCATGCTCAGCCAGTTTGCGGGCGTCATAGCCGTCGCGCTCTGGTCCATGGCGGGGACCACCATCGTCGCGCTGATGCTATCGGCCGCACTACCCATGCGCCTTAGCGGCGAGGAAGCGGCAGAGGGCCTCGATCAGGCAGATCATGGCCAGCAGGGTTGGGACTTCCGCTGACATCATGGCTATTGCCGTCGGCATCTTCGCCCATCAGGAAGAACGGCGGATCGGCACATGTCTTGCCTCGCTCCCGCTGGATCGGGCGGACACCGTCTATCATGTCCTCGTAAACGGCTCGACCGACGCCACGGCTGTGCGCGCTCGGGAAGAAGCGGCAGGGCGAGCCAATATCCATGTCCATGACATCGCTCGGGGCGGCAAGTCGCGGACCTGGAACCACCTCATCCATGATCTGCTCGACGGAAACGACAAAGCCGTCATCCTCCTTGATGGTGATGCCCACATCGCATCCGGCTCCATCGACGCATTGGCGCGGGCTGTAGGACAGGAAGGCATCAATGCAGCAGCTGGCATGCCGCTCAACGGCCGCATGGCTGCGCATTACCGCCATCTTCTGACCACGGACGGCGGCCTGTTTGGCGATCTCTATGCGCTTTCAGGCCAATTCGTGAACCGCATCCGCGACCGCGGCTTGCGACTGCCCGATGATCTGATCGGTGACGATGGCCTCGTCGCGGCCTGGGCTCATACCGACCTTCAAACCGACGCCGCTTGGCAGCGTGACCGCGTCTTCGCTTGTGAAGAGGCAGGTTTCCTCTGCGAACCGGTGCGCCTCACTAACCCATCAAGCTGGCGCATGCAGTATAGGCGGATGACCAACTATTCGTTGCGCTTCTTCCAGAACCGCATCGTCTCGGACATCATGGATCGCGAAGGGCCAGATGGCCTGCCGCGCGAACTGCGCAGCCTCTACGCCGCATGGCTCCCCCGCCTCGCTCCCCGCTCCGGCCCGACTGGCTGGTTCGACCGTAAGGCACTAGAGCGGATGCGGCAAGCGGCGGCTTAGCGGTCCTTGCCCGCCAGCTCCTTGTTGATGAACAACGCCAGCCCCGTCACAACCGCGCCGGAGAAAAGATAAGCGCCCGACGCCGCCAGCCCGAACGTGACCGACAGCGCCAGCGCCACCAGCGGCGCAAAGCCAGCGCCCACCAACCATGCAAGGTCCGAAGTCAGCGCCGACCCGGTATAGCGCGTCGCCGTCGAGAAATTGGAGGCGACCACGCCCGAAGACTGGCCAAAGCTCAATCCCAGCAGCATGAACCCCAGGATCATGAAGGCGATCTCCGCCAGCTCACCGCCATCGAGCAGCAGCGGCGCGGCGATGCTGAATATCCCGATGCCCGCCGCCGACCATGCCAGCAGCTTGCGCCGTCCCACCATGTCGGCGACAAACCCCGACACGATGATCGCCAGCACGCCGACGCTTGCGCCGATCGCCTCGATCACCAGGAAGCGTTCCAGCGGCTGCTTCGTGTAAAGCGCGATCCACGACAGCGGGAACACCGACACCATGTGGAACAGCGCAAAGCTCGCCAGCGGGGCGAAGGCGCCGATCACGATGTTCCGCCCGTCCGTCCGCACCGTCTCCAGCACGGGCGAAGGCTGCAACTCCCGCGCTTCGAACAGCCGCTCGAACTCATGCGTCACCACGATCCGCAACCGCGCGAACAGCGCCACCACGTTGATCGCGAACGCCACGAAGAACGGATAGCGCCACCCCCACGCCAGGAAATCCGCGTCCGATAGCACGGACAGGAAGAAAGCGAACAGCCCGCTCGCCACCAGCAGCGCCAGCGGCGCGCCGAGCTGCGGCATCATCGCGTACCAGCCACGCTTGTTCTGCGGCGCATTGAGCGACAGCAGCGACGCAAGCCCGTCCCATGTCCCGCCGAGCGCCACGCCCTGCCCAGCCCGGAACACCGCCAGCAGCACCGCCGACCATATGCCGATCGTGTCATAGCCCGGCAGGAAAGCGATGAACGCCGTCGATCCGCCGAGCAGGAACAGCGCGATGGTGAGCTTCACGCCCCGCCCATAAGCCCTGTCCACCGCCATGAAGATGAACGACCCGATCGGCCGCGTCACGAATGCCAGCGCAAAGATGGCGAAGGACCAGAGCGTCCCCTCCAAGGGGCTCAAATAGGGAAAGACCAGCGCCGGAAACACGATGCACGACGCGATCGCATAGACGAAGAAGTCGAAAAATTCCGACGTCCGCCCGATGATCACGCCGATCGCGATTTCGCCCGGCGCGACCTTGTGATCTCGCGCGGTGACGAGGCGTGCGTCGCGCTCCATCTGCGTGGAGGATGGCGTGGTGGTCGCGGCGTTCATCGGTCGGGGCAAGCCTTCATGCTGCGGGAACGATCCATGCCCAACATCGTTGCAGCATAGCGAATCGCCCCGGTGGTCGAAAGGCCATTGCCCTATTTTGCGCCTGCGAGGGGATAGGACAAAAGGTCCAATGTCGATCGCCACTCCACCCCCTTATGCGGGCATCATGACCGCACGTCCTCGCCTCCTTTCCCGAGCTTTTCCGCGCCGACTCGCGCCCTTGCTGCTGCTGCCGCTCGGCGCGTGCAACTGGGTGGTCATGTCGCCGGCAGGCGATGTCGCAGTGCAGCAGCGCGATCTGATCATCATCTCTACCCTGCTCATGCTGCTCATCATCCTGCCGGTGATGGCCACCACCATCTGGTTCGCATGGCGCTACCGGGAAAAGGCGCAGGCGAAGGATTATGATCCCGATTGGGACCATTCGACCAGCCTTGAGCTGCTGATCTGGTCAGCCCCGCTGCTGATCATCATCGCGCTCGGCGCCATCACCTGGACCAGCACCCACCTGCTCGATCCCTACCGCCCGATCGAACGCATCGATCATGAGCGCAAGGTCGATCCCGCCGCCAAGCGACTTCAGGTCGAAGTGGTCGCGCTCGATTGGAAATGGCTGTTTATCTATCCTGAACTCGGCATCGCCACGGTGAACGAACTCGCCGCGCCCGTCGATCAGCCGATCGAGTTCAAGATCACCTCCGCGACGCTCATGAACAGCTTCTTCGTGCCCGCCCTCGCGGGACAAATCTACGCCATGCCCGGCATGCAGACGGTGCTTCACGCCGTCGCCAACAAACCGGGCAATTTCGAAGGCTTCTCCGCCAACTATTCCGGCGCGGGCTTCTCCAACATGCGCTTCCGCTTCAAGGCGATGGACCAGGCCGGGTTCGACAAATGGGTCGCGCAGGTGAAGTCCAGCAACGCGAAGCTCGACCGCGCCACCTATGTGAAGCTGGAACAGCCCAGCGAAAAGGTGCCGCCCATGTATTTCGCAGGCGTCGAGCCCAAGCTGTTCCACGCCGCAGTCAACATGTGCGCCCAGCCCGGCAAGCGCTGCATGGATGAGGTCATGATGACCGACATGCACGGCGGCGCGGGCAAGGAATCGGCGCATGACACCGAAGGGCTGCGTCATGACGGCACGATCGACGTGGGCGGCTACCATCCGGTGGAGCCTGGCAAGAAGGGCGAGATCGCCCAGCCTTCCGGCATGACGCCAGCCGCACAGCGCACGCCTGCCGAACGAGGCAACCAAGCGCCCGGACAGAAGGATGCCGATGGGCATGCGGGCGGTCATCATGGGCATGAGGGAATGTGAACGCCATGCCTTCTCCATCCCACCGTCATCCTGAACTTGTTTCAGGATCCATTATTCCACACGCGACTCCATTCTCGAAGGCGCAATGGATGCTGAAACAAGTTCAGCATGACGAAATATGCGGGGTGTCGCGCACCTCCCTTCCCCACCCATTCCCACCAAGGCCCTGACCCCATGTCCCCTCATCCCGCATCCGAAAATAGCGGCATCTGGAAACTGATCTTCGGTCGCCTCGACTGGAGCGCAGTGCCGGTCCATGAACCGATCGTCATGGGCACCTTCGTCGCTGTCGTGATCGGCGGCGTCGCGATCCTTGGCATCGTCACCAAATATCGCCTGTGGGGCTGGCTGTGGCGCGACTGGTTCACCACCGTCGATCACAAGCGCATCGGCATCATGTACATGATCCTCGGCCTCATCATGTTCCTGCGCGGTTTCGCCGACGCCATCATGATGCGCCTGCAACAGGCATGGGCGTTCAACGGGTCCGAAGGCTATCTGAACGCGCATCATTATGATCAGATCTTCACGGCGCACGGCGTCATCATGATCTTCTTCGTCGCAATGCCGATGATCACCGGGATCATGAACTATATGGTCCCGCTGCAAATCGGCGCCCGCGACGTCAGCTTCCCCTTCCTCAATAATTTCAGCTTCTGGATGACGACGGCGGGCGCTGTCATCACCATGATGTCGCTGTTCGTGGGTGAATTCGCGCGCACCGGCTGGCTCGCCTATCCGCCGCTGTCGGGTATCGCCTACAGTCCAGGGGTCGGCGTCGATTATTATATCTGGGGCCTTCAGATAGCAGGCATCGGCACGCTGTTATCGGGCGTCAACCTGATCGCGACCATCGTGAAGATGCGCGCGCCGGGCATGTCGATGATGAAGCTCCCGATCTTCGTCTGGACCTCGCTCTGCTCCAACATCCTGATCGTCGCCGCCTTCCCGGTGCTGACCGCCGTTCTCGCGCTGCTCAGCCTCGACCGCTATGTCGGCACGGCCTTCTTCACCAACGACATGGGCGGCAATCCCATGATGTATGTGAACCTCATCTGGATCTGGGGCCATCCGGAGGTCTACATCCTCATCCTGCCGCTGTTCGGCGTGTTCAGCGAAGTCACCTCGACCTTCTCGTCGAAGCGCCTCTTCGGCTATTCCTCGATGGTCTATGCGACGGTTGTCATCGCTATCTTGAGCTATCTCGTCTGGCTGCACCACTTCTTCACCATGGGCTCCGGCGCCAGCGTCAACAGCTTCTTCGGCATCACGACGATGGTCATTTCCATCCCGACCGGGGCCAAGCTCTTCAACTGGCTGTTCACCATGTATCGCGGCCGCATCCGGTTTGAACTGCCGATGATGTGGACGGTCGCCTTCATGCTGACCTTCGTGGTCGGCGGCATGACCGGCGTGCTGCTCGCGGTGCCACCTGCCGACTTCGTCCTGCACAACTCGCTGTTCCTGATCGCGCACTTCCACAATGTGATCATCGGCGGCGTGCTGTTCGGCCTGTTCGCGGCAATCAACTATTGGTGGCCAAAGGCGTTCGGCTTCAAGCTGGAGACCAAGTGGGGCAAGCGCAGCTTCTGGCTGTGGGTCGTCGGGTTCTGGGTGGCCTTCATGCCGCTCTATGTCCTGGGCCTGATGGGCGTCACCCGCCGCATGCGCGTGTTCGATGATCCAAGCTTGCAGATCTGGTTCCAGATCGCCGCGCTTGGCGCCGTCATGATCGCGGCCGGCATCGCCTGCATGTTCATCCAGTTCGCCGTCAGCATCATGAACCGTGACAAGCTGCGCGACACCACTGGCGATCCCTGGGATGGCCGGACGCTCGAATGGGCGACCAGCTCGCCGCCGCCGGACTATAACTTCGCCTTCACCCCCGTCATCCATGACGGCGATGCATGGGCGGACATGAAGAAGCGCGGCTACCAGCGTCCTGTCTCCGGCTTTGAACCGATCCACATGCCCAGCAACACGGGCACCGGCGTCATCCTTGCTGGGCTCTCCGTGGCCTTCGGCGTCGGCATGATCTGGTACATGTGGTGGCTCGCGGGCTTGAGCTTCATCGGCATCCTCGCCGTCGCGATCGGCCACACCTTCAACTACAAGCGCGACTTCTACATCCCCGAGGATGTGGTCGAAAGCACAGAGGGCGAGCGCACGCGCAGTCTCGCGATGCAGGGCTAACACCATGGCAAGCGCACCTACCGTAGACGCCGCTTTCCTCGACAAGGACGGCAATCCGCTCTTCCACCTGGAACATGAGCCTCATCATCCGGAAGGGTCCAGCACCATGCTGGGCTTCTGGATCTACCTGATGAGCGACTGCCTCATCTTCGCCTGCCTATTCGCGACCTATGCGGTCCTCGGCGGCAATTATGCGGCGGGTCCAGGCCCCAAGGATCTGTTCGACCTGCCGCTGGTGGCCCTCAACACAGCGATGCTGCTCTTCTCGTCCATCACCTATGGCTTTGCCATGCTGGCGATGGAAAAGAACCGGGTGGCTGCTACGCAGGGCTGGCTGGCCATCACCGGACTGTTCGGCCTCGCCTTCCTCGGCATCGAGCTCTACGAATTCGCCCACCTCATCCATGAAGGCGCGACCCCGATGCGGTCGGGCTTCCTGTCGGCCTTCTTCGCGCTGGTCGGCACGCACGGCCTGCACGTCACCTTCGGCATCATCTGGCTGGTGACGCTGATGGCGCAGGTCGCGAAAAAGGGCCTGATCCCCGCCAACCAGCGCCGCCTGATGTGCCTCAGCATGTTCTGGCACTTCCTCGACGTCGTCTGGATCGGCGTCTTCACCTTCGTCTATCTCATGGGGATGCTGCGATGAGCGCGCACGGCCACAGCCATCACGACGATCATCATGGGCAGGCGCCTGCCCATGGCACCTTCGGCAGCTACATGATCGGGTTCGGCCTGTCGGTCATCCTGACGGCCATCCCCTTCTGGCTCGTCATGACCGGGGTGCTGGGCGATCCGCAACTGACCGCCTTCACCATCATGGGCTTCGCGGTCGTTCAGATCCTGGTGCACATGATCTACTTCCTGCACATGAATACTCGGTCGGAAGGCGGCTGGACGATGCTGGCGCTGATCTTCACGATCGTGCTGGTCGTCATCACGCTCGCCGGCTCCATCTGGGTCATGTATCACCTCAATCACAATATGATGCCGCAGATGCAGGATATGAGCGTGCATGACATGAGCCAGATGCCGTGACAGACCATCCGCCCCGCCGTGGCTCGGCGGGGTTCCTGATCCTGTTCTCGATGGCCGCGCTTCTTGCGGTCGCGGGGCTGGTCAGCTTGGGGCTTTGGCAAGTGAATCGCCTCGCATGGAAGCGTGACCTGATCGAAAAGGTCGAAAGCCGCGTCCATGCAGCGCCCGTCCCCGCTCCTCCTTCGGCCAGCGGCGATGACGCCTATCGCCGCGTGATCGTGACTGGCCGGTTCCTGCACGGCCACGCGACTCTGGTGCAGGCATCGACCGCGCGCGGCGCAGGCTTTTGGGTCCTGACCCCGCTCGTCACGGATTGCGGCTTCACCCTGCTCGTCAACCGCGGCTTCGTGCCGCCGGAGGCTCGCGCCCGCTTTTCCAGGCCCGGCGGGCAAGTCCGCGTAACCGGGCTGATGCGGCTTAGCGAGCCGGGCGGCGGCTTCCTGCGCTCCAACGATCCTGCCGCAAACCGCTGGTATTCGCGCGATGTGGCGGCCATTGCCCGCGCGCGTCAGCTTCGCCCGCCGGTCGCCAATTATTTCATCGACGCCGAACGCAGCGGTTCTCCGGCATCGCTACCTGTGGGCGGCCTTACCGTCCTCACCTTCCCCAACAGCCATCTTTCCTACGCCCTTACATGGTTCGCGCTGGCGGCGATGGCGGCTGGCGCGTACATCTTCGTCATGCGCCAGTTGTGGAAGGAAAGACGGTCTTGAAAGGGTGGCTGTCCACCGGCGCCCGCCTGCTCCCCGGCCAATGGCCTGCGGATGCCGCCGGGCGCAAGAATATGGCGCTGCTCGCCCAGCTTCGCTGGATCGCCATAGCAGGGCAAGTCGCCACCATCCTTTTTGTGCATTGGGCCATGGGCATCCGCTTGCCCGTTGCCGCCATGCTGCTCGTCGCCTCGATCGCGGCGGCCGTCAATATCGCGACCTTCGCCACGCTGCGCCGCCGGACCGATGTGGCCCGTGCAGAGCTGTTCCTGGCGCTCGTCTTCGACGTGCTGTTGCTTACCACCCAGCTGTATCTCAGCGGCGGCGCGACCAATCCCTTCATCGCGCTCTACCTTCTCCAGGTGGCGCTCGGCGCCGTCCTGCTCGATCGCTGGAGCATCTGGGGCATCGTTCTCCTGTCCCTGCTCTGCGCCGCGATGCTGTCTCTCGTCTATCGGCCGCTGGATCTTACCGATGCGCTGGAGGGGCGCCTCTTCGATCTGCATATTCTCGGGACCTGGATCTGCCTCGCCATGATCGCGGTGCTGCTGGTCCTCTTCATGAGCCGCATGACCCGCAACCTTCAGGCGCGCGAGGCCTATCTCGCCCAGTTGCGCCAGCAAGCCGCTGAGGAAGAACATATCGTCCGCATGGGCCTCCTCGCATCCGGCGCCGCCCACGAACTCGGCACCCCCCTCTCCCAGCTCGCCGTCGTGCTGGGCGACTGGCGCCACATGCCCGAAATCATCGCCCACCCTTCCCTTCTCGAAGAGGTCGGCGAAATGCAGACCGCCGTCCAACGCTGCAAACAGATATTGACAGGCATTCTCATTTCCTCAGGAGAAGCCCGGGGCGAAGCTCCAAAAGTCACGCCAATTCGCGACTTCCTTCTTGAAATCGCCCAAAGCTGGCGCTCCACAAATCCCGGAATTCCCCTCCGCTGCGATTTCGGCCCCCACGATTATCCCCGCATCATCGCCGATCCCGTTATTCGCCAGGCCATCACAAATCTGCTCGACAACGCCCGCGAAGCTGGCGCCACCTATATCGATCTTCTGGTCGGGCGCGACAGCACATCGCTCAACATCGCCGTTCGTGACAATGGCAAGGGGTTCAGCGAACAGATGCTCGCCGATTTCGGCAAGCCCTACCGTTCGAGCAAGGGGAAGCAAGGCAGCGGCCTTGGCCTCTTCCTGGTCGTGAACGTGGTGCGTAAACTCGGCGGCAATGTATCCGCCAGCAACGGCGCGGACGGCGGCGCACTTGTCCTGCTCCGCCTTCCATTAAGCACCGTCGGATTGGAGGAGTCACGATGATGGCAGATGACCGGCTGCTCATCCTGGTCGAAGACGACGAGGCTTTTGTCAAAACCCTCAAGCGGTCCTTCGAGCGGCGCGGCTACCAAGTCCTGACCGCCGACAGCCACGCAGCGCTCGTGACGCTGCTCGAACAGCATCAGCCTCAATTTGCGGTAGTCGATTTAAAGCTCGGCGCAGAATCCGGCCTCGTCTGCGTCCAGACCCTCCACGCCCATGATCCCGAGACGCTGATCGTCGTCCTCACAGGTTTTGCCAGCATCGCGACAGCCGTCGAAGCGATCAAGCTCGGCGCATCCCATTATCTCGCCAAGCCTTCAAATACCGATGACATCGAAGCGGCATTCGCCCGCTCCTCTGGCGATCCATCGACGCCCCTCGCCCCGCGTCCGACATCGATCAAGACGCTCGAGTGGGAACATATCCATGAAGTGCTGAAGGACAGCGACTTCAACATATCCGAAGCGGCCCGCCGCCTCGGTATGCATCGCCGCACCCTGGCGCGAAAGCTCGCCAAGCGGCAGGTCGGTTGATGATGGACGACATGGAGCGGGTGAAGGGAATCGAACCCTCGTCACTTGCTTGGGAAGCAAATGCTCTACCATTGAGCTACACCCGCGCGCTGCCGGGAATTAGCCGCTGAACATTGCAAGGTCAACGACCTGGAACCTCAATTTCAAGCGGTCCGACCTTCAACTCCCTCAAACGTGGAAAAATATGCTTTAATTAATAGTGGGATGGCTGATGCCGCATTACAAAGCGGTTCGCTAACGGAACGATGGACGATCCGGCGTGTTTGATGGATTCGAGAAGATAGAATAACTTAATGGGGAAATTATGAGCACGGCGGCGCCGGAGTTCTCTGGAAACCGCTTCGAGTTGCTTGTCCAGAGCGTCACTGACTACGCGATCTACATGCTTTCGACCAATGGCACGATCGTCAGCTGGAATGCAGGCGCGCGCAGGTTCAAGGGATATGAGGCCGACGAAATCGTTGGTCAGCACTTTTCCCGCTTCTACACACCGGAAGATCAGGCAGCGGGCATTCCCGCTCTCGCACTGGAAACAGCCGAGCGGGATGGCCGGTTCGAAGCCGAAGGATGGCGCGTACGCAAGGACGGAGGCAGGTTCTGGGCCAGCGTCGTCATCGATCCGATCCGGGATCCCGGCGGCACGTTGATAGGTTTTGCCAAGGTTACACGCGATCTAACGGAACGCCGCGCTGCGGAAGATGCATTGAAGGCGAGCGAGGAACGATTTCGCCTGCTGGTCGAAAGCGTAACCGACTACGCCATCTACATGCTTGACGCTGTCGGCACGATAACCAGCTGGAATGCCGGAGCAGCACGGTTCAAGGGCTATACCGCCGACGAAATCCTAGGCCAGAATTTCTCCCGCTTCTATTCCGAAGAAGATCGGATGGCCGGAATTCCCTCCCGCGCCTTGGAGACTGCGTCGAGAGAGGGCCGGTTCGAAGCGGAAGGCTGGCGCATTCGCAAGGATGGCTCGCGCTTTTGGGCCAATGTCGTTATCGACGCCATTCGCAGCCCCATGGGTGAGCTGATAGGCTTTGCAAAGATCACACGCGACCTCACCGAACGGCGCGAAACCCAGTTGGCTTTGGAAGAAGCGCGGGAAGCCATCTTCCAGTCCCAGAAGATGGACGCGATCGGCAAGCTGACGGGCGGCGTCGCCCACGACTTCAATAACCTGCTCGCCGTCATCGTCGGAAGTCTGGATTTGGCGAGGCAGCGGCTCGAAACCGGGGGCGACATTTCACGCTACATCGACAATGCCATGACGGCAGCGGATCGAGGCGCCACCTTGACCCAACGCATGCTGGCGTTCGCGCGGCGTCAGGAACTGAAACTTGGCAGCGTCGACTGCATCGCGCTGGTCCGGAACATGGCCGGACTATTGAAATCCACTCTGGGATCGACGGTCACGATCGAAACCCGCTTTCCCCTTTCGCTCAGTTCGGCGCATGCTGATCCGGCGCAACTAGAACTGGCGTTGCTGAATTTGGCCGTCAATGCACGTGATGCCATGCCGGGTGGCGGCCGGATCATTGTCGAAGGCGCCGAAGCCCATTTGCTGGCAGAACAGCGGCCTGACCTGCCTACCGGACATTATGTACGCCTCTCCGTCATCGATGAAGGGGAAGGGATGGATGAGGATACGCTCGCGCGCGCCCGGGAGCCTTTCTTCACCACCAAGGGGATTGGCAAGGGAACTGGCTTGGGCCTGTCCATGGTCCACGGCTTTGCTGAGCAATGCGGTGGATCGCTGATCATCTCAAGCGAGCGCGGGAGCGGCACGACTGTCTCGCTTTGGCTCCCTGTCGCCAAAGAGGATGCAAATGCGACGGATGAGGAACGTCCCGCCCCGTCCATCCTCACCCTGAGCGATCAACCCTTGGTCATATTGGCCGTCGATGATGACGACCTGGTGCTGACGAACACCGCAGGTATGCTGGAGGAGTTGGGACATACGGTATTTCAGGCTGGTTCCGGCGCGGACGCGCTGCGCATGCTGGCCGAAGGCGAGGTAGACCTTGTCATCACCGACCACGCCATGCCCAATATGACAGGCGCGCAGCTGGCCGATGCGCTGGATGAAATTCATCCGGGTCTACCCGTCATCATCATCACGGGCTATGCCGAACTGCCGCCGCACGCCACCAAGCGGTTGCGGCTCGACAAGCCCTTCAAGCAAGCTGAACTGGCCCGCATGCTGTCTATTGCCCGTCATGAGTCCTCTGCTGAGCGCGTAATCCCGTTTGGACGATCCCCCGATTTTTGAGAGCTATGGCTAACTTAAATCTGCTCCCAAATTGGTACGGCAGGATGAGACCTTTGCTCATTATCGCCATCAATTCTCCCGAGAATCTGTTATAACAGCTGCGTTATGATGCAGCCGGTCCAGAATCGGGGAGCGCGCCTGAAAACATGAATATTACTCCCACTTTTGCATCACCCGTGAGCGAACATGCCGACCCCATTGCTCCGTTGAGCCCGACATCGCATTTCTTCACTTCGTTGCGTACTCGCCTCCATTATGTGGACTGGGGCAATCGGTCAGCCCCCACCTTGATCCTGGTTCACGGAGCGCTCGATCATGCGCGCAGCTGGGACTGGACAGCGCGTGCACTCGCGCGCGACTTCCATATCGTGGCCCTTGATCTTCGAGGCCATGGTGACAGCGCCTGGTCAGCCGCAGGGACCTATTCGATGGCGGATTTCGTCTATGATCTTGCGCAGCTTGTTGATCTGGTCAGCCGCGACAAGGTCATTCTGGTCGGCCATTCACTCGGAGGATCTATCGCCTTGCGCTATGCGGGGCTCTTCCCGGACCGCATAGACCGGTTGGTCGCCATCGAAGGACTTGGCCTTTCTCCCGATGCTCTTCAGGAAAAGGCCACCCATCCTGCTCCCGATCGCTGGCGCGAATGGATAGAGCGGCGTCGCGCAAGCGCTCGCAAACCCTCACGCAACTATCCTACGCTCGAGGCCGCCGTTGCGCGTATGCGAGAGAGAAACGACCATCTGTCAGGCGAGCAGGCGCTCCATCTGACCGCACACGGCGTCAATCGTAATGAAGACGGCAGCTATGAATGGAAGTTTGATCCTTATCTGCGCCATTTCCCGCCCCAGGACATGACGGACCATGATCTCCCTGATTTCTGGGAGCGGATCATTTGTCCCGTCCTGCTATGCCTGGGTCTGGACAGTTGGGCATCCAACCCGGTCGAGGACGGTAGGGCAGCCCATTTCCAGGATGCGCGGTTGGTGGAGTTTGCCGATGCAGGCCATTGGCTGCATCATGATCAATTCGACTCCTTCATGCGTGAATTACGCGCCTTCCTGTAGTTGGAACGCCATAACCGCGGCCCTGTATTGAGCTTTAAGCTCCTGAATGAGCAAAGCAGCGGGCTGAATTTTCTGAACCGCGCCTATTCCTTGACCCGCGCCCCATATGTCCCTCCAGGCCTTTTTGTCCTCTTCGGCCATGGAAGCGATGTCCATGTCTCTGGCTTGCGGCAACCTGTCTGCATCGAAACCAGCTGCCGTGATGCTAGGCCGTAGGTAATTGCCGAGGACGCCGGTAAAATAGTCGGAATAGACGATGTCGCCTGAACTGCTGTCCACGATCATCTGCTTGTATCTTTGGTCCGCATTCGCCTCTTCGGTCGCAATGAAAGCTGACCCCATATAGGCCAAATCAGCCCCCATCATCTGGGCGGCGGCGATCGAACGGCCCGTCGCGATGGCCCCCGACAAGATCAAAGGACCATCAAACCAGGCGCGGATTTCCTCGACCAGGGCGAATGGCGACAAAGTACCTGCATGGCCCCCTGCCCCCGCCGCAACCGCGATCAGTCCGTCAGCCCCCTTTTCGACGGCCTTCCTGGCGAACATATTGTTGATGACATCATGGAGGACGATGCCACCATAGCTGTGCACAGCCTCATTGACGTCAGTGCGGGCGCCTAAAGAGGTGATCACAACCGGAACGCGATATTTCACGCAGAGCGCAAGATCTTCTTCCAGCCGGGCGTTCGTTTTATGGACAATGAGGTTGACGGCGAATGGCGCGTCCTGATCAGTCAGTTCGCGGTTCAGAAGTTGAAGCCAATCCTCGAATACACCTGAAGGCCGGGCGTTGAGGGACGGGAAGGATCCCACGATCCCGGCCCTGCACTGTGCGACTACCAGCGCGGGCTGGGAGACGATGAACATCGGCGACGCGATCAGTGGCAATGATAAGCGTTCTCGAAGCAGCGCCGGCAAGGTCATTAACAATCCTATCAGTTGTCCGATCTTGCGGAAGGCCGAGCCGTGCGCCTGTGGATCGGGTATATGAGACGCACGAGCGCAGCTAGTCGTTAACGATCTTGAGCAATCTGCGTTCTACAGGGGCAAGAATGCCCTGCAGTTCGGTCCCACGCTTCAAAATGCCGCCTGCTTCCCCGATCAGGGCCCACATTCCCTGGCGATGGCGAAGCGAGGGCCGTTTTTCAATGCGATATTCAGGACGTTCGGCTGCTCTGCGAAACGCCGAAAAGACGGCGGCATCACGGCCCAGATCAATTGCATAGTCACGCCAGTGCCCGGCTGAAACCATGCGGCCGTAAAGGTCCATGATGCGCTGCAACTCCAAACGATCAAACCCCGTTTGCCCCGCTGCGGAGGCTTTGGAGGGGAACGGGGTCACGTTGGTCATGAGGCGCGACCACGCTCCCTGAACAGAGGGATGTCATCATCGGGACTAAGCGACCCTTCTTTCTTTTGTTCAAGAAGTTCCGCCAGCCGCTTCTGCAACTGTTCAACTTCATGCTGAAGCTGCTCCAGCTTATGCTTTTCAGGATCGTAGCAGTCGCTGCAGGGCGTGCCATAAGGTAGGAACTCACGACGATAGGCCGTGACGTCGACCAGCATCTGGCGGGCAGGAATGCCAACCATTGTAGCACCTTCAGGCACATCTTTCGTGACCACGGCGTTGGCGCCCACGCGTGCCCTTGGGCCAACATGTACAGGGCCGAGCACCTGCGCGCCTGAACCCACGATCACCCCGTCGGCAAGCGTCGGATGGCGCTTTCCGGCAATGCCATTCGCAGGATCTGTGCCGCCAAGGGTTACATTCTGATAGAGGGTAACATCATCCCCGATCTCTGCGGTTTCCCCGATGACCGTGAACCCATGATCAATGAAGAAACGCTTGCCGATGCGCGCGCCTGGATGAATGTCGTTTCCGGTAAGAAACCGGGAAAAATGATTGACGGCACGCGCCAGGAAATAAAGCCGCGCGCGATAAAGGCCATGCGCGACCCGATGAAATCCGAGCGACCAAACACCCGGATAAAGGAGGATTTCAGCCCGGGAACGTGGAGCTGGATCACGGGATTTGACCGAGTCCAAATAGCCGATAAGATTGCGTAACATGCAGCGGCCCCTGAAAATCGAAGGGTCATACATAAGGCCACGGCCAAGTTTTTTCCAGATGTCGGCTATTTCGGCTTCTGACCATAAAACAGAATGTTTCTTGGCGTGCCATGATATACCTATCACTGCGGTAGACAATCAACCAGGGGCCCCTTGAATGACCGATCCCGTTCTCGCTCATCTCAGCGAACTCCTACCGTTCATTCTCATTGGGTTTGGAGCCCAGATGATCGACGGTGCGCTGGGGATGGCGTACGGCGTTATCTCAAGCACCCTGCTTTTGGCGCTGGGCGTACCACCTAGCCGCGCGTCGGCAAGCGTTCACGCGGCAGAGACATTCACGACGGCAGTTTCAGCGATAAGTCACATCGCGCACCGGAATGTTGATTGGCGACTTTTCGCTCGCCTCATCATTCCCGGCGTCATCGGCGGCGTAACGGGGGCGTATATCCTCTCGAACATCGATGGTTCAGTGATAAAGCCCTTCGTTCAAGTCTACCTGACCGCGATCGGGATTTATCTGATCTGGCGCGGCTTCCACCTGCCGCCGCAACCGCGCGATCCGAAATGGGTAGCGCCCCTCGGGTTGGTTGGCGGCTTCATGGACGCGACAGGAGGCGGTGGCTGGGGTCCGATCGTGACATCGAATTTGCTTATTCAGGGGTCAAGCCCGCGCCATACTATCGGGACGGTCAACTCTGTCGAGTTCGTACTGACCCTCTCGATCAGCCTGACCTTCATCCTGCATCTGGGGTGGCAAGCTTTCACGACCTACACCGTTGGCCTCCTGCTAGGCGGCATCATCGCTGCACCCTTTGGCGCGATGCTCGCCCGCCATGTCGCACCGCGCATGCTATTCACGGCAGTTGGAACGATCCTGACGCTCACATCCTTGTTCGGCGTCGCCAAATGGCTTGGATATATCGGTTAATGCTCTTATCTTCGCCGTTCTGATCGAGAAAGGCGATTGATGTCGAGCTACATGCCAACGCTCAAGCAGCTGCAATATCTTGTGGCGCTGAAGCAGCATGGGCATTTCGGCAAGGCAGCGGACAGCTGCTATGTGACACAGTCCACGCTTTCCGCGGGCATTCGAGAGCTTGAATCGCTCATCGGTGTGACCCTGGTTGAGCGAACACGAAGGGTTGTTCGCTTTACTGCCTTGGGCGATCGCATAGTCGAGAAGGCGCATCGCGTCTTGCGTGAAGCGGAAGAACTGGCCGCCATCGCCGAAGCATCGGGGAAGCCGCTCACGGGCGAGTTACGCATGAGCGTGATTCCGACGATCGCGCCATTCCTGCTGCCCCGGCTGCTCCCACGGCTGCGGGCGGACAGGCCCGAACTCAAGCTCTACCTTCGGGAAGAGACAACGCAAACAGCTATCGAATCGCTGCGCCACGGGAATGTTGATTGCGTTCTCCTGGCCCTGCCTTTCCCGACTGGCGAACTGGACAGCGAACTGCTTTTCCAAGACCGGTTATATGTCGCCTTCCCACAGGATGATCCACGCGACCCGCCCGAATGGATCGCGCCGGACATGATCGATGAAACAAAGCTGCTTCTGCTGGAAGACGGGCACTGCCTGAAGGACCATGCGTTGGCGGCCTGCAACCGGCCGGAAATTCGTTCAAGCGCCATGATGATGGGGACGTCCCTGCACACGCTGGTGCAGATGGTCGATAACGGCCTTGGCATGACTATCATGCCGGAAATGGCGATCGCCGGCGGTATATTGGATCATACCCAGATCACCGCGCGCCCTTTGCGATCCGACCGGTCACATCGCGACATCGCTTTGGTCTGGCGCAAGAACAGTCCGAGGGAGAAGGAATTTCGCCTCCTGGCCGAACTATTGCGAGATGCTGCCGATCTCCCGCAATCCAGCGCCGCCGCCTGATCTTAGCGGGTCCAGCCTCTGGCTTTCGCCTCGTCCTCGACACGCGCTTCGACCCAGTTGGCTCCGCCGTCAGGGAAATATTCCTTTTTCCAAAACGGCGCTTCGGACTTCAACCAGTCGATAAGGAAGGCGCAGCTTTCCAGAGCAGCCGATCTGTGGCGCGATGCCGTTCCGACAAAAACTATATGTTCGCCCGGCTTTAGTCGTCCAAAGCGATGGATGACGCGCACGCCTAGCAGCGGCCAGCGATCCATCGCTTCGTCAACTATCCGCTCGACCTGAGCAGCTGTCATCGCTGGATAGTGATGAAGCTCCAACGCCACCAAGTCATTTTCTCCACGCACAACGCCGGTGAAGCTAGCGACGGCGCCCCCACCTGCCGCTTCGAGCAACGCGAGTTCAGCACCAGCGTCAAAGCCTTCTTCTTGGATGGAGACCCGGCTCATCCGCCGGTGACCGGCGGGAAGATTGCCAGCTCCAGCGCTTCACCGACCAGGCTGTCCAGCGGTACGAACCGCTGGTCCAGCGCAGCGCGCAATCGT
The DNA here is from genome assembly GCF_900218065.1 of Novosphingobium sp. Chol11. Lineage (GTDB taxonomy): Bacteria > Pseudomonadota > Alphaproteobacteria > Sphingomonadales > Sphingomonadaceae > Sphingobium > Sphingobium agri. The sequence goes on along the minus strand of NZ_OBMU01000001.1, from coordinate 1,054,806 downwards.
AACTGGTCACCCAATGCTTGGCCGTAGCCGCCGTCACGGGCCGCCAGTTGTTCGATCAGGTCAGCTACCGTCACGCCTGCCGGAGGTTGATCGACTTGCTCGCTATCGCAGCCGATGATCTCCCGGACCCAAGCGAAGTAGAGGATGTCGAGCTTAGCCACCCCTCAATCCATATGCTTGATGCCGACGCGCAGATAGTCCCATCCGGTGATCAGCGTCAGTATGGCAGCCGCCCACAGCGTAGCGATCCCCAGCAACTGCACCAACGGGAAGGCTGGCACCGCGCCCGCAAATATCAATGCGCCCAAAGCGATAAGCTGAAACGCCGTTTTCCACTTCGCCAAGCGGGAGACGGGGACCGAAACCTGGAGCCCGGCCAAAAATTCGCGAAGGCCCGACACCGCGATTTCGCGCAGCAGAATGATCATGGCGGCCGCGATGTGAATACCCGCGATATCCCGGGTTGCTGCCAACATCAGGATAACCGCGCCGACCATGATCTTGTCTGCGATAGGATCAAGGAAAACGCCCAGCTTCGACACAGTACCCTGCGCTCGCGCCAGATAGCCGTCAAAATAGTCGGTAATGCCCATCAGGCAGTAAAGAGCGAATGCCAGGGCATAGCCAGTCGTCCAACGCGCACCGACCTCTGCAGGCCACAGCAACGCGACCAGCAAAGGCACAGTCAATATCCGCGAAAGCGTCAGCAAATTGGGCAGCGTCAGCATGGGCGCGGACTGCCACAGTCCGCAGCGTTGTACAAGCAGCGGTGGAGAGGCTGGGATCGCTTATTGTCCGGATGGGTTGGACAGTCGCAGCCGCAGCCGCTAGACCGCGCTCCGCTCGTCCACAGCGAAGAAGACCTTCTTGCCTATGCAAGCCTCCCTCAGGCTCCTTAACAAGCGACGTTTTCTGCCGCTTTTCATCACTCAGCTGCTCGGCGCCTTCAACGACAATCTGTTCAAGAACGCGATGGTCCTGTTCGTCGTGTACAGCGTCTATAATGACGAGCGGTCCGAGACCTGGTTCAGCGCCTTGGCGACCGGCATATTCATCCTGCCTTTCTTTCTCCTTTCGGCACTCTCAGGGCAGCTTGCCGATCAGCGGGACAAGGCGGTCATCATCCGTTACGTCAAAGCGGCGGAAATCGTCATAATGCTGGTTGGCGCAGCGGGCCTCGCTTTGATCTGGAGCGGCATCGCGATCCATAGCCTCGCGATCCCGCTGCTGCTTTGTGCTCTCTTTGCTATGGGGGTTCACTCGACATTCTTCGGCCCGATCAAATACGCGATTCTCCCTCAACACCTGCATGATGACGAAGTTCTCGGCGGCACGGGCCTGGTCGAGGCAGGGACCTATATAGCCATTCTCGCCGGCACCATCCTGGCAGGCATCATTCCAGTCGAGGTTGCCGCGATCGGCATCGTTGTGACAGCCGCCATCGGATATGTGGCAGGCAGGGAAGTACCGCCCGCGCCATCGCTGCTTGGGCGACAGCCGATCGACTTCCACATCATCCGATCATCAGTCACGCTGGTGCGCGGCACCATGCACATCCGCCGCCTGTTTCTGGCGATCATGGCGATCAGCTTGTTCTGGGCGGTTGGATCGATACTTTTTATCCAGTTCCCCCCACTCGTCAAAAATGTGCTGTCGGCGGACAAGCCCGTGGCGAGCCTGTTCCTCGCGATCTTTTCCGTTGGGATCGCCATTGGTTCGATCGCCATCAATCGCCTGCTGAAAGGGCATGTGTCTGCCCGCTATGCGCCAGCTGCCGTCATCGGCATGGGTCTGTGCATCATTGCCTTCCACATCGTGTGCGACTTGTGGACGCCGGCGGCTGGCGGCGGCATGCTCTCGCTTCAAGGCTTTCTGGCCCATCCGCTGGCGCTTGCATTGTCGGCATGCCTGCTAGGCGTAGCGACGTTCGGCGGCATGTTCGTGGTCCCGCTTTACGCCTTTCTCACCACGACGGTCGAAAAGTGTGAAGCCGCCCGGACTGTAGCGGCTAACAACATCGTGAATTCCGGGGCCATGGTGCTGGGGTCGCTCTTTGCCATCAGCCTCAGCATCGCGGGCATGTCCGTCGTCAATCAGTTGCTGCTGGTTGCTGTCCTATGCCTTCCTTGCGCCTGGCTGGCCTGGAGGCTTCACAAGGCCTGCGACTGATCAAGTCGTCCTAAAAGATGAAGCTGTAGAAGGCCGTGAAAAAGGCGCAGAAGCTGAGAAGGAAAAGCTTCCAATCGCTATCGTCTGACGCCGAAACCGAACTCACCTGCACTGTCAGCACATGGCGCGGCAAGGCCTGGCGGAAAGGATGACGCGAGGATTCGTTGGTAAGGATCAGCGGACGTGTTCGCATAGCGGCAAGTTAACGTCTGATTCACCAATTCGGCTATCCTCAATCGTGGTTAACCGGTGACTGTCCCACGACAGGACGCTCTTGACCGTATCAATCCTATAATACAGCATATCGGAGCCGATGAGAGACCCCCTGCCCGCGCCTCAGCCAGATCAGCCTGCACGCGAGTTCGGCGCTGGCCCGCCCAGCGCATTCGCACCCCCTACACCCTGGCGTCGGCGACTTCAGATCGTCGGCTGGATCGTCGCGGGATTGCTGGCCCTGCTGATGCTGGTGATCGCCTGGTTGGCAGTCACAGCGCCGATGTCGAGATCGTTGAAGCCGATCGCCCCGCCAAGCGTCAGCCTCATGTCCGCCGACGGTCATCTGATCGCTCGCCGTGGCGCGATCATCGATCGCCCAGTATCTATGACGGATCTTCCCAAGCATGTGCCACAGGCCTTCATGGCGATCGAGGATCGGCGCTTCTACAGCCATTGGGGCGTTGATCCTCGCGGCATCTTGCGGGCGGCTTGGCATAATCTTTGGTCGGAGGGGTCATCGCAGGGCGGGAGTACGATTACGCAACAACTCGCCAAGGGCGTGTTCCTGTCAAGCGACAGAACGTTCGGCCGCAAGGCTCGGGAAGCCCTGATAGCATTCTGGCTTGAGGCATGGCTGACCAAGGACCAGATTTTCGAACGCTATCTGTCTAACGTCTATTTCGGCGACAATGTTTATGGCCTTCGCGCAGCTTCACTTCATTATTTCAACCGTCAGCCCGAGCGGCTGACCATTCCCCAGGCTGCGATGCTCGCCGGGTTGCTGAAGGCGCCGTCCCGCCTGGCACCCACGACGAACATCAAGGGCGCAAGAACGCGCGCAGCCCTCGTGACGCAGGCGATGGTGGATGCCGGTTATCTCAGCAAGGCTGAACGCAACGCCCTACGTCCTGCCCGTCTGGACGTACGTGAGACGCCCAATTCGACTACCGGCACCTACTTCGCCGACTGGGTGCTGCCAGAGGCGCGTGATCGCGCAGGTGCTGTTTATGGCGCGCAGACCATTCCTACTACGCTGGATTGGCGAATTCAGAGGCTTGCCGAGACAGCAATCCGCAGAGCGCCGCTGGGAAAGGCGGAAGCGGCGCTTGTGGCCATGAAGCCTGATGGCAGCGTCGTAGCGATGATTGGCGGCAAAAATTATCGCACGAGCAGCTTCAACAGGGCTGTGCAGGCAAAACGGCAGCCAGGATCGACCTTCAAACTGTTCGTCTATCTCGCGGCCTTCCGCGCTGGAATGACGCCGGAGGATTTTGTTGAGGACACGCCGATTACCAGCGGCACCTATCGTCCATCCAATCACGGCGGCAAATATCGAGGACGCATCACCTTGCGTCAGGCTTTCGCAGCGTCGAGCAATGTCGCCGCCGTAAGGCTGACGCAAAAGGTCGGAGTGGACGCCGTCATCAAGGTCGCTCGTGATCTCGGCGTAACTGCGCCACTGACCGAGGATCTCAGCCTCGCGCTCGGCACATCGGAAATCCCGCTCATCGAACTTGCACAGGCTTACGCAACCGTGGCGGCGGGCGCCTATCCTGTCATCGCCCACGGTCTGCCGCCAGAGGAGCAGGGATGGTTCGAGCGGCTGATGAGCCGACAACGGCACTTCAGCCAGGATGAGTTGGAGATGATCCGGGACCTACTGTCCTCGGCTGCAAACCGCGGCACTGGCAGCGCTGCGGCGCTGCGCACAAGCACCTTCGGCAAGACCGGAACGACGCAGGACAGCCGGGACGCCATCTTCGTGGGCTATGCGGGTGGGCTGGTGACGGCTGTATGGGTCGGCAATGATGATAATACACCCCTTCCTGGGGGTAGCGCAGGAGGGGGCGTGCCTGCGCGAATTTGGCGCAACTTCATGTCGGGAGCGATCAACGAGCCTGTCGAAACGCCGCCCGAGCAGCAGGATAGCGACTTGGTCAACGCAATCGCGAATGTGACGATAGAGACAGGCGTCGGCAATATGAGCGTTGGGGTCGATGAAGATGGCATGTCAGTCAACATCGGCCCCAATCAGTTGCGCCTGCCCATTGGCCAGCCTGACGCGCCGCCGCTTCCCCCTGCCCCGGCGGCACCCCCGCCCCGCATCGCACCCACTCAGCCAGTGGATGAAGGCGGGGAACCTTGAGATGATTGACGGCTGAAGCAGGCGGGCGGCATGCCTCTCCGCAACAGGGGGCGATTCGAGGATAGAGATGGCATTTACCGCGAAGATATTGCTGTTGGGGTCAGGCGAGCTCGGCCGTGAGTTCGTTATCTCCGCCAAGCGGCTCGGCTGTGAGGTCATCGCTTGCGACAGCTACGCCGGTGCACCCGCCATGCAGGTTGCGGACGGTTTTGAAGTCTTCTCCATGCTCGACGAGAGCTTGCTGCGCGATGCGATAGAGCGGCACCAACCGGACTATATCGTGCCGGAAATCGAAGCCATCCGTACCGAGGTGCTGGCGGAAGTCGAAGCGCAGGGTTTGACGGTCGTTCCATCCGCCCGTGCCACCATCATGACGATGAACCGCGATCGCATCAGGGAGGTGGCAGCGGTGGAGCTAGGCCTCCGCACATCCCGCTATCGCTATGCGGAAAGTTTGGAAGAGGTGCGCCAGGGCGCTGAGCACACCGGTTTTCCATGCGTGATCAAACCGGTCATGTCGTCTTCAGGAAAAGGACAGAGCACGATCCATTCTACAGATGAGCTGGAACAGGCCTGGGACTATGCCGTGGCCAACATGCGCGGCGACCGCAGCCGGGTAATCGTCGAACAGTTTATCGATTTCGATTATGAGATCACGCTGCTGACCGTTCGAAGCCGCGATGGGGTCAGCTTCTGTCCGCCGATCGGGCATAGGCAAGAACGCGGGGATTATCAGGAAAGCTGGCAACCTGCGCCAATGCATCCGGCTGCTTTGGCCAAGGCAGAGGATATGGCCCGTGCCGTCGTCGATAATCTAGGCGGCTATGGGATATTTGGCGTCGAGTTCTTCGTGAAGGGAGAGGATGTCATCTTCTCCGAACTGTCCCCCCGGCCTCACGATACCGGGATGGTGACGCTGATTTCACAGAATCTGAGCGAGTTCGATCTGCATGCCAGAGCGATCCTGGGCTTGCACGTACCCCAGGTGCGGTTGAACGGTGCATCTGCTTCAGCCGTGCTGCTGGCTGACCGCGCATCGGAACATTTCGCAATTGAAGGTGCCGCCGATGCACTGGACGCATCGGGCGGAGAAGTGGATCTCCGCATCTTTGCCAAACCATCAACCCGCCCGTACCGGCGGATGGGCGTGGCGTTGGCGCTGGCTGATAATACGGACAGCGCGCGCAAATTGGCTGCGAGCGCAGCAGCCAAGCTCAAGATCATCTACAAATAATATGTGCAGCCTTCCTCAAGCGCTTCGGCTGTCCTAAAGCGAGAGCATGAGCGCCCTCTACAACAAGGATATATTGCGCCTTGCCGCCAGCATTCCGCATCATCAGCGCCTCGCGCAGCCGCAAGCCACTGTGGAAAGAAGGTCTCCAACTTGCGGATCGCGCGTGATTGCGGATGTTCGAATGGAGGAAGGAAATCTCGCCGAACTCGGGCTGGACGTCAAAGCCTGCGCGCTGGGGCAGGCTTCGGCCGCGCTGATGGCTGCTCAGGCAGTCGGCATGACCGTCTCTGAACTCGAGAAAGCTCGCGACAGATTGGCGGCTTATCTTGCGGGCGAAGGCGATGACCTGGAATTCTGGCCGGGACTCGCCATACTTGCTCCTGCGCGCGCATATCCTGCCCGCCACGCTTCCATCCGCCTGAGTTTCGAGGCCGTTGCCGAAGCTGCCCGAATGGCGGCCGCCTGATGCCGAATTCGCCAACAGCAGTGTCCCACGCGCCTCTTTCCGCGACCGATGTCCTGTTGTCCGAAGGCGTCATTCTGCTGGGTGCCGCCGTGCTCTTCGTCATGCTCTTCCGCCGCTTCGGCTTGGGCGCCGTACTTGGTTATCTCGTCGCGGGTGCGCTAGTCGGACCGCAGGGTCTCGGCCTTGTAGGTGGCGCAGAATCGAAGCTTGCGATCGCCGAGATCGGCATTGTGCTGCTGCTTTTCCTTGTAGGCCTTGAACTTCACCCGGCGCGGCTATGGCGGTTGAAGCGCGACATCTTCGCTCTTGGCCTTGCTCAGGTCGTGATCTGCGGCTTGGCCCTGACCGCGCTTATCTATTATTTGACTGGTTTCACTTGGGGCGCCGCCATCGCCCTCGGCCTTCCGCTCGCCCTCTCCTCGACAGCGCAGGTACTGCCCAGTCTTAAAAGCAGTGGCCGCATCAACTCCCCTTTTGGCGAAAAAGTCTTTTCGATCCTGCTGTTCCAGGATCTTTCCATTGTTCCACTCATCACCATCGTGGCAGCATTATCGCGCAATCCGGTTGATGCTGGAGGTCCTCCGGGGATCCAGCTGGCCGGCTACACGGTGGCCGCGATCGCGGGGCTCGTATTGGCTGGCCGGTTCATCCTACGCCCTCTGCTGCAACTGGTTGGAAAGCTAGGCGAGCGCGAGTTGTTCGTAGCGGTCGGCCTCTTCACCGTGCTCGCGGCAGCGGCAATCATGCATGCGCTTCACCTGTCCACTGCCCTCGGGGCTTTCGTTGCAGGTGTGATGCTTGCCGACTCCCCCTATCGGCATGAGATAGAGGCGGACGTAGAGCCGTTCCGGTCGATCCTTCTCGGATTGTTCTTCCTCGCTGTCGGCATGGTGCTTGACCTGCAAGCAGTTGCGGCGAATCCCTTGTTCGTCATCGGCATGGCTGCAATGCTAGTCATCACCAAGGCCTTGCTGATAACCGGCCTCGCCAGGCTATTCGGCATGGAATGGACGCAAGCCATCGGGGCTGGTTTGTTACTCAGCCAAGGCGGCGAATTTGGTTTCGTCCTGTTCGCCCAAGCGCAAAACGCCTTGCTGATCGCTCCGCAGGGCGCGAGCCTGTTCAGCGCAATCGTGACCTTCTCCATGGCCACAACCCCCTTCCTCATGCTCTTCGCCCGGAGACTGGAATTCGCGCAGCCTAAAGGTCAGCGGAACCCGGAAGGCCCTGATGAGGCGACACGCGGGACCGCGATCATCGTCGGCTACGGCCGTTTTGGCCAAACTGTCGCCCAAATGCTGATGGGACACGGATTCGAAGTCGTACTGATCGACAAAAAGCCCGCTCAAATCGAGGTGTCGAGCCGATTCGACATGAAAGTCTATTATGGCGATGGCACGCGGATCGATCTGTTACGCCGATCGGGCGCTGATGAAGCGCGCCTGATCGCCTTTTGTCACGACGATCCCTCGTTCGATCGCCGCGTATTGGAGCCGATAGCCGAAACCTTTCCTCAGGCTGCATTGCTTGTCCGGGCCTTTGACCGGCGGCAGTTGCTGGCCCTGAAGGACATGGACATAACCGGCGTCGTACGCGAAGTATTCGAATCCGCGATTTGCATGGGGGTTCAGGCAATGGAAGCGCTCGGCGTGCCCCAGGCGGAAATCGAAGAAGTCGAGCGCAAATATCGCGAAAATGACGATCAGCGCCTCACCGTCCAGGGCGAACAAGGAACGCTCCTCGCCGCCAAGGAACTCATGTTCAGACCTGGCAGAAGGATGCGCTTGCTGACCCGCGGAGAAGAAGAGGAAAGAGCATGATCCCGCTACTTGCCTCATTGTCGGCAGCCCTCGCCATTTCGGCGGGCGCTTTTGGAGCACACGGCGCATCCAACCACGAAGCAGCGGAATGGTTACGGACAGGCGGCTTCTATCAGCTTATCCATGCCGTGGCCGCACTGACGCTGGCGAAGAGTGGGCAAGGCCCGGCACTGCTGCTCCTCATCGGAGCAGCGATCTTCGCGTTCACCCTCTATATCATGGCGGCTGGCGGCCCGCGCTGGCTAGGTGCGGTGACGCCGATCGGCGGTTCATTGATGATAGCCGGTTGGTTGTGGGCAGCTTGGACCTATTGGCGCGGGTGACAGCCCACCCTTGCCCCGAACCTCACCCACGCATAGATTAACATATATGGCCGAACACCATCATCATCACGAACCGACCGGCGCGAACTTGGCAGACGCAGCCCGCAACGCTTTGGAGGCTCAGAATGAGCAGTGGACGCCAATGCGCGCTGCCATCTTCGATGCCCTCGCGGCTGAAGAAAAACCGACGTCCGCCTATGACATTGCTGACAATGTCTCCAAATTGCGGGGCAAGCGGGTTGCGCCAAACAGCGTCTATCGCATCCTCGACCTGTTCGTCGCGAACAATATCGCGATGCGCGTTGAGAGTGCGAACGCCTATATCGCCAACGCTCATCCTGGTTGCCATCACGACTGCATCTTCCTTGTTTGCCGCAACTGCAAGGAAGCGACCCATGTCGATGATGACGTGGTGACAGGCGATGTTCGCGCCGTTGCAGAACATCAGGGATTCCGGGCCGAACGGCCGGTAATCGAAATATTGGGAACGTGCGCCAAGTGCGTGGCGTGACGCGGCCGTTGCGCTTTGATCAGGAACGGCCTAGCGCGCTTGGGAGTCTATGTCTTTCATGAATGATCGCCCCTCCACTCCGCTGCTCGACCAGGTGATCTGGCCGCAAGATCTTCGCGCCCTCAAGCCTGAGCAGCTTCCTCAGCTGGCTGACGAATTGCGGCAGGAGGTGATTTCCGCCGTCGGCGTGACCGGGGGCCATTTGGGATCCGGACTGGGGGTGGTCGAGCTTACTACCGCCATCCATTATGTTTTCGACACGCCCAATGACAAGCTGGTTTGGGACGTCGGCCACCAATGCTATCCTCATAAGATACTGACCGGGCGGCGCGATCGCATTCGCACGCTGCGCCAGGGTGGAGGCTTGTCGGGCTTCACGAAGCGGGCCGAAAGCGAATATGATCCCTTTGGCGCGGCGCATAGCTCGACCTCCATCAGCGCGGCTCTCGGCTTTGCAGTTGCGAGCAAGCTTGCAGGTAAACCGGGCAAGGGCATCGCCGTCATTGGCGACGGAGCGATGTCGGCTGGCATGGCTTATGAAGCGATGAACAACGCGCGGGAGGCGGGAAACAGGCTGATCGTCATCCTGAACGACAATGACATGTCGATCGCTCCGCCGGTAGGCGGTCTCTCCGCCTATTTGGCGCGCCTGGTATCAAGCCGTGAATTCCTTGGACTACGCGACCTTGCCAAGCGTCTGGCCCGCAAACTGCCTCGTCCGCTGCACAATGCCGCCCGCAAGACTGACGAATTTGCTCGCGGCATGGCGATGGGCGGCACATTGTTCGAAGAATTGGGCTTCTATTATGTCGGTCCGATCGACGGGCATAATCTTGAACAGCTCATCCCTGTACTGGAGAATGTCCGGGACGCGGCAGAGGGGCCTTGCCTGGTCCATGTCGTGACGCAGAAGGGCAAGGGTTACGCTCCGGCGGAAGCGGCGGCGGACAAATATCACGGCGTTCAGAAATTTGATGTGATCACGGGGACCCAAGCAAAAGCGCCTCCGGGGCCGCCGAGCTACACAGCCGTGTTCGCCGACGCCCTCATCGCCGAAGCGCAACGCGACAGCAGCATCTGCGCGATCACCGCCGCGATGCCCTCGGGCACTGGCCTTGATAAATTCGCGCAAGCCTTCCCGGATCGCTCCTTCGACGTAGGCATCGCCGAACAGCATGCTGTGACCTTCGCCGCAGGCCTTGCGGCGCAGGGCATGCGGCCCTTCTGCGCCATCTATTCCACCTTCCTGCAGCGCGCCTATGATCAGGTGGTGCATGACGTCGCGATCCAAAACCTGCCGGTACGCTTTGCCATCGATCGGGCGGGGCTAGTAGGTGCGGACGGATCGACGCATGCAGGCAGCTTTGACGTGACATATCTCGCGACCCTGCCCAACATGGTGGTCATGGCTGCGGCTGACGAGGCGGAACTGGTGCACATGGTGCACACCTGCGCGGTTCACGACAGCGGGCCGATCGCCGTCAGATATCCACGCGGCAACGGCACCGGTGTCTTGTTGCCAGCGGCGCCTGAAAAGCTCGAGATCGGCAAGGGTCGGATCGTAAAGGACGGACGGCAGGTTGCGATCCTCTCACTCGGGACGCGACTTGAGGAAGCACTGCACGCTGCGGAGGCATTGGAAGCTCGGGGTTTGTCCACCACCGTTGCTGACTTGCGCTTTGCCAAGCCGCTCGACGAAGCGATGATCCGCCGCCTTTTGACTACGCATGAAGTGGCAGTGACGATCGAGGAAGGCGCGATTGGCGGTCTGGGCGCGCATGTGTTGACACTGGCAAGTGACCTCGGACTGATCGACAATGGCTTGAAGCTACGGACGATGCGCCTGCCTGACATCTTCCAGGATCAGGACAAGCCGGAGCAGCAATATGCCGATGCAAAGCTGGATGCAGCTGCGATCATCGATACGGTATTGACTGCGTTACGGCATAACAGCGGTGGTGTAGCAACAGAGGCACGCGCTTAATCAGCAACCATATGGTTGCATAAAAGCAGAATGGGGCGCATATGAGCAACCAGGAGGTTGCTCATATGACTGACTCAATCACGAAGACCGTCGAAATCGCTGCACCTGTCGAGCGGGTGTGGGATGCGTTGATCGACCATGAAAAGTTCGGCGCGTGGTTCCGCGTGGCTCTGGATCAGCCTTTTGCGGTGGGTGGGGCATCGACCGGTCATATGACCTATCCTGGCTATGAAGATTATCGTTGGGAAGCGCGGGTAATTGCGATCGAGCCAATGCGGCGCTTTTCTTTTGAGTGGCCGGCGACTGGCGGTGACAAGCAGCTGATCGAAAACGGCACGCGGGTAGCGGAATGGACGTTGGTCGAGTTTTTGCTTGAGCCTGCGGGCCAAGGCACCTTGCTGACAGTCATCGAAAGCGGATTTGACAAGGTGCCGGAACCGCGTCGGAGCAACGTCATGCGATCCAATGACGGGGGTTGGACGGAACAGGTTCAGAATATTCGCCGCTATGTTGAACCTTGAGGAATCGCCCGCGCGGCTGTTCGCCGCATTAGGCGATGCCACACGATTGGGACTGATCAAGCGCCTGTCAAATGGTGCGGAGCAATCCATCGCGCAACTGGGCGAGGAATTGCCCATCAGCCGCCAAGCCGTGGCGAAGCATCTAGACGTTCTGCAGAGCGTCGGCCTGGTCAGGAGAACGCGGCGAGGTCGTGAGGTATTATTTGTTCTGGAGCCAAAGACGGTCGCGCAAGCGCGTCGTTGGCTCACGCAAGTCTCCGCTCAGTGGGATGACGCGTTGGGCAGGCTCAAGATGTTTGTCGAGAGCCAGCCCTAAACCCATGCTTGTTACTGCTCGGGGATCGCGGCGCGGGCGTCTTGCCCATCACCCTCCGGCGCGGCTATGATTTCGCGGGTCGCGGCGCCCTTGTCGACGACTTCCGTCGCCGGATCACCCACGGACGACCGAATACCGGCCGCTGCATTGGCGCGCCCGGCCTCGGTCAAGGCCGCGCTTTCCGCCGCGCTGCGCTGGGCGGGGCCACCGAACATGGTTTCCATCGCGGCACGACTGGAATCGACCGAAGCGGCTGCCGGGGTGCCCGGAGCAGGAGGAACGAGCGCATAGTCAGGCGGGATCACAAGGGGCGCCTGGCGGGAGACGGCAAATTCGTCAGGACGCTCCCGATTGAACAGGCCGCCGCCACCGCCACAAGCGGACAGCATGGAAATGAGGCCAGCGGCGAGGATCAGTTTACGCATCAGTTCAGTGACTCCGTCTTTGCGCCCTTCTCGCGCAGCAGCAACGCCCGCGCAAGCAGGATCAGCACGCCGATCGTTATGGCGGCGTCGGCCAGGTTGAATATCAGGAAGGGCCGCCATTCCCCAAAATGCAGATCGGCATAGTCGATGACATAGCCGAGCCGAACGCGGTCGACGATGTTTCCGATCGCACCGCCAAGCACCAGCCCAAGCGCCGCAACATCCTGCCGGGCTTTTTCGCGCCACATCCAGACACCGACAAAAGTGGCGATCAATATGGTCATGCCGACAAGCAGCCAACGCATCATGTCCGTACTGGCATGAAGAAAGCCCATGGAAACGCCACGATTTTCAAGCCAGCGAAGACGGAAGATCGGCAACAGCTCGATGCCCTCATCCATCCGACTTTTGAGCGCGAGCGGATAGGTGACGGTATATTTGATGAGCTGGTCGAGTGCCAGCGTAACGATCGCGACGGTGAGACCGAGCGGGCGGTGATTGACAGCCACCATCAGCGGCGGGCCATATGCGTTTTGGGAGATGAGGGTGACACGAGCATATTCCTGAAGAGCGCCATCATGATCCGGTTCATTTTCTGCCAAGCGCAGGCCGTCGGCTATAGCCTAAGGCTGAGCTTGTAGGACAGGACGTTTTTACCCCGCCAGCACTTCGTCACAGCGGCTGCAGAGAGTGCCGTCTTCCTCGACTTCCGGCAGCAATCGCCAGCAACGACCACATTTGTGCCACTCGCTCGGCTTGACGATGATGCCGTCGCCGACCCCCGTTTCGATGCGGGCGACGATGGCGATTTCGGCGAAGTTCACACCGTCGCTGGGAACGGTCATGCCCATGGTTACATCGGCTTCCAGGCTGGAGCGGATGACCTTTTCACGGCGGAGCGGTTCGATGGCTTCGTTGACCTGATCGCGCTGGCTGCGGATTTCGGTCCATTTATCATCCAAGCGCTGGTTTAGCCATGCAGCCTCAACCTCGGGCCATTCGAGGAAATGGACGCTTTCTGCGTGGTTTGCATAGCGGCTTTGCCACACTTCTTCAGCCGTGAAGGGGATGATCGGGGCGGCGTAGCGGACCAGCGCGTGGAAGAGCGTGTCGAGCACCGTGCGGTAGGCGCGGCGCTTGGGATCGCTCTTCGCATCACAGTAGAGGCAGTCCTTGCGAATGTCGAAGAAGAAGGCCGACAGGTCGCTGTTGGCGAAGTCGAACAGCGCGCGGGTATAGCGGCTGAACTCCAGCCAGTTTTCGCTGCCCGCTGCCTTCTCGACGACCGCCTTGAGTTCGGCATCCAGCTTAGCCAGCAGATGGAGCATGTATCGCTCCAGCTCCGGCATTTCCTCGACCGGAACGCGCTCTTCTTCGGAGAAATCGGAAAGAGCACCGAGAAAATATCGGAAAGTATTGCGAAGTTTACGATATGCGTCGGAAGAGCCAGCCAGCACTTCCTTGCCGATACGGACATCGTCGAAATAATCGGTGCTGGCAACCCAGACGCGGAGGATGTCTGAGCCGGACTCGGCAATCACCTTCAGCGGGTCAACGACATTGCCGAGGCTCTTGGACATTTTCCGCCCCTGCCCGTCGAGCGCGAAGCCGTGGGTCAGAACGGCGTCATAGGGCGCGCGGCCACGGGTGCCGCTGCTTTCCAGGAGCGAGGATTGGAACCAGCCACGATGCTGGTCGGACCCTTCAAGATAGAGATCCGCGCGAACGCCTTCGCCATAGCGGCCTTCGACCACAAAGCTGTGGGTCGAGCCACTATCGAACCAGACATCAAGGATATCGTTGACCACCTCATAGTCGTTGAGGTCGTAATCGGGGCCGAGCAGCGCTTGGTGGTCCGCGCCGAACCAGGCATCGGCTCCGCCAGCCTTGAAGGCTTCGACGATGCGCTGATTTACCGCCTTATCAACAAGATATTCGCCTGTCTTGCGATGGACGTAGAGGGCGATGGGGACGCCCCACGCGCGCTGACGGCTGATCACCCAGTCGGGGCGCCCCTCCACCATCGAGCGAATGCGATTGATCGAGCGTTCGGGCACCCACCGGGTTTTCTCGATCGCATCGAGGGCCGTACCGCGCAGAGTTGCACCGTTGCCCTGGCGCGCAAGGATCGCCTCTTCCTCGGCGCAGCGGGGCATGATGCCGTCGTTGATCGCCCGGTCCATAGGGATGAACCATTGCGGGGTGCAGCGGAAGATGATCTTCGCCTTGGAGCGCCAGCTGTGCGGATAGCTGTGCTTGAAGTCGTCGGATGCGGCGAGCAGGCCGCCTGCTTCGCGCAGGTCAGTGCAGATCGGGCCGTCCTTGCTGACGAACTTGGGGTTGATGACGGAGCCCTGACCACCGAGCCAAGCCCAATCCTCCCGATATTTGCCGTCATTCTCGACGGCGAACACCGGGTTGATGCCGTTCGCCTTGCAGAGCGCGAAGTCGTCCTCGCCATGGTCGGGCGCCATGTGGACGAGACCGGTGCCCGCGTCGGTGGTGACGAAATCCCCTGCGAGGAAGGGGCGCGGCTTGGCGAAGAAGCCACCGAGAGAGTGCATCGGGTGACGGGCGACGGCTCCGGCGAGGTCGGTGCCTTTGCCCTTCCACACTGCTTTCAAAGCGAAATTATCATGCCCTGCGGCAACGCGCTGGAAGAAGGCGTCTTCCAATTGTCCAGCGATCAGATAGCGACGACCACGCCCCACTTCCTCGAAAACCACATAATCAACTTCCGGTCCATAAGCCAAAGCCTGATTGACCGGAATCGTCCATGGGGTCGTCGTCCAGATCACCGCATGGGCGCCGACCAGTTCCGGCGCGTTCGGAGCTTCGACTATCTCGAACGCCACGTCGATCTGGGTCGAGACGATATCCTCATATTCGACCTCCGCCTCGGCCAGCGCGGTCTTTTCGACGGGGGACCACATGACCGGCTTGGCGCCGCGATAGAGCTGGCCGCTCTCCGCGAACTTCAGCAGTTCAGACACGATGGTAGCTTCAGCGTCGAACTTCATGGTGAGATAGGGATCATCCCAATCGCCCATCACGCCAAGCCGCTTGAACTGCTCCTTCTGCACGCCGACCCATTTGTCCGCATAGGCACGACATTGGGCGCGGAATTCCTGTGCGGGAACCTCGTCCTTGTTCTGCTTCTTCTTGCGATATTCCTCCTCGATCTTCCATTCGATCGGAAGGCCGTGGCAGTCCCAACCGGGAACATAGGGCGCATCCTTGCCGAGGAGCGACTGGCTGCGGACGATGATGTCCTTCAGCACCTTGTTCATCGCATGGCCCATATGGATGTCGCCATTGGCGTAGGGCGGGCCGTCGTGGAGGATGAAGCGTTCGCGGCCCTTCCGCCGCTCGCGCAGCTTGCCGTATAGGTCCATTTCCTCCCAGCGGGCGAGGATTGCCGGTTCCTTCTGCGCCAGGCCGGCCTTCATGGGAAAGTCGGTTACGGGGAGGAAAACGGTGCTTTTATAGTCGGGCTGGTCGGTCATCTGATCTGGTATCTGCTTGCCTTGCCATTCGGCCCAAGACTGCGCCCCATTAAGAAAAGGGAAAGGGCTTCGACAGGCTCAGCCCGAACGGGTGAGAAAATGTGCCCGGTGCATTAGGCGAGGCGCGGCGTTCCCGCAAGGATTTGCCGTGCGGCGTCGCAGTCCTTCGCAATCTGGGCCGTGAGGGCATCGAGCCCTTCATATTTCGCCTCTGGCCGAAGGAATTGGATCAACTGCACCTCGATGCATTGATCGTAAAGGCTTTCGGAAAAATCGAAGAAGTGCGGCTCCAGCAACTCCTTTGGCGGGTCGAAACTGGGCCGGGTGCCAAGGTTTGCAGCACCGTCGAGAATACGGCCATCGGACAACAGCCCTCGCACGGCATAAATGCCATAGGCCGGGCGAAGATAATGCCCAAGATCGACATTGGCGGTGGGGAAGCCGATCGTGCGGCCAACCTTGTCGCCATGCTGGACCAGCCCTTGCACCGCGAAGGGGCGCGTCAGCAGGCGCGTTGCCGTGGCGCAGTCACCGGCTTTCAGTGCGGCGCGGATACGGCTGGAGGAAACCACCTCTCCGCCTTGGTCCGTTACTGGCGCGACGGCTTGGGCGCTCATGCCCCGCGCGGCGCCAAGTTCGGCGAGCGTGCCCACCGTGCCGGTGCGGCCCTGACCAAAGGTAAAGTCCTGACCCGTCACCACGCCCGCGACGCCCATGCCGTCGACCAGCAGATCGACGAAATCCTCCGGGCTCAAGGCGGCCAGTTGACGGGTAAAGGCGAAAACGAGCATCGCGTCGGCACCGGCTGCGGCGAACAGGCGCTGCCGCTGGTCGAGGCTGGTGAGACGGAACCACGGGTTTTCCGGGCGGAACAGGCGCATGGGATGCGGGTCGAACGTCGCGACGATGACGGGACGCCCCTCCGCGCGGGCACGCTCCACCGCGCGGCCGACGACCGCCTGATGACCGAGGTGAAATCCGTCAAAATTGCCCAGCGCCATGATGCTCCCGCGCAGATGGGCAGGGATCGGGACGCCGCTTTCCAGCCGCTCCATGGCGGTGGCTATAGGGAGATGGCCGGGCGCTGGCAATGCGGCTTCAAGAGCCAGCCCGGCGGCGGAAGGTGACGAAGCTGTAGGCGGGATATGTGCCCTCGTCCGGATGATCGCTGCGGGCGGTTTCCTGCCATTGCGCGACATCAGGATAAGGGATCGCTGCGTCGCCGGGTGCGTCGATATGCACTTCGGTCAATTCGATGCGGTCGGCATGGGGCAGGAAGAGATGGTAGACCTCTGCCCCACCTATCACCATGGCAGCGGGACCGCCCGCCAGGCGCAGGGCGGACGTGACGTCATGGGCGACCTCCGCCCCCTCCCCACTCCAGCCTTTGTCACGGGTGAGGACAATGTGGCGGCGGCCTGGAAGCAGGCCGGGCAGGCTGTCGAACGTCTTTCGGCCCATGATCATCGCGTGACCGAGGGTCAACGCCTTGAAATGCTTGAGGTCGGCAGGAAGCCGCCAGGGCAGCCCCCCATCCTTGCCGATAACGCCATTGTCGGCGCGGGCGAGGACGAGGACGACTTCCTGGCGGTCGGTCACAGGGTCAGCCGGGTAACATGGCCCATCTTGCGGCCTGGGCGGGCTTCATGCTTTCCGTAGAGATGCAGATGAGCGGAGGGATCGGACAGGATCGCTTGCCAGGCGTCAGCTTCCTCGCCGATGAGGTTGTGCATCTGCACTCGCCGCGCTGCCAGCCTGGTGTCGCCCAAGGGCAGGCCGCAGATGGCGCGAACATGGTTTTCGAACTGGCTGGTGACCGCGCCTTCGATCGTCCAGTGACCGCTATTGTGGACGCGGGGAGCCATTTCGTTGAAGACGGGGCCATCGGCGCTGGCGAAAAATTCGAGCGTCAGGACACCGACATAGCCGAGCGCTTCGGCAACCTGCGCGGCGAGAGCGCGCGCCGCTTGCACCTGCGCCTCGATGCGAGGGCCGCCGGGAGCGGTGGAGGTAGAGAGGATGCCGTCGACATGGACATTGGCGGGCGAGTCCCAGAAGCGGACTTCGCCATTCGCGCCGCGTACAAGGATGACGGAAAACTCCTCCTCGAAGGTCACGAAGCCTTCCAGGATGGCGCTTTGCCGACCGATGGCATCCCATGCCGCAGGAGCATCCGCTGGCCCGTTCAGGCGCGCTTGCCCTTTGCCATCATAGCCCATGCGATTGGTCTTCAGGATCGAGCGGTTGCCGACCGTGGCGATTGCTCGCTCCAGATCATCCAGGCTTTCGACCGAGGCGAAAGGCGCGGTGAGGCCGCCAAGATCGCGAACGAAATTCTTTTCGGCAAGCCGGTCCTGTGCCACGCGGAGAGCCTGCGCACCGGGGCGGACGAGGCCGTGGGTGGAGAGGACCTCGACGGCGGCGGGGTCGATATTCTCGAACTCGTAGGTAACGACATCGACGCTGTCGGCGAAGGCGGACAGCGCGGCGGCGTCTTCGTAAGCGCCTCGGGTCCAACAGCGGGACACGTCTGCGGCGGGACCGCTTTCTTCCGGCGCGTAGATATGCGTGCGATAGCCAAGCTGCGCGGCGGCGATCGCGATCATGCGGCCGAGCTGGCCGCCGCCAAGAATGCCGATGGTGGAACCGGGCGCTATGGTCGTCATCTTATTCAGGCGTCTCCGCGACATCGTCCGTCTGCTTTTCGCGCCACATGTCCAGCCGCTCGGCCAGTTCTTCGTCGGTCGTGGCGAGGATCGAAGCGGCCAGCAGGGCCGCGTTGATCGCACCGGGCTTGCCGATGGCGAGAGTGCCGACCGGAATACCGCCGGGCATCTGGACGATGGATAGAAGGGAATCCATGCCCTTCAACGCCTTTGACTCGACAGGCACACCAAGGACCGGCAGACGCGTCATCGAGGCCGCCATGCCGGGAAGATGAGCCGCGCCCCCTGCCCCCGCTATGATGACCTTCAGCCCGCGCCCCACCGCGCCGGTGGCATAATCATAGAGGCGCTGCGGCGTCCGGTGAGCGGACACGACCCTGCATTCATGCGGAACACCAAGTGCACTCAGCGTTTCGGCCGCGTGGCGCATGGTTTCCCAGTCGGATCGCGATCCCATGATAATGCCGACGCTGGCGGCGCTCTCTCCGGTCATTCGCCTGACTTCCCCTGATGGCGCGGAAAGCAAAGCCCCTTAGCCGGGCGACCGGCAGGGGGCAATGCGAGATTTGCGCGCTTAACGCTCCGACAGATAATAGCGGTCCTTGGCCGTCAGATCGTCGGCAAGGTCATAGACGATGGGCTGACCGGTCGGGATTTCCAGCTCCGTGATTTCGTCGTCGGGAATGCCCGACAGATGCTTCACCAACGCGCGGAGCGAATTGCCGTGAGCTGAGATGAGGACGCGCTTGCCAGCCTTCAGCTCCGGCACGATGCGGCTCTCCCAATAGGGCAGCACGCGGGCAATGGTGTCCTTGAGGGACTCCGTCGAGGGGATGGCGATGCCGTCATAGCGGCGATCCTTCGACAGGTCGAACTCACCGCCCGGCTCCAGCACCGGCGGCGGAATGTCGAAGCTGCGGCGCCAGATCTTCACCTGCGCGTCGCCATGCTTGGCGGCCGTCTCCGCTTTGTTGAGGCCGGTGAGGCCGCCATAATGACGTTCATTGAGGTGCCAGTCCTTTTCCACCGGCAGCCAGAGACGCCCCATTTCCTCAAGCGCAAGATTCAGCGTCTTGATCGCTCGGGTCTGGACCGAAGTGAAGCAGCAGTCGAAGTCGAGGCCCTTTGCCGACATCAGCTGGCCAGCGGCCCGCGCTTCCTCCACGCCCTTTTCCGTCAGGTCCACGTCCCACCAGCCGGTGAAGCGGTTTTCCAGATTCCAGGCCGATTGGCCATGACGGATGAGAACAAGGGTGGACATGTAACGCATCTCCTGCACTAAGAGCGATGATGGCGCTTCCCATAACGCCGGAAATGACGGGCGCAAGCTTGCGCGGCCAGACGGCCGTCCCACATTGCAGTGGGCCGGGCGATCGGATAGCTCCGGGCAAGCAAGCATAAGGAAGCGGCATTTGGCATTTGTAAAGGGCGTCTGGCGCATATTGGTCGCGATCAAGGACGGGCTGGTTCTGCTATTCCTGCTCGGCTTCTTCGGCCTGCTCTATGCTGCCCTGTCCTGGTCGCCCAAGCCCGCGCGCAGCGTGAGCAGTGGCGCTCTGCTGCTGAAGCTGGACGGCACCATTGTCGAGCAACCGGCAGAAGCCGACCCCTTTTCGCTGCTGACATCATCCGGGCCGCAGACGAAAGAATATCGCCTGTCCGATGTCGTCACCGCATTGGAGGCGGCAAAGACCGACGGCAAGGTCAAGGCGGTGGTCCTGAACCTCGACGGGTTCCTTGGCGGCGGTCAGGTCGCGCTTTCCCGCGTAGGCAAGGCGCTGGATGCGGTGCGTGCCGCCAACAAGCCGGTCTTCGCTTTCGCGACCATCTATAGCGATGACAGCTACCAGCTAGCCGCGCACGCCAGCGAGACATGGGTTGATCCCCTTGGCGGCGTGGCCATCCTGGGGCGCGGCGGATCCGGCCTTTACTACAAGGGCCTGATCGACAAGCTGGGCGTCAACACGCATGTCTATCGCGTCGGGACGTACAAGAGCTTCGTCGAACCCTTCATCCGCACGGAACAATCGCCCGAAGCACGCCAGGCCAATCAGGCGCTGGCCGATGCATTGTGGCAGGATTGGCAGGAGGAAGTCACCAAGGCTCGCCCGCGCGCGAAGCTGGCTGCCTATGTCGCGAACCCGGCGGGTGCGGCGGAGGCGGCGCGGGGCAATCTTGCCAGGGCGGCACAAAATGCGGGCCTCGTGGACAAGCTGGGCGACGAGGCCGCGTTCGGCAAGCGCGTAGCGCAGGTCGCAGGGGAGCCGTCCGACGATCGCGTCGGGGATTTTGCGAGCATTGACCTTAGCAGCTATGCCAAGGCCCACCGACCCGCCAATGACGGGCAGATCGGCGTGATCACCGTGGCTGGCGACATCGTGGATGGTGATGGTGGCCCCGGCAGCGCTGCCGGCGACACCATCTCTGCCCTGCTCTACAAGGCATTGTCGGAAAAGGACCTGAAGGCGCTGGTCGTGCGCGTCGATTCTCCTGGCGGGTCGGTGATGGCGTCCGAGAAGATCCGGCAAGCCATCATGGAAGCCAAGCGAGAGGGCCTGCCGGTCGTCGTATCGATGGGCAATGTCGCGGCGAGCGGCGGCTATTGGATATCCACGCCCGCCAACCTCATCTTTGCGGAACCCGGCACGATCACAGGGTCAATCGGGGTGTTCGGCATCTTGCCAAGCTTCGAAGGCACACTCGCCAAACTCGGCATCACGACCGACGGGGTGAGGACCACGCCGCTTTCAGGGCAGCCGGATCTTGCTGGCGGTACGACGCCTGAGTTCGACCGCATCATGCAGATGGGGATCGAAGATATTTACGGCCGCTTTGTCGGGCTGGTGGCGCAGGCGCGGCGCAAATCGCCCGAGCAGATCGACACGATCGCTCAAGGCCGCGTGTGGGATGGGGGCACGGCGAGGCAGATCGGCCTTGTCGATCGCTTCGGCGGGCTGGAGGACGCGATTGCCGAGGCAGCGAAGCTGGCCAAGATCGATCCCGCCAAGGCAAAAGCCTATCGCATCGAAAAGGAACCGGACAAATTTGCGGAGTTCCTCCAGTCGATGACGGAGCGGGATGATGAGGATGCAGATGCTCCCCGCGACATGTTGAGCCGACAGGCGATGATCCAGCGGCGCTGGGCAATGCAGGCGATTGCAGACGTGCGCGGCCTCATCAGCGGGGCCGGCGTGCGGGCGGATTGCCTGGAGTGCCGTGGATATGGTGCGCCACGGCGGGCGAGTGCTGCGGATGAGCGTGGCTTGCTGGCATTGCTGACCAGTCTGTGGCGGTGAGGCGGACGGCTTAGCTATAGACTGCGGGTCGCGCCCATGGCGCTTCTTCTGACCGTCATTCTCTCCTCACCGGCCACCTCGATATGTGGGCAGGCCGATGCTTCGCCAGATCGCGACTGCGCGAAGCAGGAAGCCTAGAACGGCTGCGATCAGGCCAGCAACGGGGACATCCAGACCCCACCAGCGTAGCATGACGAACAGGCCGGAGGCGAAGGCGGCGGCGGTCACATAAAGTTCCGGGCGCAACAGGATGGAGGGCTCATGCGCCAGCAGATCGCGCAATATGCCGCCGACGCAGCCGGTGACGACGCCCATCATCGCAGCGACGAACGGCGGGATGCCGTAGCTCATCGCCTTGGCGGCTCCGAACACGGCGAAGGCGGCAAGGCCTATCGCGTCGAGCCAGTCGAGCGCCCGGTCGCTCCAAAAGCGGCGCGGCGTGAACCAGATGAGCAGGGCCGCGACCATGCAGGTTATTGCCGGGACCGGATCATGCACCCAGAAGACCGGCGCGCCGATCAACAGGTCGCGCACGGTGCCACCCCCTACCCCCGTGACCAGCGCGAAAAAAGCGAAGGTGACGAGCGTCTGACCCAAGCGAGCGGCGGCCAAAGCGCCGGATGCGGCGAACACGAAAATGCCGACGATGCTGAGCGTTTCCAGCACCGGGCCGATTTGCTGGAAAGCGGTGGCAGGCGAAAGCATGAAGCAATTAGCCAAATAAAAACATTCGGGCCGGCAGGGTCAACAGCGCCGGCCCGGATGCTCGCTTCCTATTTCGCGAGTTCAGCCTCGATCGCGGAAACCAGGGCCGGATCGTCGGGCGTGGTGCCGGGTGCAAAGCGGGCGGCGACCGAGCCGTCCTTGGCGATCAGGAATTTTTCGAAGTTCCACAGCACTTCGGGCTCTTCCGTCGGCGTCATGCCGTAGCCGCGCAGCTTTTCGCGGAAGTCATCGCCATCGCCGTCAGCCTTGGGCTGCTCACTGGTGAGGGCGGCGTAGAGCGGATGCTTTTCCGGGCCTGTCACGACGATCTTTTCGAACATCGGGAATTCGACCCCGAAATTGGTCGTGCAGAATTCAGCGATCTCGTCATTGCTGCCCGGTTCCTGGCCCGCAAAATCATTGGCGGGGAATCCGGCGACCACCAGCCCCTTGTCCTTATAGTCGCGGTACAGCTTTTCCAGCCCTTCATATTGCGGGGTGAGGCCGCATTTGGAGGCGACGTTGACAGCCAGGACCACCTTCCCCGCATAGTCGGCCAGGCTGGCGTCGGCGCCCTTGATCGTCTTGAGCGGAATTTGCTGGATAGCAGTCATGATCATCTCCTTGAGAATCCGGATGGCGCGGACCTTGCCATTATATCGCCGCGCCGAAAAGCCTGCCCGCACCCGCCGTGACCACCATGGCGAGCACACCCCAGAATAGCACCCTCATGAGGGAACGGCCTGTGTTCGCCCCGCCGAGCCGCGCGCCCGCATAGCCCAGGAGTGCAAGGCACAGGAGCGACGCCAGCACGATGACTGGCAAGGCCAGCGAAGACGGGCTGGCGACCGCTGCAAGAAGGGGCGCAAGTGCTCCTGCCGAAAAGGTGGCGGCCGACGTCAGCGCCGCCTGCACCGGACGAGCCGTGCTGATCTCCGAAATGCCCAGTTCGTCGCGGGCATGGGCCGCCAGTGCATCGGCGTCCATCAGCTGCCGCGCGACTTCTCCCGCCAGCTGGGGTGTCAGGCCACGTTCCACATAGATGTTGCGCAGTTCCTGCCATTCCACCTCTGGCTGCTGCGCGATCGCATGCTTTTCCTTCGCAAGGTCGGCCCGCTCCGTGTCCGACTGCGCGCTGACGGAAACATATTCCCCTGCCGCCATCGACATCGCGCCCGCGAATAGAGCGGCTATGCCCGACAGCAGGATCGTGTCGCGCGCAGCACCCGACGCAGCGACACCGGCGAGCAGGCTGGCGGTCGAGACGATACCGTCATTCGCGCCCAGAACCGCTGCGCGCAGCCAGCCGACGCGGTTGACATAATGGACGGCATGGTGCGCACGCGCATGCTCAAGTGCGCCTGAAGCTGATCCTTCCACCGCCGCCATGGTCGCCCCCTCCTGTTCAGCCGCTCAGGCCTTCGGCCTTTTCGGCCAGTTCCAGCCAGCGTTCCTCCGCTGCGTCCTTGTCGGCGCGGGCTTGCTCTATCGCTTTCGTCAGGGCGGCGAACCGCTTGGGATCGCGCGTGTAGAGCGATGGGTCGGCGAGTGCCTCCTCATCCCGTGCGATATCCTGCTCCAGCTTCTCGATCGTCTGGGGCAGCATGTCGAGATCGCGCTGATCCTTGTAGCTGAGCTTCGTCGATGCCGTCTTCGGCGGCGGGAGAGCGGCAGGCGCTTTCTTTTCCGGGCGGGGTCCGTTCCGGGGCTGGCGCTTGGCGACCCAGTCGGCATAGCCGCCGACGATGACGTCGACCTGACCCGATCCATCAAGACCAAGCGTCACCGTGACCGTGCGGTCGAGGAAGTCGCGGTCGTGACTGACGATCAGGACCGTGCCGTCATAGTCGGCAATCACTTCCTGCAGCAGGTCGAGCGTTTCAAGGTCGAGATCGTTGGTCGGCTCGTCCAGCACCAGCAGGTTCGATTCGCGGGCGAATTCCCGGGCAAAGAGCAGGCGCGACCGCTCGCCGCCCGACAGGGTGCCGACGCGCGCCTCGGCAAGCGAGGGGTCGAACAGAAATTCCTTGAGATAGCCGTGGACATGCTTGCGTGACCCGCGCACGTCGATCCAGTCGCCGCCCTCCGCAAGCACGTCGCGGACGCGCTTGTCGGGCTGCATCAGGCTGCGCTGCTGATCGATGAAGATCATGTCGAGCGACTTTGCCTGCTTGATCACGCCGCTATCCGGCGCGAGTTCACCCGTCAGCAGCTTCAAGAGCGTGGTCTTGCCCGCGCCGTTGCCGCCGACGATGCCGATGCGGTCGCCACGCTGGATGCGCAGCGAGAAATCCTTGATGACGGTGCGATCTCCGAAATTCTTCGTCACATGCTCGGCGGTGATGACGCTCTTGGTCTTGCTGTCGTCGGCAGCGACCGCGATCTTCGCGACGCCCTGCGGCCCCACCATTGCCGCGCGTTGTTCACGCATCTCGTAGAGCTTGGCGAGGCGGCCCTGATTGCGCTTGCGCCGGGCGGTGACGCCGCGCTCCAGCCAATGCGCCTCGATCTTGAGCTTGGCGTCGAGCTTTTCGGCGGCACGCGCCTCTTCGGCATAGACCGCTTCCATCCACTCTTCGAAGCCGCCGAAGCCGATTTCATTACGCCGGATCGAGCCGCGATCCAGCCACAAGGTCTGCCGCGTGAGCCGGGTCAGGAAGGCGCGGTCATGGCTGATGACGATGAAGGCGCCCGAATAGCGGCCGAGCCATCCTTCCAGCCAGTCGATGGCGTCGATGTCGAGATGGTTGGTAGGCTCGTCCAGCAGCAAAAGGTCAGGCTCGCTGGCGAGCGCGCGGGCGATGGCGGCGCGGCGGCGCTCGCCCCCGCTGGCGGTCGCTGCTTCGCGTGAGAGATCAATGCCGAGTTGGCTGGCGATCGCCTCCACCTCATGCGCGGGCGGCGCATATTGGCCTGCCAGCGCGAAATCGCGCAGGGTGGCAAAGCCTGCGACGTCCGGGTCCTGCTCCAGCATGATGACGCGCGCGCCTGGTCGAACGGAACGCGTCCCTTCGTCAGGCTCGACCTGCCCGGCGATGAGCTTCAGCAGCGTCGTCTTGCCTGCGCCGTTGCGGCCGATCAGTGCCAGCCGATCCCGCTCCCCGACAAAGATGTCGAGGTGACGGAAAAGCCAGTGGGAGCCCTGACTGAGACCAAGATTTTCGAACGAGAATATGGGTGCGGCCATGGCCGTGCAGCTAGGACTTCCAACGCGCCGGGGCAAGAGCGCGTGGAACCACATGCCGCCTCAATGTTTTCAACGCGCGTCAGCCCCCATTCATCGCAGCCGTTACAAATGAGCTGCATCGCTTTTTCAAGGAGATACGCTCATGAAGTCCGCCCTGGCCCTGATGGCCGCCGCTGCCGCTGTCTCGATTCCCGCCCTGGCCGTCGCGCAGACCAATGTGACAATTGCCGAAACGGCGCCCGTGGTGACGCTGAACGTCACCGAGACGGTGGAAGCCGCGCCGGATCAGGCGGTGGTCGGCACTGGCGTTCAGACACGTGCGCCGACTGCTGCGCAGGCGATGCGGGAAAATGCGGCGAAGATGGACCGGTTGATCGCCACCCTCGCCAAGGCGGGGATCGCCAAGAAGGACATACAGACCAGCGGCATCAACCTGAACGCCCAATATGACTACAGCAATCAGAACGGCCAGCCCGCCGGGCCGCGCTTCATCGGTTATGAAGCGTCGAACCAGGTGACGATCAAGCTGCGCGACATCAAGAAGACCGGACAGTTGCTGGACACGCTGGTCGAAGCAGGCGCGACCAATGTCAGCGGGCCGTCGTTCGCGATCGAGGACCCGACCCCGATGCTGGCTCAGGCGCGCGCGGCAGCCTTGAAGAGCGCCAAGACGCAGGCCGACTTCTATGCGCAGGCGGCGGGCTATCGCTCGGCACGGCTCATTTCGATCTCGGAAAACAACAGCGGTGGCCGCCCGCCCATGCCAATGCTCACCACCCGTTTCAAGGCAGACGCAGCCGAAGCGACGCCGGTGGAGCCGGGCCAGGTGGGATCGTCGGTGACGCTCACCGTCCAATATGCGCTGGAACGCTGATCCGGTAGCCTGTCGCCCCGCTGACAGCACCATTCACCACCTGTTCAATGCTTATCGCCTATGGCATGCCACATGACGATGAAGCTTAGCAGCCTGATTGCCGGTATGGCCGCCATCGCCGCGATGGTGGCCGTACCCTCCTATGCCGAGGCCGGTCAGCGCGGCGAACAGGATGCCGCGCGCCGAGCGATGCTGGAAGGGCAGACCATGCCATTTTCCCTCATCAAGCGGCGGGTCGACGCGGACATGGGTGGCGCAACCTACCTTGGCGCGGAATTCAATCCCGCTTCGAACCGCTATCGGCTGAAATATGTGAAGGACGGCAAGGTGGTTTGGGTTGATGCGGATGGACGCACGGGCAATATAATGGGCAGGGCGCACTGACGCGCCAAAGGGCAAAATACAAAGAAACGGAGCCATATGCGTCTGCTGATCGTCGAAGATGAACCAAGCCTTGGGCAACAGCTCCGCAACACGCTGGAGGGCGCGGGCTATGCCGTGGACCTCGCGACCGATGGCGAGGACGGACATTTCCTTGGCGCGACGGAAAGCTATGACGCGGTCGTGCTGGACCTTGGCCTGCCGACGATCGATGGGCTTACCGTGCTCGACCGGTGGCGCAAGGAAGGGCGCAGCTTCCCGGTGCTGGTGCTGACCGCACGGGACAGCTGGTCCGACAAGGTCGCTGGGCTGGACGCGGGCGCCGACGATTATCTGGCCAAGCCTTTCCAAAGCGAGGAACTCATCGCCCGGCTGCGCGCGCTCATCCGTCGTGCTTCGGGCAACGCGTCTAGCGAACTGATCGCGGGCGATGTGCGGCTCGACACGCGTTCGGGCAAGGTGACGCTGAAAGGCGAGCCGGTGAAGCTGACCGCGCAAGAATATAAGCTGCTGTCCTACCTTCTCCACCACAAGGGGAAGGTGGTGAGCCGTACCGAGTTGATCGAACATATCTACGACCAGGATTTCGATCGCGATTCCAACACGATTGAAGTGTTCGTCACCCGCATCCGCAAGAAGCTGGGCGCGGACGTGATCACGACGATACGCGGCCTGGGCTACAGTCTGGACGAGCCGGGCCGCTGATCCTTCGCGGGTTCGGACGGCTTATTCCCCTGATCGAACCCATTGCGCGCTTTACTTCCCGCAAGAAGGTAGAACCTTCAACACCCTCGTGGCGGACGGACAGGGAGGTTCCGGCAATTACCAATGAGCGAGTCCAGTGCCCCTCCCCCGGTTCGTTCCACCGGGTCGATCAGCCGCCGCATGATCGGCATTGCGGCGCTGTGGATCAGCATATTGCTGCTGGGCGGCGGGCTGGCGCTCGATCGGGTGCTGTCGCAAGCCATCACCCGCAATTTTGACGATGGCCTCAACTATGTGCTGACCGCAATGATCGCGTCGGCCGAGATCGGCCCGGATGGCGAAGTGCTGTTCAATCGCCCCCTCGCCGACCAGCGCTTTCTGGAGCCCAATAGCGGCCTTTATTATCAGATCAGCGCCAAAGGGCATGAGGATTGGCGGTCACGTTCGCTGTGGGACCGCGCGCTGAGGGTGCTGCCCGAGCATGATGATCGCAGCTTCCACGCCTATGACAGCAAGCAGTTTCCGGGCGAGGATTTGCGCATCATGGAACGGACCATCGTCCTGCCGGGCTCCGATACGCGGTGGATGTTCATGGTCGCCGCCGCCCGCGCGGGGCTGGATGATCAGATCAGGACGTTGCGATCAACCTTGACGCAGAGCTTCGCGCTGCTGGCGCTTGGCCTGATCGTTTTGACGACCCTCCAAACGCTTTATGGATTGCGGCCGCTGCGCCGGGTGCGCAAGGAGATCGTGCGGATGCGTGCGGGCGAAAAGAACCGCGTCACCGATCCCATGCCATCCGAAGTGTTGCCGATGGTCGAGGAACTGAACGCGCTGCTCGCCCATAATGAGCGGCAGGCGGAAGAGGCGCGAACCCATGCGGGCAATCTTGCTCATGCGCTGAAGACGCCGCTGACCGTCATCATGAATGCGGCGACGGCCCAGTCGGCCGACCTGGGCGAGACCGTGATCCGCGAGGCGACGACGATGCGGCGTCAGGTGGATCACCATCTCGCCCGCGCTCGTGCCGTCGGGCGGCGCGGAGCCGCGCAGAGCCGCGCGGAGGTATGGGCGAGCTTGCAGGCGGTCGAGCGCGCCGTGCAGCGCCTCTATCCCGAAACGCGGATCGACATGGATGGCGACAAGGAGGTCGCGGTTCGGGTGGAGCGTCAGGACCTGGACGAGATGCTTGGCAACCTCATCGAAAATGCCGCGAAATATGGCGGAGGCAGCGTCTTTGCCACCGTCAACCGCGCTGGGTCCATGGTCGAGATATTGGTTGAAGATGACGGCCTGGGCATTCCCGAAGAGGAACGTACCCGCATTTTCGACCGGGGCGTGCGGCTGGATTCAGGAAAGCCGGGCACCGGTCTTGGCCTCGCCATTGTGCGCGATGTGGCCGAAATTTATGGCGGGTCGATCAGCATGGAGGAAAGCGAGGACCTGGGCGGTCTCCTCATGCGGTTGCGTCTGCCAGCGGCCTGATGCGGCGGACGCTCTATCTTTCCGCCGGGTTTCTATCGCTCGGCTTAGGTGCGATCGGCATTTTCCTGCCTCTGCTGCCTACGGTGCCCTTCATGATATTGGCGGCATTCTGCTTTGCCCGGTCGAGCCCGGCACTGGAAGCGAGACTGCTGGATCATTCCCATTTCGGACCGCATATCCGGCGCTGGCGGGACAAGGGCGCCATCAGCCGGAAGGGGAAGCGGGCGGCGCTGGCGGCTTTCGCGTTCAGCGCCCTGCTGGCGCTGCTCCTCGCGCCCTTTCCCTGGTTCCTCATGCCGCTGGCGGCCGCGCTGATCGGCGGCACCTGGATATGGACACGTCCGGAAGATAACGCCTGAAGCGGCGTCAGTTCATCGCCAGGATCATGTTGCGGACTTGCGGGAAGACTTCCTTTTCCCATTTGCGGCCCGAGAAGACGCCATAATGACCCGCGCCGATTTGCAGGTGATGACGTTTCAAGTGGGGGCGCAGCCCGGTGCAGAGCGCATGGGCGGCCGCGGTTTGCCCGACCGCGCAGATATCGTCCTTTTCACCCTCAACGGTCAGCAGCGCCGTTTTCCGAATGGCACCGGGATTGACCGGGCGGCCGCGATGCTTGAGTTCGCCCTTGGCCAGCAGGGTCCGCTGGAATACCCGATCGACAGTTTCCAGGTAGAATTCGGCGGTCATGTCGAGGACGGCGAAATATTCCTGATAGAAATCCTTGATCTTCGCTGCCTCTGCTTCCTTCCCGTCCGCCAGAAGCTGGTAAAGCTCGCGATGCTGGGCGCCGTGGCGCTCCAAATTCATCGACAGGAAAGCGGATAGCTGCAGGAAACCGGGATAGACGCGGCGGCCCGCACCGGCATAGCGTAGCGGGACCGATGTGATGAGGTTTCGTTCGAACCATTGGATCGGACGCTCGTTCGACAGTTCGTTGACCACGGTAGGCGCGGCGCGCGGATCGATCGGCCCACCCATCAAGGTCATGGAACGCGGAGTGGCCGCGTCGTCATCCTCCGCCATCAGCGCGACAGCAGCGAAGGCGGGCACGCAGGGCTGGCAGACCGACAGCATATGCGCGCCCGGCCCCAGTTCCTGCATGAAGGTGATCACATAGTCGACATAATCGTCGAACCCGAACCGTCCGGCCGACAAAGGCACGTCGCGCGCATTTTTCCAGTCGGTGATGTAGACGTCATGGTCGCGCAACAGCGTCCGAACGGTGCTCCGCAACAGTGTCGCGAAGTGGCCGGACATCGGAGCGACGAGCAATATGCGCGGCTGTTCTGTTTCGACATCATCCTTGGCGAAGTGCAGCAGATTGCCAAAAGGCAGGTCGAGCAGCACTTCTTCCCGCACTGCAACAAGGGCATTGCCGCTACGGACTTCGTCTATTCCGTAGGACGGCCGCTTGTGGGTGAGGCGCGCCCCCTGGAACACATCCATGAGCGCGAACACGCGGCGGGGCATGGGCCAATCGGCTACCGGTCCCATTTTGTCCCGAAGACCCAAGGCGAGTTCAGCACCGAAACGAGCCGGAGCCAGCATGTCTTCAAGAGCTTGATAGCCAGTGTACAGCATCGTCATAATATGAACGGCGCCCCAAAATGTTCCCCCAGGCCGATTCGGCCCCCTCCGTTCGATATACTGTTTTTGCGTATTGCACTGCATCATGTTTGATGGAAAAATGTGGGAATATCGGGAGGATCGCCATGGCCGCTACGGAATTGACGATATCGAGCAAGATCTATTCCTCCTGGTCATTGAGAGGTTGGCTGCTGTGCCGGTTGGCCGGGCTGCGCGTCACGGAGAAGATGGTGGCGCTGGAAAATCTGGAAAACCGCGCCGAACTTCTGCTGCTGACGCCGTCCGTTCTGGTGCCGAGACTGACGCATGAAGGGGCTAGTGTCTGGGACACGCTGGCGATCGCGGAATATCTGCATGAGCTTTATCCGAACGCCGGCATGTACCCGAAGGACCGGATCGCGCGCGCGCATTGCCGGTCGGTTTCGGGCGAGATTCATTCCGGTTTTGCGAACCTGCGATCCGCCTTGCCGATGAACCTCAAGGTCCGGCACAAGAAATTCCCGATCTTCTCTGGCGCCAAGCCCGACATCGAACGGGTGGAGGCGATCTGGACCGAATGTCTTGGGTCCTATGGCGGGCCATGGCTGTTCGGCGACAGCCCCACCGTGGCGGATGCGATGTTCGCGCCGGTCGTGCAGCGCTTCCTGACCTATGCCGTGAAGTTGCAGGGTCCAGCGGCTGCCTATTGCGATACGGTGAACAGCTGGGACCTGATGCGCGAGTGGATCGATGACGCGCGCAAGGAGCCTGACGAGGTGGAGGAACTCGACGTAGAATTTTGACGCTGGGAGTTTTGACGCGGCTGGACTGGTCAGGCCTTCAGCTGGGCCAACCAATCACCGATCATCGCACGGCCCGCTGCGACGGCCGCAGGACCATGTTCGTCATGGTCCCGGCGCAGCGCCACGCCGCACTGCCGAGCCACGTCGAGGTCCGCCCAGAAATGGGTCAGCCAGTCATCGAAGCGCGGGTCTTCGCCCATTTCGGCATGGAATTGCAGCGCCAGAAGGTTGCGTCCGCGCCGAAAAGCCTGATGCGCATAGGCACCCGTCGATGCCAGCAGTTCGACGCCACGCGGCAATTCGAAGGTATCGCTATGCC
Organism: Novosphingobium sp. Chol11; assembly: GCF_900218065.1. Taxonomy (GTDB): domain Bacteria; phylum Pseudomonadota; class Alphaproteobacteria; order Sphingomonadales; family Sphingomonadaceae; genus Sphingobium; species Sphingobium agri. The sequence goes on along the minus strand of NZ_OBMU01000001.1, from coordinate 1,023,179 downwards.
AGTGGAGAACGGGCACATCCCGGATGTGCCTCAAGGGCGAATCGGCCCCTGCCCCATTTAGAGTGACAGGCGCGAAGCCTAGTTCCATCACCTCGCCGGGATAGACCCGTGCGCCCAGTGCTGCCGCGATCATCTGACTGCCAAGGCAGACGCCCAAGGTTGGAAGATCCTGCTCCAGCCGCGCGGCCAGTTTGCCGACCTGCACCGGAATCCACGGATGGATGTCATGCTCATAGACGCCCATGGGCCCGCCCATCATGATCAGCAGGTCAGGCGTGCACAGATCGACATCGGCAAATTCAGGGCTCGCTACGTCGATCCTCTCGATCTGAAAGCCTGCGGCTTCGATCGGCTGGAGAAACCCGGCCGCTCCCTCTCGCGGCACATGACGGACGATGAGTGCTTTTTTCATTGCTGATGGGATGCCTAACGGATTGGACGGACGCTCGCCACCCCAGGCTTTCTTGAGGAGCCGATAACCCTCCTATCGGCTATCTGTCGCCTTGGCGCGCCAGATGCGCCAGAGCGCCGCAAAACCGATCGCGCTCCAGACGATATTCAGCACCATCGAAGGTATGGCGCCGTGCCACCAGGTGTTCAGCACGAAGAAACCGGCGCCCAACGCGTTCATCCACTGGAAAAGCGCCGATCCGCCAGAAAGGCGGCCTATCGAGACGAGGATGTAAGCGCCCAGGACCAGGACAGCGCCCACCCAGCCGACGATTTCCACGATGATTGCCATGCGGTCCTTTCGGCGTGCGTCTTACTGGTGTGCGGGTGAGCAGTTAAGAGTTTTCGGCGCAGGAAATTGCAGCCCATCTCGACATACAAAAGGCTCCCTCCTGCCGGAGAGAGCCTTTCGTCTTAGCTCGGCATTGCAGCGGATCAGGCGGCCAGCTTGCGCAGGACGTACTGAAGGATGCCGCCATTCATGAAATATTCGAGCTCGTTCACGGTGTCGATGCGGCAGAGAGCCGTGAAGGTGAAGGTCGAGCCATCGGCGCGCTTCACGATCACCTCCACGTCCTGGCGCGGCTTCAGGCCAGCGACATTCTGGATGGTGAAGGTCTCATCACCCGTGAAGCCGAACGTGTCCTTGCTCTCGCCATTCTTGAACTGCAGCGGCAGCACGCCCATGCCGACCAGGTTGGAACGGTGAATACGCTCGAAGCTTTCGACGATGACGGCGCGGACGCCCAGCAGGTTGGTGCCCTTCGCCGCCCAGTCGCGCGACGATCCGGTGCCATATTCCTTGCCGCCGATGACGACCAGCGAGGTGCCGTCCGCCTTGTGCTTCATCGCTGCGTCATAGATCGGCATGACTTCGCCTTCATAGCGGGTCATGCCGCCTTCGACGCCGTCCAGCATAAGGTTCTTGATGCGGATGTTGGCGAAGGTGCCGCGCATCATCACTTCGTGATGGCCACGGCGCGCGCCATAGCTGTTGAAGTCGGCCTGGGCGACCTGATGCTCCGACAGCCACTTGCCTGCGGGCGAGGTCGCCTTGATCGAACCGGCGGGCGAAATATGGTCGGTGGTGATGGAGTCGCCGAAGATGGCCAGCGGCTTGGCTTCGACAATGTCGGTGACCGCGGCCGGGGTCATGGTCAGCCCCTCGAAATAGGGCGGGTTGGCGACATAGGTCGATCCGGCGCGCCAGCTATAGGTGGCCGAACCGGTCACGTCGATCGCCTGCCAGTGGGCATCGCCCTTGTAGACGTCGGCATAGCGCGCCTGGAACATCTGGCGATCCATGCAGCCCGCCATGGTCGAGGCGACTTCGTCGTTCGTCGGCCAGATGTCCTTCAGATAGACTGCCTGACCATCCTTGCTCGTGCCGATCGGGGTCGTGATGAAATCCTCGACCACAGTACCCTTGAGCGCATAGGCGACGACCAGCGGCGGCGAGGCGAGGAAGTTGGCGCGCACGTCGGGCGACACGCGGCCTTCGAAGTTGCGGTTCCCCGAGATGACGGCAGCGGCGACCAGGCCGTTGTCGTTGATCGCCTTGCTGATCGGCTCGGCCAGCGGGCCGGAGTTGCCGATGCAGGTGGTGCAGCCATAGCCCACCAGATTGAAGCCGATGGCGTCAAGGTGCGACTGGAGCCCGGCCTTTTCAAGATAGTCGGTGACGACCTGGCTGCCGGGGGCGAGCGAAGTCTTGACCCAGGGCTTGGGCTTCAGGCCGAGTTCGTTCGCCTTCTTGGCGACGAGGCCGGCAGCGACCAGAACGCCGGGGTTCGACGTGTTGGTGCAGCTGGTGATCGCGGCGATCGTGACGTCACCGTCGCCAATGTCGAAATCCTTGCCTTCGACAGGAACGCGGGTCTGCGCCTTCTTGTAGACCTTCTCCATGTCGGCATTGAACACGTCATCGACTTCCGGCAGCGAGACGCGGTCCTGCGGACGCTTGGGACCGGCGAGGCTGGGGACGACGGTCGACAGATCAAGTTCGAGCGTGTCGGTGAAGATCGGCTCCACCGAAGGATCGATCCAGAAGCCCTGCTCCTTGGCATAGGCTTCGACCAGCGCGATATTCTCCTCGGTTCGGCCGGTGAGGCGCATATAGTCGAGCGTCTTGTCGTCAATGCCGAAGAAGCCGCAGGTCGCGCCATATTCCGGCGCCATGTTCGCGAGCGTCGCACGGTCGGCCAGAGTCAGCGAAGCGAGGCCTGGGCCGAAATATTCGACGAAACGGCCCACCACGCCGCGCGCGCGCAGCATTTGGGTGCAGGTGAGGACGAGGTCGGTGGCGGTCACGCCTTCCTTCAGTTCGCCCGTGAACTTGAAGCCCACGACTTCGGGGATGAGCATGGAAACGGGCTGACCCAGCATGGCGGCCTCAGCCTCAATGCCGCCCACGCCCCAGCCGAGCACGCCCAGGCCATTCACCATGGTGGTGTGGCTGTCAGTGCCGACGCAGGTGTCGGGATAGGCGACGGTAACGCCGTCGGGGCCTTCGCTTGACCAGACGGCCTGCGCGATATTTTCCAGGTTCACCTGGTGGCAGATGCCGGTGCCCGGGGGAACGGCGTAGAAATTGGCGAGGCTCTTGCTGCCCCACTTCAGGAAGTCGTAGCGCTCCATGTTGCGCTGATATTCGATTTCCATATTCTGCTCGAACGCCTTGGGCGTGCCGAATTCGTCGACCATGACCGAGTGGTCGATGACGAGGTGGACGGGCACCTGCGGGTTGATCTTGCTGGCATCGGCGCCGAGCGCGTTCATCGCGTCGCGCATGGCGGCGAGATCTACGACGCAGGGAACGCCGGTGAAGTCCTGCAACAGGACGCGGGCCGGACGGTACTGAATCTCGCGCTCGGCCTTGCCCTTGTCATTCTGCCACTCGACGATCGCCTTGATATCGTCGGTAGTGACGGTCACGCCATCTTCGAAGCGGAGCAGGTTTTCCAGCAGCACCTTCATCGAGAAGGGGAGACGCGAAACATCGCCCAGCTTGGCCGCAGCCTTCTTCAGCGAGTAGTAGGCAATGTCCTTGCCGCCGACCTTCAACGTGTCGCGCGTGCCGAGAGTATCCTGTCCGATGGCGGTCATGAGTCGTGCGTCTCCTCGCAATGCCCGGCCAAGGGGCTAGGAGGATAACGACATTCCGCCGGCGCATGCCCCCACATCATGGCGGCCTCACAGTGGCGGGATGCGCCCCAACCGATGGCCGAAGCGGGTATGTCCCTTGATGGCCGCCGCCATAGCGCCTGCACCCGTCAAGTCAATGCGAAGGCGCGAAATGAGACATGTCACCAATCTTTATTATAGACGGGGTCCGACGGCACGGGATACATTGAGCTGTAGCCGCGTTCTGGCAGTCGGAGCGGGTTACCATGAAATAAAGCGGGTCGCGCGCTCTGACTTAAATCGTCGCATCGCAGTGTTTTGAAATATCGATGATATTTTTCACTGGGTGCTCGATAATATATGTCTGAGGAGGAAGAGACGATGCGCCCAGTTTCGAGCCTCGCGACCGGCAAGTCATTTGACCCGGCCCTAAGGGGATATATCATTCATTATCATCTTGGCGAGGCCAACCATTGTCCCAGCTGCGGCCGGAGCCAGTGGATCGTCGGCCGCCTTATGGCTGAATGCGCCTATTGCGAAACCGCCCTGCCGCTGGAAAATAACCGTGGCGTAGGTGCGTGCGCACGCTTCGTGCAGACCAACAATCCGATCACGCCCGGCGATCCCGTGACCGCCTGACATATCATCGCTGCCGCTGAAGCAATTCAGGCGGCGGCGACGCCTTCGACCTCGACTATTCCCTCGCCCGCATAATAGCCCTGCACGCGTACGCGCTTTTCGACATGATCGACGGGTACGCGCAGGAGGACCAGGCGAAAGGTGCCGCCGAGATCGCGCTGGAGCAGGAAACCGGCTTCGTCCCGTATCAGCCTGCCCGTTTCATCGATTCCAGCGCCAATCTCTATCATGCGATCAATCTATTGCGTTCTTGATCCCTTTTCCAGCCAGCAGGCCCAGAACGAGGAAGATCACGAACAGCGCGATCGCAAGGAAGAACAGTATCTTGGCGATGCCGACAAAGGTGCCGGCAGCGCCGCCAAAACCCAGGATCGCGAGCACTGCCGCGATGACCAGCGATATGATTGCCAGGCGGATCATGATGAAATCCTTCACTATAAACAGATGCGGGCTGAACGGATGACGCCGCTTGCAGGTTCCGCATCCGTTATGGCCGGAGATTTTCCGGCCCTGAGCCGTTACTGACGCCAGAAACTCCTCTCAGCGGTGCAGGCATCCATGACCCTTTCGCTCGACAATCCCGCATTGCTGACCGACCGCGCCTTCATAGGCGGCGAATGGATCAGTGCGAAATCCGGCGCGACCGTGCCCGTCGACAATCCTGCGACCGGGGCGGTCATCGGCACGGTCCCAGATTGCGGTGAAGAGGATACGCGCGCGGCCATTTTGGCGGCTGAGCGGGCTTATCCTGCCTGGCGCGCGCGCACGGCCAATGACCGCGCCGCGCTGCTGGAACGCTGGCATGCGCTTGTGTTGGAAAATATCGCGGACCTCGCACGGATCATGACGGCTGAACAAGGGAAGCCCCTGGCCGAAGCAGAGGGGGAAATCCGCTACGCCGCGACCTTCATAAAATGGTTCGCGGAGGAAGCACGCCGGGTCGATGGAGCCATCATACCAGCACCCGAAACCAATCGCCGCATATTGGTCATGAAAGAACCGGTGGGTGTGTCGGCCGCGATAACGCCGTGGAACTTCCCCGCCGCGATGATCACGCGGAAATGCGCCCCCGCCCTCGCAGCGAGTTGTCCGGTCGTCATCAAGCCGTCCGAACTGACGCCCTACTCCGCGCTCGCCCTGGCGAAGCTGGCGGAAATGGCGGGCTTTCCCGCAGGCGTCTTCAGCATCGTCACCGGGGATGCAAAAGCTATCGGCGGGGTCATGACGTCGAGTCCGATCGTGCGGAAGCTGTCCTTTACCGGCTCTACGCGCGTGGGCGTGCAACTGATGCAGCAATCCGCCGGCACCTTGAAACGGCTAAGCCTGGAGCTTGGCGGCAATGCGCCGTTGATCGTGTTCGATGACGCGGACCTCGACCTCGCCGTCGCGAGCGCCATGGCGAGCAAGTTCCGCAACGCAGGGCAAACCTGCGTCTGTGCCAACCGCATATTGGTGCAGGACGGCATTCACGACGCGTTTGCCGAGCGGCTGGCCAAGGCGGTCTCCGCCCTCAAGGTCGCGCCCGGCGATCAGGAAGGTGCCACGATCGGGCCCCTCATCAACAGCGCTGCCGTCGACAAGGTGAAGGAGCATGTGGACGACGCTCTGCACCATGGCGCCAAAATCTATGCCCAGGCGCCGGAAGGCGCGAAGGGCGAGCGCTTCGCGACGCCCATGGTGCTGACCGGAGCGACGCGCGACATGCGGCTGGCGGACGAAGAGACTTTCGGACCCGTAGCACCCCTCTTCCGCTTCACCCATGAAGATGAAGGCATCGAAATCGCCAATGGCACCAGCTATGGCCTTGCCAGCTATTTCTACACCGAGAACCTGCATCGCGCCTTTCGCGTGGCCGAGCGCCTGGAGGCTGGCATGGTCGCGCTGAACACGGGCGGCATATCGATGGAGATGGCGCCCTTTGGCGGGGTCAAGATGTCAGGCTTTGGCCGCGAGGGCGCGCATATGGGGATCGAGGAATATCTTGGGACCAAGACGTTCCACGTCGGCGGGTTGAAGCTTTAGGCTAGAACCAGAAACGGATGCCCATCACCAAGCTCGTCCCGGAAGCATCATCGCCCCCGGCGCGCGCGATCCGGGCGGTCTTGCCAAGCTTCCGCTCCCAATTCACGCCAATATAGGGCGCGAATTCGCGGGCAAATTCATAGCGCAGCCGTAGACCCAGTTCGACGTCCGACAATCCTGATCCAAGCCCAAGTTCAGGCACATTCTGCGCGGCTAAGTTCATTTCGGCGGCCGGTTGCAGGATCAAACGCTGGGTGATGCGCTGATCATAATTTGCCTCCAGCCGGAGATGCGCATCCCCTTTGGCGGACAGGAATGCCTGCGCGCCGACCTCAAACCAATATGGAGCCAAGCCATCTATGCCGATCACAGCATAGCTTCGGTCCTGCCCGCGACGAAAGTCATGCCGCAATCCGGCTTCGAGATTGAACCATGGATCGATCGCGCGGCTGTAAAGCGCCTGGACCTCCGCCTCTTCCAGCCTACCGCCGACCTCCCCCTCGCCCTCCGTCTTGAACGCGAGGCGGTTGATGTCCCCGCCGATCCAGCCTTCACCCTGCCAGTGGTAGGCGTCGGCGCCCTGGCCCAGGCGATATTCAAGGCGGTCGAGCATCAATTGCGAGAAGGTCATGCCGCCATTTTCCCTGCGCATGGCGGCCCGGGCGCGAGCCATTTCGGCAGGGTTGTAATATGCGTCAGCGGCATGATCGCTTGGCGGTGGCGGGGCTGTCCCCTTAGGTGTGGCTGGAACGGCGAGATGGCCCGCATGAGGATCGGCAATGTCTGGAGAGGGATTGTCCTTCGCCTCCGGAGCCTGCTCCATGCCGCCATGATGCATATGGCTGTGATCCATCTGCTGCGCATGGGCTGGAAGTGCGACTGGCAGCAGCAGGGCCGCGAGGGCGTATTTCATGGCGCCCCCCCCTCATGACGCACCGTCACCACCCGCATCATGCCCGAATGCATGTGCATCAGCATATGGCAGTGAAATGCCCAGTCGCCCAAGGCGTCGGTCGTCAGGTCGAAGCTGACCTTGCCACCGGGCAGTACGTTCACCGTATGCTTGAGCGGATTATGCTCATCCGCGCCCGTGACCAGCTCGAAAAAATGGCCGTGAAGATGGATGGGATGCGGCATCATCGTGTCATTGATGAGGTTCACCCTCACCCGCTCCATGTGACGGAACGCGATGGGTTCCGCACCGTCGGACAGCTTCACCCCATCGAAGGACCACATGTAGCGTTCCATGTTCGCGGTGAGATGGATGTCCAACGTGCGTGTCGGTGGCCGCCGGTCCCTGTGCGGCAGCAGCGATTTTAGGTCGGCATAGGTCAGCACCCGATGGGGCACATCTTCCAGACCCGTAGGGCGGTCGGCAGTCCGGTCCATGGGCATTGGCGAAAGCGTTGCGACGCCGGGACCCATGCGGACCTGCGGCGCGACGGACTTGTCCCGCATCTTCATGGAATGCCCAGCCCTGCCTTCAGTGGCAGGGTCGCCGTAGCCGATCGCACCGCCATGGCCCATATCCATACCGGACATGTCCATGCCCATATCCTTCATGCCCAGCAGTGGGCGCTGTCTCAGTTCAGGTACTTCCGCGATCATGCCGGTCCGCGGCGCCAATGTCGCGCGCACGAGGCATGACCGGTCGATCGCTTCCGCGATCAAGCCGTAGGCCCGCGCCTCATTGGGGCGAATGACGACATCATAGGTTTCTGCGACGCCGATCTGGAACTCGTCCGTTTCGACTGGCTGCACATGCTGCCCATCGCATTGCACTACGGTCATCGGCAGGCCGGGCAGCCGGACATTGAAGTTCGTCATCGCCGATGCATTTATGATCCGCAGGCGAACCCTCTCACCTGGCGTGAAAAGGCCCGTCCAGTTTTCCGCCGTCCCATGCCCGTTGACGAGGAAGCTGTAGGTCGATCCCGTCACGTCCGATATGTCGGTGGGGTCCATGCGCATTGCGCCCCATCGCAGGCGATCCCTTGCACTCTGGTCCTTGCCCGCGAGCAAACCGGCCAGCGTCTGCTTCTGCATATTGAAATAGCCGCTCATCTGCTTCAGCCGCTTGAGCAGGATGTGGGGATGGAGCGGGCTCCAGTCGGACAGGACGATCACATGTTCGCGGTCAGCCTGAACCGGGTCCAGACCGGCAGGATCTATGACGATCGGGCCATAATGGCCAACCGCCTCCTGCATGCCCGAATGGCTATGATACCAATAGGTGCCCGACTGCCGCACCGGAAAATCGTAGATGAAGGTCTCGCCTGGCCGGATGCCGGGAAAGCTGATGCCGGGGACACCATCCATCTGGAAAGGCACGATCAGCCCGTGCCAGTGTATGGAGGTATCTTCCTTCAGCCGGTTGGTGACATGCAGGCGGACATTCTGCCCTTCCTTCAGCCGGATCAGCGGGGCTGGCAGAGTGCCATTGATCATCACGGCATGGGCGGATCGCCCGCCTGTCGAGAAATGCCCTTCACTGACGGTGAGGGCGATATTCTCGCCAGTCAGTGCTCCTGGTGATGAAACCAGCCCGGACGTGCCGCTTTGCGCCCAGGCAGGAACGAAGCGGCTCAGCGCGAACGCGCCGCCCGCCATGCCGAGGCCATGCAGCAGCTCGCGCCGGTGAAGACCACTCATGAGACGCTCACTTCAGACTAGATCCAACCTTCGAGCACCTGGTTGGGTGGACGGTGGCCATCAACCCAACTGCGGATGTTGGCGATGACTCGCGCGCCGGTCGCGTCGCGTCCCTCAAACGTCGCCGAACCCATGTGCGGCAGCAGAACCACGTTCGACAGCGCGAGCAGACGCGAATCCACGGCAGGCTCATGCGCATAGACGTCCAGCCCTGCGCCTGCGATCCGCCCTTCCGCCAATGCCGCGATCAGCGCCGGTTCATCGGTGATTTCAGCGCGCGACGTGTTGATGAGATATGCGTCCGGCCGCATCATCGCGATACGGCGCGCATCGATCATGCTCCGGCTGTCGGCATTGAGCGGGCAGTTTATGGACACGATGTCGCATTCGCTCAGCAGCGTGTCGACATCGGGGTGCCACGCTGCTTCCAGTTCATGCTCGACCTCGAAAGGCAGGCGATGACGGTTGTGATATGCGATCGACAGGCCGAACGCCGCCGCTCTCTTCGCAACCGCCCGCCCGATCCGGCCCATGCCGATGATGCCAAGCTTCTTGCCGCCGATGCGGTGGCCGAGCATGCCCGAGGGGCTCCAGCCAGACCAGGTGCCGGACCGGACCAGCTTTTCACCCTCCGCCAGTCTGCGGGGAACCGACAGAATGAGCGCCATCGTCATGTCGGCCGTATCCTCTGTCAGGACGCCGGGCGTGTTGGTGACGATGATGCCCTTTCGCCGCGCTGCGCCAAGATCGATATGATCGACCCCGCTGCCAAAGCTCGCGATGAGTTGCAGGCGTTCAGGGGCAAGGTCGATCAGCGCCGCGTCGATCTGATCCGTCACCGAGGGAACCAGCACATCGCATTGCGCCATCGCGCGGGTCAGCGCCGTGCGGTCCATGGGCACATCGCCGACATTGAATACCGCGTCGAACAATTCGGCCATGCGGGCTTCCACATTGGGAGGCAGGCGGCGCGTGACGACGACGCGCGGCTTGGCAGGACGCGGTTTCTTGGCCATGCACAGCCGCTATGCCGGGCCGTGACGGTGGTCAAGCGCTTATGCTTTCAGGCCAAGACAATGGTTGTCGGCAGAGTTGGCGGGACGCTATAACGGTGCGTCACGCAAAGGGGAAAAGAACAGGGATGAAGGGGTATCTGCCTCATGGCGCGATTGTCGCAGCCGCGCTATGTTTCGCAGGCGGCACATCGGCGGCTCCGTCAAAGCCTGTTCCTTATTGGGCTTCGATCAACCAGGACGAAGCCCGCATGCGGGTCGGCCCCAGCCTGGATTATCCGTCGAACTGGGTCTATCGGCGCCGCGACCTGCCCGTGAAGGTGGTGCAGGTGCTGGGCCTCTGGCGCAAGGTCGAGGATCCGAGCGGCACGCAAGGATGGATGCACGTTCGGCTGCTCAGCGATACCCCGACCGCGATCGTCACGGCATCAGTCGCCCCGATGCGGCAGGCTGCAAGCGAAGGCGCGCGCACGGTCTTCCGCGCGGAAAAGGGCGTCGTAGGCCGCCTGTCGTCGTGCGGCGATGGCTGGTGCGGTTTCGATGTGGGCGGCCAGCGCGGTTTTGTGCGCGCCGCTGACATCTGGGGAGCGACCAACTGAGCGCTCAGGCGGGCTTGTCTTCCACCCGATCGGCGATGGCGAAGCTGTCACGCTGCGCTCCTGCTTCCGCGCCTTCTTCTCCGCTCAGTTCCCCGGCGTGCATCAGCCTCTTCACGAACGGTGCAACGGCGATGACGAAAATGCCGATGCCGATCGACCACCAACCGATATTGCCATAGACCGCCAGCACCGCGTCGCGCGACGCCGCGCCATCAGAGCCGCCGGTTGCCCCAGCGATCATCCCGGCAACATATTCGCCGAGCGCCATGGCGAGGAACCATATCCCCATGATCAGGCCGATCATCCGGGAGGGCGCCAGTTTCGACATGGCCGACAGCCCTACAGGGGACAGGCACAGCTCTCCCAGAGTGTGACAGAGATAAAGAAGGAAGATGAACAGGATGGGCGTCAGTGTCCCCGGTGCGCCTGTGCCTGCGACGAGTATCAGGAAGCCCGCGCCGACCAATATGAGCGCCAGCCCGAACTTGGCCGGGGTAGACGGCTCCCGCCCCCGCTTCGCCAGAGCAATCCACAGCGCCGCGAAGACGGGGCCGAAGATCAGGATGTAAGCCGCATTCACCGACTGGAACATCGATGCAGGCACATCAAAGCCAAGGATGTTCCTGTCGGTATAGCGTGCCGTAAAGAGGCTGAGCGACGATCCGGTCTGCTCATAAAGGCCCCAGAAAAGCGGGTTTATGAAGAGCAGGAACAGGGCAGCCAGCATACGGTCCCGCCCTATCCGATCCATGCGCCCGAACGCTTCCCACAATATATAAAGCACCATAAGGACGCTCGCGCCCGCCAGCATCCATCCCACTACCGCGTGCTGCTGAATCAACAGCCAGCAAAGCAGGATGGCCAGGAGGCTCGACAGGTAGACGAGCCATTCGCGGCTGATCACACCGCCGACCCGCTCGGCAAGCCGCGCTGGATCGGGCGGTTCTCCCTTGCCCTGCAACAACGGCTTGCACAGCAGGAAGCCGATAACGCCTGCGATCATCCCGACAGACGCAGCACCGAAGCCCCAATGCCAACCCCAGCGCTGGCCAAGATAACCGCAGATCAGCGGCCCGATGGTCGCGCCAACGTTGATGCCCATGTAGAAGATCGTATAAGCCGGGTCGCGGCGCATATCGTCGCGGGGATAAAGCTGCCCCACCATGGCCGACACGCTGGCTTTCAAAAATCCCGTGCCGACGATGACCGTCGCCAGTCCCAACCAGAACAGGCCAAGGCCCATCGCATCAGCTGAACCGTCCGCTTCCAGCCCAAGAATGATGTGCCCGGCGGCGATCACTATCCCGCCGAACAATACCGCCTTGCGCTGCCCCAGATAGCGGTCGGCCAGATAGCCCCCCATCAACGGCGAGATGTAGATCAGCGACATGTAGGCGCCATAGGAATGAGCGGCGTCGCGATCCGAAAACAGGAAATGCTGCGTGAGATAGAAGATCAGCAGCGCGCGCATTCCGTAGAAGGAGAAGCGTTCCCACATCTCGACGAAGAACAGAAGGAAAAGACCGCGCGGGTGGCCCAGCCATGTCTTTCCCGATGGGAGTGTCGTAGGAGATGCGGTCGCCATCTGTTTCCCATCGGGCTTGGATGCTGCCGAGCCTAGATCGGAAATCCCGCCTGTGTCAAAGCAGGCCCCACTTGCGCCCCGCGCCCAGCCGCGCCATTTGAAGCGCCATGTTCAATGACGCCACCACGCCTCTCTCGCTCCTGCGCACGCGCCGTTCCGGCAAGCCCCGCGACCTGATCGCTCCTGGCCCGGATGCTGGACAGTTGCGCGAGATCCTGGAGATCGCCCTTCGTACGCCTGACCATGGGAAGCTGGCGCCCTGGCGGTTCGTGGTCGTTCCGGATGAGAAGCGCGAAGCCTTCGCCGCCCTGCTCGAAAGCGCTTACAGGCGTGAGAAGCCGGACGCGGGACGGCTCGAATTGGAATCCATGCGGCAATTCGCGCTTCAGGCTCCCGCCTTGGTCGTTGCTCTCTCCGCGCCGGTAGAGGGGAGCAAGATCCCAGCGTGGGAGCAGCAATTGTCGGCGGGCGCCGCAATCATGAATCTACTGCATGCCAGCCATGCCCTGGGCTTTGCGGCAGGGTGGCTGACCGGATGGCCAGCTTATAACGAAGATGTCCGGCAGGCTTTCGCGGTGGGCGCAGAACGGCTGGCTGGCTTCATTTTCATCGGTACGCCTGGGCGTCCACAGGAAGAACGGCCGCGCCCCGCCTATGAGCAGATAGTTTCCATTTGGGACAAGTAGATAGGTCGGAACGACTGCGTCCATCGGTCGGTCACCTTGTCCGCATCGCTGTGTTATGGCACTGATGCACTCATGGCCGATGAGTCAAAGCCCGTCTATCTCCGGCTTCGCGATACCATCGCGGCCTCCATACTCGATGGCGATTATCGCGACGGCGACATGCTCCCTTCCGTCCGTGCTCTTGCTGCCCAGGAAGGCGCAAATCCGCTGACCGTCGCAAAAGCTTACCAATGTTTCCAGGACGACGGGCTAGTCCTGGTCAAGCGGGGCGTCGGGATGTTTGTGGCCGAAGGAGCCACCCGCCGCCTGCGTGAAGCGGAACGGCGTCGCTTCCTGGAAGAATGCTGGCCTCTTGTCGCCGACCAGATCAGGCGGCTTGGAATTTCGGCCGATGAACTGGGCCTTCGGCTAGCCTAACTCCGGCGCACGACTGGCCGGTCGCATCATCCTAGCGCGCGCCTTCCGGCCAAAGAATGACGCGCAAGGTCTGGATCAGGATCAGCAGGTCCAGGAAGGGCGTATAGTTCTTCGCATAATAAAGATCATATTCCAATTTGTTGCGGCTGTCCTCGATAGACGCGCCATAGGGATAGTTGATCTGAGCCCAACCCGTGATGCCGGGCTTCACCATATGGCGTTCGGCATAGTAGCGCAGGTGCTGCTCAAGATCCTCGACGAACTGGCGCCGTTCGGGGCGAGGGCCGACGAAGCTCATCTCGCCCTTCAGCACAGTCCATGTCTGCGGCAGTTCGTCGATGCGCAGCTTGCGGAGCCAGTAGCCCAGGCGCGTGATGCGCGGGTCGTCCTTTTCCGCCCAAACCGCCTGCCCGCTGATTTCAGCATCCTGCCGCATCGTGCGCAGCTTCACGATCCAGAATTCCTCGCCGAAAAGGCCCACGCGTTGTTGGCGGTAGAAGGCCGGACCTTTGCTGTCGAGCTTCACCAGGATCGCAGCGATCAGGATGATGGGGCCGGTCAGCAGCAGCAGGATCGAACTGGCGATGATGTCGAACAAGCGCTTGGCAATGCTGGACAGACGGCGGCCAGCGGAAAAACCATCGGAGAAGATCAGCCAGCTTGGGTTCACGCTATCAAGGTCAACGCGTCCCGTTTCGCGTTCGAGGAACGTCGAAATTTCGTTCACATGCACGCCGGTCGTCTTGATGCGCAGCAGGTCGGACAAGGGCAATGCGTTGCGCCTTTCCTCAAGCGCCAGAACGACCTCACTCGCACCCAGCCGGACCACAAAATCGGCGAGATTATAGATGGCGCTGCGGTTGATCGCTTCAGGGATGACCTGCGCGCCATCGTTCATCGCGATGTAGCCGACCACGAGAAAGCCGGAACCCTTGCGCTGTTCAAGCTCGCGGATGCGGTTAGCGCGATTGCCTGCGCCCAGTACGACGAGGCGCCGCTTGAACGCTTCCCCACCCAGCATCGAACCCAGCAGCAGCCTGACCGCAAGCAGCAACGTCACCGCCAGGCCCATCGCATAAAGGGAATTGGACCGCCAAAGCGTGAGGTCCGGCAGCACAAAATGCATGACGGAAAGGAATATGACGCCCAGCGAAATGGCAACGAGCAGGCGTGCCAAGGCAAAGCGGATCGACTGAAGCGCTTCAGTGCCATAGACGCCCACCGCGATCATCGCCGTTTGAATCGCCAGCGCGAAGCTTAGCAGCGGGGCAGCGCGGGTCGTGATCTCATCGACATCCATGCCGATCTGGCGCGCTCTCAATATCCATCCTGCTTCGGCCGCACCTAAAAGCAGGACAAGGTCAAGCAGGCCCAGCAGCAGGACGGCGTGCGGCACATAATGTTTGAAGAGCCTGATCATCAGTCGCGCGTATTTCTCGCTGCTACCCTTGAATTGGTAACCTTGTTGGAGTCGGATCAGCTCACCGCGGCTGCGAAGAACCGATCGTGCACGACTGTGAAGGAAATTCCCAAAGATTCTCTGAAGATGGCTCGGCGCAAAAGCAAAAGCGCGGTCAGGAGAGCAGGACTACAAGTTTCAATTTTGCCGCCGCAAGCTGCTCGCCGCATCATGCGCAGCGTTTTCGATGACCCGCGTGGCGCTGTCCGCCGATTCAGCGGCTTCCGTTATGACGCGGCTTTCCTTGTCCTCGCGTTCCTTGGTGAGGTAGAAGAAACCGATGGCCAGGATCAGGGCGATAGCTACCAGCGCGAAAATCACGCCGCTGCCGCGTGATTTTTCCGCCTGGATCATATCGTCCGGCCGCTCCTCGTCCTGAGGAGGGTCGCCTCTCCCTCCAACCTCAACCATCCTCCCTCTCCCATCGCCCTCCCCATCTGGGAAGGTTCGCAGGAACCGGTCTTAAACATCATTGGCATCCAGATCGGATTCCTGCCTGGTCTCGCGGCCCCGGCTGAGGCGGTCGACATCATCCATGATCTCGTCCAGCACAGCCGTGTCAGTCGTTTCCTGCGTCCGCCGTGACGGAAGGTCGCCGCTGTCGAGTATCTGCTCGAGCGCCGCGCGGCCGCGCGCGACGCGGCTCTTGATGGTGCCAACCGCTACGCCGCAAATCTCCGCCGCCTCTTCATAAGCGAAACCGCCAGCACCGACGAGGATCAGCGCTTCACGCTGAGGCTGAGGCAGTTGCAGCAGGGCGCGCTGCATGTCGGAAAGTTCGACATGCTTGTCCTGCCCTGCCGGAGCCGCGAGCAGGCGATCCGCGGTCAAGTCATCCCAATCGCCACGGAAGCGAGAGCGCCGCATCTGCGACAGATAATGGTTGCGCAGAATGATGAAAGTCCACGCACGCATGTTGGTTCCGGCCTGGAAACGGCCGCGCGCCGCCCATGCCTTCAACAGCGTTTCCTGGACGAGATCGTCCGCCACATCGCGATTACCGGAAAGCGATCGGCCGAAAGCGCGCAGATGCGGGATCACCGCAGCCAGCTCACGCTTGAAATCCGAATCGGAGAGCGACTGCCGCTCTACTTCCTGGTGCTCCGCCTCTTGGCCAAGCCCTTCGCTCATGGGAACAACCCTCTTACTGGCTGTCGCCCTCGCCTCATGAACCGAAGCCGTCAAAGCCATATTTGCGTCCGCATCCTATACTCATTGTTCAACGGAACCAATGATGTTTACCCGTAATAGCTCCACAGCACGATCAGCATGCCAATGATGACCAGCGGCAGCGATATGCCCAGAATGTACCGGACTATGTGTGGCGTCGATCCTGAGCGGGCGTCTTCGGTAGCAACGTGCTTTTCCTGTTCCGCCATTTAATACCTCCCGATCGTTACGCATCAATAACGCGGAGGCATGACTCGGGTTCCGCCGCTCCTTCAGTCTTTTGCGGCGGAACTCGTGCAGATCGTCAGGCCGGAGCCGTAGCTTCGTCAAAGAACAAGGCTTGCGAAATAGCCGCCTTGACGGTCGAACGCTGGAAGGGCTTCGTGATGAGGAAGGTCGGTTCAGGACGCTCACCGGTCAGCAGACGTTCTGGGAATGCGGTGATGAAGATCACGGGCACGGAAAATTCCGCGAGAATATCCTTCACGGCATCGATGCCGCTGGAATCGTCCGCGAGTTGAATGTCGGCGAGTACCAGGCCGGGACGCTCTGCCATCGCTTCACGAACCGCATCCTCGCGCGTTACGGCGATTGCAGTCACTTCATGGCCAAGGTCACGGACGATGGTTTCGATGTCCATCGCGATGATGGGTTCATCCTCGATGATCAAGACCTTCGCCCGCGTCTGAGCCTCGATCTCGCTGAGCGCCTCTTCCACAAGCGCCTCGACATCGGCGGCGTCAAGACCGATCAGGTAAGCGACGTCGTCGACCGTGAAACCTTCCAATGCCGTGAGCAACAAGGCTTGGCGAGGCAGCGGCGTCAATCGCGCAAGCCGCGCCTGCGCTACCGCTTCCTGCCCATCGCTGCCCGTCAGCACCGGACCATCTTCCAGATGGGAAGACGACCAGATCGCGTGAAACGTCTTGTAAAGACCAAGGCGAGGATCGACGTCAGACGGGAATTCTTCAGGCGCGGCCACGATCGCTTCCAGCGTCGCACGCACATAGGCGTCGCCATGCCCCTGGCTGCCCGTCAGGGCGCGGGCATAGCGGCGCAAGAAAGGAAGATGGGGGTGCAGTTGCTGTCCAAGCGACATCTGTAAATCTTCTCCCAGCCCATAGGGCGCATTGCTACTAAACATTCGCTGCGCGGAAGGATGGATTGCCAATGCCGATGTGGCAAGCCCCCGCCCCCTTTTCAGCCGCCCTGCGGACGGTGGCAAAAAATGCTCGGGGAGTGGAACCAACGAGAAAAAGATTTGTTTCACTGCCGTTCGGTTTTTTAACTGAAATCTGGATTTTGATGTAAAGCTCCGCTGGCGGTCGATTGACGTCACGCGGGAAAGCCGCAAAAGAAAAGCCGGTTGACATGGTAGCGTTGCAGAGGGGCGTATTTTGGTTGCTTCAACGACGGAACGGGATGTGAAGGGAGGGGACAGGAAAGATGTCGGCGCCAACACCCCGGATTCGGGCGTGACTGGCAACGCCTCCCGCAAGCGGCGCTCTGCCCCTGCCAAGGGGGATGGGAACGTCGCCAATGTGCTGCGCTCTGTATACCAGCGCGCCGTGGACGAAGACATTCCTGCCGAGATGCTCGACCTTCTTAGAAAGCTGGATTAAGCATCGGCCTTGAGGGTCGCCGAATTGGCGTGTCCCGGGCGGAGGGCAGATTGGTGCTTTTCGATACTGGCACAGGTGCGGAGCAAGGCGATTTGGCTTTGACTGAGATCGCTGAAATTCCTGATCCCGAACGGATCAACGCACATCTGATCATCGCATGAACGGGGCGGCTGCGTCCCAACCAGTTGATTGCTCATGCGCAACTTAAACAGCCTGATCCAGTCCACGGGCGTCAAGATGTTCCTCATCCTGACGCTGGCCCTTTTACCTCTGGGCCTTATTGCGCTTGTAGCTTCGCTTCAGGCGATCCGCACTTCCGATCTGGAGAAGGAAGCGCTGCTTCGTGTGTCTGTGACACAGAGCGCACGCAAGCTAACCGAAGATCTGGCTTCCGATCGAACCGCTTTGATGCTGACCGCCAACGCGCTGTCGACCGGCAGCGAAGGGCCGGAAATGTGTCAGCGGCTTTCCATTTTCCTGACCTCCCACGATCGGGAAGGCGGCCGCTACTACATCTACAATCGCGAAGGCGAGCGTATTTGCGGGTCTTCTCAGCCTGAACCGCGAGGACTCACGAAAACCGCTCGATTCCATGGCGCGCCAGCGATGCTGCTTCCGGCATCCGGCTATCTTGTCAGCCGCGTAGTCAGTGACAACAGGCAAGTCGTTGCGCTTGCCTATTATTCGCGTACGTATCTGGAAACGATAGCGAGCCCGACGACAGCCCTGCAAAACCGGCAGCTGAGCCTTCAGCAGGGCGATCACATCTTGGTGGTCAGCCAGCCGTCAAACGACTTGCACGGCAAAAGCACCAGTCTGTCGGCTCGGCTCGATCCGCCGGATATCCTGCTCACCATGACGCTGCGTGACCCGCCGGTGACGCTCGCGCGCATGCTTTCGCTGTTCCTGCCTCTCGTCATGTGGTTCGCGGCGGCGGCGATCGGATGGTTCGTCGTCAACCGGTTGCTGATCCGCCCGCTCGTCGTGCTGAGGCGTACGGTGGCCGCCTATCATCCCGGCGAAGTGCTGGAACCCATGCGCCGCATTCGTACCCCGGCGCAGGAGATCGTGGCGCTCGGCGAAACCTTCCGCGAAATCAGCGAAGATGTGGCGACCCATGAGGCCGAGATGGCGGAGGGGCTGGATACTCAGCGCAAACTGACGCGCGAAGTTCATCACCGCGTCAAGAACAACCTCCAGATCATCGCCAGCCTCATCAGCCTGCATGCCCGTGCCGCACATGAACCCGAAGCGGTCGAGGCCTATGCATCAATCCAGCGCCGCGTCGATGCCCTCTCAGTCGTGCACCGCAATCATTATGCGGAGCTGGAGGAGCATCGCGGTGTCGGGGTCCGCTCACTGGTGAGCGAGCTTTCCGCAAGCCTGCGGGGCACGGCTCCCGCGGAAGCACGGCGGTTCGGTATTCAGATCGACAGCGACAATCTTCATATCAGCCAGGATGTGGCCGTGCCGATCGCATTCCTGCTGACGGAATTGGTGGAGTTGGCGATGCTGTCCGATCCCCGGACGGGCATGCGCATATCCGTGCAGCTGGAACCGGGACGTGACGACCGGGCCGTGCTGCATCTGAGTTCCCCCGCGTTGCGCGGATCGGAGCTGATGAGCGCGCGGATCGAAGAACGATATGGGCGCGTACTGACAGGCCTTTCCCGTCAGCTGCGCGCGCCGCTCAACCATGATCCGGTCGCTGGCGATTATGCCATCGCGATCAATGTCATTCCCTGATTCTCAGACCCGCTGATAATCGCGGCGGAAGTCCGATGCGAAGGCTGCGAACCGGGCTTGTGCGATGCTGTCCCGTATCGCCTGCATCAGCGCCTGGTAGAAGTGGATATTGTGCTGCGTCATCAACATGGCGCCGAGCATTTCGCCAGATTTCACCAGATGATGCAGATAGGCGCGGCTCCACATCCCGCAGACCGGACAGGTGCAGCGGGGATCGAGCGGCGAAAGATCCTCGGCAAAACGCGCGTTGCGGATGTTGAGCGGGCCTGCCCAGGTGAAGGCCTGACCATTTCGGCCGCTGCGGGTCGGCAGGACACAATCGAACATGTCGATGCCGCGTTCGACAGCCCCGACGATGTCGTCGGGCTTGCCCACGCCCATCAGATAACGCGGCTTTTCGCTCGGCAGCATGCCGGGAGCGTAATCGAGGCATGCGAACATGGCCTCCTGCCCCTCCCCTACCGCCAGGCCGCCTACGGCATATCCGTCAAAACCGATTTCGGTCAGCTTCTGCGCAGAGATGCGCCTCAGATTTTCGTCGAGCGATCCCTGCTGAATGCCGAAAAGCGCCGCTCGTTCGGCATGCTGGCCACCGGCATTGAAGCCATCACGGGATCGCTTCGCCCAGCGCATGGATCGCTCCATGCTGTGCGCCGCCTCATCATGGGTGCAGCCGTTTTTCGTGCACTCGTCGAAGGCCATGACAATGTCGCTGTCGAGCAGACGCTGGATCTCCATCGAGCGTTCGGGCGTCAGCATGTGACGGGAACCGTCGATATGGCTGGCGAAGGCGACGCCATCCTCGCTCATTCTGGTGAGCGCGGACAGGCTCATGACCTGATAGCCGCCGCTGTCGGTCAGGATCGGCCGGTCCCAACCCATGAATCTGTGCAAGCCTCCCAGCCGAGCGACCCGCTCCGCGCCCGGACGAAGCATCAGATGATAGGTGTTGCCGAGGATGATATCAGCGCCGGTGGCGCGGACCTCCGCCGGGCGCATCGCCTTAACCGTGGCGGCGGTGCCAACCGGCATGAATGCAGGCGTCCGGATTTCGCCGCGGCGCATCTGAATCGCGCCCGTGCGGGCCTTGCCGTCGGTTGCGGCGATCGTGAAGGAAAAGCGGGATTGAGTCACGTTGCGCGCTCTAGAACATCGCACGGACAAGAGGGAACCGCTTTTTATCGATTGGCCGCCCGGATCAGCCCGCCTTGCGCAAACCGTCGAAGGCAACCACCGCGTCGATGTCAAAGCCCTTCACCCGGCGGTAATTGCCGATGAAGCAGAGGCAATCGGCAGCGATGTTGAGGCGCCAGCTTTTCCCCTCTTCATCATGAAGCAGGAGCGTCACAATCTGGGGATCGGTGCGATGTCTGTCCATGCACCATGTCATAATTAATAAAGGTTAACAAAGACCTGACAACCAAATCGCCTGAAACTTACTTAACGGCCTTTGTTGCATTAATGCAACGTTAACCATGGCAGGCGCGTCTTTTTGGCGACTTAGCAGCAACAGTACGCAATAAAAAGGGTTAACGAGGCGCCGATTGATCCACTGACGGTTGCATCGAAGGAACAATGTTGTTTTCCTCAGCATGGATCGAAATGCGGGGGCACAGATGATTGATTCCGGACGGTTTAATCCGGCACGCGATGAGGTGGAGGACGCTTCGCCAATGCACCTGCCTGTCGAAAACATTCACGCCGTTGCCGCTACGGATGCAGCGCTCCAGGCACGCGAAAGCGGACATTCGATGCTGTTCGACCTGGGACAGGTCGATGTCACTTTCGATGAACCGATCGACACCCTTTGGGCCTTCATGACCCCGGCGAATCGGCCGAACTATAATCTGCCGATGCTGCGCGACATCCGGCTTTGGCAGACAGAGGCGAAGCGGCTGTTCGACGAGGGTATATTGCCGCTCAAATATATGGTACTTGGTTCCCGCTTTCCCGGCGTCTTCAATCTGGGTGGAGACCTTGAGCTGTTCGCGGCGTGCATCGAGCGCGGCGACCTGCCCGGCCTGGTTAAATATGGTCATGCGTGCATCGATGTGGTTCATCGCGCATGGCGCAATGCCGACATGCCGCTCATCTCCATCGCCTTGGCGCAGGGCGATGCCTTGGGGGGCGGGTTTGAGGCTCTTCTTTGTTTCGATGTCGTCGTCGCGGAGCGAAGCGCCCGTTTCGGCCTTCCCGAAATGCTTTTCGGCCTTTTCCCCGGAATGGGGGCCTATTCCATCCTGGCGCGGAAGCTTGGACGCCGCATGGCAGAGCGCATGATCCTGTCCGGCAAGGTCTACACCGCCGAAGAAATGTACGACATGGGCGTCGTCACCATCCTTGCCGAGGATGGCGAAGGCGAGCAGGCCGTGCGTGACTATATCACCGGCAACCGTCCGCACCATGCCGGCCATGTCGGCGTCTTCGAAGCCGGACGCCGCGTCGATCCGCTCGATTATGCCGAGCTGAAGGACATCGTTGAAAATTGGGCGGCGACGGCGCTCAAGCTCGATCCGAAGGATCTGCGGATGATGCGGCGCCTTGCCTCGGCGCAGACACGGCTGACCAAGTAAGCGGTCAGGCTCGGCGGCGGTTCTGCATCAACGTGACGACGTTGCTTTTCTCACGTTTCATGTCGGCCATCATCGTGAGCAGATCTGCGGCAGGCATGGGGCGGCTTAGAACAAAGCCTTGCACATTGCTAAAGCCCAGCTCGCGCGCATAGCGTAGCTGTTCTTCCGTCTCGATGCCCTCTGCCACCGTCTCCACGTCAAGTGAGTGCGCCAGATATGCGACGGATTGGGCGATGGCGCGGTCGCGCCCTTCTTCGCCGACGCTTCGCATGAAGCTTTGATCGACCTTGAGCGTATCGAACGCATAATCACGCAGATAGCCGAGCGAGGAATAGCCTGTTCCGAAATCGTCCAAGGCAAGGCGTAGTCCAATACGCTGCAGCTCTGACAGGATCAGGCTGGTGCGGCCGCTATCTTCCAGGAAGATCGATTCGGTCACTTCAAGTTCGAGCCGCTTGGCTTTCAAGCCCGATCCCATGAGCGCAGCGATGACCGCGCGCGGAAGCCCGTCGCTCTTGATGAGCGCGGGCGAGATATTGACGGCGACGCGGACATGTTCCTCCCACTGCATCGCATCCCGGCACGCTTGTTCCAGCGCCCAGGCGGTTATCGGTTCGATGAGAGAGCAGCTTTCCGCCACCGGAATGAACTCGGCCGGCGAAATGCGGCCCATGGTGGGATGATCCCACCGCATCAGCGCTTCGCAGATGGCGATCTTGCCAGTGACCGTGTCGAATATCGGCTGGTAGTGCAACAAAAGTTCGCCATTTGCCATGGCGCTGCGAAGGCCCATCTCGAGCTCATAGGTACGATTTTGCCGCTCTTTCATGGCCCAGTCGAAATGGGCATGGCGGTTCCGTCCCGCACGCTTTGCCTGATACAGCGCCATATCGGCATGTTGCAGCAACTCTTCGCTGTCGCACCCATCTTCGGGCGCGACAGCGATGCCCATCGATGCCGTCACCGTCAGATGATAGCCGCTGACATCGAAGTCATGGCCGAACTCAGCCATCACATCGTGCGCAATCTCCCCGGCCACGGCGCGATCGGTCCCGGGGCATATCAGGATGAACTCATCTCCGCCGAAGCGAGCGACATGGCCGCGACCGTCCAGCGCGTGCGAAAGACGCGCCGCAACGGTGCAGAGCAGTTGATCGCCGATGATGTGCCCCAGCGAATCATTTATTTCCTTGAAGCGATCAAGATCCATCCAGAAGACGGCCATCGAATCCTGATCGGACCGGCGTTTGTCGAACAGTTCGCGCAACCGCATCTGCATCGCCATGCGGTTTTCCACGCCGGTCAAACTGTCGAACCGCGCCAGCCTCTCGAACTTGGTGGCCAGCTGCGATTTTTCGTAATTGCCCTGCAACGCTTCGACGACGATCCGGTGGGTCGTGCGGGTGATTTCCGCCATGGCGAAAATCATCAGGAACAACATCGTCGCCAGCACCCAATAGCCCAGCCCACCCGCGATGCAGAGGCCGAGCGAGGTCGGAAGCAGCGCAAAGCAGGTCTGGCCAACCGCGATATGCACGCGCCCGGCATTGCGTCCGGCGATGCCACCTGAATAGGCCGCGACAAGGCAGACGCTTAAAATATGCAGCGACGCGTCTCCGGTTAAGATGAGCGTCGAGAAAGCGAGCAGACCGAGCAATGCGGCATAGCCCCACGCGCCCAGTTCATAGGCCAGTCCCCAGGCTTGCTGCGTTGGCCCCTCATGATGAGCCAGTTGTCGCAGAAAGTAGACGGCAGAGATGGATCGGCTGACCGCGACCAGGAAAATCAAGGTCGCGATCGTCGTGATTTCGGCGCGGCCAGCATGATAGGCGACGACGAAGCTAAGCGCGCCGCCAGCCAAAGCGCCGATCATCAGTGATGCAGGTGACGCGTAGAGCGATTTGACAAGGCTGTCCTGCACCTCAGCGCTTTGCTGAGTATCGGGCGCAAGATGCGCGCGCAGTTTTGCGCTCCAATGATGGAAGAGGCACGACACGTCTCCGCCACCTTTGGCTAAACATGATTTCCATTTGGTAAATTTGGAAGGGGAAGATGCCCAAAATGGAGCTATCGGGTGGCCGCCCGATGGGGGTCGATAGTTCAGGTTTGGGCCGAGCTTTGCGCTTGAGATGCCGACTTCCGCTGGCATGACGGAGGCGGGGGGCGATCGGAGGCTGAAAATTTCTCCAGCCTACAATGGAAGGGCCGGTGGATTGCTCCCCGGCCCTTCCCTGTTCGCTTGAGCGAGGGACTTTGCCATCGCGATCGAACCACAGCCGGGCCGAAGCCCGACTGCTACGATCGCTTTAGAAGTCCATGCCGCCCATGCCACCCATGCCGCCGCCGGGCATGCCCATCGGCGCCTTGTCGTCGGCGGGCAGTTCAGCGATCGTCGCTTCGGTGGTGATCAGCAGGCCAGCGACCGAAGCCGCGTCCTGCAGAGCAGCGCGAACGACCTTGGTGGGATCGATGACGCCAGCGGCGACAAGGTTCTCATAGGTGTCGGTCGCGGCGTTGAAGCCCTTGGTCTCGTCATTTTCGCGCAGCAGGTTGCCAGCGACAACGGCGCCATCAACGCCCGCATTCTGGGCGATCTGGCGCAGCGGCGCTTCGATTGCCTTGCGGATGATGTCGATACCACGGGTCTGGTCGTCGTTGGCGCCCTTCAGGCCTTCGAGAGCCTTAGTCGCGTAGAGAAGAGCCGTACCACCACCGGGGACGATGCCTTCTTCAACGGCTGCGCGGGTTGCGTGCA
This sequence comes from Novosphingobium sp. Chol11, assembly GCF_900218065.1. GTDB lineage: Bacteria > Pseudomonadota > Alphaproteobacteria > Sphingomonadales > Sphingomonadaceae > Sphingobium > Sphingobium agri. Next base: position 998,668 of record NZ_OBMU01000001.1, on the reverse strand, counting down.
GCGCGTCATCGACGCGGTCCTTGCGCTCCTTGACTTCGACTTCCGAAGCACCGCCGACCTTGATGACGGCCACGCCGCCAGCCAGCTTAGCGAGACGCTCCTGCAGCTTTTCGCGGTCGTAGTCGGACGTGGTCGTCTCGATCTGAGCGCGGATCTGCTCGGTGCGGCCCTTGATCGATTCGGCATCACCGGCGCCATCGACGATGGTGGTGTTGTCCTTGTCGATGGTGACGCGCTTGGCGGTGCCGAGCATGCCGAGCGTGACGTTCTCAAGCTTGATGCCGAGGTCTTCGGAGATGACTTCGCCCTTGGTGAGGACGGCGATGTCTTCCAGCATGGCCTTGCGGCGGTCACCGAAGCCAGGCGCCTTGACCGCAGCGACCTTCAGGCCACCGCGCAGCTTGTTGACGACCAGGGTCGCCAGCGCTTCGCCTTCGATGTCCTCAGCGATGATCAGGAGCGGACGGCCCGACTGCACCACGGCTTCGAGGATCGGCAGGATCGACTGCAGGTTCGACAGCTTCTTTTCGTGGATCAGGATGTAGGGGTCAGCGAGTTCGACCTGCATCTTTTCCGGGTTGGTGACGAAGTAGGGCGACAGGTAACCACGGTCGAACTGCATGCCTTCCACGACGTCCAGTTCGAAGTCGAGACCCTTGGCCTCTTCCACGGTGATCACGCCTTCCTTGCCGACGCGGTCCATGGCTTCGGCAATCTTCTGGCCGACTTCGACGTCGCCATTGGCCGAGATGATGCCGACCTGAGCGACTTCGTTCGAACCGGCGACCGGCTTCGAACGGGCCTTGACGTCCTCGATCACCTTGGAGACGGCGAGGTCGATGCCGCGCTTCAGGTCCATCGGGTTGATGCCGGCAGCAACCGACTTCATGCCTTCGCGAACGATGGCCTGAGCCAGAACGGTCGCGGTGGTGGTGCCGTCACCGGCGATGTCGTTGGTCTTCGAAGCGACTTCGCGGACCATCTGGGCGCCCATATTCTCGAACTTGTCCTTCAGTTCGATTTCCTTGGCGACGCTGACGCCGTCCTTGGTGATGCGGGGCGCGCCGAAGCTCTTGTCGATGACGACGTTGCGGCCCTTGGGGCCCAGGGTCACCTTGACCGCGTCGGCCAGGATGTCGACGCCGCGCAGGATGCGCTCACGAGCGTCACGCGAAAACTTTACGTCCTTCGCTGCCATGATCTTTTACCTCTCTTTGAGAATTGCAAATCTTGCGAAGTTCACACCGTTCTGAGTGGCTGAAATCCGCGGGAAATTGGAATAGCGGTCCGGTTCGCAGCTTTACGCAACGAACCCGAGCCCGTCGCCTTTAGGCGACAACGCCCAGGATGTCCGATTCCTTCATGATCAGCAGGTCTTCGCCGTCGACCTTCACTTCCGTGCCCGACCACTTGCCGAACAGGATGCGGTCACCAGCCTTGACGTCCAGCGGCGTCACCTTGCCATCTTCAGCCTTCGAGCCGGTGCCGACAGCGACGATTTCGCCTTCCTGCGGCTTTTCCTTGGCGGTGTCGGGGATGATGATGCCACCGGCCGTCTTCTCTTCCGCCTCTACGCGACGGACGAGAACGCGGTCATGCAACGGACGAAATGCCATGTTGAGTACCTTTCCCTCTTTTTGGGATTGGTCGGGCGGGCGATCGCGGGAAAATCCCCCAGCGAATCTGCCTGATGCCGTTCCTTCTCCCGTATGAACCAGTTGCTGTTAGCACTCCTGGTTAGAGAGTGCCAGCGCTGCGGAATATGGAGCGGTGAAAATAACCGTCAAGACAAGGAGGCATATTTTTTTAGGATTGAAGGCCCCTTCAGAGCCCGGCGGCGTTGTTGCGCCTGATCGACGGCTTTGTCACGCGCGGAGCGCCAGCTTGCGGGATTGTTGCGACTATCGCCTTGCCGTTGCCGGTGCGCGTTCTTTCATGTCGGCCGCATCCCCACCCTTCTGCCAACGTTGCCTTGGCTAGCAGACCGCAGAAACAGGAGCGAAGGATGCAGTTTTCCACGATCATCGTTGCGATAGACGTCAGCGATCCCGACAATGGCCGGGCGGCGTTGGCGCGGGCCAGCGCGATTGCAGGACCGCAGGGACGGCTGCGGCTGCTCTATGTCCGCTATCACCTGCCCTCCCGCTATTCAGACCTTTTGGCGGGCGATTTCGATGCGCGGGAACAGGAGGACGCTTTGGCGGCCATGCGACAATGGTGCGGCGATCTTGGCATCGGCGATGATCAGGTGGAAATAGCGACGCGGCGGGGCCGTGTTCGCGACGAAGTGCTGGCGGAGGCCGAACGGCAAGGCGCCGACCTGATCGTCATCGGATCGCATCAACCATCGCTATCCTCAAAGCTGCTGGGATCGAACGCGTCGGCCATCGTCCACCAGTCGCCTGTCAGCGTGCTGGTCGTGCGGGCATAGACCGGATCGGTAAAACGGGCGGGACGAGCGGTTGCGGCGCGCCGTTCAACTTCCTACCTGCGAGGCGACATCGCACCGTGGGAGAAATCGCCTAATGACCGACAGCTATACTCCGCCCCGGGTCTGGACATGGGACAAGGATAATGGTGGCGCCTTCGCCAACATCAATCGGCCGGTCGCAGGCGCTACCCATGACAAGGCGTTGCCGGTCGGCAAGCATCCATTGCAGCTCTACTCGCTGGGCACGCCCAACGGGCAGAAAGTGACGATCATGCTGGAGGAGCTGCTGGCGGCGGGTCATCACGGCGCGGAATATGACGCCTGGCTGATCAACATCGGCGAAGGCGACCAGTTCGGAAGCGGCTTTGTCTCCGTCAATCCGAACAGCAAGATCCCGGCGCTGATGGACCACAGCGTTTCGCCGCCCCAGCGGGTGTTCGAGTCGGGCGCGATCCTGGTCTATCTGGCCGAGAAGTTCGGCGCGTTCCTGCCTACCGAACCGGCCAAACGCACCGCGACCTTGTCATGGCTGTTCTGGCAGATAGGCAGCGCACCGTTGCTGGGCGGCGGCTTTGGCCATTTCTTCGCCTATGCGCCTGAAAAGATCGAATATGCCATCAACCGATACACGATGGAGGTGAAGCGGCAGTTCGACGTGCTGGACCGGCAGCTTGGCGAGAATGAATATGTCGCCGGGGATGAGTTCACGATCGCCGATATCGCGATTTGGCCATGGTATGGCGGGGTGGCGCTAGACCGCACCTATGTCGGCGCTGGCGAATTTCTGGACGTGCAGAGCTATGCCAATGTTCAGCGCTGGGCGAAGCAGGTGGATGCCCGGCCTGCGGTAAAGCGGGGCAGGATCGTCAATCGCGCCAATGGGCCGCTGGAAGAGCAGCTGCATGAGCGGCATGATGCGAGCGATTTCGATACCAAGACGCAGGACAAGGTTGAGGCGGCGGGTTGACTCCGACAGCATCCATTCTGTCACCCCAGCGAAAGCTGGGGTCTCCCTCGCCCTGCGCCCTACCCTCCTGAGATG
>NZ_OBMU01000001.1:981935-994738 GCF_900218065.1 Novosphingobium sp. Chol11 | reverse complement strand
CTTTCGCTGGCATGACGGATCTGGTCAACGTCGCCCCCTACCCCGCAGCCTTCACGATTTCTGCCCAGGCCGCTTCATCGATCACCGGGATCCCCAGAGCCGCGGCCTGTTTCAGTTTCGATCCCGCGCCGGGACCTGCCACCACGAGATCCGTCTTGGCGCTGACCGATCCTGCCGCCTTCGCGCCCAGCCGCTCCGCCTGCGCTTTCGCCTCATCGCGGCTCATCGTTTCGAGCTTGCCGGTGAAGACGACCGTCTTGCCGGTCACTTCGCTGGCGGTGGTTTCGACCACATAATCGGGGGGCGACACTTCGGACAGCAGGTCGTCCCAAACCTCTCGATTATGGGGTTCGTGGAAGAAATCGGCGAGCGCGTGACCAACGGCAGAGCCCACATTCTCGACGCCGATCATCTCAGCGATCGCCTTGTCCAGCCGGTTGCGGAAGCGTGTTTCCTCCTCGCCTTCAGCGGCGGTGCTGCTGTCGCGCAGGGCTATGATGTCTTGCCCCAGCGCCCTGATGCCGGGCAGGCTGGTATAGCGTTTCAGCAGGTCGCGCGCGGTGACGGCGCCGATATGGCGGATGCCCAAGCCAAAGAGAAGGCGCGCGGCGTCCGGCCGGCGCTTCGCCTCGATCGCGGCGAGCAGGTTGTCGATGGACTTTTCCTTCCATCCCTCTTTTCCCAGCAGCGCGGCGCGATGCTGTTTGAGACGGAAGATGTCGGCCGGTTCGGTGATCCAGCCAAGGTCGAGAAATTCCTGGATCGTCTTCTCGCCCAGCCCTTCGATATCGAGAGCGCCACGGCTGACGAAATGGCGGAGCCGTTCGAAGCGCTGTGCGCCGCAGATGAGGCCACCGGTGCAGCGGATATCGACCTCGCCTTCTTCGCGCACGGCTTCCGATCCGCAGACGGGGCAATGATTGGGGAAGATGAAGGGCGCGCGCTCTTCGTTGCGGGTGAGGTTGTCGACCACCTGCGGGATGACGTCGCCCGCGCGCTGCACGACGATGCGGTCGCCCGGACGGACGCCCAGGCGCTCGATCTCGTCGGCATTGTGCAGCGTCACGTTGGAGACGACGACACCGCCCACCGTGACGGGGGTCAGCCGTCCGACGGGGGTCAGCTTGCCAGTGCGGCCGACCTGGATATCGATCGCTTCGAGGGTGGTTTGCGCGCGTTCGGCAGGGAATTTGTGCGCGATCGCCCAGCGCGGCGCCTTAGCCACGAAGCCAAGGCGTTGCTGCCAGTCGAGCCTGTCGACCTTGTAGACGACGCCGTCTATGTCGAATGGGAGGTCGGCGCGCGCTGCCTCTATCCCGCGATAATGAGCGATCAATGCGTCGAGCGAGTCCACGCAGGTGAGCATGTCAGAGACCGGCAGGCCCCAGTTGGCGATCGCCTGCATGACGCCAAGCTGCGTCTCTGCCGGAAGGCTGCTCGCTTCGCCCCAGCCATGGGCAAGAAAGCGCAGCGGGCGGCTGGCGGTGACGGATGGGTCCTTCTGCCGCAGCGATCCGGCAGCAGCGTTGCGCGGGTTGGCGAACTGCCGCGCCTTTTCCGGCTCGTCAGCCTCTGCGAGCAGCCGCTGGTTGAGCGCGACGAAGTCGGCCTTCGCCATATAGACTTCGCCCCGTATCTCGAACAGGTCGGGTAGATTTTCGCCTGTCAGGCGATCGGGAATGTCGCTGATGGTGCGTACATTGGCGGTGACATCCTCGCCGGTCGTGCCGTCGCCACGGGTCGCGGCGAGGCGCAGTTCCCCCTTTTCGTAGCGGAGCGAACAGGACAGGCCGTCGATCTTCGGCTCGGCGGTCAGGGCGACGGGTTCCCCGTCCGGCAGCGCGAGGAAACGGCGGACGCGGGCAATGAACTCGGCAATGTCCTCGTCCGAGAAGCCGTTGTCGAGGCTCATCATGCGGACCGCATGCTGGACCTTCTTCAATCCCGAAGTGGGTGCTGCCCCGACCTGAGCATTGGGGGAATCCGGCCTGACAAGCTGCGGAAAGCCAGCCTCCAGCGCGTTATTTTCGCGGATCAGCGCGTCATAGGCGGCGTCGGTGATCTCCGGCTGGTCCTGATCATGGTAGAGCCGATTGTGCCGGGCAATTTCCCTGGCGAGCCGCATCAGGCGATTGGCGGCTTCCGCTTCGGTCATCTGGGTCAGGTCGATCGAGTCACTCATAACTGCTCCATTCCCGTTCAGGGCGGGCTTGTCGAGACTTGCTCTAGCAGCAGCGTCAGACTTCGAGCAGCCGATCCGCCTGCGCCCTTGCCTCTGCGGTGATTTCCGCGCCGGAGAGCATGCGGGCAATTTCTTCGCGCCGCTCGCCATCGCTGAGCGCATGGACGCCGGTGCGAGTGACCGTGCCGTCGCTGGCCTTGGCGATCAGCATATGACCAGCGCCGCGCGCCGCCACTTGCGGACTGTGGGTGACGACGAGGATCTGGTTGCTCTGCGCCAAGCGCGCGAGACGGTCGCCGATGGCCGATGCCACCGCGCCGCCGACGCCCCGGTCGATCTCGTCGAAGATCAGCGTGTCCGCCCCGCCCCGCTCCGCCAGCGCGACCTTCAGCGCAAGGATGAAGCGCGACAATTCGCCTCCGCTAGCGATCTTCACCAGGGGCGCGAAAGGCGCGCCGGGATTGGTGGAAATCTCGAACTCCACCCGGTCCATGCCCTGCGCGCTCCATTGCCCTTCATCGAGCGTGGCGACGGTGGTGCGGAAGCGTGCGGCGTCGAGCTTGAGGGGCGCGAGTTCAGCCGCGACAGCGGCGTCCAGCCGGGAGGCGGCGTCCTTGCGCTGGGCGGAGAGCGTCTGGGCGGCATCGCGATAGGCGGCGGCGGTGGCGGCGACATCGGCTTCCAGCGCGGCGATATGCTCCTCCCCACCCTCGATGGCGGCCAGCTTTGCCGCCATATCGTCGCGCAGGGCCGCGAGGTCATCGGCGGCGACCTGATGCTTGCGCGCCAGCCCGCGTAGGTCGAACAGGCGCGTTTCAATGGCGTCGAGGCGCGCGGGATCGAAGCTGAGCGCATCAGCGGCGCTCGCCAGCCGATCCTCCGCCTCGCCCGCTTCAATGACGGCGCGGTCGAGGGCGGCGAGCACTTCGGCGAGCGGCTCATATTCGCTGACCATCCGATCGAGCCGCCGCGCCGCCTGCCGCAGTTGGGCGAGTCCACCGTCCGAACCGGTGAGGCATTCGGTAACCGCCGACAGATCATCGGCGAGACGCGCGCCCTTCTGCATGGTTGCGCGCTCTTCGGCCAGCGCCGCCTCTTCGCCGGGTTCAGGGCCGAAACGCGACAATTCTTCAACCGCGTGCGTCAGATAGTCGCGGTCGCGCGCCGCCACCTCTACCGCCGCGCGGCTTTCGGCGAGCCGGTCGGCTGCCTCGCGCCAGGCGGCGTAGGCCCTGGCCACCGACGCACTGTCGCAGCGGCCATAGGCGTCCAGCAACTGGCGATGCCCGCGCGGGTTGAGCAGCCCGCGATCATCATGCTGCCCGTGGATTTCGACGAGCGTGCCGCCAAGGTCGCGGAGCAAGGCGGCGGAACAGGCCTGATCATTGACGAAGGCGCGGCTTCCCCCATCGGCCTTCAGCGTGCGGCGGATGATGAGCGGTTCGCCTGCGTCCAGTTCGATGCCGTTGCTGGCGAGCAACTCGGCAGCCCTGTGGTCGGCACGCGGAATGTCGAAGGTGGCGGTGACGCTCGCCTGCGCCTCTCCGCTGCGGACGAGGCCGCTGTCCGCCCTTGCGCCGAGCGCAAGCCCTAGCGAATCGAGGAGGATGGACTTGCCCGCGCCGGTTTCGCCAGTCAGCACGCCAAGGCCCGTGCCGAACTCCAGGTCCAGCGCCTCGATCAGGACGACGTTGCGGATGGAAAGATTGGTCAGCAATGCGGCCGATCTCCAAACGTCATCCCAGCTGACGCTGGGATCTCGTGCCGCCGGGCCGTGCCCAATGGCCTGAGACCCCAGCTTTCGCTGGGGTGACGGTAAATCGGCAGTTACGCCTTGCCGCCATGTTCCCGCATGAGCTTGTAGCTGCGCTCATACCATTTGGAGCCGGGATAATTTCGGCCCAGGACCGCCGCAGCCTTTTGCGCTTCTGCGGGGATGCCGAGCGACAGATAGCTTTCGACCAGGCGCTCCAGCGCTTCGGGCGTGTGGGTGGTCGTCTGATATTTGTCGATGACGGTGCGGAAACGCAATGTAGCCGCCAGCCACTGCCCACGGCGCTGGTAGAAACGGCCTACTTCCATCTCCTTGCCCGCAAGGTGATCATTGACCAGATCGAGCTTCAGCCGGGCATCGGCGGCGTAGCGGGTGTCGGGATAGCGGCGGATGAGTTCGCCCAGCGAATCCAGCGACTGCTGCGTGATCTTCTGGTCACGGGTGACGTCTGCGATCTGCTCATAATAGCAGAGCGCGATCAGATAATAGGCGTAGGGCGCGTCCTTGTTGCCGGTGTGGATCGCGAGGAAGCGCTGAGACGCCGCAATCGATTCACTATAGTCCTTGTTCATATAATAGCTGAACGCGGACATGAGCTGCGCACGGCGCGCCCATGGGGAATAGGGATGCTGGCGTTCCACCTCGTCAAACAGGGCGGCAGCCATCTTATACTGGCCGCGATCGAGCCGGTATTTGCCCGCATTGTAGAGCGTGGACACGTCACGGGCGACATATTGGGTGTCGGCCTTGTTCTTCGACGTGGCGCAGCCGGCGAGCAGAGCGGCAAGCAGAAGCGGAGCGGTAGCCGCGCCGATGCGCGTCATGGTTTTCGTCAGCATGGCCGGGTCATAGCGGAGCGAATGGCACTCGCCAAGCGGCAGAATAGCGGGTGAACGCTTGCCGCCCATCAACGCGCCTGCGCAGGGAGGTCCAGCCGCACGATTGCGCCGCCTTCCGGCCGGGGATGCAGGCCGAACTGGGCGCTAAGCTGGCTCGCCAGCGCGCTTGCGATGCGCAGGCCGAGGGAATTACCCTTCTCGATCCGAAAATCGGGGGCAAGGCCGTCGCCATCGTCGGCGATCCTGAGGGACAAGGCCCCGCTCGAATCCTCCAGCGACACCTCGATCGTTCCGCCGCGATGGGGCAATCCATGTTCGATGGCGTTGCTCACCGCCTCCGCCACGATAAGCGCGAGCGGCACGGCAACGTGGGAGTCCAGGGTCAAGCCCGGCGGGGCGCTGACGGTGACTTGAATATCCCTCCGCCCGCTCGCTTCAAGGACGTCTGCGGTCAGCCGCGTCAGGAAGGCATGCAGGTCCTGTCCTTCTTCCGCTGGATCGTAAAGCGCGCGGCTGATCCGGCCGATCAGGGCAAGACGGCTGGCGGCATCGTCCATCGCTCGTGCTGCCACCTGATCATCGATGTGCCGCCTTTGCAGCGATAGCATCGCGGCGACAACTTGCAGATTGTTGGAAACGCGGTGCTGCAATTCGTGGAACAGCAGTTCGCGGTTTTCCGCCAGCGCCCGGCTGCGTTCCCGTTCCACGGCAAGATTGAAATTGGCCCGCTGCATCCAGTGGATGAGCGCGATGTCGATCCCGATCACGGCCGTGTAGAAAATGAGGGCGAGGATCACACCCCCGCCAAAGCTGCCGCCCGGTCCTGAGGGAATGAAGAAATACCAGGATAGGAAACCGCACAATATCCCCGTGAATATCCCGGGACGCAGCCCGAACAGGAAAGTCGAAAGGATGACCGCCGGGAAAAAGGATACGAACGGGTAGCCGATGGGGAGGAAGCTCTGCGCAGCTAGCCTGAGGACCAGAGCGATGCCGCAAAACGCCGCCGAAATGGCGTAGGCGTAAACAGGGCGTTTGAGGACGAGAGGAAGGCGCTCGACGAACCTCTCATTGGCACGCTGCATCTTATCCCCCCGAAATCGCAGGGCACAGTAACAGAAGTTTTTGCATCTCCAATTGATCGAAATCAAGAATGCCTAGCCCAATGAAAAAGGGCGCCCGGTCAGGAGCGCCCTTCTCATGTCGTTTTTTGTTGTCGCATCGTTTTAAGCGCAAAACCGGTTCCCACTTTTGCGCACGATGCTCAGCATAGCCGGATGACCGGCCAGCATCAGTCCTGAGTCAGGAAATCGGGCAGACCGGCGTTGGAGCCGTCATCGTCCCCGCCACCGTTGCCGCCACGGCCTTCACCGCGCGGGCCACGATCCCCGCGATCACGGCGCGGGCCGCGATCGCCGCCACGGTCACCACCACGACCGCCACGGTCGCCGCCATCCCGGCGGGGGCCACGGCCACGATCGCCACCACGGCCACCTTCACGGTCGCCGCGCGGTTCGCGGGCAGGACGCGTGTCTTCCAGCTCTTCGCCGGTTTCCTGGTCAACGACGCGCATCGACAGGCGAACCTTGCCGCGCGGATCGATCTCGAGGACCTTGACCTTCACTTCCTGGCCTTCCGACACGACGTCGGTCGGCTTTTCGACGCGCTCATTCTTCATTTCGGACACGTGGACGAGACCGTCCTTGCCACCCATGAAGTTCACGAACGCACCGAAGTCGACGATGTTGACGACCTTGCCGGTGTAGATCTTGCCGACTTCCGCTTCCTCGACGATGCCGAGGATCCACTTCTTGGCAGCTTCGATCTGGTCGATGTCGGACGAGCTGATCTTGATGATGCCCTCATCGTCGATGTCCACCTTGGCGCCGGTCTCCGCGACGATTTCGCGGATGACCTTGCCGCCGGTGCCGATGACGTCACGGATCTTCGACTTGTCGATCTGGATCGTCTCGATGCGTGGAGCGTGCGCCGACAGTTCGGTGCGGGTCGAGGACAGGGCCTTGTTCATTTCACCCAGGATGTGGGCGCGGCCTTCCTTCGCCTGGCGCAGAGCGACTTCGAAGATTTCCTGCGTGATGCCGGCGACCTTGATGTCCATCTGCATGGTGGTGATGCCCGCTTCCGTGCCCGCCACCTTGAAGTCCATGTCGCCCAGATGATCTTCGTCACCGAGAATGTCGCTGAGCACAGCGAAATCCTTGCCGTCGAGGATCAGGCCCATGGCGATGCCCGACACCGGCCGCTTCAGCGGAACGCCCGCGTCCATCATGGACAGCGAACCGCCGCAGACCGTCGCCATCGAGGACGAGCCGTTGGACTCGGTGATGTCGGACAGAACGCGGATGGTGTAGGGGAAGTCTTCCTTGCTGGGCAGCACGGGGTGCAGCGCACGCCATGCCAGCTTGCCATGGCCGACTTCGCGACGGCCCGGCGCGCCGAAGCGGCCGACTTCACCGACCGAATAGGGCGGGAAGTTATAGTGCAGCATGAAGTTTTCGTAATGAACGCCGGTCAGGCCGTCGATCATCTGCTCAGCATCCTTGGTGCCGAGCGTGGTGGTGCAGATCGCCTGCGTTTCACCGCGGGTGAACAGCGCCGAACCATGGGTGCGCGGCAGGAAGCCGACCATCGCTTCGATCGGACGGATCTGCGTCGTGGTGCGGCCGTCGATGCGCTTGCCATCCTTGATGATGGCGCCGCGCACGATTTCCGATTCCAGCTTCTTGGTCAGCTTGATGCCAGCCATGACGGTCTGGGCGTCGAGGCCTTCCTCAGCGAAGAAAGCCTTCGCCTTGTCGCGGGCGGCGTTGATCGCGTTCGAGCGGGCCGACTTGTCGGTCAGCTTGTAGGCGGCCGTGATGTCCTTGCCGATCAGCTTCTTCAGCTTCTTCTTCAGGTCATCCAGGTCGTCGCCCTTGGCGACTTCCCACGGGTCCTTGGCGGCCTTTTCAGCAAGCTGGATGATCGCGTCCACGACCTTCTTGCTTGCTTCGTGGGCGAACAGGACGGCGCCGAGCATGACGTCTTCCGAAAGCTCCTTGGCTTCGGATTCGACCATCATCACCGCGTTCTGGGTGGCGGCGACGACCAGGTCGAGTTCGCCGGTCTTCACCTCGTCCATCGACGGGTTCAGCTGATATTCGCCATCCTTGTAACCGACGCGGGCAGCGCCGATCGGGCCCATGAAGGGCACGCCCGACAGGGTCAGCGCAGCAGAAGCGGCGATCATCGCCACGATATCGGGCTCGCTCTCGCCATCGAACGACAGCACCTGGGCGATAACGTTGATTTCGTTGTAGAAGCCTTCGGGGAACAGCGGGCGGATCGGGCGGTCGATCAGGCGGCTGGTCAGCGTTTCCTTTTCGGTCGCGCCGCGCTCACGCTTGAAGAAGCCGCCGGGGATACGACCGGCTGCGGAGTATTTTTCCTGATAATGGACGGTCAGCGGGAAGAAGTCCTGTCCTTCCTTCACCGACTTGGCGGCGGTCACGGCGCACAGCACCACGGTTTCGCCATAGGTCGCCAGCACGGCGGCGTCAGCCTGACGCGCAATACGGCCGGTTTCGAGCGTGAGGGTCTTTCCGCCCAGCTCGATTGATACCTTCTTTACATCGAACATAATGTTTTCCTTCGCCCGCCTGGCCCTATTGCCGGGCGGGGCCTGTGATGCGGGCTAAACCGGCCCGCAGCGGTTTCGGAGCATCGTCTGGCCCCTTGGTCGGAACATCCTGCCGAATTGCAGGAGTCCCGGAATCGGAAACGGCCCCGCTGGGGGGCCGTCCCTTATATAGCAGGCTTACTTGCGCAGGCCCAGCTTTGCGATGAGGTCGTTATAGCGACCCGCATCCTTTTTCTTCAGATAGTCCAGCAGCGAACGACGCTTGTTGACCAGCATGAGCAGGCCGCGACGGCTGTGGTTATCCTTGTGGTGACCCTTGAAATGCTCGGTCAGGTTCGAAATGCGCTCCGAGAGGATCGCGACCTGAACTTCCGGCGAACCGGTGTCGCCTTCGGCGCGGGCATGTTCCTTGATCAGCGCTTCCTTGCGCTCAGCAGTAATCGACATCGGCTTCCTTTCATAACATCTAGAGATTGAAGCCGCGCACCACCCTGATCTCAGGGCCACTGGCCTCGACCAGCGCGACGGGCGTATCGCCCTCCATCGCCAGCATGAGGCCGGTATGCGGTTTCCCCACAAGCACCTTCCCCTGTCGGAGAGCCAGCGCGTCGTCGGGAGAGACTGCAAGAGCCGGGATGTCGTCCAGCCCTGCGGTCAACGGCAGCATGAGCTGCGCGATGCCGTGCCCCCTAGCAGCTTCGTCCAATTTGTCCAGTGAAATAGCGGATTCCAGGGTGAACGGGCCTGCCTTCAAGCGGCGGAGCATGGTGACATGGCCAACCGTACCAAGGGCGATCGCGATGTCGCGGGCGAGGGAGCGGATATAGGTGCCTTTGGAGACATGGGCGCGGAGGGTGATTTGCTGAATCCTCTCTCCGCTCGCGGGGAGAGGATAAGGAGGCTTGGCAGCTTGCTGCCTAGCCGGAGTTGGAGAGGGGGATGACGCGCCCTGCCCCTCTCCAAGCTCCGCTAGCCCGCCATGCCGACAAGCTACGCTATCCTCTCCCCCTTTCGGGAGAGAGGAAATCTGCAGTTCGTAAATCATCACGCTGCGCAGCTTCATCTCGACATCCTGCCCAGCCCGGGCAAGGTCATAAGCCCGCTGGCCGTCTATCAGGATGGCAGAATAAGCAGGCGGCGCTTGTTCGATCGGGCCTGTGAAGCGAGGCAATATCGCTTCTACCTCGCCGATCGTCGGGCGGTGATCGCTTTCCGCGATAACCTTCCCTTCGAGGTCCAGCGTGTCGGTCTGGGTGCCAAACGTGACGGTGAAGCCGTAAATCTTGTCGCTGTCGAGCATGCGCCCGGCGAGCTTTGTCGCCTCCCCGATCGCGATCGGCAGCACGCCAGTGGCCAGCGGATCGAGCGTGCCGCCATGGCCGACTTTCCACTTGCCAGCCCCGCTTTGGCGAAGGGCGCGCTTGACGGCGCCGACCGCCTGGGTGGAGCCGAGCCCGTGGGGTTTGTCGAGGATGATCCAGCCGTGCATGGGGGTGAACAGCGGCGTCAGTCCTGATCGTCCGTCTGACCAAGATCGCGTGCGACCTTTGGGTCCCTCAGAAGCTTGTCGATGTGGCTGCCTTCGTCAAAGCTCTCGTCCGCAAGGAATTTGAGCTTTGCCGCATATTTGAGGCGGATGCGGTGCGCGACCTCACGCTGAAGATAGGCGGTGTTGGTGCGCAGCGCCTTGAGGACGGCTTCCTCGTCCTGGCCGAGCAGCGACTTCACGAAGACGGTGGCGTGGCGCAAGTCGGGGGACATGCGCACTTCGGTAACGCTGACGACATGTTTCGCCAGCACATCGTCATGCACGTCGCCGCGCTGGAGGATGTCGGACAGGACGTGACGCACCTGCTCGCCCACGCGGAGGAGGCGGACAGAGGGGCCTTCGGATTGATTGGACATAAATCCTCCCCTCCCGTGAACAGGAGGGGCCGGGGGTGGGCTCTCCCCAACGGCCAATGCAATTCAGGAGAGGGCGAGCCCACCCCCTAGCCCCCTCCCGCCTGCGGGAGGGGGAACATGGATCACAGCGTCCGGGCGCGCTCTTCGACCTCGAACAGCTCCAGCGTGTCGCCAGGCTTGATGTCGTTCGTGTCCTGAAGCACGGCACCGCATTCCATGCCCGCGCGGACTTCGGCGACATCGTCCTTGAAGCGGCGCAGCGACGCGATGTTGGTGCGCGACACGATGACATCGTCGCGGGTAAGGCGCGCGTTGAGCCCCTTGCGGATGATGCCGTCCAGGACGAGCAGACCGGCCGCCTTGTCCTTCTTGCCCGCCGGGAACACCTGAAGCACCTCGGCGCGGCCGACGATGGTTTCGATGCGCTCGGGAGCCAGCTGGCCCGCCATTTCGCCGCGTACTTCCTCGAGCAAGTCGTAGATCACGTCATAATAGCGCAGCGAGATCTTCTCGCGTTCCGCCAGCTGACGCGCCTTGGCATTGGGACGGACGTTGAAGCCGATCAGCGGCGCGCGGCTGGCAGCGGCCAGCGTGACGTCGCTTTCGGTGATCGCGCCGACACCCGAATGCAGGATGCGGACCTTGATCTCGTCGGTCGAGATGCGGTTCAAGGACGATACGATCGCTTCCACCGAACCCTGCACGTCGCCCTTCACCACCACCGGATATTCGATGACCTTGGTGTTGAGCGCCGAGAACATGTGCTCGAAGCTGGTCGGTGCCGTCGTGGTCCGCTTCTTCGTCGCCTGTTCCTGACGGTAGGCGGCGACTTCGCGAGCCCGGGCTTCGTTCTCGACGACGGTCAGCTGATCACCTGCCAGAGGCACACCGGAGAGCCCAAGCACCTCGACCGGGGTCGATGGCCCTGCGACCTTCACATTCTGGCCCTTGTCATTGACGAGCGCCCTCACCTTGCCGCTTTCGGCACCGATGACGAAGGTGTCGCCGACCTTCAGCGTCCCCTTGCGCACCAGCACGGTCGCGACCGCGCCGCGGCCCTTGTCGAGCTGCGCTTCGATGACATTGCCTTCGGCCTGGCGGTCGGGGTTGGCGGTCAGTTCCATGACTTCGGCCTGGAGCAGTATCTTTTCGATCAGCTCGTCCAGACCCGTCTTCTTGAGCGCGGAAACCTCAACGTCCTGGACGTCACCGCCCATATCCTCGACCACGATCTCCTCGCTCAGCAGGCGCTCGCGCACCTTCTGCGGATTGGCTTCGGGCTTGTCGCACTTGTTGATCGCGACGATCATGGGGACGCCAGCAGCCTTGGTGTGGTTGATGGCTTCGATAGTCTGCGGCATCAGGCCGTCATCGGCCGCCACCACCAGGATGACGATGTCGGTGACGTTGGCCCCGCGAGCGCGCATTTCTGAAAATGCCTCGTGACCCGGCGTATCGAGGAAGGTGATGACATCGCCCTTCTTCGTCGTAACCTGATAGGCGCCGATATGCTGGGTGATGCCGCCGCTTTCGCCAGCGACCACATCTGTTCCCCGCAAGGCGTCGAGCAGCGAGGTCTTGCCGTGATCGACATGGCCCATGATGGTCACGACCGGGGCGCGCGGCTTCAGGGTTTCGGGCGCATCCACTTCGCCTTCCATCCCGATTTCGACGTCAGCCTCAGAAACGCGCTGGATGCGGTGGCCGAATTCTTCGACCAGCAGTTCCGCCGTATCCTGATCGATCGGCTGGTTGAGCGTGACGGCAGTGCCCATCTTGAACAGGGCCTTCACCAGGTCCGCGCCCTTTTCGGCCATGCGGTTGGCGAGTTCCTGCACGGTGATGCTTTCAGGCACCACGACATCGCGGACCTGCTTTTCACGTTGTTGCGCGCCACCGGCATAATGGGCGCGGCGCTCCTTTTCGCGCGCGCGCTTCAAGGCGGCAAGCGAACGGGCGCGGGCGCTGTCGTCGTCGGCAAGCGCGCGCGTGACGGTCAGCTTGCCCGATTGGCGGCGATTATCCTCGCCCGCACGCTTGGTGCGGTCAGGCTTGGCCGGTTCGGGACGCTTGATCGGCGTGACGGGCGTGAAGCGGCGCGGCGGCGGCGCGACGGCCGCAGGGGCTGCCGCGGAGCGCTGTTCGGGCGCTTGCTGAGCAGGCTGTTCCTCGACCGGAGCGGGTGCAGGCTCGGCGGCAGGCGGCGCAGCAGCGGCCTTTGCTTCTTCCTCGGCGCGGCGCGCGGCTTCGGCCTCGGCAGCTTCAGCCGCCTGGCGGTTTTCCTCGACGCGGCGCTTTTCATCCTCGGTCGCGGCGAGGCGCTGCGCATCCTCACGGCGGCGCGCCTCTTCCAGCGCGTTCATGCGGGCTTCTTCAGCCTCGCGCAGCAGCTTGGCCTGCAATTCCTGACGCGACATCAGGCTCTGCGGCGGCGAAGGGCGCGCGGGGGCGGCGGGCTGCGGC
>NZ_OBMU01000001.1:945876-981910 GCF_900218065.1 Novosphingobium sp. Chol11 | reverse complement strand
CGCCTGCGGCTGCTGCGGCGGAGGCGCGGCGGCGGCAGGTGCCGGGGTCGGATCAGCCTGGGGCGCAGCCGCAGGCGCACCGGCTTCGCCCGGCTTGCCCAGGATGCGGCGCCGCTTCACCTCGACCACGACCGTATTCTTGCGGCCATGGCTGAACTGCTGCTGCACCTGGCCGGATTCAACGGTCCGCTTGATGCCCAGCGGCTTGCGGCCCAGAACCGGCTTGTCTTCCTTGCTGTCACTCATACGACTGAACTGTACCCTTCACTTACCATCCGACCGGCAAGGCCCGTCGGCGCCTTCATTCCATGCAGCCTAGACGCCCTGCGCATCGGCGGAGTCATGCTCCCCATGCACGGGCGCCCCGGTAGCGCAACCCAGATAGCTTTCCAAGCGGCCAATAGCCGCACGCAGACGCGACGCGGCGCGCGAGTCGGTCACTGCGATATGGACGACGTTATCACGCCCCATTGCCATAGATAGGGCGTTCCGGTCCACAGGCAAGACGATGCCCGCCAATTCCGTGCCTTCTGCTTCCTGTCCGACGCGCAGCGCCTGATCGAGCTTGCGGTTACCGTCAGCCGCCGCATCGCTGGCGTGGAGCAGCAGCTGGACCTTGCCCTGGCGGCAGGCGACGTCGATCTTTTCCGATCCGGTGAGGACCATCGACGCGCGTGCTTCCAGGCCGAGGCGGTCGAGCAGCGCCTTGCGCAGCCCGTCTTCGATCAGGTCCGGCAGAGTGTCCGGGATTTGCAGATCGCCGGTCTTGAACGAGCGGGAGAGCGCGCCCTTGAGCTTTCCCTTGTCGAGGGCTTGTTCCAGTTCCGCGCGAGGGACGCCGATCCATGCGCCTCGCCCCGGCGCCTTGGCGCGGATGTCAGGCAGGACCTGACCTTCCGGGCTGACGGCCAGGCGGATCAGCGTTTCCGGATCGGCACGGTCGCCCGAAAGAATGCATTTGCGTTCGGTCATACCGAAATCCTCCCCTTCAAGGGGAGGTGGCAGCCCGAAGGGCTGACGGAGGGGTTTTCCCCTATCGTCAGCGCACCACCCCTCCACCGGCTTCGCCGGTCCCCCTCCCCTTCCCGGGGAGGATTTTCACAATGGTGAAGCCTTAGCCTCTCATCGGGAAGTGACCGCAGCATTTGCGTCCTCCCCTGGCTTGGGCTCGGCGGCGCGGTCGGCAATCAACATGCCGCCCGACCCGTAATTTTCCGTCGAGATTTCCGAAATCACCACCTGCACGGCAGAGGGTGCCTTCCCCAGCCGCTCGACAAGCGACTGGGTGACATCGGCGACGATAGCCGCTTTCTGCTCACGGGTGGCGTTTCCTGCCAGACGGATGTCGACGAAAGGCATTGGGGCTCAGGCTTCCTCACCTTCGAACCAGTGCGCGCGGGCGGCCATGATGATCTCATTGCCCTGCTCTTCACTGAGGCCATATTCGGCAAGGATGCCGCCCTTGTCCTCGGCACCTTCGTTGCGACGGCGGCGCTGATCGACACGCTTCTTCGCGATCAGTTCGTCGGTCGCAAGGTCGGCGAGGTCATCGAGCGTCTTCACGCCCGCCTTGCCCAGCGTCACCAGCATCGCTTCGGTAAGGTGCGGAATGTCGGCCAGCGCATCCTCGACGCCAAGCGCCTGACGTTCCTCACGGGCGGCAGCTTCGCGGCGCTCCAACGCTTCCTGCGCGCGGCTCTGAAGCTCGGCGGCGAGGTCTTCGTCGAAGCCTTCGATCGCGGCCAGTTCCTCGACGCCGACATAGGCGACTTCTTCCAGCTCGCCAAAGCCTTCGGCCACCAGCAGCTGGGAAAGGGTTTCGTCCACGTCGAGCTCGTTCTGGAACAATTCGGAACGCGCGACGAATTCCTTCTGACGCTTCTCGGACGCGTCAGCCTCGGTCATGATGTCGATCGCCTTGCCGGTCAGTTGGCTGGCGAGACGGACATTCTGGCCGCGACGGCCGATGGCGAGCGACAGCTGATCGTCGGGCACGACGACTTCGATGCGCTCTTCTTCTTCGTCAATGACGACGCGGGCGACCTGCGCGGGCTGGAGCGCGTTGACGACGAAGGTCGCGGTATCTTCCGACCAGGGGATGATGTCGATCTTTTCGCCCTGCATTTCCTGCACGACGGCCTGCACGCGGCTGCCCTTCATGCCGACGCAGGCGCCGACCGGGTCGATGCTCGAATCGCGGCTGATGACACCGATCTTGGCGCGCGAGCCCGGATCGCGAGCAGCGGCCTTGATCTCGATCACGCCGTCATAGATTTCGGGCACTTCCTGCGCGAACAGCTTCTTCATGAACTCGGGGTGTGCGCGGCTGAGGAAGATCTGAGGCCCGCGATTCTCGCGGCGCACGTTCAGGATCACCGAGCGGATGCGGTCGCCGACGCGGACGACTTCGCGGGGGATCTGCTGGTCGCGGCGGATGACGCCCTCAGCGCGACCCAGGTTCACCACGACATGGCCGAACTCGACCGACTTGACGACGCCGGTGATGATCTCACCCACGCGGTCCTTGAATTCTTCGTGCTGGCGCTCACGCTCCGCGTCGCGGACCTTCTGGAAGATCACCTGCTTGGCGGACTGGGCATCGATACGACCGAGGTCGATCGGGGGCAGCGGATCGACGATGAAGTCGCCGATTACGGCATCCTTCTTCAGCTTCTGCGCCTGCTTAAGGTCAACCTGCTTGAAATAGTCGTCAACCGCCTCGACCACTTCGACGACGCGCCACAGGCGCAGGTCGCCGCTGTCCGGATCAAGCTTGGCACGGATGTCGTTTTCGGCACCATAGCGCGCGCGGGCGGCGCGCTGGATCGCGTCTTCCATCGCCTCGATGACGATCGCCTTGTCGATCATCTTCTCGCTGGCGACGCTGTTCGCGATGGCGAGCAACTCGGCCTTGTTGGCGGAAATGGCGTTGGCCATGGTCGTGAACCCTTACTCTTCGGTTTCGAACTCGTCCGCCCCATCGGAGGAGAGCGGCATGCTAGCAGAAATAAGCGCGTCGGTCAGTATCAGCTTGGCATCGCCGACCAGCGCGAAGGGGATGGCGACATCCCCGGCCTTGTTATCCTGGAACTGGATTTCATCGCCCTCCACACCCTTCAGGATGCCGCGAAAGCTCTTGCGCCCGGCGACGGTTTCGGCCGTGGCGATCTTCGCCTCATGCCCTGCCCATTCCAGAAAATCGTGGAGGCGGGTAAGCGGGCGATCGATGCCGGGGGAGCTGACTTCCAGCCGATAGGCTTCCTCGATCGGATCAGCTTCATCCAGCACGTCGGACAGGCGGCGCGAGATGGTGGCGCAATCTTCGATCACGAGTTGCTTGGTCGCGGGATTTTCCGCCATGATCTGCAGCGTATATTCGTCACCCGACCCGAACAGCTTCACGCGCACGAGGTCGAAGCCCAAGGCCTTCACCTCCGGTTCGATCAGCGCGGTCAGTTCGGCGATGTCCGCCATGCAGTCTCCAACAGAATATGTGCGTTCCCGCCGCCGCAAGCCTTTCCGCTTGCGACCCCGACATGTTTGACGATGTTAGGAAGCAAGGGCGATATAGGCGCGATGCGATAATGCTGCAACATTATTCGTGCACGGGACTTTTACAGGCAGGGGGCGACCGATCCGTTCGGGCCGAGCTTGTCGAAGCCCCTCCATTCTCTCATGAAAAGAGAAGCCCTTTGACAGGCTCGGGGCGAACGGAGGTTGATATGAATCGGGTTTTGATCACTGCCCTGCCCCTTGTCCTCCTCGCCTGCTCTTCCGAGAATGCGACGGGGCAGAACAGCGCCGCAGCTGCGGAAAAGCCGTTCAAGACGTCGGTGGTTGCGGACTTTGATTCGCCCTGGGCGATGACGTTCCTTCCGGACGGGCGGGCGCTGATCACGGAAAAGGCGGGCGAGATGATCCTGTTCGATCCGAAGAACGGGACGAAGATACCGGTCGCCGGCATACCCAAGGTTGATAGTGCGGGCCAGGGCGCGTTGATGGATGTCGTCCTCTCGCCGACGTTCGGGCAGGATCGGAAGGTTTATTTCAGCTTTTCGGAAAGCGGCCCCGGCGGCAAGGGCGTGGCGCTGGCGACGGGCATCTTCAACCAGGCGAGCGACGGGACAACGAAGCTGGACGGCGTTAGGACGATCTTCCGCGCGACACCCTATGTCGAAGGCAATGGCCATTATTCCGGGCGGATCGCTTTCTCGCCCGATGGCAAATATCTGTTTTTCACAAATGGCGAGCGGCAGAAGTTCGATCCGGCGCAGGACCCGAAGGCAACGCTGGGCAAGGTACTGCGGCTGAACCTGGACGGCACGCCGGCTGCTGGCAATCCGCTGGCGGCGAAGGGTTTCCACCCTGCCGTCTGGTCCTATGGCCACCGCAACCTGCTCGGCATCGCGTTCGACAAGGATGGGCGGCTGTGGGAGCAGGAGATGGGCCCCAAGGGCGGGGATGAGGTGAACCTCATCAAGCCAGCGCTCAATTATGGATATCCGAGGGTATCGAACGGCGACCATTATGACGGAAAGCCGATCCCCGACCATAGCGCGCATGATGGCTATGAAGCGCCGAAGGTCTGGTGGAACCCGGTAATCTCTCCTGCGGGGCTGCTTTATTATTCGGGTGATCTGTTCCCGCAGTGGAAGAATTCCCTCTTTATCGGCGGGCTGTCGAGCAAGGCGCTGGTGCGCGTGAAGCTGGATGGGGAGAATGCGGCGAAAGCGGATCAGTGGGACATGGGCGCGCGCATTCGCGAGGTCGAGCAAGGTCCGGACGGGGCGCTGTGGCTGCTGGAGGATGGCGGCCAGGGCTCGCAGGGGCGGTTATTGAAGCTGACGCCTGCTAATTAGGACGATCCTGCTGACAGGAACGTGCCGCGTCAGCCGTTGACCCGCATCATGACAATCGACACGATAGTGATCGATAATGAGGGGGAGGACGGCCATGCCACATGCGGAATTCGTGCGACGCGATCTGCTGAAGGGCGCAATTTGCCTGGGGATGATGGGCGCTGCACCCGGATATGCGCGCGCAGGCGCAAAACGCTTTCCTGCCGTCCGCGCGATGGTGGATGGTGTCATTGGTGAAAGGGCTGTTCCGGGCGCTATCGTCGCGATCGGCGAAAGAACAAACCGCCCAGATTATATCAGCAGCGGCACGATCGCGCTTGATAGCGCGCTCCAAGTGGATGAGCACACCCTGTTTCGCGTCTATTCGATGACGAAACCAATCACCGGCATGGCGGCAATGCTGCTGATCGCAGAAGGCCGGATGAAGATCGACCAGCCGGTAGCCGATTTCATCCCCGGATTTGCGAATATGCGCGTGCTGACCAATCCTGGCCGAGGCGTCGAAACCCGTCCTGCCACTTCCGCAATGACGATCCGCCACCTTTTGACGCACACCGCCGGTCTTGGTGGCGGGCCTGCGGTCAAAGGGCCGCTCAAGGGGATATATGAAAAGCTGGGGCTGAGGCAGAACCTGATCAGCCATGCGGAACGGCTGGAGCAAGCCCCGCCTTCGAGCCTTAAGGATTTCGCCGATCGGCTGGCGGCGGCTCCCCTGCTTTCAGACCCGGGAACGGCGTGGAGCTATTCGGTGGGGCTGGATTTGCTCGGCCATATTATCGAGATCGTGGCAGGCATGCCGTTCGAGCAGTTTCTGGAGCGGCGGTTCTTTGCCCCTTTGGGCATGAGCAACACCTTCTTCTCTGTGCCAGAGAGCAAGAAGGCGCGTCTCGTCACGAGCTATACGGGCAAGGGAGACAAGTTGACGGAGGTCGATGCGGGCCCGGCTTCGATATTCCTCAGCAAGCCCGCATTTCCTTCGGGCGGCGGCGGGCTCATCTCAACGGCCCATAATTATGATCGCTTCCTGGCCATGCTGGCGAATAACGGACGCCTGAGCCGGACGGAGGTCATGCCGCCGGACGCCGTGGCCGCTGGAACCGCGAACCTCCTGCCGCAAGGCGTGAGCATGCGCGATTATCTCGGCATTCCGGGAGTGGTGGGCTTTGGCGCGGGCGGCTGCATTGCCGATCATGGCGGGTTCAAAGGCCTGTTCGGCTGGCTGGGCGCCGCGGGGACGATCGGCTTTATCGTGCCCGCACAGCGGCTTCGGGTGACCGGCTTGATCAACAATATGTCGGTCTTCGATTTCGCAATGAACTTGCCGAAAGCGGTTCATGACGATCTGGGTTCAGCCCGGACATCATGAACCTCGGCGCGGGGAGCGGCCTGATGCCAGCCGCCCTTCCCCCAGCTCGGCGGATCGAAGCGGGACCGGATAGAAGTCCGGGGGTGAAGGCGGCGGAGCCAGCTTATACCGCCGCCTCTGTTGGAAAGTCAGGCGATCAAACCAGCCGGCTCTGCTTCACCGCCGCTTCGATGAAGCTGGCGAACAGCGGATGCGGGTCGAAAGGCTTGGACTTGAGCTCCGGGTGGAATTGCACGCCCACGAACCAGGGGTGATCGGGACGCTCGACGATTTCCGGCAGCGTGCCGTCGGGGGACATGCCTGAAAAGATCAGGCCGCCCTTTTCAAGGCTGTCGCGATAGCCGGCGTTGACTTCGTAGCGGTGGCGGTGCCGTTCGCTGATGTCGCCGGTGCCGTAGATGCCCGCCACGACGCTGTTGCCGGTGAGCTTGGCGGGATAGGCGCCCAGGCGCATCGTGCCGCCAAGATCGGTTTCGGCGGTGCGCTTTTGCAGGCCTTCACTGCTCATCCATTCGGTGATGAGGCCGACGACCGGCTCTGAAGTCTCGCCAAATTCGGTGGTCGAAGCGTCCGGGATCCCGGCCGTGTTCCGCGCCCCTTCGATGCAGGCCATCTGCATGCCGAGGCAAATGCCGAAAAAGGGCACATTGCGTTCACGGGCGAACTTGACCGAGGCGATCTTGCCTTCGGAACCGCGCACGCCGAAGCCGCCGGGGACGAGAATGCCGTGCATCGGTTCAAGGCTGGCGGCGACGTCATCGCCCTTTTCGAAGAGTTCCGCGTCGATCCACTTGATGTTGACCTTCACCCGGTTGGCAAAACCACCGTGGGTCAGCGCTTCGTAGAGCGACTTGTAGGCGTCGGGCAGGCCGACATATTTGCCGACGACGCCGATCGTCACTTCGCCTTCGGGGTTCTGCTGGCGATCCATGATGTCGAGCCAGCGGTCGAGCGAGGGCTTGGGCGCGCCTTGAATGCCGAATGCCCGCAGCACTTCCTCGTCCAGCCCTTCCGCATGATATTGCGCGGGGACGGCGTAGATGCTGCTGGCGTCGAGCGCGGGGATGACGGCCTCGGGACGCACGTTGCAGAATAGCGCGATCTTCTTGCGCTCGCTTTCCGGCAGCGGATGTTCGCAGCGGCAAAGCAGAATGTCCGGCTGAATGCCGAGCGAGGTCAGTTCGCGGACGCTGTGCTGGGTCGGCTTGGTCTTCAGCTCGCCGGCCGCCGCGATGTAGGGCACCAGCGTCACATGGACGAAAATCGACTGCCCGCGATCCAGGTCGTTATGCAGCTGGCGGATCGCTTCCATGAAGGGGAGCGATTCGATGTCGCCCACGGTGCCGCCGATTTCGCACAGCACGAAGTCGAGGTCATCGGTGTCGGCAGTGGCGAACGCCTTGATCTCGTCAGTGACGTGGGGGATCACCTGCACCGTCGCGCCGAGATAATCGCCGCGCCGTTCGCGCTGGATGATCGTCTGATAGACGCGGCCCTGCGTCACATTGTCCGACTGGCGCGCGGAAACGCCGGTAAAGCGCTCATAATGGCCAAGGTCGAGGTCGGTTTCCGCCCCGTCATCGGTCACATAGACCTCGCCATGCTGATACGGGCTCATCGTGCCCGGATCGACATTGAGATAAGGGTCGAACTTCCGGATACGCACACGGAAACCTCGCGCCTGCAGCAGGGCTGCGAGCGATGCGGCCATAAGGCCTTTACCAAGCGAGGAGACCACGCCGCCGGTGATGAAAATATACCGCGCCATGGGAGTGGAGGCTTAGCCTTTTACAAACAAGTTGGGCAAGCGCGCGAATCCACGCGCGAGCAAAAAAGATCGAAAATTTGAACGAAAAGTTCAGTTGGCGAGCGGAACCGCGCCGTTAGCCGCCTGGCCATTGCTCGCAGCGCCTGCCGCACCGGCCAGCGGATCGGCATTGCCGGTCGCCGGAGCCTGACCCGCAGGAGCAGAGGGAGCCTGCTTCACCAGCGACGTATCGATATCGCTCGGCGCGTGCTGAACCGACGCGATCACCGCAAGGACGATCGACAGCAGCACGAAGATCGACGCAAGGACGGTCGTCGAGCGCGTCAGGAAATCCGCCGCACCCCGCGCGGACATCAACCCTGCCGGGCTGCCACCCACACCCAGGCCGCCGCCTTCCGACTTCTGCATCAGGATGACGGTGACCAGCAAAGCCGCAACGATGGCCTGCACGACGAGGATGAAGGTGAACATGCGAGAATATCTGTCCGAATGGGGTGCGTTGGAGAGCCCATAGCGGCGATGGGCGGCGGGGGCAACCGGCGCTGGGCTTCGTCGTGCTGATCAGATCCCGGGCAGAGCCGAAAGGCCGCCCCCTCCCGCCTCAACCAGCGGCAGCGATCACCGGCGCGAATTTCGTTGCCGTGAGGCTTGCGCCGCCAACGAGGCCGCCGTCGACATCTTCGATTGCCATCAGTTCAGCGGCATTCTCGCCATTCATCGAGCCACCATAGAGGATGCGCATGGCGTTCGCCTCACCCGCGCCGATCCGGCTGGCGAGCGCCGCACGCAGCGCCTTGTGCATGGCTTCGACCGCTTCCATGGTCGGGATGCGGCCGGTGCCGATCGCCCAGATGGGTTCATAGGCGATCGCCAGCCAATCGGCCGCCGCGCCTTCGGGCAAGGAGGCAAGCAGCTGCGCCGACACGACGTCCTCGGCACCGCCAGCGTCGCGCACGTCCAGGCTTTCGCCAACGCACAAGATCACCTTGAGGCCCGCCGCCCTGGCCGCGAGCGCCTTGGCTGCGACATCGGCGTCCGTTTCGCCCTGATCCTGACGCCGCTCGCTATGGCCGACGATCGTCCAGCTCGCGCCTGCTTCCGCCAGCATTGCCGCCGACAGGCAGCCGGTGTGCGCGCCATTGTCCTTCATGTGGCAGTCCTGCGCGCCGACGAAGGCGCCGCCCTTCACTTGGCTGGCCGCCATGATCAGTGTCGCGGGCAGGCAAAGCCCCACTTCGACCGCCGGACGTTCGGCCGCGAGCGCACCGATCGCTTCCACTTCCGGCAGCTGCGCGCGAAGGCCATTCATCTTCCAGTTGCCGACCACCAGCTTGCGCCTGCCCATCGATCCGTACCCCTTTCAAGTCATCCGTCCATTCGCCAGCCTGACAGACCAGCCCTTCCGCAGGCCGATGGACAAAGGGACGGCATTTGTCCAGCCAAGGCGCACTTGCCGCCGCGACGATCCGCCCCTAAAGCGGGCCGCCTGTAAAAGTCTTTCCTTGTTGGACTTCTCTCCATGCTTTCAGTCTTTCGCCGCTTCATTCATTCGAAATTCGGCGCCTTGTTCGCGCTTCTTTTCCTCGGCATCATCGCGGCGGCCTTCATCTTGGGCGATTTGTCCAGCGGCCAGTTCGGCTCGTCTCTGGGCGGCCGTGGCGAGACGGCGGCGAAGGCTGGCGGGACGCGGCTGAGCGTTACGGAAGTGCAGGAGCGGGTCCAGCGGGTCTTCGAGAATGCGCGACGGGCGACTCCGGGTCTCCAGATCGGCGATTTCCTGGCGCAGGGCGCCGTCGCTCAGATTTACGACCAGCTCGTCGCCGCGATGACTCTGAAGGAATATGCGAAGGATCAGGGCGTCCATATCTCCAAGCGCCTTGTCGATGCGCAGATTGCCCAGATTCCGGCGTTTCAGGACGCGGCAGGCAATTTCAGCCAGGATAATTTCCGCCAGCTGCTGGTGCGCGAACGGATCACGGAGCAGGCGCTGCGCGAAGACATCACCCGCGAGATATTGGAACGGCAGATGCTCGCGCCTCTCGGCCTGGGCGTGAAGCTGCCCGACAGCGTCATCCTGCCCTATGCCTCGCTGCTGCTGGAGGCGCGCCAGGGCACCATCGCCGCTGTTCCCGCCGCCGCCTTCGCCGACATCAAGGACCCAAGCGATGCGCAACTCGCGACCTATTATCAGCAGAATGCCGCGCGCTTCACGATTCCCGAACAGCGGCGCATTCGCTACGCCGTGATCGATGGGGAGCGCTTCGCCCAGGCCGCGCAGCCGACTGACGCCGAAATCGCCGCAGCCTATAATCAGAACAAGGCGAGCTATGCCGCCAAGGAAAGCCGCAGCTTCGAACAGCTGATCGTGCCGGGCGAAGCCGCCGCCAAGACGATCGCAGCGCAGGTGAAGGGGGGCAAGTCGCTCGCCGCAGCCGCGCAGGCCGCTGGACTGGAGGCATCGACGCTTACCGATCAGAGCCGCGAAAGCCTTACCGCTTCTTCCTCCGCCACCGTCGCCAACGCGGCCTTTGCGGCCAAGCAGGGCGAGCTGGTCGGCCCGCTTCGTGGATCGCTCGGCTGGGTTCTGCTGCGCGTGTCGAACGTCAAGACCGTTGCCGCCCGCCCCTTGTCAGCCGTGCGCGACGAGATAGCGGCGACGCTTCGCTCGCAGAAGCAGAAGCGCCTGCTGAGCGAGTTCACCGGCAAGGTCGAAGATCAGATCGCCGATGGTGGCAGCTTCGAGGAAGTGGTCAAGGATAACGGCCTGAAGCTGGAAACGACGCCCTTCCTGGTTGCCAATGGCAAGCAGGTCGAGGATCAGGCCTATCAGGTTTCGGCCGATGTCCAGCCGCTGCTGGCGCCCGTATTCCAGATGAGCCAGGACGATGATGCGCAACTCGTGCCGATCACGCCTGACCAGCGCTATGCCCTTGCCGCGCCTGCCGAGATTCGCGCCGCCGCGCCGCCGCCGCTTGCAAAGGTGAAGCCGCTGGTTCTGGCGCAATATAAGCTCGCGCAGGGCAACGCCAAGGCGAAGGCTGTGGCCGAGCAGATCAGGGCGAAGGTCGCCAAGGGCATGAAGCTCGCCGATGCCGTGGCGCAGGCTGGCGTACGCCTTCCCGCGCCCCAGACGGTGGGGGGCCGCAGCGCCGACATCATGCGGGAAGGCCAGCGTCCGCCCGCCGAAGTCGCGATCCTTTTTTCCATGGCGACGAACAGCGTGAAGACGCTGCCAGTGGGTCAGGATCGCGGATATTTCGTGGTGCAGCTGAACGGCATCAAGCCCGGTGACGCGGGCGGCCAGACCGCCCTGCTCAACCAGGTCCGCAGCCAGTTGAGCGACGTAGCGGGCCAGGAATATGGCCAGCAGTTCGAGCGGGCGGTCGAGAAACAGCTTGGCGTGACCCGGAACCCGTCCGCTGTCGCCACCGTGCAGCGGGCGCTCGCCAGCACCAATGGCGGCGCTCAATAAGATGATGCCAAGCAGCGCAGGCAATGACGGGATAGCGGCTGCTCGCGCCGCGCTGGCGGCTGGTAATTCGGCGCTGGTGTGGCGTCGGCAAATCGCGGACA
Organism: Novosphingobium sp. Chol11; assembly: GCF_900218065.1. Lineage (GTDB taxonomy): Bacteria > Pseudomonadota > Alphaproteobacteria > Sphingomonadales > Sphingomonadaceae > Sphingobium > Sphingobium agri. Next base: position 970,344 of record NZ_OBMU01000001.1, on the reverse strand, counting down.
CGGACACGCCGATTTCCGCCGCGCTCAAGCTGTTGGAGCCCGATCGCGGTGACTTTCTGCTGGAATCCGTCGAAGGCGGCGCAGTACGGGGTCGCTACAGCCTGATCGGCCTCGCCCCTGATCTTGTCTTCCGCGCGGAGGGCCAGACGGCGGAGATCAATCGCCAGTGGGCGGCCGACCGCCAAGCCTTCGTTCCGGAGACTGCGGGCGCGCTGGATGCCTTGCGGGCGCTGGTGGCGCAATGCCGTGCGGAGCTTGACCCGGCGCTTCCCCCTGCCCTCGCCTGCCTGGTGGGCTATTTCGGGTATGAGACGGTTGGCCTTGTCGAAAAGCTGCCCCGGCCTGCACCCAATCCGCTTGAGCTGCCCGACATGCTGTTCGTGCGGCCGACCATCATCCTTGTCTTCGACCGGCTGGCCGATGCGCTGTATTTTGTCGCGCCTGTGTGGAAGGGCAGCTTCAGCGATGCCGACGCGGCGATTGCACAGGCCCTGGAGCGGATAGATACGACGGCGGCGCGTCTTGCCGCACCCCTGCCGCAGACCCCCGCCCCGCAGGACATTGCCGATGTCGAGGTGACGCCCGCTCTGGAGCCGGGCCGCTACAAGGCGATGGTCGAGCGCGCGAAGGACTATATCGTCGCGGGAGACATATTCCAGGTGGTGCTCGCCCAGCGATTCACCAGTCCGTTCACCTTGCCGCCGATCTCGCTTTATCGGGCTTTGCGGCGGATCAACCCGTCGCCCTTCCTCTATTATCTCGATCTGCCCGGATTTGCGCTGATCGGGTCCAGCCCTGAAATCCTGGTGCGGGCGCGCGATGGCGAAGTCACGATCCGGCCGATCGCCGGAACGCGGCCTCGCGGCAAGAGTGCTGTCGAGGATGCCGCCAACCGGGAAAGCCTCCTCGCCGATCCCAAGGAGCGGGCCGAACATCTGATGCTGCTCGACCTCGGGCGCAATGATGTCGGCCGGGTCGCCACTGCCGGGTCGGTCACGGTGACCGACAGCTATACGGTCGAATTCTACAGTCACGTCATGCATATCGTGTCGAACGTGGTCGGCCGCCTTTCACCGGAGAAGGACGCACTGGACGCGCTCTTCGCCGGGTTTCCGGCAGGCACCGTGTCAGGCGCACCCAAGGTCCGCGCTTGCGAGATCATCGCGGAGCTGGAGCCCGAGACGCGAGGCGCCTATGCCGGCGGTGTCGGCTATTTCGGGCCAGACGGTAACATGGACAGCTGCATCGTCCTGCGCACCGCCGTGCTCAAGGATGGCGTCATGCATGTTCAGGCGGGGGCGGGCATCGTGGCCGACTCGACGCCGGAATATGAGCAGCGCGAGTGCGAAGCGAAGAGCGGCGCGCTCCTCGCGGCAGCGCGGGAGGCCGTCGATCTCGCCCGGCAGGCGGGCTTCGGCCAGTAGCTATTCCGCGGTCGTGGGATCGATCGTCGATCGAACCCTCGCGATGCTGTTGGCCGGAAGCCCCGCAAGCTCGGCATGCTGCCGGATCAGCTCTTCACTGGGCGCGCGATAGAGACAATAGATCTTGTCGTCCGTCACATAGCTGTGGACCCATTGTATGTCGGGTCCAAGCTCGCGCAGCACATTGCATGACCCTTGCGATGCGCTCCTAAGTTCATCGCCCCGAAGCCTTCCTGCGCCGGGCATTTCCCTTTCTATCACGAACTGCGGCATGACCACCTCCATACGTGAAGAGGGACGAATCTATGCCTCCAGGTTGCGCAAGTCCACAGAAAGGCTGGAGCGCGCAGCGCTTATTCGGACGCAGATCGCGCGCTCTGGTTTTTTTGTTGTCGCATCGTTTCAAGCGCAGAACCGGTTCCCACTTTTGCGCACGATGCTCTAACGGCACAGGCGTCCGCCGAGCTTGCCCCGCTCAGCCTGATCCAGGTGCAGATGGTCATGATGCGCGGCGTTATAGTCGGGCGACAGAGTGGTCGAGAAAAGCCGGCAAGCACCGTCCCGGACAGCGCGCAGGAAGATGGCTTCCTTCCCCTCACCCCGCCAATCGCGCGCAACGCTGATGCGTTTTCCGCCTTCCAGGATAAAGCCGCTGATGTCGATCGCGTCGGCAGTGGCGTGCTCGCTGAAACTGCCTTGAGCGCGGCCGTAGATGCGGCGGCAGCTGTAGGATCCGAGATGCTGGATCGTCTCCACCGGCTTCCCCAGAATCTGCTCTGCGGCGGGTTGCACCACCTGCCATTCCCAAAGCTTGAGCGCGGCGGCGACCGGGCAGGATGGAGCGACAGAGGCCGGGGACAGGCTCACCACGCCATCTTCCTGCCGCAAGCGGACAGCATCGCTGTGGCGGCACTGCCCGCTTCCCTTAGGCTTCATCGCGACATAGCTGACGCCAGCCCGGTCGAGCAGCGCGCGGCATCCGTTGGCGTCGCCGGTCAGAGCGGCGAGCTTGCGGCCCGTGAACATCCCGACAGGCTGGGCGAGGTCCAGGTCGGTCCAGGGCAGGTCCTGCGGCCGATGACGCAGATAGGCATAGCCGATCAGCGCCAGGGCGCAGAGTGCGCCAAGCAGCAGAAGCCTGCGCAGGATGATGTGAAGCTGGCGCATGCGCTAACCACGCTGCACCTGCTCCATCGGTTCCGAAGTCACGGGATAACCGAGATGATCGGGGATGCAGAGGTGGCGCACGCCGTCCCTTTCCTCCAGCCACGGGCTGACCTTTTCCACGGGGAAGGACGCGGCATGGGCGGCCATCTCGGCAAAACTGCCGAACAGCGCCAGCCGCTCAAGATTGCGGCGCGTGGGGAAGATGATGCGGCCACCACCAGCGTCGCACAGGGCGATTGTGTCGCCTGCGCTCATCCAGAACAGCCGGACATTTTCAGTGGTGTCAGCCGTCGCAACCTGGCCCTCCGGCGCGCGCGCCAGATAGAAGCGCGTATCATAAATCCGCGCGGCCATTTCAGCGTCCGCCGGGTGCCAGCGGCTGAACGGCGTCAAATGATCCAGCGCGAGCTCAAGCCGATGCGTCTGGAGGATGGCGGAAAGGGTCGCGCCTCCTGCCAAAGCTCGACGCATCTCGGCCAATTGCACCGGGCCCGCCGAGGCCGCAAAACCGATGCCCAAGCCGCTTTCCTCCAGCGTCTCCCGGATCGCGGCAAGGCGCGCAGCGGTCTCTTCCACATCCGCCGAGCCTCCCAAGGCGCGCGCGAGTTCGCGGTCTGCGTCGTCCACAGCGCCGCCGGGAAATACCAATGCTCCCGCCGCAAAAGCCATCGTCCCTGCCCGCTCCATCATCAGGATGTGCGGAGGACCATCGGGCATGTCACGGACGATGATCGCAGTCGCAGCCGAGCGGCCTTCAATGCTGGATGATGTCATGAAATCCGCCATAGGCGCGCATCAGGCTGGCGGTAAAGTCCTTCAGGAGCACCCCTTCTTTCCGAAAGGATGGTGGAGCCGAGGGGGATCGAACCCCTGACCTCGTCATTGCGAACGACGCGCTCTCCCAGCTGAGCTACGGCCCCAAGGAGCGCTGCCTATAAGCGAGCCGCTTTTGCCTTGCAACGGGCTTTTTCTCATATCTGCCCGTGCCAGCCGAGCGACCGCTCGGTTCCAAACACGGATGTTACCTCCACGTAACGGCCGGAACGATGCGCCTTTCCACTCATTGGTGAAACAACGGCTTCAGGCCGTAGCAACAGCAGCCAAGGAGAAGTATCATGGGCTATCAAGGCGGACGCCGCTATGGAGGCGATGACAGGACTCGCGGCGATTGGGATCGCGGTTCGGACCGCTATCGCGGCCAGCGCGACTGGCGTGATGACCGCAGCTATCGTTATGGGACGCGTGGCCAGTTCAGCGGTCCTGATAGTCGGCGGGCACCGGAGCAGTATGATCCCGAAGAGCGCGGCTTCTTCGATCGGGCAGGTGACGAGATTCGCAGCTGGTTCGGCGATGAAGAAGCCGAGCGCCGCCGCGAATATGACGAATATTATAACCGTCCCTATGGTGACCCGCGCGACGAAAGCAGCCGCATCGGCTTCGCGTCAGCATCGCGCAGCAGCCAATATCTGCCGAACCGGGGCTATGCGCCCTTCACTGGCGAACGCAGCGGGTTTGGCAGTGAAGATCATGGCAACCGCGTCCGCTCCTATGGACCGACGCATGATTATGGCGAGCATCACGACGCCAACTATCATGCCTGGCGCCAGCAGCGGATCGACGAACTGGATCGCGACTATGCGGAATATCAACGCGAGCATCGCGACCGCTTCAACAATGAGTTCGGCAGCTGGCGCACGCGCCGCACGGAACAACGGCAGGCAGTGCAGCAGGTCCGCGAACATATGGAAGTCGTGGGCAGCGACGGCGAACATATCGGCACCGTCGACAAGCTGAGCGGCGATCGCATCATCCTGACCAAGACCGATCAGGATGCAGGCGGCGTGCACCATTCCGTTCCGTCGTCCTGGATCAGATCGGTGGACGAACAGCGGGTGACGCTGGAAAAGACCGCCGATGAAGCGCACAAGGCCTGGCGCACCGAACGCGAGCAGAATGCGATGTTCGGGGAAGGACGCGACCAGAATAGCTGGAGCAGCAGTGGTTCGAGCAGCTCGCGCGACACGTACCGCTATCGCTGATTGCCGATGAGCGACGGAAGGGGCCTGGCGATGCCGGGCCCTTTTTCTTGTGCGCCGAACAGGCTATCCGACGTCGGCCGATAAGGCCTGCCACCCCTCTTGCGCTCTGCCTACCGGCGATGGCACAGGCCGATCCCTCATCTGTCGAGGCCGTTCATGCCAACCATCCTGCTGCTGGTCGTTTCAAACATCTTCATGACCGTCGCCTGGTATTGGCATCTGAAAGGCGGGATGGAAAAGCCGATCCTGATCGTCATCCTGATCAGCTGGGGCATCGCGCTGATCGAATATTGCTTTGCCGTGCCTGCGAACCGCGTCGGCTTCGCCAGCGGGTGGAGCGCGGGGCAGCTCAAGATCGCTCAGGAAGCGATAGCGCTGATCGTGTTCGGCGGGTTCATGGTCACGGTTCTCGGCGAACCGCTGCACTGGCGGCACGCGGCGGCATTTCTGTGCATCATGGCGGCGGTGGGTTTTCTGTTCGTCGGCCGGTCCTAGCCCGGCTGGGCCACGGCTTACGGCAACAACAGCGACGAGTCGCCATAGCTGTAGAAGCGGTATCCGCTCTCGATCGCATGGGCATAGGCCGCCTGCATGCGCTCCCGTCCCATGAGCGCACTTACCAGCATGAACAATGTCGATCGTGGCAGATGGAAGTTGGTCATCAGGCCATCGATCGCCCGGAAGCGATAGCCGGGGGTGATGAAGATGCGCGTCTCGTCGGCGAAGGGGCGGATGACGCCATCCTCGCCGCAGGCGCTTTCGAGCAGGCGCAGGCTGGTCGTGCCGACGGCAATGAGGCGGCCGCCTGCCTGGCGGGCGGCGTTCAGCCGATCGGCGGTGGCCTGTTCGATCCGGCCCCATTCCGCATGCATGCGGTGGTCGTCGGTATCCTCAGCCTTCACGGGCAGGAATGTGCCAGCGCCCACGTGCAGCGTCAGCGTTTCCGACACCACACCCGCACCCGCCAGCGCTGCCATCAGATCGGGGGTAAAGTGCAGCGCCGCCGTGGGGGCTGCGACCGCGCCATCCTCGCGCGCGAACATCGTCTGATAGTCGCTGCGGTCGCGCGCGTCGGTTGGCCGCTTGCTGGCGATGTAGGGCGGTAGCGGCATGCGCCCTGCCCGCTCCAGCAGAACCTCCACGGGGTCATCGCCTTCGAACGTCAGGGTGACGCCGCCATCGTCGTCGCGCGGCCCGGCAAGAGCCGTGACGCCCGCGCCGAAATCGATCTGGTCACCTTCGCGAACCCGCTTGGCATTGCGGAGGAAGGCCTGCCACTGGCGGAGGCCGAGCCGCTTGTGGAGCGTTGCCCCGATCCTGGCCTGGCCACGGAGCCCTTCCAATTGGGCGGGGATGACCTTCGTATCGTTGAAGACCAGCACGTCACCGGCCCGCAAAAGGCTCGGCAGGTCGCGCACGATGCGATCCTCAAACGGCCTGTCGCCATCAACCAGCAGCAGGCGGGCAGCGTCGCGCGGTGATGCTGGCCGGAGAGCAATGCTCTCAGCAGGCAATTCGAAGTCAAACAGGTCTACGCGCATGCGGGCGCTATCCTCTAAGCAGGATCATCATGCCGGAGTGGCCCGGCATGATCCGCCTTTCTTCAGCCTTAGCGCTTCTTCGGTGCAGCCTTCTTTGCCGTGGCCGGTGCGGGCGCGACAATGGAGGGCGCTGGAGGTGTGGGCAGCGCTGCTACCGGCGGCTTGCCATCGCTTTCGATCGACGCCTGGAGAATGGTTGACGGATTGGCGGGCGGCTCGCCCGGAGCGATGGCATCGACATATTGCATGCCTTCGATCACGCGGCCGAAGACGGTATATTTCTTGTCGAGCTGCATGCGCGGCAGGAAGAGGATGAAGAACTGGCTGTTGGCGCTATTCTCATCCGCTGCGCGCGCCATCGACACGGTGCCGCGCAAGTGGGGCATCGGGTTGAATTCGGCCTGAAGGTCAGGGAGCGGGGAACCGCCGGTGCCGTCACCCTTGGGATCGCCGCCCTGCGCCATGAAACCGGGGATGACGCGGTGGAATTTCAGGCCATTGTAGAAGCCCTGACGCGTCAACTGCTTGATGCGTTCGACATGCTGCGGGGCGATGTCAGGGCGCAGCTGGATGCGCACGCGCCCGCCGCTCGACAGGTCGAGATCCCACACATTTTCCGGATCCACCGGCACGGTCGCGGGCGGCAGCTTCACTTCTGCGTCCTGACCCATCGACTTCGCATTCTGTTCAGCGCGCGCGGCGGCTTCCGCCCGCTTCATCTCTTCGCCATTACCGCCAGGAGCGCCACCCTGGGCCAGCGCCACGCCGCCCGACGCATAGAGAGCGACAGTGATCGCCACGGTCTTGAACGCCGAACTGAACCGCATGGATAAGCTTTCCCTGATTTGGACCTTGAAGGCGAAGCTGCCCTGATAGCGCGCTCTTCGCGATTGGCAACTGAACGAAGGCTGAGCGGCCTGTTATTGGCCGCCCTTCTGCCCGAGCATCGCTACCCGAGCGACTACATCATCCCGCACGCGGGCGCTGACAAACTTGTCGATCGGCCCGCCATACAGCGCAATTTCCTTCACCAGGCGCGAAGCGATCGGCTGGAGCGATACATCGGCCATCAGGAACGCGGTTTCGATCCGGTGGTTGATCTGGCGGTTCATGCCGGTGAGCTGATATTCATATTCGAAATCGGTGACGCCCCGAATGCCGCGGATGATGACGCTGGCGCCCTGCGATTCGGCGAAATCCATCAGCAGCGAATTGAAGCCGGTAACGACGATCTCCGCGTCGATACCGGCGCATTCGCGCTGCACCATCTCCAGCCGTTCTTCATCCGAAAACATGGGCGATTTGGCAATATTGGTGGTGACGCCGATGACCAGCTTGTCGACCAGCTTGGCGCCCCGGCGGATGATGTCCATGTGACCCAAAGTGATCGGGTCGAACGTGCCGGGATAGACCCCTACCCGCTGACTGCTCATGCCTTACCGGTCCCTTTCCACGATATAATCCGCGATCGCGCGCAGCAGGTCCGCTTCTGCCCCGAAGCCGTGCAGATGCGCCTTGGCCTGATCGACCAGCAGACGCGCCTGTTCCCGCGCACGCTCTATTCCGAGCAGGGAGACGAAGGTTTCCTTGCCAGCCGCCGCATCCTTGCCCACGGCCTTGCCCGCAAGGTCGGCGTCCCCTTCGACGTCCAGCAGATCGTCGGCGATCTGGAAGGCAAGGCCGATGTCCCGCGCATAGCCGTGCAGGCTGGTTCGGGACTCCGCCGGAATCCGCGCCATGATGGCGGCCGCATCCACGCAAAAGCCGATGAGCGCGCCGGTCTTCAACTGTTGCAGCCGCGTGACGGTGGCGAGGTCGAAGCTGGTGCCGTCCGCCTCCAGATCCATCATCTGCCCGCCCGCCATGCCAGCCGGCCCGCTGGACAACGCGAGCGCCTTTACCAGCTCCACCCGCACGAACGGATCAGGATGGGTTTCCTCATCCGCCAGCACTTCAAAGGCAAGGTCGTGGAGGCAGTCACCCGCAAGGATCGCGGTCGCTTCATCAAAGGCCTTGTGGATCGTCGGCTTGCCCCGGCGCATGTCGTCGTCATCCATCGCGGGCAAATCGTCATGCACCAGCGAATAGACATGGATGCACTCGATCGCGAGGCCGACGCGCAGCAGCGATTCCGCCGAGATGTTGAACAACTCGCCAGCGGCCTGCACCAGCAGTGGCCGCAATCGCTTGCCCCCGCCGATGGCGGCGTGCCGCATCGCTTCATAAAGCCGCGCGCGCGGGTCTTGCGGGACGGCGAGCAACAGATCGAACGCGCGATCTATGGCGGCAGCGACGGCAGATGCCCGATCCGCCAACAATGCTGATCCGGAGGCCCTTCCCTCCATCATCGCGGCGCTCAATCCGCGCCGAACGGCTGGGCACCCGTGACGGCGCCGCTTTGGTCGAGGGTCAGTTTCTGGATACGGGCTTCGGCGGCCTGCAAACGCTCCAGACAGCGTTTGCGCAGCTCTTCACCCTGGGCGTAGAGCGAGATCGACTCATCAAGCGGCACATCGCCGCTCTCCAGCCGCCGGACAATGGACTCGAGTGCGCGCAGCGCATCTTCAAACGACAATTGGGACAAGTCGCCCGGCTCTGTCTTGCTGTCTTCGGCCATGATCTCTGCATTGGCGGGCGCTGGAGGCGCGGTCAAGTCCGCACCGTGCCGGAGCCCTGATTCCCGACCACTTCGTCACGAAAGCGTCATGAAAGAAGCCACAAGAATGGCGGGATTTTGGCAGTTTTGCGTTGACGCTTGCGTCAGCAAGTGCACATAGAAGGACCGCTATGAAATATTATCTCCCCCTAATTTCCGTCGTTGCTCTCAGCCTCCTTTCCGCTTGCAACAAGAATGATGAACCCGAAGTCGTCGGCGGCCCCGCCGATCCGATGGCTGCGCAACTCGCCAACGCAGCGCCTGTTGAACTCCCCCCTTCCGTGAAGGTGAGCCATCAGTATCGTTGCAAGGACAACAGCCTGATCTTCGTCGACTTCCTGAGCGATGATAAGACCGCGAACCTCCGCACCGAAAAGACTGGCGCGCCGACGAAGCTCGTCGCGGCAGAGCCGGGCAAGCCCTTTACGGCAGAAGGCGGCTATTCAGTCGAAGGCAGCGGCAAGCAGATCATCGCAACTCTTCCGGGCAAGAGCGGCATCAGCTGCAAGGCCTGATCACCGCCTCCCATGTCTTTCACAGGCCGGGCCTCACAGCCCGGCCTTTTTCATTTGGGCGACGGGGACGCCAGTTCAGGCTCGCCCACTTCAATGGGATCGGGACCGAAGCGGTTGGCCCCGCGCGTCCCGCTCATGATGAAGAACACCAACAGAATAAGGCTGCCGATCAACGGAAAGAAGATGATCAACAGCCAGAAGCCGCTCCGGTCCGTGTCATGCAAACGGCGCACGGCTACCGCCAGCCATGGGATCAGCATGGCGAGGCCGAACAGGCCCGTAAGTGGGCCGCCGCGGGTTTGATAACCGGTGTCGAACCACCATGGCCCACGCCGCACCCAATGCTCCGTCGTGCTGAGCCCCAGCAGCCCCTCTATGAGGCTGATCGCGATGAAGCAGATCAGGAGGAAGAGGATGAACATCCAATATTCCTTCGGCCGCGCCCGCCCGGAAAAACGGGCGTAGCGACGCAGCGGCAACAACATCCATTCCATTTTCCGTCCTCCCACCATGATCCAACGCATATTAATAGCATGTTTTCCCGAGTTGGGCTGGCCAAGGATTGTCTATCCGCCCCTCCCCGGCTAAAGGCGCGCTCATGTCGACCGCAGCCACTCAGATCACCCCGGAAATCGTCGCCGAACATGGCCTTTCGCCGGAAGAATATGACCGCGTATTGAACGCCCTCGGACGCGAGCCCAACCTTACCGAATTGGGCATATTCTCGGTCATGTGGTCGGAGCATTGCTCCTACAAGTCGAGCCGCATCCACCTGAAGAAGCTGCCGACCGAAGGCCCGCAGGTCATTTGCGGCCCTGGCGAGAATGCGGGCGTCGTCGATATCGGCGATGGCCAAGCGGCGATCTTCAAGATGGAGAGCCACAACCACCCGAGCTACATCGAACCCTATCAAGGCGCGGCGACGGGCGTGGGCGGCATCCTGCGCGACGTGTTCACCATGGGCGCCCGGCCGGTTGCGAACATGAACGCGCTGCGCTTTGGCCGCCCCGATCATCCGAAGATGAAGCATCTCATCAGCGGCGTGGTGCATGGCATCGGCGGCTACGGCAACTGCGTGGGCGTGCCGACCGTGGGCGGCGAGGTGAATTTCCACCCGGCCTATGACGGCAACATCCTGGTCAACGCGATGACGGTGGGCGTCGCGGAGACGGACAAGATCTTCTATTCGGCCGCGTCGGGTATTGGCAATCCGATCGTCTATGTTGGTTCCAAGACGGGCCGCGACGGCATCCATGGCGCCACCATGGCCTCCGCCGATTTCGGCGACGATGCGGACGCGAAGCGCCCAACGGTACAGGTGGGTGACCCCTTCACCGAAAAGCTGCTGATCGAGGCCTGTCTCGAGCTGATGGCGTCCGACGCGATCGTCGCGATCCAAGACATGGGCGCGGCCGGCCTCACCTCCTCCTCGGTGGAAATGGCTTCGAAGGGCGGCGTCGGTATTCAGCTCAACATGGATGACGTGCCGCAGCGCGAAACCGGCATGACGGCTTATGAAATGATGCTGTCGGAAAGCCAAGAGCGCATGCTGATGGTGCTCCAGCCGGGCAAGGAAGCTTTCGCCGAAGCGATCTTCCGCAAGTGGGAACTGGACTTCGCGGTTATCGGCCATGTGACGGACACCGGCCGCATGGTGCTGGTGCACAAGGGCGAGACCGTCTGCGACATCCCGCTTGCTCCGTTGGCCGATGATGCGCCGCTTTATGACCGCCCATCGATGCCGAAGGAAGACTATAAGGCCTGGGCCAAGGTCGAACCGCTGGGCGAGATCGCGGAAAACAGCGACATTGGCGCGGATCTCGTAAAGCTCATGGGTTCGCCCGACATCGCCAGCCGCCGTTGGATCTGGGAACAATATGACCATATGGTCGGCGCCGACACTGTGCAGCGTCCTGGCGGCGATGCCGCGGTGGTGCGCGTCCATGGCACGCAAAAGGGCATCGCGATCAGCACCGACTGCACCCCGCGCTACTGCTATGCCGACCCCTATGAAGGCGGCAAGCAGGCCATTGCGGAATGCTATCGCAACATCAGCGCGGTCGGCGCCACGCCGCTGGCCGTCACCAACTGCCTGAACTTCGCCAATCCGCAGCGGCCTGAGATCATGGCGCAGCTGACCGGCTGCCTCGACGGCATGGGCGATGCCTGCCGCGCGTTCGACTTCCCGATCGTGTCGGGCAATGTGTCGCTTTACAATGAGTCGAAGGCGACGGGTGGCGGTTCGGCCATCCTGCCCACGCCTGCGATCGGCGGCATCGGCCTGCTCAAGGATATCGATGTGATGGCGACCGTTGCCTTCAAGAATGAGGGCGACGCCATCTGGCTGATCGGTGGCCAAGGCACGCATCTTGGCCAGTCCATCTGGCTGCGTGAAATCGCAGGCCGCGAAGCCGGGGAAGCGCCGAAGGTCGATCTCGCCGCCGAGCGCGCTCATGCGGAAACGGTCCGTGCGCTCATCGCCGACGGAAAGGTCAGCGCGGTTCATGATATTTCGGATGGCGGCCTGCTCGTCGCCGTCGCTGAAATGGCGCTCGCGAGCGGCAAGGGCGCAGAGCTCAGCACCGAATTGACCACCGCAGCAGCCTTTGGCGAGGATCAAGGCCGCTATGTCGTGACAGCAGCGGCGGGCGTGGACATTCCGGGCGCGGTGAAGATCGGGACCGTTGGCGGCGATCAGGTTGCGGGCGTCAGCCTTGCCGATCTCCGCTCAGCACATGAGGGCTTCTTCCCCAATTTGATGGACGCCGAACTGTAAGGGCGGATTTGGCGAGCTGATGGGCGGGCCGGGTCAGGCAGACCTCGTCACCCGCCCGAACAGCAGTTGATAGACATCATCGCCCCCCTCCGCATCGAATACGGCCATCACCTTTCTGAGGTCCTTGGGGGAAAGGGGTTGGCGCCCCTCGCTGGACACCACCGCGCCGATCCCTTTCAGATGCGAGAGCAAGCCCCGCGCGCTGCCGCAGTGGAGAGCATAGTCTTCCTCGAAAACGAACGCGTCTTCATACCGGGCCAGCATGGAAGATAGTTCGCGAGTCGACGGGTAGTCAGGGACGCCGGGTATCAGGCCGCAGGCTTCATGAGCTGCCCGCCATTTCGCAAAGCTCCCCCGCCCCATCGTCGAAAAAATGATGCTTCCGCCCGGCTTCAACAGGCTGACCAAGCGAGCGATCGCTTCTTCCAGATCGTCGAACCATTGGAAGGCCAAGCTGGAAAGGATCAGGTCGAACCACTCGCCTTCGAACGCAGGCGCTTCTCCATCCATTGCGATGAAAGTGCCCGCCACGAAGGCTCCGGTCGCGGTGCGCGCGAGCATTTCTGGCGAGAGGTCGGTAACGAACAGTTCGGCCGCGGGCCATCGCTGCTGGATGTCACGGGTCAACAGCCCCGTTCCGCAGCCGATTTCCAGAATGCGCTCAACCCCTGAAGATTTCTGCCGTTGAGCAAGGTCGGCGACCAAGGCCGCTGCCGCGCGCTGCGGACCGGCATGATCCTCATAATGATCCGCCGCCGCGCCGAACGCCTCGCTTATCCGTTGCTTGCGGCCGCTGTTCATGGCTAGTCGCATGACAGAGCAACGCCGCCTTTGCCAGCGTCTTTAAGGAACCTTGCCACATGATCGCCCCTTCATCCCGGATCGCCGCCATGGACGTGCTGCGCGGCTGCGCGGTGATGGGCATATTGTGGATGAACATCAGCAGCTTCGCCCTGCCGCAGACCGCTTATTTCGTGCCCAGCGTCGCGGGGCCGCTTTCGGTTGGCGACAAGCTGTTCTGGTTGACCAGCTTCCTGCTGTTCGACGGCAAGATGCGGGCCCTCTTCTCCATGCTATTCGGCGCGTCGATGCTGCTTTTGATCGATCGCGAGGAAATGGCGGGGCGAAATGGGCAGCGCGCGCAGATCATCCGGGCAGCCTGGCTCTTCGTCTTCGGCCTCGCGCATTATATGCTGCTATGGTCCGGCGACATATTGATGAATTATGCCCTGATCGGGCTCGTCGCTATGATGTTCATCGGCAAGGAGCCGCTGTCGCTCCTCAAATGGGCGTTCCTGTTCTTCCTTGCTCATTTCCTGATCTGCACGGCATTTGTCCTTAGCCTCCATGGATGGGCGGAGGCGGCCGCCGCGCCCGACGCCTCCGCAACCCTAAAGGACAGCTTTGCCCGCTACATCGGTGCTTTGAGCAATCCTTATGATCCCGCGATCCGGGAAGAAATCGCCACCTACCGGAGCAGCTTTGCAACCATAGTGGCGCATCATCTGGAGCTCTATGTCAGCAATTGGTGGTGGTCCTTTTTCCTCAGCGCGTTCGACACGCTCGGTTTCATGCTGATGGGCATGGCCATGCTGAAGGGCGGGTTTCTGACCGGACGGTGGCAAGCGGAGCAATATTGGCGCACGGCAAGGCATTGTTTCCTGATCGGGCTGCCTCCGATGGCGGGCCCCGCGGCCTGGCTGATCCTGCGGGATTTCCCTGCCTTGCCATCCCTGGCTACGTCGCTTGCCTGGTCCTTTCCCTTCCGTATCCCGCTCGCGGTGGGCTGGGCAGCGCTGATCCTTTGGGTGTTCGTCCGTCATGGTGAGCGGCGGATCGTGATGGCGGTTGCGCGCACGGGTCGGTTGGCGCTCAGCAACTATCTGGGCAGCAGCCTCTTCATGTGCGCCCTATTTTATGGGTGGGGTCTCGGGCTATTTGCGCTGTTGCGGCCGTCGCAACTGCCGCTGCTGGTGCTCTGCGCCTGGCTTTTCATGCTGGTGTGGTCGACGGCATGGCTTGCCCGATTCGCCATCGGACCTTCGGAATGGCTTTGGCGCACGCTCGCGCGAGGAAAAACGCAAAAGATTCGCAACAGCATCTAATATTCTATTGCGACCCATTATCATCTGAGATATTTCCCGATTCAGGGAGAGCCTCATGGTCGTCTGTGTCTGCAATGCCATTCGCGAAAAGGATCTTAAGGAAGCCGTGCGCAGTGGCGCGGATACCCCCTGTAGCGCTTATGCCCGTCTTGGCCGCCGTCCCAAATGCGGGCAGTGCGTCCCCTTCGCCCGCACGCTGATCGCTGCCGAGCGCGCCAGCGCCTGATCAGCATTGCAAATCATCCGCAGTTAATCCGCTTCGATCGCCGAGAACTCGACGCAATAGCGCTAGAGAAAAATGGCTGTTTTCCTGGGCTTTCGGGTTAACAAACCGGATCACGCACCCTATAGTTACGCTTTCATTCCAATAGCCGGAGGACAGCGCCATGAAGGGTGACTCCAAGGTCATCGACTATCTCAACGAGGTCCTCAAGAACGAGCTGACCGCGATCAATCAATATTTCCTGCATTACCGGATGCTTGATCATTGGGGCATCGAGAAGCTCGCCAAGTTCGAATATGAAGAGTCGATCGATGAGATGAAGCATGCGGACAAGGTCGCGGAACGCATCCTGTTTCTCGACGGTCTGCCCAATTTCCAGCTGCTCGGCCGCTTGAAGATTGGCGAAACGGTCGAAGAGGTGCTCAAGGCCGACCTCGCACTGGAATATGAAGCGCTCCCCGTCCTGAAGGACGCGATCGCCTATTGTGAGACCGTACGCGATTATGTCAGCCGCGACCTGTTCCAGTCGATCCTCGAAAGCGAGGAAGAGCATGTCGACACATTGGAAACCCAGTTCGAAATGATCGAACGCATGGGTATCCAGAATTATATCCAGCTTCAGAGCAAAGCTGCGGAAGATTGATTCATAAGGTGGGTGGGCGCTTGTTCGCCTGCCCCCTTTCTCAAATCAGCGAATCGAGCAAGCCGATCAGCGGCAAGTCGGCTGGAGGCATGTCCAACGCATACATCTGATTGGGCCTCACCCATTTCAGATCGGTAGCGTGCCGCGCTTCGGGCAAGCCTTCCCATTTTCGGCAAACATAGAGCAGGAGCAGCAGGTGCCTGTCGCCAAGCGCCTCGCTGGCGAAAGCGGCTGGCGCGAGACAGCTTGCATGGGTGCGGATGCCCAATTCTTCCTCCAGTTCGCGAATCAAGGCTGCTTCTGGCGTCTCCCCCATTTCCACCTTTCCGCCAGGAAATTCCCACAGGCCTGCCATCGCTTTGCCCGGGGGCCGTTGCTGAAGCAGCACCCGGCCGTCCGGATCCACGAGTGCAGCCGCGACCACGAGCAGGGGAAAAGCCGATGTCATCTTTGTCCATTGAAGAAATTTATTAACCCCACCCTTTTACAAGCGATGGCGGGCCTGTCTGCAATATTCGGGAATCATATGCGCGGACTGATCGGAAAGCTGTCGATGATAATGTTGCTGCGTTGCGATCGTGGTGCGACCGCAATCGAATATGGCCTAATTCTGGCGCTCATCGCTCTGGCAGTAGTTTCCGCCATGTCGAGCGTGGCGACCAAGACGATCAACATGTGGAACAACGTCGCCAGGGAAGTAGTCAACCATTAACCATCAAATTTCTGACCGGCAGATGTCGTTAAATCTTTATCAACCCGTCTCAGCTAGAAAGTCCATAGCTGACCTAATTTCGAGCGGGGCGGCCGGGATGTTGAACGGAATTTAGTCAAGGAGAATAGCAATGCAGTTCATCCGCAAGATGATGAAGAATGAAAAGGGCGCGACCGCCATCGAATACGGCCTGATCGCAGCTCTGATCGCTGTGGCCGCGATTACGGCGATGTCGACTGTCGGCACGAAGCTGACCAACACCTTCAATAACGTTTCGAACAAGCTCTAATTCTCCAGAGCTTTCGAACAAAAAGGGGTGGCGGACGTAATTCCGCCGCCCCTTTTCGTTGAAGCGCTCCGATGTCTACCCGGCCACTATGATTTTTACCCTTTCGCCAGGCTTCAACGCGGTTCGAGCATCCAACGCGTTGAGCACCAGGAAACGCTCTAACTGTTGGTCAGCATAAGCCATTCGTCGGCTGAGCGACTGCACGGTATCTCCTGCCTTTACCGTAACCACATTCACGCGGCGCGGCTTTATGGCTGCTGCTTCCTGAGACGTGAGTCGCGTGACCGACTGCACCAGGGGAGCGAATGGCCCTATCCCCTGCCCGGCAGGCGTCAGGAGCAGGAAATGATATGCTTTGCCGCCGCCAAAATCATAGGCGAATACGGTTGCGTCCACTTGGGTAGAGTTGGCGTTTGCCCGAATGCTACGCCACGCAGCGGGAATGCCATTTACCGTGGTGCGGCGCACCTCTCCTTCCGGCACGCGGCTATTACTGCCGCCCAACTTCGCGAAAACCGAGTCGATATAGGCGCCAAGATCGCCTGAATAAGCGCCGCCACCAAATTGCGCCTGCCCGCCAGAGCCGGAAATAGAGACCGCACTCGCGCTATTTTCCATGCCGAAGCCGGAAGGTACGGTGAAAGCCAAGCGCAGGTCTGGATGACGGAAACGGCTGCCCTCGATCACACCCTGCCGCGGATCGTCGCCGTAAAGGACGCCGTCCAGCGCCTTCAAGAAGTGATCCTGATTGCGTGCACCAGCGGACGTTTTCTGGGCGGAGGCGTTACGCGCCGCGCGCCCGACACGGGAGGCGGGGTCGGGGTGCGTGCTCGCCCATTCCGGAACAGACCGCGCATTGCCCGTCACGCGCGCATCCAGACTGCTTTGAGCACCCAAGGATGCCAGCATGGACGATAGCGCCCGAGGATCATAGCCAGCGGACGCAAGGTAACGGATGCCGAGGTCGTCGGCCTCATATTCCTGCGTGCGCGAGAATTTGAGGGTCAATAACTGGCTGCCCGTGCCAATGCCTTTCTGCAGCAACCCGGCAAAGGCAGAATCGCCCAGCAGGGCCCCCGTCAGCACCTGCAGCAATGTTCCGCCGATGGCATTGCGCTGCGCCGCCTGCTGACGCCGCTGGCCATGCTGAGCCGCGACATGCCCGATCTCATGGCCGAGTACGCCTGCAAGCTCTGCTTCGTCATTGGCCAGCGCCATCAACTGACGGGTCACATAGACATAGCCGCCGGGAATGGCGAACGCGTTGTTAACCGGCGAATTCAGCAGCGTTACGGTGAAATCGCCTTGAGCGTTGGACAGTCCGGATTGAACGGCGATGCGGCGGCCCACTGTTTCGGCATATTTCGCCTGAGGGCCAGTATAGGCGCCGCCAAATTCGTTGAGCAACTGCGGGTGCTGCTTCGCGCCGCTTGCTTTTTCCTGCGGGCTGATCGACGTCACCGTCCGGATCGCGCGTTGCTGCCCCAGAACTGACGGTGCTGCGATGGCGGCCGCGATAGCAATCGCGCCGCTTGTCCATGCCAATGCCTTTTTCACGGCTCCTCCACATGCTGAACCTGTTACCCGGACGAAACGAGGCTCCGGGCTGCATGTTCCTTCAGGAAGAGTGAGATCAAGCGCCGATGGCTAGAAATTTGTCCGCCCGGTCGGTGCGAAGTTCCTGGGGCCCGAGGCCTGCGAGTGAGTCCAGCTCTTCACCAATGGCTGCGCCAAGGCTGGCGATCGCCTGCACAGGTTCGCGGTGCGCGCCGCCGATGGGTTCCGTGACGATCCGGTCGATGACGCCCAAACCCTTGAGATGCTGCGCCGTCACCTGCATGGCCGTGGCGGCGTCGCTCGCCTTGTCGGCGGTCCGCCACAGGATGGAGGCACAACCTTCAGGCGAAATGACCGAATAGACCGCATGTTCGAACATCAGCACCCGGTTCGCGGCGGCCAGCGCGACCGCACCCCCGGAGCCGCCCTCACCTACCACCGCAGCGACCATGGGGACGCCCAGCGCCAGGCATTGTTCGGTCGAACGGGCGATAGCCTCCGCCTGGCCGCGTTCTTCGGCCTGAACGCCCGGGAATGCGCCCGACGTATCGACCAGCGTCACGACAGGCAGACCGAACCGGTCAGCCAACTGCATCAGGCGGATTGCCTTGCGATAGCCCTCGGGCTTCGCCATGCCGAAATTGTGGCGGACGCGGCTGGCGGTGTCGTCACCCTTTTCATGGCCGATCACCATCACCCGGCGATCGCCCAGCATCGCCAGGCCGCCGATGATCGCCTGATCATCGGAAAAGGCCCGGTCCCCGGCGAGCGGCATGAAATTGTCGAACATGCCCGCGACATAATCCTTGAAGTGCGGGCGATCGGGATGCCGGGCAACCTGTGTCTTCTGCCAAGGCGTCAGCTTGGCATAGGTGTCCACCAGCATCTTGGCGGCGCGCTGCTCCAGCTTCTCGATCTCGCCGCTTATGTCGATATCACCGGCGCTCGCCGTCGCGCGCAGTTCGATGACGCGCGCCTCAAGCTCGGCGATAGGCTTTTCAAATTCCAGAAAGCTAACCATGGCCGACGGCGTTAGGGTGCAGACGCTTCTTCGTCAACGAAACGATGGCGCATTGTCGCCAGTGGGTGGCGGCTGTTCACCAATTCGACCAGACGGCGGCTGTCGACATGCGTATATATCTGCGTCGTACCAATGTCGGCATGGCCAAGCATAGACTGGAGCGCGCGCAAGTCTGCCCCGCCTTCGAGAAGATGCGTGGCGAAGGCATGGCGCAGCACATGGGGGCTTACCCGCTGCGGCGCTATGCCTGCTGCGGCGGCAAGCTGCTTCACCAACTGATAGAGGCGAATGCGGCTCAAATGGCTTTTGCCGGAGGGAAAGAGCCATGGGCTGGTCTCAGGGACGTGCGGCAACCAGGCGGAGACGGCGGCTCGCGCCCGGTCCGATATCGGCACGAGCCGCTCCCGCGCCCCTTTGCCTTTCAGAATCAGGAATGGACGGTCCGCGGCCAGCGCCCTGCGCGGCAAGGAGACCAGTTCGGTAGCGCGCAGACCTGAGCCGTACAGCAACTCGATCAAGGCCGAGAGACGAAGGTCGAGCGGCGACGGATGCGCGACGGCGAGCTTTTCCTCGATCAGGGCAAAGAGAGATCCGACCTCCTGCGCCGACAAAATCTTGGGCAGGGGGCGCCGGGTGACCGGACGCGGCAATGCAGCGGAAGGATTGTCGCCGCGCAGCCCTTCTTCTTCCAGAAAGCCGTAAAAAGCGCGCAGTGCCGAAGCCTTTCGCGCCACCGAAGAAGCGGACAGTCCCGCCCAGGCAGCGGCAAGCCCCGCAATGGCGTCCTTGCTGGCGGCGGAGAGGCCACCCAAAATCTTAGCCGCGCCTTCCAGATCAGCGCGATAGGCGAGCAAGGTATTGCGCGAGGCACCGCGTTCCGCCGCCATCATCTCCAGAAAACGGCCGATCAGCGCCCCATCCTCTCCCATGGGCTCAGATCCGCGTTATCGCCTCCGCCGCGATCATCCGCGCTTCGGGGTCGAGCCCGACCTGATGCAGAGCCGCAACGATGTGATAGAGGTGAGCGGCAGGCAGGCGATCCCACTCCGCCGCCTGCATGCCCACGGCGGCAAGCAACGCGACTGTCGCTTTCTCTCCCCGCCCTGCGGCTTGGTGGATCGCCCGCGCCCAACGGCTGTTCACCGCAAGGTTCAGGCCATTATCCTGCGCCAGGGAGGCACTGGCCTGCGGATTGAGGCGGGCAAGTCCCGCCAGAGCCGCAATCAACATCTGGCCTTTTGCCGCGCCAGCCTCATCGGCGAAGGAGGATACACGGCCTTCGCTGATGTCGACCACCGCGCTCGGCGCTCCCACCGCCAGCAAAGCCCAAAGGTCGCCTGCGCCGTCGCCTTCCGCCTGCCGTGCGACGCCGCTCCACCGCGCGGCGCTGCGGTCATAGCCTGCCGTCAGCATGGATGCGACCAGATTGGCGGCCTCCCGCGCGTCGATCGTGGTGACGGGCAAGGCGGCCGCCGCCTTCGCCGTCGCGATCAGGCCGACATAGTCAGGCTTGCCATTGTCGCGCCACAGCGTCCGCATCCCCTGAACGCGCTCTCCTGGCGAGCTTGCGCGATAGGCGTTGCGCAGCGCATCGACCTTGTCGGCAATTTCGGGGGTCGCATCGCCATCGGCGGCCAACTGGCTATAGAAGCCGACCAGCGCCTGATTGGAGAAAACGCCCAGTCGCGCTGCTGCTTCCGAACCGGGCAGGCGGCGAACCGCGCTCAATGCAGGCGCGCGCGCTTCCCATGCCCGCACATGGCGCCCCGCGGTGGCGTAAAGCGCGTCGGGGATTTCGACATTAAGAGCGGTGGCAAGGCCGAAACGCCACGCCGTCAGCCCATCTACGCCGTCCCATTCGATCTTCACCGACCGACGCGCATTAAAGCCGGTGCCGACGACCTTCTCTGCCAGGCGATAATCGACGCCGCGCACGACGCCCCGGCGCTGCGCCTGGTTGAGCGCCGCACTGGCAGACCCCTGATCCCCCGACAGCGCCGGGCAGATCGCCCGCGTCATGTCCCATCCGGGTTCCTTGCTATAGCGCAGCGCACCGGTCGAAAGCGGACATAAACCGGCCGGGTCCGCGGCCGCCAAGTAGGTCTGCATCGCCACGGCATAGAGGCGCGGTGTGAACTTGTCGGAATCGACGCTCTGCACCAGCAGCCGCGCGCTGTCCGCTTCGCCCATCCGCAGCAGCAGCCACGCCCGTTCGGCGACCCAATCCGCGCCATTGATATCGCGCGGCGTGTCCGTAGCCGAAAGCAGCGCGCGGCGCAGCAGGATGGACGCCCAGCGCGACGTGACCGGCGCGCGCGTTTCCTTCATCAATGTCGCGAGAAACAGGCCGGACTGGCCGCCAAATGCATCAGGTTCCAGGCCGAGCCGCGCGGGCGTGAGCGGCCCGACACGGTCTAGCGACCGCTGCGCGCCGGGGGGCAGATCATATTTCTGCTTCTGCGCCGCCAGCTCTTCCTCGGACAGCTCATCCACCGCCTCGCCCGCCAAGTCGTTGTCCGCAGACGGTACGTCGCTGCTGAGGGGCAAGGGCTGAACCATCGGCACAGGCGCGCCGGGGGTTGCCGGACGCGCGGGCTGAGGCGCGGAAGCCGGTGGTGCCGGAGGCGCCTCTCCGAAACCCGGGGGCAGGAGCGATTCCGGCGACTCCTGCGCAATCACCGGCAGCGCGAGAGCGAACGCCAGCGTCCCCAGCGCCCATTTCGCATTCACCCGGCTTTGACGCATGAACTTATTTGCCCAGCTTTTCGGCGGGAATGGTCTTTTCCACCCGCTGCTGCGGCTGTTCGCCGCCACGCGACCAAAGCAGCGCGACGAGACCCGCAAGCAGGACGATCAGAACAATGGGAATGAGTGGCAGGCGCGTCCCGCGACGGCGTGAGCTGCTTTCGAAGGTGCTGAAGGAACGATTGCTTCTCATGGATCCTTGTGCGGCCTAGCCGTCTAGTTGAGGAAAGTTGCGATTTGCCTCCGCGACGGGGGGATGTATAGCCCCCTCCGCAATGCAGCGAAACAGCAAATCCGTGCCTCCGCAGTCAAAGCGCGGTTCCATCGTCCTGATAGGGATGATGGGCGTCGGCAAATCGACGGTCGGACGCAGGCTGGCAGCGCGGCTCGGCCTTGCCTTCGTGGATGCTGACGAAGAGATCGAAAAGGCCGCGGGCATGACCATCACGGAAATGTTCGAACGCTATGGCGAGGGCTATTTCCGTGATGGCGAACGACGGGTGATCGCCCGGTTGCTGGACGATGAGCCCAAGGTGATCGCCACCGGCGGCGGCGCGTTCATGCAGGAAGATACGCGCGCCCTGATCCTTGACCAGGCGACCGCGATATGGCTGGACGCCGACATCGATACGCTGGTCGATCGGGTATCGCGGAGGGAAGGCCGCCCATTATTGAAAGGTAAGGACCCCCGCGTCGTGCTGACCGAATTGGCGGCAATTCGGAACCCGGTCTACTCGTTGGCCCCCATCCACGTGAAGAGCATTGCCGCGCCGCATGAAGTGGCGGTCGAGAGCATTTTGGAGAAATTGGCGGCATGGCAATAGTCCGCGTCGCGCTGGATGCGCGCAGCTATGACATCGTGATCGAACAAGGCGCGCTGGATCGCGCGGCGGGTCATCTTGGCTCCTATGCCAGGGGCGGCAGGATGGTGGTCGTGACCGACGCCAATGTCGCGAAGGCACAGCTGCCCCGGCTGGAAAACAGCCTGCGCAGCACTGGTGTCGCGGTTCAGGCCATCATCCTGCCTGCTGGCGAGCAGACGAAGAGCTGGCGCCACCTTGAGCAATTGCTCGATCAGCTATTGGCTCTGGAAGTGGAGCGCGGCGACCATGTCGTGGCGCTGGGCGGCGGCGTGATCGGCGACCTTGTCGGTTTCGCCGCATCCATCCTGAAGCGCGGCTGCCACTTTATCCAGGTGCCAACGACGTTGCTCGCCCAGGTCGACAGTTCGGTTGGAGGAAAGACCGCGATCAACGCGAGCGCGGGCAAGAATCTGATCGGCAGCTTCTATCAGCCGAGCCTGGTCCTGATCGATCCATCCACCCTCGACAGCCTGCCGCATCGTGAAACGCGCGCGGGCTATGCCGAGGTCGTGAAATATGGCCTGATTGACGATCCCG
Organism: Novosphingobium sp. Chol11; assembly: GCF_900218065.1. GTDB lineage: Bacteria > Pseudomonadota > Alphaproteobacteria > Sphingomonadales > Sphingomonadaceae > Sphingobium > Sphingobium agri. The sequence goes on along the minus strand of NZ_OBMU01000001.1, from coordinate 947,531 downwards.
AATTTTTCGCATGGTGTGAAGCTGAGGGACATCGGCTGCTGACCGGCGATCGCGATGCCCGCGAGTTCGCGATTGAGCGCAGCGTCCGTGCGAAGGCGGCTATCGTCGCCGACGATGAGCGCGAAACATCCGGCCGTCGCGCGCTGCTGAACCTTGGCCATACGTTCGGACATGCGCTGGAGGCGGATACGGGCTTTTCCGATCTGTTGCTGCATGGCGAAGGCGTGGCGGCGGGCATGGCGCTCGCGTTCCGCTATTCCGCGCGGCTGGGGCTGTGCCCGCCGGAGGATGCGCATCGGGTGACGGCGCATCTGAAGTCGGTGGGCCTGCCGCATGATCTTGGCAGCGCCCATGTGAAAGCGGACGGCGCGGCCTTGGTGGCCCATATGCTGCACGACAAGAAGATGGCGGCAGGCACCCTGCCCTTCCTGCTCGCGCGAGGCATCGGGAAGACGTTCCTGTCGAAGGATATCGTGTTGGATGATGTCGCGGCGTTTCTGGACAAGGACCGCGCGGCGAGCTGATATCCGGCCGAGCGGAGTGTGACGATGCTCCCCTCCCGCAAGCGGGAGGGGCCGGGGGTGGGCCTGCGCGACAACGCCCCATTCAAAGGCCAGACCAGACTCGCGCTCCCCTCGCCTCTCTCCTACCCCTTCCTCTTACGGGAGGGAACGTCCTCGGCCACGCATCGCCAATATCAATTACATACAAAAAGGGCGCCGATAAGGCGCCCTTCCCATGCGTTCCAAAATGGAAGCGATTACTTCTTCAGCGTCAGGCCGCCAAAGCGCTTGTTGAAGCGCGCCACCTGGCCGCCCTGCTCCAGCTGACGCTGGCCGCCGGTCCACGCCGGGTGCGACTTCGGATCGATGTCGAGCGCCATCGTATCGCCTTCCTTGCCCCAGGTCGAACGGGTGCGGAAGGTGCTGCCGTCGGTCATCTGGACGGTGATGAAGTGGTAATCGGGGTGGGTATCGGCCTTCATGGGTCTGCTCCGTCAATGGGCCGGTTTCCGACCGGCCATGGATGCGAAATCTTGCGAAGGCGCGCGGTTACATGGGATTTCCCACAAACGCAAGCCCCGCGCGGCCTTTAGTCTGTCGGCGGATCGGCGATCATCGCGACAAAGTTTGCTTCGGCGCACAGCTTGCCGTCCACCGATGCCTTGCCGACGAATTTGCAGACCCGGCCCCGAATCTGGAGCAGTTCGACATGCAGGTCGAGCAAGCAGCCCGGCTCCACCGGGTTGCGGAACTTGGCCCCGTCGATGCTCATGAAATAGACCAGCTTGCCCGAGCCGCGCAGATCGAGCGTTTCGACCGTCAGCACGCCTGCTGCCTGCGCCATCGCTTCGACGATCAACACGCCCGGCATGATCGGGCGGCCAGGAAAATGTCCCTGGAAGAATGATTCGTTGATCGAGACGGCCTTGACCGCGTGGATCTTCTCGTTGCGCACGAGATTGGCCACGCGGTCGACGAGCAGCATCGGATAGCGGTGCGGCAGCGCTGCCATGATGCCACGAATATCGATGGCACCCACGGCGGCTGGTGCCGCTTCAACTTCCCCCGTCATCGGCCGATATCAGCGCGAGGTCGGCTGCTGCGACGGGTTGGCGGGAGCCGCGGCGGCAGGCGTCGGCGCCTGACCGCGCG
>NZ_OBMU01000001.1:850059-945851 GCF_900218065.1 Novosphingobium sp. Chol11 | reverse complement strand
GCCTACCGCGCGCGCCGCCGGGCTGCCAGCCCGCGGGCGGCGTGATGCCCACGCTCGGCACCAGCGCGTTGAGCTCCGTCACCACCTGCTGCGTGATATCCACGCTCGGCTGGTAGGAGACGGTCGCGTCGGGGGCGAGGATCAGGTCCACCTTCGCCTTCGTCATCGCCGACTTCAGCGCGTCCGACAGCTTGGCCGAAATCTGCTCTTCGACATAAGCGTTGGCGAGCGCGATCGGCTGGCCCAGGCGCTGCAGTTCGGCCTGGCCGTTCTGACCGGCCTTCTGATAGGCCTCATACTGGGTCTGGATGGCGGGCGTTGGCTTGTTGCCCGCAGCCTTCATGGCCGCTTCGAGCGCAGAGCCCTTCGACTTCAAATCAGCGTCGATCGCATTCTTGCGCGCGGTGAAGCTGTCGATCTGCGCCTTGTAGGTGGTCTGAATCTGCGAGCGGGCGGTGGTATAGGCCGAGCTGGTGGCGACTGCCCGCTGCAGGTCTGCAACGGCGATCCCGGTCTTAGACTGAGCTGCGGCAGGCACGCTGGAGAGCGCGATGGCAGTCATGGGCGCAAGAGCAAGCGCCGCGGCCTTGAGCATCTTATTCATTAGAATTGAGTCCCTACGTTGAAGCTGATGAGCTGAGTATCGTCCCCTGGTTCCTTGAGCAGGGCCTTGGCGATGTCGATGCGGAACGGCCCGAACGGCGAGTTCCAGTTGACGCCAAAGCCCACAGACACGCGCGGCTTGAGTGTGTCGCCGAGATAAACTTCTTCAAATCCGGTGCCGTCGAGATAGGCCGCCTGGTATCCCGAAGGGGCAACCCCGGTACAATTACCGAGTTCATTATTCGTCGTACGCACAGGAGCCAAAGCTGGATTGTTGGTATTTGGCAGAGGCGTGAGTGAACAGAACCCGCCGAATCTAGTCTCTTGAGGATCACGCAATCCAGCAACAGCACCTGCGTCCACGAAAATTGAGGGACGAAGCCCCATTTCGCGCGCGCCAGAACCAAGCGGAATTTCCACTTCCGCACGCGCAAGATAGTAGATCTTGCCGCCGAGTGCGTCGTCCCGGGTATTGTTATTGTCGTTGTTGCGGATAAACGCACCCGGATTATCCGGGTCTTGGATCAGAGAGTAACGCTTGATGCGCGGCCCGATCCCACGAATGTCAAACCCACGAATTTGCGGATTACCAAGAAAGAAGCGGTCGGTCAGGCGCACCTTGTCCACCAACGCTCCGGAAGCATCGCGACGCTCCCCTTCGAGGGAATGAATATATCCACCCTCAGCCGAAAGCGAGAAGATGAACCCGCCGCCCAATGGCCAGAACTTCGACCCATTGAAACGCGTGCGGATATATTTGACGCTGCCGCCCAGGCCCGCGAAATCCTGACTCAACACAACATTATGGCCGCGCGTCGGACGAATGCGGTTGTCGCGATTGTCGTAGATCAGCGAATAGCCAAGCGATGACGTCGTCCGCTTGCCGATCGCGTCGCAGAGATAGCGGCCCGCCAGGATCGGATCGCAAGCCCCGTTGGTGTAATATGTGTCCTCATCGAGGCTCACATCATCCAGGTTGAGGCTGTAGCGCAGCGCCAGCGACATATATTCGGTGATCGGCACACCAGCGCGGATCTGAAACCCGGTCGTGGTCTGCTTGTATGTTGTATCGCGATCATTGTTGTTGAGATAACGGAAGCTGTTCAGATCGCGCCGATAGATATCGCCGCCCAGCGCGATATTCTTGTCCATGAAATAGGGCTCGGTGAAGCCCACTTCGACCGACTTGGAATAGCTGGAATAATTGACGCTGGTGCGCAGTTCCTGGCCCTTGCCGCGGAAGTTGCGCTGCGTGATCGACGCCGCGACGATGAAGCGCTCCAGCGAGGAGAAGCCTGCCGACAGCGACAGCTCGCCGGTCGATTTTTCCTGGACGTTGGTTTCCAGCACGATGCGGTCGGGCGCCGAGCCCGGCTTCTGTTCGATGTCCAGCTTTTCCTGGAAGAAACCAAGCGAGTTGATCCGGTCCTTCGACCGCTTGACGAGGAAGCTGTTGAACGCGTCGCCTTCCGCCAGTCGGAATTCGCGGCGGACCACCTTGTCCTGGGTCAGCGTGTTGCCGTTGATGTCCACCCGCTCGACATAGACGCGCGGTGCGTTGGCGATGCGGAAATTGATCCCCATCGTCAGGCTGTCCTTGTCGCGGTTGAAGTCCGGCTGCACGTCGGCAAAGGCATAGCCGAACAGGCCCGCCGTCTGGCTGAGCGTATCGACCGTGTCCTCGACCTGCTTGGCGTTGTACCAATCGCCCTTCTTCATCGGCAGCGTCTTGGTGAGCGACGCGCCCGACAGGTCGCGAATGTCGGATTCGACCTTCACGTCACCGAACTTGTAGCGCTGCCCTTCCTCGACCACATAGGTGATGATGAAGTCCTGCTTGTCGGGCGTCAGCTCCGCGACGGCCGAAATAACGCGGAAATCCGCATAGCCTTCGGTCAGGTAGAATTGCCGCAGCTTCTGCTGGTCATAGGCCAGGCGATCGGGATCGTAGCTGGTGCCGGAGGAGAAGACGCGGAACCAGCGCGACTGCTTCGTCACCATCTGGCTGCGCAGTTCGCCATCGTTGAACTTGTCATTGCCGATGATGTTGATCTGGCGGACCTTGGACTTGGGCCCCTCCGAAATTTCAAAGACGATATCGACGCGATTCTGGTCGAGCTGCACCATCTTGGGCTCGACGGTCGCGGCGAAGCGGCCTTGGCGGCGGTAAAGTTCGATAATGCGGGCGACATCGGCGCGGACCTTGGACCGGGTATAGATCTGGCGCGGGGCGAGCTTGATCTCCGGACGGATCTTGTCTTCCTTCAACCGCTTGTTGCCTTCCAGCACGATGCGGTTGATGACCGGATTTTCCTTCACTTCAATGGTGAGCGCGCCATTATCGTTGCGGATCTGAACGTCTGCGAACAGTTCGGTCTCGTAAAGATCACGCAGCGCCTGATCGAGCGATTCCTGGGTAAAGGGCTGCCCGATGCGAAGCTTGGTGTAGGACAGCACCGTATCGGGTTCCAGGCGCTGCTGACCCACGACGCTGATGCTGCGGATGGTGCCGGCTGCGGGCGCGACGGCCGGAACGGGAGCGGCAGGCTGCGCCGCGTCCTGCGCCAAAGCGGGAACCGCGGACAGGCCGCCCATCATCGTCGTTGCCAGAAGGGCCGCGACAACCGGGCGCTGTCTCTTGCTGCTCATCATCGCTGTCACCCGCTCTACCCTTTTACAAAAAAGCATATGTTCGTTCACGCCGGGAAACACGGCGCTAAATCGCGCCTCCCTGCCCGATACAGCTTAGCCGATCAAGCCGGACAGGCGTTCCCAGAGCCCGAAAGAAGATAAATCGTTGAAAGTCACCAGCATCATCATGGCCAAAAGGACTGCCAGACCCGATCGGTACGCCCATTCCTGCACCCGCGCACTGACGGGCCTGCGCTGTATCGCCTCCACCCCGTAAAACAGCAGATGTCCGCCATCCAGCATGGGGATTGGCAACAGGTTGATGAACCCCAAGTTAATCGAAATGAGAGCCATGAAGAACACGAAGCTCTCCACCCCCAATGTTGCCGCCTGGCCCGAAACCTCTGCGATCTTGAGCGGGCCGCCCAATTCCTTCACCGACCGGCCGCCGCCCAATATCTGCCCTAGCGTTTCGACCATGGTGCGAATGATCTGCCCGGTCTGCTTGAGCGCAACGGCAGGCGCGCGCCAAAGTTCGACCGGCTCGATCACCGGCTGCGCGGGAGCAATGCCGAGCCGCCCGACCTTGAACCTGTTGCCAAAGCCATCCTGCTCCTGAACCGCACCGACCCGGCCCTGCTTCTCAATCGTCTTGCCCGATCTTTCGATGACCATCGTCACCGGCTCGCCCGGACGGATCTGCGCATAAAGGCGAAGGTCGTCGAAGGTCGTCATCTCCCGGCCGTTCAGCGACAGGATGCGATCGCCAGCCTGTATGCCCGCCTCAGCGGCCGCGCTACCGACCTGCACCTTCCCCGCGACGGCGGGTGTCCGGCTCTCACCGTAAACGAACGCGAATGCGGACAGGATGAGAATGGCGAAGAGGAAATTGATAAAGGGCCCGGCCGCGACGATCGCCGCCTTCTGCCACAAGGGCTTGGCCGGGAAGCTTTCGGCGCGCTCGCTTGGCGGAAGCTGAAGCCAGGCGGGGTCCGTCTGGCTGGCGGCGTTCATGTCGCCCTTGAAGCGGACATAGCCACCAAGGGGAAGTGCACCGATGCGCCAGCGTGTGCCGCGCTTATCAACCCATGCCGCCAGTTCCGGGCCGAAGCCGATCGAAAAAGCCTCCGCCTTGACGCCGAACCAGCGGCCCACAAGGTAATGGCCGAGTTCGTGCACGAACACCAGCGGCCCGATGACCGCTACAAAGGCGAGGACCGTCAGCAGGAACCCGGGATTTTGGATCAAGCAGTCAATCTTTCCATCACTTGGCCCGCCATGCGTCGCGCCTGTGCATCCGCTTCCAGCACATCGTCGATACCGCTTGGCTCTGGGGCGCTATAGCGGTTCAGAACGTCCTCCACAATCATGGCGATATCAAGGAAGCCGATGGCCTCTTTAAGAAAGGCCGCCACCGCCACTTCATTGGCCGCATTCAGGATTGCAGGCGCAAGCCCCCCCTGCTCCGCCGCCTGCCGCGCCAGGCGGAGCGCGGGAAAGCGAACCTCGTCCGGAGCCTCGAAATCGAGGCGCCCTGCCTGCGCGAGGTTGAGCGGTTGGCAGGGTGTCTCCATCCGGCCGGGCCAGGCAAGGGCGCTGGCGATGGGAATGCGCATGTCCGGCGATCCCAGCTGCGCCAGCGTCGAACGATCGCGATATTCGACCATAGAGTGGATGATCGATTGGGGATGGACCAATATCTCGATGCGATCCAACCCCACCGGAAACAGATGCGCGGCCTCGATCAGTTCCAGGCCCTTGTTCATCATCGTCGCGCTGTCGACGCTGATCTTCGCGCCCATCGACCAATTGGGATGCGCCACGGCCTGGGCTGGCGTGATGTCGCGCATTTCTTCCCGACTGCGCGTGCGGAAGGGGCCGCCGCTCGCGGTCAGGATGATCCTTGCCACATCATCCAGGCGGCTACCGGCAAGGCACTGGAAAATGGCATTATGTTCGCTGTCGACCGGCAGCAGGGTTGCCCCCGACTGGACTGCCGCGTCCATCATCAGAGCGCCCGCCGAGACAAGTGATTCCTTGTTGGCGAGCGCGACCGTTCCGCCTGCCTGCAACGCAGCCATTGTCGGCCGCAACCCTGCGCAACCAACGATCGCGGCCATGCTCCAGTCCGCGCCTGCTTGTGCTGCCTCGACCAGAGCGGCCTCGCCCGCGGCAGCCTCGACGCCGGATCCCGACAAAGCCGATTTCAACGCATCATAGCGCGCCGGGTCGCCGATTACCGCCATCTGCGCGTTGCATTCGCGCGCCAGCTTGGCGAGACCATCGACATCGCTATGGGCGGTGAGGGCGACCACCTGAAAGGCTTGCGCATCGCGCTGGATGAGGTCGAGCGTCGACATGCCGACGGAACCCGTCGCGCCGAAGATGGAAACTTTGCGCGTCATGGAAACACCAGAAAAAGATAGAAGAGAGCGGCAATCGGCGCGGCGGCCACTACGCCGTCCAGCCGGTCCATCACGCCGCCATGGCCGGGCAGCAGGTTACCGCTGTCCTTGACCCCCGCCCGGCGCTTCATCGCGCTTTCCAGAAGATCGCCAAGCTGCGCGGCAACTGCCAGAAGCCCGCTTGCAGCGGCAAGCTGGATCGGCAATCCGGCGAAGCGGTGGAGGACGAAACCGAGGACCAGCGCGGCCAACACACCGCCGCCGAGCCCTGCCCAAGTCTTGGAGGGGCTGACCCTAGGCGCGAGCTTGGGTCCGCCGATCGCGCGCCCCGCGAAATAGGCGCCAATGTCCGTCGCCCACACCAGCGATAATGCCCAGAAGGCAAGCAGCAAGCCGCCCGGCTGCTGCTCACGAAGGAAAATCAGCGCCGCGACCGGCACGAAGACGTAAAGCACGCCGAGCGCCAGCCTGCCTGATCGCGTGACGAGGATCACGAAGAAGAAAGCCGCCACCGCAAGGGTGAAGGCCGTCCAGGACAGCCCCGCCGCCAAGGGGCAAAGTAGCGCCAGCGGCACGGAGACCGCGAACATCGAAAGCCGACGATGCTCGGGCGATGCGCGGGCCAAATCGCCCCACTCGCCCTGCATCAGCACGCCAGCCACTACGAGCAAAAGCCAGAAGAAGAAGCCGCCGAAATAGAGCGCTGCGGAGGCAAGAAGGATAAGCAGCAGGCCAACGACCGCGCGGATACGAAGCTCATTCGACATGGGTCAAAGCCCGCCGAAACGGCGGTCCCTCAGGCGAAAGGCATCCAGCGCCTTGGCAAGTGCCCGCGCGTCGAAATCGGGCCAGAGCGTGTCGGTGAAATAAAGCTCGGCATAGGCGGCCTGCCACAACATGAAATTGCTCAGCCGCTGCTCACCCGAAGTGCGGATCAGCAAATCCAAAGGTGGCAGATCGGCCGTATCGAGCCCTGCCGCCACATCTTCCAGGCTGATGGCGGCCGGATCGACCTCGCCTGCGCGCACCCGCAGCGCGATAGCCTGTGCCGCCCGCACCAGTTCGTCCTGGGCGCCATAGTTGAGGGCAATCGCCACGATCGGGCCGCTGTTCCCCGCCGTCCGCGCAACCGCGCCGTCAATCATGTCGACCAATGAAGCGTCAAGCGCTCGGTAGTTGCCGATCACCCGCAAGCGCACGCCGTTGGCATGAAATTCGTCGAGGTCGGATTCAATGAAGCGCCGCAGCAGGCCCATCAGGTCCGCAACCTCGCTCGCGGGGCGCTTCCAGTTTTCCGACGAGAAGGCGTAGAGCGTCAGGCACTCCAGCCCAAGCTCATGCGCCGCGCGCGCCACCTTGCGCACGGCCTCCACCCCCGCCCTGTGACCGGCGATACGCGGCAGGAACCGTTTCTTTGCCCATCGGCCATTGCCGTCCATGATGATGGCGACGTGCCGCGCACCATGGCCGGGCGCACCGTCATGAGCAAAGTCGGATTTGGCTTGGGTGGCCATCAGAAGTGTCGGAGCGTGTTGGACACGGACAAGGACCCCGGCTCAGTGACCGAGAATTTCCTTCTCCTTGGCCGCCGCCGCAGCGTCGATGTCGGCGATGGTGCTATCGGTCAGCTTTTGCACCTCGGTTTCCAGTCGCTTGCGCTCGTCTTCGCTGATCTCGCCCTTCTTCTCGTCGGTCTTCAGGCTGTCCATACCGTCGCGGCGCACGTTGCGCACGGCGACCCGCGCGCCTTCGGCATATTTGCTGGCGAGCTTGGCCAGTTCCTTGCGCCGTTCCTCGGTGAGGTCCGGGATCGGCAGGCGCAGCGTCTGCCCGTCGACGATCGGATTGAGGCCAAGCCCCGCCGAGCGGATCGCCTTGTCGCAGGGACCGACATTGCTCTTGTCCCAGACCTGCACCGACAGCATGCGCGGTTCAGGCGCAGAGACGGTCGCCACCTGGTTGAGCGGCATGTGGGCGCCATAGACCTCGACCGTCACGGGATCGAGCAGCTGGATATTGGCCCGGCCGGTGCGCAGGCCGGAGAGATCGCCCTTCAGCGATTCGACAGCGCCGTGCATGCGGCGTTCGAGGTCGGCCTTGTCATATTGAGCCATGGTCTTTCAGCGCTCCTGATTTTGTACGATCGTCGCAACCCCGTCACCGGCCAGCACCTTTGCAAGATTGCCGGTTTCGCGGATGTTGAAAACGACGATGGGGATATTGTTTTCACGGCACAGGGCAATGGCGCTCGCATCCATCACCTTGAGATTGTCGTTCAGCACCTTGTCGAAGCTGATCTGATCATAGCGCGCCGCGTCCGGAACCTTCTTGGGGTCAGCATTATAGATGCCATCGACGCTGGTGCCCTTGAACAGCGCGTCGCAGTTCATCTCGGCCGCACGCAGCGCCGCCGTGGTATCCGTGGTGAAGAAGGGGCTGCCCGTACCCGCCGCGAAGATGACGATCCGGCCCTTTTCCATGTGCCGCACGGCCTTGCGCCGGATATAGGGCTCGCACACCGACGCCATCGGGATCGCCGACTGCACACGCGTGTCATAGCCGATCTTCTCCAGCGCGTTCTGCACCGCCAATGCGTTCATCACGGTCGCGAGCATGCCCATATAATCGGCGCTGGTGCGGTCGAAGCCCTTGGCCGCGCCTGCCAGGCCCCGGAAGATATTACCCCCGCCGACCACGACGCAAATTTCAAAGCCTGCGTCCTTGGCCGCCGCGATTTCCGTCGCAACGCGGTTCACCGTCTCCGGTTCGATGCCGAACTGCCCCTGCCCCATCAGCACTTCGCCCGAGAGTTTCAGCAATATGCGCTTGAACGGCGGACGAGTCATGCGGGGTAAAATTCCATCTATTCGAGCAGACAAAGGAATGGCGCGCACCTTAGGCAGCGCGCGCCATTCTGTGAAGTCCTTAGCGTGTTCGAGCCGCTTGTCGAGAAGCGTTGCTTCCTACGCGCCGCCCGAACCGAACGCTCTGTCAGGTCAGGCCGGGATCAGACGCCCGCAGCCGCAGCAACTTCAGCCGCGAAGTCGCTCGTTTCCTTCTCGATGCCCTCACCGAGCTGGAAGCGGACATAATTCTTCAGCGTGATCGACTTGCCTGCGTCCTTCGCTGCCTTGGCAACGACGTCGGCGATCGGCGTCTTGTTGTCCATCACGAACAGCTGGCTGAGCAGCGCATTTTCCTTGGCGTACTTCGCGACCGAACCGTCGACCATCTTGGCGACGATCTCGGCGGGCTTGCCCGATTCGGCTGCCTTTTCCGCGGCAATCGCGCGCTCACGCTCCAGCAGGGCCGGATCGATGTCGGCAGCCGACAGGGCCAGCGGGAAGGCAGCCGCGATGTGCATCGCGATCTGCTTGCCCAGCGGCTCCAGAACGTCGGCAGGCGCATCGCCTTCCAGCGCGACCAGCACGCCGATCTTGCCAAGGCCAGGAGCAGCTGCGTTGTGAACGTAGGGCACAACGACGCCCTGGCTCACTTCCAGCTGACCGACGCGGCGCAGGGTCTGGTTCTCACCGATGGTGGCGATGTTCGACACCAGCTTTTCGGAAATCGTGCCACCGGCCGGGTGAGCCTGCGACGAGAGCGTCTCGGCATCGGTCGCGCCGCTCTGCAGAGCAACCTGGGCTACGGTGCGGACGAAATCCTGGAACTGGTCGTTCTTGGCGACGAAGTCGGTTTCGCTGTTCACTTCGACGGCAACGCCCTTGGTGCCAGCGACGGCAACGCCGACCAGACCTTCAGCGGCGGTGCGGCTCGACTTCTTCTGCGCAGCGGCAAGACCCTTGGCGCGCAGCCAGTCGACGGCGGCTTCCATGTCGCCATTGGCTTCGGCGAGCGCCTTCTTGCAGTCCATCATGCCCGCGCCCGAACGGTCGCGCAGTTCCTTGACGGCGGCGGCGGTAATCTCGGCCATGTTTCGGCTCCTAAAGTTTAATGGTTCAAATATGGACTAGGGCGCGGTCCGGTGGAGCGCGCCCTAGCCTGTCAATCTTGCAGTTCAAAGACCGCGGGATCAGGCCTGGACGGCGACCTCTTCGGCTTCCGGCTCGTCCAGCGCGCCGATGTCAACGCCCGAAGCCTGCTGCGCACCACGGTTGCCCTTGGTGGCGGCGGCGGCGATGGCGTCGCAATAGAGGCGGATCGCGCGGCTGGCGTCGTCATTCGCCGGAACCGGGAAAGCGATGCCGTCGGGCGAGACGTTCGAATCGAGGATCGCGACGACCGGGATGCCGAGCGTGTTGGCTTCCTTGATCGCCAGTTCTTCCTTGTTGGCGTCGATCACGAACATGACATCGGGAATGCCGTTCATGTCGCGGATGCCGCCCAGCGACAGTTCGAGCTTCTCGCGCTCGCGGGTCATCTGAAGGACTTCCTTCTTGGTGAAGCCGTGGGTGTCGCCCGACAGCTTCTCTTCAAGGGTCTTCAGACGCTTGATCGAACCCGAAATCGTCTTCCAGTTGGTGAGCATGCCGCCCAGCCAGCGGTGGTTGACGAAGTGCTGGCCCGACTTGCGGGCAGCTTCAGCGATCGGGTCCTGCGCCTGGCGCTTGGTGCCGACGAACAGCACCTTGCCGCCAGCAGCGACAGTCGCCGACACGAAGTCAAGCGCACGGCCGAACAGCGGCACGGTCTGCGACAGGTCGAGGATGTGGATGCCGTTGCGCTCGCCGAAGATGTACGGCTTCATGCGCGGATTCCAGCGGTGGGTCTGGTGGCCGAAGTGGGCGCCAGCCTCGATCAATTGGTGCATGGTGACGACAGGTGCCGCCATAATCTTATCTCCTTCCGGTTTGACCTCTGGGAATCAGGAACTGGCAGCATCACGCCATCAGCACCGGATATGTGCGATTCCCATGTGGAATGGCGCGGCCCTTAACGGGTGGCGAGCAGCAACGCAAGACTTGACGGGCGCTGGAAACTAGAACATAAAGTGAACATGGGAACAAAACGAAGCCTTGGCCGGTTTGCTCCTTCAATCAGAACCCATGGTTCTTAGGACAGGAAGAGTGAGCGGTCTCATGTTCACCATTGTTGCAGCTACGGTATTTTTCGCGGCCTTCCTTCTGGCCGCAGGCGTCATCGTCGGCATGTTCGCACTTTATCATGAAAAGATGGCGGCCGCCTTGCTGTTCGAACCCATTCCCCAACAGCCGCCGGTCTATCATCTGCGGATCAGCCGCCGCCGCGTGAACCCGGACCGGCGCACTGTTCCTGCAGTGGCGCCGTCGGGCGTCTTCGCCGCCTGATCTGATCAGGACGCGGCTGCCAGCCTCTGCCTCCGGACGCGAGCATAGGACATGATCCCGAACGGGATGGTCGCCAGATAAACCGCGCATATCGCCAGCAAGGTGAGCCAGGGATCGGTGAGCAGCAGCGCCGCCAACAGTCCGGCGACCGCAATAGCCTCCAGCCTGATCCGCTTGCGCAGCCGCAGCGCTGACCAGCTGTAGGTGGCAATGCTCGAAATCATCAGGAAAGCGGTAAAGGCTGTCCAGGGCGCCACCACATACCAGGCCCGGAATATTTCTTCGCCCGTGACCAGCCAAAGATAGAGCGGCACGAACGCCAGCCCTGCGCCCGCAGGCGCGGGGACCCCGGTCAGGAAACCCGCCGACTTATGCGGCTGTATGTCCGCGTCGATATTGGCGTTGAAGCGCGCCAGGCGGAGCGCGCAGGACAGTGCATGTGCCAGCGCGAAGATCCAGCCGAATTTCGGCATCGCTTGCAGCGACCAGAGGTACAGGATCAATGCTGGCGCGACACCGAAGGCAATGGAGTCCGACAAGGAGTCGAGTTCAGCGCCGAATCGGCTTTCCCCACGCAGCAGCCGGGCGATGCGGCCATCGAGCCCATCCAGCACGCCTGCGATCAGGATGGAGAGGACCGCCCTCTCCCACTCGCCGGAAATGCCATAGCGTACCCCGGTCAGGCCGAAGCATAGCGCCATGGCCGTGACGGCATTGGGCGCAACCATCCGCAGCGTGATGCCCCGGCGAAGCCCACGGGGGATAGCGCGCCGCTGCCTCATTGCTGTATACCCGAAATGACCCGCATGTCGCCAATCTGGCCGAGGATAGTCTCGCCTGCAACGGTCCTTTGCCCCAGAACGACGCGCGGCGCCGTTCCGGCTGGGAGATAGACGTCGACGCGGCTGCCAAAGCGGATGAGCCCGATGCGCTGCCCCGCAGCGATCATGTCGCCAGGCTTCACGAACGGCACGATCCGCCGGGCCACGAGCCCGGCAATCTGGGTGAAGCCGACCCGCAAGCCGTCATGGCGTTCCACCAATATGTGCTGGCGCTCATTATCCTCGCTCGCCTTGTCGAGGTCGGCATTCAGGAACTTGCCGGAAATATAGACGACCGATTTCACCGTCCCGCCTATCGGGGTGCGATTGATGTGGACGTCGAACACGCTCATGAAGATCGACACGCGGATCATCGGCTGGTCGCCCAGGCCGTCGGCTCCGGCCATCTCGCGCGGCGGCGGCACGCGCTGGATCAGCGTCACCAGGCCATCGGCGGGTGCGACGATCGCTGTTTCATCCTGCGGCACGGCGCGCACCGGATCGCGGAAGAAGGCGAACACCCAGATCGTCACCATCACCATCAGCCAGCCGGGTATCGTCCACCCCACCAGGAACAGCACTGCCGTGATCGCGGCGGCGATCAGGCCGAATTTCATCCCCTCCGGATGGACCGTAGGGAAGCGCCACTTCACATTGCCGCCCAAGGCGACGGTGATTTCGTCATTTTCCATGGCACCTGTCTTTAGGGACAGTCACTTGCAGTGACAACGTCCGATCCTGCACCGGGGCATGGCAAGTGCGATGCCCCATCAGCCGCCATTGCGCTGTTGAACATTGCCGCCGCTTTCCCTAGGGCGTGTCGCAATTCCATCCAAACGAAGAAGGCGAAGAGGCGCATGGCGAAGATCAAGGTCAAAAACCCTGTCGTGGAGATCGACGGCGACGAAATGACGCGGATCATCTGGCAGTGGATCCGTGAACGCCTCATCCTCCCCTATCTCGACATCGACCTCAAATATTATGATCTGTCGGTCGAGAATCGCGACGCGACGGAAGATCAGGTCACCGTCGATTGCGCCAATGCGATCAAGCAATATGGCGTCGGCGTGAAGTGCGCCACCATCACGCCCGACGAAGCCCGCGTCGAGGAATTCAAGCTCAAGAAGATGTGGAAGTCGCCCAACGGCACGATCCGCAACATCCTGGGCGGCGTCGTCTTCCGCGAGCCGATCGTGATCCAGAACGTGCCCCGCCTGGTCCCCGGCTGGACCGACCCGATCGTCATCGGCCGTCACGCCTTTGGCGACCAGTATCGCGCCACCGACTTCCGCGTCCCCGGCCCGGGGAAGCTGACCATGAAGTGGGTGGGCACCAATGGCGACCAGTTGGAATTCGACGTGTTCGAATTCCCCGATGCGGGCGTCGCCATGGGCATGTACAACCTCGACGAATCGATCCGCGACTTCGCCAAGGCCAGCTTCAACTATGGCCTGCTGCGTGGCTGGCCTGTGTATCTGTCCACCAAGAACACGATCCTCAAGGCCTATGACGGCCGCTTCAAGGACCTGTTCCAGGAAGTGTTCGATGCCGAATTCGCCGACAAGTTCAAGGCTGCCGGCATCGTCTACGAACACCGCCTGATCGACGACATGGTCGCATCCGCACTCAAGTGGAACGGCAACTTCGTCTGGGCGTGCAAGAATTATGACGGCGACGTGCAGTCCGACACCGTGGCGCAGGGCTTCGGCTCGCTCGGCCTCATGACCTCCGTCCTGCTCTCGCCCGATGGCAAGACGGTCGAGGCGGAAGCCGCGCACGGCACCGTCACCCGCCACTATCGCCAGCACCAGCAAGGCAAGCAGACGTCGACCAACCCGATCGCGTCGATCTTCGCCTGGACGCAGGGCCTGGCCTATCGCGGCAAATTCGACGACACGCCGGACGTCACCAAGTTCGCCGAGACGCTGGAAAAGGTCTGCATCGAAACCGTCGAAAGCGGCGCGATGACCAAGGATCTTGCCCTGCTGATCGGTCCGGATCAGGCATGGATGACCACCGAGCAGTTCTTCGAGGCGATCCGCGCGAACCTCGAAACCGCCATGGGCAAGTGGAACTGATTTCTCGGAACTGATGCAGCCTTCTAGGCATTCAGTACGGAAACGGAATAAGGCGGTGCCGCACCACGGCGCCGCCTTTTCCATGGCGGGAGATCGGCGATGACGACAGCAACACGCAAGCGATTGGAGGTCCGCACTGCGGTTCCTTCCGACGTGCGCGGCATTCAGCGGCTGATCGCGCGCGTCTATCCCGGCATGGCCAATTACTCGCTCGCCACCCTTCGCGGCCAGATCAACAATTTCCCCGACGGCTGCTTCGTCGCGCTCTACGACAACAAGGTCGTCGGCTATTGCGCGACCATGCGGGTCAGCCGGTCGATGGCATTCTCCTTCCACGATTGGGAGGAAATCACCGCCAACGGTTTCGGCACCCGGCACAGCGCGGCCGGTGAATGGCTCTACGGCTATGAGATGGCGGTCGATCCCAAGCTGCGCGGCCTGCGCATCGGCCAGCGCCTTTATGACGAGCGCAAGGAACTGGCCGAACAGCTGGATCTGCACGGCATCGTCATCGCGGGCCGCATGCCAGGTTACATGCGCGCGAAACGCCGGGTCGATGGCCCTGCGGATTATCTCGACAAGGTCGTCCAGGGCAGGTTGCGTGACCAGGTCATCAGCTTCCAGCTCAAGAACCAGTTCGAACCACTCGGCGTCCTTGAAAATTATCTGCCCGAGGACAAGCAGTCGGACGGCCACGCCGCCCATCTCGTCTGGCGTAACCCCTATGTCGATCCCGACGAGGCACCCGAAATGCGGGTGCCGCGCGGCGTCGAAAGCGTCCGCCTCGCCACCTGCCAGCTTCAGGCGCGCGCGGTCGCGGACTTCGATGAATTTATCCGCAACATCGAATATTTCGTTGATGTTGCAGCGGATTATCGGTCCGACTTCATCATCTTCCCGGAACTGTTCACGCTGCCGCTGCTGTCCTTCGAAACGAAGAAGCTCTCGCCGCTCGAAGCGATAGACAAGCTGACCGCCTACACCCCGCGCCTGACCAAGGAACTGACGCGGATGGCGCTGGAATATAATATCAACATCATCGGCGGCTCCCATCCCACGCGCGCGGATGATGGCGACATCCAGAATATCGCCTATGTCGCCCTGCGCGACGGATCGGTGCATACGCAGGAAAAAATCCACCCGACGCCCAACGAAGCCTTCTGGTGGAACATCAAGGGCGGCGATTCGCTCGATGTGATCCAGACCGACTGCGGCCCGATCGGCGTCCTCATCTGTTATGACAGCGAATTTCCCGAACTCGCCCGCCGCCTAGTGGACCAGGGCGCACGCATCATCTTCGTGCCCTTCTGCACCGACTCGCGCCTTGGCTATATGCGCGTGCGCTATTGTGCGCAGGCGCGGGCGATCGAAAACCAATGCTATGTGGTCATGTCCGGCAATGTCGGCAATCTGCCCAATGTCGACAATATGGACATCCAATATGCGCAGAGCGCCATCCTGACGCCCTGCGACCTGCCCTTTGCCCGCGACGGCATAGCGGCGGAGTCCACGGAAAATGTCGAAACGTTGACCATGGCGGACGTCAACCTCGCCGACCTCAGCTGGGCCAGAGCCGAGGGCACGGTACGCAACCTGCGCGACCGCCGGTTCGACCTCTACCATATCGACTGGGACAGCAGCCCCGATCATACGCACGCGCCCAGCGGTGGTCCGGTGCCTGCGGGTGGCCATAATGCGCCCGGCGGCGGCTAGCCCGGCACGCAGCCTCTCCGAGTAACAAACATCGCCAACTCATTGCCGAACTTGGCAAACAGGTTTCCCGATGATATCGGCACCGCACCGGGGCAGTGCAACCTCCCGGTCAAGCACAGCGCGTGCTCAAGCGTTGCTTCTCTATCGGCCTTCGCCGATCGAAGGAGCATGTCTTATGGTTTGGCGTCTGGGCGCTACGCTTTTCACCGCTACCTCCTCCCTCCTCCTGCCACGCCAGGCGATGGCCGACGTTCCAACGCTTCAGGCCGCCATTGGCAATCCGTCCGATTTCAAGCTCGCTGGCAGCGTGCGGGTGCGCCATGAATTGCTGGATGGCCAGCCCAGGGTTGGCCTCAGAAGCGAGGATGAGCAGCTTGCTCTCCGCAGCACCTTGGCCGCCGAATATCGGACGGGAGCGTTCCGGATCGGAGGAGAGCTGTTCGACAGCCGCGCCTATCTCGATAAGCCGGGCAGCGCCATCAGCGCGAACGAGGTCAACACCTTCGAACTGGTGCAAGCCTATGTCGCCGCGGACTGGAAAAACCCGTTCGGGCCGAATAGCGCGCTAGGGCTGCAACTCGGGCGCATGATGCTCAACCTGGGATCAAGGCGGCTGGTGGCGGCGGATGATTACCGCAACACGACCAACGGCTACACAGGCGTGCGCGCCGACATCAAGCTTAAGGGGGGATCGGCAACGCTGATCTACACATTGCCCCAGATCAGGCTGCCCGACGACTTGCCTTCAATCCAGCGGGAGAAGGTGCGTTGGGATCGCGAAAGCTTCGACCTGAAACTGTGGGGCGGGCTGATGGCGCGGCCCAATATGATTGCGGGCGCAACGGCGGAACTCAGCTATTTCAGGCTTCAGGAGCGTGACAGCCCGGATCGCCCTACCCGCAACCGCAATCTGCACACGGTCGGCGGCCGCCTTATCCGCGATCCCCAACCGGGCCGCTGGGATTTTGAGGCGGAGGGCTTCTACCAGTTCGGACATATCCGGGCCAGCGTTGCGCCATCAGCGGCGCAACTACCCGTCGGCGCCTGGTTCTTCCACATCGACACGGGCTACAGCTTTCCAGGCCCTGCCAAGCTGCGGCTCTCGTTGGAATATGATCAGGCGAGCGGGGATGGCCCGGCACGCAAATTCACCCGCTTCGACACGCTGTTCGGCATGCGCAGGGCCGACCTTGCGCCTGCGGGCATCTACAATGCGATCGGTCGCGCCAACATTCGCACGCCGGGCCTGCGGGTTGAAATCGCACCGGGCAAGAAGTTTGACGCCTTTGCCGTTTACCGGGCGATGTGGCTTGCCAGCCGTACAGACGCCTTCTCCACCACGGGCGTCAGGGATGCCGCGGGCAGAAGCGGCAGTTTCGCCGGGCATCAGATCGAGGCGCGGGTACGCTATTGGCTGATTCCCAAATTCCTGCGCGGCGAGGTGAACGCTCTGTGGCTGGCCAAGGGGCGATTCCTCGAAAGGACGCCCAATGCTCCTGCGACAGGCAATACGCACTATCTCGCGACGGCGCTGACGGCGACTTTCTAGAGCATCGTGCGCAAAAGTGGGAACCGGTTTTGCGCCTAAAACGATGCGATAACAAAAAACTAGAGCGCGCGACCTGCGTCCGATTGAACGCAGCGCGCTCTAGATCAACGCCCGTTCAAGCTGAGCAAAGCCACGTGTAAATCGGTCGCCGGGAAACAACATGGCGGCCAATCATTATCCAGCCATGCCCTCCACGGTCATCCGTCACTTCGAATATGACGCGGCCAAGCATCGGCTCGACGTGCAATTCGTCAGCGGCAAGCGCTACAGCTATCATGATGTGCCGGAAAAGCTGGCTCTCGGCATGCGGAATGCAACGTCAAAGGGCAGCTTCTTCAATCGCCAGATCCGCGACCGCTATCGCTTTACGAAACTGAACTAGCTCTCCAACGGAGCGCAGCCTTCACTCCACCGTCACGGACTTGGCCAAATTCCTCGGCTGGTCCACATCCGTGCCCTTCGCAACAGCCACATGATAGGCGAGCAGCTGCACGGGCACTGCATAGACCATCGGCGCGATCAGCGGATGCACCTTGGGCATGGTGATCGTCGCGATACACCCCTCGCCCGCCGCGGCGACGCCGTCATAGTCGGACACCAGCACCACCTTGCCGCCGCGCGCCTGCACTTCCTGCATGTTGCTGACGGTCTTTTCGAACAGCGGCCCGCTGGGCGCCAGCACGATCACCGGCACCTTGTCGTCGATCAGCGCGATCGGCCCATGCTTCATCTCGCCAGCGGCATAGCCTTCGGCGTGAATATAGCTGATTTCCTTGAGCTTCAGCGCCCCTTCCAGCGCCAGCGGATAATCCGGGCCACGGCCAAGATAGAGTACATCCCGCGCGCCCGCGATCAGGTGCGCCATGCCCTCGATCGACTCATCATAGGCAAGCGCGCCGTTGAGAGCGGCGGGCGCTTCGGCGAGGTGGCGGACGAGTTCCTTCTCCGCCTTTTCATCAAGTCGCCCTTTTGCCCGCGCCAGATTTGCAGCAAACGCCGCCAGAACTGCCAACTGGCAGGTGAAGGCCTTCGTTGAAGCGACGCCGATTTCCGGGCCTGCATGGGTCGGCAGCAGCAGGTCAGCCTCGCGCGCCATCGTGCTGGTGGGCACGTTGACTACCGCCGCGATCTTCTGCCCTTCGCTCCGCGCATGGCGTAGCGCCGCCAGCGTATCGGCGGTCTCGCCAGACTGGCTGATGACGATCATCAGCCCGCCGTCCTCCATCACCGGCGCGCGGTAACGGAACTCGCTCGCCACATCGATATCGACCGGGACGCGGGCGAATTGCTCCACCCAATATTTGGCGACCATCCCGGCATAATAGCTGGTGCCGCACGCGACGATGGTAACGCGGCGGATCGCGCCGAGGTCAAAGTCGGGGATAGGCAGCGACACCCGGTCCTCCATCCGCTGAAGGTAGGACTTCAGCGTCTGCGCGACGACGACCGGCTGCTCGTAAATCTCCTTGAGCATATAATGGCGGTGATTGCCCTTGGAGATCAGCTCTCCGGTCACGCCGGAAATGGTGATCGGCCGCTCGACGGGATTATTGTCCTTGTCGAAAATCTCCGCGCCCTCGGAGGTGATGACGACCCAATCGCCCTCCTCCAGATAGGCAATGCGCTGGGTGAGCGGGGCCAGCGCCAGTGCGTCGGAACCCAGATATGTCTCGCCTTCGCCATAGCCGACGACCAGCGGGGACCCAAGCCGCGCACCGATCAGCATGCCGGGATGGCTGCGGAACAGGATGGCCAGCGCAAAAGCGCCATGCAGGCGGGGCAGCACTTGGGCCACCGCGTCCTTTGGCGAAGCGCCCTGCTCCACCAGCTCGCTCACCAGATGCGCGACGACCTCAGTGTCCGTTTCGCTATCGAAACGACGTCCCCGGCTGGTCAGTTCCTCCCGAAGCGGCTTGAAATTCTCGATGATCCCATTGTGCACCAGCGCCACTTCCCTGGTGGCATGCGGATGCGCATTGCTCGTCGTCGGCGCCCCATGCGTCGCCCAGCGGGTATGCGCGATCCCGGTCGTTCCCGGCAGCGGATTATTCGCTAATTCCTTCACCAGATTGGCAAGCTTCCCCTCCGCCCGCCGCCGCTCGATCGCGCCCTCAAAAACGGTCGCCACCCCGGCGCTGTCATAGCCGCGATATTCCAGGCGCCTCAGCCCCTCTACCAGCCGCTCCGCCACATCGTCCTTACCGATGATACCAATGATACCGCACATGAATCCTGAGCCCCAAAGCTATGCGAAGAAATGGCTAGTCCCGCCTGGCCTTTACCTATGCCATGATCGGCAAGGTGGCGACAGGGTAGAGAGTCATTCTGGACGAATTGTCACCAGCCAGACATCCGGCGGGGAGAGCAGTCTGATCGGCAGGCCACTTGTCCCGACCCCTGCCGACACGATCATGGACTTCTCGCCCTCTCGAAAAGCTCCGCAAGCATAGCGGGTGCCGAAACGGGAAGGCACATAGACGATCCCTGCAAAGGGCAACGCCACCTGGCCGCAATGCGTGTGCCCCACCAGCGTCAGCAGCGGCCGGTTCGGCAAAGTGGGAAACACATCCGGCCCATGCGAAAGAATGATCGGAGCTCCGCCCAGATCGGCCATTTTCCGTGCTAAACCTTCGACATCCGGATGGTCGGTATAAATATCGCGCAGCCCGCCGATGACCAGCGGACCCCGCCGCACAGCCTGATCGGTGAGGAGTGTGACGCCAATCCGCCGGAAGAGCGCGCGCCACTCTTTATGGCCAATCAATGCATGCCGCCGCGCATCATGGTTGCCCAAAACCGCCAGCACCCCCATCGGCGCGCGCAGCGCCGCAAAGGATGCGATGCTCGCCTGCGGTCCGTAGACGGCTCCGCCCTTGTCATCCCCGATATAGTCGCCGCCCAAAAGAATAAGGTCGGGCTTCAGGCCGTTCACTTGCCGTACGATGCGGGCCATTCTTTCGGGACTGTTATCCGGCCCGGACAGATGCGTGTCGGTCATCAGGGCGATAGTCACCGGCTTTCGAGGCGCATCTTTGGGGAAGGGAAGCGCAATCTCCATCCGGCGCATGACCGGCATGGCCCGCGCATTGCCGAACAACCACAGGCACGCGCCCACGGCGATCAGGAAAAGCAGCAAGAGCGCCCTCAGGCACCCTCGACGGCGCGACAGGGATTTCACTTGGCCGCTTTGCGCGTCTGCATCCCTGCGCGGAACCGCGCTGCCCAGCCCGGCTTGCCCTCCTGCGCGGGACGGACGAGGCAAAGTGATTCGGCTTCCACCTCCCTAGTGACCACACTTCCCGCACCCACGATCGCGCCCGCGCCGATCTTCACCGGCGCGACCAGCGCGCTGTTCGATCCTATGAAGGCTCCTGCGCCGATCTCCGTCCGATATTTGAAGAAGCCGTCATAGTTACAGGTGATCGTGCCAGCGCCGATGTTCGCGCCTGCTCCGATGGTGGCGTCGCCGATATAAGAAAGGTGATTGACCTTCGCGCCCTCATTCAGTTCGGCCTTCTTGATCTCGACGAAGTTGCCGACCTTCGCCTTGGCGCCGATGTTCGCTCCGGGGCGCAGGCGCGCATAGGGGCCGATCTCAGCGCCCTGCCCGATATTCGCCCCTTCAAGATGGGAGAAGGCGCGGATGACCGCATTATCGGCTACCTTCACGCCAGGTCCGAAAACGACATTCGGCTCCACCAAGACATCGCGCCCCAGCTGTGTATCATAAGCGAAAAAAACTGTTTCCGGCGCAATCAGCGTCACGCCATCACGCATAACCTCGCTGCGGCGCCGGTCCTGCCAGGCGGCTTCGATCATCGCCTGTTCCTGACGGCTATTGACCCCAGCGACTTCCCAGGCCTCCGTTTCGATCACCGCACTCTGCGCGCCGGGCAGCATGACGATATCGGGCAGATAATATTCCCCAGCGGCATTATGATTGCCGATCTGGTCCAACAGGACGAAAAGATCGGTCGACCGCACAGCCATGAGGCCAGAATTGCACAGCGTCACCGCGCGCTCAGCGGCATCGGCATCCTTATATTCGACCATCTTGCCGATGATGCCCTGACCATTGGTGATGATCCGGCCATAGGCACCGGCGTCTTCAGGCCTGAACCCCAGCACCACCGCGCGCAATTCGTCACCCATGTTCAACCGGTCGAGCATGGCCCGCATGGTTTCCGCCCGCACCAGCGGCACGTCGCCATAGAGGATCAATATGTCGCCAGCGAAACCGGCAAGCGCGTCATGCGCCTGAGCGACGGCGTGGCCCGTCCCCTGCTGCTGTTCCTGCACCGCGATTACTGCGCCCGTCCCGGCGACAGCCGCCTCGACCTGTTCGCGCCCAGCGCCGACAACCACGACTTGCCGCTCCGGCCGGAGCTCAGCGACGCTCGCCAGCAGATGCAGCAGCATCGGCCGGCCCGCGACCGGATGCAGCACCTTGTGCTTTGCTGACTTCATGCGCGTACCCTGCCCAGCGGCGAGGATGATGACGGCGAGTGGGCGGGTGGCGGTCACGGCGGAACGCGTCCTCTTTTATGGAAAGGTATGAATCTCATCGCTCTCTGCCACGTTTGCCTTGCCTTTGCCACCGCAGAGGCCCCATGAGCCGCCGATGACCAGCATTCCTTTCGATATTGTGGGCTTCGACCTTGACGGCACCTTGCTCGATACGAGTGGTGACCTGGCTGCGGCGGTCAATTACGCGATCGCGACCGACAGCCGCCCGCCATTTGCCGTCGATGCGATCCGGCCCTTCGTTGGAAAGGGCGCGAAGGTCATGCTGGAACGGGCTTTGTCAGCATCGGGCGGTTATGATGAGGCGCTGCTGGCGCGCATGCTGCCGATATTGCTCGATTACTACGAACAGAATTTGGCCATCCATTCCGTGCCATATCCAGGACTCATGGCCGCGATCGAGGGGCTTGAGAAAGCGGGCGTAAAGCTGGCGATCTGCACGAACAAGGCAGAACGATTCACCATTCCCCTGCTCCACCAGATCGGCCTGTTCGAGAGGTTTGCCAGCGTCGTCGGCGGCGACACGCTCGGCGTTGCAAAGCCCGACCCCGCGCCCATTCACGAGATGGTCAAGCGCGCAGGCGGCGGCCGCACGATCTTCCTCGGCGACACGATCAACGACATTGCGGGCGCTCGCAACGCTGGCATACCGAGTGTTGCGGTCAGCTTCGGTTTCCTGGATGGAGCCGTCGAAACGCTCGGCGCGGATGCGGTCATCGATCATTTCGATGAGCTTCTGCCGCTCCTTCAAAATTGGCCGGGCTGATCACCAGCGTTTAATCCATATCGGATGAACATTTCATCGGATCTGGAAGTATTTGTTAAACAAAGGCTTATACGCCGCCCGAGCGGCAGCCTTGTCCCTGCCCATGTCCCGGCAACAGCAGATAAAGGAAGTCAGCATGGGCGAAAATTTCGCTTTCTTCCTTCCGGTCATGATGGCGAGTTTCGGGATCGCCTTTTTGATCATCTGCAACTGGCATGTGCGCGCTGCTGCGTGGTGGAGCGCCGCCTTCTTCTCTGTCGCTGCGGGATTTTCTGTCCCGGTCGGTGCTGCCGCGATGCCTGGACCGTGGTGGAGCATCCTGGCCGATTTCCTGTTCGCAACCGGATTTCTGCTGTTCAGCCAAGCGCTGCTGGAGCGCTGGCGCCCTTCCTGGATGCTGCCCGTGCGATTGGCGATATGGGGCGGCTCAATATCGCTTTCCGCGCTGGCTTCCGTTCGGGGTGATCTGCCGCTTGAACTGGTGGCTTCGGATTTCGGCTGCTTCCTGCTGATCAGCATTCCACTCGTCGCAGCAAGAAGCCATCTTCATAATCCCGCCGATCGGACGCTGTTCGCGGCGGCGTCGCTCGTCGCCTTGGACAATTTTGTTAGGGGCTATAGCGTACCCTTCACCTTGCCGAACAATGGCGATTTCCTCACGAGCGAATATGCTTTCCTGATGCAGGCGCTTGCTTGCATATTCGGCATGTTCCTGGCCCTCTCCGCCCTCGCGACGCAAGTCATGGACATATTGGCCCGTTATCAGAGGGAGGCCATGGTCGATCCGCTATCGGGCCTGTTCAACCGTCGCGGATTCGATAGCGCCATTGCCGGAAGCCGGGCGGACGGGTTGCCGGAAGGCAGCCTCCTTGTCTGCGACATTGATCACTTCAAGGCCGTCAACGACGAATATGGGCATGCGCTAGGCGATCAGGTGATCAAGGCGCTTGCCAATCTGCTGACCCAAATAGCACCTCCGGGCGCGATTGCCGCTCGTTTCGGAGGAGAGGAGTTCGTCCTGTTCCTGCCCGAAACCAATGCGGCGCGTGCAGCTGAAATCGCGAACATGCTGCGCGAAGCTTTCGCCCAATCCGCCGCACAGCAACTAGGGCAGGACCGGCAACTGACCGCGAGTTTCGGGCTCTCGACTATGCAATCGGGTGACAGATCCATCCACGACACTATCGCTCGCGCAGATGAAGCCCTTTACGAGGCGAAGGCGCGGGGACGAAATCGTGTCTGCGTCCGGCGCGCTTTATCCTCGCCCCAGAGGGAGAGGATGTCCATGCCCCGCGTCGTCAGCGCCTGAACAAAGAAAGGGCCGCGCGGTGGCGGCCCTTTGCGAACTTTTCAGAAGCGGCGCTGCTCACATATGGATCGGCTTGCCGGTGACCGCCATCGCGGCTTCCTTGATCGCTTCGCTATGCGTCGGGTGCGCATGGCAGGTATAGGCGATATCCTCGCTAGACGCGCCAAATTCCATCGCCTGCGCGGCCTGCGCGATCATCGTTCCGGCGACGGTCGCGATGATCCACACGCCAAGGACGCGATCGGTCTCGGCATCGGCGATCACCTTCACAAAGCCGTCGGGCTCATGATTGGTCTTGGCGCGGCTGTTCGCCAGCATTGGGAACTTGCCGACCTTGACAGCACCGCGCTCCTTGGCAGCTTCCTCGGTCAGGCCGACGCCCGCAATCTCGGGCTTTGTATAGACGACCGAAGGGATGACTGCATGGTTCACGATGCCGGTCAGTCCGGCGATATTCTCAGCGACTGCAATACCCTCATCCTCGGCCTTATGCGCCAGCATAGGACCTGGGATCACGTCGCCAATGGCCCATATGCCCGACACCTTCGTCGCGAAGTCATGATCGGTTTCGATCTGCCCGCGCGCGTTCAGTTCAAGTCCGATCTTGTCGAGACCCAGCCCGTCGGTGTTCGGGCGACGGCCGATGGATACCAGCACAACATCCGCCTCGATCGTCTCCGAAGCACCACCGGCGGCAGGTTCCACAGTCAGGCGAACGCCCTTCTTGTGCGCTTCGGCACCGGTGACTTTGGTGCCGAGCTTATATTCGAAGCCCTGCTTCTTGAAGATCTTGTTCGCTTCCTTGCGGACCTCACCATCCATGCCAGGGAGGATCTGGTCGAGAAACTCGACCACGGTCACCTTGGAACCCAGACGGCGCCATACCGATCCCAGCTCCAGCCCGATCACCCCGCCGCCGATGACGACCATATGATCCGGCACCTTGTCCAGTTCCAGAGCGCCCGTGGAATCGACGATAAGCCCCTTGTCATTGTCGACCTCCACGCCCGGCAGCGGAGTTACGGACGATCCCGTCGCAATGACGATGTTCCTGGCGGTAACAGTCTGACCACCAACCTCGACCGTGTTCGCACCGGTGAAGCTCGCTCGGCCCTTCAGCCAGTCAACCTTGTTCTTCTTGAACAGGAACTCGATCCCACCGGTCAGGCCCTTCACGGCATCCTTGCGCTGACCCTGCATGGTGTCGAGGTCGAGGCTCATCTTGTCGATCTTGACGCCCAGCTTCGCCAGCGCTCCGCCAGCGGCTTCTTCGTAAAACTCCGACGCATGCAGCAGCGCCTTTGACGGGATGCAGCCGACGTTGAGGCAAGTGCCGCCCAGCGTCTCCCGGCTCTCGGCACAAGCGGTCTTGAGGCCAAGCTGCGCTGCCCGGATCGCAGCGACATAGCCGCCCGGACCAGCGCCGATCACCAGGACGTCATAATCGAATTCAGACATGGGATATTCCCTTTTCCCGTCATGCCAGCGGAAACCGGCATCTCTCTTTTCCTTCAGAAGAACAAGAGAGACCCCAGCTTGCGCTGGGGTGACGATAAGTGGTGTAGTTACAGGTCGATCAGCAGACGGGTCGGATCCTCGATCGCGTTCTTCACCGCAACGAGGAAGGTGACCGCTTCACGACCGTCGATCAGACGATGGTCGTAGCTCAGCGCCAAATACATCATCGGACGAATGACAATCTGCCCATCGCGAACGACCGGACGGTCTTCGATGCGATGCAGGCCGAGCACCGCCGACTGCGGCGGGTTGATGATCGGACTGGACAGCAGCGAACCGAAAACGCCGCCATTGGAGATGGTGAAGGTGCCGCCCTTCATATCGTCCATGG
Organism: Novosphingobium sp. Chol11; assembly: GCF_900218065.1. Taxonomy (GTDB): domain Bacteria; phylum Pseudomonadota; class Alphaproteobacteria; order Sphingomonadales; family Sphingomonadaceae; genus Sphingobium; species Sphingobium agri. Next base: position 920,336 of record NZ_OBMU01000001.1, on the reverse strand, counting down.
TCAGCGTGCCTTCCTTGGCCTTCTTGCCAAAGCCGCCAATCGTCTTCTCGATGTCCGCAACGCTCAACGACTCGGCGTTGCGAATGACCGGCACCACTAGGCCGTTCGGAGCCGACACGGCGACCGAAATGTCAGCGAAATCGTTATAGACGATCTCGTCGCCTTCGATCTGCGCGTTGACGCCCGGGATGTCCCGCAGCGCCATGCACACGGCCTTGGTGAAGAAGCCCATGAAGCCCAGACGGACGCCATGCTTCTTCTCGAACAGGTCCTTATATTTGGCGCGTGCTTCGATGACGTTGGTCATGTCCACGTCATTATAGGTCGTGAGCAGCGCGGCGGTGTTCTGCGCTTCCTTCAGGCGCTTGGCGACGGTCTGACGCAGACGCGTCATCTTGACCCGTTCCTGCTTGCGGCTGGGGCCTGACGCAGGGGCATCAACCGCAGGCGCAGCGGCCGGAGCCGAGGCCGTAGCCTTGGCAGTGCCAGCGGCCACGGCAGCCATGACATCGTCCTTGGTCAGGCGCCCGTCCTTGCCTGTGCCCTTGATCTTGCTCGGGTCGAGCCCATGCTCCAGCACCAGGCGCCGAACGGCGGGAGACAGCGTAAGGTTGCCGCCCTCTTCCTCATCCGCTGGCGCCGATGCGGCAGGCGCGGGGGTAGCAGCCTCTGCCTTCGCGGCGGGCGCAGGAGCGGTCGGCGCTGCGGGAGCTGTCGCGGCCGCTGCGCCTTCGTTGATCATCGCCAGCAGTGCGCCGACATTCACCGTGTCGCCTTCCTTGGCGATGATGTCGCCCAAGGTGCCGCCGACCGGCGCAGGCACATCGACTGCGACCTTGTCGGTTTCCAGGCTGACGATCGGCTCGTCAGCCTTCACAGCGTCGCCAGGCTTCTTCAGCCACTGGCCAACGGTCGCTTCGGTAACGGATTCGCCCAGCGTGGGGACTTTGACTTCAGTTGCCATGAGCTGTGTCAGCCTTTCTTCTGGCGGCGGATTTCTTCACGGACGCTGTGACCCAGCGCATCGGCGACGAGCGCGCCCTGTTCGGCGACATGGCGCTTGGCAAGGCCGGTGGCAGGCGACGCGGCCGCCTTGCGCCCGGCATAGCGAGCGCGCATTGGCGCCTTGCCCGCCTGAGCCAGCGCTTCTTCGACATAAGGTTCCACGAAGAACCAGGCGCCGTTATTGCGTGGCTCTTCCTGACACCAGATGACCTCTTCAAGGTTCGTCATGCGCTTGATGCGCAAGGCGAGCGCCTCGGTGGCGAAGGGATAGATTTGCTCGATCCGCAGGATCTGGACGTTCGTATCCCCGGCTGCGTCGCGCGCTTCCATAAGGTCGTAGAATACCTTGCCCGAGCATAGGACGAGCCGCTTCGTCTCGGCATCCGCAGCGCCGTTGGGGTCGGACAGGATCCGCTTGAAGTGCGTCTCGCCAACAAAGTCCTCTGCCTTGCTCACCGCCAGCTTGTGCCGCAGCAGCGACTTGGGCGTCATAATGATGAGCGGCTTGCGGAAGGGGCGCAGCATCTGCCGCCGCAGAACATGGAAATAGTTCGCGGGCGTGGTGATGTTCGCGACCTGGATATTTCCTTCTGCGCAGAGCTGCAGGAAGCGTTCTAGGCGTGCGGAGCTATGTTCCGGTCCCTGCCCTTCATAGCCATGCGGCAGCAGGCAAACGAGGCCGTTGGAACGCAGCCACTTCGTTTCCGATGAAGCGATATACTGGTCGAACACGATCTGCGCGCCGTTGGCGAAGTCACCGAACTGGGCTTCCCAGAGTACCAGGCTCTTGGGGTCCGCCAGCGCATAGCCATATTCGAAGCCGAGAACGCCATATTCCGACAGCGGCGAATCCAGCACTTCAAACCGGCCGTGCGGGACGGTCGAAAGCGGGATATATTTGTTCTCGCTATCCTGATCGACCCAGACGGCGTGACGCTGGCTGAACGTACCGCGTCCCGAGTCCTGACCTGACAGGCGTACGCCATAGCCTTCCGACAGGAGCGATCCGAAGGCCAGTGCTTCGCCGGTCGCCCAGTCGAAGTTCACACCGTTCCTGAACATCTCGGCCTTGGCCTCGATCACCCGCTTCAGGGTCTTGTGAACGTTGAGCCCTTCAGGGACGGTAGTCAGCGTCTTGCCAAGGCTGTCGAACAGCTTCTGGCTGATCGCGCTCTCGACATTCTGTCGCGCCGTTTCGGCATCGGCGGGCTTGTGAAGCCCGGACCAGCGGCCTGCGAACCAGTCCGCCTTGTTGGCCTTGTAGCTCTTGGAAGCCTCGAACTCTTCTTCGAGATGATTGACGAAGTCGCCCGTGACCTTGCTGACGAAATCATCATCCACGACGCCTTCAGCCTTCAGCCGTGCCGAATAGACGTCGCTGACCGGCGCGTGCTGGCGGATCTTCGCGTACATCTGCGGCTGGGTGAAGCTTGGCTCGTCGCCTTCATTATGGCCGAAGCGGCGATAGCACCACATGTCGATGACGATGTCGCGATGGAAGGTCTGACGATATTCGATCGCCAGCTTGCAGGCGAAGGTGACCGCCTCCGGATCGTCGCCATTGACGTGCAGGATGGGCGCCTGAACGCCCTTGGCGACGTCGCTTGGATAAGGCGAGCCGCGCGAGAATTGCGGGCTGGTGGTGAAGCCGATCTGGTTGTTCACGATGAAGTGGATGCACCCACCGGTATTGTAGCCCGACACGCCGGAAAAGCCGAAGCATTCCCACACGATGCCCTGCCCCGCAAAGGCGGCGTCGCCGTGGATCAGCACCGGCAGGACCTGCTCATGCTTTTCCAGATCGTCGCGGAAGGTCTGCTGCGCGCGCACCTTGCCCAGCACCACCGGATCGACCGTCTCAAGGTGCGACGGGTTTGGCACCAGCGACATATGGACCTTGACGCCATCGAACTCACGGTCGGTCGAGGTGCCAAGATGATATTTGACGTCGCCTGATCCCCCAACATCTTCCGGGTTGGCCGTACCGCCGGAAAATTCGTGGAAAATGACGCGGAAGCCCTTCGCCATCACATTGGCGAGCACGTTCAGGCGGCCGCGATGGGCCATGCCATAGACGATTTCGCGGATACCGCTCGCGCCGCCATGCTTGATGATGGCTTCAAGCGCGGGGATCATGGACTCGCCGCCGTCCAGTCCGAAGCGCTTGGTGCCGACATATTTGCGGCCCAGGAACTTCTCATATTGTTCGGCGTGGATCACCTTGGCCAGGATCGCCTTCTTGCCTTCCGGCGTGAAGTGGATTTCCTTGTCCTTGCCTTCCATGCGGTCTTGCAGGAAACGGCGCTCCTCCACATCGGCGATGTGCATATATTCAAGGCCGACATTGCCGCAGTAATTGGCGCGCAGGATGGCGACGATCTCGCGCACCGTGGCATATTGCAGGCCCAGCGTACCGCCGAGATATATCTTCTTCTCAGGATCGGTGAGGCCGTGATATTCCGGGGTCAGGTCGGCAGGCAGATCACGTTGGACGAGACCCAGCGGGTCGAGATTGGCCGCAAGATGACCGCGCACGCGATAGGTGCGGATCAGCAGCTGCGCCCGGATCGCGTCGTCAGCGGCGCTGACCGCGTCGGCATCCGAAACGGGCTTGCCCGCAGACTTGGCTGCGGCCTTCACCGCCACCTGCATCTGCGTCGGGTCGAGCGCACCGGTCAGGTCATCCGTGTCCGTCAGCGGCCAATTGGGACGCGCCCAGCTCGGCCCGCGTTCCGTTTCAAAGTCCTGGTTCTCGTAACCCATGCTTTCAAGTCCCATGCCTGCCGCGTGCAGTCGCGGAGCGGGGTATGTAAAGCGGCCGAGGTGCAGCCCGGCCGCCTTGTCCGTTCTGCCTTAGCCCTTCAGGACTTCGACAAGCGTCGAGCCCAGTTCGGACGGGCTGGCCGCGACCTTGATCCCGGCCGCTTCCATCGCCGCGATCTTGCTTTCCGCGTCGCCCTTGCCGCCCGACACGATCGCGCCGGCATGGCCCATGCGACGGCCCGGAGGCGCCGTGCGGCCAGCGATGAAGCCAGCCATCGGCTTCTTGCGCCCACGCTTGGCTTCATCGATCAGGAACTGGGCAGCCTGCTCTTCCGCGTCGCCGCCGATCTCGCCGATCATGATGATCGATTCGGTCGCGTCATCGGCCAGGAACAGTTCCAGCACGTCGATGAAGTTGGTGCCATTGACCGGATCGCCGCCGATACCAACGGCGGTTGTCTGGCCCAGGCCAGCATTGGTGGTCTGGAACACCGCTTCATAGGTCAGCGTGCCGGAGCGCGAGACGACGCCGACCGAACCCTTGGAGAAGATCGAACCCGGCATGATGCCGATCTTGCATTCGTTGGGCGTCAGGACGCCGGGGCAGTTCGGGCCGATCAGGCGCGACTTGCTGCCGGACAGGGCGCGCTTGACGCGCACCATGTCGAGTACCGGAATACCCTCGGTGATGCAGACGATCAGCGGGATTTCCGCATCGATAGCTTCCAGGATCGAGTCGGCCGCGAATGGCGGCGGAACATAGATGACCGAAGCGTCGGCGCCGGTCTTCGACTTGGCTTCCGCGACGGTATCGTACATGGGCAGGCCGATATGGCTCGTGCCGCCCTTGCCCGGGGTGACGCCCGCAACCATCTGCGTGCCATAGGCCAGCGCCTGTTCGGTGTGGAAGGTGCCGGTGGCGCCGGTCATACCCTGCGTGATGACCTTGGTGTTCTTGTTCACCAGAATGGACATGTCAGTCCCTTTGCATTCTGTGGACGTGGCACTTCAGGTGGAAGGCAGCATGTCCCAGGCTGCTCACTCACCTGGGACGCACTGGTGCAGCTCTTTGGCTCAGGCGAGCGAGGAGTCGATGCCCTTGCAGGCTTCGAGCAGTTCCTTGACGGCATCGACCGATACCTGAAGGTTCGCCTTGGCTTCGTCGTCGAGTTCGATCTCGATGACCTGCTCAACGCCGTCCTTGCCGATGATCACGGGCACGCCGACATAGAGATTGTCGACGCCATATTGACCGGTCAGGTTCGCGGCGCAGGGCAGCAGGCGCTTCTGGTCGAACAGATAGGCTTCAGCCATGGCGATGCCGCTGGTGGCGGGCGCATAGAAGGCCGAACCGGTCTTGAGCAGGCCGACGATTTCGCCGCCGCCCGAACGGGTGCGCTGCACGATGGCGTCGATGCGCTCCTTGGTGGAGCGGCCCTGCTTGATGAGGTCGGGGATCGGGATACCCGCGACGGTCGAATATTGCACGACCGGCACCATGGTGTCGCCATGGCCGCCGAGAACGAAGCTGTTCACTTCCTTGACCGACACCTGGAACTCTTCGGCGAGGAAGTGGCTGAAGCGCGCGGAGTCGAGGACGCCCGCCATGCCGACGACCTTGTTGTGCGGCAGGCCGGAAAATTCGCGCAGCGCCCATACCATCGCGTCGAGCGGGTTTGTGATGCAGATGACGAAGGCGTTCGGGGCATTGTTCTTGATGCCCTCGCCCACGGCCTTCATGACCTTGAGGTTGATGCCCAGAAGATCGTCGCGGCTCATGCCGGGCTTGCGAGCGACACCGGCGGTGACGATGATGACGTCGGCGTCCTTGATGTCGGCATAGTCGTTGGTGCCGGTGATCTTCGCATCGAAGCCTTCAACCGGGCCGCACTGCGACAGATCGAGCGCCTTGCCCTGGGGCACGCCTTCGACCACGTCGAAGAGGACGACGTCGCCCAGACCCTTCAAGGCTGCGAGATGCGCGAGCGTACCGCCGATATTGCCAGCGCCGATGAGCGCGATCTTCTTACGGGCCATATGCAATCATCCTCCAAGCATGGAAAACACGGGATTGCCCGCCCGCTTAGGCCGATCTCATTAATGATTCAACCAACTAAAAGGCCTCCGGGAGATTTATCTTTGCAATTCATTCGCAGTTTCATTAAGAGCGTTTCCGCCCCTGTTTGTTACGCGCTCCTACCCTGGCGCTGACTTGTCCCGCAGCGGCCACCTGCCGGACGCTTCCTCTCATAAGGAAGCGTCCGGGCCATTTTCAATGCGATGGATGAGGGCGCCGCTGCGCCGAAGAGCGTTATTTCGGCCCGTGCCCAAGCGCGAGATAATCGTCCGACTGCATCTCCATCAGCCGCGAAACCGTGCGTTCGAATTCGAACGCGCCGTCGCCACGGGGATAAAGCTGTGCAGGTTCTGCATCAGCCGATGCGAGCAGTTTGACCTTATATTCGTACAAGGCGTCGATCAGCGTGACGAAGCGGGCGGCTTCGTTGCGGTTCTCCGGACCCAGTACCGGGATGCCGACAATAATGACGGTGTGGAACCGCCGGGCGATCGCCAGATAATCAGGCGCGCCGCGCGCTTCGGCGCATAGGCGTTTGAAGGAGAAGACCGCCACGCCCTTCAAGCTCTTTGGCACATGCAGGGTGCGCCCGCCCTGCACTTCAATATCCTCCGCAGGCACCTTCGCCCGATTTTCCACCGGATAGTCGGTCAGGCGGAAGAAGGCGTCGGAGAGCGCCCTGGTCGCCTCCGGGCCGTTGGGCGAATGCCAGAGTTGCGCGTCGCCCAGACGATCCAGCCGATAGTCTGTCGGCCCGTCGAGCGTCAGAACGTCCAGCCGATCCTTGATGAGGTCGATGAACGGCAGGAAAAGCTGCCGATTGAGGCCGTCCTTGTAGAGTTCGTCCGGTGCGCGGTTCGAGGTGGTGACGACCGTCACGCGCTTGTCGAGCAGCCCGGTGAACAGGCGCGACATGATGGCGGCGTCGGCCATGTTGTTCACGACCATCTCATCAAAGCAGAGCAGCCGCGCCTCTTCGGCGAGCGAGTCCACGACCGGCGGGATGGGATCGCCCTTCTCCGCCTTGCGCACCTCCGCAAGCCGCGCATGGACGTCGAGCATGAACTCGTGGAAATGAGCGCGTTTCTTGTTCCGGACCTGCACGGTGTCGAAGAACAGGTCCATCAACATCGACTTGCCCCGGCCGACGCCGCCCCACATGTAGAGGCCGCGTGGGGGTTCGGGCGCTTTCCGCAGCAGTTTCCACAAGGTCGAACCACGCGGAGGAGCCGCCTCCAGTTCCTGCTGAAGCACGGCCAGCCGCGCTGCTGCGGCTTGCTGGTCCGGATCGGGGCGCAATTCCCCGGCCGCGACGAGCGCGTGATAACGCTCGATCACGCTGCTCATTTGGGGACCGGCACCTTTCGCACCGTGGCGGTGGAGGACGCGACCAGCGCGTCTTCCTGATGAAGCGTCAGACGCATGAAGAACAAGCGCCCGGTTTCCTGCAAGACCTCCACATCCGCCCGCAGCGGATGCCCCACTTTTCCGGAGCCGCAATATTGCATGGAAAGGTCGACGGTGACGGCAGCGGCCTGTTCAGGACGCCCCATGGCCGCCAGCGCGGCAAAATAGGCATGATCGGCAAAGGCGGCGAGGAAACCGCCATGCAGCGCGCCGTTACGATTGGCGTGCGAGCGGCGCGTTTCCAGCATCACCGTGGCGCGACGATCACCGGCACCTTGCGAATAGCTGGGCCCCACGGATGTGCTAAGAAACGTCTCCGAAACCGGATCGCTCCAGCGCAGCCAGTCAGCCCAAGGACCTTCCAGCACCAGGCTTACAGGGCCAGTATCGTCACTCACTGCATCAAAGCTGCCGTTCGACCATCATCTTCTTGGTTTCGGCGATCGCCTTGGCAGGGCTGAGACCCTTCGGGCAGACATTCGCGCAGTTCATGATGGTGTGGCAGCGATAGAGGCGGAAGGGATCTTCCAGCTCATCCAGACGCTCGCCGGTATATTCGTCGCGGCTGTCGGCCAGCCAACGATAGGCCTGGAGCAGGATGGCCGGGCCAAGGAACTTGTCGGAGTTCCACCAATAGCTGGGGCAGCTGGTCGAGCAGCAGGCGCACAGGATGCATTCGTACAGGCCGTCGAGCTTTTCACGGTCGGCGGGCGACTGGAGCCGCTCCTTGCCGCTCGGCGACGGGGTGACGGTTTGCAGCCACGGCTTGATCGAACTGTACTGCGCATAGAAATGCGTGAAATCGGGGACGAGATCCTTGATCACGTCCATGTGCGGCAGCGGCGTGACGCGCACTTCCTTGCCCGCGCAATCCTCGATCGCGGTGGTGCAGGCGAGGCCATTCTTGCCGTTCATGTTCATCGAACAGGAACCGCAAATGCCTTCGCGGCAGGACCGGCGGAACGTCAGCGTCGGATCATATTCATTCTTGATCTTCAGCAGTGCGTCGAGGACCATCGGACCGCAATTGTCGAGGTCGATCTCAAAGGTGTCATAGCGCGGATTCTGACCCGAGTCGGGATCGTAGCGATAGACCTTGAAGCTCTTGACGTTGCTCGCGCCGTCGGGAGCCTTGTGGGTCACGCCCTTACCGGAAATCTTGCTGTTCTTGGGCAGGGTGAATTCGGCCATGGTTTAAGATGTCCTCCGTCCGCGCCGATAATCATCATGGGGGCGCGCGCATGAGGCCCTTAGCGCCTCGTTCAGCCATTTGCTACCCATCAAAGTGGCAAAAGCTTGGACGGGTTGCGCTCAATCCCAATCACGCCATCCGTTCGGGCTGAGCTTGTCGAAGCCCTCTTCTTACGAAGAGGGGAAGTGGAGCCCTTCGACAGGCTCAGGGCGAACGGGAATTGAGGGTTGCGCGACCGAATAGCGCTAAAGCTAACCGCGACGGTCCAATATCTGTTCGATGAGGGCGACGTCCTCGACCTTGTCCGCGTCGATGCAGGCTTCCGCTTTGCGCATGGGCACCAGTCTGGCGAAGAGATCAAAGCGGCGGCCTACGCGCGCTATGCCGCCGCGCAATGTGGAGACGCGCAGCACGGCGCCGAGCAAGGCGATCGGCCCGAATGCGGCGAGGATCTTCCACCCCTTCTTGCGGTCCTGCTCCACCTCCTGCCAGAGGGAGATGATCGCGCGCGCCTTGGCGCTGCCGAACCAGAAGAGGTTGGCGCCCGACCACCAGCCGTCGCGGAACTTGAGCCAGGTGCGCCGGGACGACGGATAGCGAGCAAGCAGCGTTGCGCGTTCGACCATCGCCACCGCGATGTCGGCCCCGTCCGCCTCCGCAACGAACTGGTCGAGCATGTCGCCGTCGAGCAGAACATGGTCGGCCGTGGTAACGAGCAGCGGAAAGGGGAGATCGGGCCGGTCCAGGAGTTCGAGCAATGTGGATGCTATGCCGCTGCCGCTCTGTTCGAAGCGGACGCGCGGGTCCTCGTCCAGCCAGGCGGTGGCGGGATCAGCGCGGTAAAGCTCCGGCGTTTGGGTGAGAATGACTAGCTGTCCGACCGACGGATGCGCGAGCAGCGCGCGGGCGGGATAGTTGATCATAGGTTCGCCCCTAACCGGAGCGAGAGGCTTGACCGCGACCCCGGCCGCCTGCGCCAGAGGATCGGAACCGGGACGCGATCCGGCGAGCAGCAGGGCGGTGATCTTGGTCATGGAGGCGGGTTAGCGAAGCGGTCCGGGGACGGGAAGCGGCTAATTGCTCTATGTGGCAGGCGCGGCAGCCTGCGGCTTGTTCTGCGCGACCGTGACGGGGATTCCCGTCCGCAGGCTCTTGAGCTGCCTCAGCCGCTCGCGGAACGCGGACAGTTCACGCCCGGCAAGCTGCGCGGTGGTGGTGAACTTGACCGACAGCGGGTTCACCGTGCGGCCGCTGCGATACAGCTCATAATGGAGGTGCGGGCCGGTCGAAAGGCCGCTGGACCCGACATAGCCGATCACCTGACCCTGGCGGACACGCTGGCCGTAGCGTGCGGCGATGCGGCTCATATGCGCATAGCCGGTGGCAAGGCCATTGCCATGTTCCAGCCGGACATAATTGCCATGGCCGCCATGGCGGCCGGAATAGGACACGACGCCGTCGGTGGCCGCATAGATGGGCGAACCATAGGCGGCGGCGAAGTCGATCCCCGCATGCATGCGCGTGTAGCCGAGGATGGGATGGCGGCGCATGCCGAAGCCGGATGACATGCGCCCCCGCACCGGCGCGGACAGCACGCCGCGACGTTCGCCGACGCCCGATGCTTCGAACCACTGGCTGCGGCCGTCGCTGGTCCATTTCAGCATGTCGATGCCACGTCCACTGGCGCGGTGCAGGCCCGCGAACAACAGGTCGCCTACTTCGACGTCTCCGGTTTCCGCACGGCGATATTCGGTGATGATGTCGTAGCGGTCGCCGCTCTGGATCGATCCCAGATCGACCTGCTGCGCAATAACGCGCAGGAAGCTCTGGATCGCCTTGGGCGGCGCACCGGCCGCGCGCGCGGACTGATAGATGCTGTCGCCGATCACACCCTGGATGCGCAGCGGCGTATTGTCGACATGGATAGGCGTGCGCTTTACCTGAAGCATCCCACCTACCCGGTTGATTTCGAGCGCGAGGTCGAGCCGGGCGCGGAAAGCGAGATGATCCAGCGGGCGGGGCATGTCGCGGCTGGCGCGGCGGCCAAGAATGATGTCGAGCGGCGTACCCGGCTTCAGGCCCTTGGCAATGTCGCCGCTGGCAAGAGCCATCACCTGCGCGGCGTCGGCATTGCTGACGCCAGCGCGCGACAAGGCGCGGCCGAGCGAGTCACTCCCCCCGATCTGGGCGCGCAATTCGATCTGCGGGCGCTCCGGCGTCTCACGCAGGGGCTGGACGGCATCGGTGGGCCCCATGCGCCGCCCGCTGTCCGCGCCCATGGCAAGCGGCGTGATCATCTGGCTGCGCACTTCCTCGAACTGCGGAGCGTCGAGCAGCGGTTGCGGTGCGCCCGGCAGCGGCTGGAAGCCCGGCGAGAGGTAGAGCGCTGACGCACAGAGGCCGAAACAGGTGGCAAGGCCGCGGAACCAGGTGCGGCTGCCGACATTTTGGCCAAGATCGGGAACCAGCTCGACATCGTCCGCCCATTCGCGCAGGCGGGTGCGCCAGTCTCGGCTATCGGCAGCCGCGAAGGGACGCCCGCCGATCGCGTCAGTCACCCAGAGGGATGCGGATGCGCCCCCCTGCTGAGGGCTGAATTGACTGCCGTGAAACACTTTGGAAAAGCCCCCCACGGGCTGCAATTTCGCCCGGCCCCCGCCGCGCGTTCGTGGGCATTGTTGTGAACGCATAGGGTTAAAGTCAAATAAAGACGGATTTTTTAACTCTTTTCACGCGACGAAACGTGGCCTTCGGCCGTTGAGTGACACAAGCTCCACCGCTCCGAGGAGAATCACTGCCTTCCCCTTGCCCTTGCAGCGCTCATCCCCGACATAGAGAGGATCATGGCTCAATTTGCCCGATCGCCCGTCACAGCCGTGCTGGGTCCCACCAATACCGGCAAGACGCATCTGGCCGTCGAGCGCATGTGCGGTCATTCCAGCGGCATGATGGGCTTTCCGCTCCGTTTGCTGGCGCGCGAAGTCTATGACCGGGTGGTCGCGATCAAGGGCGCGCATCAGGTCGCGCTGATCACCGGGGAAGAAAAGATACTCCCGCCCGGCGCGCTCTATTATCTGTGCACCGCTGAATCGATGCCGGTCGATGGGGATTTCGCTTTCGTGGCGCTGGATGAGGCGCAACTTGGGTCCGACCCGGAGCGCGGGCATGTGTTCACCGACCGGCTCCTGCGCGCGCGCGGGCGGGAAGAGACCATGATCCTGGGCTCTGCCAGCATCGGCCGGGTCGTGAAGGCGCTGGTGCCGGACGTTGAGATCATCAGCCGCCCGCGCTTTTCGACATTATCCTATGGCGGGGCGAAGAAATTGTCACGCCTGCCCAAGCGGTCCGCGGTCGTCGCCTTCTCGGCGGAGGAAGTCTATGCCGTCGCGGAAATGCTGCGCCGCTTTCGCGGGGGCGCAGCCGTTGTGATGGGCGCGCTCTCCCCGCGCACGCGCAACGCGCAGGTGCAGATGTTCCTGAATGGCGAGGTCGATTATCTGGTCGCCACCGATGCGATCGGCATGGGGCTGAACCTCGACGTCGCCCATGTCGCCTTCGCTTCGCTGCGCAAGTTCGACGGCCGACGGACGCGGCGGCTCACCATAGCGGAAATGGCGCAGATTGCGGGGCGTGCAGGACGGCATCACAAGGATGGCACTTTCGGCAGCCTGGGCCATGAAGATGGCGACGCGGCGTTCACGCCCGAAGAGATCGAAGCGATCGAAGATCATCATTTCCCGCCTGTCGAACAGCTGTTCTGGCGAGAGGGGAAGCCGCGCATGGACAGCGTCAACCGGCTGATCATGGAACTGGAGACGCGGCCTGACCGGGATGAACTGCGTGCCGCACCCGAAGCGGTCGACCTTGCCGTGCTGCGGCGGCTGTCGGACGATCCGCTGGTCATCGAAAGGGTTCAGGGCAAGAAAGCGGTCGAACGGCTATGGGCCGCTTGCGGCCTTCCCGACTTCCAGAAGCTGGGCGCGGACCATCATGCGCGCACGGTGAACCGGATCTGGCGCTTTCTGTCGGAGGGCAGCGGCCACATTCCACGGGACTGGTTCGCCCAGCAACTGACGCGACTCGATTCGGTTCAGGGTGATATCGATACCCTGTCCGCGCGGATCGCGGCGGCGCGGACATGGTCCTACATCGCCCACCGCCCCGACTGGCTGGCGCATCCCGCCGAGATGGCAGAGCGGACGCGCGCTCTGGAAGAGCGGCTTTCCGATGCCCTGCATACAGCGTTGACCCAGCGTTTCGTGGATCGGCGCACCTCAGTCCTGCTGCGCGACATGGGGCAGGATGCGAGCAATCTTCCGGTCGATGTGGAGCAGGACGGGACGGTCTGCGTCGATGGCGAGATGATCGGGCGACTTGACGGATTTCGTTTCTCGGTCGATCCGGCTACGCGGCATCAGGATAGAAAGATGCTGCTGGCGGCGGCGGAACGCCGTCTTGGAAGGATATTGCGAGTGAAGGCTGACGAATTGCTGGGCGCGCCCGGCACCGATTTCGTGCTGATGGACGAGCCGGGACAGGCGCCTGGTATCGGCTGGCAGGGTAATGCCGTCGCGGCGCTGCTTGCTGGGTCCTCGCTGCTTGCGCCGGAAATCCGGCTGGATCGCGGGCTCCTGGCGCTTGGGCAGGATGTGCAGAAGCAGGTTCTTGCGCGCCTTGCCGCCTGGGTGGAGGCGCAGAAGGAAAAGCATCTGCTACCCCTCGTCAAAATGGCCGCCAGTGCCGCCGATCCGGCCGTGCCTGCGGTGGTGCGCGCGGTCTTCGCCCAATTGGCGGACGCTGGCGGGGTGATGGCCCGGACGGATCTGGACGCCGCCCTCAATCATCTCGACAAGGACCAGCGCCACCTGCTGCGCCGCGCAGGCATCGATATCGGCGTTCTCGACATCTATCATCCCGGGCTCTTGAAGCCAGGAGCTGCGCGGTGGCGGTCGGCATTGCTGGCGGCGCGGATCGCCAAGCCTTGCCTTCCGCTTCCCCTTCCCGGCCTGACGCTGATCCCCGCAGGTGAAAGGGCGGAGCAGATGGGCGCGCGTATCGCGGGCTTCAGGGGCTTTGACGCCCAGATGCTGCGGATCGACATGGCGGAGCGCATGGCGCGAGCGGCGCATGAAGCGATTGCGAAGGGCGAGGCCTTCACAGCCCTTAGCCCGCAGATCGTGTCGCTCGGCCTCAACGAAGCCTCCTTCCTCCAATTGATGCGCCTTGCCGGGTTCCGGCCGATCGAACCAGCGGCGGAAGGCGGCGCGAACTGGACGTTCCGCGGACGGCAAAAGGCTCGACCCGACCAGCAGCAGGGGCGTGGGCCGAATCGGCGCGCCGCGCCTGCGCGCGGTGCATCGCCCCGCCCCGCCGCCGCAAGCGCAACGCCGGCGAATGGCAACCATGCCTTTGCGGGCCTGGCGGAGTTGCTGGGCCGCAATGGCTGAGAGCGCCCCTGCCGGCAACCATGGGCCGAGCCTGCGCATCGACAAATTCCTGTGGTTCGTGCGGCTCGCGAAAAGTCGGTCGATGGCGCAGAAAATGGCAGAGGATGGGCATATCCGGCTGAACGGCCGCCGCATCGAGCGAGCCCATGCGCCGGTGCGGACGGGCGACCTCATCACCTTTCCCCATCATCATGGCGTGCGCGTGGTGCGCGTCGTCCAGCTCCCCGGCCGCCGTGGCCCTGCCCCCGAAGCGCAAAGCTGCTATGAGGAACTGAAGCTAGGCGATTAGGGCCGCAACAATATCCTCATTGACCTTCGCGCGCGCGCGGCATAGCAGGGCCGCCGCTGTCGAAACCCCTTTAGAGTGCTGATCCATGACCTATGTCGTGACCGACAACTGCATCCGCTGCAAATATATGGATTGCGTCGAGGTCTGCCCCGTCGATTGCTTCTACGAGGGCGAAAACATGCTGGTCATCAATCCGAACGAGTGCATCGATTGCGGCGTGTGCGAGCCGGAATGCCCGGCCGAAGCCATTTTGCCCGACACGGAAAATGGCCTGGAAAAGTGGCTGGAACTGAACACCAAATTCTCCGCTGAATGGCCCAACATCACCGTCAAGGGCGACGCACCCGCCGATGCTGATGAAATGAAGGGCATTGAAAACAAGCTGGAGAAGTTCTTCTCTCCCGAGCCCGGTTCCGGCAGCTGATCATAGGGTGGCGTCGATAAAATCATCGACGCGCTCATGGCAAGGAGCGCCCTGCCATTCGGCCGGAAAATTCGGCGGCTGGGCAAGAGCAACTTACTAGCCCTAGCGTCTCACCCTCGCACCTACTCCCGGATTTTGCGTCTGGGGGTGGCAATTTTGTTACGAATCTGCTAAATGAAGGACAAGAGGCGGAAATGGTCGCATCCGTCCTGGAGTATTCGCTCATGTCCTGACGGTGACGCCGTGGATTCCCCGGTTGCGCCTCATCCGCGCTTCTGTGACCGGCGGTTGCTCGTCTCCGGTAGAATTAGAAAGGTTTCAAATGGCTGCCAAGGCGCTGTCCTTTGACGTTGGTGATTATGTCGTTTACCCCAAGCATGGCGTTGGCCGTGTGGTGGAGCTTCAGAAGGAGCAGATCGCGGGCATGGAGCTGGAGCTGTATGTGCTCCGGTTCGAAAAGGAGCGCATGACGCTCCGCGTGCCGACGAACAAGGCCGAAGGCGTCGGCATGCGCAAGCTTTCGTCGAACAAGACCCTGGAAGAAGCGATCGAAACGCTGAAGGGCAAGCCGAAGGTGAAGCGCACCATGTGGTCGCGCCGCGCGCAGGAATATGAAGCGAAGATCAACTCCGGCGATCTGGTTTCCATCGCCGAAGTGACGCGCGACCTGTTCCGAGCTGACGATCAGCCCGAGCAGAGCTATTCCGAACGCCAGATCTTCGAAGCTGCGTCCAGCCGTCTTGCTCGCGAATTAGCCGCGATGGAAGAGACGGACGAGCCGAGCGCCCTCAAGAAGATCCTGCGCATCCTGAACGAAGCCGCCCCCAAATATGCCAAGGTGGAAGGCTGAATTTCCTTAACCGAGCCGATGACGGCAGGTGAAGCAATGTAGAAAGGGCGCTCCAAACAGGGGCGCCCTTTTTTTTGTGGTGCTGAGTTTAGGCACGGCGCGGCCAAGCTGTTCCCGCCTATTCGCCGTTCGCTGCGTCCTTTGCTGCGCTTCCAACATCACTCGCGGCTTGACCGACTTGCGTGGCAGCGCTCTCGACCGCGCTGTCCTTGCGGGTCTGGCTGCTGATCAGGAAAAAGGCGGCGATCGCCACTACTACCACGAGGAGCAGGACAGCAATCGCCGTGCCGCCGCTGCGCTTCTCAATCACCGTAGTCGTCGTCGTTGGACGCTCCTGATAATCGGCCATGAATTTCCTCCTCATCGTTACGCCACCCGCACGAATAATGCGCGATGGCGGAGGCGGTTCCTGCGTCAGATATGGGGACGGTCGCGGGATAGATGTTTCACGCGGAGATGCGAGAAATGATCTTCGGGCAGAGTGTTGATCGGAACCATTCAACCCGTTCGGCTGAGCCTGTCGATGTGGAGATGGCGCTGACGCGGATGGGCACCTTATCGCGGGACGAAGGCGCCTTTTGCCCGGTCCTTTACGACCTGATCTGCGCGGAACACCGATCCGCTCATGCTGATGTAGACGCCGGGCCCGGCAATCTGGGCTGTCGCGAAGGCCATGCCCAGGTTGAAGCTCGCGTCGCTTTCACCGAAACGCGCCGGGGCGAGCGCGCCGACAAGCACGATCGTCTTGCCTGCTATGTCCTCAAGCGTCCTGGCCGTGTCCGTCATGGTATCCGTGCCATGGGTGATGACGATATGGCTTTCCGGCGCGGAGAGAATCCGCTCGCGGATCTGCGCCCGGTCGGCGTCGTCCAGTTCCAGGCTGTCCTTGCGCGTCACCTCTTCTATGCGGAAGGGGCGCTTGACGCCGCCGATCTGCAGCAGTTTGGCGACCACGCTTTCGCCGACCTTATAGTCCGACAAGGCATCGAAATAGATTTTGTCGATCGTCCCGCCGGTGGTCAGGAGCAGGATCGGCGTATCGGCAGGCAGCATGACAAACTCCAATATTCACAGATGCCCGGACAGCCACGCCGGGCGCCTTAAACTCGCATCGGGAGCGCGGATCAGCGCGCGCGGGCGATTTCCTCGCCCCGGTCCCGTGCCGCCGCCAGCGTATCGATGAGAAGGTTGAGCAACCGGTCGTCCGCGTCGAGGACGTTCAACCCCTCGCGTGTCATGCCGCCGGGGCTCGCCACGCGGTCAGCCAATGTCGCTGGGCTTTCCTCCGCCTGGGCAGCGAGATTGGCAGAGCCCTGGACGGTAGCGAGCGCCATCCTTGCGGCCTGATCGGCCGAAAGCCCTATGGCTGCTCCCGCGCGCGAGAAGGCGTCGATGAAACGGAACAAGAAGGCAGGGCCACAGCCCGACAGGGCGGTCAGCGCGTTGAACTGCCCTTCCTCTTCGATCCACTCGGCCGCGCCCAATGGCTTTATGATCGCATCCACTGCGGATCGCGCTGCTGGCGAAACATCGCGGTCGGCATATAGTCCGGTGACGCCCTGCCCCAAGGCGACCGGCAGGTTCGGCATCGCCCGGATAACGTCCCGGACGGCCGGAAAACGTTGCCGCAGGTCGGCAACCGGCGTCCCGGCCAGAATAGAAACGATGCGCGTGTCCGCCATGCACAGCGGTGCCAGCGACACCGCCACATCATCCAGCTGATAGGGCTTCATACCCAGCATGACCATCGCCTGTGCCGGGAGCGAGGCGGGGTAATCGGTCACCACTTGCACCCCATCCGCGACCGCACGGCCGCTGGGGCGCAACACGGTGACGCGCGCGGGATCAAGGCCGCATGCCAGCCACCGGGCGAGCATTTGCCCCGCCATATTGCCGCAGCCGGCCATGAACAGGTGCGCGGGCCAAGCTTGCGTCATGGACAATCCTCAGGCTTCGCCGCGCGTCTCGATCAGGCTGGCGGAGATCGCCTCGGTCGGGCTCTTGCCGCCCCACAGGACGAACTGGAACACGGGATAGAAACGCTCGCATTCGTCGATAGCCGTTTCGACCAGCAGCTGCGCCTGGTCGAGCGTCAGCACGCCCCCCGCGCCCAGCAAGGCGCCGTGGCGGAACAATATGATGCCGCTTGACGACCATAGCTCGAAATGGCCGAGCCAGAGCTGTTCGTTGATGAGGCCAAGGGTTTCGTAGATCGACGCGCGCTTTTCATCCGTCACCCGGATGTCGGGCAGCGCCAGCAATTGCAGGACCTGATCCTCATCGCGCCAGATGCCGCGCAGTTCATATTGCGCCCAGCTACCCTGGGTGCTCGCGACGATCTCATCCTCGCCGACCTGATCGAAACTCCACCCATTCGCTTCGAAATAGGCGGCCAGCATGTCGATCGGAGCGGCTTCCTGGCCGCCATTTTCAAATTCGTCGCTGTCCATCATATGTGGGCCATAGAGCATTTCCCGGCGGCAAGGAAACCACCGACTGAGGGAAACGCATCAAAATAGCCGATCGTTGCCCAAATCCAACGGACAGGCGGCGAAGCTTGCTTATTCCGCGTCGCCCGGCTTGGTTTTGGGGGATCGGACGGTTTTCGTGACCGGCTCAGCCGAACGCCCTTCAAGAGCATCGATCCGCGCTTTCAGCAGTTCGATCTCTTCACGGGCAGCGGCAGCCAGCGCCTTCACCGCATCGAATTCGTCGCGGCTTATGAAATCCATGCCGCCGATCCATTCCTTCGCCTTTTCGCGGGCGTTGGTTTCGAACTCGCGGGTCATGCCAGCGACTGTTCCCGCAGCGCCGTTCACCAGCTTGGCAAGGTCGTCGAAAAAGCGGTTTTCGCTCTGCATGATCTTAAATGTCCTTGTTTGCCGACGCGTCCTTCGCGTCACGAAATCATATCTGGGTCTTGAGCGCCGGTGCGACAAGGGTCTCGGCCCCCGGGTTCAAGCGGCCGATCTCATAATTCAGCGTCGAGGCAAAGGCCAGCCACGCCAGATAAGGCAACAACAGCAATCCCGCGAGGCGCCGGATGCGCCAGAAAAGCCATGCCGTCACCGCCACCACGACGAACAGCACAATGATGAGCGCCAGCGCATTGTCGACCTGATGCGCCCGGAAGAAAAGCGGCGACCAGACGAGGTTCAGTGCGAGCTGGACCAGGAAAAGGATGATCGCTGCTCCCCTGCCCCTTGCCCCCCGCGCATGGATGACGATGGCGAGCGCGAGCCCCATAAGAATGTAGAGGATGGTCCAGGCAACGCCGAACGCCCAACCCGGCGGCATGAAATCTGGCTTCACCAGCGCGTCGAACCAGCGGTTGCCATAGCCGCTGTTGGCGAGCTTGCCCGACAGGAAGCCAAGGAAGACGATGGCCGGGACGGTGACAAGTGCCCAGCGCAGATAGGCCAGGCGCAGTTGACCCGGGGACGCGATTTCGTTCATCGGCGGCGCAGCTCCACTCATCCTCTTTCGCGGCCGCCAGCGAATCCCTTGAAAATGCTGTCAAGCCGTATGGCGATGGTTTGCGGTGAAACACTTCATCCCGCAACCCGCGAATGAAGGCCGGGTTTCAGCATTTGTCACAAAATCAAACGTCCGGCCCCCGGTCATCCCTCCCGCTGCGCGCAGATCAGGAACTCGACATTGCCCTGTGGTCCGGTGATCGGGCTGGCCGTCACGCCCAGCACGCTCCATCCGTTCGATGTCAGCCAGTCATGCACTTCCTGGCAGACGCGCGCATGAATGGCAGGATCGCGGACGACGCCGCCCTTGCCGACTTCTTCCCGCCCTGCTTCGAATTGCGGCTTGATGAGGGCGACGAGATGCGCGCCCGGCCGCGCGAAGCCGAGTGGCCTTTCCAGCACCTTGGCGAGCGAGATGAAGCTCGCATCACATACGATGATGTCGATAGGCTCAGGGATATGGTCGGCGGTCAGGATGCGGGCGCTCGTCTGTTCATGCACGATGACGCGGGGGTCCGACCTCAGCTTCCAGGCAAGCTGGTTCGTGCCGCTGTCCACGGCATAGACGCGCGCCGCTCCGTTGGTCAGCAGCACGTCGGTGAAGCCCCCGGTCGAGCTTCCAACGTCAATGGCAACCATGCCACTGACGTCGAGCGCGAAATGCTCGATGGCATGAGCGAGTTTGATGCCGCCGCGGGACACCCAGGGGTGATCGCGGCCCTTTACCTCCAGCGCTGCGTCTTCCGCGACTTGCTGTCCGGCCTTTTCGATCTTCCGGTCGCCCAGGAAGACAAGGCCGGCAAGAATGAGCGCCTGCGCACGGGCCCTGCTCTCCGCCAAGCCACGATCGACGAGCAACTGGTCGGCCCGCACCTTCGCCATCAGCGCACAAGCCCCGTCAAAGTGGATACGGTCAGCAGTTGCGGCAAGGTCCGCCCCGGGTAGCCCGGCGCATAAAAGAGGTAGAGCGGCACGCCCGACCGCCCCTGCTTCTCCAGGAAGCGCGTGATTGCGGGGTCGGCGTTGGTCCAGTCTCCCACCATCACGGTTACGCCCGCCTTTCTGAAGGCCACCCGCGTATCGGAACGGTCGATGGCTGCCGCCTCATTGGCCTTGCAGGTCAGACACCAATCGGCAGTGAAATAGAGGAACACAGGCTTGCCCGATGCGCGCAGGCTCGCGAGGCGCGCCTCATCGAAGGCGACGCTGCCATTCTCCGCCTGTGCAATGCCATCCGCGCGCGCAGGCAAGGCCGTAGCACCCGCGCCTAGCAGCAACAGCGATGCGGCTGCGACGGCAAGGCCTCCACGCTTGCCATGATGTTGGCGCTCTCCAAGCCACCAGAGCAGCAACGCCAGCAGCAACGCCGTGCCGAGGCCGATCGTCATGGCGAGCACGCCCCGCTGCTGCCCCAGCAGCCAAGCCAGCCCCAAGGCGGTCACGAACATCGGGATCGACAGGATCCTCTGGAAGGTACGCATCCATGGGCCAGGCCGGGGCAAACCTGCTCGCAAGGCAGGCACATAAGCAAGCAGCAGGAAGGGGAGAGCGAGCCCAAGCCCGAGCCCAGCGAAAACCGCGAGCGCCGCCGCCAGCGGCAACACCAGCGCCGCGCCCATCGCGACGCCCATGAAGGGGCCGGTGCATGGCGTGGCCACAAAGGCGACCAGCGCGCCGGTCCAGAAAGAACCGGCAACGCCAGCCTTGCCCGCCAGCTTCCCGCCGCCGCCAAAGGCGCTGAGTTCGAATAGCCCGGCAAGATTGAACGCCACCGCCGTGACCAGCAGCAACAGCAGCAATATGATGCGCGGGTCCTGCAACTGGAATGCCCAGCCCGCCGCGACACCCGCCGCCCGGACCGCGAGCAACAAGCCGCCCAGCGCCAGGCAGGTGAGGATGACGCCAGCGGCATAGCCAAGCGCTTCCCGCCGAACCGCCGCTTCGTCGCCCCCCGCTCGGGCCAGCTTGAGCGCCTTCAACCCCAGGATCGGGAATACGCAGGGCATGATGTTGAGCAGAAGCCCGCCCAATATCGCTCCGCCCAGTGCCAGCATGGCTGTGGACAACAGGCCGGAAGCTGGCCTGGCGACCTCGCCCGGCCGCGCGGTCAGCAGGAAGCCCACATGATCGCCGGTGCGAACAACCGCCTCGACCGCGCCTTCCTTCAAGCCCTGCCCTGCTTCGGTTTCGATCAGCAGCCGGTCGCCCTCGCGCTGCACCTTTTGCGGCGCGGCATAGCGGACGACGCCATCCGCCAGCGGGAAAAGATGGACATCAGCCGCCGCAGCTTCCCGGGGAAAGGGAATGGACACAAGCAACTTGCCATCGGCAACAGCATAGGCCGCCTCGCTCCCCAGCGGCCGGGGCAGGCGCGCGCGCCATGTATCGAACCGGGACTGAACGGCAGGCGACACGGTGCCGTCACCTACGATCAGATCAAGGGCGATGTCCGCGCTTTCGGGCACGCATATCTTGTCAGTGCAGGCCAGCCACTCCGCCTTGCCACGGATCGGCAGTCGCGTGCCCTTGGCCACCTCTGGCGCAATGCGTAACGGCGCAAGAAGCGCGTAGGGACCTTCATAGACATGGTTCATGAGGCCGGAGATCAGCAGGGTTTCTGGCACGGGGTAACGGAGCGGGCCGACGCTGACGCCCTTTGGCAACGACCATTTGACCGTCATGCCCAAGCCCGCATCGCCCGGATTTTGCCAATAGCCGTGCCAGCCCGCTTCGGGCGTCATGGCGAAGGCGATCAGGCTCGCCGATCCCGGGGCAGGCGCTGGACTTTCGGGAACGAGTTGCAGGGCGATGTGCGGCCTGCCCGATCCGAATGCGCCCTGGGCGCTAGCGGCCGGCGCGACAAAGAGCGCCAGCGTCATCAAGAGGACATGGAAAATCCGCATCGGGCCTCTGTTCGCGTAGATCACAGCGGGCTAGGTCCGCAGGGTTGCGCCGTCAAGGCGCCAGAAGGGATTGGAAAAGATGTTAGGGAAAGTGCTTCATACCCTCCTGCTGCTGGCGCCCCTGCCCGTGCTGGCGCAACCGGCAGCACCGACGGGTTCCGGCACGCCGCCCCGCCTGATCATCGCCATCTCCGTCGACCAGTTTTCCGCTGATCTCTTCAGCGAATATCGCCCTTATTACACGGGCGGTCTGAAGCGATTGAGTGGGGGCGCAGTGTTTCCGCGCGGCTATCAAAGCCATGCCGCGACCGAAACCTGCCCTGGCCACAGCACCATCCTGACGGGCAGCCGCCCTTCCCGCACGGGCATCATCGCCAATAGCTGGATCGATCAGAAGGCTGGCCGGGCCGACAAGACGATCTATTGCGCGGAGGATGAGAGCCAGGCGGGCAGCAGCAGCTCCAACTATGTCGCCTCCCCCATCCATCTGCGCGTGCCCACGCTGGGCGAGCGCATGAAAGCGGCAAATCCGGCAACCCGCAACATCGCCATCGCTGGCAAGGATCGCGCTGCCATCATGATGGGCGGCGCAAAGGCGGACCAGATCTGGTGGCTGAGTTCCAAGGGCTATGTCAGCTATCCCGGCATCGCCACGCCGCCGCTGGTCGCGCGGGTCAATGAGATATTCCAGCAGCGTTTGGCTGAGCCCAATGCCGGGTTCGAACTGCCTGCGCAATGCGCCGCGAAGGACTTTCCGGTGCGGGTGGCGCCGGATCGCACGGTGGGTACGGGACGCTTCGAAAGGCCCGCAGGCCGCTATGATGCGTTCCGCGCGTCGCCTGAACAGGACGCGATGACGCTCGCATTCGCGGCGGCCACGATCGAGACGATGGGCCTTGGCAAGCAGCCCCAGACCGACATCATCTCCATCGGACTTTCGGCAACGGACGTCATCGGTCACGCCTATGGCACGGAAGGAACGGAAAGCTGCATCCAGGTCGATCGGCTGGACCGCGAACTGGGCGCCTTCTTCGACCGGCTCGATCAGCAGGGTCTGGACTATGTGGTGGTCCTGACGGCGGACCATGGCGGCCATGACCTTCCCGAACGCCACCAGCAAAATGCCATGCCGATGGAGCAGCGCGTCGACCCGGCGCTGCTGCCCGGCGCGCTTGCAAAGGCCGTGGCCGCTCGCACCGGAACGGAGGCAAAGGGGCTTATCCTGGGCGATGGGCCCTCGGGCGACCTTTATTTCAACCTTGGGCTGACGCCTGCCCAGCGCGCCAAGGTGGAAGCAGCGACCCTCGCGCTGCTCCGCGCGCATCCCCAGGTGGAAGCCGTGTTCACCAAGGCGCAGCTTGCGGCCACTCCCTCGCCTTCGGGGCCGCCGGAAAGCTGGAGCCTGATTCAGGAGGCGCGCGCCAGTTTCAATACCGAGCGGTCGGGCGACCTTCTGTTGCTGCTGAAACCCCGGATAACGCCGATCACCGACCCCTCGCACGGCTCCGTCGCCACCCACGGCTCTCCCTGGGACACGGATCGCCGCGTCCCTATGCTGTTCTGGCGCAAGGGGATGCGCTCCTTCGAACAGCCGTTGGGGGTCGAGACGGTGGACATCATGCCGACGCTTGCCGCGCTGATCGGCTTACCCATACCCCGGAGCGAGATTGACGGCCGGTGCCTGGACCTGATCGCCGGGCCAGAGGATAGCTGCGCCGGGAGATAAGGTCAGATATTCTCCGCGAACCCATCCCGCTCCGCGTCGACCAGAGCATGGACGCGGTGCGGGGCGGAGACTTCGACCCGGCTGGTCACTTCATATTGGGCCTTAGCCTGGCGGACATTGCTGTTCGCGGGCACGCTGTCGGTCAGCCAGACATTGCCGCCGATGACTGAGCGGCTGCCGATGATAATGCGGCCGAGGATCGTTGCACCGGCATAGATCACCACGTCATCCTCTAAGATCGGGTGCCGGGGCAATGCCTTGGCAAGCGCGCCCCTTTCGTCAGCGGGGAAGCTGCGCGCACCCAGCGTCACGCCTTGATATAGCCGCACCCGGTCTCCCACGATCGCCGTTTCGCCGATCACCACGCCGGTCCCATGGTCGATGAAGAAGCTGCGGCCGATCGTCGCGCCCGGATGAATGTCGATGCCGGTGCGCGAATGGGCGATTTCCGAGATGATGCGCGCTACCAAGGGCGCGCCCAGATCATAGAGGCGATGCGCAAGCCGGTGATGGATGATCGCCAGCATCGACGGGTAGCAGATCAGCACCTCATCAACGCTGCGCGCGGCGGGATCACCCAGAAACGCGGCTTCCACGTCCGTGTCCAGCAATTCGCGCAGACCCGGCAGGCTTTGGGCGAAGTTGCCGATGATTTGCGACGCTTCACGATCGATCTCGGCCGCTGGGCTGCCATGCATGGCGTAGAGCAGTTCAAGGCGGATCTGACCGTAGAGGCGGCTGAGCGCCGTCTGCAACGTCTGCGCCACAAAGGCATTTTCATTGTGGATGCGCACGAAGCTCGGCCCCAGGCGGAGCGGGAAGAGTGCGCCGCAGAGCGAACTCATGATCTTGGCGAGATTGGCGCGCGAGGGAAAACCTTCAGCGCCATATTCGGCATGATGCTGCTGCGCTTCCCGCCAGCGGGTGCGCACCGCCCCAAGATCGCTCACGAGCCGGTCGAGGTCCCAATAGCCTTCCACCACCGGATCTTCTTCGCCTTCTGCCGTCATATACGCCTCTTGTTCCACAAGGGGTGGCATAGACCGCGATCGGGCTGTTCGGTAAACGAGTTTTGCTTGCAGCCCCGAAGCTTCTCTTTTCGCCGGAGGGGGCTACTTGCTGCAGTGGAAGGGAGCCGCTTACTCCAGAGGCAGGCGGATTTCGGCGCTCAGTCCGCCGGTCGGCCGGTTGGCCAGGATGAGCTCGCCATCCTCCTGTTCCACCGCCTTCGCGACGATCGCCAGGCCCAGACCCAAGCCCCTTGTGTTGCGCCCGCGCGCCTCGTCGAGCCGGGCAAAGGGCTTCAGCACCTCTTCCATCTTGTCTTCCGGGATGCCGGGGCCGTCATCTTCCACCCGGATCAGCACTTTGCCGGTGCGGCGCTCAACGGTCACATAAGCCCGCTGCCCATAATGAAGCGCATTTTCCACCAGGTTCATGACCGCGCGGCGCAGGTGGAGCGGCCGGGCATTCATCTCCAGATGATCGGGCCCTTCATAGCTGACATCCGCGCCCTGATCCTGAAAGGCGTCGACCACGGTCGCCACAGTGACGGCAACATCCGCCCGGACCGGAGCCTCGCCGTTCTTTTCTCCGCCCAAGAACGCGAGCAGGGATTCGATCATCGCGCCCATTTCCGCCAGATCTTCGGCCATGGCGTCGCGCGCTTCGTCATCCTGGATGGCCTCAAGACGCAGTTGCAGGCGGGCGAGCGGCGTGCGCAGATCATGTCCGACCGCCGCCAATGTCTCGGTCCGTTCCGTAATCAGGCGGTGGATGCGCTTCTGCATCGCGTTGAACGCGCGGATCAAGTCCCGCACGTCACTGGTGCCACCCTCCGCAACCACGACCTCGTCGCTGAGGCCGATATGCTCCGTCGCCTTGGTGAGGTCCTTGAGCGGCGCGAGCGTCCGCCGGATCATCATCGCGCCCGCCACCATCAACGCCACGAGCGGGATGAGCGCCAGCCCCATCCGGCCGATAGTGAAGGTCCATTGGCCCCCGGTGTGGCGCATGCCGAAATAGAGCCAGCTGCCATCAGGCAGCTGCAAGCCGCCATTGATCTGCGAACTGCGGCCCGGTGACGCCAGGCGCAGCCACAGGCTGGACTGCTCAAGGCTTGGTTCCCACGCGATGATCTGGCGCCGCATGCGTTCCAGCTCCGGCGCGAGTGCAGGCGGCGGCGGGGATGCGGGTGTCCAGTGCACGTCGTAGCGGTCGGTGGTGAGCTGGATGGCCATGGCGTGCCGCTCGCCCGGCGGCTGCTCCGTCACCAGCTTGCGCGCGATCACCAGATGCTCGGCCAGCCGCCGGGCTTCGTCATCCTGCAGGGACAGGTGCCCCGCCCGCTCGTAAATCAGAGTCCCGACGGCGAATTCGAGCGTCAGCGCCAGCAGCAGGATTGCCAGAAGCCGTCCAACCAGGCCTACCGACCGGCTCACATGCAGCCTCAAGCCCTACTGACTTCCGCGTTGAACATATAGCCCACGCCACGCACCGTGGTGATGGGCGCTGCCGCGCCTTCGGTCGAAAGCTTGCGCCGCAGGCGGCTGACAAGCACGTCGATGCTCCGGTCGGAACTGTCGCCCATGCGGGTGCGCGACAATTCGATCAAGCGCTCGCGCGCGATGACGCGCTGCGGATGGCTGAGGAACGATCCGAGCAGGTCGAATTCGGCGCCGGTGAGGTCCACGATCGCGCCGGTGGGCGAACGCAGTTCCCGGCGGGGGAAGTTCACGATCCAGCCGTCGAAGCGCGCTTCATTTTCCCGATGTTCGTCAGGGCCGCGCTCAACGCCGACACGGCGCAGGATCGCCCTGATCCGCGCGATCAACTCGCGGGTGCCAAACGGCTTGGGCAGATAGTCGTCCGCGCCGAGTTCCAGCCCGACGATGCGATCGGTCTCACTGCCCTTCGCGCTGATGAAGATGATGGGAACGTCGCTTTTGCGCCGGATCTGGCGGCAAAGATCGATGCCGTTGGTGCCGGGCAGCATGACATCCAGCACGACCAGATCGACCGGTCCTGCGTCAAAAGCGACCCACATTTCCGGGCCCGAAGAGGCAGGGCGGACCTGATAACCATGTTCCTGAAGCGCGCGCGCGGTCAGCGTACGCAGCGGCGGATCGTCTTCGACAAGTATGATCGTGGGAGCGGTCATGCCGGAAAGGGTGCGCAACGGGAACGGCTCATGCCGTTCGGGATAGAGAGCGCTGCCAAGGGGGTCAACCGATGCTTGCCCCAGAAACCCTTGGAAACAGGTTCAGCAATATTTTGTCATGCCGGGGACATTCTTCCCCCGAAATCATGCAGATTATCATGCCGGGCCCGCATATGAGGGCCCGGCATGCTTCCGTCAGAAGGCGGCCGTAAGGGAGAAGACCACCTGGCTGCGGGCGATCGACTTGCCGAAATTGTCGCCGTCCTGAACCATGAAGTTCGGGCGGATGTAGTTTTCTTCCGAACGCTTGATGTCGGTATCGACATAAGCAACGCCCAGCGTCAGCGGGGTGCCGGGGATCGCGAGGTCAGCGCCGATCAGCCAGTCGAGATACTTGCCCGTAGGCGCGATCGACGTGCCGTTCGGGCCAAGGCCGGGGTTGCCGTCCGAATAGCCCAGATGCGCCTTCAGCGTGAGCGGGGTTTCGGGGATGGAACCGCTGATATCACCCCAGATGTAGAGATTGTCTTCCTTGTCACCCGGATTTGCGACGGTGCAGGCCGCATCGCTGCACCAGTTGCCCAGAGCCTGCTGCTTGGGCGCATAGGCGACGCCGAGCAGACCCTTGACCGGACCAAGCTGGCTGGAAAGCTTCACGTAGGGCTCGGCGAAGTCGGTCTTGTCCGCGCCCGACGGGTACATGTACCAGGTGAGACCAACGTCCAGCGTTGCGCCGCCAAGCGGAATGGCGTAGCCCGCGAACAGATCGAGTTCCATGTTGGCGCCGCCGAACTGGCCCCAGCCAGCAAGGTTCGAAGCCCATGCGCCGGCATAGGCGCCGCTTTCGTGCGTGGCGGTGATGCCCCCCTGAATGGCCATGCCCTGGTCAGTCTGAGACACGCCGCGGAAACGATAATCGGAAACGAGCGCGACGCTGCCCGATACGGTGACGGGTCCTTCGGCTTCTTCCTGGGCAAAGGCCGGGGCACTCGACAAGAGGGCGAGAGCCGCACAGGCGATCTGGTATTTCATGAACATTCCCCTTTTTCGGTAAGAATGTTCCGTCCTGCGTCCGCGCTGGTTCTTAGGTCGTCTTGCCTGCGATTACCGGCGGATTGACAGCAGGCTATGT
The DNA here is from genome assembly GCF_900218065.1 of Novosphingobium sp. Chol11. Taxonomy (GTDB): domain Bacteria; phylum Pseudomonadota; class Alphaproteobacteria; order Sphingomonadales; family Sphingomonadaceae; genus Sphingobium; species Sphingobium agri. The sequence goes on along the minus strand of NZ_OBMU01000001.1, from coordinate 892,485 downwards.
CGCGCCGTCCGAAAGCGGAATGGCATTTTACTGCACCTGCGAAGGCAACAGCAAAAGCGTGCCGCAAAAGGCACGGTTATTGTCCATATTCATTCTGAATATGTCTGTTTCGTTTCTATATCGCACATGGATGTAAAAATGCCGCCGCGCCTCGGAAGGGGCGCGGCGGCCACGTCGCCTGACGGGGGTGACAGTTCAGGCGGCTAAATTGCGCAGGCGCCCTGCGGCACCTGACAGTTCGACACTGGTCCCGGCACCCCGACGCCGATCCATCCATTCCCGCACCATTTCGGCACAGGTATGGTCGATGTGCAGCAATCGCTCGACATTCAGGATGACAGGGCGCTCGGCAGGAACCGCTTCCAGCTTCGCCGACAATTTCGGCAAGGTCAGGAAGGTCGCGGTGCCATGCAGGGCCAGCTCATGCGTATCGCCGCGCTGCTCGTCGTCCATGCCGAGCTTCAGGCGGCGGGCATGGGGCAGCAGTTCCAGAAGGGACAGGCCGATGCCCACCAGCACGCCGGTCAGCAGATCGGTAGCCACGACCATGATCAACGTCGCGGCCCAGACAACCACCGGCAGCGGACCATAGCGGTGCAGCAGGTGCTTGGCATGATCCAGGCTGACCAGCCGGACACCCGTCACGACCAATATGCCTGCGAGCGCAGCCATCGGGATTTCGCGCAGCAGCCAAGGCAGCAACGCGACGAAGCCGAGTATCCAGAAGCCGTGCATGATCGCGGACAGCCGGGTCTTCGCGCCAGCCTGGACGTTGGCGGAGCTGCGGACGATGACGCCGGTCATCGGCAAGGCACCAGCCACGCCGCACAGCAGGTTGCCGACACCCTGGGCGCTCAGTTCCCTGTTATAGTTGGTCCGCACGCCATTATGCATCCGGTCCACCGCGGCCGCGGACAACAGCGTTTCCGCGCTGGCGATGAAGGCGATCGCGACGGCAGTGGTGATGATCGTGGGGTTCATCAACTGCTGAAGCAGACCCTCGCCCGGCAAGGTCACCGCCGCCACGATGGATTCGGGCACCACGACGCGTGCCACCGGCAGGCTGAACAGGAATGCCACCAGCGTCGCCAGCACGACGCCGACCAGTGCGCCGGGCAGCAGCTTCATGGAAGCGGGGCGGATCTTTTCCCAACCCAACATCCCGCCGATGGTGACAAGACCGATGGCAAAGGCAGTCGCTGCGTCCTGATTGCTGAGGCCGAAGATCTGGCCCGGCATCGCAACGAGGTTGGCAAGGCCGCTCGACAACGGCTTGTCATCGAACAGGACGTGGAACTGACCGACGACGATGAGGACGCCGATCCCCGCCAGCATGCCGTGCACGACCGCAGGCGAAATGGCGCGAAACCATCCGCCGACGCGCAGGAGGCCGGCGACGACCTGGATCGCGCCCGCAAGGATCAGGATCGGGCCGAGGGCGGACAGCCCCTGTTCGCGCACGATTTCGAAGACGATGACGGCAAGGCCTGCCGCAGGGCCGCTGACCTGCAGGGGAGAACCCGCCAGCAGACCAACGATGATGCCGCCGATGATGCCGGTGATCAGGCCCTTTTCCGGTGGCACGCCGGATGCGACCGCAATGCCCATGCAGAGCGGCATCGCCACCAGGAACACGACGATGGAAGCAGTCAAGTCGCGGCTGAAAGTGCCGCCGGAAAGAGCTTTCAACATGGTTTACTCCGCAGCCACGGCGATGCTGGTTTCGCCAGCAAGGCGGCGCGACTGCGCCTGAGCGACGGGAAGCGGCTGGCCTTCACGCATGGCGACGAACCGTCCGGTTTCGCCATCGAGCCCAAGCACCTGACCCGCATGGATATCGACATACCAGCCGTGCAGCGCGATTTCCCCGCGCGCCATGCCCGACGCCACCGACGGATGGGTGCGCAGATGGTTCAGCTGCACCACGACATTTTCAAGCGCCATGTTGCGCAGCTTTTCAGCGTCGCTGAGGTCGGACGGGTAGCTTTCCCGGCACACCTTCTGCGCGGCGTGCGAATGGCGCAGCCAAGCGGCGACATTGGGCATCGACGTCAGGTCGGCGTCAGTCGCCAGCGCCTTCATCGCGCCGCAATCGCTGTGACCGCATACGATGATGTCGCGCACGCCCAGAACCATGACGGCATATTCGACCGTCGCGGTGACGCCGCCCAGCTGACTCGCATGCGGGGGAACGATGTTGCCCGCGTTGCGGCACACGAACAGATCGCCCGGATCAGCCTGCATGATATGTTCCGGCACGATGCGGGAATCGGCGCAGGATATCATCAGCGCCTTGGGGCTCTGCCCATGGCTGGCAAGCTGGTTGTAGAGCGCGCTCTTCTTCGAAAAGACCTGGCTTTCGAAACTGAAGACGCGACCGATAAGCTCGTTCATCGTGTCTATCCTTCTTTACTGGTTGCCGGTCAGGGCGACAGACCGGCGTAGTTTGAAGGATAGGAACGGCCCTTTGCTGCGTCGCAGCGCTTTTGTTAAATATTATGTCTGACTGGATTTTCTGCCGTCACTGCCGTTCAACGGCGGCGCTCAGCATATATCCGGCGCCCCGGACAGTGACGATCGGGGCTGGCCTGCCGCCAACGCTGAGCTTCCGGCGAACGCGGCTGACCAGCACATCTATGCTGCGGTCAGATGACGGCGCGTCGCGAACTCCAGCCAATTCCATCAACCTAAGGCGCGGGATCACCGTCTGCGGATGATCCAGCAACACTTGCAGCAATGCGAATTCAGCCGCCGTGAGTGCGATCAGCGCGCCCTCCCCGTCCCGCACCTCGCGCCGGGCGAAATCGACCTGCCATCCATCGAACTGCGCGAGGGTGCTGGCTCGCAGGCCGATAAGCCGGTCTTTCTTGCTGCGGCGCAGCACCGCGCGCAGCCGGGCGGCAAGTTCCCGGTTCGAATAGGGCTTGGCCATATAGTCATCAGCGCCCAGTTCCAGCCCGACGACCCGGTCGACCTCGCTGCCACCCGCGCCTACCAATATGATCGGAATGTCGCTCCGTTCCCGGACGTCCCGGCACAGGTCAAGGCCATCGGCACCGCGCAAGGCGGCATCCAGCACCAACGCGCCTACCGGCACGGCCTTGATCGCGTTGAATATGTCGGATGCCGATCCGGCGGGCAGCGCGCGAAAGCCGCTCTGCTCCAGATATTCGCGTACCTGCTCGCGCAGATCCGGCTTTTCCTCGGCAATCAGGATCAGGGGTGCGCTCATCCACCCTTCACTGACAGGCTGTGGAGGGGTTGGAGTTCTCCTGAAACGGTTGCGCTGTCCTGCTGTGCTACCATCAGCGCCTCGGCCGCGGTCGACCGTGCATAGCGATCCATCTCTGCATCTATTTGGCTGCGCGCACTTGCGCAGGCGCCGGCATAGCTGCCCGACAGCGGCGTGAAGCGGTGGATGGCTTTGCCCAAGGCGGAAACAGCACGCCCTTCCGAATTGACCGTGCGAGCGACGCCGACATTCGCTTGCCAACGGCAAACGGGCGTCGCGGAACGCGTGGCAAAGCGCGGCTCCACTTGCTGGAAATGAACCGTCGATATCGTCTCGTAGCTGGCGCGATATCGCGTGGCGCCGTGGCTGATGTCCGCGCTGTGAACAGGAGCGGTCAAGGTCAAGGCTGCGGCTGACGCAATGATGGGAAACATCCGAACCAACTCCTGCCGACGAAAGACAACCGGCTCACGCATAAAAGGCGCGAATGTCTCTGAAATTTGCCGAATGTTACAAATTGTTGCTGGAGGGCTTTGAAAGGCATGTCCCGCATTGCTGACGGCGCACCGTTCCGCGGTACGTCCTTGAACCGCGACTGGCCGTACAATCCTATGCAACCGAACCAACATTTAAGTTTTTAACCCACGTCAACGGCTCCGTGCCGTGGCGGCTTTCAAGTCCAATGATGGGGTTACCGAATGAAAATCGCGCAAATCGCTCCACTGGCCGAAAGCGTGCCGCCAAAGCTCTATGGCGGAACCGAGCGTATCGTTTCCTATCTGACCGAGGCGCTGATCGACCAGGGCCATGACGTGACCTTGTTCGCCAGCGGAGATTCCATCACGCGCGCGGAACTGGTTCCGGTGACGGACATGGCGTTGCGGCTCAATCCCCATGTCCGCGATCCCATCCCCTATCACATGATGCTGCTCGATGCCGTGCGCCAACGGGCCGACGAATTCGATGCGCTGCATTTTCACATCGATCTGGTCCACATACCGATGTTCCAGGACATCATCGGCCGGTGCATCACCACTCTGCATGGGCGGCTGGACCTTCCCGATCTGGTCCCCTTCTACCAGACCTTCCCCAACCACAGCCTGGTGTCCATTTCCGATCATCAAAGGCTGCCGATGCCGCCGGTGAACTGGGCGGGGACGGTCTATCACGGTCTTCCCGCCGATCTGCTGCCGCCCAAGATCGCCTGCGACGATGGCTATCTCGCTTTCCTGGGGCGCATATCGCCTGAAAAGCGGCCCGATCGCGCGATCCGCATCGCCGCCCGCTCAGGCAAGCCGCTCAAGATCGCCGCAAAGATCGACAATGTGGACAAGGGATATTGGGAAGCGGAGATTGCGCCGCTCCTCAGCCTCTATCCCAACATCGATTTCATCGGAGAGATCAACGAAACGCAAAAAGCGGAATTCCTTGGAGGCGCCAGCGCACTTCTGTTCCCGATCGACTGGCCAGAGCCGTTCGGCCTCGTGATGATCGAGGCGATGGCCTGCGCCACGCCCGTTATCGCCTTCCGCTGCGGTTCGGTGCCGGAGATCATCGACCATGGTGTGTCCGGCTTCATCGTCGATACCGAGGATCAGGCAGTGGAAGCCGTGTCCCGGCTCGGCGAACTTGATCGCAGCGCCGTGCGCGCCGCCTTTGACGCACGCTTCACGGCAGACCGGATGGCGGCAGGCTATGTCTCGCTCTACCATGCTCTGCCCGGCGCACGAACCGATGCCGCAAGGCTCCGCCGCGAGCGCGGGGACGAAGCGGAACTTCATTTGCAGGTAGTCGGATAAGGAGCGTTGCATGACAGTGAGCCAGTTGCAGCCAGAAGCCTTGGCAGCCGAACCGGCAAAGTCCCTGTCCCAGCAGCAGACCCAATTCTTCATTCCGGCCACAGCTTCCCTGCACGAGCGGAGGCCGCGAACGTTGAAGCATGGCGACAGCTTTGCGGTGTTCGATCATAGCGGCGACGCGATTGCCGGGCCCGGCAGTCCGGAGGGGCTGTACCACCGGGACACCCGGCACCTGTCGCACCTGTACCTGACGATCAATGGGCAGCGGCCGATCCTGCTGAGTTCAGCGCTGCGTGATGACAATGCCATCCTGACATGCGACCTCACCAACCCGGATTTTCCGGGCGACGATGGCAGGGTCGCGGTGGAACATGACCTGATCCATTTCCGCCGCACCCGGTTTCTCTGGGAATCCGCGATCCATGAACGGATCACGATCCGCAATTTCGATGCCGAAGCGCGAACCGTGCGGGTCGACGTGGGCTTTGCCGCCGACTTTGCCGACCTGTTCGAGATACGTGGCATGACGCGGCTGCGGAAAGGATCGATGAAGCCGCCGGTGCTTGGCGCCGCAGACGTTCTGCTCGCCTATGAGGGGCGAGACGCAAAGACGCGCGAAACCCATATCTGCTTCGATCCGCAGCCCCAGGAACTTACCGAAAGCCACGCCGCCTTCGAAATCGTCGTGCCAGCCGGTGAACGGCGCACCTTGTACATGCGGATCGCTTGCGAACGTGTGGAACTCGCGCCCGAACCCTTCTCGCGTCAGTTCCTGAAAGCCCTTCGCGAATCCATGCAGTCGCTGAAACAGGCACGGGCGCGGGGCGCGACGGTGCGATCGTCCAACCCGCTGTTCGATGAGGTTACGCGCCGCTCAGTCGCGGACATCACGATGCTGTCCACCGATACTGAATATGGCCCCTACCCTTACGCCGGCATCCCATGGTTCAGCACCGTGTTCGGGCGTGACGCGATCATCACCGCGCTGGAGACGCTCTGGCTGGATCCGGCGATGAGCCGTGGCGTGCTGGGCTATCTGGCCAAGCATCAAGCGACGCAGTTTGATCCCGCTGCCGATGCGGAACCCGGTAAGATCCTGCATGAGGTGCGCCATGGCGAAATGGCGGAACTGGGCGAAGTGCCCTTCCGCCACTATTATGGCAGCATCGATTCCACTCCCTTGTTCATCATGCTCGCGGGCGCGTATCTGGAGCGCACCGGGGACGTCTCCTTCGTCACGAGCCTGCTCTCTAATATCGAAGCGGCACTGCTGTGGATCGACGATCATGGCGATCGGGACAAGGACGGCTTCGTCGAATATGGCCGCCTGACGGACCAGGGCCTTACCAATCAGGGCTGGAAGGACAGCCATGATTCCGTTTTCCACGAAGACGGTTCGATCGCCCGTGGACCCATCGCCCTTGCCGAGGTTCAGGCCTATATCTACGGGGCCTGGAAAGCCGCCGAAGTCATCTACGCCGCGCTCGGCGATGCTGCGCGCGGGCTGGACTATGGGTCGAGGGCGGATCGCCTGCGCGACCATTTTGACGATGCCTTTTTCGACGCGCAACTTGGCACCTATGTGCTCGCGCTCGACGGGGAAAAGCGGCCATGCCGTGTGCGTTCGTCGAACGCTGGCCATGTGCTCTTCACTGGCCTGGCAAAGGAAAACAGGGTGGAGTCCGTGGTCCGGACGCTGATGGCGCCAGCCTCCTTTTCCGGATGGGGCGTGCGCACCATCGCCTCCACCGAAGCGCGGTACAATCCGATGAGCTATCACAACGGGTCGATCTGGCCGCACGACAATGCCCTCATCGCGGCGGGCTTTTCACGCTACGGCTACAAGCGGGAGGCGGCACAGATATTCGAAGGGCTGTTCGCGGCGGCCACCTATGTCGATCTCATGCGCCTGCCGGAACTCTTCTGCGGATTCCCGCGCCGCCGTGCACAGGGCCCAACCTTCTACCCCGTCGCCTGCAGCCCGCAGGCATGGTCAGCCGCCGCACCTCTCTCCCTCATCCAGTCGAGCCTTGGGATCGGCTTCGATGTGGCCGGGCCGGAAATCTCCCTGCGCGAACCGGCCCTTCCCCGTTTTCTTGACGAACTGAGGCTATATGGCCTGCGCGTGGGGGAAGCGTCGGTTGACATCGCCTTTGACCGGATGGGCGACAAGGTGGTCGTCAAGCCGCTCGACCGAACCGGACCTGCGCGGGTCGTGACGATTTCCTGATACGTCCGCCGGGCTGAGCGGTGAGATTTGCGTTGACGTAACGTCCGGGAATCGCGGTATATGGCGGCTTCGCTTGGGGAGCGAAGATCAGGGGGAATGATGACCATCGAAGCAACGGCTCCGGCTGTCGAACAGCCACATGCTGGCCGTCTTACCGATACGCAGCGCATGCTTATCGAGCAGCGGATCACCAATGAAAAGCCATCGACGGGAGCGGCTTATCTGCTCTGCTTCTTTCTTGGCGGCTTTGGCATCCACCGATTTTATCTAGGTCAAAAGGGCACCGGTGCCGTGATGCTGATCCTTGGCCTCACAATCATCGGTCTCATCATCTCAGGCCTTTGGGCGTTCATCGACCTGTTCCTCATTCCGGGTATCATCCGGGAGCGTGTCGACACGCTGCGCCATCGCATGACGATCGAAGCCATGGCGTGAATGAAGGGGGCCGCCTGCTATGGCAGCGCGGCTCACCACATCCGGTTGGTAGCGCCAACCGCAATTCTCTCCGTTGTTTGAAGAAGTGGTGCGCCCAACAGGATTCGAACCTGTGGCCTTCGGATTAGGAATCCGACGCTCTATCCTGCTGAGCTATGGGCGCACACCTGAAAGTCCAAGCTTTCCGGGCGTTTTCGTTAGTGACCTTGGCCGCCGCCGTCAACTGATCCCGGAACGAAGCGGCTACCTGCGGCACATCGCGGCACAATCTGGTCACAAAGCCCGGCACATTCATCAGCGACGATCGCAGCTACAGGCTCTCATGCTGCTTCGGTCGCATGCGAAGGCAAATTCGGGATTAGGTTGAGGGGGGTGCGCGGGAAAAGCGTTACCTCCGTTACATTGGCGGAAATCAGCCGTTTTTGCCGTTACTTTTCCGTTACCTTTCTGTCACCGGGTAACGCCTCTATAAGGTTACAAATGACATAAAAAATATCATTACATATCAATGAGGTAACAGAACTTGCCCTCAATAGTGACGAAAGGTAACGGCTGATACGTCACAATAAAAATAAGTCTTTTCAACAATTTAGCCGGGGAAATGGGGAAAGGTGACGGAGGTAACGCTTTTCCCGATCCCACCCCGTCTCCTCGAACGAAAATCGGCAGAAATCCGCCGTTCGCTGGCTGGTCACGATCTGAAAAAAATGCATCGGCGGACCTGAACCGCTGCAGCCTTCACGAAGTGCCGGTCCACCGAAGGTCCAGCGCTGCATCCAAGGCGCTTTAGGTGCAAAATTTCCATAGGAAGAAGGAGCGGGCGGGGCGTGGGGGCAAGCGCGGCGCGCATCACCGGATCGAGGTCCGATCTGTGTCGAACCAATCGTTCCGCGCGCCTGAGTGTATCCGGGTGTCTCGCCCCCTTGGGTGAGGCGGTGAAGCAGAGGGCGAGACTGCACCGAGACGCGCATCCTGCGGCGCGGTTCCGGCCAGGTTCACCCTCTGAACCTGTTTACAACCCGCTTCCATTCGCGCTCATCAGGCATCGGCAGAGCAATCAGCCTGCCCGTGTACGGCCTGATCGCATCCAACCTTCGCGGCCTCACCTTTTCCCCCGTGGATTGTCGGCAGACGCGACACCACATCCTTGATCGAGCACTTCTGAAATCGTCAGGCCAGCCCTTGCGGTGGAAATGCCACCAGATGCCGTGCGGTTGAAACGCAGCGAAATGCCCGCAGCCACAACCAACCTTGACGGCATACCGCCAGGCTGCTGCTTCAAACAGACAGGTGGGAACCTTCAGGCCATCCAAATAGCGGGACACTCATCCCTCCACTCTGCATGCTGGCGCCCAACTTCGGCGCTCACTGATCCCAATTCACCTCCGCCCGAGCGAGCGCGGCAGCTTGGGTGTTATACCCCTCTGAGACCAGGTCATTGATCATGTCCTGAACTTCCCGAGGGTGCATCGGATCTCCGCGTTCGATCTGCTTCATCATGGCATTATATTCGCGCAGGACAGGGTCTCGGCCGCGCCGCGCGATCTCAATCTGGTCCATCGGCCTGCGCCCTTACATGACAAAGGCGCGGTCTTCGCCATCAACGAAGCTGCGAAACTCTTCAGCAGCCTCGATAAGCTCGGCCTCGGTGGGAACGGTCAACCCGCGCGAGATCGCCAGATCAACCGCCGCGCGGGCAGCGTCGACGTGGGAGAAATAGCCCTCACCTTGCCGCTCGTGGGTCGAGTGGGATTGAGGCTCAGCCCGCCGCACGGCCACGAACCATTTGCCGTCGCCAAACTCCAAATTCACGTCCGGATGCGATGAGCCGATGAATTGTGCGTGTCGTTCCTGCTGCATTTTCCGTCCTCCGATTCGATGCCCGATTGTAGAACGAAATGAGAACAAACGGGAGTCCGGTTGACTCTCGGCCTGTCGCTTCTCAACTTCTAGTCATGTGCAATCGAGCGGAACGCGGCGACACGCAGAAGGTGCTAAACCTGTTCGGCGCGCGCAAAGGCGCGCGCTTCAATGAAGGACCGCTCCAGATCCATCCTGCCCAGCCCGGTACTGTGATCCGCGTCGAGAATGGAGAGCGGGTGCTGGAGCAGATGACCTGGGGCTTTCCGCTCATCCAGAAGAGCAAGAAGACCGGCAAGCCGCTGAAGCCTAAGCCGGTGAACAACGCTCGCTTCGACAAGCTGCATACTTATTTCTGGAAGTGGGCCGCCTCCAAGCCGGAGAACCGCTGCCTGATCCCGACGGCGCGCTACTGCGAAGCCTGTGGCGAGCCCGGCTGCATGACCGAGACCTGGCTATCGGTGAAGGACCAGCCCATCTTCGCCTGGGCCGGGCTTTGGGCAAACAGCGACGAGTGGGGCAGTGTCTTCACCGGCGTAATGACGGACAACGCCCCGGACCTGATCGACATCCACGATCGCTCGCCCGTGATCATCGATCCAGAGGATTGGGATTTTTGGCTCACCGCGCCGCTTGAGGAGCTATACCGGCTTGACCGGCCCTATCCTGCCGATCGGCTGCGCGTCGAGCATACCGCCACGCCGTGGTTCCAGAGAAAGGCGGCTCCGGTCGAAGGGCCCACGCTGCTCTAGCAGCCCGCCTGCCGCTCGGGGTTCATCACCTCCGCCACGGCGTCGTAGCTCTCCTGAAGCTCGAGCTGGCGGCCGTCGGCGAACACGACCAGCGTTCCATCGTCACAGGGCTGGAAATAGTCGATCTGCTCCATATTGATTGAGACAGGGTTGCCGTCGTTGAGGGTGAACTCGGCGATCATTGGCGGCCCGGACTCGTTGGACATCTCTTCCTCCATCTTGGAACTAACCAACCGTGAGAGCGGCAGCGATGTTCCAAGGTAAACGAGAACTAACCAATGTAGCTGTTAAGCATACAAGGCGGTGAGGATCGATACGAGTATAGCGAAAGACATATTGATATTCCCGCTCCGCCATGATGCTATAGCCGCGCAGGTATCCTGCATTGCGACCCTAACTGGCCCCGCCCTTCGACGGCGGGGCTTTTTAGTGGCGGTGGCTTAATCCGTTCGATCAGAGAATCGATTACAGATAACCACATCGATAATTAGCGTCGGACAGCGAGTCACGGTAATGCAGCTTCGTCGGGCCGGGTTGAGGTTTGGGTCGCAATCGAAGCTTTTCTCGGTCCGGCACCGAGCGAACTATTGCACCGTCAGCGGCTCATGCCCGGGCTCATCATGATGCAGCACATCGCCAAGCTTCCGGCAGTCGAAAGCCTGCCCGCATTCAGGACAAACAATGAAGTGCTCCGCCTCGTCCTCCAGATCGGGGGCTGTGCATGGAAGCGCGTTTAGCTCCTCGCGTGAACGACCGTCGATCATAGGAACTCAAGCACTGTTGCATGCCGCAGCTTCTCTTCGCCCCGAAGGTGACGCACTCGCGCTCTCAGGCTCGGCTGCATCCACTGAGCGCCTTTTCGCTTGTCGATCTTGAGCGGGGGGGAGGGTCTCCGCAACAGCTCAGCAGTTTGCCAGAATTTCTCCCGCTCCTTCGCTGTGAGGGTCAGCATGGCGCCGCCGACATATTCGAGGCCGTGAGGTGTCTCGCGCGCACATAAGGCGGTGGTGGGGCCAATGCCCTGCTCTGTGCCGACGATGACGAAGTGATCCCCACCCGCGTATAAGCGGCGGGCGACGGCTTCAGCGTCATCGGCCGCCCCGCGATATTGTCGAGCCGCTCCAGATAGGCGTTGCCGAAGATCAGCCAGTCCAGGACCCAGCGCGAGAAGTCGCCCCGGCTCAACCAGCGCGAAGGCTTGAAGCTGCCGACCAGCAGGTTGCGCTTCAGGATGATCGCGCTCTGGTGATGGCTGACCATGCGATAGGTCTTGCCCAACATCGTCATCGGCACTGCCGGTTCGAACCAGCGCCCGTTATGGGCGACCTCGAACAGGTCGAATAGCTCGCGCCGGTCCAGCACGCTCTCTGGGTCGCCGAAGCTGAAAACGATCGGTTCGGCGGGCCTTGTCCCCTGCTCCACGACTTCCTGCATTACATGATCTCCACGGTTGAGCCGCCGCCGACAGGCTCGGTGATGTCGAGCGGTTCGAAGAAAAGGGCGTGCATGATTGCCCAGGCCAGATCGGCATGACCCGCGCCGCCCGCGCGGCTCGCCACATAGGTGACCTGCGTCCCGCCCTTGGTGATTTCCGGCCTGATCGCCATGAAGGCCTGCACCACGTCGAGCCAACCGGCATCGAATTGCAGGCGTCCGCTGGTGATGACGTTCTTCGCCTTACCGGGCAGCCCGGCGCGGTGGCAGCATCAAGGCAACCGATGACATGCTGGAGCGCAGCGCCTCATGGCGAGCCCGCGCGATCACAGACAAGGGCTTCATCGCGCCGATCCAACCTCAGTCTGTAAACCGCGACTTTGCCCATCTGCGCGCTGCGATGAACTGGGCCGCGAACATGCATGGCAAGATCATGCCGCGCATCAACTGGAAGGGCCTGAAAGCTAAGGAAGCGCCTTTCCGTGTCCGCTTTGCAAGCGGCGATGAATTCGCCGACCTGCTGCGCGCGGCTCACCCAGCCATGCGCGACATCATCCTGTGCGCTGTCACTACTGGCCTGCGCCGGGGTTCGATTTTCGCGATAGAATGGCATCAGGTGGACCTGCGCGCCTCAACCATCACTCTGCCGACCATGAAAGGCGGAAAGCCCCATGCTGTCCAGATCGCGCCTGTACTGCGCGCGGCTCTCGGCCGCACCAGGCCGAAGGACCGCAAAGGGCCGGTCTTCGACGCGACCAACCATAAGCGCCGCTGGGAACAGGCGGTGAAGGCCGCCGGTCTTGTCGACTTTCATTTCCACGATCTTCGCCACACCTTCGCCAGCTGGGCGAGGATCAACGGTGCCGACTTGCTCGACATCTGCGAGGCTCTTGCGCACTCCAGCGTCTCTGTGACGCAGCGCTATGCCCACATCAAACCGCACGCCACGACAACGGCTTTCGACCGGGTCGCTGAAGCCTTCGCGTCACATTCCGCGTCACAATCTAAGAAAAAGCGAGCATAAACGGCGGATTTCTTCCGTTTTCTGGCGCTCACATTCAGATTAGGAATCCGACGCTCTATCCTGCTGAGCTATGGGCGCCCGCTGGTGGCTCTATGCTGCCGATGCGGCGCGGTCAATTCTTCGCTTCGGGCGGCACGACAGGAAACAACAGCGGCGCGACCTCGACGCCTTCCGAAACCAGCGCGCGCGCTTCGTCGGGGGCGACTTCGCCGTGGATACTCGACCGCTCCTTCTCGCCATAATGCATGGCGCGGGCATGTTCGGCAAAGCCCCGGCCGACCCAGGTCGAATCTTCCAGGACCTTTGCTTGCGCCTGTGCCAGCGCCTGCACCATTTCGCGCATCCGCGCCTCGTCTCCTGCCATGGCGACCGGAGCGGTCGGCGCGTCCGCAGGCATCATTTCCGGCTTCCTGCTGTTCCCTTTTGCTGCGACGGCGGGCGCCATCAGCGCTTTCGACACCTCCGGATCGCCGCACATCGGGCACGCCAGCAAACCGCGGGCCAACTGATCCTCATAGTCCGCGCTGGACCCGAACCAAGCTTCGAACACATGGCCATGGGAATTGCATTTGAGGTCGAAGACAATCACGAAAGGGTCACGTCCACTGGAATATTTCGCCGGTTGGCGATCGCAGGCACCCGCCCGCGAACCTCCTCTACGCGCGACAGGTCGATGTCGGCAAGAGCCAGTCCCGCCTTCTCCTCCATGTCCAGCAGGATGTCGCCCCAAGGGTCGATGACCAGGCTATGACCATATGTCTCGCGTCCATCCTCATGGCGGCCCGTTTGCGCAGGCGCGATCACGAAGCAGCCCGCCTCGATCGCACGGGCGCGGAGCAGGACATGCCAATGCGCCTGGCCGGTCGGCACGGTGAAGGCCGCGGGCACGAGCAGCATCGTCACGCCCGAATTGGTGAGGGCGCGGTACAAGTCCGGGAACCGCAGGTCGTAACAGACCGACAAGCCCATCCGGCCCCATGGCGTATCAACTGCCACAACCTTTTCGCCTGGGCGGTAGACCGCTGACTCGCGCCAGCTTTCCCCTGTCGCCAGATCGACGTCAAACAGGTGGATCTTGTCATAACGGGCGCGGATCTCACCCTTGTTGTCGATCACGAAGCTGCGATTGACCCAGCGCTCGTCGCCATCCTCTTGCCTGAGCGGCAATGAACCAAGATGCACCCAAAGGCCGTGCCGGGCCGCAGCTTCGCGCACGGTCGCCAACACCGGATCGTCGGCTTCGCTCCGCAATGTTTCCGCCGCCCGCGCGCGGTTGCGGTCAAGATAGCCCGCCATTTCCGGGGTAAACAGCATATCCGCGCCTTGCTCGGCCGCTTGGCGGACAGCTTCGACGATGGCCGCCGCATTCGCCGCGGGATCGATCCCGCTCGTCATCTGAAGGACGGCCGCGCGCATGTGGCTTACACGCCCAGCAGCGGGTCGAGCTTGCCCTGACGATCCAGCGCCGCCATGTCGTCGCTGCCGCCGATATGCCTGCCGTCGATGAAGATCTGCGGCACCGTGGTCCCGCCATTGGCGCGATCCAGCATTTCGCTGCGCTTGGGCCCACCCATCGTGATGTCATATTCGTCAAAGGCGACGCCCTTGCCTTCCAGCAGCGCCTTGGCCCGCGCGCAATAGCCGCACCATGCCTTCGTGTAGATTTCAACCTTCGCCATTCGATACTCCTTGCGCGCTGAAATTGTGGCTGGGCAAGCCTTTGTCAATCAGTGCCTTCGGCGCCTTCCGGCAAAGCCCGCGCCCAGCACAACAGGTGAACGCTGGACGCGCCGCCGCGTTTCAGCACCCGGGCGCAGGCGGCGGCGGTCGCGCCGCTGGTATGGACATCGTCGATCAGCAGAACCGCCCTGCCCTTGACGCCATGCCCCTTCGCCAGCGCAAAGGCGCCCGCGACCGCCTTGGTCCGCTGCCGCGCATGCATGCCGCGCAGGGGCTGCGTCGCGCGGATGCGGAGCAGCGCATGCTTGTCCACGACGAGCCCCGAAGCTTTGCCAAGATGGTCCGCAATCAGCGCCGACTGGTTGAAGCCCCGCCACCACAAGCGCCAGCGATGCAGCGGCACCGGGACGATTACGGGCGGCGCTTCGAATGGGGGCAAGCGCCGCACCATATGCCGCGCGATCAGCCGCGCGAGGCCGATACGCCGCCCATATTTGAGCTTGAGCGCCACATTCCGCGCAATGTCGCCATAGGCCAGCACCGCGCGCGCGCTGTCGAACGGCGGCGGCTCGGCCAGGCAAGCGCCGCATGCCGCGTCGCTGCCCCGGTCATGCTCGAACGGCACGCCACATCGCGCGCAGCATGGTTCGCCCAGAAAGCGCATCCCGCTCCAGCAGGTCAGGCAAAAGGCGTCGTCGGCCTCGACGATAACGCCGCATCCGGGACAACGCGGCGGCAGCGCATAATCGAGCGCTGGGCGGACAGCGCCCTTGAGAAGGGAAGCGAGATGCATGATCTCCCTTGTTCCCGCTCCCGCTCCAATGCACAAGGCCCGCCAATGACCCAGCCCGACATCTTCGATCGCCAATTGCGCGCCAGGCGGCGGGACCGGATGATGCCGCGCTTTTCCGAGCATGACTTCCTTTACCGCGCGATGATGGACGAATTGCTCGACCGGCTCGCCGATGTGCAGCGCGAACTCCCCGAAACCCTTGTCATCGGCTGCCCGGATGGCAGCGCCCGCGCCGCCATGGAAGCGAGGGGCAAGAAAGTGGTGTGCGCCGACCCCGGATTTGCCGCAGCCCGCGCGCAAGGCGGGGTGCAGGCGGAAGAGGACTCGCTGCCCTTCGCCGACGACAGTTTCGACCTCATCATCGCCTGCGGCACGCTCGACAGCGTCAACGACCTGCCCGGCGCGCTTATCCTGATGCGGCGCATCCTACGGCCCGATGGCCTGCTGCTCGCGGCCTTTACCGGCGCGGGCAGCCTTCCGCGCCTGCGCGCCGCGCTGATGACCGGGGAGGGCGATCGGCCCGCCCAGCATATCCACCCGCAAGTGGACGTGCGCGCGGCAGGCGACCTTTTGAGCCGCGCGGGTTTCGCCATGCCGGTCGCCGACAGCGAGACGCTGACTGTGCGCTATGGCGACATAGTGCGCCTGATGCATGACTTGCGCGGCATGGGCGCGGGCAATGTGCTGGCGTCGCATCCTCCGGCTCTGCGCAGGGACGCGTTGATCGGGGCGAGCCAACATTTCGCCTCCGCCGCGGACCCGGATGGCCGCACGACAGAGGACATGGCGATAGTCTATCTAAGCGGGTGGAAGCCGGATCCGAGCCAGGCCCAGCCAGCCAAGCGCGGGAGCGCGACCGTTTCGCTGGCGGAAGCGCTCAAGCGGAAGGATTAAGGCCCTTTCAGTGCCTCTCAACTCCGTTCGGCCTGAGCGTCGAACGGTGATAAGAACTCTTAAGCAAGTCGTGTCACTCTACGCCGCCAACCGCAGGAAAGGCACCGGCTCCGTCGATCGCAGCACGATCGGCTTGCCTTCCGACGCTTCGAACAGCTCGCCGTCCAGGATGACGCTGCTATGGTCGCCCTCAATCCGAATGATGTCGCCCTGCTCCAGATGCACGCCCTGCACCTGCGACTTGCCGACCCGGCGCGTGATGCTTGCCCAGGCCAGCCGCATGAGCGCTGCCAGGCTCTGGTCCACCGCCATCAACTTCATGTTGCCGCGACGGCTGTCCCCCGCCTGCACGCCCAGCAGCAGCCGGTCGAGCGTCGTTACGATCAACACGGCAAAGCGCCCCGCCAGCTGCCCTTCCCGGATCAGCGAAATACGCACCGGATGGCTGGACTGCGGCAGGAACCGGGCGCGAATGCCGAAGATCAACGACACCAGCACCGCGATGACAGTCAGGAAATGGCTGATGCCGTTGGATAGCCCCAGAGGATAAATCTGATTGCGGCAGTAAAGCATATAGTCCGCAAGCCCCGCGCCGCCCAGGAACATGCCCAGCACCGGCCGCGATTCTGCCCGGCCGTCCGACAGGGCGATCAACTCGCGCGCCACTACATGATTGTCGACGCCTGCCTTGGCGATCTGGACTATCCGCTCCAGCGCCTTGATCGGATCGCCATGGATGCCAAGGTCGAGCGCAATCAGATTGGTCTTGCCATTGGGCAGCACCGCAATGGGCGGCACGCGCCCTGTGAAATGCTCGCCCTGGTACAACTCAGTCAGCGCGGCCTGCACCGTGCCGTCACCGCCGTTGATGACGATGACGACCGGATCGACCCGCGCGATGGTCTGCAACGCGCGGCCGATCTGGTCGACATGCTCAACCTCATAGTGAAAGATATCCGGGTTGCTGGCGCAATAGCTCCGCACGCGCGGTAGCGTCTGCCGGTTGCCCGTCGACTTGGGATTGGACAGAAGCGCGACCCGGACCATCGGAACTCACATATATTGAAGTTTAATGGTGATCCGCGTCACACCAGGCCCGACCTTGACGGCGGCCTTTTCGACCGACGGCTTGCCCAGGTTGAAGATGCTGATGGACGGATTGTTGGAAAAGCCGCCGCCATCGCGCGAAATGCTGGTCTTCCCGTCGCCGTCGCGATCATGACGCACCGCGATGGCATAGCGGCCCGGCTCCGGCACCGGCATGCAGAAGCGCATACCGCCATTGCTGGGACGCACTACGGTATCGATCCGGTTGAGCCATGCGCCCTTCGACAGCCAGGCATTCTTGGTGGCGGGATAGGATTGAACGCGAACCTTGCCGGTCGCCGCCGCGAAACCCCGGACATCGACCAGCAGCGCCGGTCCCTTCGCGGACTCGCCGCAACGAGCAAGGTCGTTTGCAATGACCTCGCTGTGAGCCAGCGCTGGGGCAGCCGCAAATATGGCCGCCACCGGCAGAAGACCCATCGCAACTTTGAACATGACCATCCAACTCCGTGAAGCTATAGCCGCCCGAGGAAACCGGACGGCGAGCCCCTGTTCGCCCCCGCGAACTTCATTTCCGTGATTCTGCTATGAGCGGGGTTTGCGGCCAAATCATGGTGATGGGACGACCACATAGAGAATGCTGACCGCCACCGACCGATATCTCGCCCGCCTGATAGCGCTGCCGATGCTTGGCACGCTGGTCATTTCCGCGATGCTGCTGGTGCTCGACAAGATGCTCAGCCTGTTCGATTTCGTCGCGGCGGAGGGCGGCCCAGTCAGCGTCGTGTGGCGCATGCTCGCCAACATGATGCCGGAATATCTGTCGCTCGGCATCCCGATCGGCCTGATGCTCGGCATATTGCTGGCGTTTCGCAAGCTTGCCCTGTCGTCGGAACTGGACGTGATGCGCGCGGTCGGCCTGTCCTACGGACGCCTGCTGCGCGTACCCTATATGTATGCGATCGCGCTTGCGTTGCTCAACTTCGGCATCGTCGGTTTCGTCCAGCCCCTCTCCCGCCACGCCTATGAAGCGTTGCGCTTTGAACTGCGCTCAGGCGCGCTCGGCGCTTCGATCAAGGTCGGGGAGTTCACCAATCTTGGCAAGCGCATGACCCTGCGCATCGAACGCAGCCTGGATGAGGGGCGCAACCTCCAGGGCATATTCGTCCGCGCCGCTGGCAAGGACGGGCAGACCGTCGCCGTGACCGCCGCGCAAGGAAGCTTCCTGGCGACGGATGACCCGGACACCATCATCTTCCGCCTGCGCGACGGCGTGCTGGTCAACGATGCCCCCAAATACAAGTCGCCCCGCATCCTGTCCTTCTCCAGCCATGACCTGCCGATCGACCTGCCGCAGATCGAGCGGTTCCGTGGACGCAGCGTGGACCGGGAAAAGACCATTCCAGAACTGGCCGTCATGGGTCACGACCCCGCGACGCCGGAGAAGCTGCGCAACGAAATCCGCGCCAATTTCCACTTCCGCCTGGTCGAGGTCGCGATGATGCTGTTGCTGCCGCTCGCCGCGCTCGCCTTCGCCATCCCGCCCAAGCGATCGACCTCCGCGCTGGGCGTGTTCCTGTCGATCGTATTCATCGTGACCTATCACAAGATCAACGAATATGGCCAAGGCGTCGGCGCATTGGGCAGGATCGACCCCATCATCGCGCTCTGGACGCCGTTCCTGCTGACCGCAGGGCTGATCCTCTGGATGTATCATGTCGTCGCGCACCGCCCCGGCGGCCAGCCGATCGGCGCGCTGGAATATGCCTTTGCCAAGCTTGGCAAGCAGGTCGCCAAACTGCTTCGTTTCGGGCGAAAGCGGACGGCCACCGCGCAGGGAGCAGCCTGACCCATGCAGTTCGACTTCTTCCCCTCCCGCCAGCTCAGCTGGTACATGGCGCGGCTGTTCCTGACGCGCACTTTTGCGGTGCTGGCGCTGCTGGTGGTCGTGCTGCAAACGCTCGACCTGCTCGGCGAGTCCGGCGACATTCTGTCCTATGCAGGCAATGGCGATGCGCAGTTGTGGCATTATGTCGGCCTGCGCGTACCGCAGATCATCGCCCGATTCCTGCCCTTTTCGGTGCTGCTCGGCACGCTGATCATGCTCGCCAGCCTCAACCAGAATAGCGAGATCATCTCGATGAAGGCGGCGGGCCTGTCCGCACATCAGATATTGGCGCCGCTGATCGCCGCCGCGCTTGGTGTCGCCGTCATCAGCTATGCCTTCAACGAACGCGTCGTCGCCCGGGCGACGGCTTCGCTCAGCGCATGGCAAGCGGTTGATTATGGCCCCGTTCCCACCGACAGCGGCATCAAGACCAACCCTTGGGTGCGCGATGGCAACAATCTCGTTACCGCCGCGATTGTGGCGGGCCGCGGCACTGCGGTGCAGCTGCGCAAGGTCGAGATTTTCAATCGCGTGAACAATGGCCTCACCACCATCATTCAGGCACCGCGCGGCCATTATGATGCGGCCAGCAAGAGTTGGGTGCTGGAGGATGCGCACCAGTTCGACGTGGCGCGCGGCACGGAGCGGCAGATCGGCACCGTCCGGTTCGGCCGTGCGATCCGGCCCGATCAGTTCACGCTGGCGAAGGTCGATCCGGACGCCATGACCTTTTCCGAATTGCAGGCCGCCATCGGCGACTTGCGCGACGCGGGCCGCCCGACGGCCGAACTGGAAGGCAGCCTCTGGCACAAGCTGTCGGGACCGCTGTCAGCCCTGCTCATGCCCATCCTGGGATCGGTCGCCGCCTTCGGCCTTGCGCGCTCCGGCCAGTTGTTCGTCCGTGCTGTGATCGGCATGGCGCTCGGCTTTGCCTATTTCGTAGCGGACAATTTCTCGCTCGCCATGGGCAATCTCGGCGCTTACCCGCCCATCCTCGCGGCCTGGGCGCCCTTCTTCCTGTTCCTGCTGGTAGGCGAAACAGTGCTGTTCCGAACGGAGGAATAAATCCACTTACGCCCGTCACCCCAGCGAACGCTGGGGTCTCAGGCGTTTAAGAGTGCTCAACGCCGAACCATCGTGCTCCGCGCGATCTTCCCGACGAGCGGCCACATGCCCGCATAATTGCCGCGATGATAAGGCGACTCCTCGCCCAGAGCCGCAATCAGCCGGGCGTGCGCCTTCCCCAGCGCATGATAGGGCACGCTCGGCAGCAGATGGTGCAGCGCATGATAGCGCAGGCCTACCGGGGCCCAGATGGCGGCCAGCGGCGAAGGCGGCGGCACATTCACTGAATCCAGATATTGCGCCGTCACGGTCATCGCGTCGCCCTCATTCTCCCACAGATGCGCGACCAGCGTGCGCAATTGGTTGATGACGGTCATCGCCGAGTGCACCGCCATATAGACGAGCAGCGGCTTCCATCCGAAGGCAAACACGCTGCCGATCAGGGCAAGCGCGAACAGCGATGCGCCCGCTTCCTGCCACAGCCAGCGGCGGCGGAACGCGCCCTCCGGCGGGCGGCGGCGATAGGCGGGGTTGATCGACAGCGCGGAAAATTCAGCGACGACCTTCCGCCGTAGCGCGGGCACGAAAAGGCTGAGCGGGGCCAGCACGCCATAGCGCAGGATCAGGCCCACGGGCGCAAGCGACGCGATCAGGATGAACAAAGGCAGCGACCACGGCTTCATCAGCGCCAGCGGGAGATATTCCGGATCATTCGCCGTGCCATAGCGGGTGCGCGCATGATGCTGCGTATGCACTTCCTCATACATGAAGGACGGGATCATCAGCGGAATGCCAACGAGCAGGTTCCAGCCCAGCCGGAATCCGGGAAGGGCGTCCTTGCGGATATGCGTCAGCTCATGGATGAAGCTCGCCGCGCGATAGAGCGCCAGCATCGCAACCAGCCCGCAAACCAGAGCCAGCGCGACATTGTTCGCAAGGATCGCTCCGGCAAGCGCCGCATAGCCGATCAGCGCCGATGCCAGCAGGTCAGGCCAGTAAATCCGTGGGTTCGCCACCGCAAATTCGCGCGACAATTCCGCGGCGGCGCGCAGCATCGCGGCGTCATCGGCAATGGCGACGCGCTTGACGGCCGCGTCCGCTCTGATGGGATCATGCACAGTCATGCATGCGCTCCTAAATCGTAAATGCGCTGAAATCGTGGCAGCGGCATGACCTTTTCGCCTTGGTGCATGATCCAGCGCGCTCCGGATTGACAATCCCGTAACAAGCGCCGAACTGCTGCGGTCCTTTAGCGAAAGCTCTGCCGTGGCTCATTCCGATCTGGTAATCACCCCCGTCACTTCCAAGGCCGACAAAAAGGCCTTCGTGGACTTGCCATGGCGCCTTTATGCCAATGATCCCAATTGGGTGCCGCCTCTCAAAAGTGAAGTGTACGGCGTCATAGAGCCAGCCAAGAACCCCTTTTTCGGCCATGCCGAGGCGCAATATTTCCTCGCCCGCCGCGACAATCGCGTCGTCGGCCGCATCTCTGCCCATATCGATCATCTGGCGCTCGCCCAGCCAGTCGAACAGGGAATGGGCCCCGGCACCGGAAACTTCGGCTTTTTCGAGGCGGAGGACGCGCAAACCGGCAAGGCGCTGATCGAAGCGGCTGAAGGCTGGCTCCGCGCCAAGGGCATGACCCGGGTTTTGGGGCCGATTTCCCTGTCGATCTGGGAAGAACCCGGCCTGCTGATCCAAGGCCACGACCATCCGCCGACGGTGATGATGGGGCACAACAGCCCCGCATATCAGGCGATGATCGAGGGCGCGGGCTATCAGCCCATCAAGCAGCTCAAAACCTATGAGCTCGACATCACTCACCCCTTCCCGCCCCTCATCCAGCGCATCGTATCGTCGGGAGAAAAGAGCGACCGCATCCGCATCCGCCCTGTCGACAAGTCGAAATTCGATGCGGAAGCGGCGATCCTCCTTGGTATCCTCAACGACGCCTGGGGCAAGAATTGGGGTTTCGTCCCCATCACCGACGCCGAAGTCGCCCACACCGGCAAGAAGCTGAAGCCCATCGTGTTCGAGGATCTGATCATGATCGCCGAATTGGATGGCGAACCGGTCGCCTTCATGATGACCCTGCCCGACCTCAACGAAGCCACCGCGCCGCTCAATGGCTCGCTGCTTCCCTTCGGTTGGGCAAAGCTCCTTTGGTGGCTGCGCAAGCCCCAGGTTCGCACCATGCGCGTGCCCCTCATGGGCGTAGTTCAGCGGCTGCAATCGTCGCGCCTCGCGAGCCAGCTTGCCTTCATGATGATCGAATATATCCGCCGCAACGCCATCACCCGCTATGGCGCCACGCGGGGTGAGATTGGCTGGGTGCTGGACGATAATCAGGGCATGAACGCCATCGCCGACGCGATCGACAGCAAGGTGAACAAAGTCTACCAGATCTACGAGAAAGACCTCGTCACGCCCTAACGCGGCACCGCCACGTCGATCGCGCCCGGCGCAATCTTCACCGTCGCGGGCGTCCTGGCGACGACTTCCCCGTCAATCGAGATGCGCTGCCGCGGCCGCGTCTCGATGCGGAAGGACTGGCCTCGATACTCTTCGGTCCGGGCATCCCGATCGCGCAGCTTGAAGAATTTGGCGTACCAGTCCCACGCCAGCCGCGCATGGCTGCGCCCCACGACCGCCTGTATCACGATCTCGCCGCTGTCCACATCAGCACGGTCGGACAGCTCGACCCCGCCATGATAAGGCCCGTTCAAGATTCGCACCTCGGTCGACCACATGCGCCGCTTGGCCTTGCCATCGTCGATGGTAAGGCGGAACGCCCGGAACCCGGCCGAACATTTCACCGCCCACAGCAGATAGCCGACACGCCCCAGATAACGTTTCAGCTTATGCGGCACCGTCTCCCCGATCATCGGCGACAGCCCCAGCGAAGCCGCGTTCACGAAATAATCGCCGTCGATCATGCCCAGGTCGATCCGCCGCCGCCTGCCATTGGCGATCGTCTCTACCGCGCTATCCAGGTCCAGCCCGATACCGAGCGTCCGCGCAAAGCTGTTCGCGGTGCCGAGCGGCAGCACGCCGAAAACACAATTCTTGCCCACCAGCTCATCCACCGTCCCTGAGAGGGAACCGTCTCCGCCGCCCACGATAACCATGGGCGCTCCGCAGCTCACAGCCTGGCGCACGGTTTCCTGCAAGCGCGCCGGATCGCGCACCGCATGGGCGGCGGTCAGGCGGATGCCCGCCGCCTCGAGCTTTTCGCGCGCCTGTTCGAAGAGCGCCTCCCCCTTGCGGCTGTGGACATTGACGATCAGCGCCGCTTCGCGCGGCAGGGAGTTCGTTTCCATGCCCCAACAACTCGCCAAGTGCCGATCGGCTCCTGCTCGCAACAAATCCGCAGGAACAGTCGTTGGAAGGCCATGGCTCGCATCGCTCACCTGTCCGACGTTCATTTCGGCGCCAATGATCCCAAGATCGTATCCGCCACCGAAGCCTGGCTCGAACGCAGCCAGCCCGACCTCGTCATCATCAGCGGCGATTTCACCCAGCGCGCCCGTGTCGAGCAGTTCCGCGCCGCTTCCGCCTGGCTCAACCGGCTGCGCGCCGCGGGCATGCGCCTGCTCGTCATCCCCGGCAATCATGACGTGCCGCTCTATGACGTTTTCCGCCGCTTCGCCGCGCCGCTACGCCGCTACAAGCGCTATATCAGCAATGAGCTTTGCCCCTGGTATGAGGATGAAAAGGTCGCGATCCTGGGGATCAACACCGCCCGGTCGCTGACGATCAAGGACGGGCGCATCAATCATGACCAAATGAACATGATCAAGAAGCGCTTCGCCCCGGTCGCGCCGGAAAAAACGCGCATCCTCGTCACCCACCACCCGTTGTTCGCCATGCCGATCGGCAAGGGTGGCGAACTCAGCGAAGCTGTCGGCCGTCATGATGACGCGGTGGAGGCAGCGGCGGAAGCGGGCATCCACATCGCGCTCGCGGGGCATTTCCACCGCACCTACGCCGAATCCGCGCAAAAGATGGTCGCAGACGCAGGCGGCGCGCTTGTCATCCAGGCTGGCACCGCCACGTCGATCCGCCTGCGCAATGCCGAACCGCAAAGCTTCAACTGGCTCCACGTCCACCGCAACGACCGGATCGAGCTGCAAGTCATCGTCTGGGACGGCGCAAGCTTTCAGCGCGGCCACCATGTCGAATATAGCCGGGACGCGGCCGGTTGGCAGGCGCATGAACTGGCAGACCCCTCCGCTCGCCCCGGCGTCCGCGTGGCGCAAGCCGCCCGCGCCTGATGGCCGAGGCATGAAAAGTCGGCGCGCGAAGCTATGCTGCCTCGTCCAGCCCTTCCGTCTCTGCGCTTCCTGATGCGATGATGGCTGCAATCCGCTCCGAAGCGCGGCCATCGCCAAATGGATTATGCGCGCGCGCCATTGCCCGGTAGGCTCCTTCGTCATCAAGCAGCGACAGGACCTCGCAAACTATCCGGGCGCGATCTGTCCCCACCAGCTTGGCGGTCCCAGCCGCTATCCCTTCGGGACGTTCCGTCGTTTCGCGCATGACGAGCACCGGCTTGCCGAGCGACGGAGCCTCCTCCTGCACGCCACCGCTGTCGGTCAGCACCAGATGGCACATGTCCAGCAGCCTTACGAAATGGGGATAATCAAGCGGTTCGATTATCGCGACGTTCTGCAATCCGCCCAGAACAGCCTCCATGATCGGGCGCACATTTGGATTGGGGTGAACGGGAAAGATCACGGCGATGTCCGGACGTGCCGCGATGTCAGCAATGGAGCGGGCGATCGCCTCCATGCCGCCGCCGAAATTCTCCCGCCGATGGCTGGTGACGGCGAGGATGCGCTTTCCTGCAAATCGCGTCGCCAACTGATCCAGGCCAGACGCAAGCCCAGGCATTGCGACGATCCTTTCGCGCGTCGTAAGCAGAGCATCGATCACGGTATTGCCAGTGACATGGATGCCGGACGGATCGCGGCTTTCGCGCAACAGGGCGTCGGCCGCAGCCTG
This sequence comes from Novosphingobium sp. Chol11, assembly GCF_900218065.1. Taxonomy (GTDB): domain Bacteria; phylum Pseudomonadota; class Alphaproteobacteria; order Sphingomonadales; family Sphingomonadaceae; genus Sphingobium; species Sphingobium agri. The sequence continues at coordinate 867,348 of NZ_OBMU01000001.1, read as the reverse complement.
GGTCGGAGCGAAGTTCATGTCGGCCACGCAAGCGACAACTCGCCGGTTCACCTCCTCCGGCCAGGGGTGATAAATATCTCCGCTGCGCAGCCCGGCCTCCACATGAGCGACCGGAATTTGCCGGTAATAGGCAGCAAGGCTCGCAACCATGGTCGTCAGCGTGTCACCATGCACGATGATGCGATCGGGCTTTTCTGCATCGAACGCTTTGCCGAGGTCGACGATCAGCTTGGCCGTCAATCCATCCAGCGTCTGGTTCGGCGTCATCACGTCCAGGTCGATGTCCGGCTTTATGCCAGCAATGTCGAGAACCTGGTCCAGCAAACCCCTGTGCTGCGCCGTGACGATCACGCGCACATCGACATGATCGCGCGCGCGCAACGCATGAATAACGGGAAACAGCTTGATCGCTTCGGGACGTGTCCCGAATACCACCGCAACTTTCATATTCGCCCCTTGATGCGAGCCTTTAAGGCTACCCCCTGCCAGCAAATCGTAACCATCCCCTGAACAAGGGGTAATTCCGACGCGCGCTTTCGCAGGTGCAATGACCTATGCTAGGGCCCGGTCAATCCTTCATTTTTTCGAACGAGGCAGTGGGTAATTTATGAAGATCACGATGATCGGCACGGGATATGTCGGCCTGGTATCAGGTGCCTGCTTCGCCGATTTCGGCCATGACGTAGTGTGCGTCGACAAGGATGCTGCCAAGATCGACGCGATCTTGTCTGGCCGCATGCCGATCTACGAACCCGGCCTCGATCAACTGGTGGCAAATAATGCCGCGGCGGGGCGATTGACTTTCACGACTGACCTTGCCGCGGGCGTGAAGGGCGCGGATGCTATCTTCATCGCCGTCGGCACGCCTTCGCGCCGCGGCGATGGCCATGCGGACCTCAGCTACGTCTACGCTGCAGCACGCGAGATCGCACAAGCAGTAGACGGCCCCACCGTTATCGTCACGAAGTCGACCGTGCCCGTTGGGACAGGCGATGAAGTCGAACGCATCGTCCATGAAGTCCGCCCAGGCATGGATATTCAGGTGGTTTCCAACCCCGAATTCCTGCGCGAGGGCGCCGCGATCAGCGATTTCAAGCGGCCCGACCGCGTGGTCGTGGGCACCACCGGCAACGAACGGGCGACCGCTGTGATGGCCCAGATCTACCGGCCGCTGAACCTCAATCAGGCGCCGGTGATGTTCACGGGCCGCCGGACGGCCGAACTCATCAAATATGCAGCCAACGCCTTCCTGGCGACCAAGATCACCTTCATCAACGAGATGGCGGACCTGTGCGAAGCGGTCGGCGCCGAGGTGCAGGACGTGTCGCGCGGCATCGGTCTCGACAACCGGATCGGCAGCAAGTTCCTGCACGCGGGTCCCGGCTATGGCGGTTCCTGCTTCCCGAAGGACACGCTGGCCCTGGTGAAGACCGGGCAGGATTATGACACGCCGATCCGCATCGTGGAGACGGTGGTGCAGGTAAATGACCTGCGCAAGCGAGCGATGGGCCGCAAGATCGTGAAGGCGCTGGGTGGGGAAGCGCGCGGCAAGACCGTCGCGCTGCTCGGACTCACCTTCAAACCCAACACTGACGACATGCGTGATGCGCCCAGCCTCGCGATCGTGCAGGCGTTGGAGGATGCAGGCGCACGGATCGTCGCCTATGATCCCGAAGGCATGGATGTCGCCAAGCCAATGATGCCGGGCGTATCGATGGCGAAAGACGCTTATGAAGCGGCAACAGGCGCCGATGCGCTCGTGCTTGTCACTGAATGGGATATCTTCCGCGCGCTTGATCTAAAGCGCCTCGCCGGTTCGATGAACACGCCGCTGCTGATCGACCTGCGCAATATTTATCCGCGCAGCGAAGCAGAGGCAGCAGGATTCGCCCTTACCCGCGTAGGTGGCAAGGGCGTGATCTGATGGATTTTCGCTCCGGGGAAGGCTGGGACGGTTCCCGTCTTCCCCGCCTCCGTCATTGGTTGGCCGCCGCGGCGGCTCTGTTCGTCCTGACCCAGATCGTCCCGGTGATAGCGGGCTTCATCTGACCCATTCGCCACATATCAAGCCTTAAGCTTCCAACCACGCTTCAGAAGAATATAGCACAGCAGCGCCAGCGCGATGTTGAGCACCAAAAGTACGATGCTGCCCACCACCACGTCTCCATCGGCCGCCGCCACGAACCCATAGCGGAACCCCGAGATCGCATAGAAAAACGGGTTGGCATGGCTGATCGCCTGGAATACTGGCGCCAGTCGATCGATGGAATAGAATGTACCGGACAGCAGCGTCATCGGGCCGATCACGAAATTGGTGATCGCAGCGGCATGATCGAACTTTTCGGCCCAGATCGATGTCAGTACGCCGATGAACGCCGTCAGCGCCGCCCCCATCAGGCCGAACCAGACGATCGCCCAGGGATGTGCAGGCGTAACATGGACGCCCGGCCACAGCGCCATCGCTCCCCACAGGGAGAGTCCGACGCAGAATGCCCGCGTCACTGCCGCACCGACAAGAGCCAGCAGCAATTCACTGTTGGACAAGGGCGGCATCAGATAGTCGATCAACGTACCCTGCATCTTGCCCGCGAGCAGGGAGAAGCTGCTGTTGGCAAACGCATTGTTCATCATGCCCATGATCATGAGGCCAGGCGCTATGAAGTCCGCGAAGGGTACACCCAGCACCTGCCGGTTCGCGCCTCCCAGGGCGATCGAGAAAATGATGAGGAACATCAGCGTCGTCACGGCGGGCGCCCAGATGGTCTGGAGCTGCACCTTCATGAAGCGGCGCACCTCCTTCCGGTACAGCGCACGCGTGCCCGCCCAATTGACGTTGCGGATGACGAGCTCACCCGGTTCATGAAAAGCGGGCCGCGAAGAGGCGGGTACGGAAAATTGGGGCTGTTCGTTCATGCTTCGATCGACTATCGGCTGGTCTGTTGTGCCGCAAGGGCGTTGTGCACGGGCTTTAACCTGTGCAGGCGCGTCCCATATAGGGCGCTAGCCAGAGAATTTGAGGAGTCATTCATTGTCCTGGACCGACGAGCGTATCGACCAGCTCAAGGCAATGTGGGAAAAAGGCCTGACCGCCAGCCAGATCGCGGACGAACTGGGCGGGGTCAGCCGTAATGCCGTGATCGGCAAGGCGCATCGCCTTGGCCTGCAGTCGCGCCCATCGCCCGTTAAGCCGAACGAAGCGCCCAAGAAGACCGCGCCCGTCCGGAAAGCTGCGGCGGAGGCCGAAGCGCCCAAGCCTGCCGCGCCCGTGCAGCAGCATAGCGCACCAGCGCCCGCGCGGCCTGCCCCGCCGGTCGCGCCCGCTCCTGCGCAATCTGCTGCGGCACCTTCCGCGGAAACCCCCGCCCCCGCGCCGCAACCGCGCATCATATCGGTCGGACCGGGTGGCTTCCTGCGCCAGGGCCCCGGCGACCAGCAGGCTCCGATCCCCCCCGCGCCACCGCGCCGCCTGGTCCCTGCCAAGCCGAGCCCGGAAATCGCAGGCAAGACGACGCTGCTCGACCTGACCGAGCGTATCTGCAAATGGCCTATGGGCCACCCGGGCGAACCGGACTTCCATTTCTGCGGTGAAGCCGTAAATCCGGGCTTCCCCTATTGCGTCGAGCATTGCGGCCGCGCCTATCAGGCCCAACTTCCACGCGGTACGCGCCGGCCACCGCCGCCGCTGCCCTTCGGCGGACCGCGCGTGCGCTGACGCTTCGCTTACCTCTAGAATATTACGGGGCCGGTCGATGAGACCGGCCCTTCTTCATTCCTCCTGCTTGCGCCCGCCGCCCACCCGCCTATAGCTTGTGCGCATGTCCGATCTGTTCGCGAGCCAGCCCCTTTCCTCTTCCGGCTACGACGCCTCCTCCATCGAAGTGCTGGAAGGGCTGGAGCCAGTACGCCGCCGCCCCGGGATGTATATCGGCGGCACGGACGAACGGGCGCTGCATCACCTTGCCAGCGAAGTGCTCGACAACAGCATGGACGAAGCGGTCGCGGGGCACGCCACCCGGATCGAGGTGACGCTGGAACCCGGCAACAAGCTGACCATCACTGACAATGGCCGTGGCATTCCCGTCGGCATGCACCCGAAATTTCCGGGCAAGTCCGCACTCGAAGTCATCCTCACCACACTTCATTCCGGCGGCAAGTTCACGGACAAGGCTTATGCGACCTCCGGCGGTCTGCACGGCGTCGGGATCAGCGTCGTGAACGCCCTTTCCGTCGTCACCGTCGTGGAAGTCGCAATCAACAAGGAGCTGTTTCGACAAAGCTTCGCCCAAGGCTTACCGACGAGCGGGCTCGAAAAAGTCGGTGCCGCACCCAACCGGCGCGGCACGTCGGTCAGCTTCATCCCCGATCATGAGATTTTCGGCGAGCAGAAGTTCAAGCCCGCGCGCCTTTACCGGCTCGCGCGGTCCAAGGCCTATCTGTTCGCGGGTGTCGAAATCCGCTGGAAATGCGCGCCTGAGCTGATCAGTGACGATACCCCGGCCGAAGCGGTGTTCCAGTTTCCCGGCGGTCTTGCCGATCATCTAAAGGAGCAGATCGGCACGCGTGAATGCGCGACCAGCGCTTTCTTTTCGGGAAGCCAGGATTTCCCAGACGCTGCCGGCCGCGTCGAATGGGCGATCGCTTGGCCGCTTTGGTCGGACGGCAGCTATAGCTGGTATTGCAACACCATCCCGACGCCCGATGGCGGCACGCACGAGACCGGTCTGCGCGCCGCCCTGGTGAAGGGCATCCGCGCGTTCGCCGAGCTGGTGGGGAACAAGAAGGCGAAGGACATCACCGCCGACGACATCGTGACATCGTCGGAAATCATGCTGTCCGTCTTCATCCGAGATCCGCAATTCCAGAGCCAGACCAAGGACCGCCTCACCAGCCCCGAAGCCGCTCGCCTTGTAGAAAACGCGGTGCGCGACCATTTCGACCACTTCCTCTCTGACCATATGGAGAGGGGCAAGGCATTGCTCGCCTATGTCGTCGATCGCATGGACGAACGGCTGAAGCGCAAGGCCGAAAAAGAGGTCAAGCGCAAGACGGCAACCTCAGCGCGCAAGCTGCGCTTGCCCGGCAAGCTCACCGACTGTTCGACCGACGATCCGGAGGGCACGGAAATCTTCCTGGTCGAAGGCGACTCGGCAGGCGGATCGGCCAAGCAGGCGCGCGACCGCAAGACACAGGCGATCCTGCCCCTGCGCGGCAAGATCCTGAACGTCGCGTCCGCGAACAACGCAAAGATCCTGGCGAACCAGGAAATCGCGGACATGATCCTGGCCTTTGGTTGCGGGACACGGAAGGACTGCAATCCGGACAATCTGCGCTATGAGCGCATCGTCATCATGACCGACGCCGATGTCGATGGCGCGCATATCGCAACGCTGCTCATGACCTTCTTCTTCCAGGAGATGCCCGAACTGGTGCGGCGTGGGCATCTGTATCTCGCCCAGCCGCCGCTCTATCGCCTCGTCGCGGGGGGCAAGAGCCTCTACGCGCGCGACGACGCCCATCGCGAGGAACTGCTGCGCACCGAATTCAAGGGGAAGAAGGTGGAGGTCAGCCGGTTCAAGGGTCTTGGCGAAATGAACCCGAGCCAGCTGCGCGAAACGACCATGGACCCCAAGACACGCAGCCTCATCCGCATCACCCTGCCCGATGATGTCGAAGATCGTCAGCAAGTGCGCGAATTGGTTGAGCGGCTGATGGGCACCAATCCCGCGCACCGCTTCGCCTTCATCCAGGAAAATGCCGCAACGGTGGACGAAGAAGCGATCGACGCCTGACGCTATTCGCGCATCAGCGCCCCGACAATGAGCCTGTCGCGATTTCGTGGCTACCGCAGCATTAACCACGGCGGGCCACGGGATGTTCAATTTTCCGGGCGATACGGGCAAGTATGTCAGGCTTCGCCCCGATCCTTCGCATCGCGCCACGCGCCGCTCCGGTCCTGCTGCTGACGCTTCAGAGCGGCGCCGCATTCGCCCAAGCCCCTGCTCCGGCCGCCGTGCTCAGTTCGACGACAAGCGGTGCAGCCTACGGTCAGGCCGACCGTCTCGCATCCACCCTGCTCGCGGGCGGCATGAGCCGCCTCACCGCCATCAGCGCGCAGCAAGGGAGCGGATCTTCCTTGAACTGGGCGTCGCCGCTTGCCGAACCGCAGGCCGTCGTCAACGGCAGCCGGGTCGAGCGGATGCTGTCGCAGATGCCTGGGTGGGAATTGCAAGGCGTCCGGTTGATGCTGAACCAGTCTTCGCTCAGCTACAAACAACCCGACCTTGTCCCGGCCTTCATGCGCGGGCTGATGACGGCACCAGCCGCTACCTTCGTCGTGCCTAAGGCCACGCCGCTGCCATCTGCTCCAGCGCCACGCGCGGGACAGCCGGATATCTTCGGATCGGTGGCGATGGCGGTAAGCCGGACACCGCTCGACAACAAATGGGCGGCAATCGCCCGATCGGCTTCCGCTCCCGTCATATCCGCAAGCTTCTTGCGATCGGCCCGCGCCGCCGCCGGGCTTCAACAGGTGGAGATGGTGAATCGCTGGGTCAACAGCCGCCTGCGCTTCGCTGATGACCGGCAGGGGCGCGACAGCTGGGCTTCGGCCAGCCAGTCGCTACAGCGCGGGGTCGGCGACTGCGAAGACTATGCCATAGCCAAGATGCAATTGCTGGAAGCGGCAGGCTTCGACCGGCGCGCCATGTTCCTCGTCATCGCGCGAGACCTGGTACGGCAGGCCGATCATGCCGTGCTGGCCGTACGTGTAGGCAGCGAATTGATGGTCCTCGACAATATGACGGACCGGATTCTGCCTTCGTCTGCGGTCAGTGACTATCGGCCGATCATGAGCTTCAACGCCTATGGCCGCTGGACCCACGGCTATCGCGTGACGACGCCGCACCCGGTCCAGTTCGCCGCTCGCTGACAAGACGCGCTGCCTTACCGCTCCCGCAACGCCTCCGCGCGTGCCTTCATGATCGGCTTCAGCAGGTAGGCCAGTACCGATTTGCGGCCCGTCAATATCTCGACATCGCACACCATGCCGGGTGTGATCGGCAGTTTGTGCGCGCCCGACCCAAGCCACGCCCGATCCGTTTCGACGACCACCGTGAAATAGGCCTCCCGCGTCGCTTCGTCATAGACGCTGTCGGCTGAAACCTGCTGCACGGTCCCGCTCAGGCCGCCGTAGATGGAAAAGTCGTATGCCGTCACCTTCACCACGGCGCGATCACCGGTCTTGATGAAGGCGATGTCGTTTGGCTTCACCCGCGTCTCTACCAGCAGCTTGTCGCCGATGGGCACGATCTGCATGATCTTCTGACCCGCGGTCACGAAGCCGCCGATGGTCGTCACTTGCACATCATTGACGACGCCATCGACTGGCGAGCGAATTTCCGCGCGCTGTGCCCGGCCCTTCGCCCCCCGCAGAGACTCACTGTTGACGGCGATCTTCGCCTCCAACTGGCTGCGTTCGTTCAAAGCATCCTGACGGAACTGGTAGTTGGCTTCCGATAGCTGCGCCTGCGCCTCGCGGATCGCGGCGGATGCGCGTGACGCCTGCTGCTGCGCCGCGTTGAGCCGCCCCTGTGCATCCACCAGGTCACGCCGGGCATCGAGCAATTCCGTCTGGGGGATAATGGACTTTGCGGCCAGTGGCTCCAACATCGCCACCCGTTGCCGCGCCAGTTGGACGCTGCCACCCAGGCTATCGATCGTGGCCTGCGCCTCGCCCAGTTCCCGGCGGCGCTGCTCCACCTGAGCGGACAGCCCATCCTGCTTGCTGCGGAGCGCCGATTGACGGACGGCCGCGAGCGCCTGCTCCTGCTGACATTCGGGGCCACCGGTCGTGCAATTTTCGCCCGCTCCAGTGCCTTCCTTCTCCAGCCTTCCTGCCCGCGCGGCAAGCGATCGCGTCTCCGCCTGCAACTGCCCCAGCTCGGATGCCAACATCGCGTCATCCAGCCGCACCAGCAGCTGTCCCTTGCTGACCTTCTGCCCCGACCGGACCAATATCTCTTCGATCGTGGTCGGTTCGGCGGACTGGATCACCTGCGCCTTGCTTGACGGGATCACCCGCCCCTGCCCATGCGTCACTTCGTCCACTGGCGCGAGGCTGGCCCACAAGAGGAACGCCAGCATGCCCCCGCCGCTATAAAGGATGACCTGCTTGTTGCCCGGCTGCCCCCGCAGCCAGTCGATCCAGCGCCCCATCATGGTTTTGCCTCTTGCATTGCATGTTCATCGGCAGCGAGCGCTACCGCCTTCGCCTTTTCCTGCGCCGCCAGCATGGTGCTGAGCGCACCGCCACCTTGCGAAGGATCAGGGATGGACAGCTTCCACCCTTTGGTCGGGTCCATGCGTCCGCCCACATCATTGGCCGCCCGCCGTTCCGGCAGCGCCGCGATTGGTGGATAATCGATCTCCGGCTCGCTCACCGCCGCCGTCTGCGCCGGATTGAAGGCGGGGATATATTCACCACCGGCATAGCGTCCGACAAAGGCGCGTGGCAGGCCCCAGGTGCCCGGCCAGCGATAGAAGATGTGCGCGCCGATCTTCGCCAGCTTTGCCAGGTGCGGCGCCCATCCAGGAAACACATAATCCGCATGATAATGGGTCGCCGTGCCGACACTGGGTTCAACCTCGCCCGCCAGCGCCGCCGCAGCGATCCGCTGTGCCCGGTTCCAGAGCACAGCCACAGGCCGCCGCGCGAGCGACCCATCACACACGAAACTGAATTGGCATATCGACGCGTTGAAGCGCTGATATACCACGCCGCACACCGTCTTGGCGAAGGCGGGATGACGCACACGGTTGAGCACGACCTGCGCCACCGCGCGCTGGCCGCTTTCCGGTTCAGCAGCCGCTTCATAATAGATGGCCTGCGTCAGGCATTGCAGCGCGCGGCTCCTGTCCTCGCCTGCTGATTGAAGGGCCCGAAAAGGCGACGCTGCCGCAACAGCCCCCTGCGCAAACCGGAGCCTGCCATTCTGCGCCTCCGCCTCCTGCCCAGTCGTCAAGGGCGCGGCTTCGCGTTCGGTAATGTCTACCAGTGCGCGATATTGACGGGGAATGGCGGGCACATCGTCCACGATCTTTGTCTGGACCGACATGTGGGGAGCAGGACCACTATGCCAGCCGCCCATTCCTGCGCCCAGAACCGCGACAAGCGCACAAGCCACGCCGAGCAGGGATGCTTCACGTGCGGATAGCGCGCTCATTGCACCGCTCCCTTCTGAAGCTGCCCGATAACCTCGTCGCGTGGCCCATCCGCCAGCACCACGCCCTGATCGATCACGATCAGCCGATCGACGATGCGCAGCAGCGCATGCCGGTGCGTCGATACGATCAGCGTCTGCTCCGGCTCCAATGCCTTTGCCAGATGATCGACGAAGAGGTTTTCCGTCTGATTGTCCATCGCTCCGGTCGGCTCATCGAGAAAGAGCAACCGCGCCGGTTCCACCAATGCCCGTGCCAGCACCAGAAAGCTGCGCTGCCCGCCCGACAAACGGCTGCCGCGCTCACCGATGTGCAGGTCGAACCCGGCGGCATCGCGCCCGAAGAAGCGGGACGCGCCCGAACGCTCCAGCGCGTCCAGCAGCTTCTCATCGTCGGCGTCCCGTGCTCCCAGCAACAGGTTTTCGCGCACCGAGCCGCTGAACAGCTCGGCATCCTGCCCGACATAGCGGAAGGCGGAACGCAGTTCGTGCGGATGATATTGGCGGCTGTCCACATCATCGATGGTCAGCATGCCACCCGCTGGCGGGTAGAGGCCGCACAACACTCGCCCCAGCGTCGATTTGCCAGATGCCACGCGCCCGATGATGCCGATCCGTTCGCCCGGCTCGATACGCAGATCGATGCCCTTCAGACTCGGTTGGGTGGCGCCCGGATAGCTGAACTCCAGCCCCTTGGCGACGATGGCACCCTTGCGCACCTTGGGAATGATGCCACGCGCGCCATCCAGCCGCTCGTCCGGCTGGTCGATCAGCGTCTGCAGGCTGCCCAACGTCGTCATCGCCTGCCGTGCGCGGACAATCACGAAGGCCAACTGCCCGACGGGCGCCAATGACCGGCCCGCCAGCATGACGATCGCGATAATTGCGCCCATGGTGATGTCGCCAGCCGCGAACATATAGAAACCGCCGATCACCAGCGCGATGCTCGTCACCTGCTGGCACAGCGATGCGAGCGTCACGCTGGTCGAACTCAGCCGCCGCAGCTTTTCCTGCGTCGATGCACTCATTCGAGCGTAACGGCGCCACCGGTCGAGCATCCGTCCTTCGGCGCGACATGCCTTCAGCGTTTCCATGCCCCCAATTGCTTCCACCAGCGCTGCACTTTGCAGGCTGGCATCCGCTTGCGCGTCACGCGACAGCGCCGCCATGGAACGCTGCAGGAAATAGCCCGCCGTCGCCATGATCCCGATCATGACGACAGGAACGATCGCGAGCCAACCACCCAGCAGCGCGATGATGCCGACGAACACGAACAGGAAACTGAGGTCCACCACCAGCACCACGGTGGTGGATGTGAAGAACTCCCGAACGCTTTCGAATTCCGACACGCGCCGAGCCAGAGCCCCGGTGCTGCCCGCCCGGCTGGCGAGCGGCACATTCATCACCTTCTCGAACAATCGCTGCGACAGGCGCTCGTCAATGTCCCGGCCAGCCTCATCGACCAGCCGGGCCCGGGCGAGCCTCAGCGCGAAGTCGAGGCCAAAGGCCAGCATGACGCCTGCGCCCAGCACCCAAAGGCTGGACGCCGCCTTGTTCGGGATGATCCGGTCATAGACGTTCATCGTGAACAGCGGCAGCGCAAAGGCGAGCAGATTGATGATCCCCGCCGCAAGCATGACATAGCCGAAGGAGCCCCGCGCCCGCCAGACTTCGCGCCAGAACCAATGCTGCCGTGCCCGTTCATCCCACGGCCGTTCCTCGGCCCGCTCGCGGCCATGATCGGCCATGACCGCCAGCGCCTCGCCAAGAAAATAAGGCTCCAGATCGGAAAGCCGGGCCCACACCGGCTCACTCGCACGAGGCAGTTGGATCAGCGCGTCGCCCTGCTTCAGATCCAGCAGGAGGAGAAAGCGCTGGCCCTTTAGCGGGAGGATCGCGGGCAGATTGGCAGGCCGCCATTTTTCCAGACGGCCGCGGACATGGTCGCTCAGCAGGCCAATCTGATCCAGTGCGGACTCCGCCTGATGAAAGGGCAAGCGCCCCGACTCATCAACGGCAAGGCCCGCCCGTAACGCGACGATCCCGGGGGATCGATCGAAATGCCGCGCGACATGGGCGATACACTCACTCAATTCGTCGCCGGGCGTACCCTGATGGTCCAGCCATTCGGCCAGACTTAATGTGCTTCGTTCCAACATTGTTTACCCCGCGCCACCCCAGCCGAAGCCGGGGTGACCCCCAAAGATGGAAACTCAGCCCGGATAGCGCCGCCGCTGCAATTCGGCGGGCGGCAGATCCGGAACATCATATTTCTTGCGCGCGTAAGGATTGGCGCCCGAAGGCTGGGCAATCCCCAGAGTGTCGAGCAGCTGATTGGTCGCCGCCAGGATCTGATATTGCGCGAAGATTTCGGAAAAGCGGGCCGTTTCCGTCCGCACCTGCGTATTGAAACGCGTGTTCTGGCTGTCCAGCACGTCAAGCAGCGAACGGCGTCCAACGTTGAACTGCTCGCGGTAAGACACCAGCAGGGAGTCCGACACGGTTGCCTGGCGCGACAGGTCGGTCAGCCGCTTCTTTTCCGTGTCCCAACGGTTCCAGGCGGTGCGGACATCGTCTTCCGCCTCCCGCTGACGCTGGCTGAGCCGGAAACGCGCTTCGCTTGCCCGGCGGGTCATTTCCTGGACCTTCGCCCGGTTGATCCCGCCGTCGAACAGTTGCCAGCGCAGGACGACACGCCCCTGCACGTCATTGGTGCTGCCACGGAAGCCATCGACATCCTCGCCGATGCGGCCACGCCCTTCCAGCACAACCTTCGGCCCAAGCTCGGACTCCGCCTCATCGACGACCGCATGAGCCGCCTGAATGTCGGCCTCCGCTTCCCGGATCAGGGGATTGTTGGTGCGCGCGCCAGCTATTGCTTCGTCCAGCGTCGGCGGGACGGCGCTCATCACTGAATCAGGCATCGACACCTGATCGATGGAAAGGCCGGTGAGCGTCCGGAAGCTGATCGCGGCGTTGGTCAGGTCCTGCTCGGCTTCGCTCTTGCGCACCAGCGCGGATTGCAGCCGCTCTTCGGCCTGCTGCTGATCGGCGATGCTGATCGACCCCTTCGACACGCCCTCGCCCAGGTCGCCGAGCAGCTTGCGGTGGAAGGCGATGTTATCCTCCGCCGCTGCTACGACGCGCTGTTGCAGCATATAGTCCAGATATTGCCGCGTGACGTTCAACGCAACGAACTGCGACCGTTCGCCCACGCGCAGAGCCGCGCCGTCGATCCGGGCGGCCTGACGCCGCTTTTCGGCGCTGCGGTAGCCAGAATCGAACAGAGTCTGCTCCGCCAGGACGCTCGCTTCCAGTGGATAAAGCGTCTGGTCGCCGATACCCAGCGTCCGCCGCGTGTTGTTCTCCAGCCGGCGAATACCAGCCGATCCTTCCACGCTGACCCGGGGCAGATACAAGCCCTTGGCCTGTTCCCGCTCGAACTCGATCGCTTCCTTGTTCTGGATCGCCTGATTGATTTCCGGATGGCTATCGATAGCGGCGGCAATGGCGCTCTTGAGATCGGTGGTCTGTGCCCAGCCGCTCGTTGCCATGGTCGCGGCGCACAGAGCCATCAGGCTGCCGCATGTCTTGCGCAGGATTGTCATGATCGCGCTCCCCTCAATTCGCGCTGGCAGTGACTTCGACCCGACGGTTCATCGGTTCGCGCACATTGTCGGCTGTTTCGATCTTGAGTTGGGTCTCGCCCAACCCGCTGACGGTCATCGCATCCATCGCGATGCCGCCCTGGGCCATCAGCCCGGCGACATTCTGCGCCCGGCGCAGCGACAGGGCATCATTATAGCCCGTGCCGCCCGACGTGTCGGTATAGCCGGTGATGCCAAAGCGGGTCCAACCACATTGAGCGGCCGACTGCGTCACCTGACTGATCGTCGCAGCACCCTCGGGCAGCGGCGTATCCATGTTCCAGTCGAAGAAAATGGACACCGCCGGTGCCGTACAGTCCAGCGCGGGTGGGGCTGAAGCTGCGGCCGGCACCGGCGGCGGTGGCGGCGCCGCTAGGCGTGCCACAAAGTCGTCGCACTTGTTGATGCTGTCCGCATCCCTAGTGCCGGATTTCATGAAGCCCAGCGCTATGCCGCACTGGTTCTTGGCCTCCACGGCCCAGGTCCAACGGCTGTCCTGCGCTGCCCGCAGGCTTGCGTCGCCCGCCGCTGCGACAGCCGTGTCATAACGGCTCTTCAACGCACCCTTGAGCTCTGAACTACCCATCTGCAGCAGGGGCGAAGCGGGCGCCGCCAAGGCCCCCGTAGACATCATCCCCGCTGCAAGGCCGAAGGAAGCGATGCTTCTCAACCTGTTCCGCATAATCATTCTCCCCCAAATATACCCGCGAGAAATCCCAACCCTGGCGATCACCCGTGAGCGACCGCCATCGCCTCATGCGCGGCCATCGCCGCATCGAAGACAGTCACCGCCATCGCCATCATGTGCCCGGCATCGCCGGCTTCGACCGCTACCGGGTTGAGCAGCACTGGGGCATGCTCAACCCCCGGCAGTGCAGCCAGCAGAGCGTCGATGTCAGGCGCTCCGTGCGCGCCCAGCGCTTCCGCAACGACTTGCGCCGCCGCGTTGGTGTTCGGAGCCTCCTCTTGCGCCGCAACGAGCGCCGCGGCATTCACATCGAAGGTCGGCAGATCGACCGTCTGGGCGAGCAGGCCCTGATGATCGTCCAATGTGGGCTGCGCCTGGCCATCATCATGGACGGCAGGGACCGGTGCATCATCCCCGCCCGAAAGCGTCGAATGATCCTGAGCCGCATCATCGCTGCCGCTATGGCTCGTCTGTTCGACAGGCTGTTCCGCGACATGACTTTCCTGGCTTTCGCTCAATACCGACGTGCTTGCGTCATGGTCGTTTGCAGGCTCCGCAACCGTGCTCGCATCAGGCGGCGGGGCAGCGGTCGTCGTCGTCTCGACCTCAGCGACAGCGGGCGCAGGCGCCTGCTCCACCGTCTCGGCAGCACCAGCCACCGCGACCAGGCTCGCCGCTATCAACGCCTGATTGAAGCCGCTGGCCGTGCTTTCCGTCTTGGCCGGGCCGCCATCCTTAGAGGTAGCGAACACCACGTCCCCGACAGTGCCCGTCGTGCCGTCGGTCCGGGTGAAGGTTGCTTCACCCAGCACCGTGACATCGCCGCCCGCCGCCTGATAATTATGGCCATCGGATGTCAGCTTGAGCGATGCGATGCCCATGTCCGCCAGCGACTTGAACTCGCCGCCATCGACTATCCCGTTGCTGTTCAGGTCCTGCCACACGCCGAATTCGGAATAAGCGGCATCACGGGCGTCGAACACAGCATCGCCATTGCTGTCATAGGCAAGGCGGAGGCCCTCCAGATCGCTCTTCGCTCCCGGTGCGTCATCCGCAAAGACGATATCGTAGGAGCCGGCGGTCGCATGAGCGAGCAGGCCGTCATCGGGCGAAACCCAGGCGGTGCTGACCAGGCCACTACCATAATCATGGGTAACGCCCGCCGAACGATCGATGAATTCCAGGCCATCGCCATCCAGGTCGATCGCCACCGGCGGAACCGGCGCACCGCCCTGGAAAGCGATATCTATCGTTGTAACAGGCGTCGTGCTGGTGACGGTGTCGCCATCTGCATCTTTCACCGTGACCGCAAATTGCAGCACTTGGTCGTCAGGAATGACCTGCTGCGTCACACTGAAATTTTCAACGCGCGCTGCCGGATTGCCGCTTCCACTGTAATCAAAGCGGACGACCATGTGGTCGAAATCCAGCGTCGGGTCGATATCGACATGGGTGATCCCGTCCGCGTCCTTCGTGACGACAAAGCTCCCGGTTTGGAGCGGCGCCGCGCCACCTGCCGGCGTGCCACCAGCGTAGGTGGCCCATGTGACAGTCACCGAAGATGTATTCGGCTGGAAATTCACATCGAAGCTCAGGGACGAAGAATCCGGATTGCTGAACAGGAAGCCTTCATTGTCATTGACGAGGTTGTTCGCCACACCGAAGCCGTTGCCCGACGGATTGATAGTCGATCCATCGTTAGTGAAGGCTTGGGCGGTCGTCGTCCCGTTGGCGTAAGAAACGCCGTCGAACACTTGCCCGCCCGGCAGCGTGACCGTCGTATAATTGCCAGGTGCGATATTGCTGAAGCTGAGCGGGGTGTTCACCACTGGTCGTGTAGTCAGCACGTCCACCGTATAGTCGCCCGTCGTCTGATCAACGGATATGGTGAAGTAGGGATTGCCGTTCACGCTGGCCGTCACCGTTCCGGTGCCATCACCTGAATAAACGATACCCGTGATGTCAGTCAGATGGGTGAGCGTGATGCTGCCCGCCTGATCGGCGCCATATGTGAAACTGATGTCATTGCCGCTGTATGTGTGAATGGAATTCGCCACCGACAAATCGGTGACGGAAGACAATGTCGGAACGTCATCCACGATAGAGATGACGATCGATCCCGGCGTCGCGTCGTTGTCACCGGTCGCGTCGGTCACGGTCATGCTGATCGTGTCGGTCAGCGGGTTGATCTCTCCCTGCCCGCTGTGCGTGAGCGCATGAGCCAGGGCATAGCTGTAACCATAGGTCACTATACCGTTCACGTCCGGCGCCGAGATCGAGGTGATCGTCAGCACGCCCTTGCTGGTCACCACCTGCTGGCCTACGGCCGTGATGGTCTGCGCTGGGTTGAGATCGCCATTGAGCGTCAGCGTGTAGCTCTCGCCATTGGCATTGACCGTGAACTGGCCGCTGGTGTCGGTCTCACTGGTCGCGCCATGCTGCGCACCATCGGCCAGACCGTCCTCATAGACCGTGCTCGTGTCGCCCGTTACGTCGGGCACGCGCCCATCTTGGTTCAGGCTGATCACGAGCTGCGCCAGGTCGGTGTCACCGTCGCCGTCCTTGATCTGGTAGGTGAAGGTCTCACTTCCCACACCCGCCGGGATGGACGCAGTCTTCAGCGTGTAGGTATAGCTGCCGTCTGCTTTGATCAGCAGGTCCCCATAAGTCCCGCTGATCAAGGTGCCCGCAGCGCTCACCACCGTCAGCGCGCCGCCACCTGCCTCCGTGCCAACCCGAGCCCCTGTCACCGCCCCGCCCGGCGCTGCGCCATCCGCTCCGATCGTGTCAGCCGTACCGTCAGTCGGGTTGACGTCCGTGCCCCCAACCCCGCTGAACACATTGCCGTCAGCCTTGTTGCCAAGGCCTTCCGTCACGCTGTCTGCGTCATTGGCAGCTTGTGGAGCATCATCGACGATCCGCACGACCAGCGTATCGCTGCCGCTGGTGCCGGTAATGCCGTTGACGCTCAGCACGATGCTGTCGTCGAACTCGGTGAGGGTTGCACCTGTCTTGTTGTCATTGTCGATGGTGGCGAGCAGCGTATAGCTGTAGCTCACTGCTCCCGTCGCAGCATTGTAGCCCGTGAGCGTCAGCGTCCCCTCGCCTGTGTTCACAACGCCATTGGTGGTGGCGAAGGCCTGCATCTGCGCCAGGGTGAAGCTTGTGCCACCCACCGTGATGCTGGCGATGCCGTCGGTTGCAGAGACGGTGAAGCTGCCGGAGGTCACATGGCTGCCGTCATGCGCCGTGCCGCTCGGCAGGCCTGCCTCATAGACGGTCGCGTCGGGGCCGGTCGCCGCTGCCGTCACGACGCTTGCGCTGTCGTCCGCACCCTTCACCGTGATGGTCAGCGTCGCAGGCGACTGGTCGCCATCGGCATCCTGCATCATGTAGTTGAGCGTGAAGTCCTTGGCAAACCCGCTGCCCAGCGCCTGCGTCGCCGCCCGGCTGTTGTCGAGCACATAGCTCCAGCTGCCGTCGCTGTTCTGCGTCAGCGTGCCGTAGCTGTTGAGCTCCGCCACCGCCGCGGCATCCGCACCCCAGGCGACGAAGCTCTTGGGCGTATCAGCGCCTGACACATCGTTGCTCAGTACATTGCCGGACAGGCTTCCCGCCACATCCTCGGTCAGCGTGCCGCCCGCATCGTTCACCGCAATCGGCGCATCATCGATGATCCGCACGACCAGCGTGTCGCTGCCGCTGGTGCCGCTGGTGCCGGTGACGCTCAGCGCAA
>NZ_OBMU01000001.1:755311-850034 GCF_900218065.1 Novosphingobium sp. Chol11 | reverse complement strand
GGTAGCGAGCAGCGTATAGCTGTAGCTCACTGCTCTCGTCGCAGCATTGTAGCCCGTGAGCGTCAGCGTCCCCTCGCCTGTGTTCACCACCCCATTGGTCGTGCCGAATGCTTGCATCTGCGCCAGGGTGAAGCTTGTGCCACCCACCGTGATGCTGGCGATGCCGTCCGTCGCAGAGACGGTGAAAGTGCCGGAGGTCACATGGCTGCCGTCATGCGCCGTGCCGCTCGGCAGGCCCGCCTCATAGACGGTCGCGTCTGGGCCGGTCGCTGCTGCCGTGACGACGCTTGCGCTGTCATCGGCGCCCTTCACCGTGATGGTCAAAGTCGCGGGCGACTGGTCGCCATCAGCATCCTGCATCGTATAATGGAGCGTGAAGTCCTGGCTGAACCCGCTGCCCAGCGCCTGCGTCGCCGACCGGCTGTTGTCGAGCACATAGCTCCAGCTGCCGTCGCTGTTCTGCGTCAGCGTGCCGTAGCTGTTGAGTTCCGCCACCGCCGCGGCATCCGCGCCCCAGGCGACGAAGCTCTTGGGCGTATCAGCGCCCGACACATCGTTGCTCAGCACATTGCCGGAGAGGGTGCTTGCGGCACTGTCTTCTACAACAACATTGCCGATATCATCGATGGACTGTGGCCGGTCATCCACGATGCCGATGTTCAGCGTCGTACCTGCAGCATCTCCATCGCTGTCGGTCACGGTGACTGCAAAGCTATCCTGCGTGGCATCGCCCGACGTGGGGGTTTCCAACGTATAGCTGTAGCTATAGCCGGCCGCCGGCGAACCGCTTACCGTGAGCGTGCCGAAGCTCCCCTTGACCGTTCCGCCATTGGTCACGTCAACATTGTTGATGACCAGCGAACCGACCGCGTCGTTGCCGGTGGCAATGAGGAGGACGCCAGCGGCGGTCTCCCCGTTCGAAGCGGCACTGGAACCATTGGGGTTCAGCGCGGCCTCATCGACCAGCGTGTCCGATCCTGCCTGAACCTCGACGCTCGGTGTCGAATCCGGTTGCAGAGTGATGGTAACGGTGGCCTGCGACGTATCTCCATCACCGTCCTGGATCTGGTAAACGAAGCTGGCCCTGCCTTCCTGACCAGCTACGGGCGTGAAAGTGAAGAGGCCGGTCGTGGGATTGTAGACCACCGTGCCTTCGGCCGGACCACTGAGGATGGTCACGCGCACGGCGGGATTATTGTCTATGTCGACGCCGTCCGCGCCGAAAACGTCGTTGGCGAACGCATTGATGGCGACCGGGGCATCCTCTGCGCTCTGCTGGACGACATCATCATGCGCGGTAGGCACGTCATCGATAACGCTGATCACCAGATCCTTGGTGACGCTGTCGCCGTCCGAGTCTGTCACCGTGACCGTGAAGTTGTCGGTTACGTTGTCACCCGACGTATTGTCCGTCACGGTGTAAGTGTAGCCGACAGAGCCCGGAGCGATGCTGACGATGGTCAGCGTGCCACTGGTCCCGACAATCGTCTGCCCTACAGCCGTGATGATCTGGCCATTGATCGCGATCGTTGCCGGTGCGTCCAGCGCAACATAGGTGATCGTGCCGGTAGTCGTCTCAATCGGAGCCGGTTCATTCGACCCGGGAGACTCGCCCGGGCGGTTCACTACGCCCAGCCCTGATTCATCGACGACTGTGCCAGCACCTGAGCTAGGAACCTCAAGCTGAGGCAGATTGTCCTCGTCTTCATCCGCCGCGATGGGAAGGATTTCCTGCTCTTCAGGTTGGCTGAAGGACAATTCGGTCGGCGGCAGCAGGTCACCCAAACCATGAGGATTTCCAACATCCCCTTCGGCAGCCAGGAAATTGCCGCCAGAACTGCGGGTCGGGCCGGCAGCGGGCTGCGGTTCTTCGCCGATCAACAGCGCGGCCAGGTTGACCGAAGGAATTTCCACGTCGCCTACGACGATGCGCGGTACGACGACGGCGCCGTCCAAAATGACCATCTGTGTGCCTTCAGGCAGGGTGACGATCAGGTTACGGCCGTCAACGGCTATGTCGTTGATGTCGGTTCCCGCGGGGAGGACAACGACGCCGTCTGCGCCAATCGCGACAGCGCGCATCGTGCCTGGCTGGATATGGTGCCCCTTCACCCGAGCAGCGAGTGCATCCAGTGCGGGGTCATGCGCCTGCTGACGGTCAGCGGCGGCATCGACATTCCATTCGCGCTCGAAATCCATCTTTCCATCCCATCTGTCACCGTGGGACGGACCGAAGAAGTGCGCAGAAGATCGTTCCCCAACGCAACACGAGCATTGAGAAGTTCATCTTCATCGACATATGGCATTAGCGGATCAGCTATTGCCTATTGTCTGCAATCTCCCGTCGGTGAGGCTGAACAAGCCTTCGACCGCCCCGGATTAACCCCATCGTCTTATTACTTCTGACCCGACGGCTAATCTTATTCGGTGGCAGTAAAGTGAGTCACGGAAAATCAACTTTTATTAACCATTTAAATGCAATAGGGTCGAAAAAATAACTCACGTATTATTTCGAACGATATAGTTATTTAGATATCCATATATCCTTCGTCTTATAGCTGGAAAGCAATCTAAGTTAATTCTCTTTTTGGCCTCTGATGCGACTCGGACGATGCGCCTTGTCATTCAGCGGGTAAGATGATGTCCCATCGGCTGAGCGCCTAACCCGCAAATGATAAGCGGGCGGCCAGCCAATTAGCCGACCGCCCGCCCATTTGCGACCCAACGGATTTACATTCATTAGCGCGCCAAGTCCGCAAACGGCAGACATCCTGCCGACGAATAGCGGAAAATTGAACGCCTGCGTCCGATGGTGACATGGGGATAGCAGCCGCAGACAGTTTAGCAATTAACCCTACGGGCTATACCTTAGGTATAATGAACATCGCCTCAGTCCGCCGCCGTGGCAGCATCGCGCGTGGAAAGGCGCATCGCAATATCTTCCATCCGACGGCTGCGCTCGCTGGTTGCACCGGTTGTTCTACGGAAGGAGGCCAATGCGTAAGTCACCAAGGGCGCAGCGGCGTCCGGCCGCTTTCGCGCCAGGTAAAAGTCGATCAAATTCTCCAGCGCCAACTGGCAATTCGGGTCGTCTTCGCCGCGCGTACGCAGATAGCTGTCGAATACCCGCCGAAGCAATTGCTCGGTATCGCGATAATGACCAGTGCTCTCCGATAATAGGGCGAGATCATTGGCGGAGATCAACGTGCGGGGATCATCAGGCCCGAACAGATCGTCGGCCAGCGCCAGTGCCTTTCGCGCGGGCTCAGTGCCTTCCAGCGGGCGCCCTGCAGCATAGGCCCCCTGCGCTGCCGCCACCAAGGACCGCCATTCCTTCTCCCTCGCCTCAGTGACGTCCGCTACATAGGGCGCTTGCGCCCAGGTGGCAGGCGTCAGGCAGAGGAGCAACAGAGCGCACGCTCCAGCTTTCCCGTTGAAGCATCGAAGGACCATCGCGCTACTCCCCCTCATCGCATCGACCAGCCAGAAAAAACTAACCGCAGCAAAGAAGGCCGCGAACCGCTGGTCAGGAAAGGAGCGCCTCTATCAAGGCCTTCACCTTCTTCTGGCGCCATTGCGGCAGCGGAGCGATCAACCAATAGCCAAGCGTGGAAGCCTGCTGTTCCCCCACCTGCTTCACCCGCCCCGCCTCGATATCAGCCTGCGCCAAAAGCAGTGGCACTGTAGCTCGCCCGAAACCGTTGATCGCCGCTTCAATGGCGAGCCCGGCGTCCGCGACGCGGATCGCCGCCGGTTCGCTCGCTGTGGGACAGCCGGGCCAATCGACACGAAGCTCAGGGCCGCCGTCCGCCGCTTCAACAGTGACAAAGCTCGCCTCGCCCAGCTTCACCCCTTCATGTTCGCCCGGCCCGTCAGTCAAACGCAACGCCAGGTCGAGATTGGCCTCCGTAAAGTCCAGCGTCTCGTCCGCCGCCACCAGCGCGAATTTGAGATCGGGTTGGCTGGCAGCATAGCTGGCGAGGCGCGGTTGCAGCCATTTGGCGGTGATGTCCCGCGGAGCGGCTATGGTCAGCGAGGAACTGGACTGTCCCGCCTGCATCGCTCTTACCGCTTCTTCGAATTCCAAGAAGCCCGCCCGCAAGGCTTCCAGCCCGGCTTCGGTTTCCGGGGTAAGCTCCAGGCCCTTGGGCGTTCGGCGGAAGAGCACGACGCCAAGCAGGTCCTCCAGCGCGCGGATTTGCTGGCCAACGGCTGCGGGTGTCACCGCCAGTTCGTCGGCCGCCCGCGTGAAAGACAAATGCCGCGCTGCAGCATCCAGCACGCGCAGGCCGTTCAACGGCAAATGCGTACGCTTCATTCGGCAACCGCCGGGGCTATGAGCGCGAAATGAGGAATAGCGATGTCGAACGTCTCCCCGCTGGCGCCGATCATGTGATAATGCCCGCGCATCGATCCGGTCGGCGTGTTGAGTGGGCAACCCGAAACATAGTCATAGCTTTTTCCCGGCTGTACCACCGGTTGCTCGCCAACCACGCCGTCACCATCCACCCGATGCTGCGCGCCACGCCCATCCGTGATCACCCAATGGCGTGTGAGCAACTGCACGGGCTGATCCCCGTCATTTTCGATTCGGATATGATAGGCCCAGAACCAGCGCCCGCGATCAGGCTCCGATTGCTCCGGCAGGAACGTAACAGCAACATGCACGTTTATATCGCGTGTGGTCGCATGAAAGGGAAAGAGCGCGTTCACGGCTAAAGAAATGCGCCTTTCCCCCTGCTCTCGTCAACGGCCTATCGACTTGAGCGCGCGATCGAGGTCCTCGATCACATCGTCCGCATCTTCCAGACCGACGTTTAGCCGCAGCATGTCTTCAGTGATGCCAACCTCCAGCCGTGCCTCTTCGGCCATGCCGAAATGGGTCGTCGAAGCAGGATGCGTCATCAGCGACCGGGAATCCCCGATATTATTGCTGATGTCGACCAGCTCCAGCCCGTTGAGCAGGCCATGGGCTTCTTTCCGCCCGCCGCCGACGTAGAGGGAGAAGATCGGCCCGGCCATCTCCATCTGCTTCGCCGCAAGGGCATATTGGGGGTGGCTTTCCAGGCCAGGGTAAAGCACCTTCGCCACCCTACCCTCCAAGAACTTCGCGACCTTGAGCGCATTCTCGCTCTGACGGCGGATACGCAAGTCCAGCGTCTCCAGACCCTTCAGCACCACCCAGGCATTGAACGCACTCAGCGTCGGCCCAGTGTTGCGGTGGAACGGCAGAAGCGTGTTGAGGATAAAATCCTCCGTTCCGCAGATCGCGCCTGCCAGAACGCGACCCTGGCCGTCCATCATCTTGGTCGCGCTGTAGGCAACGACATCCGCGCCGAACTCCAGCGGCCGCTGAAGCGCCGGTGTTGCGAAGGCATTATCGACCACGCTGACGATGCCATGCTTCTTCGCGATACCGCAGATGGCTTCCAGATCCGCAACGTCCATCGTCGGGTTGGCAGGCGTTTCGAAGAAGAATACCTTGGTATTCGGCCGCACCGCCGCTTCCCAGGCATCATTGTCGGTAGCTTCGACGGTGGTCGTCTCGATCCCGAACTTGGGCAGCAGCGTGTCGGTCAGCCAGCGGCACGATCCGAACAGCGCCTTGCCAGCCACCACATGGTCGCCTGCCGACAGCTGGCACAGCAGCGCCGCCGTCATCGCCGCCATGCCCGTCGCGGTCGCGCGGCAGGCCTCGGCGCCCTCCAGCAGCGCGATACGCTTTTCGAGCATCTCGACGGTCGGGTTCTGCAGGCGGCTATAGGTCATGCCCTGCTGATCACCCGCGAAGCGCGCTGCCGCGTCTTCGGCGCGGTCGTAGCAATAGCCGCTGGTCAGAAACAGCGCCTCGGACGTTTCGCCCCATTCGCTACGCGCGCTGCCGCCCCGCACGGCGAGGGTCGCGGGCCGCCAGTTCTTGGTGATAGCCGGGTCCTGCCCGCTCCTGCGCTTCATCGCTTCTTCCTCAGTTCAGCGCCGCGAGCACCGCGTCGCCCATCTCGACCGTGTTCATGGTTCCACCCAGATCGGGGCTACGCGCACCATTGGCGAGCGCCTTGGCAACAGCAGCCTCGATCCGGTCAGCCTGTTCCGGGAGCCCAAGCGAGTAACGCAGCATCATCCCCGCCGACAGGACCGTTGCAAGCGGATTGGCCTTGCCCTGCCCTGCGATATCGGGCGCGGAACCATGGATCGGCTCGTACAGGCCCTGATTGCTGTCGTTGAGGGTCGCCGAGGCCAGCATGCCGATCGATCCAACGCACATGCTCGCTTGGTCGGACAGGATGTCGCCGAACATATTGCCTGTCACGATGACGTCGAACTGGCCCGGATCACGCACCAGCTGCATCGCGGCATTGTCCACATACATGTGGGACAGGGCGACATCGGGATATTCGGCCGAAACCTCGATCACCACGTCGCGCCACAGCTGGCTGGTTTCCAGGACATTCGCCTTGTCCACCGAGCAGAGCTTGCCGCGCCGCGCGCGTGCGGCCTGGAAGCCCTGATGCGCGATCTTGCGCACCTGCTCTTCGTTATAGGACATGATGTCATAGCCTTCGCGCAGCCCGTCGACCGTCTTGCGCATGCCTTTCTCGCCGAAATAGACGTCGCCATTGGTCTCGCGCACGATCAGCAAGTCGATGGCGCTCGCCACCTCCTTCTTAAGGGCAGATGCGTCGGCGAGCTCCGGAAAGACCTTTGCCGGGCGCAGATTGGAAAACAGCCCCAGCGCCTTGCGCAGCCCAAGGATCGCCTGCTCCGGCCGCAAATGCCGTTCCAACGAGTCGCAGTCGGGATCACCCACCGCGCCGAACAATATGGCGTCCGCACGCCGTGCGATGTCCAGCGTTTCAGGCGGCAACGGGTGGCCCACCGCCTTATAGGCAGCCCCGCCAACCAAACCTTCTTCATAGGTCAGGCCCTCGATCGCCAGCGCGTCGAGCACGCGCCGCGCCTGCGCGATGATCTCCGGACCGATACCATCTCCAGGGAACAGGGCGATCAACATGGCGCGAAACTCCTTCAATGTCGTGGCCGCCCCTTATGAAGCCGCCGCGCCTCACGCAACCGCTCTTTTCAGTCGATCGACCAGCCTTTCGCGCGCGGCAAGCGTGTCAGCCCGCCAGTCGGTCAGCACCGACCGCTCCAGAAAGAAGCCGGTCAGCTGCAATCCGTCGACTATGCTTGGCCAGTCGCCGCTGCCTCCTTCGATCAAAAAGCGGGGCAATGGCAGCAACCGCCTTTCATATCCCTCCGCGCCTGCCCTGCTGACCGCTGCGGCACTGCGCGGGCTTACAAAGGCCAGATCCTCGTTGCCGCCCGTCGCCGCGCACCGCCCAAGATCGAGGCCAAAGCCCAATTCGGCCAGCATCAGCAGTTCGTAGCGCACCAGTGCAGCGCCCCAGCCTCGCGCCGCTGGCGCGGCATCGATCGCCCCAAGGACGCCGTCCAAGGCCTGGTACAACGCCGGATACGGTGTTCCCTCCGGCAAAGCCACTGCCGTCAGGGCACATATCCAATCGATCGCGGCAGCCGGTAACGGCTCGGACAGCAATGGCGCCCGGCTGTGATCCAGTTCGACCGCTAGCCCGGCAAGCTGCTCTTCGGTTCGTGCCCGGAATTCCGCCTTCACGCTATTCCCGGGCAGCAGCACGGGACGCAATGCGCGGGCTCGACCTCCCCGAACATAGCCCGCCAGCAGGCCATGATCCGGAGTCAAAAGCCGTGCAATGGCACCATGTTCGCCATGGGACCTAACCCCGCAGATCAGGGCAGGAGTGATAAGCACAGCCATCCGCCATCCTTAGCGGCGCATGTTTCGCCGCGCCATGCCATTGGGTGCATCGGGATAAAAGATTGATATATGTTGTTTCTGTCGCCCGGCTGTGGTGAAACATGGCGGTGGAGTCGGGGGACAAGCCACCATGTTGAATATGCCCAAGGCGTCATCTACCGCGATGGACCGCCTGGTGCTTTGGTTGGGTCGATCACCGACGCTGGGTTTTGCCATATCCCGCGTCGCCTTCGCCGTTGCCGCCACGTGGCAGATCACGGCGATGTTCGATCCCGAACCCGATTTCATGCATAGCGCAATGCTCATTCAGAGCGGCCTATGGCTCTGGACTGCCCTTGGCGTGGCCCAGCATGTCCTGTCGCCGCCTCTCGGCCTGTTGCTCCGGCCACTGACATTGATCGTGGACGCGATCATCTTCCTGACGGTGATCGCCCTTTGCCAACCCTTGCAAATTCCGGCGCTCGCTTGCCTCTTCTTCGTTGCGTGGTCCGCTTCCGAACGGTTCGGCCGCGGCTCGATCATCGTGCTGGCACTTTGCCTCGTCCTCGCTTTCCTGGCGCGAGGGTCTTACGAGCCTTGGGCCGCTGAACGTCATGTTGCGGAGGTCGACCGCGCGATCGATGGCATCACCGTCATCATCGGCTGCACCATCGCTGCGTCGATGCTCAGCATGTCGATACTGGAACGGCGGCTGATCAACTGGTCCGAACGGTTGCAGGCCGTGGGACTGTCTTTCCAGAAATCGCTACCGCGCTTCGTGGTGGAACAGATATCCGAGCTTATGGCGGCTCGCTATTGTGCTTTCATCTGGCAGATCGGCGATGGCGCAAGCCACTGCGAACTCGCCAACACCGACGGTGTTCACACCGTCTCCCTGACACAGCAACAAGTGGAAGCCCTGACGCGCATTTCACCTACGGACGCCCCCTTTGTCTACGCTGGCCAATCCAGCCGCCTGCTTATGCGCAATCGTCTGGGGATAACGCGCACGGAGAAGGCCACGCACCTCACGGAGGCACTGTCGAGCCTGTTGGGTCCAGGACAGGGCGTCAGCTTCCACGTCCAGGCTGGAGAATTGCGGGGCCGCCTGTATGTCGGTGCGCGCCATGGCTGGTCCCCCGCCGCACTCCTCCGCGCGTTGCGCATTCAGGAAGGGCTGGAACTCTTCCTGGAACGGCATTTCTTCTTGATCGCATGGCGGGATCGGACTTTTGCGGAGGCTCGGCTTGCGCTCAGCCGCGATCTTCATGACAGCGTCCTTCAAACGCTTGCCGCGCTGCGCGTCCGCCTGGTCACTGCGCAACATGGCCTCGCCGCCATCAACGCGCCGCACCAGCTTGCCGAACTGCTCGCGATGGAGGAACTCGTCACGGCAGAGCAGGCGCATCTGCGCCGCCTGCTCAATGTCACGGACACTGGTCCGGACGATGTCGACCTTGTTCACGATGTCGAGGCCTGCTGCCGGTTCATTGCCCTGCAATGGGGGATCGAGTGTCGGCTCAATCCGATCGATCATCCCATGATGGTGACGTCCGAAACAGCCGCAGAGGTCGAGTTCCTGCTCAGGGAAGCTGCTGCGAACGCGGCGAAGCATGCCGCCGCGAAACACATCACCGTCTCGCTTGCGAAGGCGGATGATGAGATTCTGATCGCACTGAAGGACAATCCCGGCGCCCAACCCATTGAGCAGCAAAGCTATACCGGCGACTTTGAACTCCAGTCGCAATCCATCATGAAGCGTTTGGGAAAGATCGGCGGCACCGCCTATTTCCACAATTTAAGCATGAATTCACTTATTTCGATTAGGCTTCCTTCATCCCTGCCGAGGTCCCCGATATGATGGCGCAGATTGCGATAGTAGACGACCACCCGATCTTCCTTGACGGCATGGCGCAATTTCTAAGCTCGCATGGGCATGATGTCATCTTCTGCGCCCGCTCCGTTAGCGAGGCGATCGCCCGACTTAAGGCAGATCAGCCGGACCTGCTGATCCTCGACGTCAGCATGAAGGACGGCGGCGGCCTCGCCATCCTTTCAGCCATTCGGGAAAGCGGCAGCACCGTGCCCGTCATCTTCATGACGGTCCACATCCGGCCCGACCAGACTTTGGAAGCAATAAAGCTGGGCGTGGACGGCGTCGTCCTCAAGGACAGCGACCCCAAGGAACTGCTCACCTGCATAACCGAGGTTCTGGACGGCAATAAAAGCATTTCGCCCACCGTCATGGAGCAGGCCTTGGTGCACAGCATATCCGCCCCATCGAACGAAAATAACAGCCTTGCTGCCCTCACCGATCGGGAACTGGAGATTGCCGGGCTGATCCGCGCTGGCCTGCGCAACCGCGAAATCGCGGCCCGCTGCGGCCTGACCGAAGGAACGGTCAAGGTGCATCTCCACAGCATCTTTCAGAAGCTGGGCATAAAATCCCGCTCCGAACTCATCATCATGATGTTGTCGATGGACAACGACATACCGGCCGTTGGATTGCACTGACGGCTGCGCGCAACTCTTGACGGCTCAATACTTGTCCAGCCCCTCACCACCGTCCGGGTCGAGCTTGTCGAAACCCCTCACGAACGGCGCGTGATCTGCTCCAGCGTTACCCAGCCCTCGACATAGTTGGCATAATATAGCCCGAACAGCACCGCCGACAGGATCGTAGCACGAACGGCTACCATGCCGGGACGGAAGTTGCTGGGCGCGCTATCCGCCTGTCCCGTCAGCATCACTTCACCCGTCTCATCGGGCGTGCGGATGCCGAACGGCAGGACGATGAACGCGCTGATGACCCAGAACAGCACATAAATGGCGAGGATCGCGTACCAGTTCATGGCGCGCAGCCTTAGGCCCGAATGAGGAGCACGTCCACCACGGGCTTCTTGCCCGTCCAGCGTGTCGCCGTCCGGCGCACGGCCAGACGTACCCGCTCACGCAGCGCCTCTTCTTCCTGCGAGCCCTTGCCGACAGCTTCCGCCGCCTCATCCGCGGCTTCGGCCAGAAACGCAGCCTTGTCCTCTTCCACAGGCACGCCTTGCGTACGCAGCGCTGGCTCGCCCATCAGCTTGCCCTTGCGATCGAGAGCCACCGCGACGCTGATCTGCCCGTGCAATGCGACCTTGCGCCGCTCATTCATCGTTGATCCATCCGCAGGCAGGATCACGTCGCCATCCAGAACCAGACGCCCAGTCGCCTCATGCCCGATGATCTCGGGGCCATTGGGCGCAAGCCGCAGCAGGTCACCATTGGACTGGACGATCGCGCTGGGGACGCCGCTCGAAAGCCCAAGCCGCGCCTGCTCCGCCATATGCCGCCGCTCACCATGCACCGGCAGCAGAATCTGCGGCCGCACCCAACGATACATGGCCTCAAGCTCCGGCCGTCCCGGATGACCCGACACATGCACTTCCGCCTGACGATCCGTGACCATCAGCACGCCCTTCGCCGCCAGCGCATTTTGAATGCGCCCGATGGCGATTTCATTGCCCGGAATCTGCTTGGACGAGAAAACGACGAGATCGCCGGTATCGAGCTTGATTGGATGACTGTCGAAAGCGATCCGCGATAGCGCCGCCCGCGCTTCCCCCTGCCCTCCGGTGGCGATAATCATCACCTCGTTGCGGGGCAGCGCCATCGCGTCGTCCCAGTCGACCGTGGGCGGGAAATCCTTGAGATAACCCGCCGTCCTCGCGGTCGAGATGATCCGGTCGAGCGACCTGCCCGCGACACACAGTTTGCGTCCAACGGCATTCGCCACTTCGCCCAGCGTCTGCAAACGCGCGGCGTTCGAGGCGAAGGTCGTGACCAGCACACGCCCCTTCGCGCCGGTGATCGTCTGCATCAGCCCTTCGCGCACGTCTCCTTCGGAACCGCTCGCCTCGGGATTGAACACGTTGGTACTGTCGCACACCAGCGCCAGCACGCCTTCATCACCAATCGCCGTCAGTTCTTCCGGCGTCGACGGCTGCCCCAGCACTGGCTTCTCATCGATCTTCCAATCGCCGGTATGGAACACGCGTCCGTGAGGGGTGTCGATTAACACCGCATTGCCTTCGGGGATCGAATGCGCCAGCGGCACGTAGCGGAACCCGAACGGCCCCAAGGCAAAGCTTCCCTCATTGTCGATCACGTTAAGCTCGAGCTCGCTGATAAGGCCTTCTTCCTCCAGCTTCAGCCTGATCAGCCCCGCCGTGAACGGAGTCGCATAGAGCGGCACACCCAGATCGGCGGCGAGATAGGGTATTGCCCCGATATGATCTTCATGCCCATGGGTGAGCACGATGCCGAGCAGGTCCTCACGGCGCTCCTCGATAAAGGACAGGTCTGGCAGCACCAGTTCGACGCCGGGATATGCCGGGTCGGCGAATGTCAGGCCTAGATCGACCATCACCCACTTACCCTGGCAGCCATAAAGATTGACGTTCATGCCAATCTCCCCCGACCCGCCAAGGGCCAGGAAGAGCAGCTCGTCTTTAGGTGTCATCAGTTCTTCAAACTCCGCTCGTGCAACAGCGCCAAGCCCAAAATTGTGAGGTCAGGCGCGATCGCATCGAAAATTTCGCTATTCTCATCGAACAGGACGGCAAGGCCGCCTGTCGAAATCACCTTGGCCGGACGGCCAATCTCCGCCCGCATCCGGGCAGCCAGCCCTTCCATCATCGCCACATAGCCCCAGAATACCCCGATATGCATCTGCGCTTCGGTGGTCCGACCGATAACCGAACGGTTCTCCGGTGGCGCAATGGCGATCTTCGGAAGCTTGGCGGCCGCCGCTACCAGCGCGTCGAGCGACAGGTTGATACCGGGCGCGATGATCCCGCCCTTGTACGTCCCTTGATAGTCGATGACGTCGAAAGTCGTTGCAGTCCCAAAATCTATGACGATCAAATCGCCTTCATATAGATGGTGCGCAGCGATGGCGTTGACAACCCGGTCCGCCCCGACGGAAGCAGGCTCCGCGACATCAAGTTCCACCCCCCATTCTACCGGCGCCTGCCCCGCGACCAGCGCAGCCGTCTTGAAATATTTCTCCGCCAGCACCTGAAGATTATGCAGCGCGCGCGGCACGACCGTGGCGATGATCACCGCATCGACATCCGCGATGCCATAGCCCTCCAGCATCAGCAACTGGTTCAGCCACACCGCATATTCGTCCGCCGTCCGGCGCGGGTCTGTCGCGATCCGCCAGCGCGCACGGATCTCACGCCCGTCAAGCAGCGCGAAAACCACATTGGTATTGCCCGCGTCGATCGCGAGAAGCATGGCCCGTCCCCGGATATCAGATGAGTAGGATGTCGCCCGCATGAATGGCACGTGTGCCGCCATTCGCCAAGCGGAGGATCAGCATGCCTTGCTGGTCAAGCGTATCGAAAGCCCCTTCGATCGTCTCGCCGTCAGGCTGCACGACCCGCATTGCCGTGCCCTTCGGATGAGCGTTCAGCAACCAGTGCGCCCGCACTGGCTCCAACCCTTGAGCCCGCCAGACAGCCAGCCAATGCCCGAACAATTGCGCCAACCTCTCCAGCAGCGCTCCCGCTTCTGCATCAGCGGCACCTTGCGCTGCAAGACTTGTGACAGGCCTGTCCAACCCGGCCGGATGATCCACGACATTGATGCCGATGCCGACAACAATCGCGTCGCCTGCCCGTTCGAGGAGGATACCCGCGATCTTCGCGCCATTGACCAGGACATCATTGGGCCATTTGATCCGCGCCTGCCCGTCGCACGATGGAGCAACGAGCGCATGAACCGCGTTCGCCGCGACGAGCGCAAGTAGATGAGCAGGCGGATCGCCCGCGCGCAGCCGCACCAGTGTGGAACAATAGAGATTGCCCGTAGGACTTTCCCAGGTCCGCCCCATGCGGCCTCGCCCGCCGACCTGACGGCCCGCACGCAGCCATGTTCCTTCCGCCACGCCCTGATCCGCCAACGCCAGCATGTCGGCGTTGGTTGATCCGGTCTCTTCGACGAAGCGGATGTCGCTCAGAACAGCGACGCCGCAGCCGCCGCGCTCGCTTGATCGAGCACCGGGTTCAACAGATATCCGACGACGATCACCACCGCGCAGGCGGTCAGGATGACATTTTCGACCGCCCCGCCCCGCGCCTCATAGGCGGTAGCCGGTTCATCGAAGTACATCGTCTTGATGATCTTCAGATAGTAGAAAGCGCCGATCACGGAAGCCGCGATGCCGAATGCCGCCAGCGCAGTGAGACCCGCCGCGACCGCCGCATCGAACACAAGGAACTTGGCCCAGAAGCCGAACAGCGGCGGGATGCCGGCCATGGAGAACATGAAGATCCCCAGTGCAGCGGCCAGTCCCTTGCGCGACTGCGACAGGCCCGCCAGGCTTGCGATGCTTTCCACCGGACGGCCTTGCGCATCACGCATCTGCAGGATGCAGGCAAAAGCACCGATCGTCATGACGACATAGATCGCCATATAGCTCATCGTCGCCGCCACGCCCGCAGGCGTCGCCGCAGCAAGGCCGATCAGCGCAAAGCCGACATTGTTGATCGACGAATAGGCCATCAGCCGCTTGATGTTCGTCTGGCCGATCGCCGCCACCGCGCCGAAGATGATCGAAGCCAGCGCCACGAAGATCACGATCTGCTGCCAGTCGAGCCCAGCGGGCCCAAGCGCTTCGATCGCGACGCGCACGGTGAGCGCCATCGCTGCCACCTTGGGCGCGCTGCCGAAGAAGGTCGTGACTGGCGTCGGCGCGCCTTCATAGACGTCGGGCGTCCACATGTGGAACGGAACCGCGCTCATCTTGAACGCAAGGCCAGCCAGCAGGAACACCATGCCGAACAGCTCGCCCTTGCCCACGCCATCGCCCAGCGCCACCGCGATGCCATCAAAGCTCGTGCTGCCGGTGAAACCGTATAGCAACGCCGTGCCATAGAGCAGGATGCCGCTCGCCAGCGACCCCAGCACAAAATATTTAAGGCCAGCCTCGGAAGACCGCTCATCCTGCCGCATGAAGCTCGCCAGCACATAGGCGGCAAGGCTCTGCATCTCCAACCCGACATAGAGGGTCAGCAGGTCACCGGCCGACACCATCATGCCCATGCCGACGCTGCTGAACAGGATCAGAACCGGATATTCCGGACGCACTGCACCACCAGCAGCGAAATAGCGCGGCGCGAGCAGGATCGCGGCGCCCGCCGAGGCGTAGATAAGCGCCTTGGCAAAGATCGAGAAGGCATCCGCGCGCACCAGCCCGTCAAATGCCAGCGGGCCATGCTCCATAGACACCGGCAGCATCAGACCCGCGACGAGAAGCGTGAGCACCGACAGCCAGTTCACTACGCGTGCGGTGCCATCACCGCCAAAAGCAGCCGTCAGCAGCAGGACCAAGCCGCCCGCTGTCAGGACAAGCTCCGGCAGAACGGCAAGAAGGGAAGCGGAATCAATCATCAGTGCGCCTCCCCCGACGCTTTTTCATGGGACATAGCGCTATGGTCTTCGCCGTGATGCGCTTCAGCCTTTGGGACGGCGGGACCCATCTTGATCCTGCTATCACCCACCGGAGCCGCAGAGGCGATGCGGGCCTCCAGCGCGCGGATATCGGACCGCATCGGCGCCAGGAAGCTCTCAGGATAGATGCCCATCCACAGCACGGCGGCGGCGATCGGCGCCAGCAGCCACATTTCCCGCATCGACAAATCAGGCATTGCGGCAGCGTCGGCATTCTTCTGCTCGCCATAAGCGATCCGGCGATAGAGATAGAGCATATAGGCCGCGCCTAAAATGATACCCGTCGTGCAGACCAGCGCTACCCAGCTCGACGCCTGATAAATGCCCATCAGCGCTAGGAACTCACCGACGAAGTTGCTCGTGCCCGGAAGACCGACCGACGCCATGGTGAACAGCAGGAACAGGACCGCATATTTCGGCATGTTGATGCTGAGCCCGCCATAGCGCGAAATCTCACGCGTGTGCAGCCGGTCGTAGATGACGCCGACACACAGGAACAGCGCGCCCGACACCAGGCCGTGGCCCAGCATCACCATCATCGCGCCTTCGATCCCCGCCTGGTTGAAGGCGAACAGGCCGACCGTCACGATCGCCATGTGCGCAACCGACGAATAGGCGATCAGCTTTTTCATGTCGGTCTGCACCAGCGCGACGAGGCTGGTGTAAACCACGGCCACCATAGACAGACCCCAGACCAGCCAGGCGAGCTGCGCCGATGCTTCCGGGAACATCGGGAGCGAAAAGCGGATGAAGCCGTAGCCACCCATCTTCAGCAGCACGCCCGCCAGAATGACCGAGCCGGCCGTCGGCGCCTGCACGTGCGCATCAGGCAGCCAGGTATGCACCGGCCACATCGGCATCTTGACCGCGAAGCTCGCGAAGAAGGCAAGGAACAGCCAGATCTGCACATGCGGATCGAAATTATAGGCCATCAGCGTCGGGATGTCGGTGGTGCCTGCTTCATGCACCATCCACATCATCGCGATCAGCATCAGCACCGATCCGAGCAGCGTATACAGGAAGAATTTGTAAGACGCGTAGATGCGATCCGCCCCGCCCCAGATGCCGATGATCAGATACATCGGGATCAGGCCAGCTTCGAACATCACGTAGAAGAGGTAGATATCCTGCGCCGTGAAGACGCCGATCATCAGCACCTCCATGAACAGGAAGGCTGCCATATATTCGCCCACCCGCTTCTGGATCGCTTCCCAGCTCGCCCCGATGCAGATCGGCATCAGGAAGACGGTCAGCATGATCAGCACCAGGGCGATGCCGTCGATGCCCAACGCCCAGGCGAAACGCCCGAAGATCGGCGCATATTCCTGGAACTGCCACTGCGCAGCGCTGCCCGACTGGTCGAAATTCGCCCACAGCAAGACGCCCAGCGCCAGATCGACCAGCGTCGCCAACAACGCTATCCAGCGCGCCGTGTTCGCGCCCGCATAGAGACAGGCGATGGCCCCCGCCATCGGCACTGCCATCATCAGGGAAAGGATGGGGAAGCCGTCCATTATCGTGTCATCGCCCAGGTTGCGGCCGCGGCGAGGCCGATCAGCATCACCAACGCGTAAGTGTAGAGGTAGCCGGACTGTAGCCGACGGGTGACTTTGTTGCCCTGCACGACCAGCGCGGCGAGCCCATTGGGCCCGAAGCGGTCGATGAAGCCCACATCACCGAACTTCCAGAAGAAGCGGCCGATGGCGAAGGCAGGCTTGACGAACAGGAAGTGATACAGCTCGTCGAAATACCATTTGTTGAGCAGGAAGCGGTACAGCACACCGAACTCCGCCACGAACCGGCGCGGCCAATCGGTATTCTTGATGTAACTCAGCCACGCGATCACAAAGCCGGTCAGCATGACCGCGAAGGGTGAGAATTTGACCCAGGTCGGGACCTCATGCGCGGCATGCATCAAATGGCTGTCGAACGCCAGGGCGCCCTTCCAGAACTCGATGCCGCCTTCGGCTCCGATGAACTGGTCATGGAAGAGGAAGCCCGCGAACACCGCGCCCAGGCTGAGCACAACGAGCGGCAACAACATGACCCAAGGGCTCTCATGTGGGTGGTAGCCACCGGTTCCGCCGTGCAGCGCATGCGCGTCCGCTTCATGTCCGTGCGGATCATGGCCCGCATTTTCCTGAGCGGGAGCGTTGGCATGCTCCGACCCATGACCATGCGTCGCATGATCGTCATGAGCGGTTTCTTCGTCCGGCGATTCATGATGCCCATGAATCGCATGCTGGATATGCTCTGATGCGGCCCAGCGCGGCTTGCCGAAGAAGGTGAGGAACACCAGACGCCAGCTATAGAAGCTGGTGAGCAGCGCGGCGAATACACCGACCAGGAACGCCCCGGTGCCATAGCCACCTGCGGCGAATGCCGATTCCAGGATCGCGTCCTTCGAATAGAAGCCCGCAAAACCATAGCCCAGCAGTGGAATGCCGACACCCGTGATCGCCAGCGTGCCCAGCGTCATCGTCCAGAAGGTGACCGGGATTTCCTTACGCAGCGCACCATAATAACGCATGTCCTGTTCATGATGCATGGCATGGATGACCGAGCCTGCCCCCAGGAACAACAGCGCCTTGAAGAAAGCGTGCGTGAACAGGTGGAACATCGCCGCTCCATAAGCGCCGACGCCTGCCGCGAAGAACATATAGCCGAGCTGCGAACAGGTCGAATAAGCGATAACCCGCTTGATGTCGTTCTGCACCGTCCCAACCGTCGCCGCGAACAGGCAGGTGGCAGCGCCGATAAAGGTCACGAAACCAAGCGCTGTCGGCGACACCTCGAACATCGGCGACAGGCGGCACACCATGAACACGCCCGCAGTCACCATGGTCGCCGCGTGGATCAGCGCCGACACAGGCGTCGGGCCTTCCATCGCGTCCGGCAACCAGGTGTGCAGGCCGAGCTGCGCCGACTTGCCCATCGCGCCGATGAACAGCAGCAGGCAGAGCACGGTCATCGTGTCGAAGCGATAGCCCAGGAAGCCGATAGTGGAACCGGCCATCGAGGGCGCGGCTTCCAAAATCTCCGGGATCGAGATGGTGTTGAACACCAGATAGGTGCCGAAAATGCCGAGCATGAAGCCGAGGTCACCGACGCGGTTCACGACGAACGCCTTGATCGCGGCCGCGTTTGCGGAGGGCTTACGGAACCAGAAACCGATCAGCAGATAGGAGGCGAGGCCCACGCCTTCCCAACCGAAGAACATCTGAAGCAGATTGTTCGCCGTAACGAGCATCAGCATCGCGAAGGTGAAGAGCGACAGATAGGCAAAGAAGCGCGGCTGATCCGGCTCCTCCTCCATATAGCCCCAGCTGTAGAGATGAACGAGGCTCGACACGCTGGTGATGACCACCAGCATGACCGCCGTCATCGCGTCCACACGCAGCGCCCATTGCGCGTCAAAGCTGCCCGACTGGATCCAGGTGAAGGCCGGGGCCACATAGGGTTCGGCATGGCCGGTCAGGAAGCTGATGAAGATTGGCCAGCTAAGCGCGCAGGAAACGAACAGCGCGCCGGTGGTGATGATCTTCGCGGGCAGCTTCCCCAGCGCCTTGTTGCCAAGGCCCGCGATGACAGCCGCGATGAGCGGGAGAAGGACGATAAGCTGGATCATCGAGCTTTAGCCCTTCATCCGGTTGACATCATCGACGGCAATCGTGCCGCGACCACGGAAATAGATGACGAGGATGGCAAGGCCGATGGCCGCCTCACCCGCCGCGACGGTCAGCACGAACATGCTGAACACCTGGCCCACCAGATCGCCGAGGAAGGCGCTGAAGGCGACAAGGTTGATGTTCACGCTCAAGAGGATCAATTCGATCGCCATCAGGATGATGATGACATTCTTGCGGTTGATGAAGATGCCCAGCACCCCCATCACGAAGAGGATCGCACTGACGACCAGATAGTGCTGAAGGCCGATCACAGCTCCACCCCCTGCCCCACGGGCTGATTGACGTTGCGCACGGCATCCTGCGGACGGCGGCGGTTCTGACGGGCGATGTTCTGGCCCTTGACGCCGCCGCGTGCACGATGGGTCAGCACGATCGCGCCGATCATGGCTACCAGCAGCACGATGCCTGCCGCTTCGAACAGGAAGATGTAACGCGTGTAAAGCAGCGTTCCGATCGCCTGTATGTTCGACATTTCCGGGTTCACCGGAGCCGCGCGCTGCGCCAGTTCGATCGGCCCAGCGCTCCAGATGCCGATCCCCAGAACGATCTCCGCCAGCAGAACCAGCGCGATCAGCATGCCAAAGGGCAGATAGTCGACGAAACCGGCCCGCAATTCCGCGAAGTCGATGTCGAGCATCATCACGACGAACAGGAACAAGACGGCGACCGCGCCCACATAAACGATGACGAGGAGCATCGCGATGAACTCGGCGCCGAGCAGCACCATCAGCCCCGCCGCGTTGAAGAACGCCAGGATCAGCCACAGCACCGAATGAACGGGGTTGCGCGACAGGATCGTCAGCGCGCCGCTGCACACCACCAATGTGGCGAACAGGTAAAAGGCAAGCACGTGAATCACAGGATCATATATCCTCTTCGATCGGGTCGCGGCTTAACGATAGGGGGCATCGGCGGCAAGGTTCGCGGCGAGCGCGCGTTCCCATTTGTCGCCATTTTCAAGGAGCTTCGCCTTGTCGTAGATAAGTTCTTCGCGGGTTTCGGTCGAGAACTCGAAATTTGGCCCCTCGACAATGGCATCCACCGGGCAGGCTTCCTGACAGAAGCCGCAATAGATGCACTTGGTCATGTCGATGTCGTAGCGCGTCGTACGGCGGCTGCCGTCATCGCGCGGCTGCGCCTCGATGGTGATCGCCTGAGCCGGGCACACCGCCTCGCACAGCTTGCATGCGATGCAGCGCTCTTCCCCATTGGGATAGCGGCGCAGCGCATGTTCCCCCCGGAACCGCGGCGAAATCGGGTTCTTCTCATAGGGATAGTTGATCGTCGCCTTGGGCTTGAAAAAATACTTCAAGGTCAAAGCGTGCGCCTTCACAAACTCCCAGAGCGTGAAGGATTTGACGTAATAGCCGAGGCTCATTGAGCGCCTCCGTAGCGCGTAAACATCAGGAAGCCCGATACCAGGAAGACGAAGAAGAGCGACACCGGCAGGAACACTTTCCAGCCCAGCCGCATCAGCTGGTCATAGCGGTAACGGGGCACCGTCGCCTTCACCCAGGAAAAGACGAAGAAGAAGAAGAGAATCTTGGCGAAAAGCCAGATGATGCCCGGCACATAGTAAAGCGGCGCCCAGTCGATCGGCGGCAGATATCCGCCCCAGAAGAGAATGGCGTTAAGCGCACACATCAGAATGACGTTCGCATATTCGCCGAGCCAGTAGAGCGCGAACGACATGGACGAATATTCGGTCTGGTAGCCTGCGACCAGTTCGCTTTCCGCTTCGGTCAGGTCGAACGGCGCTCGGCCGGTTTCCGCCATGGCCGACACCAGGAACATGATCGACATCGGGAACAGCAGCGGATTGAACGCATGGCCGTTGATGAAGCCATAATAGCCGCGCTGGCTCTCCACGATCGCCGTCAGGTTGAAGCTCCCCGCCCACAGCACGACGCAGACCAGGATGAAGCCGATCGAGACTTCATAGCTGATCATCTGCGCGCTCGCGCGAATGGCCGAGTAGAAGGGATATTTCGAGTTCGACGCCCAACCCGCCAGCACGATGCCGTACACGCCGAGCGAACTGATCGCGAGGATGTACAGCAAGCCGACATTGATGTTCGCCAGCACCACGCCCGCCTGGAACGGGATCACCGCCCAGGCGATCAGTGCCACGGTGAAGGTGATGATCGGCGCGATCAGGAAGAGCGCACGGTTAGCGGCCGAAGGGATGATGGTTTCCTGCAGGAACACCTTCGCCCCGTCCGCAAAGGACTGAAGCAGCCCGAAGGGTCCGACGACGTTGGGACCACGGCGCAGCGCCATCGCCGCCCAAATCTTGCGATCGGCATAGATGATCATGGCCACTGCCAGCATCAACGGCAGGGCAATCACCAATATGCCGATCACCGTGGACAGCAGCCACGCTCCGTTGAAGGGAAGCCCCCAATTTTGAAAGAAAGCGGTCACTCTGCGGCCTCCGCGAAGCTTGTCCCATGGATCAGTTCGGCCGAGCATTGCTGCATCGTCGGGCTGGCGCGGCAGATGGCGTTGGTCAGATAGAAATCCTTGATCGGCGAACCGAACTCCCCGCTCGCCCCGGTGGGCAGCGACGGCACGGACCAGCCATAATCGGCGAGACCTTCGACCCCAAGCGCCGGAACCGCCTTCGCCATCTCCGCCCGCAATGCGTCGAAGCTGTCGAACGGCAGCGTCGCGCCCAGCACTTCGGAAAGCGCGCGCAGGATCGACCAGTCCTCGCGCGCATCGCCCGGCGCGAACACGGCCTTTTCACCGCGCTGCACCCGGCCCTCCAGGTTGACATAGGTGCCCGCCTTCTCGGCATAGCTGGCGCCAGGCAGGATGACGTCCGCCGCATGCGCGCCCTTGTCGCCATGGTGGCCGACATAGACCTTGAAGCTGTCGTCGAATGCCGAATAATCGGCCTCGTCCGCACCGAGAGAGAAGAGCAGTTTCGGCTTGGCCGCAGCCACGGCCTTGATCCCGCCCGTGGTCGCATAGCCCAGCATCAGACCGCCCATGCGCGCCGCCGCGAAGTGCAGCACGTTATAGCCGTTCCAACCATCCTTGATCAGGCCCAGCGTCTCGACCAGCGCCAGCGTATCGCCATGCGCACCATCCTTGGCCAGCACGCCGCCGCCGACGATCATCGCCGGACGCGCCGCCCTGCCGAATGCCTCGACCACAGCTTCCGGAAGCTTCGCCAGCAGCGACGCATCATTGCCCAGCCATTCGACCTTGTAGGTCAGATCGACCTGCGGCCCGAGCGCAAAGACCTTCGCGCCCTTCTTGATCGCCTTGCGGATGCGCGTGTTCACCAGCGGCGCTTCCCAGCGCAGGTTGGTGCCGACCAGCAGGATCACGTCTGCCGTCTCAATGCCATTCAGCGTCGTGTTGAAGTTGACCGCCGACAGGCTCGACACATCATAGGCCAGGCCCGTCTGCCGACCTTCCAGCATCGATCCACCGAGCTTCTCGACGAGCAGCTTGCCCGCGAACATCGTCTCGCAATCGAGCAGATCACCCGCCAGTGCCGCAACCGAACCGCCATGCTGGACGGCGGCTATCGCCTTGAACGCCTCTTCCCACGTCGCGGGAACCAGCTTGCCATCCTTGCGCACGAAGGGCTTGTCGAGCCGCTTGCGCACCAGACCGTCGACATTGTGCCGAGTCTTGTCGCTCGCCCACTCTTCATTCACGTCATCGTTGATGCGCGGCACGGCGCGCAGCACCTGACGGCCACGACTATCGAGACGAATGTTGGTGCCGACCGCATCCATCACGTCGATCGCAGGGGTCTTGCGCAACTCCCAGGGACGCGCTTCGAACGCATAGGGCTTCGACGTCAGCGCGCCGACCGGGCACAGGTCGACCACATTGCCCGACAGCTCGCTCTTGGCGGCATGTTCGAGATAAGTGGTGATCTGCATATTCTCGCCGCGATAGATGGCGCCGATTTCCGGCACACCAGCGACTTCCTCGGCAAAGCGTACGCAGCGGGTGCACTGGATGCAGCGGGTCATGACCGTCTTGACGATCGGACCCATATATTTCTCGGTAACGGCGCGCTTATTCTCTTCGAAGCGGCTGCCGCCACGGCCATAGGCCACCGACTGGTCCTGAAGGTCGCACTCGCCGCCCTGATCGCAGATCGGGCAATCGAGCGGGTGGTTGATGAGGAGAAACTCCATCACCCCTTCGCGCGCCTTCTTGACCATCTCGGTCTGGGTAAAGATTTCCTGATTATCGGCGGCGGGCAGCGCGCAGCTCGCCTGCGGCTTGGGCGGCCCAGGCTTTACCTCGACCAGACACATGCGGCAATTGCCCGCGATGGACAGGCGCTCATGATAGCAGAAGCGCGGAATTTCCTTCCCCGCCATCTCGCACGCCTGCAGGACCGTCGCGCCCGCCGGAACTTCGAGTTCTACGCCGTCTACTTTGACCTTGGGCATGATTACTCCGCTGCCTCCATGACGGGGGCGCTACCCTTATTCTCATTGATCCGCCGCTCGATCTCGGGGCGGAAATGCCGGATCAGGCCCTGGATCGGCCAGGCCGCCGCATCGCCGAGCGCGCAGATGGTGTGGCCTTCAACCTGCTTGGTGACCTGCTGGAGCATGTCGATCTCGCCGATGTCCGCCTCGCCCGAACGCAGCCGTTCCATCACGCGCCACATCCAGCCCGTGCCTTCGCGGCAGGGCGTGCACTGGCCGCAGCTTTCATGCTTGTAGAAGTAGGACAAACGGCTGATCGCGCGGACGATGTCGGTCGACTTGTCCATGACGATGACCGCTGCCGTGCCGAGACCCGACCCGAGCGCCTTCAGACCATCAAAGTCCATCGGCGCGTCCATGATCTGTGCGGCCGGAACCAGCGGCACCGACGATCCGCCGGGGATCACGGCCAGCAGATTGTCCCAACCACCGCGAATGCCGCCGCAATGCCGGTCGATCAGCTCCTTGAAGCTGATGCCCATCGACTCTTCCACGACGCAGGGCTTGTTCACATGGCCGCTGATCTGGAACAGCTTCGTGCCCCTGTTCCCTTCGCGGCCGAAGCTGGAGAACCATTCCGATCCACGACGCAGGATCGTCGGCGACACCGCGATCGATTCCACGTTGTTCACGGTCGTCGGGCAGCCATAAAGCCCCGCGCCCGCCGGAAAAGGCGGCTTCAGGCGCGGCTGGCCCTTCTTGCCTTCCAGGCTCTCGATCTGCGCGGTTTCCTCACCACAGATATAGGCGCCCGCGCCACGATGGACGAAGACGTCGAAATCATAACCCGAACCGCATGCGTTCTTGCCAAGGAAGCCCTTTTCATAAGCCTGCTCGACAGCGGCGAAGAGTACCTTCGCCTCATAGATGAACTCGCCGCGGATATAGATATAAGCAGCACGCGCGCGCATCGCGAAACCGGCGACCAGCGCGCCCTCGATCAGCTTGTGCGGGTCGTGGCGGATGATCTCGCGGTCCTTGCACGAACCCGGCTCGGACTCGTCCGCGTTGATAACCAGGAAGCTCGGACGGCCATCCTTGCTTTCCTTGGGCATGAAGCTCCACTTCATGCCGGTGGGGAAGCCCGCCCCGCCACGGCCGCGCAGGCCCGAAGCCTTGATGCGCTCAATGATTTCGTCCTGGCCGATCTCCAGCAGCGCCTTGGTATTATCCCAATCGCCGCGCTTCATCGCCGCGTCGATGCCCCAGTCCTGGAAGCCATAGACGTTGGTGAAGATGCGGTCCTTGTCGGCCAGCGGCGCGATGACGTCGCTCATTACCACTGCCCCCTATAGTCATGATTTTCGGAAACCATTTCCCTGAGCGTGGTCGGCCCACCTTCCGGGCAGCTCGTC
Organism: Novosphingobium sp. Chol11; assembly: GCF_900218065.1. Lineage (GTDB taxonomy): Bacteria > Pseudomonadota > Alphaproteobacteria > Sphingomonadales > Sphingomonadaceae > Sphingobium > Sphingobium agri. The sequence continues at coordinate 825,247 of NZ_OBMU01000001.1, read as the reverse complement.
TGACGCTCGATCTGCGGCCCGATCTTGGGCTGCTTGCCAGAGGCGAGATCGTCGAGGATCGCGCTCATGCTGTCATAGGTCAGGTCTTCGAAATTATCGTCGTTGATCTGCACCATTGGCGCGTTGGCGCAGGCGCCCAGACACTCGACTTCTGTCAGTGTGAACAGGCCGTCCGGCGTCGTACCACCCTTCACCAGCCCCTTGTTCTTGCAGGCCGAGAAGACATCGTCCGAACCGCGCAGCATGCAGGGCGTCGTACCGCAAACCTGCACATGATAGCGGCCGACCGGCGCAAGGTTGTACATGGTGTAGAAGGTCGCGACCTCGTAAACCCGCATGTACGGCATATCGAGCTGGTCAGCGATATATTCCATCACCGGCACGGGCAGCCAGCCCTGGGTCTGCGTTTCCGCACCAACCTGGCGTTGGGCAAGGTCGAGCAGCGGCATCACCGCCGATTGCTGACGGCCGGCGGGATAACGCGCGATAACCTTCTTCGCCTGTTCGGCATTGTCCGCCGTCCACGCGAAATTGCCCCAGCGGGCGCGCGTTTCCGCTTCGTCAGGGATATGAACTGCGTCAGCCATTAGCGGTCACATTCTCCGAACACGATGTCCATCGCGCCAAGGACGGCGGTTGTGTCGGCCAGCATGTGGCCCTTCATCATGAAATCCATCGCCTGCAAGTGCGAAAAAGCCGTCGGGCGGATCTTGCAGCGATAGGGCGAATTGGTCCCATCGCTCACCAGATAGACGCCAAACTCGCCCTTGGGGCTTTCGGTCGCCACATAGACTTCACCCGCCGGAACGTGGAAGCCTTCAGTGTACAGCTTGAAATGGTGGATCAACGCTTCCATCGAGCGCTTCATCTCGCCCCGGCGCGGCGGTGCCACCTTGCGGTCAAGCGAGAGTACCGGACCTACCGGCATCTCATTAAGGCACTGCTTCATGATGCGCGCAGATTGGCGGACTTCCTCGACGCGGACCATGAAGCGGTCGTAGCAGTCGAAATTGGTGCCGACCGGAATGTCGAAGTCCATGCGGTCATAGACGTCATAGGGCTGCGACTTGCGCAAATCCCATGCGATGCCCGAACCACGCAGCATGGGTCCAGAAAAGCCCCATTTCAGCGCATCTTCCTTGCTCACCACGGCGATATCGACGTTACGCTGCTTGAAGATGCGATTGTCCGCAACGAGGCTGATGGCGTCTTCGAACAAGCGCGGCAGGCGCGTGTCGAGCCAGTCGGCGATGTCTGTCAGCAGCTTCAGCGGCACATCCTGATGGACGCCGCCCGGCCGGAAATAAGCCGCATGCATGCGCGCGCCCGAAGCCCGCTCATAGAAATTCATGCAGTCTTCGCGCAGTTCGAACAGCCACAGGTTCGGCGTCATCGCGCCGACGTCCATGACATGGCTGCCAAGGTTCAGCATGTGGTTCTTGATGCGTGTCAGTTCCGCGAAGAACACGCGCAGATATTGCGCGCGGAGCGGCACCTCCAGGTTCAGCAGCTTCTCGACCGCCAGCACATAGCTGTGCTCCATCCCCATGGGCGAGCAATAGTCGAGCCGGTCGAAATAGGGCAGCGCCTGAAGATAGGTCTTATATTCGATCAGCTTTTCGGTGCCGCGATGGAGCAGGCCGACATGCGGATCGCAACGCTCCACGATCTCGCCGTCCAACTCCATGACAAGGCGCAACACGCCGTGCGCCGCAGGATGCTGCGGACCGAAGTTGATCGTATAATTCTGGATCTCGGTATCGCCCAGCGTCGGATCGTCCACGCTGGTCTTATGTTCGAGTTCGTCGAGATAGGTGGACATTAGCCTTTGTCCTCGGGCTTGGCGGCGCCTTTGCCTTCGTCGGTATTGTGTTCAGGCTGCACCGGAGCATTGGGGGACTTTTCATGCCCCTTGCTGTTCGCCGGTTCGCCCGCACCGGTATCTTCGGACTTTTCCGTCACCTTGGGCGTCGCGCCAGCAGGCTCTCCCTTCGGCGCGGCAGGCGGCGGAGGCGGCGCTGCCACGGGCGAGGGCGCGCCCGGAGCCTGCGGCGCCTTTTCATCGCCCGGCAGCACATATTCTGCGCCTTCCCACGGGCTCATGAAATCGAACTGGCGGAAATCCTGGGCCAGCTTCACCGGCTTGTAGACGACGCGCTTATCCTCTTCGGAATACCACATCTCGACATAGCCGGTCAGCGGGAAGTCCTTGCGGAGCGGATGCCCCTTGAACCCATAGTCGGTCAGGATGCGGCGCAGGTCGGCATTGCCCTCGAAGATCACACCGTACATGTCGAACACCTCGCGCTCCAGCCAGCCCGCGACGGGCCAGATGTGCGTGACGGTAGGGACGGGCTGATCCTCGTCGGTCGTTACCTTGACGCGGATGCGATGGTTCCTGGTGACCGACAGCAGATGATAGCAGACCTCGAACCGCTCGGCCCGCTCAGGATAATCGACGCCTGCGATTTCCATCAACTGCTGATATTCACCCTGAACGCGCAGGACATCCAGCGCCTCGGCTAGCCGCTCGCGCACGACGGTGAAGCTCAGCTCATCGGCATGATCGACCGCTTCGATCAGCATCGAACCCAACAGTCCGGCGATCTTGTCCGCGAGCCCGTCCGGGTTCACGATCTTCGGTGCAGAATGACCCATATCAGCGCTCAATCGTCCCGATCCGGCGGATCTTCCGCTGCAACTGCATCACGCCATACAACAGCGCTTCGGCAGTCGGAGGGCAGCCCGGCACATATATGTCGACCGGCACGATCCGGTCACAGCCGCGCACTACCGAATAGCTGTAGTGATAATAGCCGCCGCCATTGGCGCAGCTGCCCATCGAAATGACATATTTCGGATTGGACATCTGATCGTAAACCTTGCGCAACGCCGGAGCCATCTTGTTGCACAGCGTTCCCGCGACGATCATCACGTCCGACTGGCGCGGGGAAGCGCGCGGCGCGGCGCCGAACCGCTCCATGTCGTAACGCGGCATGTTGACGTGGATCATCTCCACCGCGCAGCAGGCAAGGCCAAAGGTCATCCACCACAGCGAACCGGTCCGAGCCCATTGGAAAAGCTCTTCGGTCGACGTGACGAGGAAGCCCTTGTCGCTGACCTCGCTGTTCAGCGCGTTGAAGAAATTCTGGTCGGGCTGCGTCCCCGCGGGCAACATCGTGCCGGGCGCGGGACTGGTCAGTTCTACTCCCAATCGAGGGCTCCCTTCTTCCACGCATAGACGAGGCCCAGCACTAGCTCCGCTATGAAGATCATCATCGTCGCCCAGCCGGCCCAGCCGATCTGATCCAGGCTGACCGCCCAGGGATAGAGAAACGCCGCTTCCAGGTCGAAGATGATGAACAGGATCGCGACCAGATAGAATCGCACGTCGAACTGGCTGCGCGGTTCCTCGAACGCCGGGAAGCCGCACTCATATTCCGACAGCTTTGCCGGATCGGGCTGATGCGCGCCCGTCAGGCGGCCGACCAGCATCGGCAGGAACACGAATGCCCCTGAAAGAAGCAAGGCGATCCCGAGAAAGATAAGGATCGGCAGATATTGGGCTAGATCGACCAACGGAATCCCCTGGGCGAAAATGAATATGGGCGCGCTTTAGGCCTGCCGCATAAGCGAAGCAAGGCCCCCCGCCATGAGAATGATTCGCAAGAGTTTACTTCTTGTACGCAGAAACGATTGCCTGCCTCAGCGCAGCGCTCCGGCAACAAGCTTGTGCAGCTTGCTATGGATGGCGTCATTGCCCGCGATGACTTCCTTGCGCTCGATCGGCTGATCCCCGCCACGAAAGTCAGTGACGAAGCCCCCGGCCTCACGCACCAGCAATATGCCCGCAGCCACATCCCAGGGTTGCAACCCGCTTTCCCAAAAACCGTCATACCGCCCGGAAGCCACATGAGCGAGATCCAGCGAAGCCGCGCCGAAGCGCCTTATACCGGCTACCGACGGACCTACGGCGCCGAAGATGCGCGTCCATTGGGCAAAATCGCCATGGCCCATGAACGGAATGCCGGTGGCGATCAGGCAGTCGCCCAGGTCCCGGCGCGCTGACACGCGCAGGCGCTGGTCATGCCGCCACGCGCCGCGGCTCTTTTCCGCCCAATAGCTTTCATCCGTCACTGGCTGATAGATGAGGCCGGTCGTCACTTCCCGCTTGTTGCCGCTATAAAGGGGCTCTTCCACGGCGATGGAAATCGCGAAATGCGGAATGCCGTGCAGGAAGTTGCTGGTGCCGTCGAGCGGGTCGATGATCCAGCGCGGCTTGTTGGGATCACCCTCGATCACCCCGCCCTCTTCCAGCAGGAAGCCCCAGTCCGGCCGTGCCTTCTGAAGCTCCTCGACCAGGGTGCGCTCCGCCTGCTGATCGGCCTTGGACACGAAGTCCGCCGGTCCCTTGCGCGACACCTGCAGATGTTCGACTTCGCCAAAGTCCCGCCGCAGCTTCGCGCCAGCCTTGCGAGCGGCGCGTTCCATGACGGTGAGAAGGCCGGAATGGGATACCATTTACTCAATCTCCCCCCTCCCGCAAGCGGGAGGGGCCGGGGGTGGGCACGATTGCGTAGCAATCGCATGTAACGCTTTGAACGAGGCAAGGGCTCGCTGACGCTCGCGCCCACCCTCGAACGGAGTCACGTGCCTCCGTTCGACCCTCCCGCCTGCGGGAGGGGAACAATCAGCAGTTCAATCAGCCCGCTTCACATATTCCCGCTCATACACATCGACGATGATGCGCGTTCCGGTCACGATATGCGGCGGCACCATGACGCGCACGCCATTGTCGAGGATCGCGGGCTTGTAGCTGGCCGAAGCGGTCTGCCCCTTCACCACCGCGTCCGCCTCGACCACGGTCGCCTCGACCGTTTCGGGCAGCTGCACGGAGATCGGGCGTTCCTCGTACATTTCCAGCATGACCATCATGCCGTCCTGCAGGAAAGCGGACGCGTCACCCACCAGGTCCTGCGGCAGGTTGATCTGCTCATAGGTTTCCGTGTCCATGAAGACGAGCATGTCGCCTTCGGCATAAAGATACTGGAAATCCTTGGTGTCGAGGCGGATGCGTTCAACCGTTTCAGCCGACCGGAAACGCACGTTATTCTTGCGCCCGTCGATCAGGTTCTTCAGTTCCACCTGCATATAGGCGCCACCCTTGCCGGGCTGGGTGTGCTGGATCTTGACGGCCCGCCACAGGCTTCCGTCATATTCGATATTGTTGCCGGGACGAATCTCGACGCCGCTGATCTTCATGGGAAGAGCCTGCCTATATGTCTGAAGGTGAAAAGAGCCGGCCTCATGTAAAAAGGCTGGCCGCGCCTCTACATCGTGCCGCCGATAAGGGCAAGTGGGCTCATCGGATCGGCCGCGCCAGCAAGGGATAGGGATTGATCGCCCGCCCCCTGTACCATGGTTCCCCCGGCGCGATTTCATTGACGGCAAAATGCAGGTGCGGCGCCGCCGGATCGGCATTGCCGGTGCTGCCTACCGTTGCGATCTTCTGCCCCCGCTTGACCATCTGCCCCTCCGCCAGTCCGGGGGCATAGCCGTCCAGATGCGCATAATAATAGATGCGGCGGCCGTCGGGCGACCGCTCATAGATGGTCAACCCGCCATCCGCGCTGGTGAACAGCTTCTCTATACGCCCGTCCGCAGCCGCCAGCACGGCCCTGCCACGCGCCGCCATGATGTCGATCGCATCATGCGGCCGGACACCACCTGCTCGCGCCTGGGTAAAGGTGTCGGTTAGCGCGCTTGGGGGCACGCCCTCGACCGGGATCAGAAGCGCCCCCGCCTCAGCCGCGGCCGGGCGTTCGGGCACGGCGCGCTGCTCAGGCCCGTCTCCCGGAACGATCCGAACGCACATTTTCAGGAACAGGAGCAGCAGCAGGACGGCGAGTAAAATGCCAAAACATCCTCGCCGTCCTGGCCTCCTCATGCCTGGAATACCGCCTGGACCCCGCTCTTCACCATTTGCGCCAGCCGCGCCGCATCCCAGTTGGTGAGGCGGATGCATCCATGGCTTTCGGTACGGCCGATCGTCTGGGGCTCAGGCGTGCCATGGATACCATAATGCTGTTTCGAAAGGTCGATCCAAACCACCCCGACAGGCCCATTCGGCCCAGGCTTCAACACCGCCTTTTCATCCTTGGCGTCGGCATCCCAGAACAGGTCGGGATTATAGTGGAAATCGGGATTACGGCTGATCCCCTTGATCTCCCATGTACCAAGCGGCAGCGGATCATGTTCCGATCCCATGGTCGCGGGGAACTGCGCGATCAGCTTGTTGGCCTTGTCGAAAACGCGCAGCACGCCGTCGGATTTGTCGACGACGACATGATCGGCCTGGGGCTGGTCCTTGGCGACCGCCAGGCTGGCCAGCGTAGTGCCCCAGCCGCGCTCATCTCCCTCGATCTGGGCCACCGGCTGGTTGCCCACGGCAGGCACGCGCACGGTAGCTCCGGGCCCTAGCTTCGTGTTGGGTGCATTCAACGCCACCAGCACTTCAGGCTTGGTATGGAAACGCTCGGCCAGTTTTTCGATGAGGTTGCGATAGCCAAGCGCAGGCAGCTTGGCCTGATCGGCATATTCCTTGGGGATGGCGGTGAACGGCCCACGGGCGAACTCCGCAGGGATCGTCACCAGCCATGTCGCTGGCGGCGGCTTGTCACCCAGCAGGGCCTTGGCCGTCGCGTCATCATATTTGCCTGTCTCCGGCAGGCCCTTGGCCTCCTGGAAACCCTTCAGCGCGGCGGTGAAGGACATGCCTTCCTTCCCGTCGAGCACGCCGGGAGAAAAGCCCGCCCGGTCAAGCGCCACCTGCGCCTGCAAGATCGAATCCGCGCGCGCTGGCGTGCCGCCGGGCTCCGGAACGATGGTGAAGGCGTAGGGATCGGACGCGGGCTTGGCTGCTGCGCCCTGCTGCGCCGCGTCCGTCTGGTTCCCAGGAGGCGCGCCCCCGCTTTCATTCGCGTCAGTGACAGACACCTTGCAAGCCGTGCAAAGCAGCGTGATCGCGAGCAGATATGTTTTCAAGGCAATGCTCTCCCGAAGTTCGGGAAGAGAAACGCGCAAAGCCCGGGAAAGCTTCCTCCCTCGATCAAACAGCATCCAGCAGGCCTAATTAAAGCAGGGCAAATTCAATCCAAATATTCAACCCGCTCGGGCTGAGCCCGTCAAAGCCCCTTCCTTCCTCAAGAAATACGGAGCCTTTGACAGGTTCAGCGCGAGGGCGTCACCTCCTGGGCCCCACCAAGCACAGCCGAAAACGCTGCAACGCCCGCGCGCGGGCCATCCGGATGCGCCCACACCGCGCTGCTTACCGCCAGGAAGTCGGCCCCTGCTTCCACCAACGGCGCGGCATTGTCCGCCGTTACCCCTCCGATCGCGACACAGGGCAGTTCGAACAATGTGGTCCACCAGCTGAGGATCGAAGGTTCCGGCCGATGATGGGTGTCCTTGGTCGTGGTGGGATAAAAGGCTCCGAAGGCGACATAATCCGCCCCCGCCTCCCCCGCTTCCATCGCAAGGTGACGGCTGTCATGGCACGTGACGCCGATCTGCACCTTGGGCCCCAAAATCTTCCGCGCCTCTCGCGGATCGCCATCCCCCTGCCCCAGATGCACGCCATCCGCGCCCAGCCTTTTGGCCAGGGCAACGCTGTCGTTGATGATGAAGGCAACCTCCCGCTCCGCGCACAATTTTTGCAACGGCTCTGCCGCGCGGGCGATCGCGTCTTCGTCCAGACCTTTCAGCCGCAACTGGAACGCCGCAACCTTGCCGCCGTCCAGAGCCTCTGCGAGCTGCGTCACGAAACCTTCATCGATCGCGGGCGGCGAGATCAGGTAAAGCTGGCAGGGCGGGCGGAAACCCTTTTCGAACTGGTCGGCAAAATGCGGGTCGAGCGCCAGCTCTTCGTCGGTGAAATCGGTCATGCGCAGCCCTTAGCGCGTTTCGACGTCCAAGGAAAAGAATGGAACCGCGTCCAGGTCCGGCGGCTTGTCCTTTCATGATCAGGATCGGCTGCTCGGGATGGAACTATCGCCACTGGCGCGGCGCCTTCTACCCCGAAAAACTGGCGATGAAGCGCTGGTTCGCCTTCTACGCCGAACATTTCGGCACGGTGGAGATCAACAACAGCTTCTACCGCCTTCCAAAGCCGGAGACCGTCGATGGCTGGCGCGACCAGGCGCCGCCCGGCTTCGGCTATGCGGTCAAGGCAAACCGCTATCTCACACAGGCTCTGAAGCTTACTCATTGCGAGGAGCCGATGGAGCGGATGATGGCGTCCTTCCGTCATTTCGGCCCTACGCTGGGCCCAATCCTCTACCAGCTTCCGCCCAGCCTCACCTTCAATCCCGACCGGCTCGACAGCTTCCTCAAGCTCCAGCCGCCGGACATCGTCCCCGTCTTCGAGTTTCGCCACAGCAGCTGGTACGAACACACCACCTACGATCTGCTCGACCGCCATGGCGCAAGCTTCTGCGTACATGACATGCCCGGATCAGCGAGCCCGCGTATCGCCACGGGCCACGCCGCCTATGTTCGCTTCCATGGCGGGAAAGGCAAATATTGGGGCCGCTATGCCGAGGATGACCTGCGCGAATGGGCGGGTTGGATGAATGACCAGGCTCGCCAAGGCCGCGCCGTTTGGGCCTTTTTCAATAACGACATCAATGCGGACGCGATCCATGACGCGCAGGCGTTGAAGGCCATGGCCAGCTAGTTCCGTCCCTAATGGCGCTATCCGCGTGGCGCGATGTCGAAATGCAGCACATCTTCGCGCGAGCCAAGCTTTGTATAAAGCGCGACCGCGGGCTCATCTTCCAGATCGGCCTGCACATAGATGACCCATGCTCCAGCCGCGATGGCGATGGGACGCAGCGCGTCGATCAAGGCCGTGGCGACACCCTGCCGCCGCCGATCCGCCGCGACCGCCAGGTCATAGATATAGATTTCGCTGCGCTGCTGCTCAAACTTGCGCAACTCATAAGCGGCAAGCGCGCCAATGATCCGCTCACCCTCCACCGCCACCAACGCGACGAAGCGCGGGTCGGCCAGCAGATCGCGCAGATAGCGATCTGGCGGGGGCTGAGCCGCATAGGATTGCGGATCATCGAACACCTCAGCGAACAGCGCATTTGCCGCCCGCATCCTCTCCACATCCCCGCCGCCCAGGCGAAGGACGGCCGCTGGACCAATGTCGCCAGCGGCCGTCATGTGAGGTCAAGCCGCCTTGTTGGTCGAGGCAGCGTGGATTTCGTCAATCGCCTGCCCTAGCGAGCCGTTGAACTCGTCCTCGCTCATCTGGTGGCGCAGGTCGTTCAGCAGCGCACGGCTGAAGCTCGCGATGATGCCGCGATTCTTCGCCAGCTCGACGCAGGCTTCGGCACGCGAGAAGCCGCCCGACAGCGCCACGACGCGCAACACTTTGGGATGATCGACGAGCGGATCGAACAAGCCAGCCTTCGCGGGCAGCGACAGCTTCAGCATCACCTGCTGGCCTTCGGGCAGTGCGTCCAGGCCCTTGAGCAGTTCCTCCAGCAGAATCTGGTCAGCCTCTGCGCGCTCGGGGCTCTTGATGTTGATCTCGGGCTCCAGCATCGGCATCAGGCCAGCGGCCAATACCTGCGCGCCGACCTCAAACTGCTGCTTGACGATGGCCGCGATGCCCTCGCGGTTGGCGAGATTGATAACCGAACGCTCCTTGGTGCCGAACACGCCGAGCGACTTGGCCCGCTTCAGCAGCGCGTCGAGTTCCGGCATCGGCTTCATCATCTGAACGCCGTTCGCCTCATCCTCCAGACCCTTATCGATCTTGATGAAGGGCACCACGCCGCGCTCGATCAGCGCCTGGGGCACGGGCTTGCCGCCCGCTTCGCCGTCCATCGTCCGTTCGAACAGAATCGCGCCGATCACCTTTTCACCGGTGAAGCAGGGCGAGGTGATGATGCGGCTGCGCATATCGTGGATGAGGCCGAACATCTCCTCGTCATTGCTCCACGCGCCTTCCTCGATGCCATAGCCCTTGAGCGCCTTGGGCGTCGACCCGCCGCTCTGGTCGAGCGCGGCGATAAAGCCGTTACCGGCCGCAATCTTGTTCTTCATGTCCTGATCCAGCATCTGCACATACCTTCTCTGTAGGGTTGCGCCGCCCCTTCGGCGGCTTCAAAAAAGTGAAGAAAACCGCCATTTTGTAGACGGCGGCTTCCGAAGTTCACACCATCAATGCGCTGACGCCCGGCAGGTCCTTGCCTTCCATCCACTCAAGGAAAGCGCCGCCAGCGGTCGATACAAAGGTGAAGTCGCCCGCCACGCCCGCATGGTTGAGCGCCGCGACCGTATCGCCGCCGCCCGCCACGGACGTCAGCCCGCCTTCCTTGGTCAGCGCCGCCGCCGTCTGGGCAAGCGCCACCGTCGCCTTGTCAAACGGCGCGATCTCGAACGCGCCGAGCGGCCCGTTCCAGACCAGCGTGCGGCAGTTCTTGAGCGCATCGCCCAGCGCCTCGACCGCCGCCGGGCCCACGTCCAGAATCATCTCGTCGGCAGCGACTTCATGCACATTGCACGTCCGCACCGACGGGGGATTGGCGGCAAATTCCTTCGCCACAACTACGTCATAGGGCAGATGGATGGTGCATCCCGCAGCCTCAGCCTTGTCGAATATCGCCTCGGCGGTTTCGGCCAGATCCTTCTCGCACAGCGACTTGCCGACATCGACCCCGCGCGCGTGGAGGAAGGTGTTGGCCATGCCACCGCCGATGATCAGATGATCGACCTTCGCGACCAGGTTATTCAGTACATCAAGCTTGGTCGAAACCTTCGCACCGCCGACAACAGCCGCGACCGGCTTCACCGGCTCGCCGAGCGCCGCCTGCAACGCGTCCAGTTCCTTTTCCATCGAGCGGCCCGCAAAGGCAGGCAGCTTATGCGCCAGCCCCTCGGTCGACGCATGGGCACGGTGCGCGGCGGAGAAAGCGTCGTTCACATAGAAGTCGCCGATCGCCGCCATGGCTTCCACCAGCGCCGGATCATTTTTTTCCTCGCCGGGATGGAAGCGGGTATTTTCCAAGATCGAAATGTCGCCCGGACGCATCACCGCGATGCCGTCCACCGCAGCCTCGCCGCAGCAATCGGGAATGAACTGAACGTCGCGCCCCAACACCTGCGTCAGCGGACGGGTGATCTTCGAAAGCGAATATTCCGGGTTCTTCTGCCCCTTGGGCCGCCCGAAATGCGCCAGGATCAGCACCTTGGCGCCCCGATCGGCCAGTTCCAGGATCGTCGGCATCGCCGCCCGCAGGCGGGTATCGTCGCTCACCGATCCATCCTGCATCGGCACGTTCAAATCTTCGCGCACCAAAACGGCCTTGCCGCTGATGTCGCCCATATCGTCCAGCGTCTTGAAGGGCTTGGCCACCATGATGCTCCCAGCCGCCCCTACCGTCATCCCAGCGAAAGCTGGGATCTCATGCCTCGGGCGGGACGTAAGTAGAAAAACGAGATCCCAGCTTTCGCTGGGATGACGAAAAAAGGGGCGAGCCAATGCCCGCCCCCCTCATTCTTACAGCAGCCCGGCAACCACGCCTGCGGTATCGATCATGCGGTTCGAAAAGCCCCATTCATTGTCGTACCAGCTGAGCACGCGCACCAGATTGCCGTCGATCACGGCCGTTTCAAGGCTGTCGACGGTCGAGCTGCGCGGATCGCCATTATAGTCGATCGACACCAGCGGTTCGTCCGAATAGCCCAGCACGCCCTTCAGCGGCCCGGCTTCGGAAGCAGCCTTCAGCAGCTGGTTTACTTCGTCGCGGTTCGTTTCGCGCTTGGCGATGAACTTCAGGTCAACGACCGAGACGTTCGGGGTCGGCACGCGCACTGACGAACCATCCAGCTTGCCCTTGAGCTCCGGCAGCACCTCACCCACGGCGCGCGCGGCGCCCGTTGTGGTCGGGATCATCGACAGCGCAGCGGCGCGGGCGCGGCGCATGTCGCTGTGCAGCTGGTCCAGCGTGTTCTGGTCGTTGGTGTAGCTGTGGATCGTCGTCATGAAGCCCTTTTCGATGCCGATGGCATCGTGCAGGACCTTGGCGAGCGGCGCCAGGCAGTTGGTCGTGCAGCTGGCGTTGGAGATGACGACGTCATCGGCAGTCAGCGTTTCATGATTGACGCCGAACACGATGGTCTTGTCCACGCCGCTTGCGGGCGCGGAAATGATGACGCGCTTGGCGCCAGCGGCCAGGTGCGCGCTCGCCTTTTCCTTCGAAGCGAAGATGCCAGTGCATTCCAGCGCGATCTCGACGCCCTGCGCCGCGTGCGGCAGCTTGGCGGGATCGCGTTCGGCGGTCACGGCAATGCGCTTGCCGTTGATGATCAGCGCGTCGCCTTCGGCGCTGACGTCGCCAGCCCAGTTGCCATGGACGCTGTCACGCTTGAACAGCAGGGCGTTTGCCTTCGCATCGCCCAGGTCGTTGATGCTGACCAGTTCCAGATCATGGTCGGTGCGCGACAGGATTGCGCGCGCCACCAGGCGGCCGATACGTCCAAAACCGTTAATTGCTACCTTCGTTGCCACTGCACTAGCCTCCTGATTGGTAGATGTTCTTAATGATCGAGCGCGGCCGCAACCTGCGGCGCGATCTTCGCTGCGGTCAGGCCGAAATGCTCGTACAGCACTTCCGCCGGAGCCGAAGCGCCGAATGTGTCGATGCCAAAACGCAAGCCCGCAATGCCGACATAGCGCTCCCACCCGAATGTCGTCCCTGCCTCAATCGAGCAGCGCAGCACATGGTGCGGAAGGAGATCATCCTTATACGCCTGCGGCTGCGCATCGAAATGCGCCCAGCTGGGCATGGACACGACGTCCGCGCCGATGCCCTGGCTTTCAAGCAGATCGGCGGTCGCAACCGCAATCTCGACTTCGGAACCGGTCGCGATCAGCACGACTTTGCGCGCTCCCTTGGCGGCGCGCAGGCGATAGGCGCCCTTGGCACAGAGATTTTCGCCCGCCTTCTCGGTGCGCAGCTGCGCCAGATTCTGCCGCGTCAGCGCCAGCACCGATGGGCCATCCTTGTCCTTCAGCGCCAGTTCCCAGCATTCCGCCGTCTCAACGATGTCAGCCGGGCGATAGACGTCCAGATTAGGGATCATGCGCAACGACATGACGTGTTCGATCGGCTGGTGGGTTGGACCATCCTCGCCAAGGCCGATGGAGTCATGCGTCAGCACATGGATGACGCGCTGCTGCTGGAGCGCGGCCAGGCGGATGCCGCCGCGCATATAGTCGGAAAAGACCAGGAAGGTGCCGCCATAGGGGATGACGCCGCCATGCAGCGCCATGCCGTTCATCGCGCAGGCCATGCCGAACTCGCGAATGCCATAATAGACATAGCGGCCGGAATAATCGTCCTTGGTGAGCGGTCCGGTCGACTTGGTCTTGGTGTTGTTCGATCCGGTCAGGTCCGCCGAACCGCCGAGCGTTTCGGGCAACAGGTCGTTGATCGCGCCCAGCGCCAACTCACTCGCCTTGCGGGTCGCCACCTTCTGCGGATTGGCGATCAGCGTGTCGATATAGGCGTTGAGCGAGAAGTCGGCGGGCAGTTCACCCGCCAAACGCCGCTCGAACTCGGTCTTCTGGCCATTGCCATTCAGGCGACCTTCCCAGGCAGCGCGCACTTCGGCGCCCTGCGAGCCGATGCGGCGCCATTCGGCGGCAACATCTTCGGGCAGGACAAAGGGCTCGGACGTCCAGCCCAGGAACTCGCGAGCCGCCGCGACTTCCTCGACGCCCAAAGCCGACCCATGGACGCCCGAGGTGCCTGCCTTGTTGGGTGCGCCATAGCCGATCTTGGTGGCGCAGGCGACCAGCGACGGGCGCGGATCGGCCAGCGCTTCATCGATGGCGCGGCGCACATCGGCGACGTCATGGCCGTCGCACGACACGACATGCCAGCCGGTCGCGGCATAGCGGGCGCGCACATCTTCGCTGCTCGACAGGTCGACCGCGCCGTCGATCGTGATCTTGTTATCGTCCCACAGCACGATCAGGCGGCCAAGGTTGAGGTGCCCGGCAAGGCCGATCGCCTCATGGTTGATGCCTTCCATCAGGCAACCGTCGCCCGCGATCACCCAGGTGCGGTGATCGACCAGATCGTCGCCGAACTGCGCATTTAGGTGCCGCTCAGCAATCGCCATGCCCACGGCGGTGGCCAGGCCCGAACCCAGCGGCCCGGTCGTCGCTTCCACGCCAGCCAGCTCGAAATTCTCCGGATGCCCGGCGCAGGGGCTGCCGATCTGACGGAAATTACGGATATCCTCCATTGTCGGACGCGCATAGCCGGTGAGGTGCAGCAGCGCGTAGATCAGCATCGATCCATGACCTGCCGACAGCACGAAGCGGTCGCGGTCGGCCCATTTCGGCTGGGTCGGATCGAACTTGATATAGTCCTTGAACAGCACCGTCGCGACGTCCGCCATGCCCATCGGCATGCCCGGATGGCCGCTGTTCGCCGCCTGCACTGCGTCCATGGAAAGCGCCCGGATGGCGCTGGCGAGCGACTTTTCGGATACGGTCATCTAGGCTGGCTTCTTCCCTACTTGGCTCACGGCCCCCTGCTGAGCCGGCGAATCGAAATCGGGTCCCCTTTGTCGCGTTGCACCCAAAGCGTCAACCATGGCAGGACCTTGGAGAGCGCCAAGCCGTCCAATGACAGCTTTTGCAAGGCGAAAACTTTGTTTATGCGTGGATCATGGCAAGCGATCGGATGATGCAGGCTATCGGCGCGCTGGAGCGCGCGGTGAGCCAGCTGGAACAGGATGTGCAAGATCTCGCGGCTGCGGGTCCGGCCTCTTCCGCCTCCCCAGGCGTGGACGCGGCCGCCGCGCGGACGGCGCTCCGCTCGCTCGATGAACTGATCGCCGATCTGAAGGGGGAAAAACGTGGCTGAAACCACCCTCCAGATCGCCGGGCGCCATTATACCGTCCGCTGCCGCGACGGGGAGGAGGCGCATCTTGCTCATCTCGCCGGCCTGATCGAACGCAAGGCGCGCCTCGCCCAGCAGAATACGCCGGGCCTCACTGAAGTACGCACGCTGCTGTTCGCCGCCCTCTTCCTCGCCGACGAGCTCAATGACCTGAAGCGCGAGGCGATCGGCCGCCAGCAGAGCCTGGCGCTGGGCGATGACGACGAACTCGCCGTGCAAGCGATGGAGGCGCTGGCCGCGCGCATAGAAAAGCTGCGCGAGAGGCTTGTCGATCCGGAGCCTGGCGCCTAGATTACGGGCGACGGGCACTGCGCGATACGAGCTTTAGCGAACATCCCTGAGGCGATAATCACATCCACGGGGGCTGTCCCTGGGCGGGTTCCGGCCCGATCTACATGGTCCCCACCTGACGTTGAGGCGTCAGAGGATATTCCAGCAAACGGCCGAGGCGGTCCCGTCACCCTTCCTTGGCTCTCCCCAAACTCCGTTCGCGCCGAGCCTGTCGACGCACCGGTGCTAAATAATATCAATTTGCCGCGCGCTGCTCTAAACGCGAGCCCATGAGCGAAGACACCGACAAGACCGCCCTGCGCACCCTCGCCCGGACGCGCCGCCGCGCCTTCGTCCAGTCGCTCGACCCGCTCGCGCATCGGCTGGCCTTCAAGGCGATCCCCTCGCCGCTCGCCCGCCGCCTCGACAGCGCGCGGACGGTGGCGCTCTACATGGGGCTGGACGACGAAGCGCCCGCGCAGCGGCTTGCGCCTCAACTCGCGGCGATGGGCAAGACGCTTGCTCTCCCGCGCGTCATCGACCGGCTCGGCACCATGGATTTCCTCACCTGGACGCCGGAGGATCAGCTCCATCCCGGCCTTTACGGCACGCACCATCCCGAACCCAGCGGCCCGTCCGTCGCTCCGGACATCATCATCGCCCCGCTGCTCGCCTTCGACCGCGCCATGAACCGGCTGGGCCAGGGCGGCGGCTATTATGACCGCGCCTTCGCCCGCTATCCGGACGCCCTGCGGATCGGCCTCGCCTGGTCGGTGCAGGAGCAGGACGCCCTGCCCGCCGACCCGTGGGACCTGCCGCTCCACATCATCCTCTCCGAAGTCGAACTGATCGAAGGACCCGACGCGTGAACCGCCAGCCTGCTCCCTACGAACCCAGCTGGCGCAAGCCTGTGGGCATGCTCCTCATCATCGGGCTGATCCTGCTCTGGGCGGTGCTGGTGGGCAGCCTGTCGGGCATTATCGGCAGCCTGCCGATGATCGCGCAGGTGCCGGTTTATGTTTTCCTCGGCATCGTCTGGATCTGGGTGCTGCCCTTGAAGCGCCTGCTCGCCTGGATGGAAACCGGACGCTGGCGGCGCGGCTGACGCGCTCACAGCGCTGCTAAAACGCCCCACTCCGTCATCCCAGCGAAAGCTGGGATCTTGTGAGGAGAGGCCAAACGCCAGGGCCTGAGATGCCAGCTTGCGCTGGCATGACGACATATCAAAATTTCGGGATAAATCCGGCCCTTCAGGACCATCCACTCTTCCAAAAGAGTGGCGCGAGTGACGGGGCTCGAACCCGCGACCTCCGGCGTGACAGGCCGGCGCTCTAACCAACTGAGCTACACCCGCGTTCGGTGTGGGCGGGCATCTATGCGGGTGCGCCGGACCTGTCAACCGGCTCTTTCACCACTTTCTTCTTTCTCGTCATTTTCTTCGCGCGGCGCCACCGTCAGGGTCCCGCGCTCGAACAGGAAACCGGCGATATCCGGGGTTCCAGCGGCCGCCACCACGGTCTGGATGATGATCAGCAAAGGCACGCCCAGCAGCGCGCCCGGAGTCCCCCACACCCATCCCCAGAAGGTCAGCGACACCAGAATCAGCAGCGGGTTCATCGTCAACCGCCGCCCCAGCACCATCGGCGTGATCACATTCGCCTCCACCAGGTGAAAGCCGATCTGCGTCACCGCAGGGGCCAGCGCCCGCCACACATCATCGAACACCATGAGCCCGCCGAGCGCCAGCAAGGCCGCCGCCAGCATCGGTCCGAAATAGGGCACAAAGTTGAGCAAGGCGACGATCCCGCCCCACATCAGCGGCGAAGGCATGCCGATTAACCAAAGCGCCAGCGCGACCGCCAGCCCCAGGCACAGGTTGATCGTCGCGATCGTCAGCACATAGGCCGACGTCGCATCGACCACATTCTGGATCACCCGCGCCACCGCCATCGCGCCATCGAAGCTGCCCCGGCTGTTGATCGTCCGCCGCCGCAGCCGCGTCCAGCCGGCAAGGAAGAAATAGATGATGAGCAGCGCGAACACCATCTGGATGATCGCCGAAGGGGCCGAGGTCGCGGCGAACTGCAACAGCGATCGCGGCGCATCCACCGCCGCCGTCTGCGCCGCCGCCACCGGTCCGGTCGCCAGCATCTGCACCGTTTCGTCGACGAAATGCTGCAACTGGGAATAAAAATCGATGAGCGGCGCCAGATTATCCTGAATCTTGGGCAGACGCTGCGGCAGCAGCCTGAACCAGTCGGTCGCCGGAACCACGATCAGCACCAGCGCGGTATTCGCGACCACGAGGAATGCGATCACCGCAGCCAGCGCCGCCACCGCAGAAGGCACCCGCCGCCGCTCCATCCATTCCAGGAACGGCACCAGCGCGATCGCGATCACCACCGCGGCTGTCAGCGGCAGGAAGAATTCCGCGCCCTCGCGCAAGGCGAAGGGCATGGCAAGAAGCAGCCCGACCCCGGTCGTCAGCGCGATCGACGCCAGCAGCCGATCCCGCCGCCGGTTGATTTCCTGCTGTTCATGAGGTGTCACGTAATGGTCGATCCTGCCCGCATGTCTGCCCTGCCCGCATTTCTGCAATGTGTACCGGGCCGCAACAGCGCGTCAATTTCAATCCGCCACGCGCGAACATGGCTAAGGCCCGTTAACCAAATTTTCGCTCTCCCCGTGCTAAGCCATAGCGAAACGGGGATCGGGGCTTTGAACGGATGATGCGTATAGGGGCGCTACTTGGACTGGCGGCATGGGGCATGCTGCCCGCGCCTTCGCTGGCCCGTGCCGACCTGCGGATGGAAACGCAGATGTTCGTGGAGCGCGTGCATACCGACATCAACGGCCGCGCCCGCCGCACCCTGGCCAGCGCCACGCGCGCTGCCCCTGGCGACCAGATCCTCTTCGTCGTCAACTGGCGCAATGAAGGGCGCGCTACCGTCCAAGGCGTCGCCCTCACCAAAGCGGTCCCGCGCGGCGCGCTCCTCACCGCGCCCGATCCGTCCATGCAAGTGTCGGTCGATGGCGGGCAACGCTGGGGCCGCCTTGACGAGCTATGGCTCCCGACCCCGCTCGGCGGCGTCCGCCGGGCCGTCGCGGCCGACATCACCCATATCCGCTGGGCAGGCCCTGCGCGCCTGTCGCCGGGAGAAACCGCGCGCCTGAGTTACCGGGCGACGATGCGGTGAGCACCAGCTGAAATATCGATGTTGGTCACCCCGGGCTTGACCCGGGGTCCCGCTTATTCGATCCAGACGGCATGGGACGGGCACGCCAAGGCGGTTGGGTATATATCATGGCCGACCGATATCGCGGCACCATGTATGTCGGCGTGACGGCGGACATCGTTTCTCGCGTTCAGCAACATCGTTCTGGCACAGGCTCGGACTTCTGCAAGCGTTATGGCCTATCTCGCTTGGTTTGGGCGGAATGGGGCGAAGCCATGATGAGCTGCATCGAGCAAGAAAAGCGGATCAAAAGATGGCGGCGCACTTGGAAGTTCGATCTTGTCGAACGCGCCAATCCGGACTGGAGGGACATGTTCGATCTGCTGGTCTGAGATGAAGCGGGACCCCGGGTCAAGCCCGGGGTGACGAATGCCTCACTCCGCAAACAACAACACTGGTGTCTCCAGCAATCGCTTCACCGCCTGCACGAAACTCGCCGCGTCCCATCCATCCACCACCCGATGGTCGCAGCTGATCGACAGGTTCATGAGCTTCGCAGCCACTACCTCGCTCCCGCGAAAAACGGGCCGCTCGATCACCCGATTGGGCCCGACAATCGCCACCTCAGGCCGATTGATGACCGGCGTGGTCGCCACCCCGCCCAGCGCCCCCAGCGACGTCAGTGTCAAGGTCGATCCGGAAAGCTCCTCCACCTTCGCCTTGCCCGAGCGCGCGGCCTCTGCCAGCCGCTTTATCTCGCCCGCCAGCTGCCAGATATTGCGATCCTGCGCATCGCGGATCACCGGCACCATCAGCCCCGCGTCAGTCTGCGTCGCGATGCCCATATGCACAGCGCCAAAGCGCGTCACCACGCCCGCCTCGTCATCATAGCGGGCGTTCAACATCGGAAAGTCCGGCAGAGCCCGGCAAATCGCCACGATCAGCAGCGGCAGCACGGTCAGCTTCGGCCGATCCCCACGCGCGCCATTCAACTGCGCGCGCATCCGTTCCAATTCGGTGACGTCGATTTCCTCGACATAGGAGAAATGCGGAATATGCCGCTTGGAGGCCGCCATGTTCTCCGCGATCCGGCGGCGCAAGCCGATGACCTTCACCACCTCATCCTCCCGCCGCGCGCGCGGCTTGGGCGACCGATAGCCCTGCCCCGCGCCGTAAAGCAGGAATGCGTCGAGGTCCGAATGCCGGATATGATCGCCGCTGGCTTTCACCTGGGACAGGTCGATGCCCAACTCCTTGGCCCGGGCACGGACGGCAGGGGATGCGAGTGACTTTCTCTCGCCTTCAGAGGTCGGTGGCCGACGCGTGCTGCCCTGCTCCCTCTCCCCTTCAGGGGTCGCAGGGAGGCGCGTGACTCCCTGCGAGGCTGGGGAGAGGGGCTGTAATGCCCACGTCTCGCCTGGCTCCCCCTCTCCCAACCCTCTCCCCTGAAGGGGAGAGGGCTCTGCAGTTTGCTCGTCGGGATAAGGCCGATCAACCGACGAAATAATCCCGTTAACCGACGCGCCCGCCACCTCGCGTCCCCCCGCCGTCTCGGCCTCGATCTCCTCCTGCGAAGGCATCGGAGCCTCCGCCCCGGAAGCGACCTCCCCTTCCCCCTCGACCTCGATCTCCACCAGCATGGCGCCGATCGCCACCTGCTCGCCCGGCTCTCCCGCCAGCCGCTTCACCACGCCTGCGACGGGGCTTTCCATCTCGACCGTCGCCTTGTCGGTCATCATGTCGGCGATGGGCTGGTCTTCCTCCACCCGGTCTCCGACCTTCACATGCCAACCGACGATCTCCGCCTCGGAAATGCCTTCGCCGATGTCGGGCAGCCTGAACGTGAACAGCGCCATGGCTCAATCCCTCATGATCTTCGTGATCGCTTCCCTGATCCGCACCGGCCCCGGGAAATAGGCCCATTCCAGGCTATGCGGATAGGGCGTGTCGAAACCCGTCACCCGTTCGATCGGCGCTTCCAGATGATAGAAGCACCGCTCCTGAACTAACGCGGAAAGCTCTGCCCCAAAACCGCTGGTCCGCGTCGCCTCATGCACGATCAGGCAGCGGCCCGTCTTCTTCACCGACTGCTCGATGGCCTCTATGTCCAGCGGCACCAGCGTGCGCAGGTCGATGATCTCGGCGTCGACGCCCATCTCCGTGACGGTGCTTTCGATCACATGTTCCATCGTGCCATAGCAGAGTATGGTAAGCGCCTCGCCCGCACGGACCGTGCGCGCCTGCCCCAGTGGAACGCGATAATAGCCCTCCGGCACCATCGCGCCCGGATGCCCCGCCCAGCTTTTCGCCGGACGGTCATAATGACCATCGAACGGCCCGTTATAGATGCGCTTGGGTTCGAAGAAGATCACCGGATCATTATCCTCGATCGCTGCGATCAACAGCCCTTTGGCGTCATAAGGCGTCGACGGGATCACCGTCTTGATGCCCGACACATGGGTGAAGATGCCCTCGGGCGACTGGCTATGCGTCTGCCCGCCGAAAATGCCGCCGCCAAAGGGCGACCGCACCGTCATCGGGGCAATAAATTCTCCCGCCGACCTGTAACGCAGTCGCGCCGCCTCGCTCACCAGCTGATCGAGCGCGGGATAGATATAGTCTGCGAACTGGATCTCCGGCACGGGACGCAAGCCATAGGCGCCCATTCCCACCGCAACGCCGATGATGCCAATCTCCGTGATCGGCGTGTCGAACACCCGGTTCTTGCCATATTTCTTCTGCAATCCGGCCGTCGCGCGGAACACGCCGCCGAAATAGCCGACATCCTCCCCCATGACCACGACATCGGGATCGCGCTCCATCATCACGTCGAGAGCGCTGTTGATCGCCTGGATCATGCTCATCTGGCGCGCCTGACTCATCTCCTCTCTCCTTCAGGGGAGAGGATAGCGAAGCTTGCCAGCCCGCTGGCTAGCGAAGCTTGGAGAGGGGAAAGCAGCACCGCTCCCTGACCAAATCCCGTCATGCCAGCGCAGGCTGGCATCTCTCCGCCTGTTCGCACCATGCTTAAAGCTGAAACGAGATCCCAGCTTCCGCTGGGATGACGAAAACCGGAAATAGTCACAACCCAGCCGCCTTCGCTTCATCCAGCATCTGCTGCTGCTGCTCCCTCAGATGCCAGGGCATCTCCTCGAACACATCCTCGAACATGCTCTCCATCGGCTGATGCAGGCCATGTCCCAAAATCCCGTTCTTCTCCGCTTCCCGCGCCGCGTCGCGCACCTGCTCGGCCAGTTCCTTGTCCATCGCCGCCTGCCGTTCCTCGTCCCAGACGCCGATGGCGATGCAATGCTGCTTCAACCGCGCGATCGGGTCGCCCAGCGGCCAGCGGCTCCCCTCATCAGCCGAGCGATAGGCGCTCGGATCATCGGACGTGCTGTGTCCCTCCGTGCGATAGGTGAAATGCTCGATCAGCGTCGGCCCATGATTGGCCCGCGCCCGATCCGCTGCCCAGCGCGTCGCGGCATAGACCGCCAGCGCGTCATTGCCGTCGATCCGCAGTCCCGCGATGCCATAGCCGATCGCCCGCGCCGCAAAGGTCGTCGCCTCCGCGCCTGCAAAGCCGGAAAAACTGCTGATCGCCCATTGATTATTGACGACATTGAGGATGACAGGCGCCCGATACACGCTGGCAAAGGTGCAGGCGGAATGGAAATCCCCTTCCGCGGTCGATCCTTCGCCGCACCATGTCGCCGCGATCCGCGTGTCCCCGCGCGCCGCGCTCGCCATAGCCCAGCCCACCGCCTGCGGATATTGGGTGGCCAGGTTGCCGGAGATGGAGAAGAACCCCGCCTCCCGCGCCGAATACATGATTGGCAGCTGACGCCCCTTCAGCCGGTCGCCCTTGTTCGAATAGATCTGGTTCATCATGTCGACCAGCGGCCAGCCGCGCGCGATCAATATCCCCTGCTGGCGGTAGCTCGGGAAACACATGTCATCGCTCGCGAGCGCCGCCGCCGCGCCGATCGACACCGCCTCCTCTCCGGTCGACTTCATGTAGAAGCTGGTCTTGCCTTGGCGCTGGGCACGGAACATGCGCGCGTCGAACGCGCGGGTCAGCGCCATGCCGCGCAGCATGCGGAGCAGCATCTCGGGCGGCAGTTTCGGGTCCCACGGCCCTACCGCGCGGCCTTCCTCATCCAGCACGCGGACCAGGTCGTAGGCCAATTCCCGCATCGTACCGGCGTCCGCCGCCTCATCGGGCCGCCGTGCGGTTCCGGCGGCGGGAATGTCGAAATGGTTGAAGTCCGCCTCGTCGCCCGGCCGGAACTGGGGTTCTGGCACATGCAGGCGCAATTGGGGCAAGTTGCGTCCGCCACCAGACGTGGTTTCCGCGGCAAAATCAGCGCGGTCGGCTTCACCCGGTCCCGACGGGACGGTCGGCAGGTCAGCATTGCCCGGCCGAGCAGCAAGATTTTCACCAGCCCGCCGAGCGTCTTGTTCGCCCAGCCGCTTGCCCTGCTCTTTCCCGGCCTTCCCAGCGCCCGAATCATCCCGGTCGCCCATCCCGCCTCCTAATCGAACTTGCAATATTATTGCTTGATGCAATTATAATATTACAACGCTCGCAAAAAGCAAGAGTTCTGTTTTCCCGCTAATTCCTTCTTGCAATCACACCGCCACCGGCGCCGCTATGTGACTCTGCGGCGCATAATCCACCACTTCGAAATCCTCGATCCGATATCCGAAAATGCTCTCCGGCCGCCTCTTCATCCTGAGTTTCGGCGCACCGCCCGGCGTCCGGCTGATCTGCTCCTCCACCAGCGCGGCATGATTGAGGTACAGGTGCACGTCCCCGCCCTGCCAGACGATTTCCCCCGGCTCCAGGTCACATTGCTGCGCTAACATCCGGGTGATCATCGACAGCCCGAAGATGTTGAACGCAAATCCCAACCCCAGGTCACAGCTGCGCTGGAACAACAGGCCATTCAGCCGTCCATCGGCCACCTGGAACTGATAGGTCATGTGACAGGGCGGCAGGGCCATGCGCGCGACTTCCGCGACATTCCATCCAGTGAACAGCAAACGCCGCGACCCCGGATTGTTCCTGATCCCCTCGACCAGTTCCGCGATCTGGTTGTGCCCCTTCTCGGCCCGGCGGAACAGCCCATCGCCAACAGCTTCGTAGCGCGGCCAATTCACCCATTGCGCCCCGTAGACGGGCCCCAGATCGCCCCACTGCCGCGCGAAGGCTTCATCCTCGATAATCCGCGTCTCGAAGTCGTCACGGCTGATCTCTTCGCCGGTCGCCTTGCGATAAGAGGCCAGCGGCCAGTCGGTCCAGATATGCACGCCCTGACGGACGAGCTCGCGGATATTGGTGTCCCCGGTCAGGAACCACAGCATTTCCCGCGCCGCCACTTTCCAATAGACACGCTTGGTCGTCAGCAGCGGCACCGCGTCACTCGCCAGCGAAAAGCGCATGGTGGCGCCCAGCACTGACCGCGTGCCCACGCCGGTGCGATCGACCCGCTCATCCCCCTCCGTCCAGATCCGGCGCATCAGGTCCAGATATTGCTGCTCATAATGCGCTTCTTTCGGAGTGATGATTGCGGTCAACGACGCTCTTCCCTGTTGCGGCGATTCCACATTCGCCGCCCTCGCTTTAGCCGAGCAGGCCCGAGCTCGCCAATCTTGCTTTCGCTTCGGACCATTCTCCGCCCGTTCCACTCCATAGTGGACATGGTTCGCGGTGATCGCAGCGGACGGTCGCAGCATCTTGAGGCAATGGCCGCTACGGAAAGCATCCGATTCCTGCTGTTGGACGATCAGTGGCGTCCCCTGGGCCGCGTCGATGGGGGAAGGGATTGGCGCCACGTCCTGCAGGAACTGCTGCTTCAGGGCAGCCATTGGCTCATCGTCGAGCAGGTGCGCCCAAACGAAGGCTCCCCTCATCCGCGACGGGACGATATCCGCCTCGCCCGCTCGATAGCGCGCCGCCTCCGGCCGATGGAAGTGAAGCTCGCCGACCATGTCATTCAGGGCGGCCGGGAACAGTTCAGCTTCCGCGCCGCAGGCCTGCTTTGACCAAGGCAAAAAAAGCATGCCCAGCCGCTTGCCAGTCCGAAAAGCCCCCTCTATAGACCCCGCCTGCCCAGCGGCGTTGCAAGCAATGCCGCTATCGGTCGGGGAGTAGCTCAGCCTGGTAGAGCACTGTCTTCGGGAGGCAGGGGCCGGAGGTTCGAATCCTCTCTCCCCGACCACATTTTTCTTCACATCAAAGGTTTAGGTTGGCACGCGCGAGCGCGGTTTTGTGCTCAGCTTGAATTCGCGTAAACTATTGATCTTTCGCAAGCACAAAAAAGGGCGCGTTTCCGCGCCCTTTCATCGACTTGAGCCTTGCCGCTCCAGTCAGGCTTCGCCGAACACCCGGCGGAAGATCGTGTCCACTTGCCTGAAATGATAGTCGAGGTCGAACTTCTCCTCGATCTGTTCAGCAGTCAGCGCCGCAGCGACGTCCTGATCCGCCTTCAGCAGTTCGAGCAGCGACAGCTGGCCATCCGACTCCCAGACCTTCATGGCGTTGCGCTGGACGTAACGATAGCTGTCCTCGCGCGACACACCGGCTTGGGTCAGGGCGAGCAGCACCCGCTGTGAGTGAACAAGACCGCCCATCTTGTCGAGATTCTTCATCATCCGCTCGGGATAAACGAGCAGCTTGTCGATGACCCCCGTCAGGCGGCCCAGAGCGAAGTCGAGCGTGATGGTGGCGTCGGGGCCGATATAGCGTTCAACCGACGAGTGGCTGATGTCCCGCTCATGCCACAGCGCGACATTTTCCATCGCTGGCAGCGCGTAGCTGCGCACCATGCGAGCAAGGCCGGTGAGATTCTCGGTCAGAACCGGGTTGCGCTTGTGCGGCATAGCCGAACTGCCCTTCTGGCCCGGTGAGAAATATTCCTCGGCCTCCAGCACTTCGGTGCGTTGCAGGTGGCGGACCTCGACGGCCAGGCGCTCGATCGAGCTTGCGATGACGCCCAAGGTCGCGAAGAACATGGCGTGGCGATCGCGCGGGATAACCTGCGTCGAAACGGGTTCGATCGCGAGCCCGAGCTTGGCCGCGACATGTTCTTCCACACGCGGATCGATATTCGCGAACGTGCCCACCGCGCCGGAAATGGCGCAGGTCGCAACTTCCTCGCGCGCGGCAACCAAGCGGGTCCGGCACCGGCTGAACTCGGCATAGGCTTCAGCCATCTTGAGGCCGAAGGTCACGGGTTCGGCGTGAATACCATGGCTACGGCCGATGGTCGGCGTCAGCTTGTGTTCGAAAGCGCGGCGCTTGATGACTGCCAGCAGCTGGTCAAGATCGTCGATCAGGATGTCCGCCGCCCGGGATAGCTGCACGGCAAGGCAGGTGTCGAGCACATCGGACGAGGTCATGCCCTGGTGCATGAAGCGCGCTTCGTCGCCGACCTGTTCAGCCACCCATGTCAGGAACGCGATGACGTCATGCTTGGTAACTGCTTCAATCGCGTCAATCGCAGCAACGTCGATGGCCGGATTGGTTGCCCACCAATCCCACAGCGCCTTTGCAGCGGATTTGGGAACCACGCCCAGTTCACCAAGCGCCTCCGTGGCATGGGCCTCGATTTCGAACCAGATGCGAAACCGGGCTTCGGGTTCCCAGAGTGCTGTCATTTGGGGGCGGGCGTAGCGCGGGACCATCGAACGAATCCTGATTTGCTGGTGAAAGATCGCGCGCCGCCTAGCAGGCGAGCCTTTCAAGGGCAAATCGCGGCTTCTTTCGTCTTCCCTTCACCCTCCTGTCCGCTTTTCACCCTGATTATGGCAGTATTTGAAGACCAGATGAGGCCGTTCATGGGGTAAGATGTTGATGCTGAACAACCATTCAGGAAACACGATAGTCATTCATGTATTCTTGCTCCATGAAGCGGTCGCGCCCGACTTGCTCGATCGCTGATGGAGAAGATTATGTTTCGCGCCTTTATTGCTGCTGCTGTCCTGTCTGCTGCCACCCCGGCGGTCGCGCAGACTTCCGCCGATGCGCCCGCAGCCGTGCAGCCGGAAGTACCCGCGCAAGCCCAAACCCCGGCAGACACGGTGGCATCGATCGTCGACAGCGAGTTTCCAGCTTATGACGCCAATGGAGACGCGCAACTCGACAAAGCCGAATTTTCACGCTGGATGGCGGCGCTGAAGGATCAGGAGATGAAGAGCAGCGGCCAAAAGCTTGCGGCCGCTGATGTCGTGGCCTGGACTGACGGCGCTTTCAAGACGGCCGACGCCGACAAGAGCATGTCGGTGAGCAAGCCCGAGCTGATTTCTTACCTGAGCCGCGGCGCTTCCTGATCGCGGAGCATTCGACGCGGATTAGAAAAACCCCAACCCAAAAGGGTCGCAACATGGGGCGGCATGGAGCGAAGGCCATGCCGCCTCTTTTTTTCTAAAATCCAAGCTGGTCAGCCGCGCTTCTTGTTCGCGTATAGAAGCGCCGCCACGATCGCGGCCGATCCAATCCCGACCGCAGTCCCCATCCACACGCCCCTGCCCGCGGTCTTCCGCGCAGCGGATGCCAGATCGGACTTGTTTTCAGTTGCCTGCTCGGGGGCTTCGCCTTCGGGCGCATTGTCGTTGGGTTGGGTCATGGTGAATCAGCTTATGCAGCAAGGCCGCCTGCGAGGAAAGATGGCCCCGGCATATCTGCGTCAATAGTCCGGCAGCGTCTGGCGCGCTTCGCCCCAACCGCGCAATTCCCTCGATCCCGCCCGCGCGAGCAATTTGTCGATGTCCGCGATCGTGTAAGCGCCCGGGCGGTCGATATCTTCCAATTCGTCCCAGGTCACGGGCACCGCCACCGGTGCATTCTCACGTGCTCGCACCACATAGGGGAGCACCGCCGTAGCGCCACGCTGGTTACGCAGCCAGTCGATGAAGATTCGCCCCTTCCGCTTCGCCTTGCTCATGGTGGCGGTGAAGCGGTCGGGTTCGGCAGAAGCCAAGGCGCGCGAAAAGCGATCGGCAAAGTCCTTTACCTTCGGCCATTCGGCCTCCGGCGTAAGCGGCACTACGACGTGCACGCCCTTGCCGCCGGACAACATGGGAAAGCTTGTGAGGCCAATATCCTCAAGGGTACGGCGAATATCACGGGCAGCCTTTTTCACATCCTCGAAGTCCAGCCCTTCGTCAGGATCGAGGTCGAAGATCAGCCGGTCCGGCTTTTCGACATCCTCGACCCGCGATCCCCAGCCGTGAAATTCTATCGTGCCCATCTGAACGCAGGCAACCAGCCCGTCTATGTCATCCACATAGAGATAGTCCTGCTCGTCCCCGTCCTTTTCGCGAATAGGGACATGCTTCACATGATCGCCAAAGCTGCCGCTGTCATGCTTCTGGAAAAAGCATTTCTTTGCCCGTCCCTGCGGACAACGCACCAGACTGATCGGCCGGTGCGCAATCCAGGGCAGCATGATCGCTCCAGCCGCCTCATAATAGTCGGCGAGCTGTCCTTTGGTCACCTTCGCTTCGGGGAAGATCAGCCGATCGCGATTTGAGACATGCACATCGCTTTCCTGTTCGGGTACAGCCATCACCTTCTCCCGGGAAACGTCCTTCGCCTTCTTGTCCTCGCGAAGGCCCAGGAAGCTGCCATGACGTACGACATTGTCGCTGGTGAACTCGGCGAAGGCGATCTCCGCAACCAGATCAGGCCGCACCCATTTGGCACCCCGCGCCTCGCTGCGCGGAACTTGCAAGGCGGCGGTCTGCCGGGCCCGCGCCTTTAGCTGGCTTAGAAGCCGCTCGCTATTTTGCGCATTGAACCCCGTCCCGACCTTGCCCGCATAGACGAGGCCTTGATCGTCATTCTGGGCAAGCAGGATGTTACGGAGCGAACGGCCACTGGCCGTGCTTGGCGTCCATCCCACGATGACGAATTCCTGGCGGCGGGTGCATTTGACCTTCAGCCAATTCTTGGTCCGCGCGCCGCGATATGGAGCATCGGCGCGCTTGCAGATTATCCCCTCCTGCCCCGCCTCGCACATCGTCCTGAACAGCTTTTCGCCAGCGCCCACGATATGGTCGGACAAGTGCACATGCGCGCTCCCTTGCCCAAGCAAAGCCGCGAGCTTTTCCTTTCGGGCGATATTGGGCTGCCAGGTCAGATCTTCGCCATCCAGGGAGAGGAGATCGAAGGCGAAGAGATGTAGCGCTCCCTTGTTCTCGCCCTTCAACACCTGCTGCAATGTCGAAAAATCGGGATTTCCGCTCGGCCCGAGCGCCACGATTTCGCCGTCGATCAGCATGGCGGGAAGGTTCATGCCCGCAACCTCCTTCGCCAAGGATGCGAAGCGATCGGTCCAGTCCAGGCCGGACCTGGTAAATACCTGTACGCGACTGCCCGCCACACTGACGAGGCTGCGATAGCCGTCATATTTGATTTCATGCAGCCAGTTGTTGCCGGTGGGGACGGCGTCCACCAGCGTCGCCAGTTGCGGCGCCTGGAATGGAGGAGCCTTTGCCAGTTTACTCCGCTTGGGCGCAGGGCGCGTCGGGGTCGCCCTCTCCGCTTCGCTCATCGCGGCGTCGAATGCTTTGCCACGCCTCCCCTTGAGCGAGATCGCAGGCGCGTTGGCCGCAATCTCCCCCATGGTCCTGCCGCTCTTGATGCTGGTCAGTTCGCGCCCGACCAGATCCTCCGCAGGACCGGCATAGGCATCATCGATCTTGCGGAGCAGCCAATTCTCCCGCTTTCCTTCACCAGGCCGAGGCTTCAAGCGGATCAGCAGCCATTCGCCCTTCATCCGCTGGCCGTGCAAAACGAAGTGGAGATGGCCTTTCGCCAAGTCCTTCGCACTCTTGCCGGGCACTGGCTCCCAGGTGCCTTCATCCCACAACATCACGGTGCCCCCGCCATATTCACCCTTGGGGATGGTGCCTTCGAAGCTGGCGTAGGATAGCGGATGATCTTCGGTGCGGACGGCAAGGCGCTTGTCGGCGGGATCAAGGCTGGGGCCGCGCGTCACGGCCCAGCTTTTAAGGACGCCGTCGACTTCCAATCGGAAATCATAGTGTAGCCGAGTGGCATCATGTTTCTGGACGATGAAGCTGTTCCCGCCCCGGCGCTCCCGTTTTCCGGCAGGTTCCTTCGTCCGGGTGAAGTCGCGCTTGCGATTATATTCCTTCAGGGGGTCGGCTTCGGCCATATATCAGGCCCGCTTGCGCGCGCGAGCCTTGGTAGCAGAGCTCCGCCGGGCCGCCGGTTTCTTTGCCGCAGGCTTTGCCGCCGCGCCTTTCGCGCCGCTATCGACAGATTTCTTGAGCGCGGCCATCAGGTCGATCACATTGCCGCTGCGCTTGGCAGGCGCTTCGTCCTCATCCTCGATGATGCGGCGACCCTTGGCCTTCTTCTTCTTGTCGATAAGCCTTTCGAGCGCATCGACATAGCGGTCGTGAAAGCTGTCCGGCTTGAACGGCGCCGTCTTCTTTTCAATGAGCGCCTCGGCCAGGTCGAGCAGTTCCGGGTCGGGCTTTACATCGTCTATTTCACGGAAATAGGATTGGGCCTTGTTGACCTCATCGGCATATCGGAGCGTCTCCAGCACCATTCCGCGTCCGCATGGTTTCAACGAAACGATATATTCCCGCCCGCGCATCGCAAGCTGGCCCAATCCGACTTTCCTCGCCCGGCGCAAAGCTTCCCGCAGGACGACAAAGGCTTCCTCGGCAAGATCGTCGGCGGGCACGACATAATAGGGCCGTTCATAATAGAGAACGTCGATCTCGTCGGCATCGACAAACTGGGTCAGTTCCAGCGTCTTCTTGCTCTCCAGCTTCACCGCTTCGATCTCGTCCGGCTGGAGCAGGACATAGTCGCCCTTGCTGACCTCAAAGCCTTTGACGATGTCCTCGGGCTTCACTGGCCCCAGTCCGGGCACCGTTTTTTCATATCGCACCCGCTTGCCGCTGGGTTCATGGATCTGGTGGAAGGCGATCTGCGCGCCAGACTTGGTGGCAGCGTAGATTTCAACGGGAATGGAGACGAGAGCAAGCCTGATCTGCCCCTGCCAATATGCACGCGCCGCCATGTTTCAACCTCCTTGCCATCGAGAAAAATGCGCAGCCCGGCACAAGGGTTCCGGGATCGCGCAGCGCATCTTCCCTTCGCATGATGCCGGTAAATCCGACGAGGCGCTTTCGAACTGCGCCGAAATGGCCTAAGCTGACCGGATCAGCAGCTAAAGGACATGCCGAATGCAATTCCTACGGACTGCCTTCTGGGTTGTCTTGGCCGTCGCGATCGCCCTTTTTTGCAAGGCGAACAACCGGCCCACCGAAATCAAGATTTGGGGTGACATAGTTTGGGAGACACGTATCTGGTTTCCCATCCTGATCGCATTTCTCGCGGGGTGCCTTCCCTTCTGGATCATGGCACGCACAACGCGCTGGCGGATGAAGCGGAAGCTGGAAAATACCGAGCGTGCCCTTGTGGCGGCGACCGCGACGGCGGCGCCTGCTTCCCTGCCCAGCGACACCGCTGACCATCTTACGACCGCCTCACCTTCCCACCCTGCCACAGGAACAGCATGAGCAGCCCCATCTACGTCGCCATAGACACCCCCGACCTCAGCAAAGCCCAGGATTTGGCCGGGCGCGTACGTGGACATGTGGGCGGGTTGAAGCTGGGGCTCGAATTTTTCTGCGCGCATGGCCATCATGGCGTGCGGGAGATGATGAAGTTTGACCTCCCGATCTTCCTCGACCTCAAGCTTCATGACATCCCCAACACGGTGGCAAAGGCCGTGCAGGCGCTCAACGGGCTGGAGCCAGCGATCCTCACCGTGCATGCGGCCGGCGGCCGCGCCATGCTGGAGGATGCAAAGGCGGCGGCGGGCATCAATACGAAGGTGGTGGCAGTCACCGTCCTTACCAGCCTCGACAACAGTGACCTTCAGGACATCGGTGTCGGCGGCAGGGCGGAAGATCAGGTGGCGCGCCTCGCCGATCTTGCGCGAAGTGCCGGGTTGGACGGCATCGTCTGTTCGGGGGAAGAAGTCGCGCTTGCGAAACGGGCCTGGGCCGACGGATATTTTGTGGTGCCAGGCGTGCGTCCGCAAGGAGGGGCCATGGGCGACCAGAAGCGCGCCGTGACGCCGCGAGAAGCTCTGGATCGTGGCGCGTCGATCCTCGTCGTGGGCAGGCCCATCAGCTTGGCGGAAAATCCGGATCAGGCTGCACGAGAGATCGAAGCAACATTGTAAGAGAGTGGTGAGATGGGAGGACCGGCCAAAGCCAGTCCTCCCTCCCCGTCAGAAGCGCCAGCCTACGCTGGCTACGACCTGATGACGGTCAGTATCGATATCGAACTCGCTGCTTGTCGCGCCATTTACAAAGTCGATATGAGCGCTGTCATATTTCGAGTAACGATATTCCAGCTTGCCGAACATGTTTTCGTTGAACGCGCGCTCAACGCCACCGCCGACCCGCCAGCCGTCGAGCTTGAATGCCGTGTCGGTTGACTGATTGGTGTCGCCTGCGAGCACGTTCAACTTGGTGTTGGTGTAGCCACCCTTCACATAGACGAGCGTGTTGGGGCTGGCGAGAATACCCGCGCGCGCGCCGATGTAGAGGTCACGCCCTTGGCTGACCCGGCCAAAGCCGAACTGGTCGGTGAAAGGATTCCGGCTGCTCTTGGCAGTAGAGTCGGTGAATTCGCCTTCAACACCTACGACGGCGCTGCCAAGGTTGAAGTCATAACCGGCGCCGACGCCATAGAGCAGGCCATCGATCGACTGGTCATCATCGCCATTGTCATTGTCCACGCTGCTGCCCGCGCCGGTATGGTCATAGCCTAAAATCGCTTCGACCCGGGGCCCGGCGAAAGTGGCTCCAGCATCCTGGGCCAGGGCGGGAGCGGCTACGGCCGATCCGGCCAGCAGGGTTGCGACCATTATTTTCCGCATAGGGTACTCCATTGTCACTCACCTCCTTCAGGAGGAAGTGCTGGAAGTCCCAAGCACAGCTCATGGTTTCATGAACCCAAGATAAACGGCTGAAAATGTGGCATTTGGGCAACGAAATCGGTGTCGCCCCGAACTCAATAGTCTTTCGAAATGCGCACATTTGCGCTCTCTCGTCCAAGCGTAGAGATCGCTGCGAGCAGGGAAAGCCAACGTGTCACCTGATATTCTATGCGCGTCGCTGAGTAGCCTTGGCCGTCGGTGATAAGTTCGACATAGGTCTTGCGCGTCAGATATTTCCCCGCCGCGATGGAGGTTCCCTGCCCCTGCGTAGGATCGGCCGCGATGATCCTCAGGCGATCCAACCCCGCGGCCTTGCGCACGGCATTGATCGGATCGAGCCCGCCTTCGCCCTGCAACGATCCGACGGCCGATGCGAGTTGCAATGCTTCTGGCGCGGAAAGATTGGTGATCGAGGTCCCGAACAGAATGCGGGACAGCAGTTCGTCCTGCGGCAAAGCGGGCATGCTGGTGAAACTGATGTCGGGTTTCAGGCCGGTTCCACCCACATGGATCATCGCCTTGAGGTCGCTGACGTCTGCCTCGGCATCGATATCGAGCGTCGGATTAGCGGGCGTGCGGCCGTCGAACTGGATCTTGCCTTCGCGCAATTCAAAACGGCGCCCGGCGAAAGTGTAGCCACCCCGGATCAACTCTGCCGTGCCAGAGATCGCCGGGCTGGTAACGGTTCCCCCGATGTCCAGGTTGGCGCGCCACTCGCTGTCCAGCCCCAGTCCCCTGACCGTCAGGCGATTTCGCGCACGGGCCTTGACCGCCATAGCCCATGGCCGACTTGCGCGAGGGCGCTCGACTTCTTCCCCATTGCGGTTGACCTCTGTCACTCGCAACTCGGGGATTTGAGCGATGGCGGCCGCGCGCCCGAGCGTGAAGCGGCTGCGGTTGAGCAGCAGATCACCACCGATGGTGCCGTTGACGCCATCCGAATGCAGAGTGATCGGGCCAGTGACAGTCGCGGCTATGTCATCCCGCTCCAGCAGCGCGGCGTTTTCCGCCTGCAGGCGCAAATTCATGCCGACGCCCGCGATCCCGGCAAAAGTGAAGCTGCCCGTACCTGTCACGATGCCGCCATTCTTGGCGGTAGCGGTGAAGCTGGACATGACAAGTTGCGCGCCCGAAAATCTTCCCCGCGCCTGCACATCGTGCAGCCGCATGCCGGTGACCGCGCTGGTTATCGCTGCACTATCCGTTGCAAGCGCCCCGGTGATGACCGGATTGCCCAGCGTACCCCGCGCATCGGCAGACACGCTCACGGGTCCGGATATGTCCACGATCTCGACCCCGGTCAGCCGCCAAAGGGTATCAGCGGCGCCCCTCAATCGAAGCTGCCCGAACAGCGGCGCGCTATTGAGCCGATCGACAAGGCTTCCCTGCGTGCCAAGCGGCGTCAGCAGCACCTGAGCCCTTCCGATCGTCTGGCCATCGGCTGCGAACAGCATGCGTGCCGCCAACCCGTCCGGCATGAGAACGGCGTTGATCCCCGCGTCCACCGGACGGGAACTGAGGGACAATCCCGACCGCGACAAGCTCCGGACGCGCAGTTCCGCCTTGCCGCTCGGCATGCCGCCACGGCTGTGAACATAGGTCAGCGAGCCCGTGGCTGTCCCCCCAAGGCCAAGATCGTCATAGACGATATCCAGCAGCGAAAGAGGGAGCTTTTGCACACGGCTTTCGATCCGGGTCGTTTGCCCGCTCAGTTCTCCACCCAATTGCAGCGAGCCGCCCGCATAGCTGATGGTCACCGGAGACAGCCGCCAGCCGTCCGCGCTGCGGGTCAACAGCGCTGACCGCGTCAGTCGGATCGGGCGCTTGTCGATCGTCCCGCGAGCCGCGACACGGATACGATCTGGTTCCACCTTCGCTTCGCCCTGAAGGTCGAAAAGGCGCCCGCGCTGTCCTGACAGGCTGGCCTTTACAGTGCCATAGCCGCCCTTCAGGTCTGCATTGGCAGCCAATCTGCCGATCAGGGCGCCACCAACACGCAGTCCCCTGGCTTGCATCACCGCGTTGATCGACGTTCCCGACGGGTCAAGCAGGACGGTCGCATCCAGCTTGCCACGGCGGACGGCGATGGCCGTTGGCCCGTCAAAGCTGGCGTCTGTGGCGTCGAGTTTCAAAACCAGTTGCTGGACAGCGTTGATCGGCGCGAACGCGATACTTCCCTTGACAGGCCCGGCAACATTCAGCTGCCCTTCAAGACCGCCAGTCACCGGGCGCAGATCACCGCTTGCCACGACACCGGATACCGCGAGCTTTGCCACTCTCACTACCGCCTGGCCTCCGCGCGGCAGCAGGATCTGGCCAGCACCGGTGAAGGGGCCAAGCGTCGAGCCGCCTTGGGCCGTAAACTGATAACCGGCGCTGTCCGGCACGAGATGCGCCCGCATCCCCGCGACGCCCAGCGCGTCCAGCGGCCGATCCAGCAGCAGATCGATCGTCGGCTGTTCGATCTTGCCGTCCAGCGTCAGACGCAAAGGCCCATATTGCTTGTGGGTTCCACTGCCCTCGAAATGGAAACTCCTGTCGGGGCGCCGGTAGCCATTGGCGGAAAGGCTGAGCAACGGCGCTTCCAGACGCAAGCCCGTGAACATCAGTCGCTTGTCCGGCGCGAGCGAAAGGCCGCTCTTTACCACGGGAAGGCCTCCGCCCAAGCTGCGCAGGAAGCTGTTGTCCAACCGGCGCATCCGCGCCATCGCAGTCCCGCTCAAACCAAAAGCACCGTTCTTCCCCGGCACCGCGCGTAACTTGGAGGTCAGGTCCACGATGCCGAGGCCGCGAATGGCCAAGCCGCGTATCTGCCCATCCAGACCAAAATCATAGCGCCCGGTCTTGAGGTCCGCGAGCATGACGAGCTTGCCGCTCAGCTTGTCGGAGCGGATCGGCATGGGATTGCTGATGAGTTGCTGGCCCTTGATCTGCAGCACACCGTCGAGCACGAAATTGCGGACGATGCCTTCGACAAGCTCCCCCTGTCCATCCAGTCGCCGGGCGCGCAAATGGACGGGGATGAGCAACGGCGCATTGGCAGCCTTGCGCCCTTTGCCTTCGGCGCGGACGTCGCTGATCAGGGTGCGGTCGAAAGCCAGCTGCCGAGCCCTTAGCAGATACTCGTAGCCATACCCGGCGAAGGGACCGTCAAGCCGTACGCGGGCAGTGACGTCCCGCCCGCGCATCGACTTCAGCAAAGCCGGGGGCCGGACAAGGCTCACATCGATCAGCAGATTGTCGAACGCGGAGTTGCGTAGGTCGAGCGCCCCATCGGCATTCAACTGCATCGCCTCCGATCGCAGCGACAGCTTGCCGTCAACGATCCGGTTTGTCAGAGACCCCCTAGCTTCTATTGAAAGGCGCGGTGCGGACAGGCGCTGTACCAATCCCTTGCCCGCTATCGCCTGCGCCTCGATCGATCCCGTTGCTGAATAGGTGCCGCTGCGCGCCGCCAACATGAGGTCGATCGCCGGTTCGCTGTCCAGCGTGCCGGACAAGCGCCCGTCCCAGCGGGTCCAGCTCCCCTTCCCCCGAACTCGCAGGTTGCCGTCCTGCCGCAGCCCTGCCAGGTTCGCCAGAACGCCACCCGATGGGGCGTTCACCGTCACATCCAGATCGAACCGGTCATCGTCGGGCCGACTGTCGAGCGCGAGGTTTATCGCGTCCTCCTGCCCTAATACGCGCGCGGAAAGATCGATGACGGCCCTCCGCCCCCTGATGTCGGCATCGCCGGAAATGGTTGCCTGCTGCACCTTGCCGCTGATGCTGTCATTAATGGTCAGCCGCCCGACCGAAAACTGCATCAACCGGATGTCGAAGCTTGGGAGGATGGGGCCTTGCTGCTTGGCGGGGTTGAGGCGGGGCAGCTTGTGCAGCGTTGCAGCCGGTATATTGAGCCGATCGATATCCAGACGGTTTGACAGCCACGCCAGCGGCCACCAGTCCAGCTCTACCCGCGGCGCCGTTAAAAAAGCGCCGTTCGGGTCTGCAAGCGTCACGCCATGCAGAATGGCCCGGCGATAGATGCTGCCTTCGATCCGATCGACATGGATGCGCAAACCCGACGGCGGGCTGATCTTGTCGATACGCGTAATGAGAAAGCGGTGCCCCGCCGACGTGTCCAGCCATATAAGCGCTGCTGCCGATATGACGACCAGCACGGCCAGCAGCCCGGTAATCCAGCGCTGCCACGGACCGTCCCATGCGCGGTGCCGCCGCAGGGGCTGCTGGATATCCCCCTCCGCCATCAGAAAGCCTGGCCCAAGGACACATAGACAGCGACGCGGGGATCACCCTTTTGCGGGTTCAACGGCGTACCGACATCGATCCGTATCGGGCCGAAGCTGCTATAATAGCGAAGGCCCAAGCCCGCCCCGATGCGCAAGTCGCGGAAACGCGGCAGGAAGCTGGTGGAGATGTTGCCTGCGTCTATGAAGGGCACGACGCCGAAATTGCCGAAACGGACGCGTGACTCCAGCGAGAATTCGGCCAGGCTCTTGCCGCCGATCGGATCGTTGTTCGCGTCGCGTGGGCCGATATCCTGATAGCCATAGCCCCTGACCGAAGCGCCGCCGCCTGCGTAGAAACGGCGCGACGGCGCAATCCGGTCGACCGTCGAACCCAATATGGTGCCGAAGCGGGCGCGCGCCGCCAGGACCACGCGCTCAGTCATCGGCTGATAGACGCTGCCGTCGATCTGCACCCGGGAATAGCCGAAGGTGCCGTTCTGGAAGGACAGCTCAGGACTGAACCGGCCGCCCAGGCGGAAGCCCCGGCTGGGGTTGAGCAGATCGTCGCTGCCATCATAGGTCAGGCTGAGCGGCACTGCTCCGATCAGGAAGGTTCGCCGGTTCCCGCCGCTGAACGCATCCTTTTCGTCGGATGCGATCAGTTCTGCTCCGACCCGCCACACCCATTTTTTCTGGAAGAGGATGTTGGTTTGCCGTTCGAGCGCCCCGGAGAGGGTGATCGTGCGGGCGTCATAGGCGTCGCGCTTGATGTTGCTGATCGACACAAGTCCGGTCAGCACATGATCGCGCTCCCGGAAATTGTTACGCCGGTAGGTGAAGGATGCTGTCTGCTCCTGCGTTCCCAGAACACCGCGCAATGTGACGGCACCTTCGGGCGGGAACAGGTTACGGTGCTGCCAGCTGACGGCGGCACGATAGCCTTCTCCGGTGCCATAGCCCAATTCGCCCGCAATGGTCCGCAACGGTGCTGGGCGTACATCGACCGCCAGGTCGACATGCTCTCCGTCACCAGCGTCCTTGGGGGTCAATGTGACCGAAGATATGAGCCCGGTGGCGACGATCGCGCCGCGCAGGTCCTCGACGTCCGATATGTTATAAGGATCGCCCCGTTCGAAGCGGGCGATCCGCGCCACATGACGAGCGCTGAAGAGCTTTTCATTGTTGAGGATGATCGAACCGAAAGTCCGGTAGGCGCCGGGTGTAACGACGATATCCAGCTCTCCCTTGCGCTCTTCATGATCGATCCGCACTTCCGGTTCGCCGACGCGGGCGAAGGGAAAGCCATTCTCGCTGAGCGCGAGCGACAAGGAGGCCTGCCCCGCCAGGATCGCATCGGCATCGACGGGATCGCCCACCTGGACAGCGA
This sequence comes from Novosphingobium sp. Chol11, assembly GCF_900218065.1. GTDB lineage: Bacteria > Pseudomonadota > Alphaproteobacteria > Sphingomonadales > Sphingomonadaceae > Sphingobium > Sphingobium agri. The sequence continues at coordinate 787,188 of NZ_OBMU01000001.1, read as the reverse complement.
AGGCTTCGCGCAATTTCGCTTCGCGCTCGCCCGCCTCATTCAATCCCGGCAGATCAACCGAAGAAAGCTGATAACGGGGACCCGCTGCTATATCGAACTGCACAGCCAGCCGGTCTTCAGTGCCGGGCAAAACGGAAATGGCACTGCGGACGCGCGCGGCATAATAGCCTTTGGCTCGCAACAGCCGCTCGAGCAGTTCGCTATCTTCCTTGATCCGCCTGTTTATCTGGGCGATATTGGCAGGCTTCCCTTCGCCTTCCCGCAGGACCGATAATTGTTTGAACCGGCTGTCGAACTGCGGGTCAGCGATCTGCTCCACGCCATTGAGCTGTACCAAGTAACGCTTTTCTTCGCCGGAGTCCGCGAAGGCCGCGACCTCGGCAGGCACCTCATCACCGGGGTCCGGAACGGCGGCATCAGCCGCTTGCCCGGCCATATCTGGAGCGTCCACGGGATCGGGCGGCAAGGACGTGACGGTATCAGCCTGTCCAAGGTCGGGCCATGCGACACCCAGGTCGGGCATGGGGTCAAGCGGCAGGTCCTGATCGACCGCCCCCGTGGGCGGTTCGGCGCTCTGGGCGTGCACGACAGGAGCCGCCAAAAGCAGAGGCAGGAGGAGAAGCCGGGAGGCTTGCGACATGGCTGATACGCGGCGGCAAGGCCGCAAGCCCGTATTCATATCAGCGGTCTAGCCCAAGTTAGAAAGGAAGCGCCAGCCTGTAAGATGGCCGATGATGGGCGATTGCCGTTTAAAAGGCAGTGTTCAGGCGATCCATCAGCGCGCGCGCCGGGCTGCTTTCCACCTGACCCCGAGGACGCGCCATATGATCCATCCGGTCCTGCAGGCGTGCGACGCGGCCATATAGTTCCTGGCTAGCGTCGATCAGGGCGCGGGCGGCAAAGGGGAAAGCGGCCGCAATGTCCGGGTCCGTTTCCGTTGCGCGGCCCAGACGGTATTTTTCGTCCACAAGGTCCGCGTCCGAGATTTCGCCACGTTGCCACGCCCGCTGGCTGAGCAGCCAGGCGATGATGTGCATCAGCCGGGTCGTGACCTTGAGGGATTCGCAAGCGAAAGACACGCGGCGAAGTGGATCCTGCAGTTCAGCCTCTGTCGTATCGCGATGGTCGAAATAGGCACGCGCTTCATCGGCCATGACCATGGCTTCCAGGTACAGGCCATCGACCAGACGCCGATGCAAACCACGGTCAAGAGTGACGGACGGAGACATGGACCGAATCACTGACATAAAAGCTGCTGCTTGTCAGTTAAGATGCAGCGGACATGGGCTGGATTGTCTCATTCAGGGCCGTTGTTAACCAACAAACAGGCGGACATGCGATCAGGCGATGATGTCCGGGACGAGCGCATCCTCAAGAAGCGCTATCTCATCTCGCAACCGGAGCTTGCGTTTCTTGAGTCGGGCGACCTGCATCTGGTCACGGCCGCCGGCATCGACGAGGGCTTCGATCGCGCCGTCAAGGTCGCGATGCTCGACTCGCAGCAGTTCCAGCCGTCGCATGATGTCTTCCCGGCTCACCCACTACCCACTTTCTCGGCCATGTTGCGGACAGCATCCTGATAACTCCGCAAACCCGGTCGGACCATCGCAAATTTGCACGCGGCCCGTCGCAAAGAACGGATAGCGCGAAGACATGAGGGGCGAATCATGATCTACTCATTCGTCCATCACCCTCATCAGGAGAATGTCATGGAAAACAGCCACATTTCAGCTCTTTCAGCCAAGCATGCCGGCCTTGAAGCGCGGATCAAGGCGGAGACGAGTCGGCCGATGCCCGATGCAATCCTGGTTGCTTCGCTTAAAAAGCAGAAATTGCGGGTGAAAGAGGAAATGACGCGGAATTGATCCGGCATTTTGAGAAGGGCGAGCGAAAGTTCGCCCTTTCCTCATTTTGAGCGCACGGAATGCGGCGTCGCTGAAGGCGGGCCGCTTTTTTCATGAAGGAAATAGCGGGAAAACCGCGTTTCGCGATTTTAGCGTCCTATCTGGTGGAGGCGCAGATAGGAAGGGGCGCGGGAGGTGGTGCCGGAGGCCACGGGTTTGCGGGCAAGCGCAGGGTCGATCTCATGATCGAATGCAATACCGATCTTGCCATCTTTCGACCAGACGACGCGGCCGCTGACCCGGCCGACTCCGCGCAGTTCGAGGACGATCGCCGCATCCGGAGGTACGGGCCGTTCGCAATCGGCCATGAGCCCGGTCGCCGACAGGTTGCGCACCCGGGCGCGGCCGAGCGGCTTGCCCTCCTCCGTCGCCAGATTGGTGAGCAGGAACAGGCTGTCTCGCGGACCCGACCGTGCCGGACCCCGTTCCGCCATTTCCTGATCCTTATCCATGTCCAATACCTTGCAATGACCCGCTTATTTGCCGGGACATTGGCAGGGATCGGTGGATAAAGCGTTAATCGTCGCGCGAGACCTTTTCCTGCCGCTCATGCCGTTCCTGCGCCTCGACGGTCATGGTCGCAATCGGACGAGCTTCGAGACGGCCGAGCGAAATGGGTTCGCCGGTCACTTCGCAATAGCCATATTCGCCATCATCGATGCGGCGGAGCGCGGCGTCGATCTTGGAAATGAGCTTGCGCTGACGGTCGCGGGTGCGCAGTTCGATCGACCAGTCGGTCTCGCTCGACGCGCGGTCGTTGAGGTCGGGCTCGCGAAGGGGTTCGTTCTGCAGCACGGCCAGCGTGCCTTCCGCCTCAGCCAGAATCTGCTTCTTCCAGTCCCAGAGGCGCTGGCGGAAATATTCGAGCTGGAGGGGATTCATGAACTCTTCGTCGGGCGAAGGACGATAGTCGGGGGGAAGTATAACAGCCGATTTCGGCGGATTATGGCCGTCTTTATCGGAATTCAGGACCGATGCCATCTGGCTCTCCGACTCGAGAGGCTCCGGCTCAAAAGCGCCGGTAGCCCGTGACTTATGATTGACGGCGCCTAATAACGAGCGGCGCGGGACGACACAAGCGCGCAATCATCAGCCATACAGAGAGGCAAGAGCGCCGAGGAGGGGAAACGGCCCCTGCCCCGGCCGATTCCGCCCTCATCCGCCAGCGCACCGCTGCAAAGAAAAACACAATCCAATCGTTAACAACCAGCGTATCAAAACGAGACGTTAACCATAAAGATTGGTGCTGTTCTACGTCGCCCACCAACTTATAGCCTATATTCAAGGTTAATGACGTTGAAGTTGAACTGTTCTTCCCCCTTTTTAGAAGCACAGAACAGTTTCATGGCTGCCAAAGGCGACTGACGCGGCCCGAAGCTTCAAGACGAAGAAGAGTGGATAGCTATGTCGGTACGGATGGCACTGGCCAAATTATGCGCTTTCACCTGCGGTGGCGCGATCATCGGCGGTGGCGCCGTCCATGTCGCGGAGAGCGCGCGCCCGGCCGTGGTCAAGAGCACCAAGAGCGTGAAGGCCGCGCCCAAGCGCTATGCCGTCCGCCCGCTCAAGCGCAAGATCGTGAAGCGGGCCGCTCCCCGCAAGCCGCAGACCATCACTGTGGTGACGCAAGGCGCGCCGATTCCCTTGCCCGCTCCACTTCCAGCAGCTGAAATGCCCATGTCCGGCGGCGGCGCTGCCCCGGTGGTGCTGGCGGGCGGCGGCGGCGGCTTTGGCGGCGGCGGTTTCTTCGGAGGATTTTTCGGCGGCAGCGGCGGTGGCAGCAGCGGCGGATCGGTGGTGATTTCCTCGACCAGCAGCTCGACGGGCGGCATCAGCAGTTCGACCAGCTCGACGACGGGCGGCGTTTCGACATCGACCGGCGGAGTCTCCACCTCGACTGGTGGCGTGTCCACGTCGAGCGGCAATGTGTCGACGTCGAGCGGAAACGTCTCGACCTCCAGCGGGAATGTTTCCACGTCCAGCGGGAACGTGACGAGCAGTTCTTCGACGTCCACCTCCAGCGGCAATGTGACGAGCAGCTCGTCGACGTCAACGTCTAGCTCGACATCATCCTCGACGTCGTCCAGCACATCCTCGTCCACCTCGACATCGTCGAGCACATCTTCCTCGACCTCGTCCAGCAGCTCGGGCGGTTCCACCAGCAGCGGCGGGCATGATGTGCCTGCGCCGCCGATGGTGTTGCTGTTCGGCGCGGGCGCGGTCGCGCTGGTCGCGCGGCGGCGCTTTGCCGAGCGGAAGGCGAAGCGGGACTGAAGCTTTGGGTATCGACCAGCCTGTGCCTTCTTGACCAGGCTTGGCCGTTTGGAAAGGAGCAGAGGGCCCGTTCGACTGCCTGCTTGCAGCAGGCGCTCAGGACGAGCTTCGACAGGCTCAGCCCGAACGGAGACTGGGGTTGGAGCTAAGATTTACCGGAGCTGGAGGTGGGCGTTAGCTGCCCGGATCCGGCCATTTCAGCCTTTCACGCGGGGGCGTGCAGAAGGGGCGGCTTGTGGGGGGCCGCCCCTTTTTTCGTTGGCAAGCTCAACTCTGGGCGATGATCTTTTCGATTTCCGGAACCGGATGGTTGGAAAGATCCTTGGCGATTTCGCCCACCAGGCGGCTTTGCACTTCCTTGTGATAATGTTTGCGCATTTCGCCGAGCGCGCTCGGCGGGGCGACGATGATCAGCTTTTCGAAATCATTGGCGAGCGCGCGACGCTTGAGCATGTCAGCCGCTTCGACGGCGAAGCGCGCCTCTTCCTGTTCATGATAGTCGGTCTTGCCCATGGTCGCCTGACCACCAATGATCGATGGCGCTTTCCCCGCCAGATCGGTGGATTGATCGCGATCTGCGGGATTTTCCTGAACCTTCACTGTTTCCGCTTCCAGATTTGGCGCCATGCGGTCGCCCTTGTTCCGGAAGAACAGCATCTTGCGACCATCGGCCACCAGCACCATTGCGTCATGATCGATCCACATCAGCGGCTCCTTTCCTTATGTCTTGCAGTCCCTAACGGACGGGAGCGCGCAGGGTTGCGCGGCTGATCGCGGAACGGCATAGGGCTGACCCATGCACGACATCCGTTTCATCCGCGAAAATCCCGCAGCTTTCGACGTCGGCCTTGGCCGAAGGGGGCTTGCCGCTTCAAGCGCGGACATATTGGCGCTGGATGAGCGCAGCAGGGCGATCAAGACCGAATTGCAGCAGAGCCAGGCGCGCCGGAATGAAGCGAGCAAGGCGATCGGCGCGGCCATGGCGGCCAAGGACATGGAGAAGGCCGAGACGCTGAAGGCCGAAGTCGCGGCGCTGAAGGAAAGCATGCCCGCGCTGGAGAATGAAGACCGGGAGGTGAGCGAGAAGCTGCACGCGCTGCTGTCGGCCATTCCCAACCTGCCAGCCGCAGATGTGCCCGAGGGCGCGGACGAGGCGGACAATGTCGAGGTGAGCCGCTGGGGTGAGCCGCGCGCGTTCGACTTTGCGCCGCAGGATCATGCCGACTTCGGTCCGGCGCTGGGGCTGGATTTCGAGGGCGCGGCAGCGCTTTCGGGCGCTCGCTTTGCGGCGTTGCGCGGGCAGATGGCGCGGCTGCACCGGGCGCTGGCGCAATATATGCTGGACCGCCAGTCAGGCGACAATGGCTATGAGGAAGTGAACCCGCCGCTGCTGGTGCGGGACGAGGCGCTGTTCGGCACGGGGCAGCTGCCGAAATTTGCCGAGGACCTGTTCCGCACGACCGATGGGCGCTGGCTGATCCCGACCGCCGAAGTCTCCCTCACCAATCTGGTGCGCGAGCAGATTGTCGATGTCGCGAGCCTGCCGATGCGGTTGACCGCGCTGACCCCCTGTTTCCGGTCGGAAGCGGGATCGGCGGGGCGGGATACGCGCGGCTTCATCCGCCAGCATCAGTTCGAGAAGGTGGAACTGGTCGCGATCTGCAAGCCCGAAGAATCAGAGGCCGAACATGAACGCATGTGCGCGGCGGCCGAAGGCGTGTTGCAGGCGCTGGAGCTTCCCTATCGCAAGGTGCTGCTGTGCACCGGCGACATGGGCTTTGCGGCGGCGAAGACATTCGACCTGGAAGTGTGGTTGCCGAGCCAGCAGACCTATCGCGAGATCAGCTCCATTTCCAACTGCGGCGATTTCCAGGCGCGGCGGATGAATGCGCGGTTCAAGCCGGAAGGGGAGAAGCAGACGCGCTTCCTGCATACACTGAACGGGTCGGGGCTGGCGGTCGGGCGGACGCTGGTCGCGGTGCTGGAAAATTACCAGCAGGAAGATGGCAGCGTGATCGTGCCTGAGGTGTTGAAGCCTTATATGGGTGGGATTGACAGGCTGGAGCCGAGGTAAGGCTTCCGTCTTGCGCCGTCACCCCAGCGTAGGCTGGGGTCTCAGGCCGGGTTGTGCGACATCTCCTGAGATCCCAGCTTTCGCTGGGATGACGGTAGGAAGAAGGGTTGAGGAGTCTGCATGCGTATCCTGCTGACCAATGATGATGGGGTGCATGCGCCCGGCCTCAAGGTGCTGGAGGAGATTGCGCGGACGCTCTCGGACGATATCTGGATCGTCGCGCCTGCCGAGGAGCAGTCGGGCGCGGGGCACAGCCTGACGCTGACCCGGCCGCTGCGCATCCGGCAGCATGGCGAGAAACATTATAGCGTCACCGGCACGCCGACCGATGCGGTGATGATGGCGGTCGGGCACCTGATGAAGGATGCCAAGCCCGACCTGTTGCTGTCGGGCGTCAATCGCGGGGCCAATCTGGCCGAGGACGTCACCTATTCGGGCACGGTGTCCGCCGCGATGGAGGGGGCGATTTCCGGCATCAAGTCGATTGCGCTGAGCCAGGTCTATGCGCGCGAGGGGATGGGCGATGCAGTGCCATTCGCCGCTGCGCGTGCCTGGGGTGAGAAGGTGCTGCGCCCGCTGGTCGACATGCCCGCGAGCCCGCGCCTGCTGTTCAACGTCAACTTCCCCGCGATCGACGCCGATGCGGTGAAGGGCATTCGCGTGGTGCGGCAGGGTTTCCATGACGTCGATCGCACGCATATCGTGGAGGGGACCGATCCGCGCGGCTATCGTTATTACTGGTTCGGGCTTGGCAGCAGCTCTTCGGTGCCGGAGGGCAGTGATCTGGCCGCGATCGCGGAAGGCTATGTGACCGTAACGCCGCTCCATTACGACCTGACGCAGGATGGGGCGATGGCGGCGACGGCGCGGCTGTTCGAGGCGTGAGGGGCGACCGGGCCGCGCGATGAGGATCAACCCCGCCCGCCCTCCCCTGGCGCAGACCGGCTTCCTGCGGCGGCGGTCCTCCATGCCGGTGTGGGCCGATCTTGCCTGGCGGGTGGGATTGGTGTTCGGGCTGATCGCGCTGGTGCTGCTGATCCACTGGGTCGGGCGCGACGGGCTGAAGGACAATCTGGACGACCAGATCAGCTTTGTTGACGTGCTCTATTTCACGACCGTCACCGTGACCACGGTCGGCTATGGCGACATCGTGCCGGTGAGCCCGGAAGCGCGGCTGTTCGAGGCGCTGCTGGTGACGCCGATCCGGCTGTTCGTATGGCTGATCTTTCTGGGGACGGCCTATAATCTCTTTTTCCGCAACATCTTCTACAGGTGGCGCATGGCTCGCATTCAGGCCGATCTGCATAATCATATCGTCGTCACCGGCTTCGGCACCAGCGGGAGCGAGGCGGTGCGGGAACTGCTGGCACGGGGCGTCGATCCGCGCGAGATCGTGGTGGTCGATCCGCAGGAAAAGCCGCTGGTGGAGGCGGAGGATCTGGGCTGCAACGTGATGTGCGGCGATTCGACGCGGGACAAGACGCTGAAGGACGTGGCGATCGATCGGGCGCGATCCATGATCGTGTCGGCCGGGCGGGACGATACGTCGATCCTGATCACGCTGACGGCGCGGCATCTCGCCCCTCGGCTGCCGATCAGCATCGTCGTGCGGAACGAGGATAATGAGCTGCCCGCGCGGCAGGCTGGCGCGACGACGGTGATCAACCCGGTGAGCTTTGCCGGGCTGCTGCTGGCGGGGAGCACGAGCGGGCGGCATATCGCGGACTATATGGCGGACCTGGCGGCGTCCGGCGGCGCGGTGAAACTGCATGAACGCCCGGCCGTGGCGGAGGAGATCGGCGGGCCGCTCTCGGCGATCCGCACCGGGCTGGGCGTGCGCATCTATCGTGGCGAGCGGGTCATCGGCTTTTGGGAAGAGGGGGCACAAAGGCTGGAGCCCGGCGACCTTATCATCGAGATTGTTCAAGGGCATGGCGTGGGTGAGGCGCCCAGCCCCGGCTGATCTTTCGCACGGGCGTGACATTTGGCGCGAAAATCCCTATGTGCGCGCCGATCATGGCAACCAAAATTCCCGAAGCGCCGAAGGTCGGCATGGTGTCGCTCGGCTGTCCGAAGAACCTCGTCGATTCCGAGCGCATTCTGACCAAGCTGCGGTCCGACGGCTATCTGATGTCGGCCGATTATGCCGGGGCAGACGTGGTGCTGGTCAATACCTGCGGTTTCCTCGATTCCGCGAAGGAAGAGTCGCTGGAGGCGATCGGCGAGGCGATCGCGGAGAATGGCCGCGTCATCGTGACGGGCTGCATGGGCGACGAGGCGGAACTGATCCGCCAGAAATTCCCGCAGGTGCTGGCCGTTACGGGCGCGCATCAATATGAGCAGGTGGTGAATGCGGTGCATGACGCGTCGCCGCCGATCCCCAACGCCTTTGTCGACCTGGTGCCCGAAGGCGGGCTGAAGCTGACGCCGCGTCACTACAGCTACCTCAAGATTTCGGAAGGCTGCAACCACCGCTGCTCCTTCTGCATCATTCCCTCGATCCGGGGCGACCTGGTATCGCGCAGGATCGATGCGGTGCTGCGCGAAGCGGAGAAGCTGGTCGCGGCTGGCACGAAGGAACTGCTGGTGATCAGCCAGGATACGTCTGCCTATGGCGTCGATACGCGGCATGATCCGCGCCAGTGGAAGGGCCGTGAGGTGCGCGCGCATATGACCGACCTGGCGCGTGAATTGGGCCAGTTCAGGACGAGCGAGGGCGCGGCTCCGTGGGTGCGGCTGCACTATGTCTATCCCTATCCGCATGTGGATCATGTGATCCCGCTGATGGCCGAGGGGCTGCTGACGCCCTATCTCGACATTCCGTTCCAGCATGCATCGCCCAATGTGCTGAAGGCGATGAAGCGGCCCGCCAACGAGGCGAAGGTGCTCGACCGCATCCGCAAGTGGCGGGACATCTGCCCGGACATCGCGATCCGTTCGAGCTTCGTCGTCGGCTTCCCCGGCGAGACGGAGGCGGATTTCCAATATCTGCTCGACTGGCTGGACGAGGCGCAACTGGACCGTGTGGGCGCCTTCCGGTTCGAGCCGGTGGAGGGCGCGGCGGCCAATGACTTGCCGGGCGCGGTGCCGGAAGAGGTCAAGGAAGAACGCTATCAGCGGATCATGGAGAAGACCGCCGCGATCTCGGCCACCAAGTTGCAGGCGAAGGTCGGGCGCGTGCTGCCGGTGATCATCGATGAGGTCGGCGAGCCGGACGAGGATGGTTCGGTCGGCGCGACCGCGCGGAGCCAGGCAGATGCGCCGGAGATCGACGGCAATGTGTTCCTGCGCGATGTTGGTGAAGGGCTGAAAGCTGGCGACATCCTGGATGTGGTGATCGAGGATGCCGACGAGCATGATCTTTATGGCGCGCCGGTGGCTTAGGCTGGCCTAACCAGAGGTCTCGACAGGCTAAAGGAAAGGCCCTTCGACAAGCTCAGGGCGAACGGGGGAGAGGTGTCGTTATGAGCCTCCCGCGAACGCGTTCTGATATTCGGTCTTGATCGCCTTCCGCATGGCGGCGTCTACCGCGAGCGGGACTTCATAGGTTCCTTCCGAATAGGAGCCCGCGCTATAGGGGCCGACAACGACGACGATCCGGTCGATCAGCTTGCCGCCGCGAGATGTGGGGACGAGCACTTCCTTCATCGGATCGATACATTGGGTGAAAGGATCATCGCCGCGCATGATCGGCCCTCCCCGCTTTTTCGCGCGGGCCTTGTCCAGGCCGTCGCAGAAGGACGTGCGGATGGCTTCGGCAAAGGCGGCGGGTGAGGTCATGAGCGCGTTCACGCTGGTTTCCCGCTTGCGCGCCTTGTCCCACAGCAGCACGTCATAGCCCGTCATGCCATGCGCGCCGCCCGTATAGGTGTAGCGGCTGGAGCGAAGCGACAGGAAGCGCGGCGTATCGGCCGCGACGGTCCAGCGCGTCTCCAGACTATGCGCGTGGAAAGGAAAGCCGGACTGCTGCGCCGATTTCCGGTCGTCCGCAGCCATCTTGAGCGCGTCCACCTTGCCGCTTTCCATATCCTTGCGCAACTTGGCGGCGATCTGCGGCACGGCAGACGCCTGGGCGGGCCAGGCGTAGAGAAACTCCAGCAGATCGGTCTTTTCAGCCTGCTGGAAAGGCTCGGACGGCGGCTTGGGTTGTTCCGCGCCTGCCATGCGGTTGAGGAAATTTGCCGTAGCGGCATCTTCACCCTTGTCGGCGCGCCGTTCCGGCTGATCACTGGCGGTCGGGGTGCAGGCACAGAGAAAGAGGGCCAGTCCTGCGACCGGCCCCGCCTTCTTTCGCATCATCGATTGCTGCATCAATGCGGCTTGGCCGCCAGACAGCGCTCGCTGATCGCCTTGCGGGCATAGCTGCTCTGAAGAGCGGCGGCGGCATTGGGCCAACCTTCCGCGATCAGGGCTTGTTCGACCGCATGTGCGCCGTCGAACCTTCCGCTTTCCGCCAGTTGATAGGCACGTGCACGGAGCGCCTGCTGCCGCGCATCATCGCCATGCATAACCATGTCTCTCTCCTTGCCAGTTAGCGTTGACATCAATCTAGGCCTTTCGCGCCTGAGGCGCAAACATGGCGAGGGCAGATGGAGACGGCAGCGCGGCGAAAATGGGGCTTTCCAACCCTGCCATCCTTGTCCAGAACCCTGCCCATGACCGATTATTCCGACCTGCTGAAAGCAGATAACAACCAGCCCGCCCATATGATCCAGATCGTCGATGCGGAAAGCTTCGAAAGCTGGCTTTCCGCCCAGCCGCAGCGAGTGCGCGCCATCGTTGCCGCCCAGAAATTCGCGGGCAAAGGTTATGAGCATGCGATCATTCCGGGCGACGAGCCTTCGGACTGGTCGGTGGTCGCGGGGGTCGCGAACAGGTCGAAACTCAGCAGCTGGTGCCTCGCCAAGCTGGCGGAGACATTGCCCGAGGGGCAATATCGGTTGGCGGAGGGGACGGCCGGGCCAGCCATGCTTGGCTGGCTGACGGCGCAATACAGGTTCGACCGCTATCGCCGCGACGACAATGCCGCTGGGCCGCGCGTGCTGCTGACCGGCGAGGTGGCGCAGATCGACGCGGCGGTAAGGCTGGCGCAGGCGGTGGCGCTGGTGCGCGACCTCGTCAATATTCCGGCGGGCGACATGGGGCCTGCGCAACTGGAGGAGGAAGCGGCGAAGGTCGCGGAAAGCTTCGGCGCGCGCTTCACGGTGACGAAGGGCGACCCGCTGGAGCAGGGCTTTCCGATGATCCATGCCGTGGGGCGGGCGGCGGGCAAGGAGTTTGCCCCGCGCCTCATCGAACTGCGCTGGGGCGATCCCAAGCATCCGCGCGTCGCCATCGTCGGCAAGGGCATCTGCTTCGACAGCGGCGGACTGGACATCAAACCGTCATCGGCCATGCGCCTGATGAAGAAGGATATGGGCGGTGCGGCGCATGCGCTGGCGCTCGCCCGGCTGATCATGGGCGCGCGCCTGCCGGTGCAGTTGCATGTTCTGATCCCGGCGGCGGAAAATGCGGTGGGCGCGAACGCCTTCCGGCCGGGGGACATATTGCGCAGCCGCAAGGGGGTGACGGTGGAAATCGGCAATACCGATGCGGAAGGACGGCTGGTGCTGGCCGACGCCCTGACGCTGGCGGGCGAAGATGATCCGGAGCTTGTCATCGATTATGCCACGCTGACGGGGGCGGCGCGGGTCGCCGTTGGACCCGACCTCCCTGCCCTCTTCACCAATGATGATGCATTGGCGGCAGAGATGGACGCGGCGGGCGGCGAAGTGGACGACCCGAGCTGGCGCCTGCCATTATGGGATGGCTATGCCGACATGCTGAAGTCGGACATCGCCGACATCAACAATGCGGGCGAAGGCGGCTTTGCTGGCGCGATCACTGCCGCACTGTTCCTGAAGCGGTTCGTGCCGGACAAGGCGAAATGGATTCATCTCGACACCTTCGCCTGGCGGCCGTCGCCAAAGCCGGGGCGGCCCAAGGGTGGTGAGGCATTGGGCCTGCGCGCCGTTTTCCGTCTGCTGGAACAACGTTATGAAAAATCAGGGCGGAAATGATCCTGTGGCATGAGGCCGTTACGCAACCGGATTGTGCATTATGCGTTACGGGGGCATGGATGCCGCCTCTGCACATGATCAGAGCTCTGAGCTCAACCGCCCCGGTCTGAAACAACTCGGCCAATGGATGCGAACGCTGGTCGATTATGTGCGATCCGGCAGGCCCGACCTCACCAATCGGCAAATGGCGCTGATGATGACAGTGTACATCAGCTCCGGGCCGCATACGGTCAGGGGACTCGCGGAAGCGCTGCATGTGTCGAAGCCAGTGATTACCCGGGCGCTGAACAAGCTTTCCGCGCTCGGATATCTTCGCCGGGAGCGCGATGCGGCCGACCGGCGCAATATTTTCATCACCCGGACCGCCAAAGGGGCGGAATTCCTTGACGCGTTTCACCATTTCATCGCAGGAACCGGCCGCGATGAACGCCACGACTTCAACTCTGCGGAACGCACCGCCTGAACGCATCCGGTTCAAACTGGACGGCCGCTCCGTCAAGCTGGACAGCCGCATCCATGCCGCGCGCGGCGATCTTGCCGACTTGTCGTTGGCAGGGGTGCTGTTTTCAGCCCATTACGCCCGCTCGATCGAACTGACCTGCGTCGCGGCGGGAGCGCCGGTCCTTGCCTCAGCGACGGTTACCGCGACTGCGGTAAGCGAATTGCTGCGCGGCGAAAGCTTTCATGCGCTGGACGTCACGACGGACTGGGCCTGGGGCTTTTGCGGGCATGACGGCTATGTCGGCTATGTGCGGCGCGACGCCCTGGACGTGCACGAACAGACCGATCATCGGGTGTTCGCTGGTACAGCGCCCCTGTTCAGCGCGGCCGACATCAAGTCGCCCATTCGCGACTATTGGCCGGGCGGCGCGCTCTTCACCGGAAAAGCCGAGGACGGCTTTATCGCCTGCGCCGAAGGTTATGTGCATGAGCGCCATGCCGTGGGCGCCGAAGTTCTGGAAAGCGATTGGGTCGCGGTGGCGCTACGCTATCTGGGCCAGCCCTATGTTTGGGGCGGTCGCGGCCATCGCGGCATCGACTGTTCGGGGCTTGTCCAGGTCGCGCTTGGCCAGTGCGGGATCAAGGCGCCGCGCGACACGGACTTGCAGCGCGAGGGCATTGGCGACCCCCTGCCCTCCGACGAGCCGTTGAGGCGGGGCGACTTCGTCTTCTTCCCCGGCCATGTCGGCATCATGACGGACGGCGACAATCTGCTGCATGCCAATGCGCATTGGATGGCCGTGGTGGTCGAACCCTTGGCGGACGTGGTCGCCCGGCTGGCGGATGATCATGCAGAACCCATTATTTCGCGGCGGAGGATCGGCGCGTGACTCACAAGATTTTCATCGATGGCGGGATCGGCACCACCGGGCTTGAGATTGTCGAGCGGCTTTCAGGACGGCCCGAACTGTCCTTCATCACGCTGGACGAAGACAAGCGCAAGGATGCGGCGGCACGGCGGGAGGCTTTGAACGCCGCCGATATCGTGATCCTGTGCCTGCCCGACGACGCCGCGCGCGAAGCGGTGGCCTTGATCGACAATGACCGCACGCGCGTGATCGATGCGTCCACCGCTCATCGCGTGGCGGATGGGTGGACCTATGGTTTTGCCGAGCTGGAGCCGGGTCATCGGGAAAAGCTGGCAAACGCGCGGTTCGTGTCCAATCCGGGCTGCTGGCCGACCGGCTTCCTGGCGCTGGTGCGGCCGCTGGTGCTGGGCGGACTGCTGCCAGCAGACTGGCCGGTGACGGTGTCGGGCGCGTCGGGCTATTCCGGCGGCGGCAAGGCGATGATTGCGGAGTTCGAGAGTGAAGGCGGCGCGCCGAGCGCTTTCCGGCCTTATGGGCTTAGCCTGACGCACAAGCATATCCCGGAAATGCTGCGCTATTCGGGGCTGTCGCATCCGCCGATCTTTGCGCCTGCGGTGGCTAACGCCTATCGCGGCATGATCGTCGAGGTGCCCTTGCAACTGCGCGCGATGGCGGGGGCGCCCAAGGTTGCCGACATCCATGCGGCGCTGGCGAACGCTTATGCGGGATCGCCGATCGTGAGCGTCGCTCCGCTTGAGGAAAGCGCCGTGCTTGGCCAGGTCGCGATCGAGCATGTCGGTGCGACGGATCGGCTGGCGCTGTTCGTTTTCGGCAATGACGATGCGGGTCAGGTGCGGCTGGTGGCGGCGCTCGACAATCTGGGCAAGGGGGCGGCGGGTGCTGCGGTGCAGAACCTCAACATCCTGGCGGGATTGCCGGAGACGGCCGGGCTGCGGCTCTGAACCCCGGCGCTTAGTGAACCGTGCCGAGCGGCATGTCGTGCGCGAGCAGCACGATCAGCCGCTCGATCTGGCGCCAGTGGCAGAAATGAATGTAGTTGCCAAGGTCGCGGCTGCGGTCGGCGCGCGCTGCCGCTTCATAGCCCGCATTGTCACCAAAGGCCGCCATCAGTTCCGCCGCATCCTCATAGCTTTTGCGGCCGGACAGATATGGCAACTGCATGAGAACCCCTTGAAAAAACTTACCCCGATGGGAGGCACGGTTCAAGCGCCGTGCCAGTTTGATGCTTTGACGGGCTGCGGCGGGTTACGAGGGTGAATGGTCCGTTAGCCAAGTCCCGTTGCGGCACAGTTGTGTTGGATCGGGACGGGCATGTGCCATGGCGGGCCGGTGAGCAAAGCGCTGGCCTTGGCCCGCGGGTCGTGGCAAGGGCGGTGGCGATGACCAATGGCAAGAAGAATCCGACGGGCGCGGGCGCCATCATCGCGCTGCTGATCCTGGGCGGCGCGATCATCGGCGGCATGATGGGCCAGCCGAGCGCGGGGCTGCTGGCGGGCGCGGCGCTGGGCGGCGTGATCGCGCTGCTGCTGTGGCTGCGCGAACGGGACCGATAGCACGCCTTGCGGCGCGCGTTGCGGCAGCATAGACAAGCGCCATGAAGAAGCATCTGATCGCCATCACCCTTATCCTCCTGCTGATCGCTGGGGGCGTCATTTTCTATCTGGCGCAAGGGGATAAGGCGAAGCTGGCGGCGGGCGCCGATACGGGCAAGGAGCCGGTGTTCACCGCTCCTCGCAGCGAACTCATCCCCACGATCAACGTCGCTGAAGTGAAGGTGTGGACGGCGGGCGAGAAGCCGGTGGCGGCCAAGGGCCTTGCCCTCGCGCGCTTTGCCGACGGACTCGCCCATCCGCGATCGATGCTGGTGCTGCCCAATGGCGATATTTTGGTGGCCGAGACGAACAGCCCGCCGCGCCCGTCCGGTGGGCTGGTCGATCGGGTGATGAATTACCTGATGAACAAGGCGGGCGCGGGCGTGCCTTCGGCCAATCGCATCACCTTGCTGCGCGACGCCGATGGCGACGGGCGCGCGGAGGTGAAGACGCCGTTCCTGACCGGGCTCAATTCGCCCTATGGCATGGCACTGGTCGATGGGACGCTCTACGTCGCCAATACCGACGCGCTGATGGCCTTCCCCTATAAGGAGGGCGAGACGCGGATCACCGCAAAGGGGCGCAAGATCCTGAACCTTCCCGCCAATGCGCCGAACATGCACTGGACCAAGAGCCTGACGGCTGGCCCGACGGGGCTGCTCTATGTCGGCGTCGGGTCCAACAGCAATATCGCCGAAGACGGTCTGGAAGGCGAAGCGAACCGGGCGGCGGTGCTGGAGGTCAATCCCAGGACCGGCGACTATCGCATCTATGCTTCGGGCCTGCGCAATCCGGTCGGGCTGGCATTCGAGCCCAAGAGCGGCGCGCTGTGGGGTGTCGTGAATGAGCGCGACATGCTGGGCAGCGACCTGGTGCCCGACTATCTGACCCGGATCGAGTTCGGCGGCTTTTATGGCTGGCCGTGGAATTATTGGGGCGGTTACGAAGACCGCCGCGTCCAGCCGCAGCGGCCCGAAGTGCGCGAATATACCAAGCGTCCCGACTATGCGCTGGGCAATCATGTCGCGCCGCTGGGGCTGGCCTTTGCCGACAAGGTGAAGATCGGCGGCGCGTTCGCGAACGGAGCCTTTGTCGGACTGCACGGGAGCTGGAACCGCAAGCCTGCGGCGGGTTACAAGGTGGTCTTCGTGCCCTTCGCCGCCAATGGCGAAGTGAGCAAGGCCAAGCCTGTCGATGTGCTGACCGGCTTTCTGGATGCGGACGGGCATGCGCGGGGGCGGCCGGTCGATGTCGCTGGCGACGCGAAGGGGGCGCTACTGGTCAGCGACGATGTCGGCGGCGTGATCTGGCGGGTGACTGGGGGCAAGTGATTGAGGCCGTGATCGCATATGCGGGCGCATCCGCACCAAGGCTCCTTTTCCGTCACCCCGGGCCTGACCCGGGGTCCCGCTCCCCGGGCGGCGTGAGATAAGAAGCGGGACCCCGGATCAAGTCCGGGGTGACGATCATTCAAAACATGATCATGGACGATTTCCAAGCGCTCCAAACCGAGTGCTGGTTAGGAAATCGGCAAACAAAGGATCAGAGCGCGCGGCCGTTGCGGCCTGCCAGCTCCACCACATATTGCCAGGCGACGCGGCCCGAACGGCTGCCGCGCTGCGTCGCCCACTGAATCGCTTCGAGCGGGTCGAAGCTGAGGCCGAGACTGTCGGCATAGCCGGTGACGATATCGACATAGGCCTGCTGGTCGATGGCGTGAAAGCCGAGGCTGAGGCCGAAGCGATCGGACAGCGCCATCTTGTCATCGATCACGTCCCGCGGATTGACGGGGTCATCCTGCTCGGAAAGGTGGCGCGGAACGATGTGGCGACGGTTCGAGGTGACGTAGAGGCGGACATTGGCGGGCCGCGCCGCCGTCCCGCCCTGAAGCAGGGAGCGCAGCGCGCGTGCGTCGCCGACGCCGCCTTCGTCAAAGCCGAGGTCGTCGAGGAAGAGGATGAACGGCCGCTGCGTCGTGCGCAGGAGCGAAAAGAGGCGCGGCAGGCTGGCCAGTTCATCGATCGCGCATTGCAGCAGGGCGATGTCCGCCCCTTCCCGTTGGAGCCGGTCAACGACAGCGGCGACGACGGCGGACTTGCCCGTGCCGCGCGCGCCCCAGAGCAGCACGTCATGCGCGGCATGGTGCGCGGCGTGGCGGCGGGTGTTTTCGAGCAGCGTCGCCTTTTGCGCATCGATGCCGGTCAGGAGGTCATAATTTACCGGCTCGAACGCGTCGACAGCCTGGATCGCGCTGCCGTCCCAGACATAGGCGGATGCGGCGCCGAGGTCCGCCGAGGGCGCGGGCGGCGGTGCCATGCGCTCAAGCGCGCTGGCGATGCGGCTGAGGATATCGTCGGTCATGCGGCGGGCTTAGCCCCCCTGCCCCGCCCCGGCAAGGCGAACGGGCCTGTCATTCTTCTGTAGTAATGGACTTTTACTCCACGTCGGAGGGGCTTATATCGCGGGGGCCGTGACCATCCCAAATCCTGTCTATTCCACCCGCATCTGCCGCTATGGCACCGAAGCCCTGCGCGAGGCCGCCTTGCTGATCCGCGCGGGCGAGCCCGTCGCGGTGCCGACCGAGACGGTCTATGGGCTCGCCGCCGATGCGACGGACGATAGTGCGGTCGCGGCAATCTACAGCGCCAAGGGGCGGCCAAGCTTCAACCCGCTGATCGTCCATGTCGCGGACCAGGAGATGGCGGAGCGGCTTGCCGTCTTTTCGCCAGTGGCGGACCGGCTGGCAGCGCGCTTCTGGCCCGGCGCGCTGACCATGGTGCTGCCGGTGCGGGAAGGAAGCGGCCTGTCATCGCTGGTGACGGCGGGCCTTCCGACCGTGGCATTGCGCCTGCCCGCGCACCCGGCGATGCGGGCGCTGATCCGGGAGAGTCACCGGCCGCTTGCCGCGCCGTCCGCCAATCGCAGCGGCGCGATCAGCCCAACGCGGGCGGAGCATGTGCTGGCCAGCCTCAACGGCAAGGTGCGGCTGATCCTGGACGAAGGGCCGACGAGCGAAGGACTGGAATCCACGATTGTTGCGCCAGAGGAGGATCGCATCCGACTGCTGCGGCCTGGACCGGTGACGGCGGCGATGCTGAAGGACGCGAGCGGGCTACCGGTGGTGGTCGGGGCGGAGAAGGCCAGGATCGAAGCGCCGGGACAGCTGGAAAGCCATTATGCGCCATCCAAGCCGGTGCGGCTGAACGCGCTGCGGGCGGAGAAGGATGAATATCTGATCGGCTTTGGCCTGATGCCGTGCAATCTGAACCTCAGCCCCGATGCCGATGTGCAGGAAGCGGCGGCCAACCTGTTCGCGGCGCTGCATGTGGCCGATGCGAGCGCTGCGTCGCATATCGCGGTTGCGCCCATCCCGGACGAAGGGATCGGGGTGGCGATCAATGATCGGTTGCGGCGGGCGGCGGCTTGATCCGGCGGGTGTTTGGTTTAGGTGCGTGGGGCGCGGAGGCACAGGATGTCGTGGCTTAGTGCCTTAGATCGAAATCACACCCACCCCGTTCGGGCTGAGCTTGTCGAAGCCTCCCCTGAGCCTGCCGAAGGGCCCCTCTGTCCTTAAAAAGTGGAGCCCTTCGACAGGCTCAGGGCGAACGGAGGAGAGTATTGAGGTTAGCGGGGCCTGCGCGCTCAATAACAATCCCGATAGCCAGCGCGTTTGCACTCGCGACGGCGTTGTTCTTCGGCTTGCTTGCGTTCGCGGGCTTCTCGTGCCTCTTGCTTGCGCATGCGGCGGCCGTAGTTGCGGTCGGACTCTTCCTGGCTGGTGGTCGCCCAGTCGGCGGCCTGCGCCCCGGCGCGGACCGGCAGCGTGGCGACGTCGAGCGCCGTCTTTGCGATGCAGCCCGGCAGCGTGAGCATGATAGTGGCTGCGGCGATCGTCATGAATGGGCGCATGGATATTCCCCTGTGAACTGCTGCGGGCATGGCATGGTCTGGATTAACCTTAGCCTAAGCGCTTTTGGGGTTTCCAATCTATTCCCGTCTGGGATGAGCCTGTGGAAGCCTCGTTCTTCTAAGAAAAGGAAGAACGCCCTTCGCCAGGCTCAGGGCGAACGGAGGAAGGGTGTTGGAAGAAGCGGCTCGCTGGCGCTCGTTACCCACGCCTTTCCCCTCCCTTTAAAAGGGAGGGGCCTATTTTTGGTAATCAGCCTTCGATCCGTTCGGCGAAGCCTTTGCGCAATTTGGCGAGCTTGGGCGGGATGACCGCCATGCAATAGGGGTTCCGGTCACCGACGCGGTCCCAATATTTCTGGTGGTAGTCCTCGGCGGGATACCAGGGCGCGTCAGGCTCGATCGTGGTGACGATCGAGTTCCGATGATCCGGTTGCGCGCGGGCGATCGCAGCCTTGGCTTCCGCTTCCTGCTCTGGCGAATGGGGGAAGATGGCCGAGCGATATTGGGTGCCGATGTCGTTGCCCTGGCGGTTCAGCGTCGTCGGATCATGCGTGGCGAAGAAGATGTCGAGCAAGTCGCCATAGGAGATCTCCTCCGGATCATAAGCGATGCGGATCGCTTCGGCATGGCCGGTCGCACCGGAGCAGACCTGCTCATAGCTCGGGTTTGGCAGCTGGCCGCCGATATAGCCGCTCTCGACTGACCGGACGCCTTTCAGATTTTGGTAGACCGCCTCGGTGCACCAGAAGCAGCCACCTGCCAGCGTCGCGATGTCTTCGGCCATTCGCTTGGTTCCTTATCCTGTGTGGCGCACAAGATAGGGACGGTCAGGCAGTGGTTCCAGCCTGCCGCGTCGCTGACTGCGCCTTGGCCCGTTCCTCGGCGACCAGTTCCTTGCGCGACAATTTGCCGACCAGCGTCTTGGGCAGGTTCAGGCGGATTTCGACCTCGCAGACCTTTTCATGCTTGCCGAGCTGGGGGTTGAGCCAGGCTTTCAGGCCCTCCCCATCGATGTCCGCGCCCTCCTGAAGCGTGACGAACGCCTTGGGGCATTCGCCGCGATAGGCGTCGGGGATGCCGATCACCAGCGCTTCCTTGACGGCGGGGTGATGGTAGAGCACCGCTTCGACCTGGCTTGGGAACACCTTGAAACCACCGACGGCGATCATGTCCTTCAAACGGTCGACGATCTTCACATAGCCGTCCTCGTCGATGAGGCCGACATCGCCTGTGCGGAGCCAGCCATCGACAAAGACATCCTTGTCGGCGTCGGGGCGTTGCCAATAGCCCTTCATGATCTGCGGCCCGGCGAAGACTAATTCGCCCGGTTCTCCGGGTGGTGGCGGGCGGGTCGGGTCTTCGCGATCGACCAGCTTGACGTGGGTGCCGGGGATCGGCTGGCCCACGGTGCCGGACTTGTTCAGCCCTTCATAGGGATTGGAGCAGACGACGGGGCTGCTTTCGGTAAGGCCATAGCCTTCGACCAGTTTCGCGCCGGTCGCCGCCTCGAACCGCTGCTTAACTTCCAGCGGCAATGGCGCGCCGCCGGAAATGCAGAGGCGCAGCGAGGAGAAGTCGATATTGGGCGTCGCCGGATGATCGAGCAGCGCCTGAAACATGGTGGGCACGCCGGGCATCGATGTGGGGCTGGTCCGCTGGATCGCCGCGAGCACCTGCACGGCTTCGAAGCGGGGCAGCATGACCATCTCTCCGCCATTCAGCACCGTGCGGTTGAGAACGCAGGTGTTGGCGAAGACGTGGAAGAAGGGCAGCACCGCGATGATGCGATCGACGGCCTCCGGGTGGGGATCGATGAGGCGGATCTGGCGGGCGTTGGCGGTCAGATTCTGGTGGGTCAGCATCGCGCCCTTGGGCCGTCCCGTGGTGCCGCCGGTATATTGCAGCAGGGCGACATCGTTGACGGGATCGATCTCCACAGCCGCCGAATCTTCGCCATGGCGCAGCAGGTCGGCATAGTTGGTGATGCGCGGATCATGGGGGATCTGCGCCGTCTCCTTGCGCTTGAAGAGGCGGAAGAGGACCGACTTGGCAGGGGGCAAGGCCTCCGCCACGCAGCCGACGACGAGCCGTTCCAGGCTGCTATTGTCCAGCACCTCCAGCGCGGTCGGCAGCAGCGCCTTGGCGGACAGCGTGAAGAGGATCTTTGTGCCGCTATCCTCGACCTGATGTTCCAGTTCGGCGGCGGTGTAGAGGGGGGAGAAATTGACGACGATCGCCCCCGCCATCATCGCTCCATAATAGGCGGCGACATAATGGGGGACGTTGGGAAGGTAGAGGCCGACCCGGTCGCCCTTGCGCACGCCCATGTCCTGAAGGCCCTTGGCCACGCGGCGGATGGCGTGCAGCATCTCGCCATAGGTTGTGTGGCGGCCGAGGAAATCGATCATCGCCGCGTCGGGATTGGCCTTCGCGCTGGCGACGACCATGTCGACCATCGACAGGGGGGGAAAGGACTGATCCCAGGCATTGGGATGATTATAATGGTCTTTCCAGACCGCTTCGCTGCTCTCCATTAAGGCAGGTGTAAGCCGGACCCCTGCTTTACGCAAGCGTAAAGCAGGGCATCAGAAGAGGATCAGACCTGACCCTGGTTGTTGCTGAACGGGTCGAGGATGGTCGCGGCGCCCGAGATCAGGTCGGACTCGCTCTTCAACGCTTCCTCGGCGCGGCGGGCGGCATCGTCGCGCTCGCGGCGCAGTTCTTCGATCAGCGCTTCGCGGTCGCCATCCAGGCGGGAGTCGGTCGGCGCTTCGATTCCCGCCTTCTTGGCGGCCTTCGTCACCAGCGCATCCAGCTCGCGCTGTGAACAGAGGCCGAGCGTCACCGGATCCTTGGGCACGATGTTGGAGATGTTCCAGTGCGTGCGATCGCGGATCGCGGCGATGGTGGTGCGGGTGGTGCCGATCAGCTTGCCGATCGCGCCGTCCGAGATTTCCGGATGGTTGCGCAGGATCCAGGCGATGCCATCTGGCTTGTCCTGACGCTTCGACACCGGCGTGTAGCGCGGCCCCTTGGTACGGCGAACCGGCTCGGGACCCTTCAGCATCTTGAGACGGTAATCGGGGTTCGCCTCACCCTTGTGGATTTCGTCCATGGTGATTTCATGGGCGCGGACGGGATCGCGGCCGGTATATTTGATGCCAGCCGTGTCATCGGCGATCGCCTGTACTTCCAGGATGTGCAGCCCGCAAAATTCCGCGATCTGATCAAAGCCGAGCGCGGTATTGTCGACCAGCCAACTGGCGGTCGCATGGGGCATGAGAGGCTGGGACACGAGGATTCTCCGGCACTAAAAACAACAAGGGCCGCCCAAGCAGGGCGGCCACGCCCGTCCTGAGATAGTGCAAGAAGCCCGGTGGAGCAAGGAAAAGCGTCAGGCCGCGCTGTCTCTCGCGGCGACATCGATGCAGTGGAGGCCGGTGAGAAACTCGTCGGCGCTGCGTGCCCAGCTGAAGCGTCGGCCTTGGGCGGCGCAGGCGGCACGATCGCAACGCAGCGCGAGGGTGATGGCGTCCTCCAGATCATCGGAAAGCGCGCCGCTCGCCGGGGTCACGATGTCGATCGGGCCGCTGACGGGATAAGCGACGACGGGCGTCCCGCAGGCCATCGCCTCTATCATGACAAGGCCGAACGTGTCGGTGCGGCTGGGGAAGACGAACACGTCAGCCCCCGCATAGGCGCCGGCAAGCTCCGCCCCGAACAGCGGACCGAGAAAATGCGCGTTGGGATAGGCGGTTTCCAGCTGGGCCCGGGCGGGACCATCCCCAACGACGACCTTGCTGCCGGGATGCGCGTTGCCGAGAAACGCTTCGAGATTCTTCTCGATCGCGACGCGGCCGACATAGAGCTGGATGGGCCGCGGCAAGCTAGCGAAGAGCGCTGGCGGCTCTGCCTCGGGCGTGAAGGCGGCAAGGTCCACGCCCCTGCCCCACGGCCGCACCTGCGCCAGGCCATGCGCGCGGAGCTGCTGCCGCACCGATCCCGTGGAGACGAGCACCGCCCGGGCAGGACCATGGAACCAGCGGATATAGGACCAGAACCAGCTGGCGGGCAGCCCCGTCCGGCGCGAGACATAGTCGGGGAAATGCGTGTGATATGCGGTGGTGAAAGGCACCCCGCCCCGCAGGCACCAGCGCCGCGCAGCCAGACACAATGGTCCTTCGGTCGCGATATGGACCGCGTCCGGCTGAAAGGCCGCGATCGCCTCGCCAACGACGCTTGATCGGACGAATGCGAGCCGAATTTCCGGATAGGTCGGGCAAGGGAGGGAACCGTAGAGATCGGGCGAGATGATCTTGACGGCATGACCCCGCGCCTCAAGCTCCGCCATGATGGTCTGGAGCGTCCGGACGACGCCGTTCACCTGGGGCGACCAGGCGTCGGTCACAATGACGATGCGCATCAGGCGGCCATCTTCGCGTCGGCGGCGGCGGTGCGCGCGGCAACCTCATCGGCCCAGTGCAGCACCTCCATGCGTCCGTCGAAATGTTCGACCAGCGCCGTGCAGCCTTCCACCCAATCGCCGTCATTATAATATTGGATGCCGCCGATCTCGCGCATTTCGGCATTGTGGATATGACCGCACACAACGCCATCGACGCCGCGCGTGCCCGCCTGATGCGCGACGACCTCCTCGAAGCGGGAGATGAACTCGACCGCATTCTTGACCTTGTGCTTGGCCGTCTTGCTGAGCGACCAATAGGGCAGGCCCATGCGCTGGCGGACGGCGTTCACCACGACGTTCAGGCGCATCAGCAACGTGTAGGCCGCGTCCCCCACGAAAGCGAGCCATCGATGGGCGAGCATGATGGTATCGAACTCGTCCCCGTGCAGCACGAGGAGCTTGCGGCCATCGGCGGTCTCATGGATCGCCTTGCGCCTGATTTCGACGCCGCCGAAGCTGAGGCCGGTGAACTGGCGGAACATTTCGTCATGATTGCCGGGAATATAGACGACGCGGGTGCCGCGCTTGGCCCGCTTCATGATGCGCCAGACCACGTCATTATGCGCGGCAGGCCAGTGGAAGCGGCGCTTCAACTTCCAGCCGTCGATGATGTCGCCGACCAGATACATTGTCTCGCTATCGACGCTGTCGAGGAAGTCGATCAGCATCCGGGCATTGCAGCCGCGCGTGCCGAGATGGATATCGGAGATCCAGATGGTGCGGTAACGTTTGCGCTTCCCCGCACGCTCTGGCGTATCAAGGCTGCGCGCGCCTTCATCCATGTCCGCCAGAAAGGGCAAGCGCGTGATGGCATTCATGAAGCGGGCCTTTGGAGCTGTTGTCCTCGGGACCGAATCCTTAGCCGGGCAATGTTACAATCCCGCGCCGAATGTGACGGAATTGCTACTGTGGCGCCGCGTCAGACGGTCAGCACGATTTTTCCGAAATGCTCCCCAGCATCCATCCGCGCATGAGCCCGTGCCGCCTCGGCGAGCGGGAAACGCTGGTCCATCGCCGGCCGCAGCCTGCGTTCCTGGACGAAGCTCCAGACCTCACGGACGATTTCATCGGCGACCAGGCTCTTGAAGGCGGAGGAGCGAGGGCGCAACGTCGATCCGGTCAGCGTCAGCCGCCGGGACATCACCGCCGGAATGAAGATTTCCGCCTTTGGACCGCCCAACACCGCGATGGATACATGGCGGCCATCTTCGGCAAGGCATTGGAGATTGCGCGGCACATAGTCTCCGCCCACCATGTCCAGCACGGCCTGCACGCCCTGCCCACCGGTGATGCGCTTCACCTCCTCGACAAAGTCCTGTTCCTGGTAATTGATGGCATGATCCGCGCCCCACGCCTTTGCCTGCTCGCATTTCGCGTCGCTGCCGCAGGTGACGATGATGGTGATATCGAACAGGCGGCAAAGCGAAATCGCCATGGTGCCGATGCCGCTGGTCCCGCCATGCACCAGCACCGTGTCACCGCCGACGACATAGGCCCGCTCGAACAAATTCGTCCAGACGGTGAAGAGCGTCTCTGGCAAGGCCGCCGCCTCGACAATGTCATAGCTGTCCGGAACGGGGAGGCACTGCCCGGCAGGCGCGACCGCATATTCCGCATAGCCGCCGCCCGGCAGCAGGGCGCAGACGCGCTGGCCGATCAGCCGTCCGGCGCTGCCGCCAGCCGCGACGATGGTTCCGGCAACTTCCAGCCCAGGAATGTCCGAAGCGCCCGGCGGCGGCGGATATTTTCCTTCCCGCTGCAAGACATCAGGCCGGTTGACGCCCGCCGCCGCCACCTGGATCAGCACCTCATCCTCGGCCGGGACAGGCACAGGCCGGCGTTCGAGCAGCAGCGCCTCAGGGCCGCCCGGAACGGGAATGGCGACCGCCATCATTTCCTGGGGCAACGCCGCCTCAATCGCCATGATCACGTTCCCCCAGCCCCATCATCAAGCCGCAGCTGAAATTCGCCAGCGGCTCAAGCCCCTTATTGACAGAGCCGCCGCGAGGGTCAACATTGGCATATATGGACATGGACGACGATCTGCCTCGCAAGATTGATGATCCGCTGGCCCAACTGCTTCGACAGGATTTGGGTCCCTTGTCCCTTGCCGATCTGGAAGAGCGCATCGCGGCGCTGGAGGGTGAAATAGCCCGCACCAGATCAAAGATTGAAAGCGCCGTTAACCACAAATCAAGTGCCGAGGCGTTATTCAAGCGATGAACCCGCGCCCCGCCCCTTGCGGCCCTGAACAGGGTCTCTTCGGGCACGGGCAGTCTGGCAATTCCGGCGATCAGGGACCCCTCCTTGATCCGCCGTCGAGCAATGCCGACATATGGTTCAAGACAGCCCCTCTTGCGGGCTCAGGAGTAGAATAGAAATGCCATCTTTCGCACCCGCCCTTGAAACCACGTTGCACAACGCGCTGACCCATGCGTCGGAGCGCCGCCACGAATATGCGACGCTGGAGCATCTGCTCCTCGCGCTGATCGATGACGAGCACGCTTCGAAGGTGATGCAGGCGTGCGGTGTAGAACTTGGCGAACTGGGCGACGCCGTCACCCAATATCTCGACAGCGAACTCGACAGCCTGAAGCTGGAGGGATCAAGCGACCCCTCCCCCACCAGCGGCTTTCAGCGCGTGGTCCAGCGCGCCATCCTGCACGTGCAATCTTCCGGAAAGGATGAAGTGACGGGAGCCAATGTGCTCGTCGCGCTTTTCTCCGAGAGGGAGAGTTACGCCGTCTATTTCCTCCAGCAGCAGGACATGAGCCGACTGGATGCCGTCAGCTACATCAGCCACGGCGTCGGCAAGGGTACTGCCGCTCCTGAGCAAAGCGCTGCAAAGGGCTCTCAGGAGGAGGAAAAGAAGGCGCAGGACAGCAAGGGCAAGAAGGACAGTGCCTTGGAGCAGTTCACGGTCAACCTCAATGAGAAGGCGACGCGGGGCAAGGTTGACCCGCTGATCGGCCGCAGCGCCGAAGTCGACCGGACGATCCAGATCCTGTGCCGCCGGTCGAAGAACAACCCGCTCTATGTGGGCGATCCGGGCGTCGGCAAGACCGCGATCGCGGAGGGCCTGGCGCGCAAGATCGTCGAGGGCGAGGTTCCCGACGTCTTGAAGGAAGCGGTGATCTATTCCCTCGACATGGGCGCGCTGCTCGCGGGCACCCGCTATCGCGGTGATTTCGAGGAGCGGTTGAAGGCGGTCGTCACCGAGCTTGAGAAGATGCCGCATGCGGTGCTCTTCATCGACGAAATCCATACGGTGATCGGCGCTGGCGCGACCAGCGGCGGGGCGATGGACGCGTCCAACCTGCTCAAGCCTGCCCTGTCGGGCGGCACGATCCGTTGCATCGGCTCCACCACCTACAAGGAGTTCCGCAACCATTTCGAGAAGGACCGCGCGCTGCTGCGCCGGTTCCAGAAGATCGACGTCAACGAACCTTCGGTCGAGGACACGGTCAAGATCCTCGCGGGCCTGCGCAACGCCTTTGAGGAACATCACAACGTCAAATACACCCCCGACGCGATCAAGGCGGCGGTGGAGCTGTCGGCGCGCTACATCAACGATCGCAAACTGCCGGACAAGGCGATCGACGTGATCGACGAAGTCGGCGCGATGCAGATGCTGGTGGTGCCGAGCAAGCGCAAGAAGACGATCACGCCCAAGGAGATCGAGCAGGTCATCGCGACCATGGCGCGCATCCCTCCCAAGACCGTCTCGGCCGACGACAAGTCGGTGCTGGAGACGTTGGACACGGATCTGAAGCGCGTCGTGTTCGGCCAGAACCGGGCGATCGAAGTTCTGTCCTCCGCGATCAAGCTGTCGCGGGCGGGCTTGCGCGATCCGGAAAAGCCGATCGGCAGCTATCTCTTCTCCGGCCCCACCGGCGTCGGCAAGACGGAGGTTGCCCGCCAGCTGGCCAATCTGCTCGGCATTCCGCTCCAGCGGTTCGACATGTCGGAATATATGGAACGCCACTCGGTCAGCCGCCTGATCGGCGCCCCTCCGGGCTATGTCGGCTATGATCAGGGCGGCCTGCTGACCGATGCGGTCGATCAGAACCCGCACAGCGTCCTCCTGCTGGACGAGATCGAGAAGGCCCACCCGGACCTGTTCAACATCCTGTTGCAGGTGATGGATAATGGCCGCCTGACCGATCACCACGGCAAGACGGTGGACTTTCGCAACACCATCCTCATCATGACCACCAATGCCGGTGCGTCGGACATGGCGAAGGAAAGCATCGGCTTTGGCGAACTGACCCGCGACGATGTGCAGGAAGATGCGGTGAAGAAGCTCTTCACCCCGGAATTCCGCAACCGTCTGGATGCCATCGTGCCATTCGGCTATCTGCCGCCGGAAATCGTGGCGCGGGTCATCGACAAGTTCGTGCTGCAACTTGAACTGCAACTGGCCGACCGCGACGTCCACATCACGCTGGACGACGAGGCGAAGGGCTGGCTCACCAAGAAGGGCTATGACAAGCTCTACGGTGCTCGCCCGATGGGCCGCCTGATGCAGGAAAAGATCAAGCAGCCGCTCGCCGAGGAACTGCTGTTCGGCAAGCTGGTGCATGGCGGTGAAGTGCATGTCAGGCTGAAGGACGAGGCGCTCGCCTTCGAGATCATCCCGGCGGCCCCCAAGAAGGGCAAGAAGGGTGGCAAGGCCAAGCCCGCCGAACCGGCCAAGTAAGCGGCCTGAAGCGGATGAGATGAAAGGGCGGCTCCTGAAGCCGCCCTTTTTTTTGGGGCAAAGAGGCCGGGATCAACTTGTCCCCCCTCCCGCAAGCGGAAGGGCGCCAGGGGGTGGGCCAGCGCAACAGCCGAGGCGCTCACGATCGCAGCCACCAACCAAAATTCCCGATAGTCCACAGCCTCGACTTGCGGCACTCTCCCGCTCACGCACTTAAGGGAGAACCCCATGCCCACAGACATCGCCTTCTACACCAACCCCATGTCGCGCGGACAAATCGCCCGCTGGATGCTGGAGGAGGTTGGCCAACCCTACGACATGACCATCCTCGACTATGACAGCACGATGAACGCGGCCGACTATCTCGCCATCAACCCGATGGGCAAGGTTCCCGCCATCGTGCACAAGGGCAAGGTCGTGACCGAGGCCGCCGCGATCTGCGCCTATCTGGCCGACGCTTTCCCGGACGCCGGTCTCGCCCCGTCCGTCGACCAGCGGGCCGACTATTACCGCTGGCTGTTCTTCGCCGCTGGTCCGGTCGAGGCAGCGGTCTCCAACAAGGCGCTCGGCCTCACTGTGCCCGAAGGCCGAGAACGGTCGATGGGTTATGGCAGCTATGACCAGACCGTCACCACACTGGAGAAAGCGGTGTCGGGCGGCCAATGGATCTGCGGCGACCAGTTCACCGCCGCCGATGTTTATGTCGGTTCTCAAGTGGATTGGGGCCTGACCTTCGGCACCATCGATAGCCGCCCAGCCTTCGAAGCCTATGCCGCCCGCCTGCGCGAACGCCCGGCCTACAAACGGCAGAAGGAATTGGACGGCGCACTCATTGCGCAGATGCAAAAGTCATCCTGACTCCTCTTGAACTACCCATAGAAAAAGGCCCGGCGGATCGCTCCACCGGGCCTTTTCGATTCGTCCGCAAGCGTGCGATCAGTCGCGATTGCCCATGAAGCGCAGCAGGAACAGGAACATGTTGATGAAGTCGAGATAGAGGTTCAGCGCCCCCATCACCACCGACTTGCCCATCATGTCGGTCCCTGCGACATGGGCGTAGATGTTCTTGATCTTCTGCGTGTCGTAGGCGGTGAGGCCTGCGAACAGCAGTACACCGATGAAGCTGACCACCATGTCCAGCGCGCTAGAGCGCAGGAACAGGTTGATGAGCGATGCGACCAGCAGGCCGACCACGCCCATGATCAGGAAGGTGCCGAAGCCCGATAGATCCTTCTTCGTCGTGTAGCCCCACAGGCTGAGCCCCGCGAAGGCTGCAGCCGTCGCGAAGAAGGTCTGCGCCACCGACGTACCGGTATAAACCAGCAGGACCGATGAGAGCGAAAGCCCCATCGTCACCGCATAGGCCCAGAACAGAGCCTGCATGGCGACCGTCGACAGCCGGTTCATGCCGAAGCTCATCACCATCACGAAGGCAAGCGGTGCGAGCATGATCACATATTTTAGAATGCCCGGCCCAGCCAGGATCTGGTAGGCAAAGCCGCTGGACGCGAACAGCATTGCGACGATGCCGGTCAGCAGCACGCCGCTCGCCATATAGTTGTAAACCGATAGCATGTAGCTGCGCAGGCCAGCGTCGAAAGCCTCGCCGCGCGCCACTGTCGCCCCGCCGAAACCGGCAATATTCGATCGGGGGTCAGACCAATTGGCCATGAGATAGTCTCCTTCGCCGGCGCACTTTCGCCGATATCGCTATTATCGCCCCATATGAGTGGCAATTCAAGGGAAGAGCCAACGCTCCGGGGAAGGAATAGCGCCACATCGGCACGCTTGTCCGCTGGCGCCCCGGCCAGACATCACTATATCGGCAACATGCACCGCCTGTTCGTCGCCATTCGCCCGCCGGAGGACATTCGGACGCGGTTGCTGTCGTTGATGGGCGGCATTGCCGGAGCACGCTGGCAGGACGACGATCAACTTCACCTGACGTTGCGCTTCATAGGCAATGCCGACCGCCACCACGCCAATGACCTTGCGGAAGCGCTGTCGTCCCTTCGCTTTTCGCCCTTCGCGCTCTCCTTGGCGGGCCTCGGCCAGTTCGATCGCAAGGGACGCACCCATATATTATGGGCAGGCGTCCAGCCGCACGACGCTCTCCAACACCTTCACCGGAAGATTGACCGCGCCTGCGTCGCAGCAGGCTTCCCGGCAGAAGAACGCGCCTACCTGCCGCATATAACCCTGGCGCGCTTCGGAAGGAGCGGCGGCGATACGGAAGGCTTCATCACCCATCATGCCGGTCTCTCCAGTGCGCCTTTCACGGTGGATGAAGTTGCCCTGTTCGAAAGCCATTTGACCCAGAGCGGCGCGCATTACGAGATTGCGGCGACCTATCCCGCCACGTCCGCCGCTTTATAGAGTGCGTGCGTCCACCACGATGTCGCCTTATGCAGCGGACAATATCCCACAGGCGACGCGCCCGCCTGCATTCCCCGCAGGATCGGTCTTGTTATCATCCGCCTGCGCATGAACCACGATCGCGGCGCCATCCGCGTCGAGCACAGCATTGGCTCCGCTACGTAGCGTAGCGCCAGCTATCACGAACTCCATCCGACCCGTGCCATCGTCACCAGCGGTGAGGTTCGGCATATCTCCCATGTGCATGCCCGCAGGATTGTCCTTGCCATGCTGCCTGGCCGTGGGGTTCCAATGGCCGCCCGCGCTGGCAAAGTCGGGAGGCGTGCAAGTACCCGTCATGTGCACATGAACCGCATGAACTCCAGGGGTGATCCCCATCGCCCGTACCGCCACATGCAAGCCGTCCACCGCTTCCGTCACCATGGCCTCGCCGCGGCGCGAACCATCCGCCGCCAGAAGAACGGCGCGGGCGCTGGAGGCTCCAGCGGCCCCGCTATTGACGGTGCTGACGTCAGTGCTTGCACATGCGGCAAGACTAAGGGCGAGCGGCGCGAAGACGATTGCAGCACGTTTCATGATCAAATGCACTCCCGATGAAGCATGGCTGGCGAACGCAGCAAGACGCTGTTTGTTGCGCATATAGTTCAGAATGCCAACCCGTCGAGCGGATCGCCGCCGCTCCCCTTTCCTCCGGTGCTGTGCAGCACCATGTCGCCCTACACCCCGCAAAGGAAAAGGGGCCGGTCTTTCGACCAGCCCCTCAACCTTGATCCATCCCGAAAGATGGAGATCTTGCTTACTGACCCGAACCCGGACCGTAGGTGATTTCCACACGACGGTTCTGCAGTTCGCGAACACCGTCGGCGGTTTCGACGCGGGGGTTCGATTCACCGAACGCCTGGGTCGTCATCACACCATCGGGGATGCCCTTCGAAGCCATGTAGGCCTTGACGGCGTCCGCACGGCGCTGCGACAGGCCGACGTTGTACGAGGCCGAACCCGAACGGTCCGCATAGCCTGCCAGCATGACCTGGGCGCTGCCGCAGTTGCTGTAGGCCGAAACCGCGTTGTCCAGAATGGTGGCGGCATCAGGCGTGATGTCCGACTTGTCCCATTCGAAGAAGACGATGTACGGCCCAGGGCTGCACTCAGCGACCGGCGGAGGCGGCGGCGGAGGCGGCGGGGGCGGCGGGG